>NZ_JARXYZ010000005.1 GCF_029894125.1 Kitasatospora sp. MAA19
CAGCCGGACGGGCGTAGACCATCCGGCCTACGCCCACCAGGAAGATCAACAGCTAGGCCAACCGGGTGCCGTACACCTAGATCGTGATAGTCCCGGCTCCGGCGCGGCGAGATCCTGGGCCTGCGCTGGAGCGACATCGACCTGGACGGCCGCAAGCTGACCGTTCGAACCCAGCTTCAGCGGGTGCAGAAGGAGCTGTACGCCGACAGCACGAAGAACCGCCGGACGCGGGCGATCCCGCTGCCGGCGATGTGCATCGCTCCGCTGCGGTGGCGGCGGTTCCAGCAGACGAAGCAGCGGGAGGAGGCTGGGCGGGAGTGGGAGGACACCGGGTACGTGTTCACCACGCGGACCGGCCGGCCGATCGAGCCCCGAAACCTCAGCCGGTCCTTCGAGCGGATCGGTGCTGACGCCGGTCTGCCGCGCATCCGCCTCCACGACACGCGGCACGGCTGCGCGACGATCCTGTTCGCGGCCGGCGTCGCGCCGCGGGTGGTGATGGAGATCCTGGGGCACTCCCAGATCGCCGTGACCATGAACGTGTACACCCACGTCTCGGAGGAGACGCGGCGCGAGGCCCTCGGGCACATGGACCGCCTCCTCAAGAGGCGCCGCAAGACCGGCTGACATCAGCGGTTGCCGTCAATCAGTGCAGTCAAAAGGCCCGCAGCATGATCGCTGCGGGCCTTTTGTGCTGGTGGGCGCGGACGGTTTCGAACCGCCGACATCTGCTTTGTAAGTTCGATCGGGTGGCGTCCGTAGCTGCACGCGTCCGTGATCGCAGCCCGGCCGCGATCCACCCGAATCCCGGTGGGGTTGCCGGTGTCCGCTGTCGTTGATGTCAGACGCTGATGTCGCACTCAGGGGAGATCAGCCCAGCTCACCGCAGGTTTGGGGCAAGCTGCCGCCGAGGCTGGCAACCTGCCCCCGCGATCGTCCACCCTGTCTAGGTGCGATGCATCTTCCAGTGGGCAGCCAGCCACTTGACGTGATCGGCCGTCACACTCACCGCGAGCGGGGCGCCATCGAGCTTGGCGTAGTCCGGGAACCCCTTGAGAGAGTCGGCCAGGTGGAGCAACTTGGTCGTTGGGTTCACCGCGATCATGCCGAGGTCGAAGAGGCGATGAAGGTCGCGGCGCAAGAGCAGGCCGCCGCCCTTCCGGTGCTTTCCGTCAGCGGCGTAGCTGTACAGGTGGGCCGCCTCGATCGCTTGGCTGGGCGCTGGTCCCGTGAAGGCGCACACTTCACCAAACACACCCAGGAGATGAGTACGGAAGGCAGCCTGGCCCTTGCGCACTCGGATCGTGGCGACGCTGTGGCCACCGGCGATGAGCTTGAGAGTGGTGTCGACGATCCCCAGCGGTACTGGCGTACCGGCCTGCTCAACTGCCGTGTGGAAGTCGTCCCACCGCAGTTCGCGCAGGCTGTTCTGTGACGAGCCCTTCACGCACAGGGCTCGCAACTCAGGTGCCGTCAGCGAGCTGTTAGCTCGGACCCAGCCGGCTTCGTGGCGGCTGCGGTAGGTGGTGACCAGCTTGCGCTTCCAACCGGCCTGGTCGTCCTCGTGCTTGCACTTCTGGTTCCAGCAGACGAACCGCGGCAACTTCTTCTTGCGCTCGGCTACGTCTGCCTTCTTGCACTTGAGGCAGAAGGGGACCACTTTCTCCCGCTGCCCGATGGCGATGTCCTCGATCACGGAGACGCCGAGCAGCTGGACGGAGTCCCACAAGGCGATGACGTCGCCCACCTTCGGGGCGGCGTGGTTCGGCACAGAGCTGTCCCAGCTGTAGTGAGTAGCCGGGCTGTCGTCGTACCCCTCGCTGATCCGCTTGCTGCCGGCCTTCGCCAGCATCAGCCATGCTGTCATGCGCCCTCCCAGTGATGCGTCACGCCGCGCTCCGAGGGCGGCGGTGCCGCAGCCCAACGTAGCCCGACGCGCTGACATCGGCCGAGACATCCTCGACACGCTGAGGCCGCACGGCAGTCGGCCATGCCGACTGGTGCGTCAGGGTCCAGCGCTGGCGATCACGTGCCGTCCTCCATGGCAGGTACGCCATCGTGAGCTTTGCTGGAGGTTCGTTCCGAAGGCCGCCACTCGTGAAGGCTTTCCAGTTCGCTTTCACTCGGAGGTGCCCAACCGAACGCCGCGGAGAGGACATGCATGGCAAGTCGAGGCGGAATGGCGTTGCCGGCCTGCTGGCCCAGACCCCGTGCGGACCACGGATAGTTAGCCGGGAAGGTCTGCAGGATTCCTGCCTCTGAGAGAGTGAAACGGTCGAGGGGATAGCCCCCAGGCCCGTAGATCATGTTTCTGGCGATCTTTCCGGTAACGGTGGCAGACGGCTCCTCGGAGCTCCGGCGACCTCGCTTCCTCGGGTCGCCGCCAGTGCCGTAGTTGGAGATCACCTCGAATGGCGACGGACGATCAAGCACTTCACCCATGGTCTTCCAAGGCTGGAGGGCCGGATCGCCGGCATTCCGGGGGACCCCGTTCTTGTAGGGCCGGTGAGTGGGCGGTGGGAGATTCACAGGACTTTGCCCATACCGGGCGACTAGCACGGCCCGACTGCGAGTCTGGGGAACACCGAACTCTTCGGCCCTGAGGATGCCGCAGGCGACCTGATAGCCCTCGCCGAGCAGGACCGTCCGGTAGGCCTCCCAGACGGGCAGGACAGCCGGGACCTGCTCAAGGACAATTGCCTGATACGGCCGATCTACCTTGTCGATGGCGTCCAGCGCCCAACGGAGGGGCTCTAGGACGAGCATTGTCCGCTCGTCAACGAGCTTTCTGATATCCGTTTCGATCTCATCACGGTCGTCCCTACCGGCAAGGCGCTCAGCGAAGTCGAGCACGTCGTTGAGCGCCTTACGCCCGGCACCTGCCCCCTGAACAGTGAAGGTCTGGCATGGGGGTCCCGCTGCAAGGACATCGCTATCAGGGAAGTCTGATGGCCCGAACGAACGTACATCGCCCTCCACCGTCTCTAGGCCCGCAGACCGGCGCGTGGCGCACGTGTCGCGATCCCATTCGATGCCCACTGCGCGGATGCCGAGGTGTTCCGCTGCCACATCAAGCCCACCGGGGCCGCCGAATAGGTCGATGATCTGGGTGGGCTGCAACCTGGTCTCCTGGCATGTTCGCTGAGGGGCAACTGTCCCGCGACCCCAAGGATCGTTCATCCTGTCTAGGTATCACCTAGAGAAGGGAGTGGCCAGTGCCCGAGCGGAGCCCGCGCGGTACCTACCTACGGATCGCCGATGCGCTGCGGACCAAGATCAGCGGAGACTCCACGGTGACGGCGCTTCCCTCCGAAGCGGAGCTCATGGAGGAGCATGGCGTCGCCCGCACCACGGTGAAGCGCGCTCTCGACGTCCTCGCGGCAGAGGGCCTGATCCGGTCGCAGCCTGGCGTTGGATGGGTTGTCGGTCGTGCCGAGCCCAAAATCCCGGTACTCGACCAGCTCGCCGCCCTCGCCCGCAAGCTCGACGTCGGGGCCGAATTCCCCTCCGAGAAGGAACTCACCGAGCACACTGGTGCAGCGAGAGGTACCGTCCGTCGCGCCCTCGCGCAGTTGGAGGGCGCCGGCGTCCTCGAAGTGCGCCACGGAAAGGGCCGAACGATCCGCGCCCTGCCCGGCAATCACACCTAGGAGCAGCTGCCCATGTGGGCCTACGACCTTGCCGAGTCCCTGCTGTCCACCGACCTGCCGCGCCGCTGGAACCACTCCCAGGGGGTAGCCAGCAAGGCGCGTACCCTGGCCGGCATCCTCGGCCCGGATGCTGAGCTGCTGGAATCCGCAGCGGTCCTGCACGACGTCGGCTACTCGCCGCGGATCGTCGACACCGGCTTCCACCCGCTCGACGGCGCGCGCTTCCTCCGCGCGGAGAACGTCGACGAGCGCGTCGTGCGACTGGTCGCTCACCACTCCTGTGCCCTGCTCGAAGCCGAGGAACGGGGCCTTCGCCAGGAGTTGGAGGCGGAGTTCCCGCTGGAGGAACCCCACTTGGTGGACGCACTGATCTACTGCGACATGACCACCACTCCGGACGGCACACCGACGACGACGCCCGACCGGATCGGCGAGATCGTGGGCCGCTACGGACCGGACAGCGTCGTCGGCCGGTTCATCCGCCGCGCCGAGCCGGAGATCGATGCGGCGGCGCGACGCGTCGAAGGCCGGCTGCTCCAGATCGGCACGTCGGCCTAGCCGATGTACGGCTCGGCTCGGTCCGACGCCAAGCCGTGCGTGATCCGCAGCCGCATGGACGGGTGAATGTCCAGGTCGTCGAGGTCCGCTGGGTTCACCCAGCGGACCTCCTTCGACTCCGAACTCGTCCGCAGAGCGCCACCGACGGGGCGTGCCCGGAAGCAGATGGAGAACTGCTGCCGGACTTCCCCGTCGTCGTAGGCCATGACGTGACCAGGGTCCGTGTAGAGCCCGACGACCGAGGCCACCTCGACGTCGATCCCCGTCTCCTCCCGAACCTCCCGGACCACGGTGTCCGCCACGGACTCCCCGATGTCGTGCCCACCACCGGGGAGGGCCCACAAGTCGTTGTCTGTCTTGTGGATCAGCAGCAACTGTCCCTCGGTGTCCGTCACAACGGCGGTAACGGAGGGCACAACGGAGTTCGCCGGCGGGGCGGCCGGGTCGTGGAAGTAGTCAATGCGGCTCATGCGGCCTCACTTTCAAGATTCGGCGAGGTGATGATCCGGGAGCTTTCCCAGATCCGCTCGATGCTCGCCGCGTACGTGCTGAACAGCTCGCCTCCGGGCACCTCGGAGAGGTGCATCACCGGCGCCAGGTAGGCGCCGACACCGTAGACGTGTCCGTTGACGAGCAGGTCGTCATCGGCTCGGTAGAGCGAGTTGTAGAGCGTCGTCGAGTGGAGCCGGAACTCGACTCCAGGGACGCCGAACAGCGGCGCGTAGTTGGCGAGCGCGTTGCGAATCTTGCCCGCCATCGCTGGGCCGATCCCCTCGTCCTCGCCCCGTTGGGCCACTCCATCGCAGTCGGGGTCACCCAGCATCAGCCTTACCGGCACGCCCGCCTGCGCCTTCTCTCGGACGAGGCGGAAGAACAGCGGGTCCTCCGACAGCCAGAAGCCGGCGTACACCACCAGGTCGAAGTGCCGCGTGGACCTCGCGTAGAGGGACGTCCACAGCTCTTTCGGCACGACCGCGCGGTGTGGGTACAACTTCACCAGCTCGGCCCGGCCGGCCTCCGCCGCCGCGCTGCTGGTCTGCTCATCCGGCCAGAGGTCCGACAGGTCTCGCTGCAACAGGTTGGCGAGCGCGTACTGGAAGCGCCGGTACGGCCGGCGCTCGTCCTTGGCCTCCACCCATCGCTCGACGGTTCGCGAGCTCACTCCCAACCGCTCTGCGATCTGCTCAATCGTCAAATTGCTGGCAAGGATTGCCCCTCGCAGCCTCTCATTGGCCATCTCGCCCTCCCCTGGACGATGGTGCGGCGCTTGGACGATCCGGGACGACTTCGACCGTAGCGAAGTCGGACCGTAGCCGTCCAGACGCGCCGTGTTCCGACAGGGCCGGAGAGCCGAATCTATTGATGCGCGGCCGGGACTCTCCGGCCGCACCAACCGAAGGACTTGACGAAGCGTCTGTTTCTCGGCATCGTAAGAGACATGTTCAACATGTCTCGCATCGCGAGGCGGACGAACTGACGGCCTTCTTTGGCCTGCTCTGAGCTGTATGAACGCGCCTATCAATGGACGGCTACCGCCGTACCCAGGGCGAAGCGGCCTTACGGGGCCATGGTTCCCGGCGCCTTTTCAGTCCGGAGGGCAGTGATCGAAAGATCCGCGTCTGCCTAAAGCGGGAGCACGCTCCCGAAAGACGCAACAGCTCAACAACGAGTGTCTTTGGTCCCCGATCCGTGCCACCTGTGGCGGGTCGGGGGTCATGGCTGCTCGTGACGTGACGAGTGGTCTGGGCCCGCATGAGTCGGGGCCGCCGCGCCTTCCTTGGCCGGAGCACGGCAGCCCCTGGGGCCTACACCCCCATCGAGAGAAGAGGTAGACCCGTGAGGTCGATTGTTGCAGGTCAGACGGCCCTGAACGAGGACGAGTTCGCCGAGCTGGCGCTCGGCGTGGACTCGGAGTTCACCCGGCTGTTCACCGGGATGCCCGGTGAGAGCGAGACCGAGCGCGAGGCCCGGATGGACGCCGCGCACGACGTCCTGGCGGATCTACGCCGGGAGGACCCGGAGCTGGCCGCCTACGCCGAGCGCCTGCTGAGCGTGGCGCCGGTCCCGCTGCGGCGCCCGGCCGTGATCCGCCGCACCGCCAGCGTCGAGCGGGTGGCCGCGTGACCACCATGGCCGCGCCGACGGGCGTTTCACCCCCGGCCGCCGCCGCTTCGACCACCCGGCCCGCCGCTTCAAGCACGCGGGCCGAGGCTTCGGACAAGCTCATGCTGGGCGTGGCAATCCTCGCCGCGATCGGCGGTGCGGTCCTCGCCGGGATCGGCTTCAGCGGCTCCTACACCGCGCTGCAGCAGCTCGGTTTCAGGCACGGCTTCGGGAACTTCAGCTACGCGTTCCCGATCGGTGTGGACGCCGGGATCGTGGCCCTTCTCGCCATGGATCTGCACCTGATCCGCAAGGGCGCCCCGGCGCCGTGGCTGCGGCTGCTGGCCCACACCTTCACCGTCGCCACGATCTACTTCAACGCCGCCTCCGCCGGGCCGCTGATGGCGAACCCGACCGGCACCGCGATGCACGCAGTGATCCCGATCATGTTCGTGGCGGTCGTGGAGGCCGGGCGGCGCCTGGTCATCCGGATCACCCGGATCGAAGCCGGACACCAGCGCGACGGGGTACCGCTGCACCGCTGGCTCCTCGCCCCCCTGCCCGCGTTTCGGATGTACCGGCGGATGCGCCTGAACGGCATCGCCTCCTACGACCGGACGGTCGAGCTGGAGCGCGAGCGCCTCGTCTACCGGGTGATGCTGGAGCGCGACAACGGCGGCGACTGGCGCAAGGCCCCCGCCGACCAGCGCCTTCCGCTCACCATGGCCCCGTTCGGACTGAGCGTGGACGAGGCCCTGGCCCTCCCGGCGGAGGCCGAGGAGCGCGCCCAGCTGCGGGCCGAACGCAAGGCCGCATTCGAGGCCGAGGCCGCCACCCGCGCCGAGGCCCGCACCGCCGAGCTGAAGATCTCCAAGCTCCGCACCGCAGGCCGGGTGGAGGCCGCCGGGTACGAGGTCGGCGCCGAGACCGCCACCGCCAAGGCCCACGCCCACGCCCGAACCGTGGCCGCCGGCCGGGAGGCCGAGGCCGCCGAACGGCTCGACCAGGCCGAGGAGGAACTGGCCGCCGCCGCGGCCGAGCAGGAAGCCGCCGACGCCCGTCTGCGCGCCGCTGAAACCGACCGCACGGCCGCTGAAACCGAGCACACTGCCGCTGAAACGCGGCGTCGCGCCGCTGAAACGGACCGCGATGCGGCGACCGTCGAGCGGGCCCGGGCCGAGGACGAGGAAGCCGTTCAGGCCGCCCGCCTGAGCGCGGCTGAAACGGCCAAGGCCGCCGCTGAAACCGAGGAGGCCGCCGCTGAAGCGCTGAAGCGCAAGGCCGAAGCCGACCGCGACGCGGCCACCGCCAAGCAGTCCCAGGCCGACACCGAAGAGGCCACCCTCGCGGCCCGGCTGCGTGCCGCTGAAGCCCGCCAGCGCGCGGCTGAAGTCGAGCTGCGCGCGGTCGAAATGGAGGACGAGGCGAAGCTGACGCCCTCCGCCCGGGCCACCCGCAAGGTCGCCCGGATGATCCTCGCCGACGGCGCCGGCAACCCGGACGCCGTCGACCTCCAGACCATCGCCGAGACGCTCGGCGTCTCCCTCGCCACCGCCTCCGGGCGCCGTGCCGAGGCCGCCGAACTGCTCGCCTCCGGCTACAACCCCGGAAGGACACTGTCGTGACCACCAGCACCGCCACCACCGCCGCTGAGATGGCCGCCGCCCAGGTCAACGCGGCCGGCGCCCTGATGGCCATCCTCACCGCCCACAGCGACCTGCCCGCGCCGACGGTCCAGCTGCAGCAGTTCTTCGAGCCCGCTACCGACATCCCGTGGGGTGCGTGGGGCGTGAAGCTGTCGCTGCACCGCGGCCTCACCACGTTCGAGCAGTGGCGCGAGGCCCTGGACCTGGACCCCGCCACCACCGACCACGGCGAGTGCAACACCAGCCGATGGCTGTCCGCCTACGGCACCCGCCACGGCGTCCCGGTCGAGGTCGTCGGCTTCTACACCCTGCCCGCCGCCGACGGCACCAGCGAGTAGCGCCATGGGACGACCCCGCCACTGGGACCCCACCGGCGACCGCCACGGCGGCACCCCCACCTACCCGTGGCGCATGGCGCCGCGTGGCCTCTTCACCCGCCACCAACTGCGCGAACGGGGACTTCGTCCCGGCGGCCAGGACGTCGCCGCGCAGATCATGTGGCGCTCCCGCCGCAGCCAGACCGGCGTCCGGGTCGCCTACCTCTACCGGCTCGACCGGGCCAAGCCCGTCCGCCCGATGACCCCCGCGAAGGCCGCCGCCCTCGCCAACGCCAACCGGGCCCGCCGCACCTGCCCCACCTGCCCCACCTGCGGCCAGGACGCCGGCTACGTGCTCCCCGCGCACCTCGACTCGTGCCTGACCTGCGCCGACACCATGCCGGCCGCCGCGTGAGCCCGAAGGAGAACCCAGTGCCCAAGTACCGCCAGAGCGAGATCACCGAGACCATCCCCGCCGGGCGACGCTCCTGGTCGGTGAGTTGGCCGCAGTACATGCCAGCGGACGTCACGCCGCCTGAGCTGCGGCCGTCGGCGCTGGCCCACCACGTGCCCGACTGGGCCGAGGGGGCGGCCACCCCGGACGCCGTGACCGACTGGGCCCGGCGGCAGCGGCACGCGCTCGTCCAGTTCCAGCGCGACGACCGCGGCTGGCCGCTGCACCCGGCGGGCCGGACCGGCCGCACGGGTCGGAACCTGGGCCGCTGGGGCGAGAACGCGGCGGTCGACCCCATCGTGATCGCGGGCATCGGCTCGGACCGGCGGATCCTGCTGATCACCCGGGACGACATCGGGGTGGAGGCGATCCCTGGCGGGATGGTGGACGACGGCGAGCCCGTCCCGGACGCGCTGCGGCGTGAGCTGCTGGAGGAGACAGGGGTGGACCTGAGGGACCACCAGCCGGTCATCCTGGGCCGGGACCTGGTGGACGACTGGCGGGCCAGCGACCACGCGTGGGTGGCCTCCACCAGCGCCCTGTACGTCCTGCCCGCTACCGTCGCCGCGATCGCCGCCGATGACGCCCTGGATGCGACCTGGTACCCGGCCGGGTCCCTGGCCGCCCTGGACACCGCCGTGGTCGCCGCCGGTCGCACCCTCTACCCGGCGCACCGGCCGCTGCTGGCGCGGGCGCTCGCCCACCTCGACCAGGCGTGGCACCACGCCGCCGAGACCCTCGCCGCGCTGATCGCCTCGGCCTGACGCTGGCCGATTGCCTGTCCCCGCCCGGCCCTTCGTGGTCGGGCGGGGGCGGGGAGTCGGGACAGCCCCGGCCCACCAGGAGGCCTGCGATGACCGTGAACGCCACGCCGGGCAACGGCGCGAGCAGCACCAACGTCAACAAGAACACCACCGCCGGCGGCGCCGGCGGGATCGGCGCCCCGCAGATGGGCGCCGCCGCGAACCCCGGCAGCGGCGTGAACCGCACCTCCCCCTTGGCCCTGCCGGAGCCCGCGTTCTACTCCACCGCCGACGTCCGCTCCTACTGCGAGGCCTTGCGGGCGTTCGGCGCCTACTCCGCGATCGAGGTGGAGGTGGCCGCCGAGATCCTCAAGGCCGCGCTGGAGCAGGCCCCGGGCGCGCCGGGCGACCACCTGTTCCAGCGGAAGCTTCGGGCCCGCACCGTGGCCCAGAAGTTGTCCAAGGCCGCCGACGCCCTGACCGACGTCGCGAAGGACGCCGCCGCCGCGTACGCCGCCTTCGAGCGCGAGTACGCCGACGTCATGGCCCCCCGCCCGGCCCAGCAGCAGCACCGTCCGTTCCAGTTCTGAGAGGAGCACCACCGTGCCGAAGAAGGACACCGACCCGGAGGTCCAGCACCGGGAGAACCTGGAAGGCGCCAGCACCGGCAAGGGCATCGCCGCGTGGATCGCCCACCGTGCCAAGCCCTACACCCCGCCGTGGATCCTGGCCGGCGCGACCGGTGTCGCCGGGAGCATGGCGTGGGTGCCCGCCCACGACTCCCCCGGGTACGCGGTCGGCCTGACCCTCGGCTCGGTCGGGCTCACCGCCGCGACCGCGTGGGCGGGCAAGACCACCTCGCCGCAGCGCCGCCTGCACTCGGCCGTGACCGTCGCCGCCGCGTCCGGCTGGTTCACCACGACCGCGTTGGCCGGCTGGAACGGATTCACCTTCGGCACGTTCTGGCTCGGCGGCAGCATCCTCGCCCTGTCCTGGAACGTGCGCCAGATACTGCGCCGGAACCCCGACGCCGTCCAGGCCGCCGGAGACAACGCGGACGCGTCGCTGCTGGAGAAGGTCAAGCTCGCCGGAGCCAAGATCCGGCGCGCCGAGGTGGAGCCGAACCGGGTCACCGCCGAACTGACCCTCCCGGCCGGAGAGTTGACCAACGATGACGTGGCGAAGGCGCTGCCGAACCTCGCCTCCGGCCTCGACGTGGCGAAGACCGCCGTGCGGTACATGCCCGATCCCGACTCCGCCCGGCGCGGTGAGCTGGTCGTGGTGCCCCGGGACATGCTCGCCGAGGTGGTCGAGTGGGAGATGCCGACCAACGTGGGCGGGTCAATTGCCGAGCCGCTGGTCATCGGCCGCTACGACGACGGCTCCCCGCTCATGCTCTGGCTGCCCGGCGACCCGCAGGCCGGCCGCAACAGCACCCACCTGCTGATCTGCGGCATCTCCGGCTCCGGCAAGGGCGACGGCGCACTCAACATCCTCACCGAGATCATGGGCCGCCGCGACGTCATCGTGTGGCTGTCCGACCCGAAGGCCTTCCAGGACTTCGGCCCGCTGCGGCCCGGCCTGGACTGGGCTGTGGAGGGCGGAGCCGAGACCGAGACCATGGTCACCGCCCTGCAGGCCGCCATCCCCGCCCGCACCCGCTGGCTCGGCGCCCACGGCTACCGCCAGTGGGTGCCCGCCGCCGCCGAGCAGCAGAGCGACCCGGCGCACTCCTGCCGGAAGGGCCGTGCCTGCGGCTGCGAGGGCATGCCCTTCCTGGTCGCCTGGTTCGAGGAGGCCGCGAACACCCTGCGCTTCATGGGCGACAGCGCGTTCACCGGCGCCGCCCAGGAAGCCCGCTCCGCCGGTATCGCCCTGGTCATCAGCCTCCAGCGCCCCAGCCACGACCAGTTGTCCACCAGCACCCGGGCCTCCCTGCCGTCCGCGCTGGCCTTCGGCCTGGACGCCAAGGACGAGGGCATGGCCCTGCCCGGCCCAGTCATCGATGCCGGCGCCCACCCCGGCGCCTGGGGCAACCGTCGCCCCGGCTACTGCTACCTCGTCACCCCCGGCGTCGAAGAGCAGCGCTACAGCTCGCCCGGCCGCACCTTCCGCTTCACCGGCCGGGCCGCCCGCGTCATGGAACAGCTCGCCGCGTGGGCGGTGCGCAACGGCGCCAAGGTCGACCCCGTCACCGCGAAGGCCGCCACCGCCACCGTCGGCAACGCCTACACCGAACGCCACAACCAGGACGCCACCGACGAGGACGAGGACAGCGTGTACGCGGACGGCGACGGCGGCGACGACACCGGTACCGAGCGGCGGGTGGCCCCGGAGGACGAGGGTCTGGACCCTCAGGCCGAACTCCCCCCGGTCCCGCAGACGCTCGCCGACATCACGTTCGGCACCGATTCGAGCGCCCCGGACCTCACCCCCGAGGAGGCCCGCGCCGCCATGGACACCATCGTCACCGAGTTCGAGCAGAGCGGGACGATGGTGATCGGCCCGAAGGACGTCATGGAGCACGCCGCCCGCTTCGGCCGGACCCGCCAGTGGGTGAGCGGGGAGTTCCGCCGCCTCATCGAGGACGGCCGCCTGGTGCCCACCGCGAAGGGTGGCCGCTACCGGATCGTCCCGTCCCCGGCGCTGGTCTGACACCCCCTGACGCCTGACACCCCCTGACACCCATTCCCCTAGGCAGACGCGGGTGTCAGGGGCCCTGACAGCGGCCCCTGACACCGTCTGACACCCGCCCCTGACACCCCGGCGTCGCCACGCCCCCAGCACCCGGAAGGGAGGCCCTGCCATGCCCCCGCACACCATCCGCCCGCTCGCCGCCACCCACCTGCGCGAGGCCCTCCAGGCCGCCGCCGACCACCAGCCCACCACCGCCCTCGCCGCCCTCATGCACATCGACCCCGACTCCTGGCAGGCCATCGAACACCGACTCGCTGCCCTCGGCACCGACCTGCTCGACGTCCTCGCCCACGCCACCACCGGAGGAACCCGATGAGCACCACCAGCGACCTCATCACCACTGCCGTCCTCATCGCCCCCGGCGCGCTCCTCAGCATCCCCGTGGCCATCTCCCAGCGCGGCGCCCGCGCCGACAGCGCCGCCGTCCGCCAGGCCCTCGCCGCCTCCGCCGCCGAACGCGCCGCCCGCACCACCGCCACCACCGAGACGGCCCCGCCCGACGGCGGCGAAGGCGCCCCAGCCCCGGCCGTCGAGGCCGCAGCCCGGCTCGCCACCGTCCACCAGCTCCCCAGCGCCCGCCGCGCCGCCTGACCGGAGGTCACCCCATGTACGACGAGTACGACGACGACCTGAACGAGTTCGACACCGACGAGGGCATCGGGGACTGGGCCCCGGGCGAGTGCGACAACTGCCCCGGCGGCGAGCCCACCCGTGTGCCGTTCGGATTCATCTACTGCGCCTGCCAGATCGGGCAGGGCGCCGACCCCGAGAACTGCGCCTGCGGCCCCGACCAGAACTGACTTCGCCCGGAGCGGCCAGCCATCCCGGCCAAGGAACCCGGCCGCTCCGGTCCCCCGCCCAACGAGACGAGGAGACCCCAGCATGACCCAACCGACCGACTTTCGGGGAGAGCACCTGCCCACCGCGCTCGCCCTGGCGGCCGACGGCGTACCCGTGCTGCCGCTGCGAGCCGGGAAGAAGACGTTCGGCAACTGCCGGCGCTGCGCCGGCAACGCGTGCGGCGGCCGGCCGAACATGAAGACCCCGGGCCCCTGTGTCTGCCAGGCCCCTTGCCACGGCTGGGCCGCCGCCACCACCGACCCCCGGATCATCAACGCACCGGACTGGACGGGGGCGTGGCGCGAGGCGGCCGCGGTGGCCTACCACCCCGGCGGCGCCGGCCTGACCGTCGTGGACCTCGACAACGCGGAAGCCATCGCGTGGGCTCACGACCACCTGCCCGCCACCCGCACCGTGCCCACCACCAGGGGCGAGCACTGGCTCTACCAGGGCACCATGACCTCCGCCAACAACGTCCGACCCGGCGTGGACATCAAGTCCGCCATGTCCTACGCCCGGTGGCTCGGCCCCGGCACCGGCACCATCGCGGCCCTGCCGGACGTCGTCCGCGACCTGGTCATGAAGGCGCCCGCGGCTGTCCGGCCGACGGCCGTCACGGTGCCCGCGCCGGCCGGGGGCGGGAAGTGCCCTCACCGCAGCCCGGCCTTCCTGGAACGTGGCATCGCCATGGCGGAGCAGCGCATCGCCGAGGCGTGCAGCGCGGTGCACGCCACCGTGTTCGGGACGTTCCTCGCGGTGCTCTCGACACACGGCCGGTGCGGCTGCCTGACCGAGGCGCACACCGCCAGGCTGTTCACCGCCGCGCAGGCCAAGGGCGAATCGCCCCGGCACTGCACCGACGCGTGGACCAACGCCCTGACCAGGCTGGGGCTGTAGCCGTGGCCGAGGACGAGAAGACCCCGGCGCGCGAGATCATCGCCGACTACGCGCAGGCGCACTTCCGGTACTTCCGTACCGCCGACGGGACCGTGTACGCGCAGAAGACCGGCCACCCGGTGGCCCGTCCGATCCGCTCCCAGGGCACGACGGGCAGCCACCGCCAGGAACTCATGGTCGGCCTGTACCGGGACGGGGTCGGTGTGTTCAACGGCAGCGCGCTCAAGGAGGCGTTGGACCTGATCGAGGCGCTGGCCCTGTCCGAGGAGGTGCAGCCCGTCCACATCCGCGTCGCCCCGGGCTTTGACGGGGCCACCTGGCTCGACCTGGGCCGCGCCGACGGGCAGTCCGTGCGCATCCACCCTGCCGGCTGGGACATCGCCGTCCCCGACCCGCGTGAGGTCTGCTGGCGGCGCACCCAGCTCACCGGTGAACTGCCGCTTCCGGCCAAGGACACCGATGGCAAGGGCATCGACCTCCTGCTCAGGCTGTGCAACTTCACCGACGCGGCGACCGAGTGCCTGGCCCTCGCCTGGCTCATCGGCTGCCTCGGGCCGTCCGTGCCCGTCCCCGCCCCGTTCCTGACCGGCCCGCAGGGCGCGGGCAAGTCCACCGGCGGCCGGATGCTCGTGCGGATCATCGAGGGCATGAGCGGCGACCTGCGCCGGGCGCCGAAGGACGAGGAGAACCTGATCGCGGCGGTGGCGGCCGGATGGGTCACCGCCCTGGACAACCTCTCCCACATGACCCCGGACCTGTCCGACGCCATGTGCTGCATCGTGACCGGAGCCGAGTCCGTCAAAAGGGCCCTGTTCACCGACGGGGACGTGCACCGCGCCAGCTACCGCCGACCCCTGCTCCTGACCGGCATCGACGTCGGCGTCATCCGGCCCGACCTCGCGGAACGACTCCTGCCGCTGCGTCTGGAGCGGCCCCGCGTGCGGCGCACCGAGGCGGAGCTGTGGGCCGAGTACGCGGACGTTCTGCCCGTCGTCCTCGGGTCCCTGCTCGACCTCACGGTCAAGGTCCGCACGGCCGAGGCGGAGACCCCCACTGACCTGCGGATGGCCGACTTCGCCCACCTGTGCGCGCAGCTCGACGCGGCGACCGGCCTCGGGGCGCTCACCGCCTACCGGGCCAGCCTGGACGACCTGAACGACGACGTGATCGAGGGCGACCTCCTCGCGCAGACCGTCCTCAAGCACGCCGACACCATCGAGCCCGGCGGGGCGCAGCGCATGACCTCCACCGAGTGGCTGCACTGCCTCAGCCGCCTCTACAGCGGCGACGACCTGCGCTCCCTGCCCAAGGGCTGGCCGACCACCGGCAAAGTCCTCTCCGACCGGCTCAAGCGCCTCCAGCCGACGCTCGCGGCCCGCCGGGTCCTCATCGACACCGGCCGGACGAGAGAGGGCCGCTACCTCGAAATGGCCCGCCCGGCCACCGCACCCCCGCACGAACAGCAACAACTGCTCTGACCCGCGTCCACGCCCGCACGGACAAGCAAGAAGAGCACCCGGGCCGACGAGGGTGCTCCTCTTGCTGTTCGGCGAAGCCGCCAAAGGTCGCGCCGCGCAGCGGCTCCTTCTTCACGCTGTGAGGCGCGCCAACCACCAACAGACACCCCCTCTTTTGTCCTAAGAGGGAAGACGCTGCGTCACCTGCGTCACACGGCCTGAAAAACGGCCCCTGACCTGCGCCGACACCCGTGACGCAGACGGCGGCCGCTGCGTCATCCTGCGTCACCTGCGTCACCTGCGTCATGCGATGACGCAACCCGCGACGCAGCGATGACGCAGCCCCCGGCCGCCGCGTCACCCAAAACCCCAGGTCAGAGACCTGAATGACGCTGATGACGCAGTGACGCAGAAATCCGCACCTAGGACACACGCCCACCGCGAGAAGCCCGCCATCGCCCAGGGAGCACACGTGACCACGATCCCGCCCCTCGTTCTGGAAGTCCCCGAAGTCATGACGGCCCTGCGCATGAGCCGCAGCAAGGTCTATGACCTCATCCGCGCCAAGAAGCTCGAAAGCTTCACGGAAGGCCGTCTCCGCCGCATCCCCGTCACCGCCCTGCACGACTACCTGCGCACCAAGAAGGAAGAGAACGCCTAATGACCAAGCGAAACCCGAACGGCGCCGGCACCGTGACCAAGCGCAAGGACGGCCGGTACCAGGCTGCCGTCTACGTCCCGCAGCCCGACGGCACGTGGGCCCGCAAGTTCGTCTATGGCAAGACCTGGGACGAGTGCGACGGCAAGCGCAAGGAGTTGGTGGAACGCGCCAAGCAGGGCATTGCCACCCCGACCCGGTCGGCGAAGCTCTCCGAGTGGCTGCCGTACTGGCTGGAGCACTTCATCAAGCCCCAGCGGAAGAAGACCACACAGGCCAAGTACGAGACGCACGTGCGCCTCTACCTCATCCCGCTGCTCGGCTCGAAGGGGCTGGAGTCGCTGAGCCCGCGCGACGTACGGACGTTCCTGGCGAAGGTCACCAAGCAGTCCAGCGCCGCCACCGCGAAGGAGTCGCACCGAGTGCTCCGCTCGGCTCTGAGCGCCGCGTGCCGGGACGAGCTGATCGTGCGGAACGTCGCGATGCTCGTCCCGCCGCCCCGGGTGACGAGCCGTGAGATCACGCCGTGGACGCTCGGCCAGACGCTCGCCTTTCTCTCGGCCGCCCGCACCGATCCGCTCTACGCCGCGTTCGTGCTGGCCATCGCGCTCGGCATGCGGCGTGGGGAGATCGTCGGTCTGCGCTGGTCGTGGCTGGACCTGGAGAGCCGGGTCGTATGGGTGGGCCGACAGCTCCAGCGGGTCGGCGGTGAGCTGTACGAGGACACCACCAAGAACAGCAAGCGCCGCCCCGTGCCACTCCCCCGGATCTGCGTGGCAGCCCTGCGCTGGCACCGGATGCGACAGGACGAGGCCCGGCGCGCGGCCGGGGCGAAGTGGGAAGAGACCGGGTACGTCTTCACCACCCGAACCGGCCGGCCGATCGAGCCGACCAACCTCTACCGCTCGTTCGTCCGGGTGTCCAAGGCCGCCGACGTCCCCGTGATCCGGCTGCACGACGCTCGGCACGGGTGCGCGACGCTGCTCGTCGCGTGCGGGGTGCCGCCGCGGGTGGTGATGGAGATCCTCGGCCACAGCCAGATCGGGCTGACGATGAACGTCTACACCCACGTCACCCAGGACACCCAGCGGGAGGCCCTCGGCAACATGGACCGGCTGCTCAAGCGGCGCCACTGATGTCAGGCTGAGATGTCAAATGCCCCGGACCATGATCGGTCCGGGGCATTTTGGCTGGTGGGCGCGGACGGTTTTGAACCGCCGACATCTGCTTTGTAAGAGCAGCGCTCTACCACTGAGCTACGCGCCCCCGTCGCGGCCCGGTGGGGGCACGACGACTGCCTAGGGTACCTGGTCCCGGGGGGTGGTGTGGTGTCGGTGGCCGGGGAGTGGGACGGGTGGGGTGCCGGTGGGGTGGGGTGATCGGGAAGAATGGGGGCGGATCAGCGGGTCGGAGCAGGGAGCGCGCAGTGACGGTGGCCGGCGGGAGCGGGCGGGGGTGGCGTCGGGCGGGGGGTGCGCTGGCCGACGCGCTGGTGGTGCCGGTGGTGCTGGCGGGTGCACTGGGCACGGTTGCGCTGGCCTCCGCCGGGAGCGGCGGTTGGTGGGGCCGGCGCGGCGGGGAGGGTGTGCGGGCGGACGCCAAGGCGGCCCGGGACGCCGCGCAGGAGGCGTTCTACGAGCTGGACTCGACGCAGCGCGAGGTGCAGTTGGCGGTGGAGACCGTCCGGGCGGCCGAGGACGAGGCGACGGCACGGCGGGTGCTGGCCGACCTGGAGGCGATCTCCGGCCGGGTGGACCAGGTCACCGTGAACTACCTGGGTGCGCTGGACGCGTACAACCTGGACGACGAGGCGCTGGACGCCGGCGCGGCCACGCGGGCCCGGCGGCAGCTGGAGGACGTGAAGGGGCAGCTGGGCTCGGCCCGGGCGGAGCTGAACGACTTCCTTCAGCGGCTGCAGCCCGTCCTGCAACGCGCCGAGCAGCAGCTGATGCGGGTCACCCCCGCCGTCGAGCAGGCGAAGCGCGCGCTGCTCCAGGCGAGCAACGCGCTGGACGCGGTGCGCGGCGCCGGGCTGCGGGCGGACGACCTGGCGGCCCGGCTGGCCGAACTGGCACCGGAACTCGGGCTGCTGAACGAGGGGCCGGCCCGGCACGGGGTGGCCCCGACGCTGCGGCGCGCGGACGAGGTGAAGCAGCGCGCGGAGGCGATCGCGGCCGACGCCGGGCAGCTGCCGGAGCGGGCGCGGGAGATCGACCGGCGGGTGGCGAGCCTGCGGACCCGGATCCAGGCGCTGGAGACCAAGGCGGCGACGGTCGAGCCGGCGCTGAGCGAACTGCGCCGCCGGTTCAGCGCGGCCTGCTGGCAGGACCTCCAGCGGGTGTCGGCGCAGGTCGCGGAAACCGGCCGGGCGGCGGAGCGGAAGCTGGCCGAGGCCGCCCGGGCCCGGGACGAGCAGCGCTGGGCGGACGCAACGGGCGCGATCGGTACGGTGCGCGCGCTGCTGGACACGGCGGACGGGTCGGTGGTCGCGGTGAACGACCGCCTGCGGCAGCTGAACGAGGTGCAGCACGACCCGAACCGGGAGGTCGAGCGGGCCCGGTTCGCCCTGCGCGACGCGCAGCGGCTGGCGATGGCGGGCCGCAGCGCGCCGGACCCGCGGCACGCCGCCCCGCTGGACGAGGCGGTGGCGCGGCTGGACCGGGCGGTGGCCACCCTGGACGCGGCCGGCTGGCACCCCGACTACTGGCACTTCCTGACCGAGCTGGCGGGCGTGCGGGAGACGGCGGCGCGGGTGATCGGGCTGATCCGCGGCGATCTGGGCGGGCCCCGGTGAGCACAGTGGACAAACTGCGGTGAACAAGGTGAACAAGCTGCGGTGAGCAAGGTGAACAAGCCGCGGTAACCGGCCGCCGGACGGCCTGGGTACCCTGCCGGTATGCCACGCTACGACTTCCGCTGCCGCACCTGCGACGCCACCTTCGAGCTCCGCCGCCCGATGGCGCAGGCCGGCGCCCCCGCCGTCTGCCCGCAGGGCCACGAGGACACCGTGAAGCTGCTGTCCGCCGTCGCCGTCACCGGCTCCGCTTCCGGCGGTGCCCCGCAGCAGGCCCCCTCCGGCGGCGGGGGCGGCTGCTGCGGCGGCGGCTGCTGCAGCTAGGGCCGGGGGCACCCGACCGCGGCTAGGACGCGACCGGGGTCGCGGCCACCCGGGCCAGGAACCGTCGGACGATCTCCTCCCCCGCCGCCACCCCCACCTCGTCCAGGGCGGTGACGCCGGGGGCGGTCCACCCGCCGTCGGCGAGTTCGCCGTGCCCGGGCCGCCAGGCGGCGTCGGCGGCGAGCAGCAGGTCGGCGTCGAGCAGCGAGTCGCCGGCCGCGAGCACCGTGGTCGCGCCGGAGCGCCGGACGGCTTCCGCCAGTGCGGCGCTCTTGCTGAGCGGCGCGGGCACGGCGTAGACCTTGCGGCCCTGGAGGGAGACCGTCCAGCCGCGTTCGGCGCACCAGCCGGTGAGTTCGTCGAGCCAGCCACTGGGCAGTTCGGCGCGCTCGACGACGAGGTAGGCGAACAGGCCGTCGGCGACGCGGCGCTTGTGCGTCCACTCCGGGTCGGCGCTCAGCGCGAGCTGCCGGACGACCTCCTCCAACGGGGCCGCGCCGGCGGCGATCCGCGCGGTGATCTCGGCGCGCCAGTCCGGGTCGGGCACGCCGTCGACGAGCAGGTGCCCGCCGTTGCCGCAGATCGCGTACGCGGGGACCCAACCGGGCGTCGGGCCGGGCAGGTTGATCCGCTCGTACTGGGCGAGGGTGCGGGTGGTGGCGGGGACGAAACAGGCCTGGCGGACGAGGTCGACGAGCAGCGCGGCGGCTTGCTCGGTCATGAAGGAGAGCGCCTTCCCCTCGTGCACCTCGACCGAGAGCAGCCGGGGCGCGAGCCGGTCGGGGACGTCCAGGGCGAGGGCCCGGTTGGAGTAGACGAGCGTGCGGTCGAGGTCGCTGGCCACGAGAACATCCGGGTGCATCAGGACTCCTTCACCAGAACGGCCGTACCGGATGCGCCGGTCGCCCCTCGACTGTAACGGGGGTGGATGAGGCCGACGCACGAGTACGGCAGGCCGTCCACCTCCTCGACCCGGACGCCGCGTTGGGCGGCGAGCAGCCGGACGTGGTCGAGGTCGGCGCCGGCGCCGCGCCGGGCGAGGATCCGCCAGGGGACGCGGCGCAGCAGGACCCGGGTGGTCTCGCCGACGCCGGGTTTGACCAGGTTGACGCTGTCGATGCCGTACTCCGTGCTGATCCGCTCGACGGTGGCCCAGCCGGCCCAGTCGGGCGTGCGGTCCGGGTCGGCGGACAGCCGGCCGGCGGCGGCGACCGCCTCCGCGCGGACGGCGGCGAAGTGGTCGGCCACGGTGTCGAGGAACGCGGCGGAGGCGTCGCCGCCGGCCAGTTCGGCGTAGTGCTTGGCGCCGTGGAAGTCGTCCGGGCCGATCAGGCCGGGCCGCAGCACGGTGCGCGAAATCAGGCCGGAGACCGTGGAGTTGAGGCAGGCGGAGGGGATCAGGAAGTCGTCCCGGGTGCCGTAGGTGCGCACGCAGCGGCCGGGGTCGGCGAGGACGGCGAGGTCCGGATCGAAACCAGTACCGGCCAGGGCGTCGGCGAGTTCGCGGGTGATCGCGCCCTTGCCGGTCCAGCCGTCGACGAACACCACGTCGCCGGCGTGGTGATGGGCGGCCAGGTAGCGCAGGGCGACCGGGTCGATGCCACGGCCGCGGACGATCGAGACGGCGTAGTGCGGGGTGTCGAGGCCGTGCGCGAAGCCGAGCCAGCGGCGGATCAGGATGCCGACGGGCGTGCCGGCCCGGGCCAGCGAGGCGAGCACCAGGCCGGGGCCGCGCTCGCTCAGCAGGGTCTCGGCGACGGTGCCGACGGCGAGCGCGATCCGGCGGGCGGAGGCGCGCAGTGCCTGGTGGAACAGCTCCTGGTACTCGGGGCTGGGCTGGTACTCGACCGGCAGCGACTCCGCGTAGTGCGCGCCGCCGTTCTGGACGGCCTCCTCGCGCTCCTCGGTGGGGGCTTCGAGCGGGACGCCGGAGAGGTCCTTGAGCAGCCAGGTCACCTCGTCGGGCCGGTACGAGGAGAACTCCGGGCCGTACAGCGGGGACGGCAGGCGGACCGGCCGGTGGGAGGGCAGCACCGCGAGCACCACCTGGTCGGTGACCTGCCGCAGCTGGCCGAGCAGGGCGCGCTCGCCCTCGTGCAGGGCCGCGGTGTCGGCGACGTCGTCGACCACCAGCACGACGGCGTCGAAGCGGCGGGCCGGGTCGGTGCCGGGGGCGACGTTGTAGGCGTAGCGCTCCCGCGAGGCGTCGTCCTGCGGGTCGTCGTGGGCGGGGAAGGCGAGGCGGGTGCGGATGGCGTAGCCGGGGTCGTCCACGGCGAGGACGGGCGACCGGGTGGTGGTGGAGTAGCGGACGCGGTCGCCGCCGAGCCGCTCGGCGAGCGCGTCGGCCAGCCGCAGCGGGGCGTACATCAGCTCCTCGAAGCCGAGGACCAGCACGCGCCGCGCCGTCGCGGGTATCGCCTCGGCCAGCTGTCCGGCCAACCCGGGCAGGGCGGCGTCGAGTCGGGCGCGGTTCCGGGCGGTGAACCCGTGCCGGCCGCCGTCCGGGAGCCCGGCGGGCCAGTCCAGCTCGACCCGGACGAGCGGCGCGGGCGCCCCCGCCGGCACGGCCGGGGCGTGGGCGGGCGTGGCCTCGGCGATCAGCCGCTCGGCGCGGTCCAGGACGTCGGCGGGCAGCTCGACGGCACCGGTGGCGGTGGCCACCAGGTCGAGCCGGACGCCGAGTTCGGCGGCGGCGGCGACCAGCCGGCGGCGGTCGGCGGCGGAGCGCAGGTCGACCAGGGCGACCACGACGTAGTGGCCACGGGGGTGGCGGGCGTGCAGTTCGCGGATCGTGTTGAGGACCGTCCGGCCGGTCGAGAACTCGTCGTCGACCAGCACCAACGGGCCGTCACCGGCGAGGAGTTCGGGATCGGCGGGGAGCAGCAGGTGCGAGGTGGCGTGCGAGTGCTCCTCCTCGAAGCCGCCGACCGGGGGCACGCCGGGCACCGGGCGGCGGGTGGAGTGCAGGTACGGGGCGTCGAGGCCGTCGGCGACGCTGTGGCCGAGGCCGGTGGCCGTCTCCGCGTAGCCGAGGACGACGGCCCGCGCGGCGGCCTCGTCACCGAGCAACGCGTGGACCCGGCGGCCGAGTTCGAGCCCGGCGCCGTGGACGACCGCGGGCCGCTGCGGGACGTGCTTGCCGAGCACGGTGGAGACCAGCAGGTGGGCGCGCTTGCGGTTCTCGCGCAGGGCCAGGCCCACGAGTTCGGGGAGGCGGTCCGATCCGGTCAGGGCGATGCCGGCCCGGTCGGAGACCCACCGGCCGGTCCACGTCTGCTGTGCTGTCACTGCTGGTCCTGCCTTCGAATGGTGCGGTAGTGCGGTCTTCGGATCGGTTACGGCGTTCAGATCGGTTTCAGCGTTGAGATCGGTTACGGCGTTCAGATCGGTTACAGCGTTGAGATCGGTTACGGCGTTGAGATCGGCACGGCGACCCAACGCGGTGCAGCCCCCTCAGCCCCCTCAGCCCCCGCACAGGCAGGCCGAGAGCAGTTCCGCGAAGCTCACGTCCTCCCGGGCCACCCCGAACACCTCCGCCCGCAGCAGCACCCGCTCCGCCCAGGCACGGTGCGGCCGGGCCTCGTTCATCTTGTTGGTGTACGCCGAGCGCAGGACCCCGCCGCCGTCCTGCTCCTGCCGGAGGATGTCCCGGGCGTCGCAGTACTCCTCGTGCGTGACCACGGACAGGGCGTGCACGGCGGGGACGTGGCTGGGGTGGATGCAGGTCTTGCCGAGCAGGCCGTTGGCCCGGTCGAGTTCGACCTCCCGGATCAGCCCGTCCAGGTCGTGTTCGATGATCCGCCGGCGGACCTCCTCACCGGAGGCCAGGGCCGTCCCGGACGACTCGGCGAACGGCGTGCGGCGCAGCTGCGGCTTGAACATCCGCTCCTGCACCGGGAAGTACTCCCAGACCGGACCGGTGACGGTGTACCCCGTGCCGTCCGCCCGGCCGAGCACGTTGACCACCTCGCCGATCACCGCCGCGACCAGCGCGACGTCGTACGCGGTGAGGTCGGGCGAGCGGCGCAGGCCGTACGCGGAGCAGAGGTCGGTCACGCCGAGGCGGACGGCGAGTACCCGCTCCCGGTGCCCGGCGAGCAGTTCGGCGATGCCGAAGAGCTGTTCGCGTCTGGTCTCCAGGTGGGCGAGCTCGGGCGATTCCAGGACGGGCATGGCGAACAGCCGTCGCCCGGTGGCGGCCTCGGCGGCGGCGAGGGCGGCCAGGTACGCGCCGCCGGTCTCGGTGGTGAACTTCGGCAGGACGAAGCCGCTGAGCAGTCCGACGGCCGGGCCGAGCCGCTCGGCCAGGTCGAGGATCTGGGAGGCGGCTCGGACTCTGATGAAGAGCAGGGGGTGGCCCTGTGTGCAGTCGGTGAAATCCCTGACCAGGTCATTCAACTGCTCGACCAGGTTCCGCTCCCCCGCGTCCACCTCGTGGTCCGCGATCGCGTCCTCCAGGCAGAGCACCATCGAAACCACGCCCCGAGCAGCCTGTTTGCGGATGTCGGCGGCCAACGCGGGCCGGGTGGCGGGGCTGTAGAGGGTGCCGCCGAGGGCGGTGGCGAGCACCGCGGGCTCGCTCCGATCGGTGAACGGCCGGGGCTGTTCGAGGAAGAGGCGGCCGCGTACGTCGTCGGCGAGATGGCCGAAATGGCGCAAGGTGCTCTCCTCAGAGGATTGACGGCCACCGGTCCGTTGCCGGGGCGTGCGGCGGCGCGGGACGGCACCACGATTCAGCGGGACGACACCATGGTTAACCGGTCCACGGGGCGCGGTGGTTCCCGGACGGACGCCGGCGGACCCCCCTTCGTCCGCCCCCGGTGGGCCCTTCGATCGCCCATCGTACGGACGAATTCCGGCCGTCCGCGGTTCCTCGGCACTGAACTCCCGGAACATCCCGGAACACCGCCGTCCGGATCACGGATCCACGGGAGAAGCACCGGCAAACCCACGGATAGCGCAATTCTTGGCAAAGTCCGACCCTGTTGCGGCGGCCTCGGTCACGTTGTCCGAAGGGGTGGCGAACGGGCAGGATGGTCCGCTATGACGCACGTGATGGCCAAGGGCGCCAACATCGCACTGCCGGCGGCGGCGGTCCGTGCCGTGCTGCGCTGGAGCGCCACGCCCGGTGCGCCGGACGTGGACGCGTCCGCGCTGCTGCTCGGCGCCAACGGCAGGGTCCGTTCGGATGCCGACTTCGTCTTCTACAACCAGCCGCGACACCCCTCCGGCCTGGTGCGCCACCTGCCCAAGCAACAGACCTCCGGCGGCGCCGAGATCATCGACACGATCGAGGTCGAGCTCGCCAAGCTGCCCGCCGACGTCGACCGGGTGGTGCTGGCCGGCTCCTCCGAGGGCGGCTCCTTCCGCGCGGTGCCCGGGCTGCGCCTGATGCTCTTCGACGCCGCGACCGGCGACAGCGTGCCCGCGCTCGCCGAGTTCGCGATCTCCGACGGCGACAACGTCACCGCCCTGGTCGCGGGCGAGCTGTACCGGCGGGCCGGAGCCTGGAAGTTCCGGGCGATCGGCCAGGGCTACACCTCCGGCCTGATCGGCCTGGCCACCGACTTCGGGATCACCGTCGACGACGAGGCGGAGGCCGCCACCGCCACCGCCGACGCGGCACCGGCACCGGCACCGGCTTCGACGTCCACCCCCACCGCCGCCGTCGACCCGCGCAGCACCCCGCTGCCCGCCCCGCGCCCGACCGCCCAGCCGGAGCCCGACACCTTCACCCTGGCCCCGGCCGTCCGACAGCCCCCGCCCGCCCCCCGGTCCCAGCCGCAGCAGCAGGCCGCCACGGCCGCCGCGGGCACGGCGCCGACCCCGCCGCCGCCCCCCTCGGCGCCGCCGACCGTGACACCCCCGCCGACCGCACCGCCCACCGTGCCCCCGGCCGCGCCGCCGACCCCGCCCGCGCCCCCGGCCCACCAGCCCGGCACCGGGTACGGCTACCCCCAGCCGCAGCAGCCCCCCGGCACCGGTTACGGCTATCCGCACCAGCAGCAGCCCGGTACGGGGTACGGCTACCCGCAGCCCACCCCCCAGCCGTACCCGCAGCAGCAGGGCACCGGCTACGGCTACCCGAACCAGCAGCAGCCCGCCCCACAGCAGCAGCACCCCGGCAGCTACGGCTACCCGCACCCCGGCACCGGCCAACAGCAGCCCGCCGCACAGCAGCCCGCACAGGCGCCCACCGGCGAGGAGTTCGCCCTGCCGCCACAGGGCCCGCAGTTCCAGCCCCGCTAGCCGAAGCCGACGGGGTCGACGCGGCCAGCGGGGCCGGCGCGGCCGACCGGGCGGCCCCGCACCCCGCCGCCCGACGCCGCCCTACTCGGAGCCGCCCGACTGGCTCTTGTACCCGCGCTGCCACTGCATCCCGAACCCGTACAGCCGGTCGATGTCCGCCTGGAACCCGTTGACGTACCGCACCTCACGGCGCACCGTCAGCTGGTTGTCCCCCGCGTTCTCGATCAGCACCACCGCGCACGAGCGCGCCGCCCGGGCCCGCTCTTCCAGTTTGATCTCGATCCGCGGCCCGGTCTGCGGCACGATCGTCACCACCGCGTGGGACTGCTCGAAGGCCGGCGTGCCGTCGTAGATGTACACGAAGATCAGCAGCCGTTTGAACTTGTCCTTCTTCTCCAGGTTGACGTACATCGTCTCGCCGGACGGCGCCCCGTACTGGTCGTCGCCGCTGAGCTTGATGTACGGCGGATGCTGGAGGTCGCCGAAGTAGCCGCCGAGCGGCTGCACCACGCCGCTGCTCCCGTCGGACAGTTCGTACATGCACGCCAGGTCCAGGTCGACGTTGACCTGCTGGTTCTGCACCGAGTCCGGCTCCAGCGGGCTCAGGATGCGCGGGCTGAAGAAGCGCTTGACGCGGTCCCCCGCGCTCGGCCGGACGGCCCCGGAGCGGGTGGTCCAGTGCAGGTTGACGTAGAGGTAGCCGGTGGTGGCCGCGGCCCCGGTGATCGCGTGCTGCGGGGTCGACTTGGTGAGTATGACCTTGTGCTGACCACCGGGGTTGTCGAAGGTGTAGTTCCGCTCCCCGCGCAGGTACTCCCAGATCGAGACCATCCCGTCCCCTCCCCCTGCTCCCGTCAGGCGATCTGACGGTCCGCCGCTCCATGATCGGGCATCAGCCCGGCCGTCCGATACCCGAGCCGTCCTCTCCCCTACCCCGTGGGGCCCCCTGGCGCTCACCGGCGGGTCGATTGGCAGGAGGAAGCCGCCCTCCCGTAACATGCCGCCCCTTCGGACGCGATATCGTCTAGCCGCACAGGTGTCCCGTCCGCCCCTGCGCGGGTGCGGCGGGAATGCCGTGCGGCGACGAACGAATCGTCAGGCGATCCCGGCGCACCGGGAGCTGACCGCCTGTGTCGCCCTGTGAACCCGTCCCCTGCGGAAACCCGAGGCCCGACCCGCAATGAACCTGACCTCCATACAGCTGGTCTGGACCGTCATCGGCGGCGCAGCCCTGCTGTTCGTCGCCATCCTGCTGGCGACGCTGCGCTTCAAGAACACGAAGAAGGAAGAGGCCGGCGACTCCTGGGAGCGCAGCGAGGAGCGTCGGCGGCGCAAGGAGATGATCTACGGCATCTCCTCCTACACGCTGCTGTTCTGCTGCGCCGGTGTCGCGGCCGCGCTGTCCTTCCACGGCCTGGTGGGCTTCGGCAAGGAGAACCTGGGGCTGTCCGGCGGCTGGGAGTACCTCGTCCCGTTCGGCCTGGACGGCGCCGCGATGTTCTGCTCGGTGCTCGCCGTCCGCGAGGCCAGCCACGGCGACGCCGCGCTCGGCTCGCGCCTGCTGGTCTGGGTGTTCGCGATCGCCTCGGCCTGGTTCAACTGGGTGCACGCCCCGCGCGGCGTGTCGCACGACGGCGCCCCGCAGTTCTTCTCCGGCATGTCGATCTCGGCGGCGATCCTCTTCGACCGCGCGCTGAAGCAGACCCGCAAGGCCGCGCTGCGCGAGCAGGGGCTCGTGCCGCGCCCGCTGCCGCAGATCCGCATCGTCCGCTGGCTGCGCGCCCCGCGCGAGACCTACGCGGCCTGGTCGCTGATGCTGCTGGAGAACGTCCGCAGCCTGGACGAGGCGGTCGACGAGGTGCGCGAGGAGCGCCAGGCGAAGCTGGACGCCAAGGCGCGCGCCCGCACCGCCGACCGCCGCGAGCGGGCCGAGCTGAAGGCCATCTCCCGTCAGGGCGGCATGCTCGCCCGGGCCCGCAGCGGCCGCCAGGTGCCCGCGCTCACGGCTGCCGGAGACGGCCCGAGCGCTACGGAGCCTGCCCTAGCCGCCGGGTCGGACACCACCGCCTCGCACCAGTCCGCCCCGGGCTCGCTGGAGCCGACCTCGCTGAGCGCGCTGGACGCCGGCCGCCGCCCGCGCGCCGCCGTCGGCTCGTCGTACTCGTCGTCCTACTCCTCGTCCTCGTCCTACTCCTCGTCCGCCGACTCGGCCTCCTCGACCGCCGGAACGGCCTCGGGCTCGTCCTACCGCAGCTCGACCATCGACCTGACGGCCGACGACGACACCCTGTCGATGCCGAAGCTGGACTCGCTGGAGCGCAAGCTGCGCGCGATCGAGCAGCAGCTCGGCTGACCGCGCACACCGCGACGCGAAAACGGCCGCCCCCGGAACCCCGGAGGCGGCCGTTTTCGCATGCCCGACGGCTACCTGCCGGAACTCACCAGTTCCTGCTCGTCGTCCGCACCCTCGCGCCGGTTGCGCAGGATCGACGAACCGAGCGCCAGCCCGATGAAGGCGACGCCGATCAGGCCGGTGACGATCTCCGGGATGTGGTACTTGATCCCGACCAGCAGGATCACCGAGAGCGCGCCGATCGCGTAGTGCGCGCCGTGCTCCAGGTAGACGTAGTCGTCCAGGGTGCCCTTGCGGACCAGGAAGACGGTCAGCGAACGGATGTACATCGCGCCGATGCCCAGGCCCAGGGTGATCTGGAAGATGTCGCTGGAGATGGCGAACGCGCCGACCACGCCGTCGAAGGAGAACGAGGCGTCCAGGACCTCCAGGTAGAGGAAGAGGAAGAACGCCGCCTTGCCGCCGACCTGGAGGATCGATTTGCCGGACTTCTCCGCCTCCTCCTCGCGTTCGGCCTCGCCCTCCAGGCCCGATTCGAAGATCGAGGACAGGCCGCCGACCACGAGGTAGGTGATCAGGCCGAGGACACCCGCGAGCAGAACGGTTTCAGCGTGCTCCCCGGCGAAGAAGTTGGAGGCCAGCACCAGCACGACCAGGGCGACGACACTGGAGAAGGCGTCCAGCTTGCCGACCTTCTCCAGCGGGCGCTCGATCCAGGCCAGCCAGTTGTGGTCCTTCTCGTCGAACAGGAAGTCGAGGAAGATCATGAGCAGGAAGACGCCGCCGAAGGCCGCGATGGCGGGGTTGGCCGCCTCCAGGTACTGGCCGTAGGTCAGGCCGTCGTGCGTCTTGTCGGAGTGCAGCGCGAGGTCGATGACGGTCGCGGGGTTGAGCTTCGCGGTGAGGCCGACCACCAGCAGCGGGAAGACCAGCCGCATACCGAAGACGGCGATGAGCACGCCGACGGTCAGGAAGATCTTCTGCCAGTACGGGTTCATCCGCTTCAACACCGTGGCGTTGACCACCGCGTTGTCGAACGACAGGGAGATCTCCAGGATGGAGAGGATCAGCACGATGCCGAATCCTTGGGCCCCCCAGAGCAGTCCGGCCGCGATCAGGCCGATGACGGTGATCGCGAACGACCAGCCGAAAGTGCGGAGGAACACGGGACTTGGTTACCTTTCGGGTTTCGGGCCGTGCCGGGGGGCGGCCTCGTCCCGAGACGCCCTGACCGGGCCGCGCCCGGTCAGGTCACCCCCGCACTGCCCTCTGTTCTCATGATCGTTGGTTGGGTGCGATTGTTCTGATTTTCGCCCTTACTGTACGTTTACGCCGAAATCGAGGGCGATGCCACGCAGGCCGGAGGCGTACCCCTGGCCCACCGCGCGGAACTTCCACTCACCGGCGTAGCGGTACAGCTCGCCGAAGATCATCGCGGTCTCGCTGGACGCGTCCTCGGAGAGGTCGTAACGGGCGATCTCCTGGCCGTCGAGGGAGTTGACGACCCGGATGTAGGCGTTGCGGACCTGCCCGAAGTTCTGCAGCCGCGCCTCGGCGTCGTAGATCGACACCGCGAACACCACCTTGTCCGCCTGCGCCGGCACCAGGTCCAGGTTGACCAGGACGACCTCGTCGTCACCCGTCTCGTCGCCGCCGGTGAGGTTGTCGCCGGTGTGCTCGACCGAGCCCTCGGGGCTCTTGAGGTTGTTGTAGAAGACGAAGTACTCGTCGCCGAGCACCCGGCCGCCACCACAGATCAGGGCGCTCGCGTCGAGGTCGAACGGTGCGCCCGTGGTCGAACGGGCGGACCAGCCGAGGCCGATCTGGACCTGCGTCAGGTTCGGCGCGGCCTTGGTGAGCGAGACGTTCCCGCCCTTGGCGAGCGTGACCACCATGACTGTTCTTCCTCCCTTGCCTTCTCCCGGGGCGCGCCTACAAGGTGTAGTCCCCCGCGGCCCCGGCCGGCCCCGTTTGGCCGGCTGAACTTCCTGAACTCACATCCTCGCAGCGCACGCAGCGCGCACGAAGCCGGGGCGGCCCCGGACCGCGAAGGTCCGGGGCCGCCCCGTGCACGGCTTGCGCGCCGACGGCCCAGACGCCGACGACTCGACCGTCGACGACTCGCCGCTGCCGACTCAGGCGCCGACGCCTCGACTGCCGACGACTCAGACGTTGACGCCGAAGTCCTGGGCGATGCCCCGCAGGCCGGAGGCGTAGCCCTGGCCGATGGCTCGGAACTTCCACTCGGCGCCGTTGCGGTACAGCTCACCGAAGACCATCGCGGTCTCGGTGGAGGCGTCCTCGGAGAGGTCGTAACGGGCCAGCTCCGTGTTGTCGGCCTGGTTCAGCACGCGGATGAAGGCGTTGCGCACCTGGCCGAAGTTCTGCCCGCGGTTCTCGGCGTCGTAGATCGAGACCGGGAAGACGATCTTCTGCACGTCCGCCGGGACGCCGACCAGGTTGACCTTGATCGCTTCGTCGTCGCCCTCGCCCTCGCCGGTGCGGTTGTCACCGGTGTGCTCGACGGAGCCGTCCGGGCTCTTCAGGTTGTTGAAGAACACGAAGTTCCCGTCCGCGGCGACCTTGCCCTGGTCGTTGCAGAGCAGCGCGCTGGCGTCCAGGTCGAAGTCCGTCCCGGTGGTGGTCCGGACGTCCCAGCCCAGGCCGACGACCACGGCCACAAGACCCGGGGCCTCCTTGGTGAGCGAGACGTTTCCGCCCTTGCTCAGGCTGACACCCACTTGTCCTCCAAGAATCGGGAGGCACGCCCTGGTGCCCCCGGTGGTGCGGTTCGAGGCGCCGGCCGGCGAGCGGCTCCTGCGCCACCCGGCCAACGGACCGAGCGTAGTGCGCGGTTCCCGTCCGGATGCGCGAACGGGTCCGGCGCGGCTGTTCGAAGTTCGGCCGGATGGGGCCCGCAGCGCGGTTCCCGGGGCCGTCAGAGCGCGTCGAGGGCCTTCAGGTACTCCTGCGCGTCCCGGGCGTCCGGGAGGTCGTTGACGACGCTCCAGCGCACCACGCCCGCCGTGTCGATCACGAAGGTGCCGCGCAGGGCGCAGCCCTTCCGCTCGTCGAGGACGCCGTAGGCGCGGGCGACCTCGCCGTGCGGCCAGAAGTCGGCCAGCAGCGGGAACTCCAGGCCCTCCCGGTCGGCGAAGACCCGCTGGGTGAACTGCGAGTCGCAGGAGACGCCGAGCACCTGGACCCGGTCGTCCTGCAGCCGCGGCAGCTCCCGCTGGATCGCGCCGAGCTCGCCGGTGCAGACGCCGGTGAAGGCGAACGGGTAGAAGACCAGGACGACGTTCCGCTCGCCCCGGAAGTCGGAGAGGCGGACCGGTTCGCCGTGCTGGTTGTTGAGCTCGAAGTCCGGAGCCTCGGTGCCGACCTCGATGGCCATGGACGGGACCTTTCTGACGCGACCACGCCGCGCGGCGGCGCGGCCCGGCGCCATCCTCGCATCCGATCACCCGCGTTCCGCCGAACGGATGAGGCCCGGGCTTCCGCGCTCCATCCCTTTCGCCCTGGGCGAACGCGTCCGCACCCGGCACCGCACGCCGGAAACGACCGGGCCCCGCACGCCGGAAACGACCGGGCCCCGCCGGAGGATCCTCCGGCGGGGCCCGGTCCGGGGCTTCAGAATCCGCTCAGCGCTTGCCGCCCGGCTTGGCCGTGGACTTGGTCGCGAGCCGGGTGGCCGCCCAGTCCTTGGCGACCGCGATCGAGCTGGTCTGGGAGAGGCCCGCGGTGCGGGCCGCATCCGCGATCTCGGACGCCTCGATGTGGCCGTCGCGCCCGGTCTTGGGCGTCAGCAGCCAGATCAGACCACCCTCGGCCAGGTACTCCAGGGCGTCGACGAGGGAGTCGGTGAGGTCCCCGTCGTCGTCGCGGTGCCACAGCAGGACGGCGTCGGCGACGTCGTCGTAGTCCTCGTCGACGAGATCCGTCCCGGTGAGCTCCTCGATGCCGTCGCGGAGCTCCTGGTCAGTGTCGTCGTCGTACCCCAGCTCCTGAATGATCTGGCCCTCTTCGAAGCCGAGACGGGCCGCCGGGTTGGACTTGTCCGCGGGGTCCGCGGTCGCGCTCACGGGAATAACCTCCAGTATTCGGCTCGGCGTCCATGCCGAGGCTGTGGCCGTAGTCCACACGGGCGCGGCGGTTCGCGCAAGTACCCGACCCCCGATCCCCCCCAAAGGTTGACGTGTCGCACCGGGACACGCCGTCCGGACGTGTCGGGAATCACACCGATTTGCCCTTCTCTGTGTAGGACAACGATGCTTCGGGTGGTCCCGGCCCACAGGCCGTACGCGTGCCCGAGATGCGAACGGCATTCGGGTCCGCGCGTACGCGGGCGTAGAGTCTCCTGTTGGCCCTCACCCCGGCCGCCCGCCATCGGGCGGACGGGAAACCAGGTCGGACCACCTCTGTTCGTAACACCCGGGGGTGTGCGGGGCGGGCGAAGACGCCCGGACCGCGCACCACCAGACCGTCCCGCCCACCAGGCGGAACGGTTACCGATCGGTAGAGATGACGGATCTCCGAGCGCGGTAGCACGATGGAGGCGGCGCGACACACCTCAGTTTCGACCGACAGTGAAGGAACAGCGTGGCTTCCGGATCCGATCGCAACCCGATCATCATTGGCGGCCTTCCGAGTCAGGTCCCGGACTTCGATCCCGAGGAGACCGCGGAATGGCTGGAGTCGCTTGACGCGGCCATCGACGAGCGGGGGCGCGAGCGTGCCCGCTACCTGATGCTCCGCCTGATCGAGCGCGCCCGCGAGAAGCGTGTCGCCGTGCCCGAGATGCGCAGCACGGACTACGTCAACACCATCGCGACCAAGGACGAGCCGTTCTTCCCCGGCAACGAGGAGATCGAGCGGAAGATCCTCAACGCGACCCGTTGGAACGCGGCCGTCATGGTTTCCCGGGCGCAGCGCCCGGGCATCGGCGTGGGCGGCCACATCGCCACCTTCGCCTCCTCCGCGTCGCTGTACGACGTCGGCTTCAACTACTTCTTCCGCGGCAAGGACGCCGAGGGCGAGTCCGGCGACCAGATCTTCTTCCAGGGCCATGCCTCCCCCGGCATCTACGCGCGCGCGTTCCTGCTGGACCGACTGTCCGAGCGGCAGCTCGACGCGTTCCGCCAGGAGAAGTCGAAGGCCCCGTACGGCCTGTCCAGCTACCCGCACCCGCGGCTGATGCCGGACTTCTGGGAGTTCCCGACCGTCTCGATGGGCCTCGGCCCGCTCGGCGCGATCTACCAGGCCCGGATGAACCGCTATCTGGAGCACCGCGGGATCAAGGACACCTCCGACTCGCACGTCTACGCCTTCCTCGGCGACGGCGAGATGGACGAGCCGGAGTCGCTGGGCCAGCTGTCGCTGGCCGCCCGTGAGGGCCTGGACAACCTGACCTTCGTGGTCAACTGCAACCTGCAGCGCCTGGACGGCCCGGTCCGCGGCAACGGCAAGATCATCCAGGAGCTGGAGTCCCAGTTCCGGGGCGCCGGCTGGAACGTGATCAAGCTGGTCTGGGACCGCAGCTGGGACCCGCTGCTCGCGCAGGACCGCGACGGCGTCCTGGTCAACAAGCTGAACACCACGGTGGACGGCCAGTTCCAGACCTACGCCACCGAGACCGGCCAGTACATCCGCGAGCACTTCTTCGGCAGCGACCTGCGCCTGCGCAAGATGGTCGAGAGCATGACCGACCAGCAGATCCAGCACCTGGGTCGCGGCGGTCACGACCACAAGAAGATCTACGCGGCGTTCAAGGCGGCCCGCGAGCACCAGGGCCAGCCGACGGTCATCCTGGCCCAGACGGTCAAGGGCTGGACGCTCGGCCCCAACTTCGAGGGCCGCAACGCCACCCACCAGATGAAGAAGCTGACGGTCGAGGACCTGAAGCGCTTCCGCGACCGGCTGCACCTGCCGATCACGGACAAGCAGCTCGACGAGGGCTACCCGCCCTACTACCACCCGGGCCGCGACTCCGAAGAGATCCAGTACATGCACGACCGCCGCAGCGAGCTGGGCGGCTACGTGCCGACCCGCAAGGTGCGCCCGCGTCAGCTGGAACTGCCCGGCGACGACGCGTACAAGGCGGTCAAGAAGGGGTCCGGCAACCAGACCATCGCCACCACCATGGCGTTCGTCCGGGTGCTCAAGGACCTCATGCGGGACAAGGGCATCGGCAACCGCTTCGTGCCGATCGCGCCCGACGAGTACCGCACCTTCGGCATGGACTCGCTGTTCCCGTCGGCGAAGATCTACAACCCGCTCGGCCAGACCTACGAGTCGGTCGACCGCGATCTGCTGCTGGCCTACAAGGAGTCGCCGACCGGGCAGATGCTGCACGACGGCATCTCCGAGGCCGGCTGCACCGCCTCGCTGATCGCCGCCGGCTCGTCCTACGCCACCCACGGCGAGCCGCTGATCCCGGTGTACGTCTTCTACTCGATGTTCGGGTTCCAGCGCACCGGCGACCAGTTCTGGCAGATGGCCGACCAGCTGGCCCGCGGCTTCGTGATCGGCGCCACCGCCGGCCGCACCACGCTGACCGGTGAGGGCCTGCAGCACGCCGACGGCCACTCGCACCTGCTGGCCTCGACCAACCCCGGCGTCGTCGCGTACGACCCGGCGTACGGCTTCGAGATCGCGCACATCGTCCAGGACGGTCTGCGGCGGATGTACGGCTCCAGCGAGCAGTACCCGCACGGTGAAGACGTGTTCTACTACATGACCGTCTACAACGAGCCGATCAAGATGCCGGCCGAGCCCGAGAACGTCGACGTCGAGGGCATCCTCAAGGGTCTGCACCGGTACGCGCCGGGCACCGCCGGCCAGATCCCGGCCCAGATCCTCGCCTCCGGCGTGGCCGTGCCGTGGGCCCTGGAGGCCCAGCGCATCCTCGCCGAGGAGTGGAACGTCAAGGCCGACGTCTGGTCCGCGACCTCCTGGAACGAGCTGCGCCGCGACGCGGTGGAGGCCGAGGAGTTCAACCTGCTGCACCCCGAGGAGCAGCAGCGCGTGCCGTACGTCACCCAGAAGCTCCAGGGCGCCGAGGGCCCGGTCGTCGCCGTGTCCGACTGGATGCGCGCGGTGCCGGACCAGATCGCCCGCTGGGTGCCGGGCCAGTACCAGTCGCTGGGCGCCGACGGCTTCGGCTTCGCCGACACCCGCGGTGCGGCCCGTCGCTTCTTCCACATCGACGCGCAGTCGGTCGTCCTGGGGGTGCTCACCGAGCTCGCCAAGCAGGGCAAGGTCGACCGCAGCGCGCTGAAGGACGCGATCGACCGCTACCAGCTGCTCGACGTGACCGCGGCCGACCCGGGTGCCGCCGGCGGCGACGCCTGATCACCCGCTGGACCCTGAAGGGCCGGGCCTCCGCACGGAGGCCCGGTCCTTCGGCGTTCCCACCCCTGTGCCTCGGCCCGCACAGCGGTGTCAAGCCCTAGTCTCGTCCCCATGACGAACGAGATCGCACCCGGGAACCCCGGTCGAGGGCACCCCGAACCCACCGACGGCGGAACCGAGTTCAACCGAGAGGTGATCGCCGAGTTCCGGGCGAACGGCGGTGTCGTCGGCGGCGAGCTCACCGGCCGGCCGGTGCTGCTGCTCACCGTCCGCGGCGCCCGCAGCGGCGAGCCGCGCACCACGCCGCTGGTCTACCTGCCGGACGGCGAGCGGCTGGTGGTCTTCGCCAGCAACGGCGGCAGCCCGAAGGACCCGCTCTGGTACCGCAACCTGCTGGCCCACCCCGAGGTCACCGTCGAGGTCGGCACCGACCGCTACCCCGCGCTGGCCGCCCCGGTCGCGCCGGAAGACCACGAGGCGCTGTGGGCCCGTCAGATCGCCACCGCGCCGCTGTTCGCCGACTACCGCGCCGGGGCCGGCCGGACGATTCCGCTGGTCGCCCTGGCTCGGGTCTGACCCCGGGCGGCGGACGAGGACGCACGGCGGCCCCGGACTCCGCCGAGTCCGGGGCCGCTGGTGTGGGCGGGGATCAGATGTGGACGGCCGGGCCCGCGTCGACGGCGCCGCGGCGGGTGAGCAGGCCGAGCACGGCGGCGGCGAAGGCCACCACGGCGGCGACCGCGAAGGCGAGCGACATGCCGCTGACGAAGGAGTCGTGCACGGCACCGGCCATCGCGTCCACCGCCTGCTGCGGGGTGCCGGCCGGGGCCGGCGGGGCGATGCCGAGCTGCGCGGCCTGCTTGAGGCCCTCCGCGTCCGCGCCCTGGACCGGCGGCAGGCCGGCCTTGGCCCAGTTGCCGGGCAGCACGTCGGTGACCTTGGCGGCCATCAGCGCGCCGAGCACCGCGGTGCCGAGGCTGCCGCCGACCTGCATCGCGGCCTGCTGCAGGCCGCCGGCCACCCCGGACAGCTCCAGCGGGGCGTTGCCGACGATCACCTCGGTGGCGCCGACCATGACCGGGCTGATGCCCAGGCCCATCAGGATGAACCAGAGCGACATCACGCCGGTGCCGGAGCCCGCGTCCAGGGTGGACATGCCGAACATCGCGGCGGTGGTGATCAGCATGCCGGCCACGATCGGGATCCGCGGGCCGAGCTTGCCGATCGCGATGCCCGCCACCGGCGAGCCGACGATCATCATGCCGGTCATCGGCAGCAGGTGGACGCCGGCCGAAACCGGCGACATCCCGTGCACGTTCTGCAGGTAGAAGGTCACGAAGAAGATCGCGCCGAAGAACGCGAAGGCCATCAGCACCATCAGCAGGGTGCCCGCCGACAGCGGCACCGAACGGAACAGGCTGAGCGGGATCAGCGGCTCCTTCGCCCGGGCCTGCCAGAACGCGAAGAGCACCATCAGGACCACCGCGCCGCCCAGGAACAGCAGCGTGCGGGCGTCGCCCCAGCCCCACTCGGGGGCCTTGATGATGCCGAAGACCAGCGCGAACATCGCCACCGAGAGCAGCACGATGCCGGGCACGTCGAAGGACTTGGCGGCCTTCTCGGCCCGGACGTCCTTGAGGATCCACAGGCCCAGGCCGAGCGCGATCAGGCCGACCGGGATGTTGATGAAGAAGACCGACTCCCAGTTGACGTGCTCGACCAGCAGGCCGCCGACGATCGGGCCGGCCGCGGTGGACGCGCCGATCACGCCGCCCCAGATGCCGATCGCCATGTTGAGCTTCTCGGCCGGGAAGGCGCCGCGCAGCAGGCCGAGCGCGGCCGGCTGGAGCAGCGCGCCGAACAGGCCCTGGAGCACCCGGAAGGCGATCACGGTCTGGATGTTGCCGGCGAAGCCGATCGCGGCCGAGGTGGCGGCGAAGCCGACGGCGCCGACCAGGAAGGTGTTCTTGTGCCCGAACCGGTCGCCGATCTTGCCGGCCGTGATCAGGAAGACCGCCAGGGCCAGCAGGTAGCCGCTGGTCACCCACTGGATCTCGGAGGGCGCCGCCTTCAGGTCCGCCTGGATGACCGGGTTGGCGATGGCGACGATCGTGCCGTCCAGGGCGACCATCATGACGCCGACCGCGACGGTCAGCAGGGTCAGCCAGGGGTGCCCCTTGAGCCCTCCCCCGCCCGGTGGCGTGCGCTGCGGCGGGACGTCCGCCTTGGCGTTCTTGACGACGGACTGGCTCATCTGGGGCCCTCCGGGGGCGTGACAGAGAACGAAACGTGGGAGTGGCGCCGCGGCCCACCCGTCCCCACGAGTGCCCGGCCGGCGAGCGCCACTTCCGGCAGATTATGTCAGCGTCTGACATTCGGCAAACACTGACTTCTGGCCCTGGCTGACATTTGTCAGAACGCTAAGGTTGTGCTCCCACCCCGCCCGCACGCGCCCGGAAGGCCCCACCATGGCCGCTCGCACCCCCACCCCCACCGCCGCCCCGGTCACCGCCGAACGGCTGCCCGGGCTGCGCGAGCGCAAGAAGCAGCAGACCCGGGACGCCCTCGTCCAGGCCGCCCACGTGCTCTTCCTCCGCCAGGGCTTCGCCCGCACCACCGTCGACGAGATCGCCTCCGCCGTCGAGGTCTCCCAGCGCACCTTCTTCCGCTACTTCGCCAACAAGGACGAGGTCGCGCTCGCCGTGATGGCCGAGGCCGAGGACCACTTCATCGCGTGCCTGCGCCGCCGCCCGGCCCACGAGTCCCCGCTCCAGGCGCTGCGCGCCGCGATCGTCCAGTCCTGGCTCGAACTCGGCGCCGAGCACCGCTCCGGCCCAGGCTCGATCACCACCGCCCTCGAACTGATGCGGATGATCGAGGAGACCCCCACCCTGCTCGCCACCCACCTGCGCCGGGTCACCGAGCAGGAGCGGGTGGTCGTCCAGGTGCTCGCCGAGCGCGAGGGCCTCGACCCGGCCAGGGACCTGCGCCCCACCGTGCTCGCCGCCGTCTTCGGCAGCGTGCTGCGCGCCGCCCACCTGTCCTGGACCCCCGAGCAGGAGCCCGCCGGGCCCGAGGGCATGGTCGCCGTCATCGAGCGCCACTTCGACCAGCTCGGCCCGGCCCTGTCCGGCCACTGGCGCACCGGCCCGCAGCAGGGGCCGCAGTAGGTCCGGAACCGGGCCCCGGGCAGGACCCCAGGAGGGTCCGGACCAGTGCCGCCCGCAGTACTACCCGGGTATCACCCCCTACCCCGGTAGCACCCCCGATGTTCGACCCCAGTGCGACGACGGGCGGACACCACCCTCCTAGGCTGGCCCGCGATGAACACGATCAGCAAGGCCGAAGTCCGCGCGCAGACCGTCCGGCTGCTCCGCTCGCTCCGGCTCCACCTCACCACCCCGACCGGCGGGCACGCCCCGCTGCTCGGGGACTCCCCCCGGGCCTGGCTGCGGCGGCTGCCGTACGTCGTGGCGCTGATCATGCAGGCGTCGCTGATCCCCACCGGGATCGCCGCCCTGGTCGGCTACTACAACGTCGCCCTGCCGATCGCCGGTGCGCTCACCATCGCCCAGACCGCGCCGCTGCTGCTCGCCATCACCCGGCCGCTGGCCGCCTGGTGGATCAGCGCGGCCGCCCTGGTCACCACGGCCTCCATCACCGCCCGGTACGACCAGCACGGCGGCACCTGGCCGTGGACGGCGCCGATGATCCTGGCGTACGTCTTCCTGCTGATCGCGCTCGCGCTGCGGGAGAGCCGGGCCACCCTGATCTCGGTCTGGATCGCCACGATCCTGCTCACCCTCCTCGCCACCACGCTCGGCTTCCCGCACGCCGACGACGGCACCACCATGCTGCTGGTCGCCCTCGGCGGCGCCGCCCTGCTGCTGGGCTGGGCCGTCCAGGACCGCACCGAGGCCCGCCGGCTGCTCGCCGAACAGGAGCACATCAGCGAGGCCGAACGCGAGCGGCGCACCCTGCTGGAGGAGCGTGCCCGGATCGCGCGGGAGCTGCACGACGTGGTGGCCCACCACATGTCGGTGATCGCCGTTCAGGCGGCCAGCGCGCCGTACCGGATCACCGGCGTACCGGCCGAGGCCACCGAGGAGTTCACCGCCATCGCCGGCACCGCGCGCGAGTCGCTGGCCGAGATGCGCCGGCTGCTGGGCGTGCTGCGCAGCGAGGAGTCCGCCGCCGAGAAGGTGCCGCAGCCCGGGATCGCGCAACTGCCCCAGCTGATCGAGACGGTGGGACGGGCCGGGGTCCCGGCCGAGCTGACCGTGGATCCGGGGCTGGCCGAGGCGGTGCCGCAGGCGGTCGGCCTCTCCGCCTACCGGATCGTGCAGGAGGCGCTGGCCAACGTGGTGCGCCACGCGCCCGGTTCGAAGGTCCGGGTCTGCCTGGTCGACGAGGGCCCCACCCTGCTGCTGACCGTGGTGAACACGCCGCCGCCGAAGCACACCGAGTCGTTGGAGGCCTCCATGGAGGGCACCGGGCAGGGACTGATCGGAATGCGGGAACGCGCCCGGCTGGTCGGTGGCAGGCTGGAGACCGGCCCGATGCCCGACGGCGGCTACAAGGTGGCCGCCGTCCTGCCCCTCGAAACCCCCCGGGAGAAACCCGCATGACCATCCGCGTGATCATCGTCGACGACCAGGCCATGGTGCGGGCCGGCTTCGCCGCCCTGCTCAACGCCCAGAGCGACATCGACGTGGTGGGGGACGCGGCGGACGGCGCGCAGGCCCTGGAGGTGAGCGGCCGCACCCACCCGGACCTGGTGCTGATGGACGTCCGCATGCCCGTCATGGACGGCCTGGAGGCGGCCCGCCGACTGCTCGACCCGGCCGTGCCCGGCGCGCACCGGCCCAAGGTGATGATGCTGACCACCTTCGACGTGGACGACTACGTGTACGAGGCGCTGCGCGCCGGGGCCAGCGGCTTCCTGCTCAAGGACGCCCCGCCCGCCGACCTGATATCCGCGGTCCGGGTGGTCGCGGCCGGCGAGGCGCTGCTCGCCCCCTCGGTGACCCGCCGGCTGATCGAGGACTTCGCCCGCAACCGGCCGGCCCGGCGGCGCGACCCGAAGCTGCGGCTCAACGGCCTGACCCCGCGCGAGACCGAGGTGCTGGAGCTGATCGCCCGTGGCCTGTCCAACCAGGAGATCGCGGCCCGGCTGGTGCTGGCCGAACAGACCGTCAAGACCCACATCGGGCGCATCCTCGCCAAGCTCGACCTGCGCGACCGGGCCCAGGCCGTCGTCCTCGCCTACGAGTCGGGCCTGGTGACCCCGGGCCAGTGAGGCCCGCGGCCCGCCCCGGCGCCGTGCTCCGCGCCGCATTCCGCGTCGCTCTCCGCGCCTGCCTCCGCGCCGCACCCCCTGCAGTACCCCGTGCTGCACCCCCAGTAATACCCCGGTAGCACCCGGGAGTTGGCCCCGCGGTGTGACGTCCGCGGGGCCGTCGCATTTCTACCTTCCTCTCCGTCGAAGTCGAACGGACAAGGGAGGGGCCGGACATGGGGAAGTTTCGGGTCAGGAGAGCGATCGCGGCCAGTGGGGTGGTCCTCGCCGCGGTGCTCGGCCTCGGCGGCTTCTCCGCGGACGCCCAGCAGGCCGTCACCGGCCCGCCGCCGGGCAGCGCCGCCTGGGTGGCCGACACCGCGCTCGGCGTCCACCCGCCCGACCCGGCCACCACCACCCCGGCCGAGGTCGCGGCCTTCTTCGCCCGGCTGACGCCCGCTCAGCAGGACGCGCTGGCCGTCCGGCACCCGCTGGTGGTCGGCAACCTGGACGGCGCCCCGGTCCGGCTCCGGTACCGGGCCAACACCCTGGCCCTCACCGCCGAACGCGGCCGCGAACTCGCCCGGGCCACCGACCCGGCGCTCACCCCACAGGACCACGAGGCCGCCCGCGACCGCGCCGAGCGCTACCGCACCCTGCTGGACGGTGGCCGCCAGATCCTCGCCTTCGACCCGCGCGGCCGCGGCCAGATCGCCGAGGTGTTCGGCGACCTCGCCACCGCCCGCCGCACCGCCGTCGTCGTCCCCGGCTCCGACATCGACCTGCACAACTTCGACCGCGCCTCCAGCCCGTACGGCACCCCCGCCGGCATGGCCCGCTCGCTCTACCAGGCCACCGACCGGCAGACCGCCGTGATCGCCTGGACCGGCTACACCACCCCGCTCGGGATCGGCCTGGACGCCGCCACCGAGGACCTGGCCCGGGCCGGGGCCGAGCGGCTCACCCGGCTGCTCGACGGACTCGCCGTCAGCACCCGCCCGCAGGCCCCGGCCACGGTGTTCTGCCACAGCTACGGCTCGGTGGTCTGCGGCCTGGCCCGCCCCGGCCCCGACCAGGCCTCCGGCGTGGTCGTCCTCGGCTCGCCGGGGATGGGCGTCGGCTCGGCCGCCGACCTCGACCCGCGCGTCCCGCTCTGGGCCACCGCCCGCAACGACTCCGACTGGATCGGCCGGGTCCCCTACGTCTCGGTGCTCGGCCTGGGCCACGGCGCCGACCCGACCGCCCCCGGCTTCGGCGCCCGCCCGCTGCCCGCCACCGGATCCGCGGGCCACGCCGGCTACTTCGCCCCCGGCACCGCCTCCCTCGCCGCCTTCGCCGCCGTCGCGCTCGGCCGCTGACCGCTAGCCGCCCGCCACCGAAAGGAGCACCACCATGGCCCACCCGCTCACCGCCCTGCGCAGCGCCGCCCGCCAGGTCGACGCGCGCACCCCCGAGACCCGCGACCGCGCCCTGGACGGGCTGCGCGCCCTCGCCCTGCTCGCCGTACCAGTCGGGCACTGGCTGCTCGGCGGCTTCACGCTCTCCGCCGACGGCGCCCTGCACAACGCCAGCCCGCTCTCCGCGCTCGGCGGCCTCGCCCCGATCAGCTGGGTGCTGCAGATGCTCGGGGTGTTCTTCCTGGTCGGCGGCCACTCCTCGGTCCAGTCGCTGGAACGCGCCCGGGCCAAGGGCGTGACGTACCCGGGGTGGATGCGCGGCCGGACGGTGCGGCTGCTGCGCCCGGTGCTGGGGGTGACGGCCGTCTGGGCGCTGCTGATCGCACTGCTGCCCGCGCTCGGCGTCCCCTCGGACACCGTGCGGACCGGCGCGACGCTGGTGGTGCAGCCGCTCTGGTACATCGCGGTCTACCTGGGGCTGACCGCGCTCACCCCGCTCTGCGTGGCGGCCGGGCGCCGGCTGGGCGGCTGGTCGGCGGGCGCCCTGGTGGCCGCCGTCGCCACGGTCGACCTGCTGCGGTACGGGCCGTGGGCGGAGGCGATGCCGTCCTGGGTCGGGCTGCTGAACATCCTGCCGGGCTGGCTGTTCGGCTACCAGCTGGGCGTGCTGTGGGCGCAGGGCCGACTCGGCCGCCCGACCGCCCGGGTGCTGCTGCTCGGCGGCGGCGCGCTGTTCGCCACCCTGCTGGTGGTGTTCCACTACCCGGCCAGCATGGTCGGGGTGCCCGGGGTCGAGCGGACCAACTCGCACCCGCCGTCCCTGCTGGTGCTGGCCCTGGCGGCGACGCAGTGCGGCGCCGCGGTGCTGCTGCGGGAGCGGCTGGGCCGCCTGCTGACCCGCCGTCCGCTGCTGTGGCTGCCGGTGGTGGTGGTCAACCTCTCGGCGATGACGATCTTCTGCTGGCACCAGAGCGCGATGCTCGCGGTGGCGGTGCCCGGCGCGGCCGGCCTGGGCGCCCTGCCGGGGCTGACCACCGCGCCGGACTCGGTCGGCTGGGTGGCCGCCCGGGTGGCGCTGCTTCCGCTGTTCGGAGCCGTGCTGGTGGCGATCGGGTGGTTCACCCGGCGGTTCGACGGGCCCTGGACGGCCTTCTCCCGGGCCGGGAAGGCGCTGGCCGCGGCGGGCGCGGCGCTGTTCGCCGCGTACGCGCTGGGCATGGTGTGACCTGCACCGGAGGGTGAGGCACGAAAGGGGCGCGGACCGACCGGTCCGCGCCCCTTCGACCGTTCCGCCGACGGTTCGGCGCGGGTGGTCCACACCCGGATGCATCCGCATGCGAACCGATACGCACTGTGATGTCCTGTGACGGACGGCGACCATCGCTGGACCGCGCCCGCCCACGGCCCGTCCGTCCGCATTCGCCGCTCCTCCCCGCACACCCCTTCTCCGAGGAGTTCCATGTCCCCGTCCCCAGCATGCCCACAGCCCCGGCCCCGGGCCCGCCGCCGGCTGTCGGCCACCGCCGTGGTCTGCGCGGTGACCACCGGCACCCTGCTCGGCGCCGTCGGGCCGGTCGCCGCCCACGGCGGGCCGGCCACCCCCGGGCAGAACGACCTCGCCCCGCACATCGCCTCACCCCGGGTGATGGCCGAGATGCGGGACGACGAGGTCGCCGCGCTCGGCGCCGAGCACGCCGAGGAGCACGCCCGGGCCCGCGCCGCCATCCGCGGCATCGGCGACTACCCGCAGACCACCCGCACCAACCGGTACAACGCGCTGACGGCCTCCCAGTCCAGCACCAACGCCGCCTTCGACCCGAAGGTCTTCGGGTCGTTCAAGGAGTACTTCCCCTCCCCCGACTTCGGCGACCACGTCGCGCTGCTGCCCACCGGCAAGGTGCTGCTGTTCTCCTTCGAGCGGATCGAGACCAACCCGGAGAAGGAGCCCGCCCCCACCCAGACCACCGGCAAGGAGAACGCCGGCCGGGCCTTCCTCTGGGACCCGGCCAAGGGCACCGGCAAGGACGCCTTCAAGCAGGTCACCCCGCCGGTCGCCGACATGCCGGACGGCCTCAACGAGCCCCGCCCGGTACCGTTCTTCTGCTCCGGCCACTCCTTCCTGCCCAACGGCATGCTCGGCGTCTTCGGCGGCAACCTGGGCGGCAACGGCGGCACCGGCGCCAAGCTCTCGCTGATCTTCGACCCGTGGACCGAGACCTGGACCCGCAACCCCGACATGTCGGTCGGCCGCTGGTACCCCTCGGTGGTGACCGGCGCCGACGGCCGGCAGCTGATCATGTCCGGCCAGTCCGAACTCGGCTACGGCACCCCGACCCCGGTGGTCGAGCGCTTCCCCGCCAAGGGCTCGCCCGTCCCCCAGGGCAAGAACGACACCCCGAGGAACACCCCGGTGGACCGGTTCAAGGCGGACGGCCCGTTCACCACCGACTACCCGCACCTGTTCTCGCTCAACGACGGCAACGTCTACGGCTTCGGCCGCCAGCCCAACGAGCAGTGGAAGTTCGACCCCGTCGCCGAGTCCCGCAGCGACCTGACGGCCCGCCCGGACGGCCGCAAGCGCAACTACGGCTCCGCCGTGATGCTGCCCGGCGGCGTCAACGGCCCGGACTCCACCCTGGTCCTCGGCGGCGACCGCGACAACCCGAGCACCCTGCGCTTCTCCAACGGCAGTTGGACCGCCGAGAAGTCCCGCGCCTTCGGCCGCACCCAGGACGACACCCTCCTGCTGCCCAACGGCCGGCTGATGACCGTCAACGGCGCGTACGACATCCGCGACTACGGCAACGGCCCGTACAACCCCAACGCCGACCTCAAGTACCGCCAGGTCGAACTGCGCGACGACCAGGGCAACTGGAAGCTCGGCCCGGTCCAGCGGCTCCCGCGCGGCTACCACTCCAACGCGGTGGTCCTGCCGGACGGACGCGTCATGGTGACCGGCGACGAACTCCAGCAGCTGGCCAACAACACGGACGTCAACGGCACGGTGAGCGGAGTCCCCGGCACCACGGGCCCGGTCACCATGAACGGCACCATCGAGATCTACGAGCCCGCCTACCTGCACCAGGGCGACCGGCCCGCGCTGGACAACCCGCCCACCTCGCCGGTCGGTTACGACAAGACCTTCACGGTCACCAGCACCACCCCGGGCCAGGCCGTCAAGGCCGTCCTGCTGTCGCCGACCACCTCCACCCACTCGGTCAACACCAGTCAGCGCCACCTCGACCTGCGGATCACCAGCCGGGCCGGCAACCGGCTCCAGCTCCAGGCCCCGCCGGACGCCAAGGCCGCGCCGCCCGGCTGGTACATGCTCTTCCTGCTCAACGACCAGGGCGTACCCAGCATCGCGAGATGGATCCAGCTCAGCTCCTCGGCCTGACCACCCCCCACCCAGAAAGGAACCCACCCATGGCACCGGATCTGAGACTGCGCGAGAGTGACGAGATCCAGGGCGACATCCTCGCCGGCTTCAAGAAGGACAACGTCAGCGTCCTGTTCCTCAAGTTCGAGGATGCGGGCCGGGCCCGCGAATGGCTGCGCCAACTGGTCCCGCAGATCGCCACCACCCGCGAGGTCGCCACCTTCAACGAGGCGTTCAGCGAGGCCCGCAAGTCCTCGGGCGGCGACGACCCGAAGACGCTCAAGGCCACCTGGCTGGGCGTCAGCTTCACCTACGAGGGCCTGCGCGCGCTCTCCACCACCGACCCGTTCGTGACGCCCCCGCCGATCGGCAGCGGCCTGGAGGCGTTCAAGGAGGGCTCGGCCAAGCGGGCCGGCGCGCTCGGTGACACCGGCGACAACTCCCCGGAGAACTGGCTCTTCGGCAACGGCAAGAACCAGCCGATCCACGCCGTGCTGAAGCTCTCGGCGGACAGCGAGAAGGACCTCCAGGCGGCCATCGAGGCCCAGCGCATCGCGGCCGCCGAGCAGCGCGTCCTGATCGTCTACCAGCAGAACGCCCAGACCCTGCTGGGCAGCCGCCGCGGCAAGGAGCACTTCGGCTTCAAGGACGGCATCAGCGAGCCCGGCATCAGGGACTTCGACCGGCCCGCCCCGGCCAGGCCGGAGGAGCTGGACGGCCACCCCGGCACCCGGCTCATCCCGCCCGGCGAGTTCGTCTGCGGCGAGGACAACGACCCGTTCAGCTTCCCGAAGGACCAGTACCCGGTCTGGTCGCGCAACGGCTCCTTCCAGGTGATCCGCCGGCTCGCCCAGGACGTCCCCGGCTGGTGGTCGCAGGTCTCGATCAAGCTGCGGGAGCTCAAGCAGGCCAAGGCCGTCCCGGACAGCGCCACCACCGAGTGGCTGGCCGCCCGGATGGTCGGCCGCTGGCGCTCCGGCGCCCCGGTCTGCAAGCACCAGGACCGGGACGTCCCGAACAACCCGAGCGCGGCCTCGGACAACGACTTCGACTTCCGGGACGATCTGGAGGGCCTGGTCACCCCGCTCTGGTCACACCTGCGCAAGACCAGCCCGCGCGCCGCCCTGCAGGAGAGCCCGGACAAGGAGCCGTTCGCCGCCAAGGACCTCGACGGCCGGCGGATCATGCGCCGCGGCACGCCGTACGGGGCCCCGTTCGACCCGGCGTCCGAGGGCCCGGGCGGCCCCGACGACCCGCGCGGCCTGCTGTTCATCTGCTACCAGGCCGACATCCAGCGGCAGTTCGAGTTCATCCAGGCCGACTGGATGGACCAGCCGAACTTCCCGCCCAACCGTCAGACGGACACCACCCCGCCCGGGCACGCGGGGCCGCGGCCCGTCCCCGGCAAGGACCCGGTCACCCAGGAGGCCCCCGACGTCGACTTCGAGAGCCGGGACCAGGACGGCACGATCAGGCACACCCCGGTGAGCTTCCAGCAGTTCGTGCAGACCACCGGCTCGGTGTACGCCTTCATGCCGTCCATCAGCGTGTTGAAGGCGCTCTGCGACGGCCGGCTCACCCCCCAGGGCGGCGGGCAGACCACCGGCCAGGGCGGGCAGACCGGGCAGACCCAGCAGCCGGGCGGCGGCCAGCAGCCCAAGCCGCAGCCGGTGAAGGCGTACCCGTGCGACGAGTTCCTCCCCGTCCCGGACCAGCAGCGCCGGGGCGGTCAGAGCCAGTACTGGGCGTTCCACGGCGACCGGTGCCGGCTGATCTCGGTGGCCGACGGCTCCGCGCACACCGACCGCAAGGTCGAGGACGACACCTGGCTGAACACCTGGTCCTGTCTGCAGGGCGTCGGCCGGGTCGACTGCATCCTGCCGATGCCGGACCTGCAGAACCCGGGCGGGAAGAGCTGGTACTGGGTGTTCCACAGCACCAGCGGCCGCCAGCAGTACCGGGCCGTCTCGATCACCTGCGGCGGCGGCAGCTACACCACCGCGCTGGAGCGCGCGGACCGCGACCTCACCGCCTGGGGCTCGCTCAGCGGCGTCGGCCAGGTGGACTGCTGGCTGCCGGTGCCCGACCAGCAGCGGGTCGGCGGGAAGAGCTGGTACTGGGTGTTCCACACCACCAGCGGCCGCCAGCAGTACCGGCTCTGCTCGATCGCCGACGGCTCCGCGCACACCGACGTCCGCGAGCGCACCGACCGTGAGATCTCCCAGTGGGGCTCGCTGAACGGCCTGAGCCGGGTGGACTGCTTCCTGCCCGTCCCGGACTGCCAACGGGTCGGCGGCCAGAGCGAGTACTGGGCGTTCTGCGGCCAGAGCTACCGCCGGATCTCGATCGCCGACGGCAGCGGCCACCCCGACCGGCTGGTCTCCGGCGACCGCTCCTGCGACGCCTGGGCCTCGCTGGGCTGACCGGCCGCATCGGCCACATCGGCCAGACCGGCCCGCCCGCCCCCGGTACGCCTCGCGCGCACCGGGGGCGCGTTGTCGGCGCCGTGCTCTAACCTGCCGCCATGGTGACGTTCGAGGAGTTCCGCGCGATGGCGCTCGCCCTGCCGGAGGCCGCGCAGGAACCGACCTGGGACATCGAGACCCTGCGGGTGCGCGGCCGGATCTTCGCGATGGGCGCCCCCGGGGGCCTGGCGGTCACCGTCAAGGCCTCCCCCGCGGACCAGGCCGAACTGCTGGCCGCCGAGCCCGAGGTGTTCTCCAGCGCCCCGTACGTCGGACGACACGGCTGGGTGAGCGTCCGGCTGGACCGCGTCGACCCGGAGGAACTGCGCGACCTGGTCGTGGAGGCCTGGCGCCGGACGGCACCCAAGCGCATGCTGCGCGAGTTCGACGCGCACGACACGCCCTGACGCCGAAACGACACCGCCGGTTCATGTGATCCATCCCACAGTTTGGGCGGGCGCGTCACCTCCCCGGGCACCCTAGGCTTGCGCAGGGAAGCAAGCAGTCTTGTCGCACCCTCCGGGCACCGCCCGAGAAACGGTGACGGGCCCCAAGGGAGTTGGTGCGGTGCGCAACCGTCGACGCTGGAAGCGGGTACTGATCGGGGCGTTCGCGGGTTGTGCCGTGCTCGCCGACGCCGGCGCCGCGGCGGCCCAGGCGGCCGCCTCCACCGAGCAGCTGGCGATCTCCACGCCCCCGGCCGGCAGCGCCGCCTGGGTCCAGGACCACACCTTCGGCCGCACCCTGCCCGACCCGGCCACCACCAGCCCGGCCGCCGCCGCCGAGTTCTTCGCCTCGCTCGCCCCCACCGAGCTGGACCGGCTGATCCAGGACTACCCGCTGGTCGTCGGCAACTTCGACGGCGCCCCGCTGGGCCTGCGCTACCGCGCCAACAAGATCGCGCTGACCGCCGAGCGCGACCACGCCCGGGCCCGCGCCGCCGACCCGAAGCTCGACTCCGACACCCGCCAGCTGGCCGTCTCCCGCGCCAACGACGTCGAGCACCTGCTCTCCCCCGACCGCCAGGTCCTCGCCTTCGACCCGCGCGGCCGCGGCCTGGTCTCCGAGGTGTGGGGCGACCTCGCCGACGCCGAGCGGATCTCCGTCCTGGTGCCCGGCTCGGACGCCGACCTCGGCCACTTCGACCAGACCGTCGAACCGCTGCGCTCCCCCGCCGGCATGGCCCGCGCGCTGTACACCGAAGAGCAGAAGCAGGCGCCGAACACCCGCACCGCGGTGATCGCCTGGACCGGCTACGTCACCCCCTCCGGCCTCGGCCCGGACGCCGTCACCTCCCGGCTCGCCGACGTCGGCGCGCCCCGGCTGCAGCGGCTGCTCGCCGGGCTCAAGGAGACCACCCGGCCGGACGCGCCCCCGGCCCTGCTCTGCCACTCGTACGGCTCCGTGGTCTGCGGCAACGCCGCCCCCGAGATCCCGCGCGCGGCCGCCTCGCCCTCCGACGTCTCCGGGGTCACCGACCTGATGGTGTTCGGCAGCCCCGGCATGGGCGTACAGAGCACCAGCGAGCTGGGCACCGGCGTGCACGTCTGGGCCACCCGCAACCCCAGCGACTGGATCGGCAACGTCCCCTACCTGGAGGTCGGCGGACTCGGCCACGGCGCCGACCCGACCGGCAGCGGCTTCGGCGCCGAGCAGATCTCCTCGGCCCGCGCGGTCGGCCACAACGGCTACTTCACCGAGGGCACCGACAGCCTGCACAACTTCGCGGCGATCTCGCTCGGCCACTACCAGGACGTCGTCCGGCCCGCCCCGAGCTCCTGATGCAGCCCTGGGGCTCCGGCCCGCCTCAGTCCTGGTAGAGGCGCAGGGCGTCCGCCGCCGCCCGGGCCAGCTCGCGGCGGGCCGCGGGCGGGCCCAGCACCTCGACGTCCGCGCCGAAGGCGAGCAGCGAGCGGACGGCCGCCGGCGCCGGGAAGACCATCGCCACCTCGACCCACTCCTCGGCCGGCCCGGCGCCCCCCTCCGGTGGCGGCGTGGTGACCCGACCGCCGTGGATGCGGACGAACATGTCCAGCCGCCCGCGCCGCACCCGCACCCGGACCGGCAGTTCCTTCGGCAGCCGCTCCACCTGCTCGCGCAGCACCGCCCAGGCGTCCCCGAGCCCCACCCCGGGACGGCGGCGCACCGCCTCGTCGGTGGTCTCGGCGGCCAGCACCCGGTCGGCCCGGAACAGCCGGGGCTCACCGTGCAGATCGGCCACCAGGTACCAGACCGAGGCCTTGCTCACCAGCCCGTACGGGTCGACGGTGTACTCCACCGGCGCGGGCGTGCCGCTGTGCCGGTAGCGCAGCCGCAACCGCCGGTCGGCGAACACCGCGTACTGCAGTTCGCCCAGTTCCGGGCCGGCCGCGGCACCGGCCGCCGGGCCGCTCTGCATCCAGCGGGCCGGGTCGACCAGGATGCGCTCGGTGACCCGCTCCGCGGCCGGGCGGTGCGGGGCCGGCAGCGCGGCCATCACCTTGCGCAGCGCCGAGCCGAGCGCGCCGTCCAGCCCGAGGTCGCTGTGCGCGCCCTGGGCGGAGAGCACGAACAGGGCCCGGGCCTCGTCCGCGGTCAGGCCGGTGACGTCGGTGCGGTAGCCGGGCAGCAGGCTGATGCCGCCGTGCCGGCCGCGTTCGGTGAACACGGGCACGCCGGCGGCGGAGAGCGACTCCACGTCGCGGTAGATGGTGCGGACGGACACCTCCAGGCGCTCGGCCAGTTCGGTGGCGGACACCCGGCCGCGGGTCTGGAGCAGGAGCAGGATCGAGAGCAGGCGGTCGGCCTTCATGGCAGCAGAATCCCAGCAATCCTGACGGCGGTTGTCAGGTTTTACTGGGAGATTGCCGTCCGAGACCGAAAGCCCGCCCGACCTCAGGGAGCTGACTCCACGTGACCTCCGTCCAGGATGCCCGCCCGCAGTACCTGCTCGCCCTCGGCCAGTTGGAGAAGCTGTTCGCCGAGATCACCCCGGAGGCCCTCGACCGGCCCACCCCGTGCACCGAGTTCACGCTGCGCCAGCTGCTGGGCCACGTGGTCGGCGGCGTCCACCGATTCGCGTACCTGGGCGAGGGAGGCCGGGCCGAGGACGTCGTCGCGGCCACCGGGGACCTGCCGGACGACGCCTGGCCGGGCGCGCTGGACCGGGCCCGCGCCCGGGCCGCCGCGGCCTGGGCGGACGACGCCGCGCTGGAGCGCCCGACCCACGCGCCCTGGGGCGTGGTGCCCGGCCGGATCGCGGTCGGCGGCTACCTGATGGAGACGGTCGCCCACACCTGGGACATCGCCCGCGCGCTCGGCTCCGACCAGCCCTTGGACGACGCGCTGGCACACGCCGCGCTGGCCGTCGCCGAAGCCGTCCTGTCGGCCGAACACCGCGGCGGCCCCGTCCCGTTCGCCGCGGTGCGGCCGGTCGCCCCGGACGCCGACGTGCACACCCGGCTGGCCGCCTGGCTGGGCCGGGAGGTCTGAGCGGCGCCCACCCGGTTCAGGCCCTGTTCCGGCGGTGGTGGGGGGAGCGGCACGGGCGGCCGCTCCCCCCACCGGACACCGGACCTACTCCCGCCCGACCTGGGTGAGGCGCATGTCCGGGTAGCGGTCCCCGGCCACCTCGCCCGCCACCGGCTCCAGCAGGGCCAGTTCCCCGGCGGTGAGCCGCAGCGTGGCGGCCGCGGTGTTCTCGGCGAGCCGGCTGCGCTTGCGGGTGCCGGGGATCGGCACGACGGTCAGCCCGTGCACCTCCGCCCGCTGGTGGACCCAGGCCAGCGCGACCTGTGCGAGGGTCACCCCGCGGGCCGTCGCGATCTCCCGCAGCGGCGCCAGGAGTTCGGCGTTGGCCGCCGCGTTTGCGCCGGTGAAGCGCGGCTGGGTGCGCCGGACGTCGTCGGCCGCGAGCTGCTCGGCGGCCTGGAACGAGCCGGTCAGGAAACCCCGGCCGAGCGGCGAGTACGGCACGAAGGCGACGCCCAGTTCGGCCGCGGCCGGCACCGCCGTGCGCTCGACGTCCCGGGCGAACACCGACCACTCGGACTGCAGCGCGGCGATCGGGTGGATCGCGTGCGCCTCGCGCAGCTCGGCGCCGGTCACCTCGGACAGGCCCAGCCGGCGCACCTTGCCGGCCCGGACCAGCTCGGCCATGGCGCCGACCGATTCGGCCAGCGGCACGGCCGGGTCACGGCGGTGCATGTAGTAGAGGTCGATCTCGTCCACGCCGAGGCGGCGCAGCGAGGCGTCCGCGGCGGCCCGGATGTACGCCGGGTCGTTGCGGATGCCGCGGTAGGACGGGTCCTCCTCCTTGCGTTCGAGGGCGAACTTGGTGGCGAGCACCACCTTGTCGCGGTTGGCCCGGATGAAGGGGCCGATCAGCTCCTCGTTGCGGCCGAAGCCGTAGGCGTCGGCGGTGTCGAACAGGGTGACGCCGGCCTCCAGGGCGGCGTCCAGGGTGGCGAGCGCCTCGGTACGGTCGGTCGGGCCGTAGAACTCGCTCATGCCCATGCAGCCGAGGCCCTGGACGCCCACGGACGGGCCGTCGGCGCCGAGTCGGACGGTGGGGAGGGTGGGGACGGTCATTGGCTCTGCTTCTTCCTCTGCGTACGGCGTGCTGGTGGCGGCTACTCGTAGCGGCAGACCGCCGGTCCCTCGGACGCGGCGATCCGGCCGGAGTACAGGTCGATCTTGTAGTCGAGGACGGCGAGAGTGGCCTGGAGGTCGGCGACACGCTGGCGGACCTCCGCACGCTGGTCGACCAGCAGCTGACGTCGCGCCTCGAAGGTCCGCTCACCCTGGCGGGCCAGCTCCACGTAGCGGAGCATGTCGGCGATCGGCATGCCGGTCAGCCGCAGCCGGCCCAGGAAGGCCAGCCGGTGCAGGTCGGCGTCGCGGTAGCGGCGCTGGCCGCTGGCGGAGCGGTCGACCGGGTCGAGCAGGCCGATCCGTTCGTACCAGCGCAGCGTGTGGGCGGTGAGTCCGCTGGCCGCGGCGACCTCGCTGATCGGGTGCCGCGGGGTCCGGTCCGGATCGCCGACCGGACGGTGGAAGACCTCGGCGCAGCTCTGCAGGTCGAGTTCAACGGGTGCGAGCGTGGCCATGATCGGTTACCCCCTGTGGTGAGCGGTGACAACGACGCTATCGAGTTGGAGTGCACTCCAAGCAAGCCTCTCAGCCGGGTGCTCCCGCCACCTGTTTTCGGGCCTTCGTTAGAGTCGGGCGCATGGAGAGCTTGCGGATGATCGAGAACTGGCCGGTGCCCCACGCCGCGGCGGCGGTGGTCCGGGGGGCGGACGGCGCGGTGCTGGGCACGTACGGGCCGCAGCAGCACCTGTTCCCGCTGGCGTCGGTGACCAAGCTGCTCACCTCGTACGCGGTGCTGGTCGCGGTCGAGGAGGGCGTCTTCGAGCTGGACGACCCGGCCGGGCCGGCCGGCTCGACCGTCCGCCACCTGCTCGCGCACACCTCCGGCCTGGGCTTCGACGAGGACCGGGTGTTCGCGGAGCCCGGCAACCGCCGGCTGTACTCCAACGCGGGCTTCGACGCGCTGGCACGGACGCTGTCCGACGCCGCCGGGATCGAGTTCTCCCGGTACGCCGCCGAGGCGGTGTTCGAGCCGCTGGGCATGCACGACACGCTGCTCAACACGGCGCACAAGTCCCCGGCCGGCGCCGGCGGCCTGTCCACGGTCGCGGACCTGGTCCGGTTCGCCGCCGAACTGCAGTCCCCGAAGCTGCTGGACCCGTCCACCGTCCGGCAGGCCACCGGCGAGGTCGCCTTCCCGGGCACCAGCGGCGTCCTGCCCGGCTACGGCCACCGCCGCCCGAACGACTGGGGCCTCGGCTTCGAGATCCGCGACGGCAAGTCCCCGCACTGGACGGGCACCGCCAACTCGCCCGCCACCTTCGGCCACTTCGGCCAGTCCGGCACCTTCCTGTGGGTCGACCCGGAGGCCGGCGTGGCCTGCGTCGCGCTCACCGACCGGGACTTCGGCCCGTGGGCCGCGGAGGTCTGGCCGGCCTTCTCGGACGCGGTGCTGGCCGAGGTCCGGTAGGACGCCGTCAGCCGTACGAGACCGGCGAGTGCATCTCCCAGAGCAGGAGTTCGGCGCCGGTCTCGCCGGCCGTCGGGTCGGCGAAGGCGTCGCCGGTGATCCGCACGCTGTCGCCCGGGGCCATCGAACGGCCGCCGCCCTTCGGCCCCGGGATCGTCCGGTAGCCGAGCGAACCGGCCGTCAGATGCGCGTACCGCCAGGCGGCCTCGGGCAGTCGGGGCAGCGGCTGCCACGGCCCCGCGGTCGCCAGCCAGAGCGCGGCGTCACTCCGGCGCAGCCGCAGGGCGTCCGTCCCGGCGTCGCGTTCCAGGCCGGAGGCGAGCAGCGTCAACCCGTCGTCGGCCGGTTCCACCCTGCGCAGCCCGTACACCGGGGGCGCGTCGAACACGTCCGGCTGGAGCCACATCTGGACGAAGCGGACCGGGCCGGCGGCCCCGCCGACGTTGCGTTCGGTGTGGGTGACGCCCGAGCCCGCGCCGAGGTGCTGGATCATCCCGGGGCGGACCACCCCGCCGTGCCCCTGGGAGTCCCGGTGCGCCAGCGCGCCCTCCAGCACCCAGGTGAGGATCTCGGTGTCCCGGTGCTTGTGCTCCTCGAACCCCGCGCCCGGGGCGAGCAGCTCCTCGTTGCACGCGAGCAACGCGCCGAAGTGCGTGTTCTTCGGGTCGTAGTGGCCGGAGAAGGAGAACGCGTGTCGGGTCTCGACGCCCTCGGCCGGGGTGGAGAGGTAGCGCTCGACGGTGCGGCGCAGGTCGGCGCGGGGGCGGGCGGCGGCGTCGGTCACGGACCCCACCGTAGCGGGTGTGACCGGTGCCACCGTGTCGCGTTCGCCGGGGGGTGTGCACGAGCAGTCACTCGCGTGAGGCAGTCTTGTCCTTGTGCCAGCCGCTTCCGCGAACTCCAAGAGCGAACCGAGTCCCACAGCCGAGCCGACCGGGAAGAGCCCGACCCCCAGGGCCGGCCGCGACCGCCCCGGCCGGGCGGCGCCCCGCCTGACCGCGCAGGAGCGCAGAGTCGCGGCCGAGCGGGCCGAGCGCCGGGCGGCGACGCTCAAGCGGCTGGAGAAGTCCTCGGGCAAGCTGGCCAGCGCCGCGATCGCGCGGATGGACGACCAGCTCGGCTGGTACCGGCGGATGCCGCCGGAGCACCGGTCCTGGATCGGTCTGGTCGCCCAGGCCGGCATCGCGGCCTTCACCGAGTGGTACCGCCACCCGGACGCCGCGCAGGCCATCTCCACGGACGTCTTCGGCACCGCCCCGCGCGAGCTGACCAGGGCGATCACGCTGCGCCAGACCGTCGAGCTGATCCGCACCACGATCGAGGTGATGGAGGAGGCCATCGAGGAGGTGGCCGCCCCCGGCGACGAGTCGGACATGCGCGAGTCCGTGCTGGTCTATGCCCGGGAGATCGCCTTCGCCACCGCCCAGGTGTACGCCCAGGCGGCCGAGGCGCGCGGCGCCTGGGACGCCCGGCTGGAGGCGCTGGTGGTCAACTCGCTGCTGTCCGGCGACGCGGACGAGGGCGTGCTGTCCCGGGCCGCGGCGCTCGGCTGGGGCCAGCCGAGCCAGGTCCGGGTGGTGATGGGCAGCGCCCCGGACGGTGACAGCGAGCTGGTGGTCGAGGCGATCCGCCGGGCCGCCCGGTACGCCAAGCTGCACGTGCTGACCGGGGTGCTGGGCAAGCGCCTGGTGGTCGTGGTCGGCGGCGACAAGGAGCCGGTGCACGCGGCCCGGGCGCTGATCGGCCAGTTCGCGCCGGGCCCGGTGGTGGTCGGCCCGACCGTGCCGGACCTGCTCTCGGCGACCCGCTCGGCGCACGCCGCCGCGGCCGGCCTGCGCGCCTGCGCCGCCTGGCCGGACGCCCCCCGCCCGGTGCTGGCCGACGACCTGCTGCCCGAGCGGGCGCTGGCCGGCGACCAGGCCGCCCGCCGCCAGCTGGTGGAGGAGATCTACACACCGCTGGACGAAGCCGGCTCGGCGCTGCTGGAAACGCTGAGCGTCTACCTGGAGCAGGCCTCCTCGCTGGAGGGCGCCGCCCGGATGCTCTTCGTCCACCCCAACACGGTGCGCTACCGGCTACGACGTGTGACCGATGTCACGGGGTACGCCCCGTCCGACGTACGTTCGGCGTTCACGCTGCGGATCGCGCTCGCCCTCGGCCGGCTCACCGCCGCCGGGGAGCCGAGTTGAGCCGAATGTAGGGACCTTACAATCCCGGATGGTTTTCTTCGTTACCGTCGCCTACCCGCCCCTGGGCGCCTGGCGAGAGAGGGTTGAACCGTGCTCGTAATCGTCGCCCCTGGACAGGGTGCCCAGACCCCCGGTTTCCTCAGCCCCTGGCTGGAGCTCGACGGTGTCGCCGACCGCCTGCGCGGCTGGTCGGAGGTCGCCGGGCTCGACCTGGTGCACGCCGGTACCGAGGCCTCCGCAGAGGAGATCAAGGACACCGCCGTCGCCCAGCCGCTGCTGGTCGCGGCCGGCCTGATGACCGCCCGTGAGCTGTTCCCGGACGAGGACGTCGCCCGCAAGCTGGTCGGCGCCGTGGCCGGCCACAGCGTCGGGGAGATCACCGCCGCCGCCGGCGCCGGGGTGCTGAGCGCGCACGACGCGCTGGCCTTCGTCCGCGAGCGCGGCCAGGCGATGGCCGAGGCCGCCGCCGTCACCGAGACCGGCATGATCGCCGTGCTCGGCGGCGACCCGGAGACCGTCGCGGCGAAGCTCGCCGAGCACGGCCTGACGGCGGCCAACAACAACGGCGGCGGCCAGATCGTCGCCGCCGGCACGCTGGCCCAGCTGGACGCGCTGAGGGCCGACCCGCCGGCCGGTGCCAAGCTGATCGCGCTGAAGGTGGCCGGCGCCTTCCACACCGAGCACATGGCCCCGGGGGTCGAGCGGCTGGCCAAGCTGGCGCCGACGCTGACGGTGGCCGACCCGCAGGTGCGCTACGTCTCCAACCGGGACGGCGAGGTCGTGGACACCGGCGCCGAGGTGCTCGACCGCCTGGTGTCGCAGGTCTCCAACCCGGTCCGCTGGGACCTCTGCATGGAGACCCTGGGCCGACTCGGCGCGACCGCCGTCATCGAGCTGTCCCCGGCGGGCACCCTCACCGGACTGGTCAAGCGCAACCTCAAGGGTGTGGCAACGCTTGCCGTCAAGACCCCCGCCGACCTGGACAAGGCCCGCGCGCTCGTCGCGGAACATGGCGGTCAGGACCAGGAGAACCAGGCATGACGAAGCCACAGATCCGGCCCGCGACCGGGGCGCAGTTCTCGCGCATCCTGGGCGTGGGCGGCTACCGCCCGGTCCGGGTGATCCCCAACGCCGAGGTGCTGGAGTGGATCGACTCCTCGGACGAGTGGATCCGCACCCGCAGCGGGATCGCCGAGCGCCGCTGGGCCGGCCCGGAGGAGAGCGTCGCCGAGATGTCGGTGCAGGCCGCCGGCAAGGCCATCGCCCAGGCCGGGATCGCCCCGGACCAGATCGGCGGCGTGATCGTCGCGACCGTCTCGCACCTCAAGCAGACCCCGGCGATCGCCACCGAGATCGGCGAGCGGCTCGGCTGCGGCACCGCCCCGGCCTTCGACATCTCGGCCGCCTGCGCCGGCTTCGGCTACGGCCTGGGCCTGGCCGACGGCATGATCCGCGGCGGCAACGCCGAGTACGTGCTGGTGATCGGCGTCGAGCGGCTCAGCGACCTGACCGACCAGTCGGACCGCTCGACCGCCTTCATCTTCGGCGACGGCGCCGGCGCCGCGGTCGTCGGCCCGTCCGACACCCCCGGCATCGGCAAGCTGATCTGGGGCTCGGACGGCTCGCAGTCCGAGGTCATCACCCAGACCCAGGCCTGGGACACCGCGTTCGCCAAGCCCGGCGCCGTCAACGGCGTGGGCGAGGAGACGAAGTGGCCGGCCCTGCGGATGGACGGCCAGCCGGTCTTCCGCTGGGCGGTCTGGGAGATGGCCAAGGTCGCCCAGCAGGCGCTGGACGCCGCCGGGGTCACCGCCGACCAGCTCGGCGCGTTCATCCCGCACCAGGCCAACATGCGCATCACCGACGCCATGATCAAGGCGCTCAAGCTGCCCGACTCGGTGCCGGTCGCCCGCGACATCGCCGAGACCGGCAACACCTCCGCGGCCTCCATCCCGCTGGCGATGGAGCGCATGTTGGAGAGCGGCGAGGCCCGCAGCGGCGACCTCGCACTGATCATCGGGTTCGGGGCGGGTCTCGTGTACGCCGCAGCAGTCGTTACGCTCCCCTAGGCGCGTTTCGCCCCACTCATTCCGCAAACCTGCGTCCGGCCGCCGGTCGGACGCGTTCAACACCGAAGAGGAGCAGCCAGTATGGCTAAGGACAAGGCCGAGGTCCTGGAAGGTCTCGCCGAGATCGTCAACGAGATCGCCGGCATCCCGGTCGAGGACGTCGCGCTCGACAAGTCCTTCACGGACGACCTGGACGTCGACTCGCTGTCCATGGTCGAGGTCGTCGTGGCCGCCGAGGAGCGCTTCGACGTCAAGATCCCGGACGACGAGGTCAAGAACCTGAAGACCGTCGGCGACGCGGTGGACTACATCCTCACCAACGCCACCGTCTGACCGATCGATCCGTCCAGCACGTCCGGCGTTCCCCACGCCTCGGACGGCTGACTCGTCGACCCGGCTCCCCGAGAGCCGGGCCGACCCGCCGGCCGGGACGCCCCACCGGGCGCCCGGCCGGGCCCTTCCTCGGCTCGCCGCCGACCCCGCACAACGTGAGAGAAGAAGAAACCAGTGACCGCTGAAAACCGTACCGTGGTCGTCACGGGTATCGGCGCCTTCACGCCGCTGGGCGGCGACGCCGCCACCACCTGGGAGAACCTGGTGGCCGGGCGCTCCGGAGTGGCGGCCCTGACCGAGGAGTGGGCCGCCGAGCTGCCCGTCAAGATCGCCGCCCGCACCGCCGTGGAGCCGGGCGAGATCCTCCCCCGCCCGCTGGCCCGCAAGCTGGACCGCTCGGCCCAGTTCGCACTGATCGCCGCCCGGGAGGCGTGGGCCGACGCCGGCTACGAGACCCCGGCCACCGACGACTCCTCCAAGCTCGCCCCCGAGCGCCTGGGCGCGGTCATCGCCTCCGGCATCGGCGGCGTGACCACCCTGCTCGACCAGTACGACGTGCTGAAGGAGAAGGGCGCCCGCAAGGTCTCCCCGCACACCGTCCCGATGCTGATGCCCAACTCCCCGGCGGCCAACGTCGGCCTGGAGGTCGGCGCCCGCGCGGGTGTGCACACCCCCGTCTCCGCCTGCGCCTCCGGCGCCGAGGCGATCGGCTACGCGATCGAGATGATCCGCACCGGCCGCGCCGACGTCGTGGTGGCCGGCGGCACCGAGGCGGCGATCCACCCGCTGCCGATCGCCGCGTTCGCCAACATGATGGCGATGTCCAAGAGCAACGACGACCCCGAGCGAGCCTCCCGCCCGTACGACAAGGGCCGGGACGGCTTCGTGCTGGGCGAGGGCGCCGGCGTGGTCGTGCTGGAGTCGGTCGAGCACGCCGAGGCGCGCGGCGCCCGGATCTACTGCGAGGCCGTGGGCCAGGGCCTGTCCTCGGACGCCCACCACATCGCCCAGCCCGAGCCGACCGGCGCCGGCGTGGCCCGCGCGCTGGCCGACCTGTTCGAGCGCAACGACCTGGACAAGGCCGAGATCGTGCACGTCAACGCGCACGCCACCTCGACCCCGCAGGGTGACACCGCCGAGCTGAAGGCGCTGCGCAAGGAACTCGGCGACGACCTCGACCACATCGCCATCTCGGCGACCAAGTCGATGACCGGCCACCTGCTGGGCGGCGCCGGCGGCATCGAGACCGTCGCCACCGTGCTGGCCCTGTACAACCGGATCGCCCCGCCGACCATCAACGTCGACGAGCTGGACGACGACGTGGACGCGGACATCGTGCGCGGCGAGGCCCGCAGGCTGCCCGAGGGCCGGATCGCGGCGCTGAACAACTCGTTCGGCTTCGGCGGCCACAACGTGGTGCTGGCCTTCCGCACCCGCTGAGCCACCGCGCCGGACCGGCGCATCGAGAGGGGCCGGCGCTCGCCGTGAGCGCCGGCCCCTCTCGCACGTTCTGGGGAGGTCGGCTCAGACCACCTGGTGCAGCCAGCGCACCGGCGCCCCCTCGCCCGCGTACCGGAACGGCTCCAGCTCGTCGTCCCAGGGCTTGCCCAGCAGCCGGGAGATCTCGGCCTCCAGGTCGGCCCCCTCGCTGCGGGCCCGCAGCAGGACGGCGCGCAGCCGGTCCTCGGGGATCAGGATGTCGCCGTGGATGCCCGTGACGGCGTGGAAGATGCCGAGCGAGGGCGTGCTGCTGTACCGCTCCCCCTCCGCCGTGGCGCAGGGTTCGCTGGTGACCTCGTACCGCATCAGCTGCCAGCCGCGCAGCGCGGAGGCGACCTTCGAGGCCGTACCGGGCTCCCCCTGCCAGGAGAGCTCGGCGCGCCAGTGTCCGGGCGCGGCCGGCTGGCGGATCCAGTCCAGGCTCACCCGCACACCGAGCACCCCCGCGACGGCCCACTCGACGTGCGGGCACAGCGCGCGGGGCGCGGAGTGGATGTAGAGAACTCCACGTGTCGTCACCGGGACCTCCAGGCTGTGGACGAGGGTCGCCTTCCCCAGCTGCCTCGTGCCTGCAGTTGATCCGCAGTTACCCACGTTAGCCGACATTAAGCTACTAAATTGAGCAAAACGGACAGGCTTTCGCTCAATGCTAGTCGAATCCTCAACCAGGTCTACCCCTCGGCTGGATCTCTCCCCCGAACGGCCCCATCGCCAGGCGGGACCCACCGTACCGCGCCGCCCCGCACCATGGATGACGCACTTTCGGATCCGGCCGGAATGCGGTAGTGCGACCGATCCCCCTGCGCCCGTACGCAAACCGCCCCGCGCCCGGTGGGGCGGCGGGGCGGGTCAGCGGCTGACGCAGGATCAGCCGTCCAGGCGGACCACCATCTTGCCGGTGTTGACGCCGCGCAGCAGGTCGAGGAAGGCGTCCGCGGTGCGCTCGAAGCCGTCCACCACGGTCTCCTCGGAACGCAGTTCGCCGGACTTCAGCCAGCCGCTCACCTCGGCGACGAACTGCGGCTGCAGCGCCGCGTGGTCGCCGACCAGCATGCCCTCCAGGCGCAGCCGCTTGCCGATCGCGAGCGCCAGGTTGCGCGGGGCGGCGGGGGCGGTGGTCTCGTTGTACTGGGCGATCGCGCCGCAGAGCACGGCGCGGCCGTGCACGGTGAGCGCGCCGATCGCGGCCTCCAGGTGGTCGCCGCCGACGTTGTCGAAGTAGAGGTCGATGCCGTCCGGGGCGGCCTGCGCCAGCTGCTCGGCGACCGGGCCGTCCTTGTAGTTGAAGGCGGCGTCGTAGCCGTAGGCGTCCACCAGCTTGGCGACCTTCTCCGCCGAGCCGGCCGAACCGACCACCAGGGAGGCGCCCTTGAGCTTGGCGATCTGACCGACCATGCCGCCGACCGCGCCGGCCGCACCGGAGACGAAGACCTTGTCGCCCTCCTTGAGGCCGCCGACGGCGAGCAGCCCGGCGTAGGCGGTGAGGCCGGTCATGCCGAGCACGCCGAGGTAGGCGGAGAGCGGCGCGGCGGCGGGGTCGACCTTGACCGCGCGGCGGGCGTCCAGGGTGGCGTACTCGCGCCAGCCGAGGCCGTGCAGCACCGCGTCACCCGGGGCGAAGCCCTCGGCCTCGGAGGCGACCACGTAGCCGACGGCGCCGCCGTCCATGGCCTCGCCGAGCTTGAACGGCGGGACGTAGGAGCGCACGTCGTTCATCCGGCCTCGGATGTTGGCCTTCTGACGAACCCTATCGGAACGCGCCTGTCCCTCCGTGGCAGACTCGAACCCGTGATGCATACCGGCTTCCTCGGCACCGCGCCAGACGGCAGTACCACCCACTCCTTCCATGCAGAGCCCCCTGGGTGGTGCTGTGCGAACCACATCCTGGGGTTGCCGCTGGAGACGGTGAGGATTGGCGCGGCCGCGCACGAGGCGGGCCACTTGGTCGCTGACCTCGTTGTTGGCATTCACGTCACCGACGTGAAAATCACACCCCTCGTGGTCGACCTGGTCTGTGGCCAGGCCTTCGGCGCTTCTGGAGTTACACAGATCGGCCGCTTGAATGTCGGGAGGAACGACTACCTGACGATGCTCGCCGCAGGCGAGCAGGCAGAGCAGCGCTGGCTCCAGGAAGCCGGCCTGTGGACGCCAGCACGATCCTGGGCGGTGGAACGGGGTGCGCTGGATGATGTCGCCAAAGCCATCGAAAAGCTTCGAGAGCAGCACCCGGGACTCGTGGATGACGGATACCGTCAGCTCTTCTGGCGGTACCGCGATCATGCGGCAGCCCTTCTTGATGCCCACTGGAACCGCGTGCTGAACGTCGCGGAACGCCTGGCCGTCTCCGGATACCTGACTGGCGACGAGGCCGCCCTGTATGCAAACCTGCCCAACCCACCAGAGCCTGGCCCAGCGTCCGGCTGACGTACGGGTCGTCAGCCGGACAGGACCGGTCCGACTACTCCGGAAGCTCGATCAGCATCTTGCCGACGTTGTCGCCGCTGAGCAGGCCGAGGAAGGCGTCCACCGCGCTGTCGATGCCCTGAGTCACCGTCTCGCGGTACTTCAGCTCACCCGAGCGCACCCACGCGGAGACCTCCTTGACGAACTTCGGCTGGAGGTCGTAGTGGTCGCCGACGAGCAGTCCCTCCATGCGGAAGCGCTTGGCGATGATCTGCGCCAGGTTGCGTGGGGCCGGGGTGGGCTCGGTGGCGTTGTACTGCGAGATCATGCCGCACACTGCGATGCGCCCATGCAGGTTGATCGAGCCGATTGCCGCTTCGAGGTGCTCGCCGCCCACGTTGTCGAAGTACACGTCGATGCCGTCGGGAGCCGCCGCCTGAAGCTGCTCGGCGACCGGGCCGTTCTTGTAGTTGAAGGCGGCGTCGAAGCCGTACTCCTCCACGAGGAGCTTGACCTTCTCGTCGGAGCCGGCGGAGCCGATCACTCGCGCCGCGCCCTTCAGCTTGGCGATCTGGCCGACGATGCCACCCACGGCGCCGGCTGCGCCGGACACGAACACCACGTCGCCGGCCTTGATCTCCGCGATCCGCGTCAGACCCGCGTAGGCGGTCAGACCCGGCATGCCCAGCACACCCAGGTAGGTGGAGAGCGGCGCGGCGTTCGGGTCCACCTTGACGGACGTCTTGGCGTCGAACGTGGCGTACTCACGCCAGCCGTAGAAATGCAGGACGTAGTCACCCTCGGCGAAGCCCTCGGCCTGCGAGGCGACGACCTGGCCGACCGCCCCACCCAGCATCGGCTTGTCCAGTTCGTACGGTTCTGCGTACGACTTGCGCGCTGACATCCTGCCCCTCATGTAGGGATCGACCGAGAGGTAGGCGTTGCGGACCAGGATCTCGCCCGGACCCGGGGTCTGGACCGGGGCCTCGACCAGGGCGAAGTCGGTCGGCGTTGGCCAGCCCTGGGGTCGGGCGGCGAGGTGCCATTCACGGGCGGTGGCGGGTGTGGCCTGTTCTGCCATGGGAGCACTCCTTAGTGGTTCTGATACATGAAAGGTTGAGCCGATGAATCAATCCTGCACATGAAAGGTTAAGCCAGTCAAGCTTTCGTTGCACCCTACATGGAGGTCGGAATGATGGGGTGTTGACACAACATGACTGCTGGGGCAAGCTACGGGCATGCCAGAAGATCAACTACGTCGAGTCCTGCTTGCAAAGCGCATCTCCGACGACAAGGGGGAGACGTCAGAGTCGGTCGCAGACCAGGACAGGAAGCTCCGCGCCCGAGCCCATGAGGAGGGCGCCATCATTGCGGGCCATCCCGAAGACCTAAGCGTCTCCGGTGATGTCGACCCGTTTCATCGACCGAAGCTCGGCCCCTGGCTACAGGAGCACAACTTGGATCGGTGGGATGAGCTCTGGGTTACGACTCAGGACCGGCTAAGCCGCAGTGAGCCTCACGTGATGGCCCTGGTCTTCGAGGTGTTGAAGTGGGGCAAGCTCATAGTCGTCCTGGATGATCCCGAGTTCACTCGACAGATGCAGACCCCCGAGGGTCGGGCAATCTTGCATGTCAAGAGTCTGGGTCCGCACAAGGAGTTGGAGCGGATCAAACAGCGAGTGCAGGACTCACACGATCGACGCCGCTACACGACCAGGTGGCCCGGCGGGATCGCGCCGTTCGGCTACAAGATCGTCCATCGGTTCGAGGAGGGACGCACGGCTGCCTTCCTGGAGCTTGAAGAGACGGCCGTAGCAGAGCTGCACCAGATGCGTTCCCAAATGATCAACGATCGGAAGGTGACCTTCTCGAAGATTGCTCAACGGCTCAACACGGAAGGTGTCCTGACAGCTCGCGATCGTGCACGGGTAGCAAAGGGCAAGCCCGTGAAGGCCCGCGGCGGCGAGCCTGGCACCCGCGAACAGTGGTCGGAGACATCCATTCGGCTTCTTCTCACAGACGAGGCCTGCTTGGGCTACAAGAAGTACCGTAAGGAGGTCATACATGACGCCCAAGGCAACCCCATTGTGATGGCGCCGGCCATCTTCACCCAAGAGGAGTGGTCGACACTCCAAGCCGCCGTAGGCCGGCGTCGGAACACCACCGAGAGACGGGTTAACGCCACCGCGCCCATGTACGGGGTTGCGTACTGCGAGAACTGCGAGTCAAAGGCCGTTCACAAGGTGACCCACAAGACAACCAAGGCCGGAGGCGAGACCCAGTACCGCTACTACCAGTGCGGCGCCTGGCCGAAGGAGAAGCGGTGCCGGGGCTACACCTGTCGAGCTGAGATCGTCGAAGAGATGGTCGAGATCCACTTCCTCCAGCAGTACGGTCACACAGAGGTTACGAAGAGAGTCTGGATGCCCGGCAGTGACTCCAGCCAGGAGCTTGCCGAGGTCATCAAGCGCACGGATCGTCTTCGGCGTCAGGACGAAGAGGGCGACTGGGACAAGGACCGTGCGGGGTACCGGAGCCGGATGGACGGCTACAAGGCACGGAGAACTCACCTTGAAGCCATGCCCCATGTCCCAGCAGGGTGGGTTGAACAGGGGCAGGGACTGACCTACCTAGAGCAGTGGTCCCAGCTTGACCAGGACGGCAGGCGGCAACAGTTGATTGACTCCGGCTTCCGGATGTTGATCGGCCAGCAGACCGTTCGACTCGCCAAGGCCCCACTGCCTCAGGCCTAGAACGCAAGATGGCGGACCCTCGCAGGCCAATTGCGAGGGTCCGCCTTACTTGTTACTACCAAAGTACTACTTGTGACGCGACTTATGCCGGTTCGGCAGTCCAGCCGGGACCGGAGGCTCAGGAAGGGCCCCAAGGGCCCTGGAGCGGCCCAGGGGCTGCCCAGGGCCACCGAGGAGCCGATCGCCCCCTCTGGGGGCCCCTACGGCGCAGGACTGAATATCCCCGTCTCTGCTGTCAGTCCTCGTCTTCTGTTGCCGCCTCGGTCTCCCCCACCATCTCCAGCTCCCAGTAGCCGGCCGCCATGGCCTGAGCCAGGTCGTGAGGCACGCCGCTGCTGACAGCCCGGGTGTAGATCATCCCTGTGACTTCGGCCAGCTCCAGAACCTCCTTGGCCCGCTTTAGGCGCAGGGCTTCGGCGAACCGGTCCTCAATATCGCCCAGAAGCTCGTCGAAGCCGTCGGTCTCGGTGTTCTCACTCATTCGCAGTCCCCCACTCCGTTGTTCTCCGCACACAGCCAGCACAGGCCGGTTTCGGCGTCGTCCAGGTCATAGAGCCCCGACGCCTCGTAGTTCTGACACCACTCGCAGTCCTCCACCTCCAGGTCTGTTTCCTCGGTCAGTGCTTGCTCCCTTCCTTGTCGAGCACGCTCCCCCAACTCCTCTCTCCGATCTCGCCGTCTGCCGGCACTCGGACTCCGCGGACGGTGAATCCCATGATTTTGGCGGCCTTCTTGGTCAGCTCCTCGGCCCGCTCCTTGGGGAATGAGAAAACGATCTCGTCATGAATTACGAGGCGAATCCAGGGAGTGAACCCGGCCTTGTGCAGCTCCAGAATTCCCCTGACGGTGATATCCCGACTCCCGCTTTGGACGTAGTAGTTCTGGGCCGCGTACGCCCTTCCCCGGTCGACCGGCAGCTTCCGCCCAGTAGCGGTGAGAATGTGCCCGTTCTTCTGTGCCTGCTTGGATAGCTTGTCGGCCAGCTCCCCAACACGGACATAAGTCGAGTTGAAGGCGTCGAGGGTCCTCTTAGCCACCTCCAACGTGACGCCGGCCTGCTGAGCTAGGGCCTTGGGGCCTCCCCCGAACACGGTCAGGAAGTTCGCCATCTTGCCGATCTTCCGGGGTACCTCAGCAGCGTCCGCGGTGATCTGGTGCAAGTCCTTGTCGTGAAGGAATGCATCAATCATGACCGGATCTCCGGACTCTGCCGCCAGAAATCGAAGCTCCATATTTGCGTAGTCGACCGAGACCGTGACGTGTCCTTCTTCCGCAAGGAACATATGCCGTACGTATCCGTCCCCGGCAGGGAATGTCTGTGCCGCAATACTCCCGGAAATTGACATCCGGGCCGTCCTGGCCCCGACGGAATTGACCGACGCGTGCACCCGACCCTTTGAGTCCATCCCCTTGAGGGCGTTCTCAAACCAGGTTGCCCTCCACTTCCCGGCCTTCGAGGCCTTCTTGACTGCCTCGGCCAGTGGATGCGCGATCCCGTCCAGGACTTCCGCGTCCATGGCCAGGTTCCCCTTGGCGGTCCGCTTCGTCAACTTGACGCCGAACCCAGTGAATGCGTCGATAAGCTGCTGGTTCGAGTTGACGTTCTCGACTCCGAAGCCCCGAGCAACCTCCTTCCATTTCTCCTCTTCGGCCAGCAGTTCCGCTATTCGAGCCCTGGCATATGCCTCGTCTACCAGATATCCGGTTCGTTCCATCAGAGCCATGACGAAGGCGAGCCGGTGTTCCCAGCTGAAAAGTCCCTTGCGCTTAGACCGCAGAGGAATCAACGGGTAGAGAACGTGAAACAGTCGATAGGCAAGCACAGGGTCCATACCTGCATAAAGCAAATACTCTTCATCGAAGGTCCAGACCCGAGACCAAATCTCCTCCTTCTTGACCCGATAGCGTTTGGATATTTGGGTCATCGAGCCCTTGACCTCAGTGGCCAGCTCTGCGGAGATGTAGTGCTTGGTCAGCTCCTCCAGTTTCAGGCCCGGCCCTTGCTCCTTGACGGCCCGAGGATCCACAAGGTGGGCTGAGATCTTGGTGCACAGCAGTTTCGGCGAGAGCTCTTCAAGGGTGACCCCGAACGCGACCTCGGCCACGTGTGCATCAAAATTGGCGTTATGAGCGATGACCCGGTGAGCCTGCCGAAGGGCCCAGGCAGCGGCCTCGGCGAACTCCGGGTCAATCTCAACCGGCAGAACCCAGCTCTCCGTTGCGTTGCCGAACTGGGCGAGCCGGCATCGGAAGTCTCGATCCCAGTTCCACCAGTCCAAATTGGTCGTTTCGGTGTCGTACCCCAGGACCGGATTTTCTCGAACCCAGTCGATGAAATCCCAGAGATCCATCAGGGTCTCGGCAACGTTTATTCGGACCGTCTGCCGTTTGATACGGTAGGTGATTATCTGAATGGGTGTCTCCTAGGTTGGTTCCTCCTCGCAGGAGTGCAGTTCGCTTGCATTGATCAAGTCGGCCAGGGTCACGGAATTGTCTTCACAGCAGAAGCACCCACCTTCCCCAGCAAGGCCGTCACAGGGCGTGTGGACGATCACCACGCCGCCGTTGTCCAGGCCCTCCACTACGTACTCCTCAGCGACCATTCAGCGCTCCAGGAGGCAGCGAGTCGGCATGTCGCCGACGCGGGACCAGGACCACAGCGAGCAGGGCGCTTCGGCCCAGACCCAGAGCGAGGACATGAGTAGTGCCAGGACGGCCACGGTGGCGGCAAAGGCCTTAAGCAAGAGGCTCCTTAGGGGCATAGAAGAGGGGGCCGGGTAGAGACCCGGCCCCCGAGGTCACGGGGGAATCCCTCTTCCTACTTGGCCTTGAACGAGCCATCCGGCTGCTTCCACAGCGGCTCGCACTGTGCACCCTTCGGCTGGGCCTGGCAGAACATTGCCGACCAGGAACCCTTGTCGACCAGCTTCCGGCCGTGCTCGCACTGGTCGTCGTCCAGGCCGGCCGACGTCTTGCTGACCACCCGGCCGCCCTCGAACCGCTTCGGGCCCGTAGAGGGAGAACCGCCTCCGCCCTTGTACTGGTCGCGGGTGTACTGAGCCGCCTTCGAGGTGAGATCGATCAGGCCGACAGCCTTAAGTGCGGTCAGCAGCTCGGCACCGCGCTCCGCGGTCTCCTGGGCGGTGTGGCCCCACACGGTAGGAGTCAGCCACTCGGCCTGAAACTCGGAGCTGGCCTTGAGGGTGAATCCGATTTTGAACGGCGCGGGGTCGGCAACGAACTGGGCAGTGGTCAGGTTCTGGGTCACAGGCGCCTCCTGGGCGTTGGGGATGTGGGAGTTTGAGGCCGGGGACGATGGCTCGTCCCACGGGCTTCGCTCTTCGAACGGGTCGGGGTAGGTCACGGGTCTCCTAGAACGGGGCCGGGGTGGAGTACTCGGCTTCGCACAGCATTCGGTTCAGGGCCCGGACGTCCTCGGGCGCGAGAAGTACCTCCAGGACCCCGTTCAGGCTGGAGATCATGAGGTAGGTGTGACTGTCTGGCCGGTTGTCATAGATCACCTGAGCTGTCAGGGTGTCGTCCCCGGCGATCGTCCGGCTGTAGTGCTTGCGGGTCTCAGTCGTCAACAGGTGGCCCTCGCCTTGCTGCGGATGTGGGCGTTCATTGCGGTCGCCAGGGCGTCTACTGCGCGCTGGGCCGTCTTGGCCTCACCTGGCGAGCCCGGCGGTAGGCCGTAAATGTAGGTTCGGGCAACGGCATCGCGGTATTCGGGCTTAAGCTTTCGCAGCCCAGTCGTGGCGTCAATTCGTGCACTCGTGATGTTGTCTGAAATCCGGCACCGGCTTAGATCGTCCTTCCTGCCGATCATCTCGCCAAGCTCCTCATCGGTGTATATGAAAGACTTGAGTGTGGCTCTAACCTCATCCGGGGTATAGAAGTACTGGCCGTCCGCAAGGTCCTTTTGCTGCTGCTCTCGGGACGCGTAGGACTTCGCGGCCCGCCACGCCACCTGACGCAGGAAATCAAAGTCGCTGGCCAGCTTCTCCAGGTGACTCCGCTGTTCCATCATGTGAAGCATAATTTCTTGGTGGACGTCGTCCAGCTCGACCACGGGCCACTTTCGGGACAGCTCGCCGGCCACCTTTCGGGAGATCTCGTTGACCTTCTCCCAGTCCATTTCTGCCACTAGGCAGCCTCCCCTCCCTTTCGTGGTGCGAACTTCCCGCCCACTCGCTTGATTTCCCCATACCGCTCGCCCTCCACAACAAAGGACCCATCCCGCTCCACTGGGATGGCGTGCGGGGTGGCCCCGTACTTTCCGGCATAGAGGATCCCAAACCCCGACTGCCAGTTTGCAGGGCCGTTCTTCAAATACCCCGCCTGCCTCACGTCCATGAGGTGACCGACTTCAAATCCGTAGATCGTGGTCAGTCGCCCGTTGTGGCCGGTAGTGTGAGGCGAAATGGCGAGCCGGTGAGTGTGACCCATGATCACGCTCGTGCCGGCCTTCACGGCCTTGAGCCTGGCTGTGGCTCCCGGGACCTGGCTCATTCCGGGAGATTCGTGTCCGTGGATTGCCACCCATCCGGGAGCAACCGGATAGTACGGATCAACCTTCTCTACCCCGAATGACTGGAAGTCAAGCAGATTCTCGAACCTGTAGAACTGATCCTCTGCCGCCAACGCCGGCGCCCTACTCGCCAGATACTTCCGCGGCCTCTCGTCGTGGTTCCCTTCGAGCACCTTTACCGGGCCGTCGTAGACGTCTCGCAGAGGGTCGAGGAACACCCGCTTCGCGTACTCGGAGTCCCGAATCACGTTGCCTTCGAACTCGGCCTTGGTCCCTGCGCTCCATCGAGACGGGGCCGGGTAGTCCACGAGGTCACCAATTTGCAGGACCTCGTCAGGCTGGTACTCGCCGACGAAGTCGATCACGTTTCGAAGAGCCCGCTTGGACTCAAATGGGATCTGCGTGTCAGAGATTACTACGATTCGCCGCAAGCAGCCTCCTCCTTTTCTAGCTCTCGAATTGCATAGTCGAGGTACCACCGGGCCTTCCGGAGGTCTTCCAGCTTGTTTCCCTTTCGCCCCGCTCGCAGAACGTACTTAACGACGTTGCCGAGCAGAAAGCCCAGGTGCTTCGTGATCTCGATGACCTCAATGGGCAGCCACGTGTAGTGGCCCGGGTGATTAACCGGGTCGTTACTCACTCAGCCTCTAGTTCGTCATCCGCGTAGAAGAACGGCATCTGTTCCGGGTCGTCGTCCAACAGAACGGCAGTGAATGGGAGGTATGCCGCGTAGACCGGTAGGTGAATCTTTCCCAGCCACCCCTTAGTCTCATCGTCCGAGATCACACGCACTCGGGTGCCTTCGCTCCACTTACTGATCAAGTCCCAGCTTCTTTCGGTATGCGCCAACGCCCTTGGCCTGGATGAATGAATTGATGTCGAGACCATCCCCAAGGTAGATCGGGACACCGTTCGGAGTCTCGGCCGCCCGCTTCTCGGCCGCCTTGATGCCGGCCTCGTCGCCATCGGCAACATAGAAAACCTTCTCGTACCCAATCAGCGGCGGGAGGAAATGAGGCTTCCAGGCCCCAGTGCCCTGCGTACCGACGCACGGAACATCGGCCAGCTCCGAAGCCTGGGAGTCAAATTCCCCCTCGGAAACCGCAATGTGGGGGCTTGGCAGGATGAGAGACGGGGTGTTGTAGAGCCGAGGAACATCCCCAGGGAGGGACTGATATTTTCCATGCCCCTCGTGTCTCTCTTTTCGCTCCGGAGCGTAGTAGCTGCCGTTCTCGTCTTTCACGCACGAGTCCCGGATACACCGGAACCTGATGGTCGCTACCCCGTGTTCTCCGCCCGCTGGCCGCCGGTACGGGATGGCCAGCATGCCCCCATACTTCTCATGGCCAATTTGAGCCGAACCGACGAATCCCACTCCGAACTTGGGTGCTATCTCCGCCAGTCCACGGGCGGCCATGTAGGCCTCGGCGTGGCTTCCCCGGTACTGCTGGTGGTAGCTCTTCGCTGCCTCCACCGAACCGTTCACGTGCGAATTGACAGGCGTCCCTGAACCCAATACTCATTTCCCTCCGGATCACATCGATCCCGTCTTCCGAGATGTCACAGACGAAACACCCCCACCGCGCCTTCTCAGTGTTTGCCGAGGCACTTGGATGCGACTCTTCGTGCAGGGGGCAGAGGATTTTCTGCCAACCGGATCGGTCCTGAATCTGGATTCCGTAGAAGTGCGTCAACACGGCGCCGATCGACGGCTTCATTCCTCCCCCTCCTTGGTCTTGTCGAATGTGTACCTTGGCCCGAGTACTCGCCAGGCCGGAAAGTCTTCTAGGTAGTCGGCCGCCCGCCGCAGAACTTCCGGCCGGTCTCGTGCACCTCGGGCGAGGAGCTGGCTGTTGCAGCGGTTACAGAGCAAGCCTCGGATTGCCTCGGTCCGGTGGCAGTGATCAACAGCGAGGTTCCTCCGCCGGGTCTCCTGACAGATCGCGCACCGGCCGCCCTGGGCGGCCAGGAGGGCCGCATACTCCTCGGAGGTCAGACCGTAGGTGGCCACAAGGCGAGCACTTCGGGCCGCCGACCTCCGCCGCCCCTTCTTGCAGGTCGAACAGATTCGGCCTCGGGGACCGGTGAAGAACCGTTCCGCCCGACTCTTCGTACAAGCGGTGCACAGCCGGTAGCCCTTACGCGGTTCAGCCACGCCGCCGCAGCACGGCTTCAAGATGAAGCTGCTGCTGGAGATCGGTCAGGTCTCGGGCGAGGCCCTGGAGGTAGGTGAGCGGGACCACCGCCCAATCCCGTTCGCCCTGATGCCCGCGGATCGAGATCGCGGCGACCTGGAAGCCCTCGCCGAGGCGGAGCAGATCGCGGGCGAGCTTCCTCAGCCGCAGGCGGCGGCGATCCTCCACGGTGAGTACCACGGCGACCAGGCCCCCGCCGGCCTCCCGGATCGCCTCAGCGGTGATGGCCGGCTCTTGGTCCAGGAGCACGTCGACAATCTCCCGGTCGATGGTGTAGCCGCAGGTCATTCTTCCCCCCTCAGAAAGTGGCGTCGGCCGGCACGAGACGCAGGCTGACGCGGTCGAGTTCGTAACTGCTGTAGGTCTGGCCGGAGGAGTCCTCAAACCCCTCCCGGTTTTTGACGTCCGATACGTTCAGGGTTCTCCCGTCCATTCCGTCGATCTCCTTGAAAAGGGTGAGAATCAACGATGGAACCCGGCCGATCTTGCCCTTCACTCCGCTCAGCGGAATTGGCGCGTTGCCGTCCGAGTACTCACCCGTCACGTGGTGTAGACCAAGCACGTGAGCCCGCGTTTCCCTGGCCATCTCCGACAGGTACTCGCAGAGCCCTTCCAGCGAGAAGGTGAAGCTCTCCGCGTCGCCGATGTTCCCTACATCGACATTGGTCACGTTGTCGACCACGATTAGATGCGGGTAGCAGCCGAAAACTTCAAAGTACGCTGCCAGCGTCACTTCCAGGTCCGCCAACGAGGGCCGGGCATGGTAGACGAAGCGAACCCACCACCGCTGTGCGAGGGCTCCGGTGTACTCGTCGAAGTCACCTTCGAGGAGTTGCCGTTTGACCTCTCGCACATCGCTGCCCGTAATGATGGCCGTTGCCCTGCTGACCTGCGTTGCAGCCCCGGAGTCGGCCGAAAAATACAAGACCGGGATGTTGCCGTGGAGAGCCAGATTCAAAGCGAACAAGCTTTTGCCGGTGCCAGGTCCCGCAACCACGAGGGAGAACTCCCCGCGGCGAAACTCGACTTCAAGACGGCTGAGCCCCGTAAACGGGTGCGGAATCGGTTCCCCCGCCACCCCTCTGATGGCTACAGACTGCGCCAGAGAGTACATCGGGCACCTCCCATCACTAGACCCCCCGAATCAAGTTTCAGGCTAAAATTTTTTGCCTTCTCGGCGACGTGGAAGACACTACGGAAGTCGACCCCCCGAATCAAGTTTTTATCGAAAAAAAGAGCACTTGTGCTTCACGTCACAGAACCGGCAGAGAAACCCGGGCCTGGGCTCGAACTTCCCAGCCTTGACGCCAGCATCCATCTCCGCGTACTGCTCGCCTACCTGTTCCGCGGTGACCTGAGTGAGGTCGGCCGGCCTGGACAGGCCGCCTCGCTTCGCGAGGTACCAGTCTCCTCGGTTGACCGCGACACCGAACGCCTCGCGGACGGCAACCGCGTACGTCTCCAACTGGAACTTGCTCTTCATGGCGCCGGTCTTGAGGTCTCGGACCCTCACCGAGTTGTCGGCCTCTGCGATGAGCTGGTCTATGAACCCTCGCACCTGGACCCCACCGATCTCCACCTCGAAGTACAGCTCCAAAGCTTGCTTGCCCTCGCTGGTCTGCCAGATGGCCGGCTGGTGCTCCCGGGACCACACGACGTACTGGGCCGTTTGCTCCTGGCCGAGGGCATAGCGCCGCTCAATGTCGTCAGCGCCACTGCCCGAGGCTGACAACCACCGATCCGTGTTGGGCTCCTGATCCAGGGCCTTGTTCACCAGGGCGCTGTACTGGTCGCTGAAGAACGTCACGGCTTCCTCCTCGCTCATACGCCGACCACTGCGTTCGACAGCTTCGGCGGCACTGTGGAACGCCGTGCCATGGTGCGACCAGGCCGCCGGCAGCGGGGTCACGCGCTCCACGCGTTGGAGGAAATAGCGCCAACCACACTTGAACCACTGCTCAGCCTGGCTAACACTCCGGGGCATGCTTCGAATATCAGACATCAAGTGCAACTTTCGGGCAAAGTCGGACATATGTGTAGGAGGAGCTTGCAGGGAAAAGCGGGTGGGGCCTTGGCTCCTCAATCCGTTCAACCACGAGGTCCGCCAGGCGACTCCCCGTACGAACAAGGAGCCGTTCCTCTAGGTCCACGAGCTCCAGAATCTCAAGCTCGGAAAGGCAGTTGGCGTAGGAGATATCCCAGTACTCCCCCACCCCGCTTGCGATGTGATGGACCATCAGAAGGTGATCCGAACGCACCACGTTGACAGAGATCGTCTCGCTTCGAGCGATCTCGGCCGCAACTCCTGCCACGGTATTTGGCAGGCTGACGCCGACCATTGATCCCCTCCTAGTTTGAGCACCGAGAGTTACACAACCATCGCTGGCCGGCCATCAATTTATCGCACACACCTACGACAGACCCCCCGAATCAAGTGTGTCGTAAATCACAAGCCTCCTTCCATTGACAGTGGCTCCAGCGGAAAATTGTCGCGTACATAGCAGTAGGCCCCACGGAGCCCGCGGGGCCTAAATACTCGATTTCAACGAGCTAGTCAAGAAGTTCCGGGAGCATTAGGACCTCTAGATCGCGGCCGGAAGGCTTTTCAGCACTAGCAGGCCAGCGCAGCGCCAAGCGCCCATCCTCGGGGCGCCGCGGGACATAGGAGAAACCACTGTTCGGATCGTAATCCAGAACAGCCCCTTCCCGCCTCAAGCGCTTCTCAAAGTTTTCCGCTGTAATGCGCTGCCGATCGCTGAGCTGGTCATCCCCCAGCCTCAACCTAATCCAAGCCTTAAGCGATTGCGCAGGGAAGGTTTGATGATGCGACCCTGGCTCTCTTGTGGCCTGCACCTTCCAAGCCATAGCAATCAGGCTGTTGGCCTTGTTGATGATGGGCTCACGCATGATCCCGATCTTCTTCAGCCTAAAATGAACAGCCTGATGAGTCACTTCATAACGGTCAGCAATTTCTTGGTTGGTAAAACCGAGAACGTACAACCTTGAGAGCTCAGCGTCTCCAGGCAGGCTTGCCATAAGTAAGTCCCCTGACGCGTCGTGTGGAAGTTGAGAAGTAGCAATCTGCCTTGGATGCTACAGCCAGGAACCCCCCGCATCAAGTGCAGCCTACACGCCTGGGCCCGTTGCGCCTTCCGTAACGCCCTACGATGTGACCTGTGTCTCACTTCCATGGAATGTGTCCTGGGCCCTACCAGTGGGACACATACGTCTTTAGTGAGAGAACAAACAAGAGAACAAGTATCAAAACATACCAAGATCTTGGTAAAACTTCCCTGGCCTAAGTCAAGGGAACAGAAACCAACCAAACGCCCTGTTTTAGACCTCCCTGTTGAGACTCCAATCTCCGGGAGTGGGTCCAGGGATCGGCCCCGGCTGCCAGACCAGCATCCGGCCGGGGCCGCAAACTTCCAGGAGGTGACCATGCCCAGAGCCGCATCTATCTGCCTGGTGAGCGGGTGTACCTCCCCGACGGCCCGGGATGGTCGCTGCGGCGACCATCAGCTTCGTCGGTCCTGGGACCGGGTGTCGGCCCGCAATGCGAGCCGGCCGGCCGACTGGTCGTCCCGCCGGGTTCGGGTGCTCACCCGGGACCGCTGGCGTTGCCAGCGCTGCGGGGCCCGCTCGGAGTTGGAGGTTGATCACCTGGTCCCGGTGGCCCAGGGCGGAAGCTGGGAACCCGAAAACTTGTGGACGCTATGTCGAGGCTGCCACAGGATGAAGACGTACCGGGACCGTCTCAATGGTTCCGAGCAGACATAGCTCAATTGGTAGAGCAGCGGTCTCCAAAGCCGCGAGTTGGGGGTTCAAGTCCCTCCGTCTGTGCCATGCGGGTCGCTCCCGCAGGTTCCCGAACCTCCCCCGGCCAGGGGATGGACGGAACGGCGCTGGTCGTCTAGCGGTCTAGGACTCCTCCCGGGCAGGGAGACAACACCGGTTCGAATCCGGTCCAGCACACCACAGTCCAACTGCCCGCCCTGGTGGCGGGCTTCGTCGTATCCGGAGGTGGCCGATGACCCGAGGGCCACAGCCGAAGAGCAACGCCATCAGGCGGAACGCCCACCCTCACGCCCAGGAGCTGTCGGCTGGCATCCAGCCCGGCCGGGAACTCCCCCGCGGCCTCGGGATCAGCACCAGCGGCGCCAAGAGGTTCTGGCGGACCTGGGCGACCAGCCCACAGTCAGCGAATTGGGCTGAAACCGACTGGGCTGAGCTGGAGATTACGACTCGCCTGGTGGATGCCCTCTATCAGGGTGACCTCCGGTATGCCGGTGAGATCCGGCAGCGAACGAGCAAGTGGGGCGCCACGACCGAGGACAGGTCGAGGCTCCGGATGAAGATCGAGGACGACCAGGACCAGGAGCAAGCTGAGGACGCCGACCAGGCGCCGGCTGACCTGGACGAGGAGCTGTTCAAGCTCCTGAGCGAGGAACAGCAGAACAACTGACCGGGGGTGATCGGGTGCCGCAGACCGGCAACATACCCCCAGGTGTTCCGCACCCCTCCCGCTCCCTCGGCTACCAGATCATCCGGTGGGCCCAGAAGTACATCCTCCAGCCGGACGGCGAGACCGCCGGCCAACCATTCCGCTTCAGCCCCGAGCAACTTCGCTATGTGCTTTGGATGTATGCGATTGACGATCAGGGGAAGTGGCTCTACCGGTCCGCAGCGCTTCGACGCGCCAAGGGCTGGGGCAAGACGCCTCTCTTGGCCGCGTTGTGTATCGTCGAATTCATCGGTCCTTGCCGATTCTCGCACTTTGACGAGGCCGGTATGCCGGTTGGTAAGCGTGTCCCGCTTCCGCTGGTACAGATTGCCGCGACCTCGTTGGATCAGACGGCCAATACTCGGGACATGATCCGCGGCATGCTCGCGGAATCCCCTGCCGAGGCCGAATACGGCATCGAGATCGGCAAGGGTCTCATCCAGTTCAAGGATGGCCGTCCAGGCCGGATTGAGCCTGTTACGTCGTCTAGTCGCGGGCTTGAGGGGGCGAGGCCTACCTTTGTCTGGCCCCTAGCAGAAACGTTACTGCTGGGGGCCGGGCCATCTCTTCGTTGTTTGCGACGAGGTACACCACTGGATTGAATCAAATCAGGGCGTCTACGTCTGGGAGACCCTGGACCGCAACGTCCAGAAGACGGCGGGTGCCGGTTCTCGCCTGATCGAGACGACCAACGCCTACAATCCCAACGAGAACAGCATTGCCCAGCGGACGCATGAGGCCGTCCTCGCCGGTGCCGGACGACTTCTCTACGACTGCGTTGAGGCCCTTGGGGAAATCGATTTCAAGGACCGCGCCCAGGTCGTTGAGGCGGTGCGTGCCGCCTACGGTGATTCGTCCTGGGTCGACGTCGACGGGATCGCGGATGCGATTCAGGACCCGCGTACTCCTCCGGCGGTTGCCTACCGATTTTATCTGAATCGGATTCAGGAGAATGCTGACGGATGGATCTCCAAGGACGTCTGGTCTCTCTGCCTCTCCGAGGACGATCCTATTCGGCCCGGCGATCAGATTGCGATCGGGTTTGATGGGTCTCTCCGAGGCGATGCGACCGGGGCAATAGGGTGCCGCCTTCGGGACGGCAGGCTGTTTCCGATTCACCTCCAGGAGAATCCCCGAGATCCGAACAACCCGGATTGGGAAGTCGATGTTCTCGCGGTCGAGGCCGCTATCGGCCGGGCCTTTCGGGATTACCGGGTTGAGTGGATGTATTGCGATCCGCCGTACTGGCAGGAGGCCATTGGTCGCTGGTCGATTGAGTACGGCGACGACCGCGTCTATGAGTTCTGGACCAACCGGCCTACTCGGATGGTCCAGGCCACTGAGCGATTCCATTCCGCGGTTGCCGTTCAGGATATCTCCCACGACGGTGACGAGGATCTGACTCGCCACGTGTTGAATTCCGTAACCCGAGAAGTTCCGCAGGGGACTCTCATCACCAAGGATTCCCCTCGATCAAAAAAGAAGATCGACCTTGCCGTGTGCGCCGTGCTGGCCTTCGAGGCCCGCGCGGATGCCATTGCCGATGGCCGGCTCAAGAGGCGAAGGGGGCGCGTCGTCGGATTCTAATGCGAGGTTGAATGATTGTCCCCCCAGGTGGCTACAGTGCCATCGGTCCGCCTGAGAGCCCCGTTCAGTGGCTCGCTTACCTCGCCTCCAAGCTGCCGGGCCCGAACTCCCCGATGAAGGAGTACTCCAAGTACTACGAGGGCGAGCAGCAGAAGCTCGCTTTCTCGCAGATGCGGTACAAGGCGGCCTTTGCCTCGGTCTTCGAGCAGTGGCGGGATAACTTCTGCGGCATGATCGTGGATTCGGCGAATGAACGAATGCATGTTGACTCGTTCTCGCTTCCCGGAGAATCCGGGACGGACAAGGATGCCCGCGAGTTCTGGCAGCGGTCCAGCATGGATGCCCTGTCGACTGCGGTCCACCTGGACGCCATGATCCAGGGCACCGCGTATGTCAAGGTGTGGGAGAAGGCCGGCGAGCCCCTGATCACCCCGGCCTCTGCCGACAGCATGGCCGTGCAGTACCGGACCGGCAGTCTCACTGAGTTGGACGCCGCGGCCCACTTCACCACCGATGACTGGGGCCGGATCGGGGCAACGCTCTGGACACCCACGTACGTCTACGAGGTGCCGTTTGGGGTGACCGACTGGGAACAGGGGAACCGGACCAAGAACCCGCTCGGGGTCGTCCCGGTCGTTCCCTTCGACAACCGGGCCCGAATACAGGGCCGGCCGTTCTCGGACCTGGCGAACTGCATTCCGATCCAAGACGCCATCAATAAGACCGTCATGGACGCGCTGACCGCGTCTGAGATGGCGGCCTTCCCACAAAGGTTTGTCACTGGTCTGGAGATCCAGGAAGATGCTAACGGTCGACCGATCGAGCCCTTCCGGGTCGCAGTGGACAAGATCCTTCAGGCGGAAGACCCGGCGGCCAAGTTCGGCTCATTCCCGGCCGCCGATTTGGGGAACTACGTCACGCTGGTCAGTATGCTTCTCCAACACCTGAGCTCTGTGTCCAGGCTCCCCCATCACTATTTCCTGGTGAACGGTGGTTCTACACCCTCAGGTGAGTCGATCATCTCGGCCGAGGCCGGTCTCATCGCGAAGGTCCGAGAGAGGATGCTTCACTTCGGCGAGGCCTGGGAGCGAGTCATCCGGCTCTGTTTCGCCATCAAGCGCGACAAGCGCAAGGACGCCTTCGCTCTTGAAACGGTCTGGAAGGACCCGGAGTACCGGACCGAGGCCCAGCACATTGATGCACTCCTGAAGCTGCGACAGCTCAACGTGCCCGAGGAACAGCTCTGGTCCGATGCCGGGTACTCCTCCGCCCAGATCGAATCCTTCCGCGAAATGCGTAAGGAGGATGCCAAGGCGGCTGCGGAAGTCCAAAAGCTCGGCCCTCAGCCCCAACACGATCCGACTGCCCTGGCTGCCAAGAAGGCCGCCAGCAAACCACCGCAGGGAAACTCCGGAAACATCAACCGGAAGCTCCATGAAGCCAAGAAGTAAGGAGACTGGATGTCTGATGTCCCGGAGACCGAGCCCACCGACAAGCTTGCGGCGGACGATGCCGATCTGGCGGCGCAGGTCGAGAAGTGGAAGGCTCTGAGCCGCCAGAACGAGAGTCGTTGGAAGGAGACTTCCCGAGAGCTGGACCAACTGAAGCAGGGCCAGATGACCGAACACGAGAAGGCCCTTGAGGCCGCTCGCGCCGAAGGCCGACAGGCCAGCGCTACGGAGTTCGGCCGCTCCCTGATCAAGGCGGAGATCCAGCTTCAGGCCTCCGCCGCCGGCGTCTCTGTTCAGCCTGACTTCCTGGACTTCACGCTCTTCGCCGCCGAGGACGGTACGGCCGACCCGGAGAAGGTGAAGGCCTACATCAACGGCCTTCCGGTCGAGTCGGAGTTCGCTGACCTCCAGGGCGCGGGCTACCACCGCAACCCGGCGCCGTCGTTCACCAGCATGGACCCGAACGAGCTGGCCGACATGATCTCCGGCGGGCGTTTCGTCTAACCCTCTCCCCCCAACTTCCCACAGCCCCGAGGCGCTAGCTCGCCTCGGGGCTTCTCTTATGCCTTGGAGGCCTGCCTATGGCGCCAACTACGCATCACATCAACCTTGACCCGAAGCAGGTCACGATTGCCGCTCTCGGCCTGCTTGACCGACAGCTCACCCTTGGCGGGCTTCCGGCCCGGTATTCCGAGCTGTCGTTCACCGGCGGCCTGGGCGACGTCATCAACGTCAACCGCGAGTCGCGCGGCATTCCGGTGCAGTCGACCGGCATCACGACCCCGATCCAGAACCCGGTGAAGGGTGACAAGAACCTCCTGGCCGCCGCGTCGGATCGGCCGCTGCCGACCGACCCGCGTCTTGCCCCGCAGGGCTTCATCCGTGAGAGCCGGTTCCCGGTTCAGCTGACCACCCTGGCCCAGAACTCCACCGTCCTGAGCATGGAGCAGGTCGCCTTTGACCTCCGGGAGTTCGGTTCCCAGGTCCTTACCAAGCTCAGCCGTGGTTTCGCCGAATACTTCGACGACACCACCGCATCATTCATCAAGTCGAGCATCACCCGATCTGCTCTGACTGCCGCCCAGAAGAAGGCAGTTGGCGGCGACGTCACCGTGACCATCCCGGCCGCAGACGGCACCGGCACCAACATGACGGCGCGAGCCCTGGCACTCCGAACCGCCCTGGTGGATGCTCGCATGGCCATGAACCTTGCGAACGTGCCGACCTCGGAGCGCTACCTGATCGCCGGCCCCGAGGTTGAGGCGATCCTCCTCAAGGACCCCCAATTCGTGGCCGTCGACTACTCCGGCGACACCAACGCCCTCCGCCGGGCGACGATCGGCCGGATCTACGGGTTCGACATCGTGATCCACAACAGCTTCGGCCTTGAGGCCTACCTGTTTCACAAGAGCGCGATGCTCCTGGTGTCCGCCTGCCCAGCCATCCCGCTGGGCGCGGTGAACGGCGCCATCCAGAACGTCAACGGGATCGCCACCCGGATGCTCCTCGACTATGACTACGCCCGTAAGGCGGACACGATCGGCCTGGACACCATGTATGGCCTGGCCACCGTCAAGGAGGACCCGGACTATTCGGTGCGCGGCGTCTCCATCGGCGAGGCCTTCGTTCGAGGCCTCAAGATCTCCATCGCGGAGTCTGGTGCTCCGGCGGGCGGCTGATGAATCGTTTCGCCACTTCTGAGGACGTGGCTGCCCGCCTTGGGCGGCCCGTCCTGACGGACGAACAGCCTCGGGTCGATGCCCTTCTGGATGACGTCTCGGTTCTCATTGCCGCGTACTGCAACGGTAATTGGGACACGTCCGCTCCACCGGCCACGTTCAGGGTGGTTGCCTGTTACGAGGTGATTCGTTGGCTGTCGGTCACGCCCGGTGTGGTCATGGAGAGGACCGGCGAGTTGGAGGTGCAGTTTCAGGCCTCCGCCTCCGTTCTCGGTCTCTCCGAGGCTGCCAAGGCGTCCCTTCGCCGATACCGGCGTTCCCTCTCCTCAATCCCCCTGGCCCGGGAGGTGCAGCCCTGCCCCGATACTCCGAGCCCGTAGAGGTCTGGCGCGCCGCCCTGGTGGCGGACGCCTACACCAACCGGCGGGACTGGGACCACACAACGAAGGTCTGGTCAGGACTAGCCAGCGTCCAGCCTGGTAAGCCTTACACGGTTCGATCGCCTGAGCGGGAGACCACAGTTGATCGGCTGCTGATCTACCTCCCGCCATCCGCCGTCGTGGACTCTGCCGACCAAATTACCGTCCGTGGAGCGGTCTACCAGGTCGAGGACGAGCCCGCCCACTGGCGAGCCGGCGCCCTCAGCCACATCACGGTGAAGGCAGTGCGGGTGAGGCGATGAGCAAGTTCACCCTGCAGATGACGCCCGGGTGGGAGCGAGAGGTTCTGTCGGCTCCTCAGGCTCAGGCCATCGTGGAGTACCACACCGCCCGTATCGCCGAGTTGGCCATCAAGGCGGCTCCGAAGGCCTCGCACCGGTCCAACTGGAACTCGATCAAGCGGAACATCGAAGCCCTGATCACCCTCTATGACACCTGGTATGGCCAGGTGGTCGTGGAGTTCGATCACGACGTCCGCCACGCGATGCTCCAGGAGCGCGGTTACAAGGATCGGAAGGGCCGCCGCCACCCTGGCAGGTACTTCTTGAAGGAGGCCCTGGAACGAGCACGAATCGAATAGCGGATCCGGTCAATGTCGCCTGGATGTACCTGAGTTCGCTGCCTGACCTCCCCGCAGGTTCCGTCACCGGCGACATGGTCGGCCGGCAGGCCGGAGACACCACCATCTACCTCGCCCAGTCCGGGGGCCACCGGATGGTGCGGGACCGGATGGACCGTGCGGACATCGAGTACGACGTCTACCACCCGGACCGCGCCGAGGCCGCGCGTCTGGCCCACGTTGTCCGTCAACATCTCCTTGAGCAGCTGCCCGGCCGGGAAGTCGCCGGGGCCTTGGTGCTCGACGTCGCCGAGATCTCCATCCCCCGGTACTACCCGGACAGCACCAGCCGTGAGCACATGTACGGCGGCGAGATCTCCATTTTCTATATCGAGGCCTGAAAGCCTCTCCAACCAATTCTAGCTAAGCCCTGCGGCCTCACGGACGTGGGGCTTTTTTATGCCCGGAGGAAGCCTTTGACCGATGCCCAGAAGATTCGTTTCGCCCCCAATGGTGGCCTGCATATTGCCCCGGCACCAAATGGCCGTCCGGGCGGCACCCAGCTGCCGACCGATGTAGGTGACGGTAAGACCTCGCCCACCGGCTATAAGAGCCTGGGATACGTGGATGAGGGCGGCGTCACTATCACTCCTTCTATTGAAACCGACCCGATTAATGCCTGGCAGTCCGCGACCCCGGTTCTCTACGTGGTCAAGAGCGCGAGTATCCAGATCAAGGCAACGCTGATTGAGACCAATAATCTCACCACTGAGCTTTTTTGGGGTGCGCCGTGGATCGCTCTTAAGGATAAGGACGGAAAGGAGACGGGCACCTACCGCCTGGATCTCTCTTCGACCCCTGACCTCCAGGAAGTCACCGTGGTCACGGACTGGGCTCAGCGCGGCGTGCTCTACCGCTGTGTGATTCCGCGGGCCATGATTTCGGACCGTGGCGCTATCACCCTCCAGCGCAAGGAGGCCCAGAAGTACGAGCTCACAATCAGTGCTCTGGACACTGCTGGAAATCTCGGTTACGTGCTGACCAATGACGATATCAAGGGGACCAGCGGCGGGGTTGCTCCGCCTGCTCCTTTCTCCGCCTCGGTTGCCGTTCCGGGCTATTCCTCGAATGATTCCGCAAACGCCTCCTGGACCGCCCGTGTCACGGCCACCGGCATTACCAGCCCGGCCACGGTCAAGCTCCTGAACGGCGCCGGCTCCGCCTTCCAGCTCCAGACCACCCTTTCGGCAGACGGCACCTACGACGTGACCGTTCCGAAGGGTCAGGCCACTGCTGAAATCAAGGTGACTCACGTTGGAGTGGATTACTGCTACTCCGTGACCGACAAGCAGCAGATCGGCGTCTCTAAGACCTGCACGGTCGTTTCCGGCTAACGCCGAAGGCCCCTGCCGGGGAGGGCTCATAGTCCCCGGCCCCTTTCCTCTTCCCTAGATGCTGGAGTTCCCCATGCCTGCTGCCAAGACCACCCCGAAGTCGGCCGTCGAGGCCGAGGCCACCGAGACCCCGACCACCTTCGAACACGCCGGGCTGACGTTCACTGTCCCTCCGCCACTGGACCTGCCTCTCGATCTCCTGGACGCCGAGTCCGAGATGGAGGCCGTCCGTCTGATCGTGGGTGACGAGGTGTGGACCAAGTACCGGGCGACCCGGCCGACGATCCGTGACTTCCGGGCCCTGGCCAAGAAGGTCGACGAGGCTGGGGCCGACTCGGGAAACTGATCAACACCGTCCGCGTCGTCCGGGAACACTCAGAGGCCCTGGAGGCCGATCTCCTGGAGTTCTACCGGGTCGATCTTCTCGACCTGTGGCGCGGTCGGCTTTCCCTACGCCGGGTCGGCGTGTTGATCAACTCCCTAATGCACAAGCCGGGTCGGTCCGTGCTCCTGGCAGAGCTGGACGAGTCCACCCAATGGGGCAGCTCGGAACACCTGCTTGCCCGGGTAAGTGACGCTCTTGAACTTTCCAACTACCTCTTTATCAAAGCCAATTCGGACTCGTCGGCTGATCTTCCGATCCCTGAACCGGTTCCACGGCCGGGCATGTCGGCGCCCGAACCCCCGCCTCCTGAACCGCACTTCGCGGACGGTGCGGAGCTTGCTGGCTTCTTCTCGCGAATGAATCAACTCTGACCCTAGGAGGGCTGCATGGCTCCATCCTCTCGCGGCCCGATCAAGGTCGGCAGCGGCTACATCTCCGTCGTTCCACAGATTGATCCCGAGGGCGCCAAGAAGTTTAAGGCCCAGTTGATCAAGCAGATGGAGACCGCTGGCACGGAAGCCGGCAAGGCCTTCGGCGCCGCAGCCACCAAGGGTTTCGAGACCCTGCCGAAGGCCGCTGCCACGGCGGCCAAGAAGGCCAAGGCCGCCATCGAGGCTGAGGGCAAGGACTCCGCGGAGACGTTGGCTCGGATCGAACGAGAGCTCACCGCCCAGTTCGGGTCTGAGGCTGCTCGCCGGTTCAAGGAGGCCCGAAAGCTCGAAGTCGAGAAGCAGGCCCTCGCCGAGGAGACCAGCACGGTCACCCAGCGGGCTCTCCGTGCCACGGTGGCTCAGGAGACTGAGGCCGCAACTGCCCGCAGTCGTGCCACCCAGGCGACCGAACGGGAACGCGTGGCCAGCTTGCGCCGGCAGGCCGAGGCAGCTGCTCAGACTGCACGTGAGGAGCGCGCCAGCCGGCAGCGCGCCCTTGAGGACGAGGCCCGGATCGATCGGGAGATCGAGGCCACCCGGCTCCGCATGGAGCGGGAGACCCAGGCCGCGATCCGGGAGACTGCCCGGGTCCGCCAGCAGGCCCAGCAGCAGGCGATCCGCGGCGAGCTGGCCCAGGTGGCCGCCGTCCGTGACGGGCTCCGCCAGCAGCTTGCCGAGACCCGCACGACGCTCTCTCAGATCTCGGCCTCTCATACCTCTGTCGTAGCGACCATCGGCAAGGCGTGGAAAAAGGGCTTCGAAGGCGTTGAGAAATTTGGCACCGGGCTTTCTGAGGCCGGCCATCTGGTCACCAATAACCTAGTTGCCCCTCTCGGCCTGGCCGCTGCTGCTGCCACCGCCTTTGGCGTTAAAAGTGCCGACTCCATGATTTCAGCTCAGACCGGCCTCCGCGGGATGGGCGTTGAACTTAAGGATGTCAACTCACTTCTCACCGAGATGACCCAGTACGGCATTGAGACGCCATACAGCGTCAATGACATGCTCAAGTACGGTACTCGCTATACGAGGGCGAACGCCGCCCACAACAAGAAGTTTTCATCCTCCGACCCGCTGGAGCACGCGGAAGGTTCTCGGGAAGTAGCTCAGCGGTCTGTCGACATGGTCAAAATGATCGGCGACAGTGCGGCCTATGGCGGCGTCCTCGACCCCAAGATGGTCTCGGATGGCATGTATGCCCTTGAGGTCATTCAGGACATGGGTCGTACTCCATTGCGAAATCTCAAGCAGCTTGAACGCGCTACGGGCATTCCTGCCCAGCAGATTGCCAAGCTGGTCGGTTTCCATGACCGCGCTTTCACTCCGGCTGAACTTGAGGGCCGGAAGAAGATGGCCAAGGATGCGGGCGCCAACCTGGACCCGCCGACCACATATGAAGCCAGTGCCCAGCTCATGGATTTCATGGCGAATGCGAAGGACACCGGCGGCCTGTCCGGCGAACAGCTCATTGAAAAGCTGCTGGAGCACTGGCGCGACCCCAAGATGGGGATCATGGGCTCGGCCAAGCGCATGGGTGGCGCAACGGTCGGCAGTCGCATTGAGAATATGAAGGAGCAGGCCCAGTTCAAGCTTGGCCAGCTCTTTTACAGTGAGGGCGAGGACGGCTCTTACAACTACACCGGTCTTGGCCAGAAGATCATGGGCCACAAGGTCAGTGATAAGGATGGAACCCGCTTTGAGGGCGGGCTCCTTAATGACGTTCAGGACATCGGCAAGGACGTCTTTCCGACGCTCAAGCTGATGGTCGAAAAGTTTATCGACACCCTGTCCAGATTCACAAAGTGGATCAAGCAGGCAGCCGATTATCTGGAGGAACATCCGGCCCTTCGGGACCTGGTGCTCAAGGCCGCCGAACTCGGCGCCGTCCTCGGCCCGCTGGCGATCGGGGCCGGAATCCTGCTCAAGCTGGTGGGCAAGGCCGGCAAGCTGGCCGGCACCCTGACCTCAGTTGCAGCTGCCCCTGTCGTGGCCGCTGGCCGCGGAGTCCGGGGAGCGTCCCGGATCGTTCGACAGGCCCGTGCCGGCGTCCAGAGTCGCGGCGAGGGCGACGGCTTCTTGAGCGGCTACCGCCAGCGTCGAATCGAACTGACCGGCGGAACCTCCGGGGATGACCGCCGAGTCCGCAACGAGATTCAGGCCCTTGAGGCTCAGATCCGCCAGGCGGACGCCAGGACGGCGGAACTCCGCCGGGACCTCCAGGCAGTTAACAACACCCAACTCCGTACTCTTATCGGCGAGTTGTCCGGCAACGGCAACCGTAGTGTTGAAGGGGCCGCACAGGCGGCTCACACGGAGCTGACCCAGGCCCGCACTCAGGGCGTTGAGGCCCTGAACCGGGCCACGCTCAGTGGTCTCCAGCGGGAGCTGGGCGACAGTCGCCAGAAGGCGGCGCTCCTGGTCGCTGAGCTCCAGACCGCTCAGCGTGAGGTCGCCCAGCTCGATGCCAAGCGCCTGGTTGCGTTCAAGGTCCAGGTCGACGGTGCTCACGGTGCCGTTACGGACCTCCGGCTTAAGGTCGAGGAGACCAGCCTCTCCGTCGGCCGCCTGGACGGGAAGAACCTCAACGGCCTTCGGGCCGAGTTCACTCAGGCCCATTCAGCGGCGAACTCCCTGTACGAGAAGATCGGCATGGGCGTCGGGGCAACCTCGGTTGCCGGCCGTGTCGGCCTGCTCGATCAGAGGTCGCTATCCGGGCTCCGGTCCGAGTTCACTCAGTTGCACGGGGCCGCCGACCTGGTCCACGAGAAGGTGGGCCAGGGCACCGGGGCACTCAGTGTGGCCGGGCGAGTCGGTCTCCTGAACCAGCGCTCGCTGTCGGGTCTGAGGGCGGAGTTCGATGCCGTCCACAGCTCCGCTGAGTCGGTCTACACCAAGATCGGTCAGGGTACCGGTGAGGGTTCGGTGGCTGGCAGGGTCGGCCTGCTGAACAACCGTTCGCTCAAGGACATCACTGAGCGAATCGAAAAGCTATCGGCTGCTCTCATGGCGGCTCACGGCCATGCCAAGAGTCTTGACGACTCGATCGACAACATCTCGAAGAAGGCGCCCGGAGGGCATTCTTCGGGTACCCCTTCCAAGCCGGATACTCCGAAGAAAAAATATGCGGCGGGTGGTGTTCTTCCTGGCTATGCGCCGGGTGTGGACTCCATTCCGGCGATACTTTCCCCCGGTGAGGCAATCCTCCGACCGGAGGTCACTGCGGCCCTCGGGCCGGCTCTGATCCACTCGTGGAATGCAGCGGCCCGAAAGGGCCAGCTGTCCCGCTACGCGGGCGGCGGTATTGCGGGCCGGTTCGGGTTCGACGATATCCGCAACGCGATTCAGCTTCAGAACGTTTTCCCCTATGCCACGGCTGCTGCTCGGGTCATGTCTTACTCCAAGACGAGTGACGACATTGGAGGTGACGCTCAGTCCGGAATGCTCGGTGTCGGGTCGAACGCCTCTAGGTGGGTCGGTTCCGGCGTCGCAGACCGGTTCAAGGGAATCTTTGATTTCGTCACCACGGACTCGTGGTCGCTTCTCCGCCGAGTTCCGACCGTTCTCGGCCAGGTAGCGGGAACTCTCGGCGGAAGTATCTCGCCGATCCTCGGCCAGTATTTCTGGGACGACATTTGGAAGGGCGATGGGAACATTCTCCGACGAGGAGAGCGGTTCCTCGGAGACACGTTCTCAACTCACACTCTGACCGAGGCCCTGGGAAACCTTGGCGGCGGCGCGTGGGAATCGCTGAAGGCTGTTGTCGGCGGCGCTAAGGATCTGATCACAGACCCGATTGGAACGGTAAAGGAGGGTATTAACGGGATCTGGGATGTCGCCTCGGCCGAGGTCGATCAGGTCGTCGACATGGTTCAGGCTGTTAAAGGCATCTACGATGCTCCAGGCGATTATGCCGAGTCGGTTCTAGAGGACGTCCTGAGCACAGCCAAGGAGGCCCTGCCGAATATCGATGGTCTTTTCGACTTCTCGTCCGGCTCTAAGGTTTCGGCCACCATCCCGGTGTCCGACCTGGATTTCCATGACATGCTCGGCGGCAGGCTCGATCCCACCGGGGATCAGGTTACCCGCTGGCGCCCGACGGTTCAGCGGGTCCTCGGTGAACTGGGCCTCGACCAGAGTTACACGGATCTGGTTCTGCACCGGATTCAGGTGGAGTCGAGTGGCGATCCTAACGCCGTCAATAATTTCGACTCGAACGCCCTGAACCCGAATATTGGGGCCAGCGCCGGTCTCATGCAGACCATCCCGGCGACCTTCGCGGCCTACGCCGGACCGTACCAGTACCTCGGGCGGTTGAACGGTCTCGCCTCGATTTATGCAGGACTGAACTACGCCATCCACCGTTACGGCGCCGGCTGGCCTCAGGCTCTCTCCGGAAACCAGGGGTATTGGTCCGGAACGCTTTCCGCATCTCCCGGCCTAAAGCTGGTAGGTGAGCAGGGTCCAGAGCTGGTGAATTTCCGAGGAGGTGAGCGAGTCCACAACGCCGGGGACACCCGGCGAATGCTCCAGGGCAAGACCTACGAAATCCACATCCATGAGGCCAAGGCCGAGGACACCACTCAGGCCGTTCTGCGGGCCATGCAATACGCGGAGGTGATGTCAGCAATGTAATCGCGAGGGAGGCCCTATTTGCCGATTCCGGCTATAACCCCAACCGTCAAGGACCAGCAGCCGGCACCCCTGCCGCTGCCCCCTCAGCCGGTGGAGTGGGGCCATACCCATGTCACGATTACGGGCAAAGGAGGTCAGGGGGAGGAGATCTCTCTGACCTCCTTTGCCGCCCAGGAGTGGCCAGCGATCCTGATTCAGGCCGGAGCCACCGGACTCGATATGCCGCCCGTCGAACTCTATGCCGACGACAGTCCGAATCTGGACGGCTCCATTTACCGGGGCAGCCGTGTGGCCGCCCGGCAGATCATGATCCCGGTCTATCTGCACGGGGTTGACCGTCGGTCTCTTCGAGACCTAAAGCGGCGGTTGATCCGGGCCATCAACCCAAAGAACGGCCCGTGCTTGATCAAGGTCACTGAGGCCGATTCCCAGACCCGAACCCTGATGGCTCACTACAAAGACGGTATGCAGGGTGACGAAGGCGTGGATAATGCCGGGTTCCGCTGGTCCAAATACGGCTTGCAGTTCACCGCCTATGACCCGTGGTGGTACGGCCCCGATCTCCAGGTGGCGGAGTGGAGTTTCGGCAGTGGCACGGCCTTCTTGAAGACCAGCAAGGGATTCATGCCGCTCTCCCTGAACAAGGGCGTCCTGTCCAACTCGGCCATCCCTGTGGTGAACCCCGGCGACGTCGAGGCCTGGCCCGTGTGGCAGCTCAAGGGGCCCGTCCGCGGGTTCCGCCTCACCGGACCGGACGGCGGCTCGTTCGGCATCTCTGCCGGGTCCGTCGGGGCACCTGACGTCGTACCAGCAGGACGAACGCTCACCATCGACACCCGTCCCGGATACAAGACGCTCCGGGACGACCAGGGCACCAACTACTGGCCCGGGTTGGACGGCTCCCCTGCCCTCTGGCCTGTGCCGGCCGGGACGTCGGCCGTCTCCGTGGACCTGGCGGCCAGCGGGCCCACCACCTCCCTCCGTCTGACTTTCCGCCCCCGATACGAGAGCTACTGATACCCATGGGATACCGAATCGAGGTCAGGGACCGGAACCTCCGCCGGGTAGGCGAGATCGACACGTGGATCAAGCTCGACATGATCGTACGTTTCTGCCAGCAGGGTTCATGGCAGCTGCTTATCAAGGCCGGGACGCATCAGGCCGCCCTCCTCCAAAAGGGCGGCGGGATCTCCGTCTATCAGGATGGCGTGCCCCATCCCGTCCTTACCGGTCAGATCGAGTTTTTTCAGAAGTACTGGACCACAGTCCAGCACACTGGCGAAGGATCACTGTTCGTCGGCGGGAAGTGCGACAACAAGGTCGCTTACTCTCGTCTCGCATTCCCCGAGCCTTCCGCCCCAATCTCAGAGCAGTACAAGGCGAAGTCGAACCGGGTTGTCTCCGGTCGTGCCGGCTCAGCGCTTCTATGGGAACTGGAGCACGCGGTAGGAGCCTCTGCGCTCCCGGACCGTAGGGTTCCCGGCCTGGCCCTGCCTGCCTCCGCGGACTTCGGTGATCCGGTCTCCGAGGTGCTGCGGTTTGATTCAATCGGCACAGTCCTTGAGAAGTGGACAGATTCCAAGAGCATCGGATACCGACTGGTCTACAACCCCGATACGAGGCGTATTGGCCTGGAGGTCTACACGCCTCGGGACCGGTCCAAGGAAGTACGCTTCTCCCCTGAACTGGGGAACCTCCGGGAATACGTCTGGTCGCTTACCGCACCCAGGATCACCCGAGCCATTGTGGCATGCCAGGGAGAGGGAGAGGAGCGCTACCTGTACCAGCAGATCGATTCTGAGGCCGAAACCGAGTGGGGTATCCAGATCGAACAACTGGTTGACCGCCGCGACCTCCCGCTCAAGACCGACCCAGCCACCGGCCAGCCGGCCAAGGCAAGGCCGGAAACTACAGATGAGGAGTTCGCGAACGCCAAGAAGGTCGTCCGCGATGCCGCTGCCGCAGCCCTCCAGCAGGGTGAGCGAAACGGAAACTTCCAGCTGTACCCGATTGACACGGAACAGATCCAGTTCGGTCGGGACTATTTCGTGGGTGACCTGGTTACCGTCTCAATCGACGGAGTCGACTACGTCGATATAGTTCGTGAGGTCAGCATCACCGTTGAGGATGCCGGAAAGCAGCTCACCATCCGCCCAAAGATCGGCGAGCAGGGTACCGGCGATCCACTGAATCTGTACAAGACCGTAAACGAGCTTCGAGAGAAGCTGAAGAAACTCGAAGCGAGGATGTGATTCATGGCTGAACTCAGCTACCCATTTGCCCAGGCGAATTCCTCGGGCGGCAGTGAGATGGTTTCTCAGATTCAGTGGCAACAGATGGCCCACCTGTGGGGCGGGGACCGAATCGACTACCAGCTCACCAGTAGCACCTATGATGCCGCGGCCCTCCCTTTCGCCTGGAAGGTCATCAACGGTCGAACAATTACCGTCGACCCCGGGAATGCGTGGGTCGGGGGTTTCTACTACCAGCTCACGGCGACTGCTTCTCTGGACGTCGAACCGAATCCGACGGATAAGCCCCGTAAGGACACTTTGGTCATTCGGGCTGATGTCACCAAGGGCAGTGTGAATCTGGCCGTGGTGAAGGGCCAGCCGAGCATTTCCCCGATCGCCCCTCAGCCCCAGCGGGCTCCGGGCCAGCGCTGGGAGATGGTCCTCCTGGAAGTCGATGTGCCGGCGGCCAATGGCGCCCTGGTGGTCTACTCTCGGGGGAATTTCGACATGCCCCGGGCAGTGGCAACGCCATGGAACACGCGGAGTACGGCTGATTTCCTGCCCCGAGGGTCTTTCCTCTATGACCTGGACGTGGACGGTGGAGACAGCCAGTACGAGGCCTACAGCGGTCGTGACGGCTATGTGGTGGCCCGGCACCTGGGCAAGGCCCGACCTTTCACCCCAGGGCTCTGGGGCATGAATTCACAGCCTGCCGAGGTCGATCGCGTGTGCCGCTGGCGGTGGGCGGCCCCGAATCTGGTCCACTTCAACATGCGGATTCGAAACCCCGGGGCCGACATCGTGACCACCGGGTGGTACATGCAGGCCTCCCTTCCCCAGCCGGCCAACGGGCGGACTGCCCAGACGTTCCACGGCTACATTGACAACCCCGGCGGAAACGGCGGGCGCCCTTGGCTGAGCGACGTCCGTGGAATCACCTGGGAGGGAAACAGCACCACGACTGTGAACCTCTTTACCCCGGATTCCACCGGGCTCACTGTGCTCCCGGGTATCCCTGCCCGTTCCACGCTCTATCTGAGCGGTACTTACGAATCCGACGTCTTCGCCGAGTAAGGAGACTTTATGGCACGAAATCTCTTTGGGGGCACGTCCGCTGACGTGGCGGAAAGCGTGAGCGGAGCCCGGATTCCCGGCGCCGTCGGGACCGTTTGGGACGGCCCCAGCGAGGGCGCCCGACAGATCACCGACCTGACCGACTCCTCCGGCGCCCCGGTCCTCCAACTCGTAGCGGACAACCGGGGCATGGTGCCCCCGTTCTACGGCCCTCCGACCGGTTCAGAGCGGCTGTGGGTGGACTTCGGGGCCGGACGCGTCGGACTCCTCGCCACGAACACCGGTGAGCGCCTGGTCCAGCACCAGGCCGCCGCGGACCCTCACCAGGACCGCGCCTACACCAATGAGCGGCTGCTGAACTACGTGCCGATCAACGGGTCGGATCTCAACGTCCCAGCCGGTTCGGACTGGGCTCGGTGGATCGTCGCCTCGACTGCCGACATCAACGGTTCAGCCTGGAAACTCAAGACGGCCGACAACACCGATTACACCCGGCTTCGCAACAGCGGCGCCCTGCTGATTGACACCATTGGAGTGCGCGCCGCCCTCTGCATCGGTGCCCCGGCCTACCCGGCGAACCAGACCGTTGTCAACGTCACCAACTCGAAGGCCAGCACCACAACTACCGCCAGCGTTTTTCGAGTTCAGGGCGACGGTTCGGTGATCTCTGCGGGTACCGTCACGGCCACGAACGTTGGTTCAGCCAGGCTGTTCAGCGGGCCCAACGCTCCGGCGGTCCCTCGGCCTGGAGACGTATGGGTGCAGTATGGCTAACCAGCTTCGTGTCTGGGACGGCTCGGCCTGGGTCGACCGAACGCCGCAGATCTGGGACGGGTCGAAGTGGGCCCCGAAGCCGCCCCTTTACTGGGACGGGGCGGCCTGGATGGACTCCGCTCCGACGCCCCGGGAGTTTCCGGCCTACCGGGGCGGAAGCAGCTCACTCGTCCAGGGCCAGGGCCTGGTGGAACTGCCTCTCCCCCCGACCCGTACGAACGACTGGATCGTGTCTATCTGCGTGGCCGACGGTTCTTCGACGGCGCCCCGTTTACTGAGCCCTGCCGGGGCGATCCCCACCCAATACCGGCTAGGCAGCGGCCTGTTGATGGCGGTTGCCGTGTGGCCCTGGGAACCATCCCGGGGGGCCTCTGTCACCTGGGACGTCGGTGGCGCGCATGCCGCCACGATGAACCTCGTATATCGACTTGGCGATATTTCTAGCGTGGGCCTGACGCCGGTTGTCGGAATCCGGGAGTACAGCGGCACCAACTCCCTCCCCCTGATGGCCTCGACCAGCTACCGCAACTTGTACGCCGCTGTGACCGTCTCCAACTCCCTGACTGGCCTTGCCTGGCCGTCCGGCGTGACGCCTCGGGCTCAACAGCTCGGGACGTGGGGGATGAATGAAATCAGTCTCATGACGGGCGACACTCCGGGGGCCGGCGGTTCCCCTGGGGGCATCCAGTTGGACGCCACGGTCTCCTCTGCGGCAGTGGTCCTGATCTCAATTCCCGGCCGCTCTGACGGCAAGTCGACCTGGATTCTCGGAGACCCCGTTGGGTCTGTTCTCGGAGAGACCACAATTCTGGAGCTATAACTGATCTCACTCCCTCCTCTCAAGTCCTGGACAAGCCGCCAGGTGATCGGCCCGGCCGATCTCAACGGCCAGATTTATGACGTTCACGATGCTCTCTATAAGACAGTCACGGATCACGATAGTTCGATCAACCGGCTCAAGGTCAACCCGGTACTTCATCTCGGCCTGGCCGGGACATTTCAGCTGGCCGCCGATTCGTCGTCTGTCGTGTACTGGGATACGGCCCATCCGATTACCAAGGTCGGGGCCTGGGATCTCTCCAGCACCACCGATATCAAGGTGCCTGAGGCTGGTGTGTACCGGGCGCACATGAGCCTTGGTGGCTGGTCTACCGGGAGCGCAAATGCCAAGGTCAGAGGGTCGTTGAGTGGTGGCGGCCGATCCCATGGCGCCATCATGTACGGCATGCCGGGCTCGGATACGTACGGCGACACGACCACTACTTCTTTCCAGATGATGGCCACCCTGAACGCTGGTGATGCCATTAGCGCAAACATCGTCTCGTGGTGGCAGGGGTTCCGTTCAGATCTTGGGCCAGGTTACGACCGCGACGTTTGGTCATTGCAGATCGAGAAGATTTCCGGGTAAAGGAGGCTAATGACCCCTACTGACATTTTCAGCTATGCCGGTACGGCGGCCTCGGTCACCGCCGCGTTCGTTATGGTCCGCGCATCCTGGCAGATCAACTCTGCGGAAGTCTGGCGCGGTGAGGCTGAGGCACAGAAGACCCGGGCAGACAGGCTCCAGGATGACCTGAGTGAAATTAAGGAGCGGCTTACCCGCATTGAGGCGGAGAACCGTCGACTGGTCGAACTGATCACGACCCTCGACCCGACCAGGATTCGCTCCGACATCTGATTAATTCATTCATTCCCGAGGGGACCGGCCGCCTGGCCGGCCCCTCTCTTTATTTCCTCAGGAGGTTCCTCTGAGTCAGGTTTCCAACGTCCTATCGATCGCAGCCGGCGAGGTCGGCTATCAGGCCCAGCGCGCACCGGGCGAGCGCCCGTCCGGCCACCAGAGGTATTCCGGAGAGGTTCCGGGCCTTGGGTGGAGCAACTATCAGCCGTGGTGCGCAACTTGGGTCAGCTGGGTAGCCATGAAGGCCGGCGTCGCCAGTCTCTACCCGCGTACCGCTTCCTGCTCGAACGCCGTCGACTGGTTCCAGTCCCGGGGCCGGTGGAGCGCCTACCCGGCGATCGGCGCTCAGGTCCTGTACGGGCCCGGCGGAGGTACTCACACCGGAATCGTCTACGCCTACGACGAGACCACCATCTACACATACGAGGGCAACACCAGCACGGAGAACGACGCCAACGGCAACAAGGTCATGCGCCGGTCGCGGCGCCGCCGGGACTCCTACGTCTACGGTTACGGTCTGCCCGTCTTCGATGGGGGCATCACCACCGCGGACCCCGCCCTCAAGGGGCGGGCAGGCTTCGCCTACCAGGCGTCCGCCTCCGGCCCGGCCGGAAACTCCGGCTCGACCTCCGGTAGCACCCGCACTGTGACCGTGCGAGCCGGCCAGACGCTCACCGCGATTGCTGCTGCAGCCGGGATCAGCCTGGCCGCACTCCTGGCGGCCAACCCGGGTGTGAAGGACCATTCCGACCAGATCCGTCCTGGTGACACCGTCACCGTGCCAGCCGTCCCCGGCGACCAGGAGCCAGCCCAGTCCAACCCCGAGCCGGCTCCGAATCCCGACCCGATTCCCCCGCCGGCCACCAACTCCTTTCCGGGTGTCGACAGGTTCGGTCCTGGCGCCAACAACGTCTCGGTGACCAAGCTCGGTCAGCTCCTGGTGCAGCGCGGTGGGGCCCGCTTCTACTCCGAGGGCCCAGGCCCTCGCTGGGGTGAGGCCGACCGTCGGGCGGTCCAGGCATTCCAGCTGGCTCAGGGGTGGTCGGGCAGCTCCGCGGACGGCATTCCCGGTCCGCAGACCTGGGACTACCTGATCAATGGCAAGGGTCAGAACATCAGCTCGACCACCTCAACGCCGACCGCTTCGACCTCCAGCTCGTTCCCGGGTCGCCAGGCCTTCCGTCCTGGTGTCAGCAACCCGAGCGTGACCGCCGTCGGCAAGCAGCTCGTCCGCAAGGGTTACGGCTCGTTCTACCGGGTTGGTCCTAGTTCTCGATGGTCGGAGGCAGATCGGCGCGCTGTCGCGGCCTTCCAGCGTGCTCAGGGCTGGTCCGGCTCCAACGCCGACGGCTACCCGGGACCGGTCACCTGGTCCCGCCTCATGCGCTGACCTCATCTCGCTCTGAACGAATCAAATCCCAAGGGAGACACATGAATTCATTCATTTCCACTCACGCTGTCCGGGTAGTGGCCGCCGTTGCGGCCCTGATCCCGCTCCTGACCGCCTGGTACCCGCAGATCCCGTGGGAAGCCCTGGTGGCTGCCGCTGCGGCCCTGGTTGGTGCCGGTGAACTGGCTCAGCGGCACGAGGACGGCAAGACCGTTGCGGCTCTACACGAGACCTCTCCGCAGGACCGCGCGGCCGCGCTCCAGGTCGAGCTGACCAAGCTGGAGGCCGACCAGACCACCTGATCCAGAACGCAAAGAAGCCCCTCCCCTTCTGGGGAGGGGCCTTTTCGTGCTTCCGGGCCAGCGTGCTGGGTGGGGCCTCGCCGGTGATCAAGCAACCGTGGTCACGTGCGGAGCGCATTGTACGATCACGCGCCGCTCCAAGGTGGGCATTTTCCCCTAATAGCTGCAAGTGCCTGAAAGCAAGCGACCGCTCGGTTACCGTCGGTTCTGTGTTTGCAGCAGAGCGTCGTCAGTTGATCATTGAGATGGTGCGCGCCAACGGGGCGGTCTCGCTCCGGGAGTTGGCCCGCGTCGTTCAGACCTCCGAAGTGACCGTACGTCGCGACGTGCGGGCGTTGGAGGCAGAAGGACTCCTCGACCGCCGGCACGGCGGCGCGGTGCTCCCCGGCGGCTTCAGCCGCGAACCCGGTTACTCACAGAAGCCCCTCATTGCCCCCATCGAGAAGAGCGCCATCGCCGATCTCGCCGCCGACCTGGTCCAGGAGGGCGACACCATCATGGTTGGCACGGGGTCCACCACCTTGGAGTTCGCCCGGCGTCTCATCCGCATCCCCGACCTCACCGTAGTTACCAACTCGCTGTCGATCGCTCAGGCCCTGGCGCACGCCAACCGCGTTGAGGTGGTGATGACCGGTGGCACCTTGTCTCTCGGCAACGCGCTGGTGGGCAGTGAGGCCCAACAGGTGCTACACGAGCTGCGCGCCAGCAAAGTGTTCCTCTCCGGCGGTGGTCTCACCGCCGAACGCGGCCTCTCCACCGCCAACATGCTCTGTGCGAGCGTGGACCGGGTGATGGTGCAGTCGGCCGCCAAGGTGATCGTTCTCGCCGACCACACCAAGCTTGGCGCACAATCCATGTTCCAAACGGTACCCACCGAGGCCATCACCAGGCTGGTCACCGACCGGCACGCCACCGTCGACGACCGGACCACCAGCGAGCTGGATGCGTTGGCCGACTGCGGGGTTCAGATCGACCTGGCCCCCGTCGGCCCGGCGGTCGAACCGCCCATTCACGACCAGGCAACGCCCGTCACCCAGCCCCGCTTGGTCCCCCTTCCCTCGCAACGCCGTTCCGCCCACGGGCCGACACGTCGCAGGTAGGCTCTCGCCGCGCCCCAGCCACCTGTCCAGGCGAGGGGCGCGGCAATAGCGTCGATTTTAAAGAGCCGAGGGAAGAACCCCCCGCGGGATACGACCGAGCCAGAACGCCGCCGTCGACGTCGCCACATGGCTCTGTGCGATACCGGTTGTGGACCCGTCATGTACCAGCAGCTCCGTGGGAGCGACGTAACCCTCTCCGGGGTCGATACGGATACGCAAGCACTCCATGGAGCCACGTGCAACGAAGGCTGACACGTCGTCCGTGTGTGGGTACCGTTCGGCAAAGTCCGTGGGGTACAACTTCCGACAGATTGTCACTGCGTCGAACTCGCCGACCAGCAGGTAGCGGGACAACGGACCGAGGTTCACCGTGAGCCTGCGCCGCGAGTCCAACCGGTCAGCACAGGTCTGCTGATCCCAGTTGTCCAGGTGCAGCCCGATCCGCAGGCCGCCGTTCTCCGGGTCCACCGTCGTCGTCAGTGCGTCCCCTGCACAGCTCATCGCACCCCAATACGTGGCGTCGGCGGACGGCAATACCGGAATGTCCTTGCGACCCAAGCCGGCCTCGGCGAGGACGGCGAACGTCTCGTCGGGAAGCCGGACGACTTCGACCATCCGGCGCTCGTCTGTTGCACCTCGCAAGAGCTCTGCATGGGACGGGGTCAGCGGTCGCCAGTCGTCGGTCGGTACGACGGCTCCGGTGTCGTAGTTCTTGTCATCCGCGCTCACCAGCCGTGTGCCGCTGACGTGACACCGTTCAAGGATTCCGCCGACAGTCGCATCGGCGGGGAACAGTCGCATGGCTTTCCTCTCGGTGGATGTGAACGCGGCGGCCTACCGCCCCGGTCCGAAGACCTGGGCGGTAGGCCGTCACATGCGTGTTGTTACTTCTTCTTCGCCCAGTTGGCCCAGCCGAAGCCGGAGAAGCGCTCATGGGTGCCTGGGGTCTCAACGTCCTCAGCGGCCCCGCCGATCTCCACCAGGTCGTCAACCACGGAGGCGTCCGCCTTCAGGGTGTCGAAGATGTCCTCGTTCATGCCGTGTTCTCCTTTACTGTGGCTTTCTCCAGCGCCAGAACCAGCGCCTGTTCCGTGTTGCGGCAATAGCCCGTCTCCGCGGCCTCGAAGCTGCCGTGCTCGAAGAATCGGTTACTGGCCTGTGATCCGAGGCAGAAGCTGTAGAACTTGCAGGTCCGCTCGCACGTGTCGAGCGCCACCAGGAACTCCTGCACGTAGCCCAGGCGGTGGGCTTCGTCAATGATCGACGAGATGTCCTGCCGCAGGACGTTGCCCGCCACGAAGTCCCCGTATTTGGGGGCCTTGTGGCCGGCAAGCTCAGGGGAGAGAAGGACCACGTCCCCGGTCACGGAGACCGTCGGGATGGGGTCCACGCGGTACTCGTTGCGGCGGCGGGCTCGCTCCTCCGGGGATGCTCGCAGGTACTTGCCCAGCCTGTCGACCTCTCGGACACGAATGGCATTCGGGCCCCGTTCGCGGGCCCAATCGATGACCTCGGTCCAGAACTGCTGTACGCGGTCTTTGGGAAGCTGCGGGCGGTCCTGGTTGAGGCCTTCGGCTTCCTCGATGTTGAGCCCAATGCCGTAGGCTCCCAGGGACGCGAAGAAGTCCAGGATGTCCCTGGTCTGGCTGATGCTCTCCTCTGTGATCACAGAGATCACGTCGAAAGGCACCTTGCGTTCACGGAGGCGCCCAATTCCGCGGACGATCCGGTCGAACGCCGCCCGGCCCTTACGGTCGACCCGTTGTACGGTGAGATGGGCCGGACCGTCGATGCTGACACCGAGGTCGATGTGGTGTTCCTCGATCAGGTCGATCCACGTGTCCGTGATCAGAGTGGCGTTGGTCTGCATCCCGTGCGCGACAAGGCCAGCATCCACCAGGGGGCGGAACGGTTCCAACAACTTGGCGAACCTCTTCACTCCGAGGGCCATCGGCTCCCCGGCGTGCCAGACCAGGTCCACCGGCCTGCCATCCGAGTGATCCATCGCCTCGATGGAGGCGGCTACCGCCCCAGCCACCTCCAGGCCCATCGGCGTTTTGGCGTCCTTGTCCGGCAGGTAGCAGTAGGTACAGGCCAGGTTGCAATACCCTGTGGGCTGTACCACGACAGTGCGGGGCTTCCTGGCGATGCGCCGTTCAAAGCTCGGCTCGCCAGTTTCGGACGCGGTCACGCGGCGGCGGGGTCGAAGTCGGCGAGCGCCTTTCGGTTCCCCATCTCGTGTGCCAACCCCAGTTCCGTTACGAAGACCCGCAGCTTTCGGCGACCGGAGGCATCCGCCTCATCCCGGCGGAAGCCTCCGTGCCTTTGCCAGTAGTCCTTCTGGATGGTCGCCTTGGCCGCTTCCTTGAGGTTCACCCTCAGCTCCGCAAGACCCATCACTCGAAGCTGGTGTTTCAGGCCGATGAAGGTCAGCACGCGATTGGCGCGCAGATCGGCCTTGCGGGCCTCGTCAACCTGCGGGTTGACGCTCTCGGCTTCGACGAGCTGTTGATGCCCGAGGCCGAGGTCCAGCTGTACACGTTCACGGTGCTGGAAGTACCCGACCGCCGTCTGTACGGCAACAACACCGGCCAGGATCAGGACAGCACGACTGCTCTTCATGATAGCTTCTCCCAACTCTGAATGAATTCAGTGGATTTGATTCATTCGTGGATGCGCTATCGGATCCAGTTCTTGCAGGAGGCGTTGTTCGGCGCCCCACAACCGCAGTCGCACCCGTGCGGCCCCTGGCGCTCAACCATGTTCATCTCCTCGGTAGTTCGCTGATTCTGAGGCCCGCCCCGGGCGTGAAATTGTCACGTGACGCACCCGGGGCGGGAGCTGTGTGGCCGCCCCTCTCCCCCGTACGTCGACACAGGGTGGAGGGGCGGCGCGTGCGCTCAACAGGGGACTCCTGGACCCCGGAGCGCCCCCCGGCATCGCGCGGTGCTCACTCCCGCGATGCCGGGAGTTCTAGGCCCGCCCTGGTTGTCCGTCCGTGACGTTTAACGGCTCCAGGGCGGGGGTTCCGGTCAGAAGATCAGGACTCCACCGACCGGTGATCAAGGGGTGGACCGCTCCCCGCCAGTGCGGGTTCTGACGGGGAGCGGTGTGGCTCAACAAGGGCTGCTCGCCAACGCCCTCGGAACCAACCGGCAGGGGAGGTCAGCCTGCCGGCGCCCATCCACGACCGTCTTCACGGACGGGCGTTGAACCCCGCCGCCGTGCTGGTACGACCTCGCAGCACGGGGGCGGGAGCTTGTCAGTCCGGCTCGCGGTTCAACCACAGGCCGGAAGCGATGTTGCCCTCCCAGTCCCCTCGACAGCGGCGGGGCAGCCGCTGACCACGGTGGTCCGGCCCGGCCCACAACTCCCGGTGACCGCTTCGCACGAATCCCTCGGGGCCACCACTGACGGCCAGCATCAGCGCAAGCTCGGCGTCCAGATCATCCGACGCCCGTTCAGTGGGCTCCATCATTCCCACCCCTCCCCCTTCGACGGCAACGTCGCCCGCAGGGCCGTCTTGTGGACGTGCATTACGAACGCCTCGTGGTGGTCCGCGCAGGCCGGGATGCTGACGTACTGACCGTCACCCCGAAAGTAGAAGAGTCCCGGGGCAACGAGTGTCCAACGCCCCTTGCACGGCACACACCGACCGAGCTGGTACAGGCGCGGGGACGGCATCTCAGTGACCACCGCGTTCTCTGCCCCAGGCGCGGCTGGCCGCGCCACAGCGGCGAAGCCACCGACCGCCAACGAGCTGACATGCAGCCCGGCGATCAGCATCTCCCCGGAGGTCACGCCGACTCCGGGAACATCAGCCGGCGCCGCGGGTTGCCTCCGGTGCCGGGCGCGATCTCCCTGGGATCACACGGTTGCAGCTGATGAGGTCGGGTCGTCCACTCACGGCCCCCGCCCAGCGGCCTCAAGAAGGCCGCCCCGCAGAGGATTTCCACGAAGGCCCCCTCCCTCGGCTTGCCGTCGGCGTCACGGTGTTTCAGGTCCCGAACGACCTCGTGGGGGACGAGGTTGGACAACACAGATTCCGGGTCTTCGGACATGGGGGTCTCCGTAGCGCTTCGCTCTTGGCGTCTCACTTGGTGTAGCCATGGTGGACCGATCGCCCCTACCATCGGAAGGCTTTCCCTCTTGACAGATCTTGTGTGGGACTCAGAAGGCAACGGAGGTTTGACTATGCGTGAGACCGAACTCAATCCGTCCGCATCTCCACTGAAGGCCTTCGGTGCACAACTCCGCAGGCTGCGTAAGGCGGCAGGGCTCACACAGATAGAGCTCGGAGAGCTCACCAACCTAAGCGACAGTCAGATCTCGAACCTCGAACGAGGCACCCGCATTCCCACACTTGACTGGGTCAAAGCGGCCGACCAAGTCCTAGGGGCTGGTGGGACACTAGAACTGACGTACTGGAGCCTCAGCGGCGGCGGCTCCCTCCTGGAGGGGTTCCCCGAGTACGCAGTGCAGGAGTCCAAGGCCATTGAGCTGCGACAGTTCGAACTTGGGGTGATTCCGGGGCTGTTCCAGACCAAGGCCTACGCCGAGGCGCTGGCTGCGGCGGACGTACGACGAGGGGCAATCACAGCCGAAGAAGCCGAGACTCGGGTCTCATACCTGCTGACCCGCCAACAGCGGCTCGACAGCAATGACGCGCCCGTTATGCACGCGGTGCTAGATGAGAGCTGCATCCGAAGGCTTGTCGGAGGTGCGGCCGTCATGCGCGAACAGCTCGAACACCTGGCAGAGCTGGCAGAACGTCCGAGGACTATCATCCAAGTGGCGCCGTTCTCCATGGGTGAGCGCCGGTCTCTGGCGCTGCCGGTGGTACTGCTGACCCTGTCTGATCGCAGCCTGCTGGGATACACCGAGTCGCAAGAACGAGGGTTCCTGACCAGAGAGACCGGGACCGTCACCTTGTGGTCCCACGACTACGATCGCTTGCAAGTGGGAGCCAGTTCGGATGTGGCGTCCCTCGACATGATTCGCGCAGCTCGGAAGGACCTCCGATCATGACCCGCACTGACCATCTGACTCTCTCCGACACCGTCTGGATCAAGTCCAGCTACAGCCAGAACGGCGGCAACTGCGTCGAGGTGGCCCCCGGTGTCCCCGGCGTCATGCCTGTCCGTGATTCCAAGGACCCCGAGGGTCCTGCCCTCGTCTTTCCGGCAGGGGCCTGGGAGTCCTTCGTCACCGCCGTCCAGGCCGGCGAGTTCGGCGAGGTCTGAGCCCAGGACCAAGCGAGGCCCCCGCCCTGCTGGGCGGGGGCCTTCGTGCTATTCCCCGCCGGACAGGGTCACGGGCTTCATCTCCTCGCGCCACACCCCATCCCGCCATCGTGCGATCAGGGCAGCAAAGCGCCCCCGGACCGGGGTCCGGGGGCGCTGTCGCTGAGGCATCACCCTCGGGGTCACCGACCCCACGACTCGACCTTCCGACGCCACCAGGCCCGTGCCGTCGCGGAGTGTGCTTCCTCGGCCATCCACACCCAGTTCTCCGGAACAGGTCCCCGCGGACTCGACTTCTCGGCCGGCTCGGGAGTGGGCTCGGGCTCCTGGTCCTGGTCCTGGTCCACCGCAGCCTCCCCGACCTCCCCCGGAGGGTCGACAGGGGCAGCCCAGACCTGCGACATGCTGTGGACCGTAGCCACCACCCCGTTAGTGTCGACGTCTCGCAGGTAGTTGGTGCCCTTCTCGGACTCTCGCCAGGTCAGCGACACCAGCACGCCTACCGGATCAGCCGCGCCGTCCTTAACCACACCGCCGAACCAGAAGTAGCTGGGCCGATCATCCCAGTCCACGAACTTGTTGAGCCGGTGCTTCTCCCACTTCCGGGCCTCGACCGTGGGCAAGGCCTCCTCAGGTTCGACCGCCAGTTCCTCTGGCTCCTGGCCGGCTCCCTCCTCCAGGTACTCCGTGATGAGCCGACCAGTCTCCTCCCAGGCAGGCCGGTAAGTCGCGATGAACTTCTTCCCCGCCCGCTGCGCGGCCGAGCTGTCAGAGCGCACGTAGCTCTCCGCCCGCTCCAACAGCCACCCCATCGTCTCGTACGTGACCCGACCACTCCCCCCGGCGCTGGTCCAGGAGCACGCCTTGAGGTCGGCGGCGATCTCCGGCAGGTCCTTCAACATCCACATGTGGCTAGGGACCCCGGCAATCGACTTGGGCATCTTGAACTCGTGCCGACGCTCGCGCGGGTCCTCAGGGACGTATTCCATCTCGTGGTTCTTGAGCAGCGTTCGCCCGGCCTGAATCTCGTTCCCGTTCTTGCTGTGCCGCCATTCCCGGGCAATCTCCAGCGCGGCGCCCAGGGCGACGTTGGTCAGGCCGATGACGCTGGCGGAGTTCGACCGTCCCTCGTTCGCCGCCTTGCACAGCGTGCTCAGCTCGTGCTGCCCATCCGTGTCGGGTACCAGCTTGTACACCGCGAACTTACGAAGCTGGGCGGGCATTTCAACGGGGATCAGGTGAGAGGACATGCGGTCTTCCCTTTCGAGTTCTTGGCTGTCCACCAGCCACTTGAGCGCCGGTAGGTCGAGGTCTTCGCGGCACACGTCGCAGTCGCAGATGTGCTGCACGCAGATGCACCCAGGTTCATCGCACAGCCGGTCCGGACCGTGTCCGGTGCCTCGGTCGTACGAGATCGGGTAGAGGATGTGCTCGCGGTCATATCGGTGGCCGTGTGGCAACAGCTGTTCAAGGCAGGGCTGTTGGGCCCGCCGGGCCGACTCCCTGTCCAGGAAGCCGGCCCGGCATTCGGTGCACTGGAGATGCCCTTGAGGGCGCCTACGGAGCTGGTGATTCACAGCAGGTCACGGAAAGGGTTAGCCGCCCTCTTCGCCGCCGCCTTGGGCTTCGATGCGGCCTTCCGAGCGGGGACCGGGGCGGACGCTGGACGCTCCCCGGCGACCACCGTCCACTGAGGTTTGGCCACGACCGCCTTCTTCCCGGCCTTCTTCGCCTTCGCCTTCGTCGCCTTGATCGGCTTGGATTCGACCACTGACTGAACCGTCCGCACCGGCACCGGCATGACCGACTCCACCGCGCGCTCCCCGATCGGGGCAGGCGCCGGCTTGGGTCGCTCGACCACTGCGGGCTTCGGGTCGGCCAGGCGGTAGATCGTCGCGGGCGCCCCCCGACCGCCGATCCGCTCCCGAACCATGTCCACGTCGTCCATCTGCTCCACCGCAGCCTTGACACCGGCCGCGTTGGCACGGGAGCCGAGCGCGCGCAGGAGCACGCTGGACGTGGCTTCGCCGCCGTACCGCTGGAGCGTCTCCCTGATCACGTCGGGAAGGGGCTTCGCCGGTCGACGGCCAACCGAATCTGCCTCGCTCGCCAGGCGCCTGATGCTGGCCACCGAGTAGTCCACGAAGGCGCGGGCCGCCTCCCACGCCCTCACGCTCACAGCGGTCTTGCGCTCGGCAGCGGTGAGGACGCAGGCGATCCGAAGGACCTGTTCGTCGGCCCGCTCGATCATGCAGGACAGTTCCTCAGGCAGATCCATCAGCTGGTCCTCCAGCTCCGCGCGGTAGTTGTCGTGCCGCTCCGCCGCCGCGTCGGACAAGGCCATTACCCGGGGCTCGGCCCGGGCCCACTTGTAGGCCCGGGTGAGCGCGGGCGTCTCCTGCACGTTCGCAAGTGGCTTCTTGATGCGGGTGGGCAGCCTCTTCGTCTGTTCCACCAGCACGGGGCACAGGCGGTTGAAGAAGCCTCCGAGCGCTGCATCAGGCCGCACCAGCCGCACCCACCTGCCGGGCTGAATGTGCCCGTGGAACCCCAGAAGCGGGTGGTCCACGCGCTGTTCCTCGCGCTTGCCCGCCTTGCCCTTGGTGGTGTTCACCATGGACTTCCCGTCCCACGCACAGATCAGCTGGTCGAAGTAGGAGTCGTCCCGGTTGGCCCGGCGAAGTTGTGTCGCCCACTCGTCCTCGACCATGAGAACCCGGCCGTCCTCGCCCTCTTCGGAGAGGGCCGTCTCCTGGACCACCTCAAAGAGGGTGTTCACCAGGGCGGGGCCGCTGGAAATGCCCTTGCGCGTCCGCTTCTCCAGAAACGAACCGATCGACGGGGCAAGCGCCGCATACGCGGTGTCCAGGGCGAAGCCCTTCCGGCCGACCTTCGACCGGCCGACCATCGCCGTCCACACGACCACCGGCCGCCCATTCGGCTGGACCACCGATCCGGATATCGCGCTGGACCACATGCTCAGTGCCGCAGCGAAAATTCCCACCGGATCGCCCTCGGACCACTCACGGGCGTTGTCCACGGCCTCACCGAGCGGGCCGTACTTCATCTCGTCCCAGGTACCCATTTCCCTACTCCTGTTCTCGTTACGCGCTGATGGCCATGGGCTCATCGATGTCCAGAACCTCGCTCAGCATTTCGCCAAAGCGGTCCCGATGTTCCTCGCACAGGTCCCATCTCAGGGACCCGAGGGTGAGCCGTTCCACGGCATCGACCTCGACCCCCTTTTTGTTCCAGCACGCGTTGCAAAAGATTTGCACAATCCGCTTCGTGGCCACTATTCACTCCTCCTTATGTACGGGTGTTCATGGCAAAGGCCGGGCCCCCGAAGGAACCCAGCCCTCACCAAAAGCAACCGCCGCTAGCTCCAGCTGTCCCACCAGCTCTTAACCTCAGCCACCGTGTGGGTTCCCCCGTACTCAATTTCCACGATGTCCGCGAAGTCGACTTCGGGGTTTCGCAGCGCCTTCTCGAAGGCAGCTGTGAAGAGGTCCATCAGGTCCATATAACTGGCGCTATCAGTCAGCTCCCCCTCTATGGGCGCCCTGGCATTGTCGAGCGCAAGCGCGATTTCAAGGCTGGCGTAGTAGCCGGTCATTACTTACCAAGTCCCATCTCTCGATACAGGCCGTTCATCGGGTAAACTTCAACGCACTCAGCCGGAGCCCAGATAAGCCGACCGTTGAACCAGACCGAGAACAGGCCTGCCTGAGGTCCGCCGGATACCTTGCCCGCGCCCTTTATCAGACCGTCCGAGCCGTACACGATCACGTAGTCATGCGTCCGAATGTCCTGGCTCACGCGGCCTCGCCCAGCTCAGCCCGGATTCGCAGACGCTGCCGTTCGGCCTGGAACTCCTCGGCTACGACACCGGTCAGGCGGCCGACCACCCCAGCGGGCCGGGCGTAGGTCAGGGCGAGTTCCCCGCACGCCTCGAAAAGGAAGCTCAGCGCGATTCCGCGCTCCGTGTCATTCTTTATTCCGGCGATCTCCACCGCCGCAATCCGCAGGGCGCCCGTGTCCTCGATGAAAGTCTTAATCATGCTCAAAGCTCTACTCCTGTCGCTTCCCTGTATGCCTCGCGGACGACCTTCGATATAGATCCACGCGCTCCTACCGTGAAACCCTTCTTTCGGCCCCATTCGCGGCACCTCTTCATGTGAAGGGCGTGATGTTCCGCCCGCTTGCGGGACTCGTCAGCCCTTCTCCACTGCTCGTCCATGCGTTCCTGAGCAGCCCTCTCACTGGCCTTCCGAGCGTCATGAGAGGGCTTGTAGTTCTGGAAGTAACGGACTTCCGGTGGCGTTATATCTGAGGTGTTATCGGGATCACGCAATCCGCTCTCCACCATGAACGCCCGCACTTCGTCATCCGTCGGCACTACCGCCTCAGAATCGGCTTCGAGGTGGCATCCATAGCCGGGTTAGAGACCAGCTCGTCAGCGCACGGCTCACAATGCGGGTACCTGGCGAAAAACGGTTCCCCGAACCGCTCGATTCCGACCCAATGGGTTGCCTCTCGACCGCAGTTGTTCGAGCAACCGCCCTGAAAGTTATTCGGGTAGGGCATTGGCCGTTCCTTTCGTCTAGTGGCCAGCGCCACCACCAGGCCCCCGCGGCCGGCCACTGGGCAGACCTCTCCCTGGGACCTCAGCCGACTTGGACCTGGTGGCGACGCAAGCGACTAGCGCGTGGTGTCCTCACGGGCGACGTCGAGCGCCGAGCGGTACAGGCGCGAGTCCGGGTCCCGACCCTCCGCGTACGCGGTGGACTCGTGGGTCCTCCGGAAGGACACCCGGCACTCCTCACACATGAACTCGCGGCCGTCGGGTGTCCGGGTGTACGGGCCCCGCCGCTTCTCCACCTCAATGCACGGGCGGCAGAGACCGGTGTCGGGCTCGATGACGTGTTCCGTGTGCGTCACCTGGTGACGCCGCCAGCAACCAGCGCAGAGACCACCACCCGCGATGTGCTCGAAGACAGCGACAGCCTTCCCGGTGGGCAGGTACCGGCCCCACACGCGGCCGTGCGGCAGCGTGGCTGCCTTGGAGTAGGCCGTGGCCCACTCACCCCCGGGAACGGTGCCCACCTGTTCCCAGATGCCGCATGACCCGTCGTGTTCCTCAGGCAGGGTGTATCCGCAGTTGCACACCCACACCTCGCACTCCCAGGCATCCACTAACTTCTCCTCATCTCTCTTGAAGGCCCGTTGCACCGAGCCATGCGAAGGGCCGCCCTCGACCGAGGGCGGCCCGAAAGTGCACCGACTAGCTGAGTCCCTGCTGTCGGTGCCGGATCGCGTGCTCGCTGGCCTCCGTGATCCGTTCCACCATCAGGTCGTGAAACCCGCACTGCCCCGTGGCCTGGCACCACGGGCCCCGACCCCGGAAGCGGCTCATCGCCCTTCGGATCGTGTGCAGCTCGGTCCGCGTCAAGGTCCAAGGGCCCTCATGCGGCAACTGGTCTTGCAACTCCCGTGCCGCATTCACGTATTCGGTACCAGCCCACACCGGTTCTTTCGCCGCCAACGCCCGCCGAAGAGAACTCAGCACGTGGCCGGACGCACAGGGGCCGTCCGTAATTACCACCCACGTCTGTTCGCCGTCGTGGAACGGCCCCCGTCGACCGCCGCTCATCGCGGTGTTCTCAGGGTCGATGCCCCACTCGGCGAGGTAGGTCGAAATGGGAGTCCACGCCCAGGAGGGGTGGACTTCACTGTGCGCGGGGCAGAAGAGCGAGTGGATCCGCCTTTCGGTCCTGAAATCAGCCCACCGGACACCCGTAGCGTTCTCCGGACAGTGCCCGACCTCCTTGCTGACCCATGCCTCACAGAGGTATCCAGACCGCCGGAAACCGGCGTGGATCTCCAGGATCTCCCGTGCCGAATTCTCCGTAGCAGCCCGGGCCAGATAGGCGGTGACCCCATTCCGGTCATCCCACGCGTAGACGTACCAGTCCTCACCTTCATCACGAACGTTGATCACGTACCCCTGGTAGTCGGGGGTGTATTCCGCTCCGAGCCGGGCAAAGCCCTCCCGGGTACCGGTCCAGCTACTCAACTTCTCGCCTTTCGGCTAGGTGTTGGCTGTCGACTGACAGGCCATGACCGGAGCCGGACTACCGGCCCCGACCAAAGCGCGTCAGGTGAGGCTTGCAGCCATTTCGTCAGCGAGACGCCCGGCAGCTTCCGCATAGCGGGTGATCGGGCAACGCGGGAATCCGTGGTGCCACATGTCGCGAATTGCCTGCCTAGCCTCATGCTCAGCGGCAAAGGCTTCAATGACTCGATCAGAGGTGTTGTTCATGTTGTTCCGTCCTTTGGGTTGTCGACTGACAGGCCATGGAAAGGCCGGGCAGAGCCCGGCCGAACCAAAGCGGGTCACTCAGTTCAGCGAGATCCAGTCACAGGCAGGCTGAAACCCCTTATCGCAGTTGTCTTGCTGGGCGTCTGCAAATCCGTCGTTGAAAGCCGGGACGAGTTCATTCGCCTGATCCTTGAACCAGTCACAAGCCGACTGGAACCCAAGGTCACAATCTTCGGCCTTGGAATCGGCGAACCCTTCCCCGTACTTACTGGCAAGCGCTTCCCGTGACACCGTGGCATTGGACGTCGGCTTGGCTTCTCGGGAATAGTCAGCTACCGTACCGACCCAATAGGAGAGCACTAGAGCCGAAATCAGGGCCACGCGGGCAAAGGCATTTCGTGCGGTCTTGCTCATCTCAGTTCTCCAGTCCCATGAGAGCGATCAATTCATCTGTGGTCGGCGGGAGTTCGCTGGAGAACAGGTCGAGCTGCCCGGCCACCCTCCATGCCCGAATACCCCGTCGGTAACGCGCCACGGCCGCCGCATGCCTCGACGCAGCCTCAGGCGAGAAGTCAGCACGGGTGTACTGCCACCATTCCCGACGCCCATAAAGCCGACGGTGCATTTCCATGCGATCAGCGTCCGTCATATCCACCCAGCCATTGCAGTACTGGCACCAGTAGCAATCGGCAGTGAGGCCTATTTCCCCGCCTTCGACACCACCCCACAACTGTTCCCGGCAGGAATGAGTATTCGCCTCACACCTGCAGTCCGGGTCTTCTGAGTAGCACTCGTGCTCGGAGGGGTGGTTTTCCTCGTACTCCAGCTCATACTTGCGTGTCTCATTGAGAGCGCCATCCCCCAAGGCGGCCTCGATATCTGCAACCGCCTGAACCATTTCCGGGCGGTCCGCATTGAAGACATACGAGTCCCCTGGACCGTGGGCCCACTCCAGGCCGTCCGCGACCTCATCGAGGATTCGTTCAATCTCCTCGGCGTTACTCGCGTGCAGGGCCCACGTACTGGTGACGTACTGGTAATGACGACTATCTGCCTTGCAGCTGACCGGCGAACCCATCAGGTCGCAAATCATCCCGATAGACGTCCACCCGTTTTCCTCGGCAGTGTGCTCGAAATTCCCCGGACCATAGGTGTAGTTCTGCCGCGTGTACTCCTGGATTGCCCCAGAGAGAGCAATCTCGACTACCTCAGTGGTCATATCCGTCTCCCATCATGAGTTTCCTAATTGATCGGCCAGGCATGACCGCCCACGGCTCCGGCCGTGGGCGACCAAACCCCTCCGACCCCCCGAATCAAGTTTTTGGGCAAAAAAAATGGTCCTAGGCTGCTGCCTGACGCCCCTTGCAGATCCCACAGGGATTGCGGGCCGCACAGCAGTAGGCACGGGCCTGGTTGCACCCAATGGCCTCGAAGTGCCAGCGCTCCCAGTTCACGCCACGTCGTGTGAACTCCGTCCGGGTAGCCCCGATCGCACAATCCGGGGAGTCGGCCCGAACATCAATGGCGTCTACGAGACCACCGCCGTTACCCGTGATTTCTACGGTGTGGACGAGATAATCAAAGGTGTGGAATCCTCCTCGAATCACGCAACCGCACTTAGTTTTCACAAGCGTTTCGGACATACTTCTCCCTAGGTCTGATGCCGGCCTGAATCTGGACCCACTCCGGGCAGGCCCATCGAGAGCCGCGCAGGTATGACCCGACGTGGCCCTACAGGGTGGTTTTGGCGCTCCCTGCCGCGCTGTGCCTCACACGCTTAAGGCCAGTGATCCCGGAGGGCGAGTATCAGTCACCCATCCTTCGCACTGCCGGACACGTGGTGTCGGCTGATGGTGCAGTGATCTATTCATGCCGGGCGATCAGGTCCGGTTATCAGGCAGTCTCGCTTTCCCGTGCTCCGTAACCGGCCACCTAGCTAGGTGGCATGTGGTCGGGCGATCAGCGTTCATCCCACATCTATTCGCTTCAGTGGGCATGCCTCATGTCTTGTGTTAGCGGTTGTCCGGTCGCTGCCGGGCCGTTGCTTCCCCCTTGTGGCGCCGTGACGCCCCTCCACAAGGGTTCTCGCTATTCACTTAGTGGGTTTGGGAGGGGCGCTTTCACCCTCCGCCGGTCCGACTTCCCTACTTGCCTGACAGCCTCTTCCCGATCCCCCGCTGTATTGCGGTGGGCGGTACTCCCGGCCGGGCTTTTCGGTGTTGCTCTTTCCGACACCCAGAACACTAGGGAGACAGACCCCCCGAATCAAGTTCTGTTTCACAACGCTCCCATTCGATAGCCACTCACAGTGCGCCACCGAGGGCCCTTATAGGTACTAAAGGAGAGGCATGGTGCACATATAGACCCAAAGTGGACACATGACGGATCGTCACATAGGCCAATGATTACTCAAAGTTACTATTGCATCGTTATCTCAGTGTTACCAATTTCACGAGAATCCTGTCCCATGTCCACATAATAGACACATCTGAGGACCCGTTGGGAGTGCCGGACGCTCCCCCGCCACCCCTCGGGAGGCCTTCCCTGACGTCCCGTCAGAGATGCCCTCTCACCTGCTCACTTGAAGGAATCCCCTGAATGAATTGAGTCCCCGCTCCTGTCATTTCATTCATTCCCATACCACACATCACACGGGGGTAACACATGCACGCGTTCAGAGAGGACCCACCGGGGGTGCTGTCCTCACCCTCTGTACGGGTTTGAATCTTTCGAGGGACTGGAGGGCATCCAGGCCGGCCTGACGGCCAACAGGCCTCCCCGGAACTGCTCGGGGGCTGTTTCCGGGCCTCCTGGGGCCCTTCTGGGGCCTCTCGGGGCTCCGGATGCCGCTCCGCGGGCTCACTGAAGGCACTGAATGAATGAAATGAGGCCTCTGAACGTGATGCCGGCCACTCTTTGGGCCAAGGTGTCCTCAGGCGCAGTCAGCGGACACATACATCTATTTTGTAGGGGGGTTATATACCCCCCGTCAGAGTGACTTCTCTCTACCTTCTTCGAGTCTCTTCTTTGGCAAGACACAAGTAGGCCCCCTCTCTAGCGAGGGGGGCCTCTCTGGTTCGGGCATGAAGTCTGTTCTTGAGGTTAGATACCCCATGAAGAGACGAGTTAGCGAGTACCGGCAGGCTTCCTTTCAGCCCAACACCAACCCTGCTTGTTTGATCGCATCTTTCAACTGAACCCGCTTGAGACGCAATGACACCTTATCGTCGCCGAGCAAGGCTGGGACCAACACGTCAGCGGTGCTAAGTCTGGCCAGAAACCTTCCAAGAGCTGCCAGTTCAAGGTCTTTTACGCCGAGATCGACGTAAGCATCCGGAGGCACTCGGCGGTCTACTTTAATATCTGGCCCACAGAGACACTCGCACCTTTCCTCGTCATAGATCCACATACAGGCGCACTGAGGTTCATCTGGACACTGAACATTGCAGATGCAGTCATCATGGGGGATTGTTGTCATTGGGCTGCCCTTCTTCGGCCTGATGGTCTATTTGAGCCAATTGGTCTCAGGCTCACGAAGGCGGGATCGGGATGCTGTTAAGGAGGCCTTTGCCCCCTCATGTGCGGTCGCACATGTTCTTCTTCAAGAATGCACGCCTGCCTCACCCAATGCATCTTCGGGGCCCTTCTCGCCCGCCAGATGGTCCCGGATCAGGCCCAGGCAAGCCGCTTCTAAGGTGGCGATCCGCGCCATCGTGCCTCACTGTCGAGGTGTGGCAGGGATCATCGTCCTCTTCGAGCTGGACCAGGCCCAGGCAGAGAGCCCGGAGGGCGAGCCGGCCGTGCTCCTGGTGCACGCCGCCGGCCAGGACCCCGACGTTCCCGAGGACCCTCTTCCGCGGACTCTCTGCGGGGAGGACACAGGGCCCATGGAGCACTCCCATTACCGGCCTGGGAGGCCCGGGGAGCCCTGGTACCCGGTCTACCTGCGTGACAGGCGCTGTCAGGCTTGCGAGGACGTCCTGAGGCGGCTCTGAGGCCAAGCAAATCCCGTGGCCGCTGTCAGATGTCCGCCCTAGGCTTTCGGGTGTGAACGAACAGATAGACAGTGGTCCGCCGTCAGACCTGGTCGAAGCAGGTAACGAGCTGCATCAGGCCGTCCAGTACTTCCTTGAACACCGCGACGATCCCAGTGCTGCCCATGACATCTACTACGCCCAGGAGAAGCTGTCTTTGGCTGTCACGGGCTGGGCCCACTGGGATACCCCCGCTGGCCGAGGCCTGAACAGCCAGGTCGGTGAGATCGTGAGCAGTCTTCGACACGACCACGGTAAGACCCTGGCCGACCTTCGGGCCGCCCTGGACGAGCTCAACGCCTTGTAGCCGTCAGTACGGAGCCCGGTCACTCCCGTCATGGATAGGATGCCCAGGTGCACCGCCCCGCGAGGCCGCCTTGCGGGAGCAGGACGGCTGCCCCCTGGGTCCTGACCCAGGGGGCAGAACCGTTTCCGGGCCATCGAGGCTCAGTGAATGAATTGAGTCGACTAGGCTCAGCTTCGGCAACGTACTAACGACCCGCTGCCATGCGTGGCCACAGGAGCGCCATGCTGAGGCCCCCGTCCTGCGGGGGCCTTCTTTCCCTCAGGCGATAGCAGTCGCGGCACTTCTGTTCATGCCCACCTAGATCTCCCCAGGTCAGCGGCGCTTTCGAGGTGTTGTCAAGTAACCAATATTGGGCCGCCTGCAACTGGTGCGAATGCTTGTCATGAGTTTGACATTTGGTCCCGGCTGCCAGGCCGTTCCACTCCTGATCACGTCCCGCCGCAGGATGACGGCAAGCCAACGTATAGAAACGGTGGTGAGGGTGGCGGTACGGTGCCGATCATGTTGACGCACAGGCCCATACGCGCCGTCGGCCTCGTGGCCGTCGGGCTGGCGTTGGTGACGACTGCTGCATGCAGCAGTAGCGAAAGGCCGGGCGCCGGGCCGGTGCCTACAGAGAGCTTCACACCCAAGGCACTGGCACCAGAGGTGCCGGCAGCCAGGATGGTGAACTCGTCGGCGGGCGCCAAGGGATTCGCCAGTGCGGTCGACGCGTACAAGCCGCAGGGCTGTACGGACCCGGCCTCGTGCGGCGGCCAGGCGTTGAGCCTTGGGCGCATGGTCGGACAGATCAACTTCAGCCTGAAGGCCGAGTACCTGGGTGACCCGTACTATCAACCGTTGATCACAGAGTCCGACCAGCTCTCGGACATACTGGGCCGGGACTTCAGGCCGGTGGCTCCAGAGACGATGCAAACGCAGGTCTGGCCTGCGCTGGAGAAGTTCAAGGCCGATCTGACTTCGCGCGGCCTGATTCAGTAGAAGCTCAACGTACCAAGAGTCCTGATCTCGATCCGTTGAAGCGGCCAGCCGCTCTAGGCTCGCCCCATGCCTGAAACACCCGAAGACTCCGCTCTCGCCGCGATCGCAGAGCAGGAGCGCATGTACCGCGCACTCCGGGAATCGCTGGACAGCGACTCCGGCGAATCGCTGACCCATGGTGACGTCTCCGGTCTACTTCAAATCGGCGGGGCAGTAGTACCCATGGCAACAGCAGCCAGCGTCATCGCGAAGGCCAAGATCGAAGCCAAGACCGAGCGGCAGCGGATCGCAGCGGAGACACAGCGGGCCGAGACGCACGAGAGGGAGGAGACACGGCGCGCGGAGACGCGCGAGACGGCCGAGGTGGTCCGCGAGGCCATCCGGGCACAGGTGGCACCGCCAGCAGTCCAGCAAGGGCCGACGCAGCCGCCTACAACCTGACGAGACGCCGAGGGGCCACAGTCAGCAGCGACGCCATCTCGGCAGCACACTAGCCCTGACCTGCGGGCATGGCGTTTGCTAACTGCACTACATCCGGCCCCGCATGTACGGGTCCACCGAGAGGTAGGCGTTGCGGACCAGGATCTCGCCCGGGCCCGGGGTCCGGACCGGGGCCTCGACCAGGGCGAAGTCGGTCGGCACCGGCCAGCCCTGGGGACGGGCGGCGAGGTGCCATTCACGGGCGGTCGCGGGCGCGGCCTGCTCTGCCATGGGGACGCTCCTTAGTGGTTCTGGTACATGAAAGGTTGAGCTACTGAAGTAACGATGGACATGAAAGGTTCATGTTGTCAACTTTTCAGGTAGACTGTGACGTATGGACACCCAGTCGACCCTGGCCGCCACGCCGCAGTCCGACGAGATCACCCTTGAGGTCGTCGACCTGATGGCCAACCTGGTCGCGCTGTTCCACCGCGAGTACGAAGAGGCCGCCGCCGCCCGCTCGCTCACCGGCGCCCAGGCCAAGGTGCTCGCCCTGCTGCGGCGCGGACCGATGCCGATGCGCCAGATCGCCCAGACGCTCAGCTGCGAGCCGTCCAACATCACCGGGATCGTCGACCGGCTCGAAGCCCGCGGCTTCGTGACCCGGGAGGCCGACCGGCAGGACCGCCGGGTGAAGCTGGTCGCCGCCACCGAGACCGGCTCCGCCGCCTCCGCGGAGCTGCGCGAGTCGCTCAACTTCGCCCGCGAGCCGCTGGCCGCCCTCGGCCACGAGGAGCGGACGGTCCTGCGCGACCTGCTCCGCCGCATGCTCACCGGAGCCGCAACCCCCGGGGCGTGAGCAGCATCACAGCCCCGGAGCGAAATCCGCACCGCTGCCGGAGGTAACCGAACCGTCCGTCGAAACGTCTAACGTTCGAACATCGAACACGAGAGACGGAAAGACGGGGGGACACGGAGGATGGGCAGCAGCACGCGCAGACGCCGCTACCTGCGGACCGCCATCGGCCTGGCCGCCGTCCTGGTGCTGTCCGTCGTGGGCGCCGGGGCCTGGTTCTACCACCGGCTGGACAACAACATCACCACCTTCGACGCGGGCGGCGTCGCCACCGAGCGTCCGCCGGCGCCCGTCCCGACCACCCCCGGCGCCTCGGTGCCGGTCAACATCCTGGTGCTCGGCTCGGACACCCGCGACGACGGCAACAACGCGATCGGCGGCGGCGAGGAGGGCGTCGGCCACTCCGACACCGCGATGCTGGTGCACGTCTACGCCGACCACAAGCACGCCGTCGGCGTCTCCATACCCCGGGACACCCTGGTCACCATCCCGTCCTGCAAGCTGCCGAACGGCACCTGGACCTCGCCCCGGACCAGCCAGATGTTCAATTCGGCCTTCACCGTCGGTGACTTCCCCAAGGGCAACCCGGCCTGCACGCAGAACACCGTCGAGACGCTCACCGGCCTGCGGATCGACCACACCGTCGTGGTCGACTTCAAGGGCGCCGCCGCGATGACCGAGGCCATCAACGGCGTGGACGTCTGCGTCCCCAACGACGTCGACTCGCACGGCATACACCTCAAGAAGGGCATGCAGAAGCTCTCCGGACAGCCCGCCGTGGACTACCTGAGAGCCCGGTACGGCTTCGGCGACAACTCCGACATCGGGCGGATGAAGCGCCAGCAGGCCTTCGTCTCCTCGATGATCAAGAAGGTGCAGGGCCAGGGCTTCTCCCTGCCCACCCTGCTCCCGCTGGCCGACGCGGCCACCCGCTCGCTCACCGTGGACGAGGGGCTCGGCACCGCGATGAAGCTGGTCGACTTCACCCGCTCGCTGCAGGACATCAAGCTGTCCGACATCACCTTCGTGACCGCGCCCTGGCGCTTCGCCGGGGAGCGCGTCCAGCTGGTGCAGCCCGACGCCAACACGCTGTGGCGGCTGCTGCGCGAGGACCGCACGCTGGACGGGCAGAGCACCGCCGGCACCGGCACCCCGGCCCCCTCCCCCACCGTGCCCGGCCCCGGCGGCGCGGCCGGCACCGCGGGGCCGCTCGCGCCCGAGCAGGCTGCCGCACCGGTGCTCGTGGTCAACGGCGTCGGTACCTCCGGCCTGTCGAACTCCGGCGCGGAGGTGCTGCGGGCCCGGGGCTTCCAGAACGTCGCGCTCGGCAAGCCCATCGGCGGCCGGCTGCAGACCGAGATCAGCTACGACCCGACCCTGAAGGCCGCCGCCGACCAGGTGGCCGCGCTCTTCCCGGGGGCGCGCGCGGTCGAGGAGCCGGGCTCCGAGGCGATCACCGTGACGCTGGGCCGCGACTTCCGGCCGAGCCCCGCCACCAAGCTGGACGCGGTCGAGAGCGGTCCGGGCGTGTCGCCCTCCCCCGCCGCGCCGGGCGACCCGGGCGGCAGCCCGAGCGGTGCCCCCGGCACGGCCCCGAGCGGTACCCCGAGCGGCGTGCCCAGCGGGGTGCCCACCGGCATAGCCGAGAACTCCCGCGGCGCCGACACCGACCCGTGCGCCGACCTGACCTTCGGGTGAGCCCGGCCGGCGCGCCCCGCCGGGCCGCCGCGTCTCCTGGCCGGGCGGCCGCTCCGCTCGGTCTGCCCGGCCCTACTCCGGGTCGGGCAGGCCGGTGACGACGGCGGTGAGGCGGGTGCCGCGGGGGAAGGCGCCGGCCGCGGCCAGGTCGGTCAGCGCGGCGAGCAGCTTGGCCACGTAGCGGCGTTCCAGCGGGATGCCGTGGCGGCGTTCGAACCGCTCGGCGAAGACGGCCAGTTCGGCCGGGACCTTGCCGTAGCCGCCGCCGTGGTGCGCGTGGTCGATCCGCCAGTTGCCGAACTCCCGGCCGTAGGCGGCCCGGTGGAGCCGGGTGACCTCGCCCTCCAGGTAGCTCTCGCCGCCGCGCAGCACGGCCACGCCGAGTGCCCGCGCGCCCGGCGGCAGGCCGGCCGCGATGCCCGCCAGGGTGCCGCCGGTGCCGACCGGGCAGCAGAGCACGTCGTGCCCGCCCAGGTCGGGCAGTTCGGCCGGGATCGCCGCCGCGCCGGTCACGGCCAGCGCGTTGGAGCCGCCCTCCGGGAGCACCAGGCAGGGGCCCCACCGCCGGTGCGGGCCGACCGCCGTGCCGGCGTCGGCGTCGGCGTCGATACCGTCCTCGGCGCGGCCGGTGGCCTCCCGGTACTCGGTGCGGGTCAGGAACTCCAGCCGCATCCCGGCCCGTTCGGCCGCCCGCAGCGACCAGTTGCGCGGCCGGTCGGCCAGTTCCTCGCCGCGGACCAGCCCGACGCTCTCCAGGCCGAGCGCCCCGGCCGCCGCCGCGACCGCCCGCAGGTGGGTGGAGTACGCCCCGCCGAAGGTCAGCAGCCGGGTGTGGCCCTGCGCGACGGCGGCCGACAGGTTGGGCCCGAGCTTGCGCCACTTGTTGCCCGGGACGCTCGGGTGCAGCAGGTCGTCGCGTTTGAGCCGCAGTTCCACCCCGGCCCGCGCGAAGGTCTCGTCGGTGCAGTCCACCAGCGGGGTCGGCAGCAGGGCGGGTTCGAGCATCCGGCCAGCTTAGACCGACCGGCACATGGTGGGTGGATGAAGGAGCGGCGTCCGGGCCGAGTCTGGGCGGTGCCGACGAGGGAGTAGCAGCGGAGCTGCGGCGACTGAGGAGAAGCCGTCCAGGCGACAGCCTGGGCGTCGCGACGCCGCCCACCATGTGCCGGTCGGTCTTACTACCGGCCGGTCGGGGTGAGCAGGCCCAGGTTGTAGGCGGCGGCGACGGCGGAGGCGCGGTCCTTGACGTCGAGCTTGGCGTAGACGTGGATCAGATGGGTCTTCACGGTGGCCTCGCTGATGAACAGCCGGACGGCGGCCTCCCGGTTGGTGACGCCGGAGGCGACCAGTTCCAGCACCTCCAGCTCGCGCGGGCTGAGCGGTTCCCGGGCGGGCGCGCGGACCTGGCCGAGCAGCTTGGCGGCGACGGTCGGCGCGATCACCGAGGCGCCGCGGGCGGCCTCCCGGACGGCGTGGAACAGCTCCTCCCGGGCGGCGTCCTTCAGCAGGTAGCCGGTGGCGCCGGCCCGGACGGCGGGTAGCACGTCGGCGTCGGTGTCGTAGGTGGTGAGCACCAGGACCCGCCCGGGCAGGCCGCGTTCAGCCATCTCGCGGATCGCGGTGACGCCGTCCATCCGCGGCATCCGCAGGTCCATCAGCACCACGTCCGGGCACAGCGCGGCGACCAGGACCAGCGCCTCGGCGCCGTCCCCGGCCTCGCCGACCACCTCGAAGCCGGGGGCGGCGGTGAACATCCCGCGCAGCCCGTCCCGGACCACCGGATGGTCGTCCACCAACAGCAGTCTGATCGTCGTTCCGTCGCTCACGGCTCTACTCCTCCACGCTGATCGCCGGCAGGGTCGCGGACACCGTCGTGCCGGCGCCCGGTTCGGTCTCCAGGTCGAGCCGCCCGGCCAGGCGCTGTACCCGGCGGCGCATCACGTCCAGACCGTAGCCGCCACCGGTGGCCCGGGAGGCGGGCTCGGCGGCCGGGTCGAAGCCGACGCCGTCGTCCCGGACGTCCAGGGTGACCAGGCCCGCCATGTACGAGAGGGTGACGCCGACCCGGGAGGCCTGGGCGTACTTGGCGGCGTTGGCCAGCGACTCCTGGGCGATCCGCAGCAGGGTCACCTCGACCTCGGGGTGCAGCGGGCGGGCCTCGCCGGTGACGGTCAGCCCGGCGGCGGCGCCGTTGCGCTCGCGCCACTGCTCGACCAGCTCCGCCAGCGCCTCCGGCAGGGCGGCCCGCTCCAGCTCGATCGGGCGCAGCGCGTGGACGGCCCGGCGGGCCTGGGTCAGGCTCTCCCGGGCGAGGGCCGCCGCGTTCGTCTGGTGGCGGTCGGCGGCCGCGGCGTCCTGGGCGCGGCTCTGCTCGGCGGCCTGGAGCTGGGTGACGATCCCGGCCAGGCCCTGGGCGACGGTGTCGTGGATCTCCCGGGCGAGCCGGCGGCGCTCGTCCGCGGCCCCGGCCTCCCGGGCCTGGACGAGGAGTTGGGCATGCAGGCCGGCGTTCTCGGCGAGCATCTCGGTGAGCAGCCGGTTGGCCTCGGCGAGTTCGGCGTTGGCGGCCTTGCGGCGGGCGCTCAGCCGGTCGGCGACCTCGCGGAGCGCGAACATCAACCCGACCACCATCAGGTTGAAGGCGACGACGGTCAGCAGTCCGCCCAACTTCGCCAGGCTGTCGGGCAGGACCCCACCGACCTGGGAGAGCGAGGTGGGGACGGTGGCCGCGGCCGCGCCCGCCATCCGGCCCCGGCCCCGCAGGTACTGGGCGGCGTGCAGGTAGCCGGCGAAGGCGAAGAAGCCGAAGAGCGGATTGTCCAGCACCAGCACGGTGGTCAGCGCCAGCAGGACGGCGAAGTGGGCGCCGGGGTACCGGGCGCGGCCGTCCGGGCCCGGCCTGCGGTCCAGGACCGAGCGCAGGAGCAGCCACAGCAGCGTGGCGGCCGCCACCGGGAGGGTGGCGGCCGCGGAGTGCGCGGTCGGGACGGGGACCAGCAGGGCCAGGGCGGTGGCGATCAGCAGGGCGACGTAGCAGAGCGGCCCGATCAGCTGGTCCAGCCGGTCCAGCCAGTCGCCGAGCGCGTCCTCGTCGGCCGGTGGCCGCTTGATCATTCCCACCGGAACAGCCTGGCAGCCGCGGCCCCCGCGAGCACCGCGTACGCCGCGAGTGTGAGCAGGCCCACGGCGTGCGGGAAGTGCCCGGCCCAGGCGTCCTGCAGGGTCTGCACGGCGGCCCCGCTGGGAGTGAAGTCGCCGATCCGGTTGAGCAGGGCCGGCATGAACTCGCGCGGCAGCCAGATCCCGGAGAAGAACATCATCGGAAAGAAGGCCAGCGCGCCGACCGCGTTGCCGGCCTTGGCGGACGGGACGACCGCGGCGAGCAGCAGGCCGATCGACAGCAGCGCGGCGGCGGCCAGCAGGAAGGCCAGCAGGAACCCCAGCGGCTGGCGCGGCAGCGCCACCCCGAGCAGCGGCCCGGCCACCACCACCAGCAGCACCGAGACGACGGCGACGGCCAGGTACAGCGGGAGCAGCGCGCCGAACAGCAGCGCCGGGCGGACCGGGCTGGCGGACATCCGGCGCAGCACGCCGCGTTCGCGGTAGGCGGCGAGCAGCGAGGGCAGGCCGTTGAGGCCGAGCAGCAGCAGGGTGAAGACGGCCAGGATCGGCGCGTACAGCTGGATGGTGCTCATGCCGTGCATACCGGGCGAGGTCTTGCGCAGGGCCGGGACGGAGCCGAGGACGAGGAACAGCACGACGGGGAAGGCGAGGCCGAAGAAGGCGGTCAGCGGCTCGCGGAGGAACAGGCGGGCCTCGGCGACGGCCAGGCGGCGGACGGCGTGGGCGGTGTGGTGGGCCGCGTGCTGGGCGGTGTGGTTCACGGTGGTGGTCCCCTCGGGCGTGGTGACGGCGGGCGTGGTGACGGCGGGTCAGGAGTCGTGGCGGGTCAGGGCGAGGTAGGCGTCGTCCAGGCTGTGCTCGCGGATCCGCAGCCCGGTGACGACGATCCCCTCGCGGGCGAGCAGGCCGGTGACCTCGTCGGCGAAGTCCCCGACCCCGGAGACCTCGACCCGGCCGTCCCGCTCCTCCACCCCGGTGACCCCCGGCAGGGCCGCCAGCCGGGCGGTGTCCAGCGGCGCGGTGGGGCGGAAGCCGAGTGTGCCGCCGGTGCCGGAGCGGGCGATCAGCTCCGCGGGGGTACCGGTGGCGACGATCCGGCCGCCGTCGAGCACGGCGGCCCGGTCGCAGAGCGCCTCGACCTCGTCCATGAAGTGCGAGACCAGCACCACCGTCACGCCGTCGTCGCGGATCCGCCGGATCAGCTCCCAGGTGTCGCGGCGGCCCTGCGGGTCGAGCGCGGTGGTCAGCTCGTCCAGGAAGGCCACCTCGGGGTTGCCGATCAGGGCGAGGGCGATGAACAGCCGCTGGCGCTGGCCGCCGGAGAGCTTGTCGAAGGGCGTCCGGCGCTGGTCGGCGAGCCCCCACTCGTCCAGCAGCTCCCGCCAGTCCCGGGGGTTCGGGTAGAGCGCGGCGTACAGCTCCAGCGCCTCGCCGACCCGCAGCGCGCCCTGCAGCTGGGCCTGCTGGAGCTGGATGCCGATCCGGGGCCGCAGCCGGTGGGCGTCCTTCACCGGGTCCAGGCCGAGGACGCGGACGGTCCCCGTGTCGGCCCGGCGCAGGCCCTCGCAGCACTCCACGGCGGTGGTCTTGCCCGCACCGTTCGGCCCCAGCAGGCCGAACACCTCGCCGCGCTCCACGCCGAAGGAGACGCCCTCCAGCACCTGGCGCCGCCCGTAGGCCTTGCTCAGCCCCGCCACCTCGATCACGGCCATCGCGCCGCTCCCTCCCGTTCGTCCCCGCTGGTTCCCGGCCGCGTTTCCCGGCCTGCAACGAGCTTCCCGCGCGGGGCCACCGCCGCGGATCGACCGGACGGTCAGAGCCGCTGGTGGACGCGGTGGAGGGGGGATCAACCGATCGGTGGATGGGGGCGGCGGCCTGGCACGTGGAAAGCCCGGCCGCCGTGTCGGCGACCGGGCTCGGGTACGGGCTCGGGGTGCGGGTGGGTCAGGCGGCCGTGCCGTCGGCGCGGCTGGTGTTGATGGCCCGGCGCAGGGCGCGCGGGACGGGGCCGGCGGCGGGCGCCAACTTGTCGATCCGGGCGCGGAACTCGCGGCTCTGGCGCCAGGTCAGAGCGGATCCCAGCCGGGCGGCGTCGACCAGCGCGACCAGTGCGGCGTCCGCCGGGTCGACCCGGCTGAGCGGCGACTTCAGCGCCGAACCGACCGACGCTGCCAGCGACTTGCGCAGCCGGGGCTCCCGCAGGATGACCCGGGCGCAGGGGAACAGCCCGAGTACGCGGCGCTGCTCGATCCGGATCCGGCCGGCCGCGGCCAGCCCGTCCCGGACCACCCGGGAGGCACGGGACACCGGGCCCTGGCGGCGGCCGACCCAGCTCTGCCAGCTGCGCCGCCGCCCCTGCCGGATCAGCTCCAGCATCGCGGTGGAGAGCGGGTCGAGGCCGTCGGCCTGCGCGCCGTCGACGGCGACCGGGTGTCGGCCGTCGTCGCGGATCAGCCCGCGCCGCAGGAGTTCGGCGAGCGCGGCGGCCCGCAGCACCAGGTCGAGCCTGTCGGTGGCGGTGAGCCGCTCGCGCTCGGGGTTGTAGGCGAGCAGGTACAGCTTCTCCGGCAGGGCGGTGGGCAGGTCCATGGTGGACTCCAAGCAGATGGACGGTGGGGTGGGCCCGGTCATCCGGCGTCTGAATCGCCGGTCTCCGGGCTCTCCTTGGGCGGTCGGCCGCGCCGGGGAAGCCGGGCCGCGCCGCCGGGCATCCGGCCCTCGTCGCTGAGGGCGCGGCGGAGCAGGAACTCGATCTGCGCGTTGGCGCTGCGCAGTTCGTCCGCGGCCCACCGGGCCAGCGCGTCGTGGACCGCCGGGTCCAGCCGCAGCAGGATCTTCTTCCGCTCCGTCGCCAACGCCCGCGCCTTACTGGTAGAGGGAGCCCGTGTTCACGACGGGCTGGGTGCCGCGGTCGCCGCAGAGCACCACCAGGAGGTTGCTCACCATGGCCGCCTTGCGCTCCTCGTCCAGTTCGACGACGTCGCGCTCGGCGAGCCGGTCCAGCGCCTCCTCGACCATACCGACGGCGCCCTCGACGATCAGTCGGCGAGCCGCGACCACCGCGCCGGCCTGCTGGCGCTGGAGCATCACCTGGGCGACCTCGGGCGCGTAGGCGAGCCTGGTGATCCTGGACTCGACGACCCGCACGCCGGCCGAGACGACCCGGGCGGAGATCTCGGCGGAGAGCATCCGGCTGATCTCCTCCGCACCGTCGCGCAGCGACAACTGGCCCTCGCGGTGGGCGTCGTACGGGTAGCTGCTGGCGATGTGCCGGACGGCGGTCTCGGTCTGGATGGCGACGAAGTCGGTGTAGTCGTCCACCTCGAACACGGCCTTGGCGGTGTCCTCGACCTGCCAGACCACCACGGCGGCCATCTCGATCGGGTTGCCGTCCGCGTCGTTGACCTTGTTGGTCTCGGTCTCGTGGTTGCGGATCCGGGTGGAGATCCGGCGGCGGCTGGTGAACGGGTTCAGCCAGGCCAGGCCCTCGGCGCGGATGGTGCCGCGGTAGCGGCCGAGCAACTGGACCACCCGGGCCTCGCCGGGCGAGACCACGGTCAGCCCGCACATCAACAGCAGCGAGCCCAGCACGAGCACGGGCCCGGCGACCAGCAGGGAGATCCCCAACCCTTGGGACCCACCGGCCAGTTGGAGGCCGCCGACGATGTTCGCCGCGATCCCCGCGAGCAGGCCCAGCAGCGCCCCTCCGAGCACCGGCAGCCCCGCGGCACCGGCGATGGCCCGCTCGGTGATCTTGGGGACCGGAAGGTCGAGGACGGGTCCGTCTTCGACGTCGACGGCAGAACGCGGTGTGGCCATGAGACCAGCTCCTCCAGCGAGTGTGTCCGCTCTAGCTGTCAAAGTGATATCACTTTTTTCGCCCGGCCCGCCAGGGGTCGCACACAAGGAGCCCGCCCTGCGGCGGCCGCCACCCTGCGGCCTGACCACCTCGACCGTCTGCACAACCCTCCCGAACGCCTCCCACAGCACGTCGGGGACAAGGCGCACGACAAGACTCATCACATCGCACCCAGACAACGCGGCCACCATAAGAAACAAGGTCGACACCACGACCCCACGAGCCCGGTCGGTAGCGTCAATTTTCGACGGCTCGAACAACGATCCGTCAGCAGGCCGACAACAGCCTACTACGTACACTCACAACCAGGAATGGTGCAGATGTCAGGCCCGGAAATCATCAACGCCCTCATCGCGTTCAACGCGGATGACATCCTCACGGATTACCCGCCGCAGGGCACCACGCCGGAAAACCCGAAGACGGTCTCGGCCGACGACAAGTACATCTACATGATGGTCAAGCAGGCCAACATCATCGGCAGCTCCGGAGCCAATCTGAACCTCCAGGCCGAGGTCGGTGACGTGATTCGCTGGCGTGAGACGAGTTTCTCGTTCGACGCCAACTACAGCGTCCTGCTCTACAAGTACGTGGGCACCGACGACAACCTGATCAGCCCTCCCCACCACCTGACGCCCGACTCCAACCTGCCGTACCTGACGGGCCAGGCGGGCGATCCGGCCTTCAAGTCCCAGACGGTGACAGGCCACTACTGGACCGCCGACGTCCTCAAGAAGGGCCGCGAGAACTACCACTTCTCGTTCGAGATCATCAACCGGGAGGGCCGGGCCCTGGGCTACTACTCCTGGGATCCGGCGCTCACCATCAAGTAGCGGTCCACCCCTGCTGCCTGGCCGGCGCCCGTCGGCCAGGCAGCAGCACGAACCCGACCAGTCTGGAGCACAAGGTGTCGACCACGAGCGAAGCCTCCACCCGGCCGAAAATCATCGACGTCCTCGCCGCGTTCGATGTCGCTGCCATTGTCGAGAAGTATCCGAATCCATCCCATGACAGAGACGACCCGACCGAGGTCGATTCGGACCACGTCCACCCGGTCAACCTCAGCGGGGACGCCTTCAGCGAGTTCGGTGAACTCTCCCTGGACGCCGCACCGGGCGACTTCGTGCGGTGGCGCGCAACCGCACTGCCATTCGACGAAGATTACAGCGTTCTGATCTACCGCTGCGTCGACGAATCCGGGGCGACATCAGAATTCGACCGCCTCCTCGGCCTCGCACTCCTGCCCCGTCTGAAGGACGGCTCGCACCAGGAAGCGGAATTCGACACGGAAATCGTGAAGGACCAGGTCTCGGCCATGCGGCTCGCGAAGACCGGCAACCCCTTCGTCCGGCTCTCCTTCGAAATCGTCAAGGGCGACGATGTGATCGGCTACTTCCGCTGGAACCTGGGGCTCGTCATTCCGATCGGCTCCGCACGGGCTTGATGCCCCAGCCCTCTCGGCACACGGACCAGTGACCGCCCCTGGTCCGCTGAGCCGGGCCCAGCCACACCGCTCGATCCGACCGAACGTCAGCGTGACGTTGCCGCGGCGTTCCCCATGCGGGTGAACCTCGGCGTGTAATCGCCGCCGAGGGGCTGTCGCCCGCATACAGTTCTCGCAGGCGCCCCGCACATCTCCGCAGGCCAGCAGCCTGCACGGTGGTGACCGGGAGTGGGGCGGGTGGGACTCGAACCCACGACCAAGGGATTATGAGTCCCCTGCTCTAACCGGCTGAGCTACCGCCCCGGTTCGCCGCGCGCGCCGGTCGTCGGCCACGGCAGCAGCAGACGGCCCCGAAAGGCCGTCCCGGGCAGCATAGCCGGTCGATCACCCGTGATGCGCGCCGGGGGCGCGCACGGGTGCGCACAGGTGTGCGCCTCTCCGCTTTACGCAGTCCGGGTGGCGCCCGAGCACCCGGGCGGGCAGCCTGGACGGATGACGATGCGTGGGACGGGAGCGGTGGCCGGGGCCCTCGCGGTACTGCTGGCCGTGGCGGGCTGCACCACCTCGGCCCGGCCCGGCGGGGGCGCACCGACGGTCACCTCGGCTCCGGCCACGCCCTCGGGGCCCGGCAACAGCCACGGCTGGAACCGGCAGCGGCTGAAGGGGGCCGTCGCCAAGCACACCGGGATCACCCGCACCGCCCGACCCACCGTGCTCAACGGTCTGGTCGGCGCCGTCTTCACCCGCAACGCGGACGGCGACCACTTCTGCACCGCCAGCGTCGTCGACAGCGCCGGGCTCAACCTGATCGTCACCGCCGCGCACTGCGTCTGGGACCCCCGACTCGGCCAGCGCAGCGACCTCGTCTTCATCCCCGGCTACCGCAACGGCGACACCCCCAGCGGCGTCTGGCCGCTGCTGGCCGTCACCGTCGACGACGGCTGGAAGGACCACGCCGACCCGGACGTGGACGTCGCCTTCGCGATCGTCCAGGCCCAGAACGGACAGCAGGTGCAACAGGTGCTCGGCGCCAACAAGCTGGGCGTCGGCCGGGGCTACCAGGTGCCCGTGCGGGTCACCGGCTACCCCGGCAGCAGCGACGTCCCGATCACCTGCTCCAACACCACCACCGAGCAGAGCTCCACCCAGCTGCGGATCGACTGCCCCGACTACACCGGCGGCACCAGCGGCAGCCCGTGGGTGACCGACTTCGACCCGAGCACCCGCACCGGCACCGTGGTCGGCGTGATCGGTGGCTACCAGGAGGGCGGCAACAGCCCGGACACCTCGTACAGCAGCTACTTCGGCGACCGCGTGCAGGCGCTCTACGACCGGGCCACCGGGTGACGGGGACAGGCGAGTCCTGACGACAGTGGCGCCGCCGGGCGCGGCCTGGTAGATCTTCCTCACGAACGGCGGAACGCACGAGCCCGGTGCCCGCCCCGAGGAACGAGACGGAGCCACGATGGCCCCCCGCCCGGTACGGCCCGCGCGCGCGGCACGGACGGTCGCGCTGACGGCCCTGCTGCTCACCGCCGGCACCGCGTGCGGCGGCCAGGACCAGGCGCCCACCGCCGAGGTCGCACAGCAGAGCGCCGCCCGCGACCGGATCGGCACCCTCTCGGTCCGAACGGCCCAGGGCCCCCGGGCCTGCACCGCGAGCGTCGTCCACAGCCCCGGGCGCAACCTGCTGGTCACCGCCGCGCACTGCGTACAGAGCAGCCGGATCGGCCTGCTGGACGGCCTGGTGTTCACCCCCGGCTACCGCAACGGCTTCTCCCCGTACGGCAGTTGGCCGGTGCGGCAGATCACCGTCGACCCGCGCTGGGCGTCCGACGACGACCCCGAGTACGACGTGGCCTTCGTCACCGTCGGCCCGGTCGACGGCAAGCAGGTCGAGGACAGCGTCGGCGGCAACCCGGTCGCCACCGGCCAGGGCTTCGGGCTGGCCGTCTCGGTGACCGGCTACCCGAACGAGCGCGACGAGCCGATCACCTGCGCGGCCAGGACCCGCTCGCAGAGCCCGACCCAGGAGCGCTTCGACTGCGGCGGCTACACCGACGGCACCAGCGGCAGCCCGTGGGTGACCGACAACGGCGCGGTCGTCGGCGTGATCGGCGGCTACCAGGAGGGCGGGGAGACCCCCGGCACGTCCTACAGCGTCACCTTCGACCAGCGGGTCGCCACGCTCTACCAGCAGGCGACCACCTGAGCCGCCCGTCCGGGAGACGTGACGGACGCGACAGCGGGCACGGCAACACGAAGGCCCCCCGGTCATCCGAGGGGCCTTCGCTCTGAGCAGTCACCGGGCGGACCCGATGCAGCTCCCGCATTTGGACTCGAACCAAAAACCTGCCGGTTAACAGCCGGCTGCTCTGCCAATTGAGCTATGCGGGATCGCGGTACCCAACTTCCGTACCACGGAAGGGAGGAGGACTCTTGCAAGTCCTCTCCCGAGCTCCCCCAATTGGACTCGAACCAATAACCTGCCGATTAACAGTCGGCTGCTCTGCCAATTGAGCTATGGGGGATCGGCTTCCGCTTCGGCCCCCGGTCTCCCGGGCTCCTCGGCGCTCGCTGCGGGACATACATTAGCGCACTCGGGGGGGTGGTCCGCCAATCGCTTTCGCCGGGCCGCCGCCGGGGCGCCCGCCCGGCGTGCCCGGCGAGCGCCCGGCACGGCGCCCGGGGATGCTGGGGGCACGGACGGTTCGCCGACCCGACGGACGGGTAGGGCATTGCGGCAGAAGGCCGCCAGGAGAGGGTGGATCCGATCATGTGGAAGCTGTCGATGGCCGCGGGGTTCGCGGCCGGGTACGTCCTGGGCTCCCGGGCCGGGCGCCGGCGCTACGACCAGATCGCGAAGGTCACCCGGCAGATCGCCCAGAACCCCACGGTGCAGGGTGCGGCGGACCGGGCCAGGCACCAGGCCGGCGCGGTCGCCGGGAAGGCCGCCGACGCCGTCGCGGACAAGGTCGGGGGCCGGTTGCCGAACGCCGTCACCGAGCGGGTGCCGTACTTCAACCGCTCCCGCGCCGAGGACGACGGCTGGGGTACCTTCCGTCCGTGACGGAGCGGTGACGCCAGGGTGTACCGGGGCCCTGGGCAGCGTTCCGAACAGGCAACACCTCACCCGGCCCGGACGCGTCCCGGGCCGGGCTGAGGCATGATCTCGACATGGCCATCGTCGCGGGGATAGACAGCTCGACCAACCGCACCCGGATCGTCGCGTGCGACACCGACACCGGCGCCGTCCTGCGCTCCGGAAAGGCGCCGCACCCCGTCCCCGAGGACCCGGACACCCGCCCCGGTGAGGCCGACCCGCAGATCTGGCTGCACTCGCTCGGCGACGCCGCGGCCGGCGGCCTGCTGGAGGGCGTCCGCGCCATCGGCGTCAGCGCGCAGCAGCACGGCATGATCGGCCTGGACGCGGGCGGGGTGCTGGTCCGGCCGGCGATCCTCTGGAACGACCCGCGCTCCGGCGGCGCCGCCGCCAAACTGCTGGACGAGCTCGGCGGCCCGGCCGCCTGGACCGCCGCGATCGGCGCCGTCCCCGCCCCGACCTACACCATCGCCAAGCTGCGCTGGCTGGCCGAGTTCGAACCGGCCAACGCCCGCCGGGTGGCCGAGGTGCTGCTGCCGCACGACTGGCTGATCTGGCAGCTACTCGGCCACCCCAAGCGCCGCACCACCGACCGGGGCGACGCCTCCGGCACCGGCTACTGGTCCCCGATCACCGGCGAGTACCGGCAGGACCTGGTCGAGCTGGCACTCGGCCACCACCTGAGGCTGCCCGAGGTGCTCGGCCCCGCCGAACCCGCCGGGCACACCCCCGAGGGCCTGCTGATCTCGGCCGGCACCGGCGACAACATGGCCGCCGCGCTCGGCCTCGGACTGCGCCCCGGCGACGCGGTGGTCTCGCTCGGCAGCGCCGGAACGATCTTCGCGGTGCACGAGCGGGCCGTGGTGGACGCCACCGGGCTGGTCTCCTCCTTCGCCGACGCCGGCGGCCGCCACCTGCCGATGGTCGCCACCCTCAACGCCGCCCAGGTGCTCCGCTCCACCGCGGCGATGCTCGGCCAGGACCTGGACGGCCTGAGCGACCTCGCCCTGCACTCCTCCCCCGGCGCGTACGGGCTGGTGCTCCTCCCCTACCTCGACGGCGAGCGGACGCCGGCCCTGCCGCACGCGGCCGGCACCCTGACCGGTCTGCGGGCCGAGTCGATGACTCCGCAGCACCTGGCCCGGGCCGCCGTCGAGGGCATGCTGTGCAACATCGCGGACGCCCTCGACGTGCTGCGCGTCCAGGGCGTCGCGGTGCGGCGGGTGTTCCTGCTCGGCGCGGCCGGGCGGCTGCCCGCCGTCCGGCACATCGCCCCGCCGCTGTTCGGCGTCCCGGTCGTGGTGCCGCCGCCGGGCGCCCACGCCGCCCGCGGGGCCGCCCGGCAGGCCGCCTGGGCGCTGGCCGGCACCCCGGAACCGCCGGAGTGGGAGCTGCCGGACGCCGAGACCGTCGAGCCCGAGGGGGAACAGGACCTGGCGATCGGTTCGGCGGTGCGCCGGCAGTACCGCGCCGCCCGCGAGCAGATCCACCCGGAGACGGCGGCCTGACGCACGGCCCGAACCGCCCGGTGCAGATGCGTCACCCGGCGGCCGATGGCAGCGTTGGACGGGACACGGCCACCGGAGTGAAGGGCGGCAGGATCCCATGGCGCTGCACAAGGGGGCCGGCGACGACCGCCGGCTGAGCATCAGTCCGTTCATGGGCGCCGCCGACCCGCTGGGCACGATGAAGCTGGCGCCGCCGCTGCACCGGCTCGGCGCGGGGCCCGTCGCGGCCGACACCGCGTACCAGCTGATCCACGACGAGCTGATGCTCGACGGCAACGCCAGGCTCAACCTGGCGACCTTCGTCACCACCTCGATGGAGGCGCAGGCCACCCGGCTGATGACCGAGTGCCTGGACAAGAACATGATCGACAAGGACGAGTACCCGCAGACCGCCGAGCTGGAACGGCGCTGCGTGGCGATCCTCGCCGACCTCTGGCACGCACCCGACCCGGACAGCGCGGTCGGCTGCTCCACCACCGGCTCCAGCGAGGCCTGCATGCTGGCCGGCCTGGCGCTCAAGCGCCGCTGGATGCGCCGCAACGCCGACCGCTACTCAGCCGGGGCCCGGCCCAACCTGGTGATGGGCGGCAACGTGCAGGTGTGCTGGGAGAAGTTCTGCAACTTCTGGGAGGTCGAGGCCCGCACCGCGCCGATGGAGGGCGAGCGCTTCCACCTCGACGCCGAGCAGGCGGTCGCGCTGTGCGACGAGAACACCATCGGCGTGGTCGGCGTGCTCGGCTCCACCTTCGACGGCTCCTACGAGCCGATCGCGGAGATCTGCGCGGCCCTGGACGGGTTCCAGCAGCGCACCGGCCTCGATATCCCGGTGCACGTGGACGGCGCCTCCGGCGGCATGGTGGCCCCCTTCCTCGACCCCGAGCTGGTCTGGGACTTCCGTCTCCCCCGGGTGGCCTCGATCAACAGCTCCGGGCACAAGTACGGCCTGGTCTACCCCGGCGTCGGCTGGGCCCTGTGGCGCGACCAGGAGGCGCTGCCGGAGGAACTGGTCTTCCGGGTCAACTACCTCGGCGGCGAGATGCCGACCTTCGCGCTCAACTTCTCCCGCCCCGGAGCCGAGGTGGTGGCGCAGTACTACGTCTTCCTGCGGCTCGGCCGGGACGGCTTCCGGGCCGTCCAGGGCGCCTGCCGCGAGGTCGCCACCTACCTGTCCGGGGCGATCGGGCGGTTGGGCGGCTTCCGGCTGCTGACCCGCGGCGACCAGCTGCCGGTCTTCGCCTTCACCACCACCGACGACGTGCCGTTCGACGTGTTCGACGTCTCGCGGCGGCTGCGCGAGCGCGGCTGGCAGGTGCCCGCCTACACCTTCCCCCCGAACCGGACGGACCTGTCGGTGCTCCGGGTGGTCTGCCGCAACGGCTTCTCCCAGGACCTCGCCGACCTGCTGCTGACCGACCTCACCCGGATCATGCCGGAGCTGCGGCGTCAGCCCGGCCCGCTCAAGGAGCTCGGGATTCCGGCCCGGTCGGGCTTTCACCACTGACGGCCACCGGGACGTGATCACGGTGGGGAGAGCGCGGCGAAGCGCCCTCCCCACCGTGCGTCCCGGACGAACCGGGGCAGCCTCCCCCCGCGAGGCTGCCCCGGCCGGTGGGGGAATCGGGACGTGGATGCCGGACTTCGGGCCGGTGACCGGTCCGGGTCCGAACGACGCCGCCGGGTGGCGAACCACACCGACCAGAGAACTGTGCACGACGAACGCGTGCGGGTTAAAGCGTTCCCGGGGGTTGTGAGACACTTCCGTCCGTCTCAGCGCCATGACCTGGGGTTTGGGACGCCAGGCCGATGAGTTTGGAGAAGCGGAGACACCCGAACGGCCCAGGCCGGAGCCCGTTCCGCTTTCCCCGTTCCCCGTGTCCGTCTCGCATCGTTGGAAGGCCCCATGGGTTCCGCCTGGAAGAACCTGCCCGAAGAGCTGTCCGAACCCGCCAGACGCCTGGCCGAGGAACTCCGGACCATCAAGGACGCCGCCGGGCTCTCGCTGTCCGAGCTGGCCACCCGGACGCACTACAGCCGGGCCTCCTGGGAGCGCTGGCTCAACGGCAAGCGGGTCATCACCGAGCAGGCGCTGGAGGCGCTGACGGGGGCGGTGGACTGCGACCGGGCCGCCCTGCGGGCGCTGTGGGAGCAGGCCGTGGCGACGCCCGGGGAGGACGGCGAGCCCGTCCCGGAGGAGGCTCCCGAGGAGGACGCGGCGGTCGAGGAGCCCCCGGCGGAAGGGCCCTCCGCACAGGCGCCCGCGGCCGGCCAACCGGACCAGCCGGACCTGTTGGACGGGACCGACCGGCCCGGCGACGCCGGGAGGCCGCCGGTGGCGTGGTGGCGGCACCCGGCGACGCTGCCGGTCGGCGCCGCCGTGCTGGTGACCCTGCTGGTGCTCGTCGGCCTGCGGATCACCCGGCACCAGGAGCAGCCGGAGGCCGTCGCCGAGCCCGTCCCGACCGCCTCGCCGACCGCCACCGAGGCCAAGCCCGTCCCGGCCACCCCCACCTGCCAGGCCGTCGGCTGCGCGCACAAGGACCCCAAGGCCACCGGCTGCGGCAAGGACGCCCGGACCCTGCAGACCGACGTCATCGGCAAGGTGGTCGTCTACCTCCGGTACAGCCAGACCTGCCAGGCGGCCTGGGCGGCGATCACCGAGGGCCAGCCGAAGGACTACGCGACCATCACCGACGGCTCCGGCGAGAGCGAGATGGCGCTCATCCACTGGGGCTACGACAACTACTCGTCGATGCTGGACGCGGCGGACCCCGCCACCACCTTCCAGGTCTGCGGGTACCAGCCGGCCGGGCACGTCTGCACCCCGACCGTCTCCGACCTGGCCACCGTGGTGGCCTCCACCCCGATCCCGATCGGCCCCGCCTCACCGCCCCCGGGCACCGGCACGGGCTCGGCGGCCAGCGCGCAGCCGTCCAGCGCACAACCGTCGCCGAGCCGGTCCTAGCAAGGACCAGCGGACACAACTGCACTCGTGGAGCTTTCACCAGCTCGGCCGGTTCATCGCCTACAAAGCGAAGCGGGCCGGGGTGCCGCTGGTGTACGTCGACCCGGCGTACACCAGCCAGGAATGCTCCCAGTGCCGCCACATCGACCGGAAGAACCGGGTCGACCAGGCAACGTTCGCATGCCGGTCCTGCGGGACCGTCCTACACGCGGACGACAACGCGTCCCACAACATCGCCCGCAAGGGCGAGACCGTGTGGACCGCGGGGCGTGAGTCACGCGTCCCGGCCACCACAACCTAGGTGGCTCAGACGTGGGAGGCCACACGACAGCCAGCCGCGCCCTACCCACAAACCCGGTCGTTCACGGCCGGGTCAAGTTGACTCGAGGTACCCGCGCAGCTGCGCCGCGAAGGCGTGGTCGCGGAGCTTGATCAGCGTCTTCGACTCGATCTGGCGGATCCGCTCCCGGGTCACGCCGAACACCGTGCCGATCTCCTCCAGCGTGCGCGGGCGGCCGTCGTCCAGCCCGTAGCGGAGCTGGACGACCTGGCGCTCCCGCTCGCCCAGGGTGGCCAGGACCGCGTCCAGGTGCTGGCGCAGCAGCAGGAAGGTGGCGGACTCCGCGGGTGAGGCGGCGTCGGCGTCCTCGATCAGGTCGCCGAGCGCGACGTCGTCCTCCTCGCCGACCGGGGTGTGCAGCGAGATCGGCTCCTGGGCCAGCCGGAGCAGTTCGCGCACCCGCTCCTCGGTCAGTTCCAGGGCGGCGGCGATCTCGGCTGAGGTCGGTTCCAGGCCGCGTTGCTGCAGCAGGACGCGCTGCACCCGGACCACCCGGTTGATCAGCTCGACCACGTGCACCGGCACCCGGATCGTTCGGGCCTGGTCGGCCAGCGCCCGGCTCATCGCCTGCCGGATCCACCAGGTGGCGTACGTGGAGAACTTGTAGCCGCGGGCGTAGTCGAACTTCTCCACCGCCCGGATCAGGCCCAGGTTGCCCTCCTGGATCAGGTCCAGCAGGGTCAGCCCACGGCCCACGTAGCGCTTGGCGACGGACACCACCAGGCGCAGGTTCGCCTCGATCAGCCGGCGCTTGGCGATCCGGCCCAGCACCACCAGGGTGTCCAGTTCGCGGGCCAGGTGGTCGGGCGGCGGCGGGTCGCCGTTCAGCCGGTCCTCGGCGAACAGGCCGGCCTCGACCCGGCGGGCCAGCTCCACCTCCTCGACGGCGGTGAGCAGCCGGACCCGGCCGATCTCGCGCAGGTACTGGCGGAGCAGGTCCGCCGCCGGTCCGGCGACGCCCTCGGCCTGCGGGCGGGACTCCTCCCCGTCCCCACCGTCGGAGGACTCGCCGTCGGAGGACTCGCCACCGGGAGACTCACCGTCGGACTCCGGGGCCTCGCCGTCGAGCCCGGGCGCCTCGGCGTCGAGGTCCGGCTCCGGGCTCTCGGGGTGCCCCTCCGGCAGGCCCTGGGCGGGGACCCGGGCGCCGTCCGGGGGTGCGGCCCCGGCCCGGCCGTGGTCGGTCTCCTGCTCCCCGGTCGGGCCGCCGGGGTTCGGTCGGGTACTGGTGGTGGTCGGTGCGGCGGTCGCACCGGACGTCGCGGCAAGGCCTTGGTCCACGGGCATCCCTCGGGGCGGGCGCGACTCTGGCGGACCCGCGCTGGACGGAGGTGGGACACCCTCCAGTGTGCGGTACGCCACGCTCCGTGGCCGAGACTCGTGCGCGGACTTTCTCCGCTGTTCCTGCCGGGCCGCCCGGGTCTACCAGGCCCCGCCCGTTCCCGCCGGCCCGCCCGCACCTACAGCGCCGCGGCGCCCCGGCTGCGGAGCTGCTGGCCGTACTGCTGGAGCTGCCACAGCTCGGTCTGCACCGCGTGCAACTGCTCGGCGTCGGCCCGGTGGCCGAGCCGCTGCAGGTAGCCGCGCACCTCGGCGATCCGCCGGTCCACCGCCAGCAGGCGCAGCTTGACCAGGAACTCCCCCGCGTAGATCGCGTCCACCTTCCGGCGCGAGCGCACCGGCTCGACGGTCAGCTCGGTCACCAGCGAACGCACCTGGTCGTCCGGGGCCGCCTCGCGCACCGCGTTGGTGAAGTCCGGCAGCGTCGCCCCGTACGCGGCGCCGCCGGCCTTGGCGATGGCCTGCCGGACGGCGGTGTAGGGCAGGGTGGGGAACTCGTCGTCGCCGTAGTGGTCGAAGGCCGGGCTGACCAGGTCCGGGTGCTGGAGCGCCAGTTTGAGCAACTCCCGCTCGACGAACTGGGCCGGGTCGCGCGGGTTGAGCCGGAAGGCGGGCTGGGCCGGTCGGGCCGGCGCGGGCTCGGGGCGGCGGCCGCGGTCGGCACCCCTGGGGTTCTGCTGGCGCTCGCGGTCCCAGCGGGCCAGCTGGGAGACCCGGCGGACGACGAAGGGCTCGTCCAGGATGCCGAGCATGCCGGCCAGGCGGACGGCGTACTCGTGCTGGATCGAGCGGTCCTTGATCTTGGCGACGATCGGGGCCGCCTCCTCCAGCGCCGCCGACCGCCCCTCCGGGGTGTCCACCCGGTGCCGGGCCACCGCCGAGGTCAGCGCGAACTCGAACAGCGGGACGGGGTTGTCGATCAGCTGCTTGACCGCCTCGTCGCCCTGGGCCAGGCGCAGCTCGCACGGGTCCATGCCGCCCGGGCTGACCGCGATGGAGGTCTTGGCGGCGAACTTCTGGTCGTCCTCGAAGGCCCGCAGGGCGGCCTTCTGGCCGGCCGCGTCGCCGTCGAAGGTGAAGACCGTCTCGCCGCGGTACTGCGAGGTGTCCATCAGCAGCCTGCGGATGATCTTGATGTGGTCCTCGGCGAAGGCCGTGCCGCAGGTGGCCACCGCCGAGGTGACCCCGGCCAGGTGGCAGGCCATCACATCGGTGTAGCCCTCGACCACCACCGCGCGGCCCGACTTGGCGATCTCCTTCTTCGCCAGGTCGATGCCGTACAGCACGTGCGACTTCTTGTAGATCGGCGTCTCGGGCGTGTTCAGGTACTTCGGGCCGTTGTCGTCCTCGCGCAGGCGGCGGGCCCCGAAGCCGACCACCTCGCCCGCGATGTCCCGGATCGGCCAGACCAGCCGGCCCCGGAAGCGGTCGATCAGACCGCCGCGCTGGCCCTGCGAGGCCAGGCCGCCGAGCAGGATCTCCTTGTCGGAGAAGCCCTTGCCGCGCAGGTAGCGGACCAGGTGCTCCCAGCCGACCGGCGCGTAGCCGACGCCGAAGGTCCGGGCGGCCTCCTCGTCGAAGCCGCGCTCGGCCAGGAAGCGGCGGCCGATCTCGGCCTCCGGCCCGGCCAGCTGCTCCTGGTAGTAGGCGGCGGCGACCTTGTGCGCCTCGACCAGGCGGGTCCGCTCGCCCTGCTGGTGGCGGGGGTTGTAGCCGCCCTCCTCGTAGCGCAGGGTGATGCCGGCCTGGGCGGCCATCCGCTCGACGGCCTCGGCGAAGGTGAAGTGCTCGATCTTCATCAGGAAGGCGATGGTGTCGCCGTTCTCCTGGCAGCCGAAGCAGTGGAAGACGCCCTTGGCGGGGTTCACGTAGAAGGAGGCGGACTTCTCGTCGTGGAAGGGGCAGACGCCCTTGTACTCGCCGCCGCCACCGTTGGTCAGCTGAACGTAGTCGCCGACCACCGCGTCGATCGGCAGTGCGCTGCGCACCGCCTGTACGTCTTCGTCCCTGATCCGCCCGGCCACCCCGGAAGTCTACTGGGGTGGCCGGGGTTTCCGGCCGGCCGCGTAGCGGACCGGCCGGGTCAGGACCAGGCGGCGCCGACGAGCCGGGCGTGCAGGGCGAGTGCGGAGGCGTCGGTGAGGGTGGCGATCTGGTCGATGACCGCCCGCAGGGCGGCGCGGTCGTCCTCGGCCTCACGGTAGAGCGCGGCGAACACCGGGTCCAGGCCCTCGGGGGCGCGCTGGGCGAGCACGTACGCCAGCTCGGCGATCACGATCCGCTGGCGGGCCCGCAGCTGGGCCTGCTCGTCGCGCTGCATCACGAAGCGGACGGCGACCGCCTTGAGCACCGCGCACTCCAGCCGGACACCGCGCGGCACCACCAGCTCGGCCGTGTACCGGGTGAGTCGGCCGGGGCCGTAGCGGGCCCGGGTGGCCTGCTCGGCGGCCAGGCAGAAGCGGCCGATCAGCTGGCTGGTGAGGTCCTTCAGCCCGGCCCGGGCGCGGGCCGTGCCGTCGTACGCGCGGGGCCACCAGTCCTGGCCGAGCAGCCGGTCGAGGGCGGCGGCCAGCTCCTCCGGCCCGGCGTCCGGGGCGTAGCGCTCGGCGACCTTGAAGAGCTCGGCCCGTTCGCTCGGCGCGCGCAGCGCGGCCGGGTCGATGTGGCCGGCCTGGAGGCCGTCCTCGACGTCGTGGGTGGAGTAGGCGACGTCGTCGGACCAGTCCATGACGGTGGCCTCGAAGCACTTGCGCCCGGCCGGGGAGCCGGCCCGCAGCCAGCGGAACACCGGCAGGTCGTCGGCGTAGACGCCGTACTTGGACGAGGCCGGGTCGACCGGGTGCGCGCCGCGGGTCCACGGGTACTTGGTGGCGGCGTCGAGGGCGGCACGGGTCAGGTTGAGGCCGACGCTGCGGCCGGGCCAGGGCGCCATCCGGGCGGCGGGCTGCTCGCCCGGCGGGGCGAAGCGCTTGGGTTCGAGCCGGGTGAGGATGCGCAGCGACTGCGCGTTGCCCTCGAAGCCGCCGCAGGCCTCGGCGGCCTGGTCGAGCGCCTCCTCGCCGGTGTGGCCGAACGGCGGGTGGCCGATGTCGTGGGCCAGACAGCCGGCCTCCACGAGGTCCGGGTCGCAGCCCAGGGCCGCTCCCAACTCCCGCCCGACCTGAGCGCATTCGAGGGAGTGGGTGAGCCGGGTGCGGGGGAAGTCGGTGCGCATCGGGGCGACCACCTGGGTGATGCCGGCCAGCCGCCGCAGCGCCGCCGAGTGCAGCACCCGGGCGCGGTCGCGCTGGAAGGCCGTACGGCCCGGGCGCTTGTCCGGTTCGGGGACCCAGCGGGCCTCGGCGGTGCGGTCGTACGGGAACGGGGCGGCGGCGAGGCGGTTCGCGGTGTCATCCATATGCTCCTCACCGTACGCCGCGCCCCCGACACCCGGGGTGAGCCGCGCGCGAAGGGGCGCGGGCCGGGGCGTGAATCCTGCGGTACGCGCTGGTGCCCGCCCCGGCCTGCCGTCTTCGCCCTCAGCCTCGCCCTCAGCCTCAGCCTCAGCCGCGGACGGCCTTCAGGACGGCGGCGGCCACCGCCTCCTGCCCCTTGGCGTTGGGGTGGATCGCCGCCAGGCCCGGGGCCGGGAACGGCGGCTCGACCCAGCGGGTGGCCTCGCCCGCGCACATGTCGTGCCCGGCCGAGGGGGAGGCCGCGTCCACGAACACCGCGCCGGCTCCCTCCGCGCGCTTCTTCAGCATGCCGTTGAGCTGCTGCTCCTTCTCCGAGAGGAAGCCCAGGTCTCCCCCGGCGACCGTCTTGCCCAGCACCGGCCGGCAGGCCTCCGGGTCGGACGGCAGCAGCGTCGGGTACCCGATCACGTACACCCGGGCCTGCGGGGAGCGGTGCTTGATGTCCTGCAGGATCCGGCCGAGCTGCTCACCGGCCGCGTCGACCTTGCGCTGCACCTGGTCGGTGCCGCCGGAGGCGTAGTGCTCGCGGCAGGGCGAGGCCGCGCGCGAGGCGCCGACCATGCCCTTCACCGCGTCCACCAGGTTCTCCTTGGCGCACTCCTTGACGACCTCCATGAAGCCCGCGTCGTTGCCGCCGATGCCGACCGTCACCAGCCGGGTGGCCGGGGTCAGCGCGTCCAGCTGGGGCGGGTTGGTGCCGTGGTCGGTCTCCTGGGCGCCGGTGAGGTCCCCGGTGCGGGCGCCGCTGCAGCTGACGTCCTGGAACTTGTCGGCCGCCAGTCCGAGCCCCTTCGCCACCAGGGACGGGTAGTTGACCCCCGAGCGGGCGCAGCCCGTCGGCTCGCCCACCTGCGGGGCGATCTTCAAGCCGGCGGTGTACGAGTCGCCGAGGGCCACGTACGGGCCGGTGGGCGGCGGGGTGGGCTTCGGGCTCTTGGCGGGCAGCGCGCCCGCGAAGCCCGAACCGCCGTCCGCCCCTCCCGCGCCGGTGCACCCGGCGAGCAGCAGTGCGGCCAGCCCGGCCGTCAGGGCGGCGGTCGGGCGCATGGTCCTGGACATGGTCGCGCGCGTGGTCGTGCGCATGGCATCCCCCCGGGGATAGGCGTCGCGGACAGCTCCGTACGGCGGCGCGTCCCCCGACGCCGCAAGAACCAACGAACGGCGCCACCGAATGACTCCCGCGACTCCCGACCGCTGACGACGGACCGGGCGGACCCGGCCCCGCCGGGCCTGCTCCGGGCCTGCTCCGGGCCTGCTCCGGGCCTACTCCGCGCCGCGCTCGTGCTCGGCCAGGAACTGCTCGAAGCGCCGCCCCAGCTCGTCCGCCGACGGCAGGTCCACCGGCTCGGCCAGCAGGCTCTCCCGGCCCTCCGCGCCCGCCACCGCGTCGTACTGGCCCTCCATGCCGCGGATGGCCGAGCGCAACTCGCCGTCCCCGTGCGCCAGCTGCTCCTCGATGTCGGCGTACACCTCGCCGACCCGCTCGCGCAGCCGGTTGCCGGGCAGCACCAGGCCGGTGGCGGACTGCACCGCCTCCAGGATCAGCACGGCGGCGGCCGGGTAGGCCGAGCGCGCCACGTAGTGCGGGACGTGCACGGCGAAGCCCAGCACGTCGTGCCCGGCCTCGGCCAGGCGGTACTCCAGCAGCGCCTGGGCACTGCCCGGGACCTGCGCCTGCTCGAACCACTGCGGGTAGCCGGCCGCCAGGTCCAGCCGGTTGCCGTGCGGGGTCAGACCGACCGGGCGGGTGTGCGGCACGCCCATCGGGATGCCGTGGAAGTCCACCGACAGCCGGACCTCGAAGCGCTCCACCAGCTCGCGGACGGCGCCGGCGAAGCGCTCCCACTCGACGTCCGGCTCGGGGCCGGTGAGCAGCAGGAACGGCGCGCCCGCGGAGTCGCGGACGAGCTGGAGCAGGATCTCCGGCGGCTCGTAGGACGTCCACTGGTCGCGGTCGAAGACCATCGCGGGGCGGCGCGCCCGGTAGTCGACCAGGCGGTCGTGGTCGAAGCGGGCCACCACCTGCGGCGAGCCCGTCTCCAGGAGGTGGGCCACCACCTGGCCGCCGGCCTCGCCGGCGTCCATGAAGCCCTCGAAGTGCTGGAGCAGCACGAGGCCCGCACCGGTGTCGCGCAGCTCCACGTTGGCCGCCGCCACCGCGGCCACGCCCTGCTGATCCAGCTCGTACAGCGCCTGGAAGTCACGCACCGCGCACCCAACCCCGTTCTCTACTCGTCACGACGTACCGGCTTCTCGTCCTCTCCAGCGTGCCGGGCACCGCCGGAATTCCCGACCGCCCCGGAAGGCGCGCCCGGCGGCCTCCGCCGACCGCTCCGGATCATGATCGCACCCGGGGGGAAAGCCCCTGGTCACGGGTGTTCAACGGCCCGGCCGGGGAGGTGCGGTGGAGGCCCGCACCGCCATTCGCGTGCCGCGAAGTGACGCACCGCCTTCTGGCGGGTATCGTCCTCTCGCTGCCTCGCATCGTCGCGTCGTCGTCACGTCGTCCGTAACGCCGTCGACCACGTCCCGGACCGGTGTTCGGCCAGCCACCCACGACGCATCTTGCCTTCACCTGGCCGCCTGCTTCCCTTCGCGCTCTCGTTTCCTCCTCGGCCATTTCGCGGACGCACACTGTCCCCTCGCTCATCCCGCCGGACCGGTCCGAGGATCCGTGTCCGTTCCGGCACCGCGCCGCCCGCTCCGGGCCGCCGCCCCCGCCCCGCCCGACCGGTCCTCCGGCGTGCACGGGTACCCGGCGGGCGGACTCCGGATCGGGGCGAACAGTCAAGCGCAGCCCGAGCCGCACCCCGGCACGGGAGGCACCCTCCGACCGATGAAGGACCGAAGGTTCCGTGCCCGTACCTGTCATCCTCACCGGCCGCACCGTGCGGCTGGAGCCCCTCGCCGCGCACCATGCCGAGGCCATCGCCAAGGCCGGCGCCGAGGACCGTACGACCTACGCCTTCACGCCCGTCCCGCACGGCCTGGAGGCGGCCCGCGACTACATCGCGCGGGCCCTCTCCGACCAGGCCGCGGGACGGTCGCTGCCGTTCGCGACGGTGAACCTCGCCGACGGCCGGGTGGTCGGCTCCACCCGGTTCCTGGAACTCGACTACTGGCAGGGCCCGGTGGTCTGGCCGCCGGTGCCCGGGGTGCCGGTCGGCGACCCGGCCACGGCCGTCCCGGACGCCGCCGAGATCGGCAACAGCTGGCTCTCGCCGCGCGCCCAGGGCACCGGCATCAACACCGAGGCCAAGCTGCTGATGCTGCGCCACGCCTTCGAGGAGTGGGGGGTGCAGCGGATCTCGCTGCGCGCCGACGCCCGCAACCAGCGCTCGTGCACCGCCATCGAGCGGCTCGGCGCCACCTCCGAGGGCGTCCGCCGGGCCCACTCGCGCGGGCTCGACGGCGTGGTGCGCTCCACCGCGTTCTACTCGATCCTCGACTCCGAGTGGCCCGCGGTGCGCGACATCATCGAGCTGCGGATCGCCGCCGCCACCTCGCCCAGCGCCCCGGATCCGGCGATCAACCAGGAGTGCCTTAGACACGGCGGCGGTCCCGGGCACCTGATCACGGCCTGAACGGCACCCGTTCGCCGGTGGCGGCGGTCGCCAGGATCCAGGCGAGCAGCGCCGTGCCGTGCTGCTCGCCCGGCAGGGCCATCCAGCGGTTGCGGCTCGCCTCGACGATCGCCGAGACCGGGCGCCGGCCGCCGCGCGCCGAGGTGACAGCCACCTCCCAGACGGCGTGGCCGCTGCGGGAGTGGCAGATCCGGACGGTGCCCTCCCGGGTGTGGACGGACCACCGGTGGTCCAGCGCCGCCGGATCCGAGCCGGTCCGGATCCGCTGCCACTGCTCCTCCGTCCACACCACGTCCGGAACCGGGTGCGGGCGCGGGACCAGCATGTCGGCGCGGCCCCGGCCGCCGGTGACCGACCCGGGCTCCGGGAACGCCCAGGCCGGCAGCGGCTCGCGGGCCGCCAGCCAGGCCGCCGGGATGCCCTGGGTCCCGGTGTACGCGGCGACCACTCCCCCGGTGATCGCCGCGACGGTGTCCATGTCCCCGCCGGCCGCGACCGCCTCCCGGACGGCGGCCGGGTAGTCGGCCAGCCGGCGGGCGGCGCACCACAGGGCGTACGGGACGGTGTCGGCGGCGGACGTCCGGCTGCCGTTGCCGAGCACCCGGGCGGCCGCCGCCGGATCCGGCTCGGCGAGCAGGGCGGCCGCCTCGGCCAGACCGTCGTGGACGGCACCGCTCGGGGTGTAGTGCCGGACCTTGGTCAGGAAGCCGCTCGGCGTCATGGCCTCGGTCCGCGCCCGCACCGCGAACGCGGCGGCCACCGCGACCGCGATGGCGCCGTCCACCGCCTGCGGGTGGGTGTGCGTGATCGCCGCCGTCTCGGCGGCCAGCCGGACGACGACGGAGAGGCCGTCGAGCGCGTCGAGCGCGGGGCTGGTGGGTGGAGTCGTCATATGGCCCCCAGCAGAACGGTTCGACCGACACCCCGTCAACATCATTCCCGCGAGCGCCCCCGACGGGCGATGTTTCGCATACCCCCGATCCAGGCGGGCAGCACCCAGGGCATGACCCGCGCGAACCCTCCCGACCCCGTCGTGCTGCTCGGCGCCGACCAGCAGCACATCGTCACCCGGGCGCAGCTGCGCCGGCTCGGGGTGCCGTCCGGCACCATCGCCCACCGGCTGCGCCCCGGCGGGCCCTGGCAGCAGGTGCTGCCCCGGGTGATCTGCCTGCAGACCGGGCGGCTGACCGCCCATCAGCGGCTGCGCGCCGCACTGGCGTACGCGAGCCCGAAGGGGCGGGCGCCGCAGGCCGGCGAGGTACTGCTGACCGGGGACGCGGTGCTGGCCGACGCCGGACTGCCGAGCGCCGGGCACCCGGCGGACCTCGGCCGGGTCGATGTGCCGATCCCCGGTCAACGCCGGGTCGGCAACCGCGCGTTCGTCCGGGTCCACCGGGCGGCCGGGCCGCTGCCGGGCGGCTTCGAGCGGGACGACGGGCTGTGGAGCACCACCGTCGCCCGGGCCCTGGCCGACCTCGCGCCGGGCGAGACCGGGCAGCGCCGGTTCCGGGCACTGTGCGCGGAGGCCGTCCAGCGGCGGCACTGCGAACTCGGCGAACTGCTGGACCACTTGCTGGCCCGGCCGGGCGCGCTCGGGCTGCCGCAGGTGGCCCGGGTGGTGGAGGACCTCACCGCCGGGGTGCGGTCGGTGGTCGAGGGCGAGGCCCGCGAACTCCTGGCGCACGCGGGCCTGCCCGAGCCGCTGTGGAACCCGGTGCTCTTCCGGGACGGCCGCTTCCTCGCCGTCCCGGACGCCTACTGGCCGCACGCCTGCGTGGCGTTGGAGATCGACTCCCGCGCCTGGCACCCGCGCCCCGCCGACCACGAACGCGGCCGGGCCCGCGCCAACCGGCTGACCGCCGCCGGCCTCCCCGTGGTCCGCACCACCCCGATCCAGCTCCGGCGCGACCCCACCCCGGTCCTCCACGAGCTGACCGCCCTCCTCACCACCGGCCCGCACGGCCCCCACCTCCGCATCACCTGGCGCCGGGCCCGTTGAGGACCCGGCGGGCGGGCGGCGGCGGTCAGCAGCGCGGGTCGATCTCCTGGAAGGTGGCGTAGTGGTCGGCCGACCAGTACTGCTCGCCGGAGTTGCCGGTGACGACGCGGCGGGTGCCGCGGTCGTTGGAGCCGGGGGTGACGACGGTGAACTCGTGGTAGTAGCCGCCGGACTTCTTCGGCAGGCGGCTCTCGCGGTTCTCGAAGACGATGCCGTCACGGTTGTACGGGTAGGGGCCGCCCTTGGCGATCAGGCCGAGGGTGTCCTGGGCCTGGCTGGGGAGCTTGGTGCGGCAGACGTCGGCGAGCGCCGGGTCGGCGGGCACCCAGGTGCCGCTCGGGGCGGGGGTGCCGCCGGCCGGCGGGGACGGCTTGGGCGCCGAGGGCTTGGCGGCCGAGGCGCCCGCCGTGGTGGCGGTGGAGCTCGCGGCGGCCTTGGGGTGGCTGCTGCCGCCCTTGCCGGCGAGCAGGTACCCGATCCCGGCGACGAGGGCCAGGATCAGGACGGCCACGACGACGAGCGGGCTTTTGCGTCTGGTCATGCGCCCCAGCTTGGCAGGCCCGCACGCTCCGTCCGTCCAGCTGCACACGTGGCCACCGCCACACCCGGCCGGGCGCAGACGTACGGCCGGGCGGGGACGGACGCCATTGTCCGTCCCCGCCCGGCCGTGTCACGTACGCCGGTTCTCCTGCGCCGAGCTCCGGTGTACGCCCTCCCGACGGGAGGGAAGCGGTCAGTCCGGCCCGCGGCCGAGGAGGGGATGCCTACCCTCTCTCAGCGCGAGTCGCTGCCCGCCGTCTCGATGGCGGCGCGGCCTGCCTCCAGGCGCGCCACCGGGATCCGGAAGGGGGAGCAGGAGACGTAGTCCAGCCCCACCTCGTGGAAGAAGTGGACCGAGTCCGGGTCGCCGCCGTGCTCGCCGCAGACGCCGAGCTTGAGGTCGGGGCGGGTGGCCCGGCCGGCCTCGACGGCGTGCTTGACGAGCGCGCCGACACCGTCGCGGTCGATGGTCTCGAACGGGGAGACCCCGAAGATGCCCTTCTCCAGGTAGGCGGTGAAGAACGAGGCCTCCACGTCGTCCCGGGAGAAGCCCCAGACGGTCTGGGTGAGGTCGTTGGTGCCGAAGGAGAAGAACTCGGCGGCCTCGGCGATCTGGCCGGCGGTGACCGCGGCGCGCGGCAGCTCGATCATGGTGCCGAGCTTGATGTCCAGCTGCACGCCGGTGGACTGGGCGACCTCGGCGAGCACGCGCTCGCACTCGTCGCGGACCAGCTCCAGCTCCTGGACGGTGCCGACCAGCGGGATCATCACCTCGGGGCGCGGGTCGCCGCCGGCCAGCCTGCGCTCGGCGGCCGCCTCGGCGATGGCGCGGACCTGCATGCCGAACAGGCCGGGGATGACCAGGCCGAGGCGGACGCCGCGCAGGCCGAGCATCGGGTTCTGCTCGTGCAGCTTGTGCACCGCCTGGAGCAGGCGCAGGTCGTTCTCGTTCGGGTCCTTGCGGGCCTCGGCGAGGGCGACGCGCACCGACAGCTCGGTGATGTCCGGCAGGAACTCGTGCAGCGGCGGGTCGAGCAGGCGGACGGTGACGGGCAGGCCGTCCATGGCCTGGAAGAGCTCCAGGAAGTCGCCCTTCTGCAGCGGCAGCAGGGTGGAGAGGGCGAGCTCGCGGTCCTTGTCGTTGTCCGCCAGGATCAGGTGCTCGACCTCCTTGCGCCGCTCCTCGCCGAGGAACATGTGCTCGGTGCGGCACAGGCCGATGCCCTGGGCGCCGTAGCGGCGGGCGCGCCCGCCGTCCTCGGCGTTGTCGGCGTTGGCGCGCACGGCGAGCCGGCGGCGGCCGTCGGCGTGCGACATCAGCCGGTGGACGGCCTGGACGAGCCCGCCCTGGACGTCGGCGCCGGCGTGCAGGGTGCCTTCGAAGTACTCGACGACGGGGGACGGCAGGACGGGTACCTCACCGAGGTAGACCTTGCCGGTGGCGCCGTCGATGGAGACGACGTCCCCCTCCTCCAGCACCAGGCCGTCGGCGGTGGTCATCCGGCGGCGCTTGGTGTCGACCTCCAGCTCCTCGGCGCCGCAGACGCAGGTCTTGCCCATGCCGCGGGCGACGACGGCGGCGTGCGAGGTCTTGCCGCCGCGCGAGGTGAGGATGCCCTCGGCGGCGATCATGCCGTCCAGGTCGTCCGGGTTGGTCTCGCGGCGGACCAGGATGACCTTCTCGCCCGAGCGGGACCACTTGACGGCGGTGTAGGAGTCGAAAACGATCTTGCCGATGGCCGCGCCGGGCGAGGCGGCGAGACCCCAGGCGATCTGCTTGGACTCGGTGTTCGGCGCGAAGCGCGGGAACATCAGCTGCGAGAGCTGGCCGCCGGTGACCCGCATGAGGGCCTCGTCCAGGTCGATCAGGCCCTGGTCGACCAGCTGGACGGCGATCCGGAAGGCCGCGGCGGCGGTGCGCTTGCCGACGCGGGTCTGCAGCATCCAGAGCTTGCCGCGCTCGATGGTGAACTCGATGTCGCAGAGGTCGCGGTAGTGGTTCTCGAGCGTGTGCATGATCGCCATCAGCTCGTCGTACGACTTCTTGTCGAGCTTCTCCAGCTCGGCCAGCGGCAGGGTGTTGCGGATGCCCGCGACGACGTCCTCGCCCTGGGCGTTGGACAGGTAGTCGCCGTACACGCCCTGCGCGCCGGTGGAGGGGTCACGGGTGAAGGCGACGCCGGTGCCGGAGTCCTCGCCGAGGTTGCCGAAGACCATGCTGCAGACGTTGACCGCGGTGCCGAGGTCGTTCGGGATGCGCTCCTGCCGGCGGTACAGGCGGGCGCGGTCGCCGTTCCAGGAGTGGAAGACGGCGTGGATGGCGAGGTCCATCTGCTCGCGCGGGTCCTGCGGGAAGGCCCGGCCGGTCTCCCGCTCGACGATGCCCTTGAACACCTCGACGAGTTCCCGGAGGTCGGAAGCGTCCAGGTCCAGGTCGTTGACGGTGCCCTTGGCGTGCTTGGCCTCGTCCAGGGCCTCCTCGAACAGCTCGCCGTCGACGCCCAGCACGGTCTTGCCGAACATCTGGACCAGGCGGCGGTAGGAGTCCCAGGCGAAGCGCTCGTTCCCGGACTGGGCGACGAGGCCGACCACCGAGGCGTCGGAGAGCCCGATGTTGAGGACGGTGTCCATCATGCCGGGCATGGAGAACTTCGCGCCCGAGCGCACGGACACCAGCAGCGGGTTGTCGGCCTGGCCGAGCTTCTTGCCCATCTCCTGCTCGAGCGCGTCGAGGTGGGCGCCGATCTCCTGGTGGAGCGAGGCCGGCTCGCAGCCGGTCTCCAGGAAGACCTTGCAGGCCTCGGTGGTGATGGTGAACCCCGGAGGGACGGGGAGGCCAAGGTTGGTCATCTCGGCCAGGTTCGCGCCCTTGCCGCCGAGAAGGTCCTTGAGGTCCTTGTTTCCTTCAGTGAAGGAGTAAACAAACTTCTGCTGGGACGGCACGGGTCGGTCTCCTCGTACGCGGTTGCCCTGACGCCGGAGAACATACCCATTTCGAAGGTTCTTCTCTGCCCCGAATAGGCCGTACGAGGCCGGTACTCGGGGGTAACCCGCTAGATCGAATGCACATAAAGGCGTTCACCTCTGTTGGTGAAATCGTCCGGATGACGCTAGCCCGCGTTCAAGTCTTGAAGCAATGGAACCCGAAGATCGCATGATTCGGACGGACGGTAGCGGTCTCGGGTCGCCCGCGTTGCCCCGGCTTGATTTCCTGCACTCGGATCGGCCGATCCCCGGCCGGCCGGCTTCGGGAAGCGTTTCACAGCCGACCTGTCCACTTCGTCCACTGACCCACCGTCAGTCGCCACCGCATGTGGCAAGCGTCACCAGCGCATCCCACCGGTCGAACGTAGTCCGCCTCCGTCAATCGTCGCACTCCGTCCAGGAATGTGCCCGTTCCGTGACATCGGACCGCCAGAAAGGAGCCCTCCTGTCCAGATTGGACAAGAGGGCTGGGACCGAATGGCAGTGGGTCCGAGCGGGACCATTTCGCCACTATGGACAGGTCATCCGCCAGAGGTGTCCGATTCGGCGTCGGCGCCCGGCCGGGCGCAGTCGTACGGATCGTCCAACCAGCCCTCCGGCAGCACCACCCGGTTGTTGCCGGCGGTGCGCCCGCGCGGGCCGTCCGCGCCGGCCGGCCAGGCCTGGGACTGCTCCACCAGGGCGAGGGTTTCGGCCAGTTCGACCAGCGAGGAGGAGTTGGCGAGCTTCACCCGCAGCTCCGAGCCGACCGAGAAGCCCTTGGTGTACCAGGCGACGTGCTTGCGGAAGTCGATCACGCCGCGCGCCTCGTCGCCCAGCCACTCGCCGAGCAGCTGCGCGTGCCGCACCATCGCCCGCGCCACGTAGCCGAAGTCCGGGCGGGCGTAGTCGACCTCGCCCTCGAAGATCGAGACCAGGTCCTTGAACAGCCACGGCCGGCCCAGGCAGCCGCGACCCACCACGACCCCGTCGCAGCCGGTCTCCCGCATCATCCGCACCGCATCGTCCGCCGACCAGATGTCCCCGTTGCCCAGCACCGGGACGTGCGCCGGCACGGACTCGCGCAGCCGGGCGATCGCCGACCAGTCGGCCGTCCCGCCGTAGTGCTGGGCGGCGGTGCGCCCGTGCAGGGCGATCGCGGCCACGCCCTCCTCGGCGCCGATCCGGCCGGCGTCCAGGAAGGTGAGGTGGTCGTCGTCGATGCCCTTGCGCATCTTCATGGTGACCGGCAGGTCGCCCGCGTTGGCCACGGCCTCGCGCAGGATCTCGCGCAGCAGGTTGCGCTTGTACGGCAGCGCCGAGCCGCCGCCCTTGCGGGTCACCTTGGGGACGGGGCAGCCGAAGTTGAGGTCGATGTGGTCGGCCAGGCCCTCGTCCGCGATCATCCGGGCGGCCTTGCCGACGGTCACCGGGTCCACGCCGTACAGCTGGATCGAGCGCGGCTTCTCGCTCGGGTCGAACTTGATCAGCTGCATGGTCTTGGCGTTGCGCTCGACCAGCGCCCGGGTGGTGATCATCTCCGAGACGTACAAACCCTTGCCGCCGCTCTGCTCGCGGCAGAGCGTGCGGAACGGCGCGTTGGTGATGCCGGCCATCGGCGCCAGCACGACGGGCGGCCACACCTGGATCGGGCCGATGTCCAGCGGCGCGAACTCGGCGTCGGGCGCGGTGGGTGCGGGCGTGACTGTCATGCGCGGCTGACCTCGGGGCAGGGGGATCGGGACTCTCCATTGTCCCCCACCCGGGTGAGCGCCGGTTCCTGTACCTGATCGGTTCCTACGCCGGGCCGATCCGGATCGAGCCGGAGCCGACCGAGGCGTGGATGCGGTTCGGGCTGGAGGCGTCCGCCAGGTTGGCGTCGATCGAGCGGCTGCCGCTGCCCGACTCGCCGGTGAAGGCGTAGTGGGTGTCCTTCGGCAGGCTCATCCGCACCGAGCCGGACGTGGTCCTGGTGTCCACCGAGTGCGGGGCCTTCGCGAAGTCCAGCTCCACCGAGCCCGAGCCGACCTCGGCGTTCACCCGCTCCGCGCTCAGGTCGATGCCCTGCACCATCCCGGAGGTGGCGTGCGCGTCGACCTCCCCGGAGGTGCCGATCAGCCGCAACTCGCCCGAGGTGAGGTCCATCCGGACGTCGCCGCTCAGGCCGTCCACCTCGACGAACCCGGAGCTCACGGCTCCCGAGACCTCGGTCGCGGCCGGCACCTCCAGCTCGATCTGGGCGCCGCAGCCGAAGTCGGCGAACGGCAGGATCTGCCGGCACCGCATGCCGACGGTCAGCACGTCGCCGTCGACGGTGGTCGACACCACCGGCTTGCGCACCATCCAGTCCAGGTTCTGCCGGACCACCACATGGCCCTCCCGGCCCGCCCTGACCCGTACCGAGGCGCTGCCGGTGTCCAGCTTGACCTTGTGGATCGAGACGTCGTACGGCTTGACCGAGGTCGTCCGCTGCTGCACCACCATCGCCCAGGTCTGCAGCCCGCCGCCGATCATGACGAGCACGATCGAGAGCGTCCCGGTGACCCGCCAGGCCTTCCGCTGCCACACCGCTGTGGGCTCGCCCATCGCTACCCGACCTCCAGGAACCGCAGCACCGCCAGCACCCGGCGGTGACTGTCCTCGGCCGGCGGAAGGTCGAGCTTGGTGAGGATCGAGTTGATGTGCTTGGCCACCGCGCTGTCGCTGACCACCAGCGCGGCCGCGATCGCGGCGTTGGAGCGGCCCTCCGCCATCAGGCCGAGCACGTCCCGCTCGCGCGGGGTCAGCTTCTCCAGCGGGTCCCGGTGGCGGCGCACCAGCAGCTGGGCCACCACCTCCGGGTCCAGCGCGGTGCCGCCCTCGGCGACCCGCTGCAGCGCGTCCACGAAGTCGTCCACGTTGGCCACCCGCTGCTTGAGCAGGTAGCCGACACCGCTGGTGTTGGTCGCCAGCAGGTCGGCGGCGTAGCGCTCCTCCACGAACTGGGAGAGCAGCAGGACGGCGACCTCCGGCCACTGCTGCCGGATCACCATCGCGGCCTTCACGCCCTCGTCGTGGAAGCCCGGAGGCATCCGGACGTCGGCGACCACCACGTTCGGGCGGTGCTCCTCGACGGCGGCCAGCAGTTCGGTGGCGTCCCCGACGGCGGCCGCGACCTCGAAGCCCACCGCCTCCAGGACCTTGACCAGGCCGACCCTCAGCAGGACCGAGTCCTCGGCGATCACAGCACGCACGGCAACTCCACGGTGATGGTGGTGGGCCCCCCGAGGGGGCTGAGAACGGACAGCGTGCCGTCGACCGAGGCGGCGCGCTTGCGCAGACCGGTGAGCCCGGTGCCGCGCGAGGGGTCCGCGCCGCCCACGCCGTCGTCGCTGATGACCAGGCGCAGCCGGCCGCCGGCCGTCCGCACCGAGAGGTCGACCCGCTTCGCGCGGGCGTGCTTGGCCACGTTGGTCAGGGCCTCGGAGACGGTGAAGTAGGCGACCGCCTCGACGGTCGGGGCGACCGTCTCGGTCAGGTCGACGTCCAGGCGCACCGGCAGCGGGGCGCGGGCGGCGATCCCGGACAGCGCCGCGTCCAGGCCGCGGTCCTCCAGGACGGCCGGGTGCAGGCCGCGGACCAGGTCGCGCAGCTCGTCGATGGCCGCCTGCGCCTCCTCGTGCGCCTCCACGATCACCTGCATGACCTCGGGCGGGACGTCCTTGAGGGTGCGCCGGGCCAGGCCGAGGTTCATCGCCAGGGAGGTGAGGCGCTGCTGGGCGCCGTCGTGCAGGTCGCGCTCGATCCGGCGGCGCTCGGCGTCCACCGCGTCGACCAGTCCGGCCCGGCTCTCGGCGATCTCCTCGACCCGCCGCTCCAGCGCCTCCGCCCGGTTGGGGCCGAGCAGCAGCGTCGCCGTCCGCACCTCCAGCCAGGCCGTCAGCGCCGCCAGCCAGGGCATCAGGGCCAGCAGCAGCACCCCGGCGACCGTGATCGCGACGTTCAGCCCGGCCAGCTCCGAGCGCAGCGGGCTGCCGAAGGGCATCAGCCAGACCCAGCCGTACACACTGGCCATCACCAGGCCGGCGCCCCAGGCGTACAGCACCACCAGCGCGCCCGCCGCCAGCAGCGGGCCGGCCAGCAGGTGGTAGACGGTCTGGCGCCAGGTCAGGCCCAGCAACAGCCGGCCCGGCAGCCAGGCCCAGGGCTCGCCGGGCCTCGGCGGCCGCACCTCCACCCCGTGCAGGGCGCGCAGCCGGCCGCGCTGCGCGGCGGTGAGCGGGCGGGTGCAGCACAGGACCAGGACGATCCCCGGGAAGAGCAGCTTGGACTCGATGACGGCCAGCCAGACCGGCAGGGCCATCGGGATGCCGGCGGCTATGAAACGGGTGTCCCGCCAGGCCTCGGGCGACCACGGGGGGCGCCGAAGGCTCCTGACGAGCGCTCGGCGCAACGTGGTGGAGGGCATGACCGACAGCGTAGGGCGCGATGATCAACGGCCACCATGAAGGGGGGCTCACAGTGGGGGTGTATCTAGGTACACCCCTGATTCGGAGTGGAGCACCACCGACAGCGGCCCGTGATCGGCGGAAAGCTTGACGGCATGACGAGCACCGCATCGCACTCCGCCATCCCGCCGCACCGGCGGCCCGTCCCCGGGAGCCACGGGGGTGTTCCCGGGGACGTGCTCCGCCAGGCGGCGGGGCCGGAGGGGACGCTGACGGTCGGGGCCGGTCCCTGGTCGGTCCGCAGCCTGGTCGCCCGTCGCGGCCGGGACGCGCTGGAGGTGTACCAGGACGGCGAGTTGGCCGATGTCCTGGTCGCCGCCCGGCTCACCCCGCAGCTGCTGCGCGGCGCTCGGCGCAGTCCGGCCGGCGGGCGGGCGTACCACGTGCTCGCCTGGGGCCGGCTGGCCGCCGACGGCAGCGCGCCCACGGTGGCGTTCACCGTCGGGCGGCTGGCCCGGCCGTTCCGGGCCGCACTGTCGTTGCGTTCCGTGCTGTCGTTCCGGTCTTCGCAGTCGGCAGTCGCCGCCGAGGCGGTCACGGTCGCCGGGCGGTTCTGGCTCGCCTGGGCGGAAGGGCCGTACACCGGGGTGCTGGTCCGGCACCCCGGCGGGGACGCCACCGAGCGGCAGCCGCTGGAGCGGGTGCGGCGCCGGGAGCGGGTCGTGGCCGGAGCCGGCGGGGCGGCATGAGCACCGCCGTTGTCGCCGGGCGCCCGGCCGCCCTCCTCCTGCCCGCACTGCCCGCCCTGCCCGCCCGCTTCGAGCGGGTGCCGGCGGTGGCCGCCGTCGCGCTGCTGCCCTGGCTCGTGGTCCTCGCCGTCGGCCACGAGACCCCGTGGGTCGTGCTCGACCTGCTGGAGTTCGCCGCGCTGCTCTCGCTCGACGCGCTGCTGCGCCGGCGCAGCGCCGCCGCCTCCTGGGCCGGCGGGGCGGTGGCCCTGCTGCTCGCCGGGGACGCGCTGGCCGACATCGCCTGCGCCGGCCCGGGCCACGCGGTGCTCGCCGCGCTGGTGATGGCGCTCTGCGTCGAGCTGCCGCTCGCGGCGGTGTGCCTGCAGCTCGGCCGCACCGCCCCCGTCCGCCGCTAGGAGCAGCCGTTACCGGCTGCTGGGCAGGCAGTTCATCAGCTCGCGGGTCCGCTCGTCGAGCGGGGTGTACGTGATCATCCGCGTCCCGAGCCGGGGCCCGAGCCAGAAGTTGGTGTACTCGCAGTGCAGCAGCCCCACGCCCGGCACCTGGAAGCGCTTGATCCCGTTGCCCGGGCGCATCACGTCGTGCCGCTGCCAGACCTCCGCGAAGTCCGGTGAGGCCTTGAGCAGCCGGGCCAGCAGCGCCTTCCAGGCGGGCTCCGCGCCGTGGTCGGCCATCGAGGCGCGGAACCGGGCCACCATGCCGAGGCGTTCGGTCCGGTAGTCGATCAGCACCTCGCGGAAGCGTGAGGGGGTGAACGCCAGCCACATCAAGTTGCGGTCCTCCGGCGGCAGTTCGTTGAGATCACCGACGATCGCGGTGTACTGGGCGTTGTACGCGAGCACGTCGTAGCGGGAGTTGACCGCCGCGGCCGGGTACGGCGCCATCCGATCCAGCACCAGTCGCACGCTCGGGGTGACCGAGGGGCACTCCTTCACCGGCGCCGGATCCTCCGCGCCGGCCAGGGTGAACAGGTGCGCGCGCTCGCTCGGGTCCAGCAGCAGGGCACGGGAGACCGCGTCCAGCACCTGGGTGGACACCTGGATGTCCCGCCCCTGCTCCAACCACGTGTACCAGGTCACCCCGACGGCGGCGAGCTGCGCGACCTCCTCGCGGCGCAGCCCCGGCGTGCGGCGGCGGCCGGTCAACGGCAGGCCCACCTGGTCGGGAGCGATCCGTTCGCGGCGGCTGCGCAGGAAGGCCGCCAGGTCGTGCCGGCGGGCGTCGTCGGGGGTGGTGCGGGCTTGCGCGGCCGGGGTGGTGAGGCTCATGGTTCCTAGGATGCGTCAGGCGGCATCCCGTTGCCAGGTACTTCTTATACCTGGATAACCACACTCTGGTACCAGGGTACGGAGCAGCGGATCGTATGACCCGTGACCCAACAACTCGCCGTCGCCCCCAACCCGGTTCGCGCCGCCGTCACCCCCGACGCCGCGGCCACCGCCGCGCGCACCCCCTCCCTCAGCACCCCCTCCCTCAGCACCGCCGGGCTGGTCACCGTCCTGCTCGGGGCCTTCCTGCCGATGCTCGACTTCTTCATCGTCAACGTCGCCCTGCCCACCATCGACCACGACCTGGCCGCCGGGCCCGCCGTTCTCGAACTCGTCGCCGCCGGCTACGGCATCGCCTTCGCCGTCCTGCTCGTCCTCGGCGGGCGCCTCGGCGACATCTTCGGCCGCCGCCGGCTCTTCGTCGTCGGCGCCGCCCTCTTCGCCCTCACCTCGCTCGCCTGCGGCCTCGCCCCCGGCGCCTGGACCCTGGTCGCCGCCCGCGCCGCCCAGGGCGCCTCGGCCGCGCTGCTGATCCCGCAGGTCCTCGGCACCATCACCGCCGCCACCGACGGCGCCCGGCGCGGCCGCGCCCTCAGCATCTACGGCGCCGTCGGCGGCATCTCCGTCGTGATCGGGCAGGTGCTCGGGGGCATGCTCGTCGCCGCCGACCTGTTCGGCACCGGCTGGCGCTCCGTCTTCCTGCTGAACGTGCCGTTCGCACTGCTCGCCCTGGTCCTCGCCGTCCGCTACGTCCCGGAGAGCCGGGCCTCCCAGGCCGCCCGGGTCGACGTGCCCGGCACCGTCCTGCTCACCGCGGCGCTGCTCGCCCTGCTCGTCCCGCTGATGGAGGGCCGCGCCGCCGGCTGGCCGCTCTGGTCCTGGGTGCTGCTCGGGCTGTTCCCGGTCTTCGCCGTCGCCTTCGCCGTGGTCGAACGCCGGGCGGAGCAGCGCGGCGCCACCCCGCTGGTGCCGCCGTCCCTGCTGCGCATCCCCGAGATGCGGCGCGGCCTCGGCATCGCCCTGCCCTACTTCAGCGGCTTCGGCGGCTTCATGTTCGTCATCGCCGTCGCCCTCCAGCAGGGGCTCCACCTCGGACCGGTCGCGGCCGGCTGGGCGCTCGTCCCGATGGCCGTCGGCTACTTCACGGCCTCGCTCTCCGGGCCCCGCCTGATCGGCCGCTACGGCAGCCGGGTGCTGAGCGCCGGCGCCGTCGTCCAGGCCGCCGGCCTGGCCACCCTCGCCGTCACCGTGCTCGCCGACTGGGCGCACTTCTCCCCGCTGCGGATGGCCCCCGGCGTCGCCCTCGCCGGTATCGGGCAGGGCCTGATCGGCACCCCGCTGTTCCGGGTCGTGCTCTCCAAGGTGCCCGCCGCCCGGGCCGGCGTCGGCAGCGGCGTCCTGGCCACCGGCCAGCAGTCCAGCCTCGCGCTCGGCGTCGCCACCCTCGGCACCCTCTACCTGTCCCTCTCCCCCAGCCTCGGCATGGACCGCGCCCTCGCCCTGTGCCTGGGGCTGCAACTCCTCGGGTCCTTCACCATCCTGTACCTGACCACCCGTCTCCCCCGGTCCATCGGCTGAGGCCGGCGCAGGGTCACGGTTGTCGCAACGGCCTCGTGCCACCCGGGTCGACCGGGGTGGCACGAGGCCGGTCGGCGGTCGACGGTCGGCCGTCTCCGGCCGCGTCCTGAAGGCGATCGCCCCGGGTGCTGCGGCTGGACGAGGGCCAGCGCGAGTACCTGCTCGACGACCGGGTGATCAACACCCCTCCACGAACGTCCGCGGAGCCGCGTCAGATTTCGAGCGAGCCGACGAAGCGGTCCAGTCGCGAGACGACCTGCCGCAGCACCCCGGTCGACCCCACCGCATCATCCGCCAGCTCAAGGGAGTGATCCGCCGAGGGCACCTCCAGGACCTCGTGCCCCACCGACCCGGCGGCCTGTCGATCCCACAGCTTGTCGGCGCTCCCACCGACCAGGAGCGTCGGCGCTTCGGATCGGCGCAACGAACGGACCACTTGGTCGAGGGTCAGGACAGGGGTAAGCCAGGCCGCCGCCATCCTCTGATCGGCTGCGATGCCACAGGCGAGCGAACCCAAGGACTTGCCGACAAGGAGACGACAGGCCCCCTCCTCGGCGGCGACGGCCTGGCCGACCTGCCGCTCGACCCATGCGATCCGGTCGTCCACGGTGAGCCCGCGGAAGTCGCCCGGAACCTGCCACCACAACTCCTGCACCGTCCATCCGTGTTGGAGGAGCACGGCACGGGCGAAGTGGAGCAGCGGCCTCGCGGGCGAGTACCCGACCCCGGGAACGACGAGTGCGACGCGGTCGCGGTCGCCGTCGAAGCGAGTGGGGCCGGCGAAGGGCGAGGAATCAGACATGATGGCAGGCTACCCACCGGCGGGAGTCGGCGGCCCGGTCAGCGGCCGATGAAGTTCTTGTCGATGAGCAGTTGCAGGACGTCGGTGTGGAAGTCGGGGAAGTCCATCGGGACGATGCCGAAGTGGGCGGGCTGCTGGCGGCGGGCGTTCAGGTAGTCGTGGACGGGCGGCATGATGGCGGCCGCGTTGACCTTGGGCCAGCCGCCGTTGGCATAGCTGGTGAAGTTCACGAACATCCGTGGGGAGCCCTGGTCGAGGAAGGCGCGGTCGAACCAGTCGACGACGGCCTGGGACTTGGCGGCGAGACTGATGCCCTGGAAGGTGTCCTGGGTGGCGAACCAGGTGTTGGTGGCGCTGGACCACTGGATGACGGACCAGGGGTTGCCGAAGTCGGCGGCGAGGACGATCCGGCCACGGGCCTGGCCGAGCGTGGGCCACGAGGGGTTCGTCCAGAACAGGCCCCGGTAGCCGAGATCGTCGAGGTAGTGGTTGATCCGGCGCTGGAACTCGGTGTCGTCGAGCCGGTTCCCGCCCGCGTACTCGTTCCTGACCCGCATGACCAGGCCCTCGCCCGGGTTGGCGGCGAGGAAGGCGCGGCACTGGTCGAGGACGTCCTGGAGGCGGACGTACTGGTAGTTGTCGCTGTGGTAGATGCCGAGTTCGTCGGCGGTCCCGGCGAGTCCGTTGCAGCGGATGTCCAGGAAGCGGATGCCGCGCTGGAGTTGCTCGGGCACGCCCCAGTTCTGGGTGTGGGACCACTCGGTGCCGTGCAGCGGGTCGGTGCAGCAGGAGTCGTGGGTGCCGGGGATTGTCAGGGCGGTCAGCGGTGTGGCGTCGTCCAGGGCGCTCATCCAGGAGGACGGGCCGACGGTAGCGGCGGCGGCCGAGGGGCTGAACGCGGCGGCGGCCAGGAGAGCGCCACCGGCACCGGCTCCCCAGCGCAGGACGTCACGACGGGTGGGGCTCATGAGTGCTCCTCACATCGGCCTCGGGGGCGGGGACATGTCATGCCCCCTCCCGGATCTGCTCGATGGGGCGGGCTCCGAAACCCCGGGGCGCCGCGCGAGAAGTCGGACCGGCCGACTTCTCGCGCGGCGGGTCAGGCAGCGATGCCCCTTCCGTGGAGATGGGCGTCGACCGCAGCCGCTCGGTCCGTCGCCCGAACCTGCGGGTGAGACCGGGTACTTGCTCGGCGAAGGTCATGCGCTCGCAGGATTCCTCCTCGCAGACGAACCTCCGCACCCGCAATGACACCACGACGAACTTGCCCGCCGTCGGCAGATCACGAGGAAATCGCAGGTAGGAGCCGCGCATTCGCCCCGACCAGCACCCGCACCCCGGACAGGCCGCCCACCCTGCGGTCGTACGGGCCTCGACCCGGACGACCGTGTCGATCACCTCGACCGATTCCACCAACACGCCCTCGACCGAGGAAAACAGCAGCTCGTTCAAGTGCGGCAGCACTTCGTTCACGGCTAAGGAATGTCGACCAAACCACCGTCCAGCCAGGCGACTTTCGGGCGGACTTCAGTGGTCGTAGGCGGTCAGTGCGCGCATGACTGGCCGGCCGCGCACGGACCTGGCTCCACTCATCAGGCCCCTTGGAATCGATCATCCAGGGAACCGGGGGCGCTCTACCGGCGGACCGCCGAGATCAGTCCGCCGGGCCGCTCCTCTCGCTGCGGCGGGGTACTGATCGGGCGGCCGTAGGCGGCAGCGCGCTCGCGCAGGGTGTGGCTGTCGGCCTCCCAGCCGTGCCCGGCCAGCCACCCCACCGGGTCGTCGGGCATCTCCGAGACCCACATGGACGCCGCCGATCCCGGCGCGGCGTCCGCGCCGAAGCGCTCGATCACGCCGCGCGAGCCCAATGTCAGCCCCATCCGACTGCCTGCCGCCGACTGCGTGCTGATCCGGGCCAGCAGTAGCTCCACCGCATCCTCGGGCAGATAGATCAGTAGTCCTTCGGCGATCCATGCGGTCGGCACGGTCGGGTCGTGCCCTGCGGCGGCCAGCGCGCCCGGCCAGTCCTCACGCAGATCCACCGCGACGGTGATCCGCTCGCAGCGTGCGACGGCCCGTTCCTGGCGCAGCACCGAAGCCTTGAAGTCCAGTGGCGCGGCGGTGTCGACCTCGAACAGCCGGGTGCCCTCGGGCCAGTCCAGCCGGAAGGCCCGGCTGTCCATGCCGGCGCCGAGCAGCACGACCTGCCGGACCCCGGACGCGGAGGCCTGCTGCAACAGGTCGTCGAGGAACTTCGTCCTGATGACGATGGAGAACGACACGGCCAGCCGGCGGCGTCGCGCGGTCTCGTCATCGGGCAGCGGCGACGAGGAGGGCCACAGGCCGCCGGCGGTGGCGAAGGCCTGTGCCAGTGGGTCGCGGAACAGCGCGTTCTCCCGCTCGGTCTCCAGCGCCCGCACCCTGGCCACCCCCACCGCCGTGGCCCACACTCCCGACGGCTGCACCCGCTCCTGCTCATCAGTCACCGCGCCAGCCTAGGTGATCGATATCCAAGGGGCCTGATGAGGGGAGCCGGCTTCATGCGCGGCCAGCCAGTCATGTGCGCACTGACCGCCTACGCCGACCGGTCCCCGTGCACTGACCTGGTCCGACGGGACCTACACCTTCAGCGTCACCACCGGCGGGCCAACACCGCTCTCGGACGACGAACTCATCCGCATCGCAGAGGGCCTCAAGTAGCCGCCGCTACAACGCGTCCGGCGAGGCCGGCCGGTGGGCTGGTCGAGGCAGAGCGACTGCCGATCCACGGACCTCACCCGGACCGCCGGCCCGCGCGCGGAGGGCTGTCTCCAATCGGGCGATGTCCTCGGCGTCCTTGGTCCGCCGGGGCCGGGAGGGGTCCCAGATCGGCATCATCCGTTTGATCTCGATCTGGGCCTGCGGACTCACGACCGCGCACCGCAGGCCACCGATACGACCCGGAGCGGCATCGAGCATCCCTTCGGGCCAAGGTGTACCGGCCCAGGGGCCCCCGGCGACCACCACACGGCCGGCCGTATCCCGGTCCAGGAGCGTGAAGCTGCTCCCCAGCCCGCCCTTGACGACATCGAGCTGCAGATCGGGCGGTGGCCCTGAGACCGGTTGATAGCCGTGCAGCAGCAGGCCTTCAGACAGCTTCCCGGCATCCTTCGCCCAGGCGAACCAGTCGATGTCCTCGTGGTCCCGGGTGACCTCTCCGAGGAAGAAGTCCATGGCCCATCCACCCCGAAGCCACACCTCGGCCCCACGGGCTCCGGCAACCTCCACAGCCTCAGCGATCAGGCGGAGTTGTTGATCAGCACGCCCCATGTCCACAGCCAGGCAGGCTACGCGGCAACCGCTCTGCCCGGCGCGTCATTCATCCCCCAGAACGGGCGAACGGTGCCCTATGCGGCACTAGCGGACGACGGGTGTGCGGCCGCTGCTCCAACCGGTGAGGCGCCGTCGACCACGACCACCGAGGCGGACGGCACCAGGCTGTTGGGCTTCGGCGCGGCGGGGTCGTCCTCGTAGTCACGCCTGGCCATGCGGGACGCCTCCGGCGGGAACGGCGGCCTTGGGCGCGGGGCCCAAGGCCGCGAGATCAGATGCTGGTGCCGAACTCGCCCGCGCGGACGGCGGTCACGAAGGACTGCCAGGCGGCGGGGGTGAAGGCGAGGGCCGGGCCCTCAGGGTCCTTGGAGTCGCGCACACGGCCAGAGTGGGCGTCGTCGACCTCCACGCACGAGGCTCCGCTGCCGCCGCTGTAACTGCTCTTACGCCACCGGGCGGACGGCTGGTCGAGCTTGGGCATTTTCGTGCTCCTCAGCCGCCGACAGGATCAGGGCAAGGGACGCCTCCGGCGACAACGCGGCGGCCCGTACCAGATCGTAGGACCGGTGACATCTGGCCACCAACCGAGAATCGTCCAGGAGTTGACCTGCGTGAGGCCCCTCGCTATACGCGAGCGGCGGCGCATCGGCGAAGGTCATCAGGCATAGCAAGCCTTCAAGTAGCGCGTGCGCCCCAGCCTCGTACGTGACCACTTGGATGATCACACGACGGCGGATCATCAGATCAGCAAGGTGCCGCAGCTGAGCTGCAGAAATACTGCGAGTGCCAACGACGCGCCGCAAAACAGCTTCGTCCAGGATGTACCACAGCTCTGGCCCCGTTGAGCCGGTGACGGCATGGGCACGCTCCAACCGCGCCGCAACCAGCTGCGCCAACTCTTCATCTGTGCGAGTCGGTTCAGCCCCCAGGAAGATGGCATGGGCGTACTCCGGGGTCTGCAACACTCCGGGCACAATGAGGGCGGCGAACTCACTGATGGTCAGTGCCTGGCTCTCGTATTCCTTTGCATGCTTGAAGTAGTCAGGAAATCGCGAGAAGTCCAACAGCGCGTGCAGCCGCTCCAACACGCCACCTGTAGAGAGCGCCTCGTCGATCCGCTTGGACAGGTCGAGCTGCGGCACCCTCACCGCCGTCTCCAACTGTCCGATGTACCCGCCTGACACGAACACCAGCGCCCCGAGCTTCTCCTGCGACATGCGCGGGACGACCGCCTCACGCAGTCGGCGCAGCTCTGAGGCGTAGTACTCACGTGGGGTCATTCCTCCGAGGAGGACTTCCGGCCTGGGCATCGGGCTCTCCCAATCCTTACACGCAACAAGCTGTAACCAGTTGGCTTCACAGCGTAGCTCCGCACCAGCAATCTGGAGACCCAAACGTAAAACTCACCAGGAGCAGCGCCATGGCTTCCATGCTCAGAAGAATCACCGCCGAGGACCGCCGCGAGGCCGCCGACGCCCTCGACGACCTCAAGGCGACCCTCGCCTATGCCGGCACCCAACTCCCCTCCCCCGGGATCGACTGGCAGTGCGCCTCCGTCACCGGCATCGTCCTCATCGACCTCGGCGCCGCTCCGACCTCCGTCGTCGTCCAGATCGTCGACGTCCTGCGCGCCGGTGTCCGCGCCCGTCGCGAGCAGGCCGACCAGCAGCCGTGGTACCCCGCCGTCGGTGCGACCGTCACGCTCCACGCGCCCGGCGGAGCGCCCCTCGCCGCCAAAGTCGTGGGTACGAACGAGAAACTGATCACCGTGCGGCTCGACAGCTGGCTCACCCCGTGAGGCCCGCCACCACCGCCCTCGACGCCCTCGTCTACGACAGTCGCACCGGGCAACTCGCCGACCGGCTTGAGGCACGCGTCGCCCTGACCAGCCCGGCGCTGGAGCACTCCACCTGCTGACGCATCATCAGCATGCGTCCGGGAATCGGGTGATCCCGGGACGGCAGGGCCGACCGGTGGAATGCTGTGGCACAGCTCGACCACCACAAGCACCCGGGGAGCCACCCATGCCACTGTTCGGCAGCCGCAAGAACCTTCCGAGGCCGCTGTGCGACGAGCACGGCCCATGCCAGGCGCTGGCCAGGATCTCGGTCTTCGAGGTCCGGGACCGGCTGCGGCTCCTGATCACCAGGAGCCGCGGCCTGGGGCCCGATCCGATGGCGCGGCAGATCGACGACGAGCTGTCGGTCGTCCTCTGCGTGGACGCCGGCAAGCGGGCCGGCAAGACCGAGGCCCTGTCGATAGCCGAACACGCCGCCGACCAGTGGAGCATCAGCCGGGCCGAGCTGTGGGAGCGGGCCTTCGCGAACCTGGCCACCGAGCAACTCAACCGGCAGGTCTTCGACGCGTCCAACGGCGACACCATCCACACCGTCAACGGGACGGGGGCCTGGCCCGGCGCCGCCCACGCCCTGCGCCTGGAGCACGCCCTGGGCGGGGGCATCGAGCTGCCCCACGGCGCCCTGGTCGCCCTGCCGACGAACAACGCGCTCTGCGCGGTCCCGATCCGTACCAGCCTGTCGCTGAACGCCATCCGCTTCCTGATCGACCTGTCGAAGGAGCTCGCGGCCGGCGACCCGGCCCCGTTGACGCCGTCGCTCTTCTGGTACCGGGACGGCTGGATCGAGAACCTCAACGTCGGCTCGAACGGCATGATGCGGGTGTCGACCCGCTTTCGGGACATGGCGAACGCCCTGCCCGCCGGCTGACCCCACCGGCCACCGAAAACCCGCTGGCTCGACAGCCCCCCTTTGCGTCAGAATGACGATATGAGTGAGATGCATGTGGGGGACCCTGCCGACGTCCGTAGCCGGGAGGAGTTGGCGGCGCTGGTGGCCGCCGGGGTGCGGCCGAAGTGGGTGATGTTCTGGGGGCACACCGAGCGGAAAGGCGGGGGGACCCGGCAGGAGTGCCTGAGCCAGTGGTGGCCCGGGGAGTTCACCGTCGACGGGGTGGCCTACGCGTCCGCCGAGCACTGGATGATGGCGGGGAAGGCCCGGATGTTCGGGGACGAGGCCATCGAGCAGCGGGTGTTGAGGGCCAGGACGCCGGCCGAGGCGAAGAAGCTGGGGCGGCTGGTCATGGGGTTCGACGAGGGCACCTGAACCGCCGGCCGCTTCGAGCTGGTCGTCGAGGGGAACGTCGCGAAGTTCGGGCAGGACAAGGCGCTGCGCGCGTACCTGCTGGGCACCGGCGACCGCGTCCTGGTCGAGGCCAGCCCGGTGGACCGGATCTGGGGCATCGGGCTGGCGGCGGACGACATCCGCGCGGAACGACCCGACGAGTGGCGGGGGTTGAACCTGCTCGGCTTCGCCCTGATGGAGGCGCGGACGCGGCTGGCCGCATGAGGGTGGTCGTCCCGCTGCGGAGCGCGACCGGCGCACTTCTCGCAACGACCGCCGTCTGCGCGCTCCTTGACACCAGTCGCGCACGACTGGACGTGCTCCCTTAACTCCCCCGCCATATGACAACACCAGGATGTCCCGCAGTCAGGGGCGAGATGGACGGGGTGGGGCGATCATGCGCATGGGGCCGACGGCACAACCCGCAGACCGAGACCCGGAGGGCGAGCAACAGGCGTACGAACTCCGGGCGGAGCTGGACGAGTTACTCCGCGCGAGCCGCTACGCGAGCCAGCGGGAGCGGCGGTTGAACGAGGCGATCCGGGCGGCGCCGGGCCGCCAGCGGCCGGACGGGGACCTGCTGCGACAGCTGGCGCAGGCACGCACCCTGCGCGAGGGCCTGGGCGCCCGCTGCCTCCAACTGAGCGACCAGCTGGAGGCGTTGGAGAACCGGCTCAGGCACCGGCAGTCGCCCGAGGAGCCGATGGCCCAGGCACCGCCGCCCCCGGCCCGCCCCGACATCGGCGCCCTCGCCGAGCGGGTGTCGGCCCTGCACCGCGCCGGCGCCTTCACCGAGGCGACGGAGCTGCTGTCCCGGGCGGCCACCGGCCTCGATCCGGCGGACGCCGCGCTGCTGGTCGGCATGCTCTCCCGGCGCGGCCCGACCGGCGCGTCCCTCCAGTTGGCCAGGAGTGCCGCGCGGTGCGCCCCGGACCAGGCGGTGGCGATGCTGGCGCAGTTGCGCGAGCTGGGGCTGGCGGAGGAGGCGGCGGAGCTGTTCCACGCGTTCTGGGGCTATCCGGCGTCGGTGCTGCCCGCCCTGCTGGCGGCGCTGGAGCGGGCCGGGCAGAGCGCGGACGGCGCGACGCTGCTGTGGGAGTGGGGTTCGGCGCCGACGCCGGAGGTGACGGCGCTGGCGACCGGCCTTCAGCGCACGGGTCGGCACGCCGACGTGCGGACGCTGCTGCGCCAGGCGGCCGGCCGGCCGACGGCGGATCTGGCCGCGCTGGCGACGGACCTGCCGGCCGAACTCGCGACCGTCCTGCTGCACGAGCTGGCGGCCCTGCGCCCGCCGGTGGAACTGGTCCGACTGGCGGCCGCGTTGGACACCAGCCCGGAGCTGTACGGGCAGTTGCTCGCCGCGCTGCTCGCCGACGGCGCCCGGCACCGGACGACCCTCGCCGCCCTGCGCAGCGCCGGCCTGCCGACCGAGCCGGCGGCGGCCCCCCGGTCCCGCTGGGGCAGACGGTAGCGCCGGCCGGTGAGCAGCGGGCGGAACCGCCGGGAACACGCAGGAGCCCCCGCCCGCCCCGAACGGACAGGGGCGAACGAGGGCTCCCGCAGAGCGAAGCGGGCTCAGCAGCCGATCAGCCGCGCCGCCAGGTACGCCTTGACCTGGTCGAGCGAGACGCGCTCCTGCGACATGGTGTCGCGGTCGCGGACGGTCACCGCGTTGTCCTCAAGGGTGTCGAAGTCGACGGTGACGCAGAACGGCGTGCCGATCTCGTCCTGGCGGCGGTAGCGCTTGCCGATGGCGCCGGCGTCGTCGAACTCGACGTTCCACGCGGTGCGCAGGTCGGCGGCCAGGCCGCGGGCCTTCGGGGAGAGGTCGGCGTTGCGCGACAGCGGCAGGACGGCGACCTTGACCGGGGCCAGGCGCGGGTCGAGCCGCATGCCGACGCGCTTCTCCATGACGCCCTTGGCGTTGGGCGCCTCGTCCTCGAAGTAGGCGTCGATCAGGAAGGCCAGCATGGCGCGGTTGAGGCCGGCCGCCGGCTCGATGACGTACGGGAAGTACCGCTCGCCGGACTCCTGGTCGAAGTACTTGAGGTCCTGGCCGGACGCCTCGCTGTGCACCCGCAGGTCGTAGTCGGTGCGGTTGGCGACGCCCTCCAGCTCGGAGAACTCGCTGCCGCCGAAGTTGAAGCGGTACTCGATGTCCACCGTGCGCTTGGCGTAGTGGGAGAGCTTCTCCTTCGGGTGCTCGAAGAAGCGCATGTTCTCGGTGCGCAGGCCGAGGCCGACGTACCAGTCCCAGCGCTGCTGGAGCCAGTACTCGTGCCACTGCTCGTCCTCGCCCGGCTTGACGAAGAACTCCATCTCCATCTGCTCGAACTCGCGGGTGCGGAAGATGAAGTTGCCGGGGGTGATCTCGTTGCGGAAGCTCTTGCCGGTCTGGGCGATGCCGAACGGCGGCTTCTTGCGCGACGTGGTCTGGACGGCCTTGAAGTTGGTGAAGATGCCCTGGGCGGTCTCGGGGCGGAGGAAGGCCAGGCCACTGGCCTCCTCGGTGACGCCGAGGTGGGTCTTCAGCATGCCCGAGAAGTCCTTGGGCTCGGTGAACTGGCCCTTGGTGCCGCAGTCGGGGCAGTTGACGTCCTTGAGGCCGTTCGGCGGCGGGAAGCCATGCTTGGCCTCGTACTTCTCCTCCAGGTGGTCGGCCCGGTGGCGCTTGTGGCAGGAGAGGCACTCGGTCAGCGGGTCGTTGAAGGTGGCGACGTGGCCGGAGGCCTCCCACACCTCGCGCGCGAGGATCACCGACGAGTCGAGTCCGACGACGTCCTCACGGGCCTGGACCATCGCGCGCCACCACTGGCGCTTGATGTTCTCCTTGAGTTCGACGCCCAGCGGCCCGTAGTCCCAGGCGGCACGAGTGCCGCCGTAGATCTCGCTGCAGGGGTAGACGAAGCCACGGCGCTTGCTCAGGCTGACGATCGTGTCGATCTTGTCGGCGGCCACAGTGCTCTCTTCAGTACGTACGGCACGGTCAGGGCACGGCTGGTTGCGCGTACCCGAATACCTCAGGTTACCGGCCATACGGGTACGGGGTTCAAATCGGTATCGTCCGGCCGACCCCACCCATCGCCATCTGCCGTTCACCCATCCGAGTGAGTTGACAATCATTTCCACTTGAGATGAGAATGATTGTCATGATGATCGGACGACGTGCCCGCAGCTCCATAGCCCTCGCCGCCACCGGCCTCGCCGCCTCCCTCGCCCTCACCGCCTGCGGAGGCAGCAGCAGCGCCCAGAGCGCCGACGGCAAGCTGAAGGTAGTCGCCTCCTTCTACCCGATGGAATACCTCGCCCAGCAGATCGGCAAGGACCACGTCGCGGTCACCGACCTCACCGCGGCCGGCGTCGAGCCGCACGACCTGGAGCTCACCGCCAAGCAGGTCGCCACCGTCCAGAAGGCCGACGCGGTCCTCTACCTCAAGGGCCTGCAGCCCACCGTCGACCAGGCGGTCGCCCAGTCCTCCAGCAAGCACAAGATCGACGCCACCGCCGCCAGCCCGCTGGTCGACCACCACCTCGACGAGGGCGCCGCCGAGGCCGACGGCCACCAGCACGAGGGCCCGGCCGGCGATCCGCACATCTGGCTCGACCCGACCCGCTACGCGGCCATCGCCAAGAGCGTCGGCGACGAGTTCGCCAAGGCCGACCCGGCCCACGCCGACGACTACCGCAAGAACACCGACGACCTGGTCGGCCGGCTGACCACCCTGGACCAGGAGTTCCGGGACGGCCTGAAGGACGCCAAGTCCAAGACCTTCGTCACCAGCCACGCCGCCTTCGGCTACCTCGCCGACCACTACGGCCTCACCCAGGTCGCCATCAACGGCGTCGACCCCGAGTCCGAGCCCACCCCGGCCCGCCTCGCCGAGGTGCAGAAGGCCGCCAAGGACAACGGCGTCACCACGATCTTCTTCGAGACCCTGGTCAGCCCCAAGCTCGCCGACACCGTCGCCAAGGACCTCGGCCTCAAGACCGCCGTCCTGGACCCGCTGGAGGGCGTCAAGGACCCCTCCAAGGACGACTACCTCTCGGTCATGAAGCAGAACCTGGCCAACCTCCAGACCGCCCTCGGCGCGAGCGCCCCCAGCACCCCTGCCACCACCAGCTGACGGGACGACAGCACACCATGACCCACCCGATACCCCCGGCCGTCCGCCTCCGCGACGCCGTCGCCTCGCGCGGCGGTCGGCCGGTGCTGCGCGGCGTCGACCTCACCGTCCAACCCGGCGAGGTGGTCGCCCTGCTCGGCGCCAACGGCTCCGGCAAGTCCACCACCGTCAAGGCCGTGATCGGCGCCGTCCCGCTGGAGCAGGGCGCGCTGGAACTGTTCGGCGTCCCGTACGCGGGGTTCCGCGCCTGGCACCGGATCGGGTACGTCCCGCAGCGCACCACCGCCGCCTCCGGAGTCCCGGCCACCGTGCGCGAGGTGGTCTCCACCGGACGGCTGCCGCAGCACCGGCTGCTGCCGTTCCGCCGCCGGGACCGCGCGGCGGTGGACCGCGCGCTGGCCGCCGTCGGCATGCTGGAGCGGGCCGGGGACGGCGTCGCCGACCTGTCCGGCGGCCAGCAGCAGCGGGTGCTGATCGCCCGCGCCCTGGTCGGCACCCCCGACCTGCTGATCATGGACGAGCCGATGGCCGGCGTGGACGCCGCCAGCCAGCAGGTGCTCGCGGACACCCTGCGCGCCGAGGTCGCCCGCGGCGCCGCCGTCCTGCTCGTGCTGCACGAACTCGGGCCGCTGGAGCCGCTGATCGACCGCGCCGTGGTGCTGCGGGACGGCTGCGTCGCGCACGACGGACCGCCCGTGCCCAACACCGGCCTGCACGCGCTGCCCGGCCACGACCACGTCCACCCGCACGCCGACCACACCCCGCCGAGGCTGCTCGCATGACCGAGATGCTCTCCTACGACTTCATGCAGCGCGCCCTGCTCGCCGCCGTCCTGGTCGGGATCACCGCCCCGGCCGTCGGCATCTACCTGGTGCAGCGCCGGCAGGCCCTGATGGGCGACGGCATGGGGCACGTCGCGATGACCGGCGTCGGCCTCGGCTTCATCTTCCAGACCAGCCCGGTCTGGATGGCCGTGCTGGTCTGCGTGCTGGGCGCCGTCACCATGGAACTGGTCCGCTCGCGCGGCAACCAGCGCGGCGACATCGCCCTGGCGATGCTCTTCTACGGCGGCATGGCCTGCGGCAAGCTGCTCGTCTCGCTCTCCGCCCAGGCCGGCGCGGGCTCGCTGGAGAGCTACCTGTGGGGCTCCATCCTCACCGTCGCCCCCGCCGACCTGATCACCATCGCGGTGCTCGGCACGGTGGTCGTCGCGGTCACCGTCGGCCTGCGCCGCCAGCTCTTCGCGATCTGCCAGGACGAGGACTTCGCCCGGGTCACCGGGCTGCCGGTGCGCACGCTCAACCTGCTGCTCGCGGTGATGGCCGCGGTCACCGTCACCGTCGCGATGCGGGTGGTCGGGCTGCTGCTGGTCAGCGCCCTGATGGTGGTCCCGGTGGTCGCCGCCCAGCAGCTCACCCGGTCCTTCGCCGCCACCCAGGCGGCCTCGATCGCGCTCGGCGTGGTGGTCTCGCTGGCCGGCGTCACCGGCTCCTACCACCTCAACGTGCCCTCCGGCCCGGCCATCGTGCTGCTCGCCATCGCGGTCTTCGCCGTGTTCAGCCTGCTCGCCGCACCACTCGCCCGACGGCGCCACCGCGCCGCCACCGACCCGGGGCCGAAGGTCTGCGACGTCGAACTGCCGGAGCGGATCCCGGGGCAGGTCCCGAAGCGGAACGCGGAGCAACTCCCGGGACAGGGTTCGTCCGACGCGACCACTCCGGAGCGGGGGGCAGGGCTGGCACAATGAGGTGCGAGACGCCCACCACCCCAGGAGGACCCACGGTGACCACCGCAGGCCCGTCGCCGCGCGCCCGCTCGACCCGGCAGCGTGCCGCCGTCTCGGCGGCCCTGGACGAGATCGAGGACTTCCGCAGCGCGCAGGAGCTCCACGACATGCTCAAGCACCGCGGGGACTCCGTCGGTCTGACCACGGTCTACCGCACCCTCCAGTCGCTCGCCGACGCCGGTGAGGTGGACGTGCTGCGCACCGCCGACGGCGAGGCCGTCTACCGCCGGTGCAGCAGCGGGCACCACCACCACCTGGTCTGCCGGCACTGCGGCGCCACCGTCGAGGTGGAGGGCCCGGCGGTGGAGCGCTGGGCCAACTCGGTCGCCGCGGAGCACGGGTTCAGCGACATCGCGCACACCCTGGAGATCTTCGGCACCTGCGCGGAGTGCGCCAAGAAGCTCTGAGCGGACGGTCCGAGCGACAGGTCCGGGCAGACGGCCCGAGCACGAGTACGGCGAAGGGCCCGCGGGATTCGCTCCCGCGGGCCCTTCGCCGCGTCGCGTCAGCGCTGGGTGGGCAGGTCCAGCGGCGCGGGGAGCTCGTTCGGGATCGCCCCGCCGAAGCGGCGGTCGCGCATCGCGTACTGCTCGCAGGCGCGCCAGAGGTCGCGACGGTCGAAATCCGGCCAGAGCACGTCCTGGAACACGAACTCGGCGTACGCGGACTGCCAGAGCAGGAAGTTGGAGGTGCGCTGCTCGCCGCTGGGGCGCAGGAACAGGTCCACGTCCGGCATGTCCGGGTGGTACATGTACTTGGCGAGGGTCTTCTCGTTGACCTTCTTCGGGTCCAGCCGGCCGGCCGCGACGTCGGCCGCGAGGGCCGCCGCGGCGTCCGCGAGTTCGGCCCGGCCACCGTAGTTGACGCACATGTAGAGCGTGACGGCGTCGTTGTCCTTGGTCTGCTCCTCGGCGACCTGCAGCTCCTGGACGACGCTCTTCCACAGCTTGGGCATCCGGCCCGCCCAGCGGACCCGCACGCCCATCGCGTCCATCTCGTCGCGGCGGCGGTGGATGACGTCCCGGTTGAAGTTCATCAGGAACTTCACCTCGTCGGGCGAGCGCTTCCAGTTCTCGGTGGAGAACGCGTACAGCGAGATGTTCTTCACTCCGAGCTCGATGGCGCCCTTGAGGACGTCCAGCACGACCGCCTCGCCGACCTTGTGGCCCTCGGTGCGGGGCAGTCCGCGCTCCTTGGCCCAGCGGCCGTTGCCGTCCATCACGATCGCGACGTGGTCGGGGACCAGCTCGCCGGGGATCTTCGGGGGCTTTGCGCCGCTGGGGTGCGGGGTCGGGGGGAGGTACTCCCTTTGCTTGCCGCCGCCGAAGAGCCGTCGCGCTGCCATGTGCTCACTTCTCCACGTATCTCATCGAGCGGATGCCCCGCTCCAAATGCCACTGCAGATAGGCCGCGACCAGGCCGCTGCCCTCCCGCCAGTACCTCGGCTCGCAGGAATCGGCCGTCTGCCAGTCCCCTGACAGCAGCGCCCCGAGCAGTACCAGTGTCTCAGGGGAGGGTACGGCACATCCGGGCACTCGGCAGTCCGGGCAGAGCACCCCGCCGGCGGGAAGGGAGAAGAAACGGTTCGGCCCCTCCAGGCCGCACTTGGCGCAGTCGGTGAAGCTCGCGCCGTACCCGTTCACCGCGAGCGAGCGCAGCAGGAAGGCGTCCATCACCAGGTGCGATTCGTGCACCCCGGCCGCCAGCGTGCGCAGGCCGCCCACCAGCAGCAGGTACTGCTGGACGGCCGGCTCGCCCTCGTTCTCGGCGAACCGCTCGGCGGTCTCCAGCATCGCCGTCCCGGCGGTGTAGCGGCCGTAGTCGGTGACGATCGAACCGCCGTACGGCGCGATCGTCTCCACCTGGGTGCACAGCGGCAACCCGCGGCCGACCAACTCACTCCCCCGGCTGAAGAACTGCACGTCCACGTGCGAGAAGGGCTCCAGGCGGGCGCCGAACTTGGACTTGGTCTTGCGCACCCCGCGCGCCACCGCCCGCACCTTGCCGTGCTGTCGGGTCAACAGGGTGATGATCCGATCGGCCTCGCCGAGCTTCTGCGCCCGCAACACGACGCCGTCGTCCCGGAAAAGACTCATGGAAGCCATTCTCCCCCACCGACCGACAGCCGTGTTGCCCGCACCGGGTCCGTGGGGGAGGACCGTACGGTGCGGGTCACGGCGGGCCCGGAGGGGGGAGACGGGCCCGTTTTGTGGGGGATCGGAGATGGCTCGGAGGGATCGGAGACGGCTCAGGAGGGAGGGGACGGCTCAGGAGGGACGGAGACGGGAGGAGGTCCGGTACGGAGCTAGTACGGAGCCCGGGTCGCCGCCTCCAGCAGCGCCCCGACCCGCGATTGCGGCAGGTCCAGGCAGCCCCCGACCGCGGCCAGCGCCTCGCGCTCCTGCGGCAGGTAGCGTCCGTCGGCCAGGGCGATCGCCGCGCCCTGCAGCAGCAGCCGCTCCCGGCCCTGGTGGGCCAGGTGCGGGGCGAGCGGTTCGAGCACCGCGTGCAGTTCCACGGCCAGGCCGCCGGCCATCCCGTGGGCGTCGTGCAGTTCACCGCCGAGCCCGGACAGCGCGGCGAGCGCGGCCAGCACCTGGGCCTCGCCGCAGTCCTCGAACCCGGCCTCGCGCACCGCCGTGCAGGCCGCGTCGCGGGCCGCCCGGTGGGCGGTGCCACCGGCCGCGAGCATGGCCAGCGCGATGGTGTACTGCGCGTCCCGCAGCATCGCGCCGAGACGTACGGAGGTCGGCTGCTCCAGGCTCTCGACGCCGTACCGGCCGCGGCAGCTGGTGCACTGCACGCTGCCGATCACCGGGCCGAGCGGGAGCACCGGGGTGCCCAGCAGCCGCAGCCACCGCCGGCCGTGTTGCCGGCGGTAGTTACGGTCCCCGCCACAGCCCGGGCAGAAGAAGTCACCGAGAACGTCAGTCCGCCACCGCGGGCGAACACCCCACAACCTGGTCACGGCGCCACTCCCCAGACATGGCAGACGGCCTGCACAACAATGGGCAGGTCACGCGACCGGACACCTGGGCCGTCCCACCGACCCGGCTTTCCGGTGGATCGATGTTGCCATGGTTACCGGCACGTGTCAGTACCTCGAACGGCTTCCGACCCGAAAAAATGTGGCGCAGGACACAGCGGCCCCAGGCGCGACGAAGGGCCGCCCCGGAGGACGGCCCCGCCGCATGCCACTCGTACGAACTACCCGCGCTGCGCCCGGTTGACGGCGCTGATGATCGCCTTCAGCGAGGCCAGCACGGTGTTGCCGTCGATCCCGACGCCCCACAGCACCTTGCCGTCCACCGCGCACTCGACGTACGCGGCGGCCTGGGCGTCGCCGCCCTCGCTCAGCGCGTGCTCCGCGTAGTCCAGGACCCGGACGTCCACGTCGATCCGGGCCAGCGCGTCCGCGAAGGCGGAGACCGGGCCGTTGCCGACACCGGTCAGGGTCACCGGTACGGAGTCGACCATCGCGCCGGCGATCAGCGCGTCCCGGCCGTCCTCGGTGGTCAGGGTGCGCGAACCGCTCAGCGAGATCCGGCCCCACGGGTTGTCGGGGGTCGGCAGGTACTCGTCCTCGAAGACCCGCCAGATCTCGGCCGGGGTGACCTCGCCGCCCTCGGCGTCGGTCTTGGCCTGGATGATCCGGGAGAACTCGATCTGCATCCGGCGCGGCAGGTCCAGCTTGTGGTCGTTCTTCAGGACGTACGCCACACCGCCCTTGCCGGACTGGCTGTTGACCCGGATGACCGCCTCGTAGGTGCGGCCGACGTCCTTCGGGTCGATCGGCAGGTACGGCACGCCCCAGGTGTGCTCCTCGACCGGGACGCCCGCGGCCCTGGCGTCCGCCTCCAGGGCGTCGAAGCCCTTCTTGATGGCGTCCTGGTGCGAGCCGGAGAAGGAGGTGTACACCAGGTCGCCGGCGTACGGGTGGCGCGGGTGCACCTCCATCTGGTTGCAGTACTCGGCGGTGCGGCGCACCTCGTCGATGTCGGAGAAGTCGATCTGCGGGTCGATGCCCTGCGAGAACAGGTTCATCCCCAGGGTCACCAGGTCGACGTTGCCGGTTCGCTCGCCCTGGCCGAACAGGCAGCCCTCGATGCGGTCGGCACCCGCCATGTAGGCCAGCTCGGCGGAGGCGACGGCGGTGCCGCGGTCGTTGTGCGGGTGCACCGACAGGCAGACGAACTCGCGGCGGGACAGGTTGCGCGACATCCACTCGAACTGGTCGGCCTGCACGTTCGGGGTGGCCCGCTCGATGGTGGCCGGCAGGTTCAGGATGATCTCGCGGCCCTCGCCCGGCTGCCAGACGTCCATGACCGCCTCGCAGACCTCCAGCGCGAAGTCCAGCTCGGTGTCCACGAAGATCTCCGGCGAGTACTGGTAGCCGAAGACGGTGTCCTCGCCCAGCAGCTTCTCGGCGTACTCCATCACCAGCCGGGTGCCCTCGGTGGCGATCGCCCTGGTGGCGGCCCGGTCGTTGCGGAACACCACCCGGCGGAACAGCGGCGCGGTCGCGTTGTACAGGTGGACGGTCGCGCGGGGGGCGCCGACCAGCGACTCGACGGTCTTCTCGATCAGCTCCTCGCGGGCCTGCGTCAGGACCGAGATGGTGACGTCCTCGGGGATCGCCCCCTCCTCGATCAGCGACCGTACGAAGGCGTGGTCGGTGGCGCCGGAGGACGGGAAGCCGACCTCGATCTCCTTGTAGCCCATCGCGACCAGCAGGTCGAACATCTTGCGCTTGCGGGCCGGGGACATCGGGTCGATCAGCGCCTGGTTGCCGTCCCGCAGGTCGGTGGAGAGCCAGCGCGGCGCCTTGGTGATCACCCTGCTCGGCCAGGTGCGGTCCGGCAGGTCGACGGTGTCGAACGGCAGGTAGCGCCCGTGCCGCATGCCGGAGGGCTGCTGGCGCACGGAGGCGGCGGTGATCGGGGTGGGACGGTCGACGAAGGCGCGACCGGCGGGGATGGACGCGGCGGAGCTCTGCTCGGTCATGGAATGACTCTCGGCTTCCTGTGATGCGTGGTGCGGGGCGGGTCGGGAAAGGTCACCGACTGGCCGGCCAGCTGCCGCTGGCGATCCTCCGTCGGATCGCCGGATGACGCGCGCAGCTCGATCCCCGCGGCGAGGGAGCCGGCCCCGTGGACTACAGGCCCTCGACGCGGCAGCTAAGCAGAAGCAGCCCGTTGCGCATGATGGCCCCAGCGTAACCCAGGGCCGCGCGCCCCCGAAGTGATCCGGGCCACCGTTCCACCCCTTGAGACACCGACCGGTCATGCCAAGGGTGGTGACAACCGGTCATCGAGGCCTCACCCTGGGCCACATGACTGCAGCAGTACCGCTCTGTGCGATCGTCCCGCCGTACGTCCTGGACCGCCTCGCCGAGGCCGGTCACGAGCCCGCCGTCCGCTCCCTCGCGCTCGACACCGCGCACCGCGCGGCCCGCCTCACCGCTCCCCCGCCCACCGGCGGCCACCCGGCCCCCAGCCGGGTGATCGCCGACGACGGCCACAGCCAGCGGCTGCCCGGCCGCACCGTCCGCACCGAGGGCCAGGCCCCGGTCTCCGACCAGTCCGTCAACCACGCCTACGACGGCCTCGGCGCCACCTTCGCGCTGTACGCCGACGTCTACGGCCGCCGCTCGATCGACGACCAGGGGCTGCGCCTGGACGCCACCGTCCACTACGGCCAGGACTACGACAACGCCTTCTGGAACGGCCAGCGGATGGTCTTCGGCGACGGCGACGGCCAGATCTTCGGCGACTTCACCGCCTGCATCGACGTCATCGGCCACGAACTCACCCACGGCGTCACCCAGTTCACCGCCGGGCTGCAGTACCAGGACCAGCCCGGCGCGCTCAACGAGTCGGTCTCCGACGTCTTCGGCTCGCTGGTCAAGCAGTACGCGCTGCACCAGGACTCCGCCGACGCCGACTGGCTGATCGGCGCCGGACTGCTCGCCCCCGGCGTCCAGGGCGTGGCGCTGCGCTCGCTGAAGGCCCCCGGCACCGCCTACGACGACCCCCAGCTCGGCAAGGACCCGCAGCCCGCGCACATGCGGGACTACGTGAACACCGCCGACGACAACGGCGGCGTGCACATCAACTCCGGCATCCCCAACCACGCGTTCTACCTGCTGGCCACCGCCCTCGGCGGCCCGGCCTGGGAGCGCGCCGGGCGGATCTGGTACGACGCGCTGACCGGGCGCCGGCTGCCCGCCGACGCCGACTTCACCGCCTTCGCCCGGGCCACGGTGGCCGCCGCCAAGGCCCGCTACCCCGACCAGACCTCGGTGGCGGACACGGTGACGGCGTCCTGGGCGCAGGTGGGCGTCAGCCCCGGCTGACGCCCACCGTGCCGATCGGCCTTAAGGTCACGGTCCGGGAAAAGCCCGGCAAACCCCCTCCCCGGGTAGCACCATGGACACCATGCGTATCCAGGTGACCCGGACCGGCGGCCTCGCGGGGATCGTCCGCCATGCGGAACTCGACACCGTCGACCGCACGGACGCCCCGCACGTCCACGCGCTCGCCCGCGAGGCCGTCGCGGGCGGGCTGCGGGCCCCCTCGTACGGGGTGCCGGACGGCTTCCACTACGAGATCACCGTCGACGGCCGGACGGTGTACTGCGCCGACCCGAAGCTCACCGACCCGCAGCGCGAACTGGTGTCGCTGGTGCTGCGCGAGGGCGCGTAGCACCCACCGCTCGTAGCACCCACCGCGCACAGCACCCCGGTACCGGAACACCGGGACACGGCGAAGGCCCGCCCAACCGGGCGGGCCTCCACGGGGAGCCCGGGCTCAGAACCCGAGCTTGCGCAGCTGCTTCGGGTCGCGCTGCCAGTCCTTGGCCACCTTGACGTGCAGGTCCAGGTAGACCGGCGTGCCGAGCAGCGCCTCGATGTGCTTGCGGGCGGTGGTGCCGACGTGCTTGAGCCGCGCGCCCTTGGCGCCGATCACGATCGCCTTCTGGCTCTGCCGCTCGATGTAGACGTTGGCGTGGATGTCCAGCAGCGGGCGGTCCGCCGGGCGGCCCTCACGCGGGAGCATCTCCTCGACCACGACGGCCAGCGAGTGCGGCAGCTCGTCCCGCACGCCCTCCAGCGCGGCCTCGCGGATCAGCTCCGCGACCATGATCTGCTCGGGCTCGTCGGTCAGGTCGCCGTCCGGGTAGAGCGGCATGCCCTCCGGCAGCAGCTTGGTGATCAGGTCGGCGACCAGCTCCACCTGCTTGTCCCCGACCGCCGAGACCGGGATGATCTCGGCCCACTCGATGCCCAGCTCCTCGCCGAGCTGGTGGACGGCGATCAGCTGCTCGGCGAGCCGCTTGGAGTCGACCAGGTCGGTCTTGGTGACGATGGCGACCTTGGGGGTCTTCTTGATCTCGGCGAGTTCCTTGGCGATGAACTTGTCACCGGGGCCGAGCTTCTGGTCGGCGGGCAGGCAGAAGCCGATCACGTCGACCTCGGCCCAGGTGCTGCGGACCAGGTCGTTGAGGCGCTCGCCGAGCAGGGTGCGCGGCTTGTGCAGTCCGGGGGTGTCGACCAGGACGAGCTGGGAGTCCGGGCGGTGCACGATGCCGCGCACGGTGTGCCGGGTGGTCTGCGGGCGGTCGGAGGTGATCGCGACCTTCGTCCCCACCAGAGCGTTGGTCAGGGTCGACTTGCCCGCGTTGGGTCGGCCGACGAAGCACGCGAAGCCGGAGCGGTACGAGGAGGAAGGGGCACTCATGTGCTCCATTCTCCCTGATCACCAGAGCCGCGCCGTCCGGCCCCGCCCGCACGGCCCGATCAGCCCTTGCGGCCGCCCCGCGCGACCAGCGACATCACCACCAGGACGACCAGGAAGGCGACCGAGCCCCAGAGCCAGTACGGCGAGCCGGTCTCCTGCCACTTGCCCATCCCCATCACGAACAACAGCAGCCCGGCGAAGAACGCCACCGCCCCCATGTGCCCAGCCCCCTCACCGGGTTCACTCCCCCGGTGAGATTATCTGCCAAGCCCGCGCAGGTGTTCGCCGGGTCGCCGCCGTCGCCCGACCCAACGGGCCCCAGCGGGGCCCCGGCGGGGCCTCAGCGGGCCTCGGTCGCCACCCGCAGCGTCCCGTCCACCCCGGCCAGCAGCACGGGCGTCCCGACCCCGCCGAGGTCCCGGACGGCCGCCAGGTCGGCCTCGGCCGGCTGCTCCGCCTCGCTCACCACGGCGGCCGCCTCCAGCGAGTTCGCACCGCTGGCCACCGCCATCGCCACCGCCGTCTGCAGCGCGCTGAGGCGCAGCGACTCCAGCGCGACCGTCCCGGCCACGTACGTCCGGCCGGTCTCGTCACGCACCGCGGCCCCCTCGGCGACGCCGTTGCGGGCGCGGGCCGAGCGGGCCAGGGTGATGATCTTCTTGTCTTCGGGGTCGAGCTCGACGATGTCACTCATGCCGCCGAGCATAGGCGGCCCCCGCGGCGGCTCAGTGGCCGACCGGGTGGGTCGGACCCGGGTTCGGCTTGAGGACCTTGACGAAGGTCTTCGGCCCGGACGGCCGCGCCCCCTCGTGCTCCGTGCGCTCGCGCCAGAACGGGTTGTCGTGCGGCAGGTGGCTGCTCACCCGGCCGTACATCCCGAAGGTCGTCAGGACCACTCCGAAGATGAACGCGAACAGCACGTTCGACATCCGGAAGTTCAGGATGTTGGCGTCCGGCCGCCCGAGCACCACCAGACCGTAGAAGCCGGACAGCACGAACAGCAGGCCGACCACCATGTTCAGGTCGGACGCGACGTTCCCGCCGATCACCGCCCCCGCCACCAGGATCGCGCCCACCACGATGGACAGGATGCTCAGCGCCCCGTTGGTCGACAGCCCGGCGATCCGGTCACCGTGCGTGGCGAGGAAGCCTGGTTCGCCGGCGAGTCCCAGGCACCCGAACACGATCAGGAAGATCCCCCCGAGCCCCGCCCCGATCCGCCACACCGTGACGAGGCGGGTGTTGACGGGCAGTTCGTCGTGCAGCTTCATGGCAACCTCCACCATGGCGTGGCTGACCTGCTGGCCTAGCTGTAGGGGTGGCTCCCCTGCATGTGCGGCACCTCGTGCATGTAGAGCGAACCGCACTGCTGGCAGCAGCGCAGCCCGGTGCCCCACTCCTGCTCGGGCCGCGTCTCGGCGTCGTCGGCCATGCTGCGGCCGCAGAGCGCCATCGCGGGGTCGGACTCGCGTACCACGTGCCAGACCCTGACCCCGCCGGTCGCCCCCTGCGGGCCGTACTCCGCGCGAAGTTGATGCGTCATGCTGTCCATGGTCGCCCCGCGACGGCGCGACCGCTACTCGCCGGGCTCCGTCCCGGCGTCGGCGGCCTTGCGGACCGGGGTCGCGACCATCGAGCCGATCCGGTTGCGGCGCCCGGCCGAGGACTCGGCGGTCAGCAGGATGCCGGTCAGCCCGGTGGCGGCGGGCTCGGGCAGCGGGATCTCGCAGGACGAGCCGGGGATCGGCACCCGGCCGAGGTGCTTGGCCAGCAGGCCGCCGACGGTCTCGACGTCCTCGTCCTCCAGCTCGATGCCGAACAGCTCGCCCAGGTCCTCCACCAGCAGTCGGGCGGTGATCCGGTACGAGCCGTCGCCGAGGTCCTCGATCGGCGCGATCTCCCGGTCGTACTCGTCGGTGATCTCGCCGACGATCTCCTCCAGGACGTCCTCGATGGTGACCAGGCCGGCCGTGCCGCCGTACTCGTCGATCACGATCGCCACGTGCGAGCGGCGTTGCTGCATCTCGCGCAGCAGGTCGCCGGCCGGCTTGGAGTCCGGCACGAAGACGGCCGGGCGCATCACCGCGCCGACCTCCTCGGACTCCGCCTCCCGGTTGATGTGGGTGCGCCGGACCAGGTCCTTCAGGTAGACGATGCCGACCACGTCGTCCTCGTTGTCCCCGACCACCGGGATCCGCGAGAAGCCCGAGCGCAGCGCCAGGGTGAGCGCCTGCCGGACGGTCTTGTGCCGCTCGATCATCACCAGGTCGGTGCGCGGCACCATCACCTCGCGGACGATGGTGTCGCCCAGCTCGAAGACCGAGTGCACCATCCGGCGCTCCTCGTCCTCGATCAGGTCGTCCTTCTCGGCGAGGTCGACCAGCGCCCGCAGCTCGGCCTCGGAGGCGAACGGCCCCTCCCGGTAGCCCTTGCCCGGGGTCAGCGCGTTGCCGAGCAGGATCAGCAGCCGCGGGATCGGGCCGAGCACCGCGGCCAGCGGCAGCAGCACGAAGGAGGCGGCGGTCGCGGTGGTGAGCGGGTGCTGGCGTCCGATCGTGCGCGGCGAGACCCCCACCGCGACGAAGGACACCAGCACCATCACGCCGAACGCCAGCAGCACGGCCTGCCAGGTCGGCTCGACGTTGCGCACGCACACCACGGTGACCAGGACGGCCGCCGCCATCTCGCTGGCCACCCGGATCAGGGTCGCCAGGTTGAGGTAGCGGATCGGGTCGGAGGCGACGGTCAGCAGCCGCGCCGAGCCGCGCCGCCCGGCCCGTACGGCCTCCTCCGCCCGGAACCGGGAGACCCGGGAGATGCCCGCCTCGGCGCACGCGGCGAGCCAGCCGAGGACGACGAGCAGCACGGCACCGAGGATGAAGCTCGTACTTTCACCACTCACAGGGGTTCGGGCTCCGCGCTCAGTGGGTGGTGGGGGCCGGGGAGATGCCGCCGAGGCCGCGGCCCGCCCGCCAGTCGTCCAGGATCCGCTTCTGGAGGGCGAACATCTCCTCCTCCTCCTCGGGCTCCTCGTGGTCGTAGCCGAGGACGTGCAGCACCCCGTGGACGGTGAGCAGCTGGAGCTCCTCGTCCATCGAGTGCTTGGAGGGGGCCGCCTTGCCCTGCTGCTCGGCGACCTCCGGGCAGAGCACGATGTCGCCGAGCAGGCCCTGCGGCAGCTCCTCGCCCTCCTTGCCGGGACGCAGCTCGTCCATCGGGAAGGACATCACGTCGGTGGGTCCGGGGAGGTCCATCCACTGGATGTGCAGCTCCTCCATCGCCGCTCCGTCCACCAGGATCACGGACAGTTCGGACTGCGGGTGGATCCGCATCTTGTCCAGGGCGAAGCGGGCGACGTCGAGGATGGCTTCCTCGTCAGCGTCCCAACCGGACTCGTTGGCGATGTCGATCGACATGACGGGCTGGTTACTCAGCTTTCGGTGCGATGGGACTGTCGGGGTGCGCGGGCCGCGGTCGTCTTGCCGCCGCGCCGCTGGGCCGGCTTGCGGGCGGCCTGCGGAGTGGTCTCCTCGGCCTCCTGCTGGGCGTCCCAGCGCTCGTACGCGTCCACGATCCGGCCGACCAGCTTGTGGCGGACCACGTCGGTGCTGGTGAGGACGGAGAAGTGGATGTCGGGCACGTCGGCCAGGATCTCCTGGACGACCTTGAGGCCGCTGCGGGTGCCGCTCGGGAGGTCGATCTGGGTGGTGTCACCCGTGACGACCACCCGGGAGTTGAACCCGAGGCGGGTGAGGAACATCTTGATCTGCTCGGGCGAGGTGTTCTGGGCCTCGTCCAGGATGATGAAGGCGTCGTTGAGGGTGCGGCCGCGCATGTACGCGAGCGGCGCGACCTCGATGGTGCCGGCCGCCATCAGGCGCGGGATGGAGTCCGGGTCCATCATGTCGTGCAGCGCGTCGTAGAGCGGGCGCAGGTACGGGTCGATCTTCTCGTAGAGGGTGCCGGGCAGGAAGCCCAGCCGCTCCCCGGCCTCGACCGCCGGGCGGGTCAGGATGATCCGGTTGACCTCCTTGGCCTGCAGGGCCTGGACGGCCTTGGCCATCGCGAGGTAGGTCTTGCCGGTGCCGGCCGGGCCGAGGCCGAAGGTGATGGTGTGCTTGTCGATCGCGTCGACGTAGCGCTGCTGGTTGAGCGTCTTGGGGCGGATCGTGCGGCCCCGGTTGGACAGGATGTTCGCGGTGAACACCTGGGACGGCGCCGGGCTGTCCGGGTCCTCCACGGCGCTCCGGAGCATGGCGATGGAGCGCTCCACGGAGTCCTCCGTCAGGGGTTGGCCGGTGCGCAGCACCAGCATCATCTCGGTGAAGAGCCGCTGCACGAGGGCGACCTCGGCGCGCGCTCCGGTGGCGGTCACCTCGTTGCCGCGGACGTGGATGTCGGCGGCGGGGAACCCCTGCTCGATCACGCGCAGCAGCGAGTCCGCCGTGCCGAGGAGGGTGACCATCGGGTGCTTCTCGGGGATGACGATCCGGGCGCTGACGCGGCCGTCGTCGGCCGGCTCGGGGCGTGACCGGCCGTTCGTACGGGTCTGCGATGTGTCACTCATAGGTCGGCGCTGGGGCCTGCCTCATCCCATCCGTGGTGTCGTGTGCCGATCGGTCTCTCCGGGGCACCAGGGTACGCCGCGCACGTGATCGCCGCGGCGGGCGGCGGGGCCGCACCCGACGATGCTGCGGCAGATCGGGGGACGGCGCGAGCCCTTTTCACGGGGTGTGCGCCGGGTTCACGGCTGGCGCCGGGCGGGGACGGGCACCCGGGCGAGGTCCTCGGCGAGCACCAGCTCCCCGTCGAAGTGCTTGCGGGCGTCGGCCAGGTGCTGGCCGAGGTCCGGGTAGCGCTGGGAGAAGTGGGTCAGCACCAGGGTGCGCACCCCGGCCTCGGCGGCGGCCTTGGCGGCCTGCCCGGCGGTGAGGTGGCCGTGGTCCTCGGCGAGGCGGACGTCGGCGTCGGTGAAGGTCGACTCGACGACCAGCAGGTCGGCGCCCTCGGCGAGTTCGTGCACGCCGTCGCAGAGCCGGGTGTCCATCACGAAGGCGAACCGCTGGCCCGGCCGGGGCTCGCTGACCTCCTCCAGGGTGACCCGCCGGCCGTCCGCCTCGATCGCGCCCTCGTGCTGCAGCCGGCCGACCGCGGGGCCGAAGACGCCGAGCGCGGCGAGCCGTTCGGGCACCAGGCGGCGGCCGTCGGGCTCGGACAGCCGGTAGCCGAAGGACTCCACGGGGTGGGAGAGCCGCACGGCGTCCAGCGCGAAGCGGGCGCCGGGCGCGGGCAGCGGGCCCGGCTCGTCGATCGGCCGGGGTCGCAGCACGGCCGTCTCGTGGTACGCGGTGGCGTTCCGCAGCCGCTCGAAGTAGACCTCGCCGGAGGCCGGGAAGTAGACGTCCACCGGGTGCGGGACGCGGTCCAGGTTGATCCGCTGGATCACCCCGGCGAGGCCCAGGCAGTGGTCGCCGTGGAAGTGCGTCACGGCGATCCTGGTGATCTGGGTGGCCGAGACCCCGGCGTGCAGCATCTGCCGCTGGGTGCCCTCGCCGGGGTCGAACAGCAGGCCCTCGCCGTCCCAGCGGAGCAGGTAGCCGTTGTGGTTGCGGTGCCGGGTGGGCACCTGGCTGGCGGTGCCGAGGACGACGAGTTCGCGCTGTGACACGTCGGGTTCAGACCATGCTCTCGGTCATCGGCTTGCCGCCGAGCACGTGGACGTGGGCGTGGAAGATCGTCTGACCGGCGCCGGCGCCGGTGTTGAGAATCAGCCGGTAGTCCTCCAGGCCCTCGTCCTTGGCCACCGCGCCCGCCTCGGCGAGGAGTTCACCGGCGATCTCCGGCTCCGCGGCGGCCAGCGCGGCGGCATTCGGGTAGTGGACGTGCGGGATGACCAGGACGTGCACCGGGGCCTTGGGAGCGATGTCGCGGAAGGCGAGGATGCGCTCGGTCTTGCGCACCACGGTCGCCGGGATCTCGCCCGCCACGATCTTGCAGAACAGGCAATCGGGCTGCGGCTCGCCGGCCATCGGCTTCTCCTCGGGTTGTGTCGTGGGCCGTACGGCGGCAGCCTAGCCGAGCCGCCCGACCGCCTGCTGATACTCCGGCAGCCGCTCGCGGCGGACCGGGCGCATCCCGACCACGGCCCGCATCCTCCGCGCCGCCCGGAGTGGGAAGTCGGCCCGCCCGACCTCCCACTCCGGGCCCGGTCCCCGGCCTACTCCCCGGCCTGCTCCCCGGCCTGCTCCCCGGGCACCGGCGGGGCCGTCCGGGACGGGGTCCCGGCGAGCGCGGCGAGGGCGATCCGGACGCCCTCGGCCAGCTGCGGGTCCTCCCCCGCCGCCCACTGGTGCGGGGCGAACGGCACCTCGACGTCCGGGTCGACGCCGTGGTTCTCCACGCCCCAGCCGTAGTTCTCCACCCAGAACGCGTACTTGGGCTGGGTCACCAGGGTGCCGTCGACCAGCCGGTACTGGCTGTCGATGCCGATCACCCCGCCCCAGGTGCGGGTGCCGACCACCGGGCCCAGCCCCAGCGCCTGGATGGCGGCGTTGACGATGTCGCCGTCCGAGCCGGAGAACTCGTTGGCGAGCGCGACGAGCGGCCCGCGCGGGGCGTCACCGGGGTAGGGCATCGGGCTGGCGACGCCGCGGGCGACGCCCCAGCCGATGATCCGGCGGGCCAGCTTCTCGATCACCAGCTGCGAGGTGTGGCCGCCGCGGTTCTCCCGGATGTCGACGACCACGCCCTCCTTGGCCATCTCCGAGCGCAGGTCGCGGTGGATCTGGGCCCAGCCGGTGGTCTGCATGTCGGGGACGTGCAGGTAGCCGAGCCGCCCGGCGGACAGCTCGCGCACGGCGGCCCGCCGCCCGGCCACCCAGTCGTGGTAGCGCAGCGGCTCCTCGTCGGAGAGCGGGACGACCACCGGGTGGCGCTGGTCGGTGCCGTCCTTGCCGGCCACGGTCAGCTCGACCGGCTGCCCGGCGGTGCCGGCCAGCAGCGGCGCCGGGCCGGTGACCGGGTCCACCGGGCGGCCGTTGACGGCCAGGACCGCGTCGCCCGGGCGGATCGCGACGCCGGGCGCGGCCAGCGGCGAGCGGGCCCGGGGGTCGGAGGACTCGCCGGGCAGGATCCGGGCGATCCGCCACCGGTCGCCGTCCTTGGCGAGGTCGGCGCCGAGCAGGCCCTGGCGCCGTGCGGGTTCGGTGTGCAGGCCGTACGGCAGCACGTAGGCGTGCGAGGTGCCGAGTTCGCCGTGCACCTCCCAGAGCAGGTCGACCAGGTCGTCGTGCGAGCCGACCCGCTCCACCAGCGGCCGGTAGCGGTCCAGGACGCCCTCCCAGTCGACGCCGCCGAGGTCGGCGCGCCAGAAGTTGTCCCGCATCAGGCGGCCGTTCTCGGCGTACATCTGGCGCCACTCGGCGGCCGGGTCGACGGTGACCCGCAGCCGGGCCAGGTCGACGGTCACCTCGTCCTCCTCGCCGCTCGCCTTGTGGTCGGCGGGGACGATCCGCAGTTCGCCCTCGTCCAGCACCGCCACCCGGGCGCCGTCCCCGCTGACCGCGAACTCGTCGACGCCCTGCACGAGTTGCTCGACGCGACGCTTCTTCAGGTCGTACCGCTCCAGCGCCGGCCGGGGCCGCTCCTCGTCCAGCGAGGCCGCCTCGTCGCCGAGTTCGCCGAGCAGCGGGGCCCTGGTCCACAGGACGCCGTCCTTGGCGGCCCGCAGCGAGTCGAAGCGGCCGCCCTCGACCGGGAACGGCACGATCCGGTCGGCGATGCCGTCCAGGTCGACCCTGGTCACCGGCGGGGCGTCGGCGGCGGCCTCCTCGCCGTCCGCCTTCTTGCCGCGCGGCTCGTCCTCCTCCCCGCCGAGCGGGCGCCCGGCCCGCTGCGGCCCGAACGGGGACGGCGTGTCGGCGGCCAGCGTGATCAGGTACGGGCGGCAGCCGTTCGGGAACGACAGGTCGAAGACGTGCGCGTCGTAGACCGGGTCGAAGTTGCGCACCGACAGGAACGCCAGGTACCGGCCGTCCGCGGTGAAGGCCGGCGAGGTGTCGATGAAGCGCTGCTGGGTGGCCTCGCCGACCGTCCGGGTGGCCAGGTTGGCCAGCACGATCTGGCGCAGCGAGAAGGGGCCCAGGCCCGCCACCGGGCTCGACCACGCCAGCCAGGCCGAGTCCGGGCTGAAGGCCAGCCCGCTGACCTCGCCGTCGGCGCTGCGGGCCAGCTCGTGCACGGTGCCGTCGGCGAGCGCGACCAGCAGCACCCGGCCGTCGTGCACACCGAGCGCCGCCTGCTTGCCGTCCGGGGACACCACCAGGGAGTTGACCCGACCGAGCCGGCCGGCCGCCAGCCGGCGGCGCTCGGCGCCCTGCACGGCGGGCGCGAACTCCAGGGCGTCCTCGCCCTCGGCGTCGGACACCCAGAGCACGCCCTGGGCGCCGTCCTCGCCCGGCACCACCCGGGCGAGGCGCCCGCGCACACCCGGCGTCTCGTCCAGCACCCGGGCCGGGCCCTCGCGGTGGGTCAGCCAGTGCACCCCGCCGCGCACCACCACCGCGCTCGCCCGGCCGGTGCGGTCGGGGGCGACGGACTCCAGCCAGTGCGCGGCGTACACCGGGCGGGGCCGGCGGCCGCTGCGCGGGCCGGCCAGCCGGACGTCCAGCCGGCGCGGCTCGGCGCCCTGCGCCAGGCTCTCCAGCAGCCACAGGTCGCCGGCCCGGTGGAAGACCACCCGGGTGCCGTCGGTGGTGGCGTTGCGGGCGTAGAAACCCTCCGGGCAAGTGGTGTGGCGGCGCAGGTCGGAGCCGTCCGGGAGGCTGGAGTACAGCTCGCCGACGCCCTCGTGGTCGGACAGGAAGGCGATCCGGTCCCCCACCCACAGCGGCGAGGAGAGCTGGCCGTCCAGGTCCTCGTGCACCCGCGCGAACTCGTCCCGGCCGATCCACAGCTTGCCCGCCCGGCCGCCCCGGTAGCGCTTCCACCAGGCCGGCTCGCGGTTGTTGACGGTGCCCAGCAGCACCCTGGCGCCGTGCGGCTCGAAGGCGAGCCCGCCGACCGGTCCGTACGGCAGCCGTACCGGCTCGCCACCGTCCAGCGGCACCGCGTGCGCCCAGGTGCGGCGCAGGGTGGCCTCGCCGGCGGTGGTGGTGGCGATCGGGCGGCCGTCGGCCGTCCAGCCCTGCAGCTGAGTCTGGTCGCTGCCCCAGTGGGTGAGCCGGCGGGACGGGCCGCCGTCCACCGGCACCACGTGCACCTCGGGCGCGCCGTCCCGGGCGGAGGTGAAGGCGATGTGCCGCCCGTCCGGGGCGAACCGGGGGTGGTGGACCGGCAGGTGATCGGCCGTCAGCCGCCAGGCCCGGCCGCCGTCCAGCGGGGCCAGCCAGACGTCGTTCTCGGCGACGAAGGTGACCAGGTCGCCGTGCAGATGGGGGTGGCGCAGATAGGCGCCCGCGGAGGTGCTCAGGGGTTCCGTCACGCGGTCAGCGTAGGCACCCACGCACACCGCGCGGGCCGATTTTCGCGGACTCCCGCCCCGACCGGAGCCCGCTACGACCAGCGGCCGGTACGGCCCAGCAGCAGCGCGCCGGCGGCCACCCCGGCGGTGGAGGTGCGCAGCACCGACGGGCCCAGCCGGTACGGCTTCGCGCCCGCCTCGGAGAAGGCGGCCAGCTCCTCCGGGGAGACACCGCCCTCCGGGCCGACCACCAGCACCACGTCCCCGCCCTCGGGCAGCGCGGCCAGCGCCAGCGGCTCGGCGCCCTCCTCGTGCAGCACGGCGGCGAACGCCGCCCCCGCCAGGACCGGCGCCAGCTGCCGGGTGGTCACCGGCTCGCGCACCTCGGGGAAGCGCAGCCGGCGGGACTGCTTGCCGGCCTCCCGGGCGGTGGCCCGCCACTTGGCGAGCGCCTTGGCGCCCCGGTCGCCCTTCCACTGCGTGATGCAGCGCGAGGCGGCCCACGGGATCACCACGTCCACGCCGACCTCGGTCATGGTCTCCACCGCGAGCTCGCCGCGGTCGCCCTTGGGCAGCGCCTGGACGACGACGATCCGCGGCGCCGGCTCGGGCTCCCGGCGCACGGCCGCCACCGTGACGTCGACCGCGTCCTTGCCGAGCACCTCGGCGACCGTCCCGTCCACCCCGAGGCCCAGCCCGTCGGCCAGGGTCACCGCCTCGCCCGCCGTCAGCCGCTTCACCGCGGCCGCGTGCCGCCCCTCCGGCCCGTCGAGGCGCACCACGGAACCGGGTGCGGCGGCGGCGATCCGCTCGGTCTCGACGACGAAGACGGGGGCGGTCATGCGGGGAACCTCCGGTGGTGGGAGCGGATCGGGAACGCGAAAGGGGTGCCGGGCAGAGCCCCGGCACCCCCACGCGGACGGCTACCGGCCGTTGAACGCGTCCTTCAGACGCGAGAACAGGCCCTGCTGGCCCGGCGCGAACTGGCCGGACGGCCGCTCCTCGCCGCGCAGCACCGCGAGCCGGCGCAGCAGTTCCTCCTGCTCGGCGTCGAGCTTGCCGGGCGTCTGCACCTCGACATGCACTATCAGGTCGCCCCGGCCGCCCCCGCGCAGGTGGGTGATGCCCCGGCCGTGCAGCGGGATCGACTGGCCGGACTGGGTGCCGGGCCGGATGTCGACCTCCTCCAGCCCGTCCAGGGTCTGCAGCGGCACCTGGGTGCCGAGGGCCGCGGCCGTCATCGGGATGGTGACGGTGCAGTGCAGGTCGTCCCCGCGGCGCTGGAAGGTCGGGTGGGTGGTCTCGGCGATCTCGACGTACAGGTCGCCGGCCGGGCCGCCGCCGGGGCCGACCTCGCCCTCGCCGGCCAGCTGGATCCGGGTGCCGTTGTCGACACCGGCCGGAATCTTGACGGTCAGGGTGCGGCGGGCGCGGACCCGGCCGTCGCCGGCGCACTCCGGGCACGGGGTCGGCACGACGGTGCCGAAGCCCTGGCACTGCGGGCAGGGGCGGGAGGTCATGACCTGGCCCAGGAAGGACCGGGTGACCTGGGAGACCTCGCCCTTGCCGCGGCACATGTCACAGGTCTGCGCGGAAGTGCCGGGGGCCGCGCCCTCGCCGCTGCAGGTGGTGCAGGTGACGGCCGTGTCGACCTGGAGTTCCTTGGTGGTGCCGAAGGCGGCCTCCTCCAGGGTGATCTCCAGCCGGATCATGGCGTCCTGGCCGCGGCGGGTGCGCGAGCGTGGGCCGCGCTGGCCGGCCGCGGCGCCGAAGAAGGCGTCCATGATGTCGGAGAACCCGAAGCCCGCCGCGCCCGCGCCGAACCCGCCCGCGCCCCCGCCGCCCGGCGAGAGCGGGTCACCGCCGAGGTCGTAGACCTGGCGCTTCTGCGGATCGGAGAGCACCTCGTAGGCGGCGTTGATCTCCTTGAACCGCTCCTGCGTCTTCGGGTCCGGGTTGACGTCCGGGTGCAGTTCGCGTGCCAGGCGCCGGAACGCCTTCTTGATCTCGTCCTGCCCCGCATCCCGTCGGACGCCGAGTACCGCGTAGTAGTCCGTGGCCACCAAATGCTCCGCTTGTTCCGCCTGTAGTAGTGCTGCGACTGGGATGTCGCCGTCAGATGACCGACAGCGACTGTTTGCTACGACTCGGCCAGGATCTGACCCACGTACCGTGCCACCGCTCGCACCGCCCCCATTGTGCCCGGATAGTCCATCCGGGTCGGACCGATCACACCCAGTTTGGCCACGCTCTCGTCGCCCGAACCGTAGCCGACCGAGACCACCGAGGTGGAATTCAGCCCCTCGTAGGCGATCTCCCGCCCGATCCGGACCGTCATCGCGGCGTCCGCGGTCTCACCCAGGAGGCGGAGCAGGACGACCTGCTCCTCCAGTGCCTCCAGCACCGGCTGGATGGTGAGCGGGAAGTCGTGCCCGAAGCGGGTCAGGTTGGCCGTGCCGGCCAGCATGATCCGCTCCTCGTTCTGTTCGGCGAGCGCCTCGAACAGCGTCGCCAGGACGGTGCTGACGGTCGGCCGGTCCGGCTGCTCGAAACCCGCCGGGAGCTCCTCCAGGAAGCCCGGCACGTCCGGCAGCCGCTGGCCGACGGCCCGCGCGTTGATCCGGGCCCGCAGGTCCGCCAGGACCGTCTCGCCGACCGGGCCCGGGCAGTCCACCATCCGCTGCTCGACCCGGCCGGTGTTGGTGATCAGGACCAGCATCACCTTGGTCGGGGCCAGCGCGACCAGCTCGATGTGCCGGACGGTGGAGCGCGACAGCGAGGGGTACTGCACCACCGCGACCTGCCGGGTGAGCTGGGCGAGCAGCCGCACCGTCCGGGCGACCACGTCGTCCAGGTCGACGGCGCCGTCCAGGAAGTGCCGGATCGCCCGGCGCTCGGGGGCGCTCATCGGCTTGACCTCGGCGAGCTTGTCGACGAACAGGCGGTACCCCTTGTCGGTGGGGATGCGCCCGGCGCTGGTGTGCGGCTGGTGGATGTAGCCCTCCTCCTCCAGCGCCGCCATGTCGTTGCGGACGGTGGCCGGGGAGACCCCGAGGTTGTGCCGCTCCACCAGGGCCTTGGAGCCGACCGGCTCCTCGGTCCCCACGTAGTCCTGGACGATCGCGCGGAGCACGGCCAGCTTGCGGTCGTCGAGCTGGCGAACCTCACCGGCCATGGGGCACACACCTCCGTCTTCGCGCGTTGTCCGTTTGTGTCGCACATGCTGCTGCCCGTTCCGGGACACCCGGTTCCGGGACCCGCCTTGGCACTCGTCATACCCGAGTGCCAAAACCGTACCTGCCAGTGTAAGGCCCGGGCCCAACGGCAGGAACGGCCCGGCCGGAGTGATCCTGCCCGCAGTTCCCGGCGCGGGGGTGGTGCCGCGGGGCCGTCCGGGTGGCAGCATCGAAAGCGACGGCGAATGGAGGAGCAAGCAATGTCGAGCTCGGGCCAGCACACCCGTTTCGCGCCCGACCGCGGCCTGACCGGCCGCATGGTCGTGACGATGTTCGTGATCGGGCTGCTGTACGTCGGCTTCACCGGCCTGCTGATCGTGCTGCTGCGCGGCGCCTGGCCACTGATCGTCCTGATCTCCGGCGGGCTGTTCGTGGCCCAGTTCTGGTTCAGCGACAAGATCACCGAACGGGCGATGGGCGCCCACCAGGTGACCCCTGAGCAGTACCCGCAACTGCACGGCACCGTCGACCGGCTCTGCGCGCTGGCGGACATGCCCAAACCCCGGGTGGCGGTCGCCGACAACGACATGCCGAACGCCTTCGCCACCGGCCGCAACCCGCAGAACGCCGTGGTGTGCGTCACCACCGGCCTGCTGCGCCGGCTGGAACCCGAGGAGCTGGAGGGCGTCCTCGCCCACGAGCTGTCCCACGTCGCCCACCGGGACGTCGCGGTGATGACCATCGCCGGCTTCCTCGGCGTCCTCGCCGGGGCCATGACCCGGATCGCCATGTACGGCGGGTTCATGGGCGGCGGCCGCAACAACAACGACCAGAACGCGGCGATCGCCGCCCTGGTCATCCCGCTGGTGTCGATGGTCGTCTACGCCATCAGCTTCCTGCTCACCCGGCTGCTCTCCCGCTACCGGGAACTCGCCGCCGACCGCTCCGCCGCCCAGCTCACCGGCCGGCCCAGCGCCCTCGCCTCCGCGCTCACCAAGGTCACCGGGCAGATCGCCGCCATCCCCAGCAAGGACCTGCGCCAGGCGCAGCCCTACAACGCCTTCTACTTCGCCCCCGCGCTGAGCGCCCGGGAGACCGCCGCCCAGCTGTTCTCCACCCACCCGACGCTGGAGAAGCGGCTGGAGCAGCTGGCGAAGATCTCCGAGCAGCTCGGCCGCTGACTCCCCCCTCCGTCCCTCCGCCGCTCCGCCCGACTCCGCCCGCACCCTCCTGAAAGGACCGCCGTGGGAATCCTGGACGCCCTGTTCGGGCGCACCAAGCCCGTCAAGCCCGACCTCGACCAGCTGTTCGGCGTACCGTCCGCCGCCCTCACCCTGGAGGCCGGGGCCGGGTTCACCCCCACCGGCCTCGGCTCGGTCTGCTTCGCCGCCGTCGAGGGCGCGGCCTTCGGGCAGGTCGAGCAGCAGGTGCGGGCGCTGCTGGACGCCGACACCGAGCGCGGCGGCGTCCCGGTGGAGGCCTCCAAGGACGGCTACGGCTACTCCTGGCTGCTCGCCCGGCACACCCCCGAGGAGCTGCCGGAGCTGGTGAACGACCTGCACGCGGTCAACAGCGAGCTGGAGGCGAACGGCTTCGGGCCCCAGCTGCTCTGCTCGCTGGTCGCCTTCCGCAACGGGCAGGGGCAGTCGCTGGCGCTGGTCTACCTCTACAAGCGCGGCACCTTCTACCCCTTCGCCCCGATGCCCGGCGGCGGGGAGCGGCGCAACAGCCCGCTGGAGTTGCAGGTCAACGCGCTGCTGGGGAACGACCTGCGGCTGGAGAAGGACCTCAGCCGCTGGTTCCCGGTCTGGGGCGCGCCGGGCCTGTGACGGGCCGTCCGATCCTCGGGCGCTGCCGCTGCCTATAGTCACCTGCATGCACAGCCGCCAGTACGGACCCGACCTGACCCCGCCGTGGAAGAGGCAGCAGCCCGCCCCGGAGGTGCCCGCCGAGCGGGACCTGGTGGTGGAGGAGGCGGCGACCGGCTTCTGCGGCGCGGTGGTGCGGTGCGAGCGGACCGCCGAGGGGTTCACCGTCACCCTGGAGGACCGTTTCGGCAAGCACCGGGTGTTCCCGCTGGTGCCGCGCGGCTTCCTGCTGGAGGGCCGGGTGGTCACCCTGGTGCGCCCGACCGGCCCGGCCCCCTCGCGGGCGCCTGGCCGCACCGCCTCCGGCTCGATCGCCGTCCCCGGCGCCCGGGCCCGGGTCGCCCGCGAGTCGCGGATCTACGTCGAGGGCCGGCACGACGCCGAGCTGGTCGAACGGGTCTGGGGCGACGACCTGCGGATCGAGGGCGTGGTCGTCGAGTACCTGGAGGGCGTGGACGACCTGCCCGCGATCGTCGCCGACTTCGCCCCCGGCCCGGGCCGCCGCCTCGGCGTCCTGGTCGACCACCTGCTCCCCGGCACCAAGGAGCACCGCATCGCCGCCCAGGTCACCGGCGACGCCGTCCTGGTCGTCGGCCACCCCTACATCGACATCTGGCAGGCCGTGAAGCCCTCCTCCGTCGGCATCCCCGCCTGGCCCGCCGTCCCCCGCGGCGAGGAGTGGAAGGAGGGCGTCTGCCGCCGCCTCGGCTGGCCGGTGAACACCCCCGCCGCCTGGAAGCGGATCCTCTCCAAGGTCGACACCTACAAGGACCTGGAGCCGGAGCTCCTGGGCCGCGTCGAGGAGTTGATCGACTTCGTGACGCTCCCGGGGTGAGGTAGGTCAGACGTACTGCTGAAAGTCCGTGGTGTCCAGATCGACATCGAGCAGGCCGACGGGGACGGGCTCGCCGAACTTACTGGTCCGCTCGGACATGTACCTCGGGAGCCCGGACCCGGGATCCTTGCCCAACTCGGTCAGCAGCACGCAGACTCCCTTGATCGGGTCGACGATCAGATACGCGGGGACGGTGCCCTCGGCATAGAGCTCCCGCTTGGTCCGGTAATCACGATCGACACTGGTCTTCGACACCACCTCGACCACCAGGGTGACGGCAGGCGACGGCAGCAGTCGTCCGTGCTCCTCGACCGCCCCGCGTTCGAAGACGACCAGGTCGGGCTGGGGTTCGCTCGCCTGGCCGGGGATCCCCAGGTCCTGGGTCGTGAGGGGACGCCACCGACCGTACGGAAGCTGGTGCTGAATCGCCAGGACGATGAGGTTGTGGACCATGTCAGGCCCGGCCGTCATCACGATTTCCCCCCTGATGAGCTCGGCCTTGACGCCTTCCGGCACCTCCAGGTTCTCGAAGATCCCGGTCATCCGATCATCGATGGCGGTCATCCCACGCTCCCTCCGACGGCTGACACCCACGTCAACGAATGTCAGTCCACCAGGTCACGTACGACCGCGTCGGCCAGCAGCCTGCCCTGGAGGGTGAGGGTGGCGCGGCCGGCGGCGTGGGTGTCGGGGTCGAGGAGGCCGTCGGCGAGGTGGCGGGCGGCGGCCTGGCGGCCGGTGTCGGTGAGGAGGGTGAGCGGGATGCCCTCGGCGAGGCGCAGTTCGAGCAGGATGCGCTCGACCCGGCGGTCCTCCTCGGCGAGGACCTCACGGCCCAGGGCCGGGGTGCGGCCTTCGGCGAGGGCCTGGGCGTAGGCGGCGGGGTGCTTGGCGTTCCACCAGCGGACGCCGCCGACGTGGCTGTGCGCGCCGGGGCCGGCGCCCCACCAGTCGGCGCCGGTCCAGTAGAGCTCGTTGTGGCGGCAGCGGCCCTCGGGGGTGGTGGCCCAGTTGGAGACCTCGTACCAGGAGTAACCGGCGGCGCTGAGGGCCTGTTCGGCGATGAGGTAGCGGTCGGCGTGCACGTCGTCGTCGATCATCGGCAGTTCGCCGCGCTTGACCCGGGCGGCGAGCTTGGTGCCGTCCTCGACGATCAGGGAGTAGGCGGAGACGTGGTCGGGCCCGGCGCCGATGGCGGCGTCCAGGGAGGCCCGCCAGTCGTCGTCGGACTCGCCGGGGGTGCCGTAGATGAGGTCCAGGTTGACGTGGTCGAAGCCGGCGGCGCGGGCCTCGGCGACGCAGGCCTCGGGGCGGCCCGGGGTGTGGTGGCGGTCGAGCAGCTGCAGGACGTGCGGGCGGGCGCTCTGCATGCCGAAGGAGACCCGGTTGTAGCCGCCCTCGCGCAGCTCGGCCAGGTAGGCCGGGTCGACGGACTCCGGGTTGGCCTCGGTGGTGACCTCGGCGCCGTCGGCGAGCCCGAACTCCTCGCGCAGTGCGGCGAGCATCTTCACCAGGTCGCGGGCGGGCAGCAGGGTGGGGGTGCCGCCGCCGAGGAAGACGGTCTGCACCGGGAGGTCCACGGGGCCGAGGATCCTGCGGGCCAGCCGGATCTCGGCGACCACGTTGTCCGCGTAGGTCTCCTGGGAGGCGACGGCCCCGGAGGAGCGCAGCTCGGTGGCGGTGTAGGTGTTGAAGTCGCAGTAGCCGCAGCGGCTGGCGCAGTACGGCACGTGCAGGTAGAAGCCGAACGGCCGCTGCCCGAGACCGGTGCGGGCGTGCGCGGGCAGGGAACCGTCGGACGGCACCGGTTCGCCGTCGGGGAGTGCGGAGGGCATGACCCCATTGTCCCGTACGGCTCACCCGAACCGGTGAGCCGTACGGGGGCGGGGCGGCTCAGGCCTCGTTGGCGCCCGCGTACATCGCGGTGACGGCGTCCGCGTAGGTCCGCTCGACCACCGGGCGCTTGATCTTCAGGCTCGGGGTGAGCTCGCCGTGCTCGATGTCGAGATCGCGCGGCAGCAGGTGGAACTTCTTGATCGTCTGCCAGCGCTGCAGGTCGGCGTTGAGCCGCCGGACGAAGCCGTCGATCAGCTGGTGCACCTGCGGGTCGGCGGCCACCTCGGCGTAGGACTTGCCGGCCAGGCCGTGCTCGGCGGCCCACGGCATGATGACCGCCTCGTCCAGGCCGATCAGCGCGGTGCAGAAGTTGCGGCCGTTGCCGATCACCAGGATGTTGCTGACGAACGGGCAGGCCGCCTTGAACCTGCCCTCGACCTCGCTGGGCGCGACGTACTTGCCGCCGGAGGTCTTGAACAGGTCCTTCTTGCGGTCGGTGATCCGCAGGAAGCCGTCGGGGCTGAGCTCGCCGATGTCCTCGGTGTGGAACCAGCCGTCGGCCTCCAGCACCTCGGCGGTCTTCTCCGGCAGGTCGTGGTAGCCGCGCATGACGCCGGGGCCGCGCAGCAGGATCTCGCCGTCCTCGGCGATCCGGACCTCGGTGCCGGGCAGCGCGCGGCCCACCGTGCCGATCCGGACGTCCTCCTCGCGATTGACGCAGGAGCCGGCGCTGGTCTCGCTGAGGCCGTAGCCCTCCAGGATCGGCACGCCGGCGCCGAGGAAGAAGAAGCCGATCTCGGGGGCGAGCGCGGCGCTGCCGGAGACGGCGCCGCGCAGCCGGCCGCCGAAGGCCGCGCGGATCTTGGCGTAGACCAGCTTGTCGGCCACGGTGTGCTGGAGCCGCAGGCCCAGCGGGGCGGTTCCGGTGCCGGTGGCGATCCGGCTCTCCTGGACGGCCCGGGCGTGCTCGCGGGCGACCTTGGCGGCCCAGCGGAAGATCTTGTACTTGGCGCCGCCCTCGGCCCGGGCCCGGCCGGCGATGCCGTTGTAGACCTTCTCGAAGATGCGCGGCGCCGAGGCCATGACGGTCGGCCGGATGGCCGGCAGGTTGTGGATGATCCGGTCGACCCGGCCGTCCACGGCCATCACGTGGCCGGTGGCGATCTGGCCGGAGATCAGCGTCTTGCCGAACACGTGCGACAGCGGCAGCCACATGAACTGGACGTCGTCGGAGCGCAGCAGCCCGCTGGCCTCCTGAGCCCGGCCCTCGTACGCCCAGCAGTCGTGCACCAGGCGCACGCCCTTGGGGCGGCCGGTGGTGCCGGAGGTGTAGATGAGGGTGGCCAGCTGCTCCTTGTCGAGCGCGGCGACCGCCTTCTCAACCGCGTCCGGGTGCTGCTCCAGGTACTCGGCGCCGCGCTGTTCCAGTTCGGCGAGGGTGAGCAGGGCGAGGCCGGCGGTCCCGGGGACCTCGGTCGCGGTCGCGCCGGACTCGGTCGCGCCGGACCCGGTCGCGCCGGTCTCGGGGGCCGCGCTCCCGGGGGCCGTGCTCTCGGGGGCCGTGCTCTCGGGGGCCGTGCTCTCGGGGGCGTCGAAGAGGATGACGGTCCGCAGTTCGGGCAGCTGCTCGATCTGGTCGACGGCCTTGGCGAGCTGGGCGGCGTTCTCCGCGAACAGCGCCCTGGAGCCGGAGTTGGAGAGGATGAAGGCGGTCTCGTCGGTGTTGGTGCTCGGGTAGACGGTCGTGGTGGCGGCGCCCGCGCACATGTTCCCGAGGTCGGCGATGATCCATTCGACGCGGGTGGAGGAGGCCAGCGCGACCCGGTCCTCCGGCTGGATGCCGAGCGCCATCAGGCCGGCGGCCACCGCCTTGACCCGGGCCGCCGTCTGCGCCCAGGTGAGCGAGCGCCACTGCTCGGCGCCGGGGGCGCCGTCCGCGGCGTGCTCGTCGACCGGGGCCGGGTAGCGGTAGGCCTCGGCGTTCGGGGTGGCGGCGACCCGCTCCAGGAACAGGTGGGCGACGGAGGCGGGACGCCCGGCGACGATGTCGGCACTGCCGGAGTCGATCAGGGACTGCGCGGAACTCAACGAGGACCTCCGGGGGCGGGTGGCCGTCTGAGGGATTGTCGCGGCGCCCGTGGGGGGCGGTCGCCGGGCCCCCGGGTAACCCGGACGGTACCGGCGAGTAACAAGGGGGCAATCAGCAGCCTAGGGGGAAATCGGTCATTCCGTAAGAGGGCACGGACCGTCGGCACACCGCCACGGCGCCGGTGCCCGTTCGACGACCCCGCCAGGACCCCGGGTGAACCGCGCAACCGGGCCCACTGGGCGATTCGGCAAAGGGCTGGACAAACCTCCGGTTCACACCCTGGGAATCGTCTGTACGAGTGCACCAAAGAACGAGAATTGGGATGCGAATCCACCCGCCGACGACAAGAGTGTGCAAGTGCTGATCAGACTGCTCCGGGCGTACCTGCGCCCATACTCCCGACCGATCGCCCTGCTCGTGGTGCTCCAACTGGTGTCCACCCTGGCGGCGCTCTACCTGCCGACGCTCAACGCCGACATCATCGACGACGGCGTGGTCAAGGGCGATACCGGCTACATCCTGCGCGTCGGCGGGGTGATGATCGGTGTCACCCTGATCCAGGCGCTGTGCTCGATCGGCGCCGTCTACTACGGCGCCCACACCGCGATGGCCTTCGGCCGGGACCTCCGCGCCGCCGTCTTCGACCGCGTGCAGAGCTTCTCCGCCCGCGAGGTCGGCCAGTTCGGCGCCCCCTCGCTGATCACCCGCACCACCAACGACGTCCAACAGGTCCAGATGCTGGCCCTGATGAGCTTCACGCTCATGGTGGCCGCGCCGATCATGTGCGTCGGCGGCATCATCATGGCGCTCAACCAGGACGTGCCGCTGTCCGGTCTGCTGCTCGCCGTCATCCCGCTGCTCGGCATCGTCGTCCTCCTGCTGGTCCGCTCGCTGCGCCCCAAGTTCCGCAGCATGCAGACCCGGATCGACACGGTGAACCGGATCCTGCGCGAGCAGATCACCGGTATCCGGGTCATCCGCGCCTTCGTCAAGGACGGCCACGAGCAGACCCGCTTCGCCGGCGCCAACGGGGACCTCACCAACGTCGCCCTCCAGGTCGGCCGGCTGATGTCCTTCATGTTCCCGGCCGTGATGCTGGTCGTGAACGTCTCCAGCGTCGCCGTGCTCTGGTTCGGCGCCCACCGGATCGACAGCGGCGCCATGCAGATCGGCGCGCTCACCGCCTTCCTCTCCTACCTGATGCAGATCCTGATGAGCGTCATGATGGCCACCTTCATGTTCATGATGGTGCCGCGCGCCGAGGTCTGCGCCGAGCGCATCGACGAGGTCCTCGGCACCTCCTCCAGCGTCGTCCCGCCCGCCACGCCGATCACCGAGGTGCTGCGCCGCGGCAACCTGGAGCTGCGCGACGTCGACTTCCGCTACCCCGGCGCCGAGGCCTCGGTGCTGCGCGGCATCGACATCACCGCCCGCCCCGGCGAGACCACCGCCGTCATCGGCTCCACCGGCAGCGGCAAGTCCACCCTGCTCGGGCTCGTGCCCCGGCTCTTCGACGCCACCTCCGGCCAGGTCCTGCTCGACGGCGTCGACGTGCGCGAACTCGCCCCCGAGGCGATCGCCGAGAGCGTCGGACTCGTCCCGCAGAAGCCGTACCTGTTCTCCGGCACCGTCGCCAGCAACCTCCGCTACGGCCGGCCCGACGCCACCGACGAGGAGCTCTGGCACGCCCTGGAGATCGCCCAGGCCAAGGACTTCGTCGAGAAGCTGCCCGAGGGCCTGGACGCCCCGATCGCCCAGGGCGGCGGCAACGTCTCCGGCGGCCAGCGCCAGCGCCTGGCCATCGCCCGGGCCCTCGTCCGCAAGCCCGACGTCTACCTGTTCGACGACTCCTTCTCGGCGCTCGACTACGCCACCGACGCCAGGCTGCGCAAGGCCCTCTCCCGCGAGACCGCCGACGCCACCGTGCTGATCGTCGCCCAGCGCGTCTCCACGATCCGCGACGCCGACCGGATCATCGTCCTCGACGAGGGCGCGGTCGTCGGCACCGGCACCCACCGCGAACTGATGGCCGACAACCCGACGTACCGGGAGATCGTGCTCTCCCAGCTCACCGAGCAGGAGGCGGCGTGACCACCCCCGGCAAGCCCGACACGGACGACCAGCCCGCGGCCCCCGCCGCCGAACTGCCCACCGACTCCCAGGCCGCCGCCGCCCGCCGCGGCCCCGCCGGACCGGGCCGCTTCATGGGCGGCCAGGGCACCGAGAAGTCCATGGACTTCAAGGGCTCCGGCAAGCGCCTGCTCGGCCTGCTGCGCCCCGAACGCTCCCTGCTCTCGGGCGTGTTGGCCCTCGGCGTGCTCAGCATCGGCTGCGCCGTCACCGGCCCCAAGGTGCTCGGCAACGCCACCGACCTGATCTTCGCCGGCGTCGTCGGCGCCCGCTTCGAGCCCGGCGCCTCCAAGGCGCAGATCGTCGAGGGGCTGCGCGCCCACGGCGAGGGCGGCGTCGCCGACCTGCTCTCCTCGGTGAGCTTCACCCCCGGCCAGGGCATGGACTTCGGCGCCATCGGCACCGTCCTGCTCTGGGTACTGGCCATCTACGTCGCCTCCGCCCTGTTCGGCATCGTCCAGGGCCGGCTGGCCACCGCGGCGATCCAGCGGGCCGGCTACCGGCTGCGCCAGGACGTCGAAGCCAAACTCGCCCGGCTGCCGCTCAGTTACTTCGACAAGCAGCCGCGCGGCGAGGTGCTCAGCCGGGTCACCAACGACATCGACAACATCAGCCAGTCCATGCAGCAGACCCTGGGACAGGTCGTCAACTCGCTGCTCACCGTGGTCGGTGTGCTGGCGATGATGTTCTGGATCTCCCCGCTGCTCGCCGTGATCGCCCTGGTGTCGGTGCCGCTGTCGGTGGTCGTCGCCGCCAAGGTCGGCAAGCGGGCGCAGCCGCAGTTCGTCCAGCAGTGGAAGTCCACCGGCCAACTCAACGCGCACATCGAGGAGATGTACACCGGCCACAGCCTGGTCAAGGTGTTCGGCCGCCACCGCGAGTCCGCCGAGACCTTCCGCGAGCACAACGAGGCGCTGTTCGCCTCCAGCTTCCGGGCGCAGTTCATCTCCGGGATCATCCAGCCCGCGATGATGCTGATCGGCAACCTGCAGTACGTGCTGGTCGCGGTCGTCGGCGGCCTGCGGGTGGCCAGCGGCTCGCTGTCCATCGGCGACGTGCAGGCGTTCATCCAGTACTCGCGGCAGTTCAGCCAGCCGCTCACCCAGGTCGCCAGCATGGCCAACCTGGTGCAGTCCGGGGTCGCCTCCGCCGAGCGCGTCTTCGAGCTGCTGGACGCCCCCGAGCAGAGCCCCGAACCGGCCGTGTCCGAGCGGCCCGACACCATCCACGGCCGGGTCTCCTTCCAGGACGTGTCCTTCCGCTACGACCCCGACAAGCCGCTGATCGAGGACCTCTCGCTCAAGGTCGAGCCCGGCCAGACCGTCGCCATCGTCGGCCCCACCGGCGCCGGCAAGACCACCCTGGTCAACCTGCTGATGCGGTTCTACGAGGTCAGCTCCGGGCGGATCACCCTCGACGGGGTCGACGTCGCCGCGATGTCCCGCGAGGACCTGCGCTCCGGCATCGGCATGGTGCTCCAGGACACCTGGCTGTTCGGCGGCAGCATCGCCGACAACATCGCCTACGGCGCCCAGGGGGCCACCCGCGAGCAGGTGATCGAGGCGGCGAAGGCCGCGCACGTCGACCGCTTCGTGCGCACCCTGCCGGACGGCTACGACACCGTCCTCGACGACGAGGGCACCGGCGTCAGCGCCGGCGAGAAGCAGCTGATCACCATCGCCCGGGCGTTCCTCGCCCAGCCCTCGATCCTCGTCCTGGACGAGGCGACCAGCTCCGTCGACACCCGCACCGAGGTGCTGATCCAGCGGGCCATGGCGCGGCTGCGCACCGGCCGCACCAGCTTCGTGATCGCGCACCGCCTCTCCACCATCCGGGACGCCGACGTGATCCTGGTGATGGAGAACGGCTCGATCGTCGAGCAGGGCTCGCACGACGAGCTGATCGCCGCCGAGGGCGCCTACGCCCGGCTGTACCAGGCGCAGTTCGCGGAGGCCGTGGCCGAGGTGGACTGACCCGCTGCGCGAGGGTGCGCGGGGCCGGGGCGGGAGTCTTCCGCCCCGGCCCCGCGCGTTCCGCACCCCTCTCGCCCGGTACGTCACGCTCCGCTCCTCGGGTCGGTGGCGGCCTTCGCTACCGTAGGCCCGTGACCTCCGCGCCTGCAGCCGACGACGGCCAGGAACCGGACGCCTTCGAGGCGAACCGGCGTTACCTGGGCTCCGTCGCGTACCGGCTGCTCGGATCGTTCACCGACGCCGAGGACGTCCTCCAGGACGCCTGGCTGCGCTGGCAGGGCGCCGACCACGACGCCGTCGCCGACCCGCGCGCCTTCCTCACCACGGTCGTCACCCGGCTCTGCTACGACCAGCTGGGCTCCGCCCGGGCCCGCCGCGAGGCCTACTACGGCGAATGGCTGCCCGAGCCGTCCGTCTCCTACGCGGACGCCGCCGACTCCCCCGCCGAACTGGCCGAACGCGGCGAGTCCGTCTCGCTCGCCCTGCTCACCGTCCTGGAGCAGCTCACCCCGGCCGAGCGGGCCGCCTTCGTGCTGCACGACGTCTTCGCGGTCGGCTTCGACGAGATCGCCGACTCCCTCGACCGCACTCCCGACGCCGCCCGCCAGCTGGCCTCCCGGGCCCGCCGCCGGGTCCGCGACGGCGACGGGCGGCGCGGCGGGCGGTCGACCGGCGGGCGGTCCGGCGGCGGGCGGTCCGGCGGCGGGCGGTCCGGCGCCGTCGCGGACCCGGCCGAGCACCGCCAGGCGGTCGAGGCCTTCGTCGCCGCCAGCACCCGGGGCGACATCCTCGCCCTGATGGAGATCCTCGACCCGGACGTGGTCTGGCACGCCGACGGCGGCGGCATCGTCCGCGCCGCCGCCCGCCCCGTCCTCGGCGCCTGGAACGTCGCCCGGCTGGTGTCCGGGCTGGTCACGAAGTGGTTCACCCCCGAGTTCGGGCTCGGCTCCGCGCTGGTCAACGGCGAGCCCGGGCTGGTCTGGTACGAGAAGGCCACGGGCACCGTCGGCGGCGTGGTGGCCCTCACCGTCGCCGACGGGCGGATCACCGAGGCCTTCGTGGTGGTCAACCCGGAGAAGCTCGGCCACCTCAGCCCGATGGGGCCGTGAACCCGACCTGGCCGTGAACCCGATCGGGTTGTGACGCAGGTCACTGTCACACTCCGGCCGACCGCGTCGTCCCCCTCCCGAACAGCGCTCCACGAGAGCGCACTCCCGAGGAGGCGGACGAGATGAGCAACAGCACCGGCACCGGCACCGACACCGGCACCGGCACCGGCACCGAGCAGCGGATCGTCGTCCTGGGCGCCGGCTACGCCGGACTCAGCGCGGCCAAGGGCGCCGGACGGCACCGCCCCGTCACCCTGGTCGCACCCGAGGCGCGACTCCTGCACCGCGTCCGCCAGCACGAGACGGCGGCCGGTCACGGGCGCGACTGGCCGGCCATCGGCGAGCTGGCGCGCGGCCGCCGGATCGAGCACCGGCGGGCCAGGGCCGTCGAACTCGACCTGGCCGGGCGCAAGGTCCTGCTCGACGACGGCGCCTCCCTCGGCTACGACACCCTGGTCTACGCCCTCGGCAGCCGCACCGCCTGGCACGACGTCCCCGGCGCCGCCGAGCACGCCTACCCGGCGGAGCGGGCCGCCGAACTGCACCGCCGGCTGCACGAGGCCGACCGCCCCGGCACGCTGGCCGTGGTCGGCGGCGGCGCCACCGGCATCGAGCTGGCCACCGAACTCGCCGAGGCCCACCCCCGGTGGCGGGTCCGGATCGTCGCGGCCGGCCAGGTCGGCGGGTGGTTCTCGGCCCGGGCCCGCACCCACATCCGGCAGGTCATGGACCGGCTCGGCGTCACCGTCCACGAGCACGCCACCGTCGCCGAGGTCACCCCCGCCGGGCTGCGCACCACCGCCGGCCCGATCGACGCCGACGTCACCGCCTGGGCCGCCTCGATGGAGCCGCACCCGCTGGCCGCCGAGGCCGGACTGGCCGTCGACGACCGCGGCCGGGCCCTGGTCGACGACCTCCTCCGTTCCGTCTCCCACCCGGACGTCCACGTGATCGGCGACGCCGCCGCGGTGACCGTCCCCGGCACCGGCACCCTGCGGATGGGCTGCGCCACCGCCCTGCCGCAGGGCCAGTACCTCGGCAAGCTGCTCGACGGGCGCACCGCGAAGCCGTTCACCTACAGGTACGTCGCGCAGTGCCTGAGCCTCGGCCGGCGGGACGGGCTGCTCCAACTCGTCCACGGGGACGACTCGATGCGGCCCACCGTGCTCACCGGCACGGCGGGACGGCTGGCCAAGGCGGCGATCGTCACCGGGGTGCTCAGCACGCTGAAATAGCCCCGGGCCCCGGGCATGCGGAAGGGCCCGGACGCCGATGACGCCCGGGCCCTTCCGTTCAGACCGCTACTTCTTGTCCTTCGGCGCCTCGGCGTCGGTGGACAGCGCGGCGATGAAGGCCTCCTGCGGGACCTCCACGCGGCCGACCATCTTCATCCGCTTCTTGCCTTCCTTCTGCTTCTCCAGCAGCTTGCGCTTACGCGAGATGTCACCGCCGTAGCACTTGGCGAGGACGTCCTTGCGGATCGCGCGGACCGTCTCACGGGCGATCACCCGGGAGCCGATGGCCGCCTGGATCGGCACCTCGAACTGCTGGCGCGGGATCAGCTTCTGCAGCTTGCCCGCCATCATCACGCCGTAGCCGTAGGCCTTGTCCTTGTGCACGATCGCGGAGAAGGCGTCCACCGCGTCGCCGTGCAGCAGGATGTCGACCTTCACCAGCTGGGCGCTCTGCTCGCCGATGGGCTCGTAGTCGAGCGAGGCGTAGCCGCGGGTCTTGGACTTCAACTGGTCGAAGAAGTCGAAGACGATCTCGGCGAGCGGCAGGGTGTAGCGCAGCTCGACGCGGTCCTCGGAGAGGTAGTCCATGCCCTGCAGGTTGCCGCGGCGGGACTGGCAGAGCTCCATGATCGCGCCGACGAACTCGTTGGGCGCCAGGATGGTGCCGCGCACGACCGGCTCGTACACCTCGGCGATCTTGCCGGTCGGGAACTCGCTCGGGTTGGTGACGGTGTGCTCGGTGCCGTCCTCCATGATCACCCGGTAGACCACGTTCGGGGCGGTGGAGATCAGGTCGAGGTTGAACTCGCGCTCCAGGCGCTCCCGGATGATCTCCAGGTGCAGCAGGCCGAGGAAGCCGCAGCGGTAGCCGAAGCCGAGCGCGACCGAGGTCTCCGGCTCGTACACCAGCGCGGCGTCGTTGAGCCGCAGCTTGTCCAGGGCGTCGCGCAGCAGCGGGTAGTCCGAGCCGTCCAGCGGGTAGAGGCCGGAGAACACCATCGGGCGCGGGTCCTTGTAGCCGCCGAGCGCCTCGGTCGCACCCTTGTGCATCGAGGTGATGGTGTCACCGACCTTGGACTGCCGGACGTCCTTCACACCGGTGATGATGTAGCCCACCTCGCCGACGCCCAGGCCGTCGGCGACCTTCGGCTCGGGCGAGATGACGCCGATCTCCAGCAGCTCGTGGGTGGCGCCGGTGGACATCATGGCGATCCGCTCGCGCTTGGTGAGCTGGCCGTCCACGACACGCACGTAGGTGACCACGCCGCGGTAGGAGTCGTACACCGAGTCGAAGATCATCGCGCGGGCCGGGGCGTCCTTGACGCCGACCGGGGCCGGGATGGTGTTGACGATGTGGTCCAGCAGGGCCTCGACGCCCAGACCGGTCTTGGCGCTGACCTGGAGCACGTCCGAGGGGTCGCAGCCGATGATGTGCGCGATCTCCGCGGCGTACTTCTCCGGCTGGGCGGCCGGCAGGTCGATCTTGTTGAGCACCGGGACGATCGTGAGGTCGTTCTCCAGCGCCAGGTACAGGTTGGCGAGGGTCTGCGCCTCGATGCCCTGGGCCGCGTCGACCACCAGGATGGTGCCCTCGCAGGCCGCGAGGGAGCGGGACACCTCGTACGTGAAGTCCACGTGGCCGGGGGTGTCGATCATGTTGAGGATGTGCGTCGTCCCGGCGTCCGGCCCGGTCTTCGGCGCCCACGGGAGGCGGACCGCCTGCGACTTGATGGTGATGCCGCGCTCGCGCTCGATGTCCATGCGGTCGAGGTACTGGGCACGCATCTGCCGCGGGTCGACGACGCCGGTGATCTGCAGCATCCGGTCTGCGAGCGTCGACTTGCCGTGGTCGATGTGGGCGATGATGCAGAAGTTGCGGATCAGCGCCGGGTCGGTACGGCTGGGCTCTGGCACATTGCTGGGGGTCGCGGGCACCTTGGTCCGATTCTCCGTTGGTCCGGGGCCGGGGGTGTCCTGGTCATCGCTGACCGGTTTCCCGGGGACCGGACAGTCTCGTCCGATCGAAATAGTTCCTCCCATCTTCCCACGACCACGAACCGGGCTGCCGTTCGGTCCGTCGTTCGGCCCTCGGTTCGGTTCGCGGGGCGGTTCGCGGCCCGGTCTCGCGGCCCGGTTTCGTGGCCCGGTCTCGTCCAGGGCTTCTCCCACCCCGAGCGGGGCGGCAGGATGGCTCCCCATGATCCTGGAAAGCGCCCTGCTCGACGTCCTGCCCGGCCAGGAGGACGAGTTCCTCGCCGCCTTCGCCGAGGCCCGTCCGCTGATCGCCGTCCAGCGCGGCTTCCGCTCCCTGGAACTGCGGCGCTGCCTCGACGAGGGGCGCGGCTCGCGGTTCCTCCTCCAGGTGGAGTGGGAGACGCTCGCGGACCACACCGAGGGGTTCCGCGGCTCGGCCGAGTACCAGCAGTGGCGGGACCTGCTGCACCGGTACTACCAGCCGTTCCCGGAGGTCGAGCACTACGGCGAGCCGGTGCTCAGGGCGTAGCCGGGCGCTGCGGGGCCGGTACGGCGAGGTCGGGCGGCCGGTTCGGGAGCATCGGCCGGTTTGGGACGGGTGGTGGGCCCCTGGTAGCGTGGGCTGCTGCACCTGGCCTCGGCATGCCCTCTCAGCACGACCGGCGGCCGCGCGGTGCAGCCCGTTCAATCCTTTAGACAAGACTGAGGCTCCTTCGTGGCGAACATCAAGTCCCAGATCAAGCGCAACAAGACCAACGAGAAGGCGCGCCTGCGCAACAAGGCCGTCAAGTCCTCGCTGAAGACCGCTCTGCGCAAGGCCCGTGAGGCCGCTGCCGCCGGCGAGACCGAGAAGGCCACCGTGCTGGCCCGCGCCGCCTCCAAGGCGCTGGACAAGGCCGTGAGCAAGGGCGTCATCCACGCCAACCAGGCCGCCAACAAGAAGTCGGCCATCACCAAGCGCGTCAACGCGGCCGCCCAGGCCTGACGCCCGGGGGCCACGGCCCCCACCGCCTCGGGACGGACCCGGCCCTCTACCCGGACTCCTGAGGTGCGCGAGACTCGCACCGTACGCGGCCTGCGTTCGCCACGCGGGTGCGGTGCACGAAGCAGTACGACAGGCGCCGTAGTCGGCCTCTTCCCCAGAGGCCCACTGCGGCGCCTGTCGCGTTCCGCGGTCCGACCGCTATGGTCGGTCACGCGCGATCGAGGTGCGGGGAGCACCTCGGCGCCGGGCCCGAGGGGGAGCTTCATGACGACGCCGCCACCGTCACCACCACCGCAGCCGCAGCCGCAGCCGGTGGCACCGAACGGGCCGGGCTACGGCTTTCCGCAGCAGGCGCCGGGGGCGGGAGCGTCGGGAGCGCGGGGAGTGCCGGTCCAGGGCTTCGGGCCGCCGCCCGGGCTGCCCACCGCACCGGGGATGACTCCCGTGCCGGCAGGCGGTGGAGCGCGACGGTCCGGCGGCAACCTGCGCCGCAATGCCGTCTGGGCCTTCGTCGGCGCGCTGCTCGCCTCGGCCGGCTGGGCGACCGCCGTGCTCGTCGTACCCGACCTGGTCAGCACCGACGCCTCGCCACGGCCCCTGGGCGCCTACCGCCTCTCGGACGACTTCTGCACCACGGGAAGGCCCTCCTCGCTCCTCCGGCTGTACAGCGTCTCCGACTCCAGCGCGCCGACCCACCACAGCGACCGGCACCCGGCGCTGGACAGCATGAACTGCTCGATGTCGCTCAAGCGCAGCGGCGCCGGCACTTCCGACAGCGAGTACGCCTCCGTCTACCTGCGCGCCGACCTGCACAAGGCGGTCAACCCCGCACCCGAGTTCGCGGCCGCCAAGGAGGTCTACCGGGCGCGCGACTACCAGGTCACCGACGTGCCGGGGCTCGGCGAGGAGGCGTACTTCCTCTACAAGGACGACCCGGGCGCCTCGGACAAGACCTGGCACAGCGTCAGCGCCGAACTCGACGTCCGCGACGGCGGGATGACGTACTACATCTCCTGGTCCGCCAGCTACACCGAGGGAAAGACCAAGGTGCCGTCCAAGGAGGAGCTCCGCACAGCCCTGCAGTCCGACGGCTGGGACGCTGTCCGCGCGATGCGCAAGTAGTCCGGTAGGAGGGGCCGGGCCATAGGGCCTGGTCTTACGTGCCTGGTCTTACGTGCCGGGTCTTCCGTGGTCTTCCGGAGCCGGGTCTTAAGGCCGGGGCCGGTCAGTAGGCGGGGCGGGACCCTGCCCGGGCAGCCCGGGCGACGGCCACCACCGCGCGCTCCAGCGCGAAGGCCGGATCGTCCGAGCCGCCCTTCACCGCCGCGTCGGCCTGGGCGATCGCGGTCAGCGCGGTGGCCACCCCGTCGCCCGTCCAGCCGCGCATCTGCTGGCGGACCCGCTCGACCTTCCACGGCGGCATGCCCAACTCGCGGGCCAGATCGGCCGGACGCATGTTCCGCCCGGTGGTCGCCAGTCGCCCGATGCTGCGCACCCCGGAGGCCAGCGCGTAGGTGATGCCCGTCGGCGGCTGCCCCACGGCCAGCGCCCAGCGCAGCCGCTCCAGCGCCTCCGCCGCCCGGCCGGTGACGGCCAGGTCGGCCACCTCGAAGCCCGTCGCCTCGGCCCGGCCGCTGTAGTAGCGGGCCACCACCGTCTCGTCGATCGTGCCCTCGACATCCGAGGTCAGCTGGCTGCACGCGGCCGCCAGCTCCCGCAGGTCGCTGCCGAGCGAGTCCAGCAGGGCCTGGCAGGCCTCCGGCGTGGCCGAGCGGCCCAGCGTACGGAACTCGCCCCGGACGAAGGCCAGCCGCTCACTCGCCTTGGCCAGCTTCGCGCAGGCCACCTCGCGACCGCCCGCCTTGCGTCCGGCGTCCAGCAGGCCCTTGCCCTTGGCGCCACCCGCGTGGACCAGCACCATGATCACCTCGTCGGCGGGCGCCTCGATGTACGCCTTGACCTCCTTCACCGACTCGGCGGCGAGGTCCTGCGCGGCCCGGACCACGATCACCTTGCGTTCGGCGAACAGCGACGGCGTGGTCAGCTCGGCCAGACTCCCCGGCTGCAGGCCGCCGGGCGGCAGATCCCGCACGTCGGTGTCCGGATCCGCCGCCTTCGCCGCCGCCACCACCTGGGCGACCGCACGGTCCAGCAGCAGCTCCTCCTGGCCGACCGCGAGGGTCAGCGGGGCGAGCAGGTCGTCGGGTGCACTCTTCCTGGCCATCGCCTACCAGCATCCCACGGGGCGCGGACACTCCCGCCCGGCCGACCTGTCTGCCGGCCCGACCTGGAGAATGGCCCAGTGACCGAGAACCACACCACCGACCTGCCGGACGTCGACGACCCGCACGCCCGGCAACTGCTCGTCCTGCCCGACCGCGACGCCGCCGAGGACGCCTTCGAGGAACTCAGCGCCACCCACCCCGACCTCGGCGAGCTCGAAATCGTCCGCGACGCCCTCGCCGGCGAGGACGACGCCGAGGACGCGCAGTGGCTCGTCGTCGTCGAACCCCCGGAAGACGGCTGGACCCCGACCCACCTCCACGCCCTCGACACCCTCGCCGCCACCCACGAAGGCTGGCGCGAAGAGGGCTGACCCGGCCACGACGCGGCGCACTCCGGGCCTGCTCGGAGCGCGCCGCAACTGTTCTCCGGGCCCCCGCCCCCGCCCCCACCCCTCCCTCCTCCTCCCCACCCCAACCCCTTTCCCTTCCCCACTTCGTGGACGGGAGGAGGAAAGCGGGGGTCATCCGGGCGGAGCCCGCGGGGCGTGCGGGGCGTGCGAGGCCCGGCCGACGCCGGAGGCGACGGCCGACGAGCTCCCGCCGCGGGAGCGCGGCTTGCGCACCTCGTGGGCGGTCCGGGGATGCACGGACACACCGAGGGTGACCGGGGAGTCGCCCGTCACGGCGATGTCGCCCACCCGGTCGGTGCGCAGCACGCTCGCGCCCAACGCGCGCAAGTGGTCGACCGTCCGCGCGGACGGGTGCCCGTACGCATTGCCCTCACCGCACGAGATCAAGGCCAACCGGGGACGCAACGCGCCGGTCAGGTCCCAGTCCTGGTGCGCCGATCCGTGATGCGCCACCTTCAGGACGTCCACCCGCCTCAAGCGGCCCAGCAGCGCCGACTGGGCGGGCGGTTCGAGGTCCCCGAGCAAGGCCATCCGCAGGCCGCCCGCGACCGACACCCGCAACGCGACGCTCGCGTTGTTCGCACCGGGCGCCTCGACAGCCACCCTGGGATCGGGCCAGACCACCTCCCACGACAACCCCGCGCCCACCGAACGCCGTTCACCTCGCCCAGCACGCAGGAGCGGCACCCCGGCACCGGCCGCCCAACCTGCCACCCGGGCCGCCTCGCCCGGTGGATCGTCCAGGGTCGTGCCCTCGACCGCACCGACCCGACGCCCCCGCAACACCCCCGGCACGCCCTCGACATGATCGGCGTGGAAGTGCGTCAGCAACAGGAGCGGCACCGCCGTGATGCCGAGGTCGCGCAGACACCTGTCGGCGGCGTTCGGATCCGGCCCCGCATCGACCACCACCGCGCTGTCCGGCGCACCGGCCGCGAGGACCAGCATGTCCCCTTGGCCGACATCGCACATCACCATCCGCCACCCTGGCGGCGGCCAGCCGGTGGCGATCCGGGTGAGCTGCGGTGGCCGCAGCAGCACGGCCAGCAGGACCACGAGCAGCACCCCCGTCACCAGCGCCCGTACCCACCGCAGCCGGGCGCGGACTGGCGCGCCGGGCCGCGCGCGCCGCGGCAGCAGGAGCGGCGCCGCCCAGCAGACCGCCAGGGTGACCAGCGCAACCGTCGCCGTCCCGAACCACCCACCCGGCCAGGAGAGTTGCCCACCCGGCAGCTCGGCACCGCGCCGCGCCACCAGGGCGAGCCAGCCGACCGGCACTCCGGCCGGCTCCGCGAGCAGCCGGGCCAGGTCCGGGAGGAGCGGCTGCAGCACGAGCACCCCGAAACCGAGCAGGGTCGCCGGGGCCACCGCCAGCTCGGCCAGCAGGTTGCACGGGATCGCGACCAGGCTGATGTGCCCGGACAGCACCACCGTCACCGGCGCGCACAGCGCCTGGGCGGCGGCCGTCGCCGCGAGGGCGCCCGCCAAGTGGCGCGGCCAGCGCCGGGCCCGCAGCGCCTCGGCCCAGTGCGGCCCGAGGACGAGCAGCCCGGCCGTGGCGAGCACCGAGAGCAGGAATCCGAAGGAGCGCGCCAGGAACGGGTCGAGCAGGACCAGGACCAGGACCGTCCCGGCGAGCGCGGGCACCGCCTGCCGGGGACGGCCGGTGGCCAGCGCGAGCATGCCGATCAGACCCGTCCCCGCCGCGCGCAGCACACTGGGCTCCGGTCGGCAGACGGTGACGAAGGCCAGCGTCAGCGCCGTCCCGAGCATGGCGCTGGTACGCAGCGAGAGCCCCAGCACCGCGGCCAGCCCGCGCCGTTCCGGGGTCCCGGCCTGACCGGGGGCACCCAGCAGCACGCCGAGGACGATCGCCAGGTTGGCACCGCTGACCGCCACCAGGTGCACCAGGTCGGTGGCCCGGAAGGCGTCCCCGAGGTCGTCGGGCAGTTGCGAGGTGTCCCCGACGACCAGGCCGGGGAGCAGTCCGCGCGCGTCCGGCGGGAGTCCGTCGACGGCCGTGCGCAGCCCGGCCCGCAGCCGCCCGGCGACACGCTGCGGCAGGCTCGGCGGCTCGATCTGCCGGGGCGGGCCGTGGACGACCAGCAGCGCCGCGGACTCGGTGTCGTAGCCCTCCCCCGCAGGCTGTACCTCGGCCTCCGCCGCCAGCCGCTCCGACGGGAGCAGCCGCTGCCAGGGCCCGGACTCCGCTCCCCGGACCATGACGGTCACCGGGGTCCGCGTCCTGGTGCTCCGCCCGTCCGGGACGAGTGTGACCCGGTCGGCCACCGCGTCGACGGTGAGGAGGGTCTGCCCGCCGGTGGTCCCGCCCCGGGCCGCGTGGGACTTCGGATCGCCGGCGACGGTCAGCTCCACCTCCACCACCCGGGCGGGCTCGCCCGGGGATCGCGGTGGGGCGTGCTCGGCCGCGCGGGCGAGCTCCGGTAGCGGCCCCCGGTGCAGATCGGCGGTGTGCAGCGGGGTGGCGATCGCGGCCGCGGCCCCGGTGAGCAGGATGGCTGCCAAGGTCACCGCCGCTCCGCGACGGCGTGGGACCGCCGGCCTGGCGAGCAGCAGGACGGCTGCCAGTGCGGCGGCACCCGCCAGGGTGAAGGCGAGGACGTCGTACCCCGGCTCCAGGTCGAGGAGCGCGGCCGTCACCACCCAGGCCGAGACGGCGGGAAGCAGCAGCCGAAAGTCGGCGCCCGTGGAACGGGTGTGCAGGATCGGGTCGGTGGTGGCGGACATGACGGTACCTCCCTTCGGCGCGGCGGCGGCGACGGCGACGGCTGACGACACAACGGCTGGACGAAAGCGGCCACGAACAGCACGGGGGGGGAAGGACGGGGCGAACGGATCCGCGGAGAGGCGGGAGAGAGTCGGAAGGGGCGTCAGAGGGTGAGCAGCGGACGGAGTTCCGCGAACGTGCGAGCGCCGATGCCGCCGACCTGCCGGAGCTGGTCGAGCGTGCGGAACGAGCCGTGCGACGTGCGGTAGGCGAGGATGCGATGGGCGAGCGTCGGGCCGACTCCGGGGAGGGTGTCGAGCTGTTCGAGGGTGGCGCGGTTGAGGCTGACGGGTGGCCTCGACGTGCCGGCCGCCGGGGGCCCGTTGCCGGCTCCGGCGCCCGGGGCGGGGGCCGAGCCCGGCTCGCCGACCAGGATCTGCTCACCATCCGTCAGTACGCGGGCCAGGTTGAGGCCCCGGGTGTCCGTCTCCGGCAGCGGGCCGCCCGCCGCCCGTAAGGCGTCGGCCACCCGCGAGCCGCCGGGCAGGGTGTGCAGGCCGGGAAGGTGAACCCGTCCGCCGATGTCGACCACGACGGCCGGCTGGGCCCCGACGGCAGCGGCATCGGCGGCCTCGGCCGAGGCCGTGCCCGAGGCAGGAGCCGGCACGGGCGCAGACTCCGCCGACCCCGGTGCCACCGGGGCGGACGCCAGCGCCGGCACGGCTACCGCCTGCGGCCGGGCCAGCCAGAAGTGCTGCACGGCGTAGCCGACCGCGAACAGCAGCAGGACGGCCAGCCCGGCCACCGCCCGCCGGTCGAGCGCCATCGCCGAACCGAACCGGAGGCGCGCCCCGGCCACCGGCTCCGGCGGGTCCACGACCCCGCCCACCCCGCCCACCCCGGACGGCTCCAACGGAGCAGGCGGCACATGCGGCACATGCGGTGCAGGCGGCCGCTCCCCAGCCCCGGACGGAGCCGCACCCGAAGGCGGCCCGGTCGCCGTGGGCTCCCCCGCCACCGCAACGGAGCCCCCAGGCCCGCCGGGCCCGACCCCGGCCCCGCCGCCTCCTCCACCACCACCACCAGCCCCATCGTCCACCGGCAGCAACGCCGCCATCCGCAGCCGTACGGTCTCGTTGATCTCGTGGCGCTTCGCCGCGCCCAGGCTCATGCTCGTCATGCCGAGGACGGTAGGAGTCCTCGGCAGTGCGCGCAGAAATTACCGAAACCCTGTGGATAACCCGGGGGTTGTGGATGAATCAGCTCACTCGCACGAGTGGGCAGAGCACCGCCGAGTTGACCGGCGCCCCCTCAGCGCGGCGCGACCACCACCGCGAGCAGCCCCGGCCCGACGTGTGCGCCGATCACCGCCCCCACCTCGCCCACGTACAGCTCCCGCAGGCCGGGCACCCGCGCCCGCAGCCGCTCCGCGAGCGGCTCGGCCCGCTCCTCGGCCGCCAGGTGGTGCACGGTGATGTCGACCTCCGCGTCCCCCGACCGCTCGACCGCGATCTCCTCCAGGCGCGCGATCGCCCGCGACGCGGTGCGTACCTTCTCCAACGGCTCGATCCGCCCTCCGTCCAGGTGCAGCAGCGGTTTGACCGCCAGCGCCGACCCGAGCAGCGCCCGCGCCGCCCCGATCCGACCGCCCCTGCGCAGGTACTCCAGGGTGTCGACGTAGAAGAACCCGCTGGTCACGGCGGCCCGCCGGGTGGCGGCCTCGGCCGCCTCCGCCAGGTCCCGCCCGGCCGCGATCGCCTCGGCCGCCGCCAGCGCCGCATATCCGAGGGCCATGCCGACCAGCCGGCTGTCCACCACCCGCACCGGTACGGGCGCCTCGGCGGCCGCCAGCCGGGCGGCCTCCACCGTGCCGGACAGCTCGCCGGAGATGTGCACCGAGACGATGCCCTTCGCCCCGGCCTCGACGGCGCCCCGGTAGGCGGCGGCGAAGGTCTCGGGATTGGGCCGGGAGGTCGTCACCCGCTGCTTCTCGCGCAGCGCCTCGGCGACGTCCTTGGGAGAGATCTCGACCCCCTCGCAGCGGACCGAGTCACCGACCGCGACGCTCAGCGGAACCACCGTGATCCCGTACCGATCGAGGGCCTCCTGCGGCAGATAGGCCGTGGAATCGGTGACAAGTGCGAGGTCGGAGGGCATGAGGCGGAGGTTACTCCCCGTTCGTCCGTGAGGACAGCGCCCGCCCACGGGCCCCGAAAGGCGCCGCCGAAGCCCCACCAAAGTGTCTCCGCACCGCCAAGCAGTCGGTCGAGCGCGCGGCAAGTTCGCGGCGAGCAGGCGACGCGAGGAGACGACGCGAGAAGACGACGCGAGCAGGCTCAGCCCGCCGTGGGCCCCGCCGACGGCTTCCGCAACCGCTGCGCCAGCTTGGCCAGCGGGTCCGCGAGTCCGAGGAGTTCCTCGGCACTCGGACGCCCCTTCCCGTCCGTCAACCCGGCCCGCGCGGCGCCCCCGGAGGACGCCTCCGCACCCGGCGAAGACGAGGAAGAGGAGGAGGAAGAAGAGGAGGCAGCGGACGAGGAGGACGAAGCGGAGGACCCCGCCGAAGTGTCCCAGTGCCGCAGCGCCCCCGCCTCGCTCTCGCACTCCTGGCTGAGCCGGCTCAGCTCGTCGTCCGCGAACCGGTGCATCCGGTCCTGCGCGGCCCAGCGCATGGTCTCCGCCGAGTGGGTGATCCGCTCGGCACGCTCGCGCAGCTCCGGCAGCTTGGCCGCGATCCGCGCGGTGTCCGGCTCCCGCTCCAACATCCGCAGTTCGCCGTCGAGCTCGGCGGCATGCGTATCGAGCCTGGTCAGCAGGGCGAGGGCCTCGCCGAGCTGACCGTCCTGGGGAAGGCCGCTCTCCAGGACCTGCCGGGTGCCGTCGAGTGAGGTGCGCAGACCGAGCCGGACGGCGGCGATCTGCCCGGGCGGTCCGACCTTGGTGAAGGTCTTCGCCTTGAGGGTGGCGTTCTCCACGACGCGCCGAGCGTTGGCCTCGTGCCGCTCGATCTTCGCGGCGACGGCCTTCGCCGCCTTGACCGTGCCGACCACGGCCAGCACGAGCACCGCGATCCCGAAGAGCAGGACCAGGCCGATCATCACGCCGAACGCGTCCATCGCGAGCCACCTTCCGCCACCGTTTCGGCCCCCACCGGACCCAACGCGGGCCGTACTGCCGAGGGTTCCACGGTAGCCGCCGGATCGGACCCGGGGCGGTCCGAACGGGCCCGGGCGGCGGAGATCAGGGACAGATCGGGGATCTCCCCGAGGGTCCACGAGCCCCTGGGCACCACCGGACCCGACCCGCCCTGGCACAACCGACACCAGCCATCCCGGGCACGACGAAGGGCGGGCGCCCCGAAGGACGCCCGCCCCGTCAGCCCCAGTCGACCGGCCGCGCACCACAGCCCACAGTCAACGGGCCCCGGCCAGCAGACCTCAACCAACGGGCCCCGGCCAGCAGACCTCAGTCCACCGACCTCAGCCATCAGCCCTCAGTCAACCGACCTCAGCCGGTGACGATGTTCACCAGCTTCGGCGCCCGCGCGATCACCTTGCGCACCGGCGCGTCACCGATCGCCGCGACGACCGCCGGGTCGGCCAGCGCCAACGCCTCCAGCTCGGCGTCCGAGATCGTCGGCGCGACCTCCAGCCGGGCCTTCACCTTGCCCTTGATCTGCACCACGCAGGTTACCGCCTCGTCCACCACGTACGCCGGGTCGGCGACCGGGTAGTCGGTGTGCGCCAGCGACTCGCCGTGGCCCAGCCGGCGCCACAGCTCCTCGGCGATGTGCGGGGCCAGCGGCGCGACGATCAGGACCAGCTGCTCGGCCACGGCGCGCGGCGTCGAACCGCGCTTGACCAGGTAGTTGTTCAGCTCGATCGCCTTGGCGACGGCCGTGTTGAACCGCAGCCCGGCCATGTCGCCCCGGATGCCGTCGATCGCCTTGTGCAGGGCGCGCAGCGTCGCCTCGTCCGGCTCCTCGTCAGTGACGACCAGGTCGCCGGTGGCCTCCGAGACGATGTTGCGCCACAGCCGCTGCAGGAAGCGGTACGAGCCCACGACGGCACGGGTGTCCCACGGGCGGGAGACGTCCAGCGGGCCCATGGACATCTCGTACAGGCGCAGCGTGTCGGCGCCGTACTCGTCGGCGATGTCGTCGGGGGCGACGGCGTTCTTCAGGGACTTGCCCATCTTGCCGGCCTCGCGCTTGACCGCTTCGCCCTGCCAGAAGTACGCGCCGCCGCGCTCCTCGACCTCGGCGGCGGGCACCGGGAAGCCGCGCTCGTCACGGTAGACGTCGGCGGTGATCATGCCCTGGTTGAACAGCTTGTGGAACGGCTCAACGGACGAGACGTGGCCCAGGTCGTGCAGCACCTTGTGCCAGAAGCGCGCGTACAGCAGGTGCAGCACGGCGTGCTCGGCACCGCCGACGTACAGGTCGGCGCCGCCGGCCGGCTTGGTCTCCGTCGGGCCCAGCCAGTACTTCTCGTTGGCCGGGTCGACGACCGCCGAGGAATTCGACGGGTCGACGTAGCGCAGCTCGTACCAGCACGAACCCGCCCAGTTGGGCATGGTGTTGGTCTCGCGGCGGTAGGTGCGCACGCCGTCGCCCAGGTCCAGCTCGACGGTGACCCAGTCCTCGTTGCGCGACAGCGGGGTCTTGGGCGAGGAGGTGGAGTCGTACGGGTCGTAGGTGTGCGGCGAGTAGTCGTCGACCTCGGGGACCTCGACCGGCAGCATCGACTCGGGCAGCGCGTGCATGACGCCGTCCTCGTCGTAGACGATCGGGAAGGGCTCGCCCCAGTACCGCTGGCGGCTGAACAGCCAGTCCCGCAGGCGGTAGTTGACGGTGCCCTCGCCGATGCCGCGCTCGGCCAGCCACGCCGTCACGCGGGCCTTGGCGTCGACGACGCTCAGGCCGTCCAGCGTCAGGCCGTCCCGGGAGGAGTTGACGATGACGGAGTCGTAGGTGTCGAACGCGTCGTCCCAGGCGGCCGGGTCCTCGCCGCGCCCGTCCGTGGGCGCGACGACGCAGCGCATCGGCAGCGCGAAGGCGCGGGCGAAGGCGAAGTCGCGGTGGTCGTGGGCGGGGACGGCCATGATGGCGCCGGTGCCGTAGCCCATCAGTACGTAGTCGGCGATGAACACCGGGACGGACGCGCCGCTGACCGGGTTCACGGCGTAGGCGCCGGTGAAGACGCCGGTCTTGACCTTGGCCTCGACCTGCCGCTCGACGTCCGACTTGGCGGCGGCCGCGGCGCGGTAGGCGGCGATGGCCTCGGCGGGGGTGGCGGCGCCGCCGGTCCACTCGGCGGGCACGCCCTCGGGCCAGGCGGCGGGGGCGATCGAGTCGACCAGGCCGTGCTCGGGGGCCAGCACCATGTAGGTGGCGCCGAACAGGGTGTCGGGCCGGGTGGTGAAGACGGTGATCTTCTCATCGGAGCCGACCGCGAAGTCGACCCGGGCACCCTCGGAGCGCCCGATCCAGTTGCGCTGCTGCAGCTTGATGGCCTCGGGCCAGTCCAGCAGGTCCAGGTCGGCGATCAGACGGTCGGAGTACGCGGTGATGCGCATCATCCACTGGCGCAGGTTGGACTTGAACACCGGGAAGTTGCCGCGCTCGGAGCGGCCGTCCGCGGTGACCTCCTCGTTGGCCAGTACGGTGCCCAGGCCGGGGCACCAGTTGACCGGCACCTCCTTGGCGTAGGCCAGCCGGTACTCGCCCAGCAGCTCGTCGCGCTCGGCGGCGGACAGGTCGGCCCACGGGCGCCCGTCGGGGGTCGGCCGCGCGCCGGACTCGAACCGGGCGATCAGCTCGGCGATCGGGCGGGCCTTGCCGGCGGCCTCGTCGTACCAGGAGTTGAAGATCTGCAGGAAGATCCACTGGGTCCAGCGGTAGTAGTCCGGGTCGATCGTGGAGATCGAGCGGCGCGGGTCGTGGCCCAGGCCCAGCCGGCGCAGCTGCTGGCGCATGTTGGCGATGTTGGCCTCGGTGGAGACCCGCGGGTGGGTGCCGGTCTGCACCGCGTACTGCTCGGCGGGCAGGCCGAACGCGTCGTAGCCCAGCGTGTGCAGCACGTTGTGGCCGGTCATCCGCTGGTAGCGCGCGTAGACGTCGGTGGCGATGTAGCCCAGCGGGTGGCCGACGTGCAGGCCCGCGCCCGAGGGGTACGGGAACATGTCCATGATGAAGCTGTGCGGCTTCGCGGCGACGTCGCCGGCCGCCGGGTCGGCCAGGGCACCGGCGGGGTTGGGGGCGTTGAACGTGCCCTCCTTCTCCCAGATGTCCTGCCAGCGGGACTCGATCTCCGCCGCCAGCGCGGCGCTGTACCGGAACGGCTCGGTCGCGGTCTCGGCCGTGCCGGACGCAGGGGTCGTCTCGCTCATGGTCCTTCAAGCTCCATCGATGTCAGTTGGCGAACCGCGCACACGGCCGGCCCGTGAACGGGGGCGGAAAACAAAAAATCCCCTCGCAGGAGGGGACGCCACGCCGACTCCGGCACCGCCCGAGGGCGCAGCCGGTCCTGGTCAGCGCGGCCGGCTAAGGAGCAGGCGCACGGTTCGCATGGGCTCAGGGTACCGCAAGCAGGTCAACGCGCTCCCGGGTGTCCGCCGGGGCCGGACGGCACCAGCCGCGCCCGCCCCGCACCGCCCCACCGCCCTACCCGACCCCTCCGCCCCGCCGCCTCACCGCCCCGCCGATGACGCCGGTGACGCCGGTGACGCCGCCGCCCGCGTCGCCGCGTCGAAGTCGCGCAGCGCCCGGGCCAGCCGCTCGGACTGCATGCCCGCCGCGAGCGCCCGGGCGAGCGCCGCGGTGCGGGCCGCCTCCCGCTGGTCGCCGAGGCGCCGGTGGGTCTCGGCGAGGCGGACCATCAGCAGCGCCTTGGACCGCGCCCGGCCCGCCCCCAGGCCGGCGACGGCCTCGGCCAGCAGCGCCTTGGCCAGCCGGTGCTGGCCGAGCGCCAGGCGCCCCTCCCCCACCATCCCGGCGAGTTCGGCGCGGGCCTCGGCCGTGCCGGGCACGCCGTCGAGTTCGGCGAAGGCCCGGGCGGCGGCGGCCTCGGCCTGCTCGGCCTCGCCTCGGCGGCCGTGCGCGCGGGCGATCCGGCCGAGTTGCCGGGCCCGGGCGGCGGGGCTCAGGACGGCGCCGTGCGTCACCAGGGCCGTGTTGAGCGCGGAGACGGCGTCCAGGCCGCGCCCGCCGGTGCCTTGGGTGGCGAGCACCACCAGGGCGCCGAGCACGGCGACGCCGAGCCGGGCGTCGCCACTGACGTGGGCGGCCCGCAGGGCGGCGACGAACGCCCGCTGGGCGGCCGCGTCGTGGCCGAGGTCGTACGCGGCCCAGCCGGCCAGCCGGGCGAGCCGGCTGGCCGTGCCGTACAGCTCGCGGCCGATCCGCTCGTCGTATGCGCCGAGCTCCAACAGCTTGGCCAGCATGGCGAGTTCGGCCCGGGTGGGGCCGAGGACGAGGCCGCCGCCGCAGGAGCGTTCGAGCCGCTGCTTGCTGCGGTAGGACAGGCCGAGGTCGCCGACGAGGCTGGGGTCGACGCGCAGTGCGCCCTCCCCGCCTCCGACGGGCGGCGGCGGGGAGGCGAGCCGTTCGGCGGCCTGGTCGAGGTCGGTGCCGCGGAAGAGGTCGGTGAGGCGGACGGGCCCGGCGTCGGTGGCGGCCTCGCGCAGCGCGGTCTGGGCGGTGTCGGCGGTCCACGGGTCGGTGAGCAGCCGGGGCGAGAGGATCTTGGCGCCGCGGTGGCCGCCCATCCGGCCCCAGAGCTGCTCGTAGGTGACGGCGATGCCGAGGGTGCGGCTGAGCACTTCGCAGACCGTCTGGTCGTGCGGGCTGCGCGGCACCATGCCACGGTCGCGCCACTTGTAGGGGGCGGTGGAGCTGATGGCCAGGCCCGGCGGCAGGGCGAGGCTCACCTCGCGGGCGAGCCGTTCCGGACTCCAGCCGAGCTGGTGCAGTATCCGGGCCAGTTCCTCGTTCCGCCTTCGCTCCAGATCGGCCATGGCACGACGGTAGCGGTCTTTCCGGCTCTCCCGCCGGTGGCATGACCAGAACGCCGAAGGGCCGCCTCCCTTTTCGGGAGGCGGCCCTCGACTGCTGTGGAGCTACGGGGAATTGAACCCCGGACCTCTTGCATGCCATGCAAGCGCTCTACCAACTGAGCTACAGCCCCTTGACCTGCGATGTCACCGGGGGCTTTCGACCGTTTCCGTCCGGTTTCCCTCGGCGACATCGACTACTTTACACGGTCCCGGGGGTGCTCCACGAATCCGTTCCCCGAGGTCCGCGAACCCGCTTCCCCCGATGCGGCCCGGCCGGACCCAACCCACCCCAACCCGGGCCCTGCGCGGCCGGACCCGGCCCACCCCGACCCGGACCCAGCCCACCCCGACCCGGGCCCCGCCCGGCCGAGCCCGGCCCTACCCCGCCGACCGCCGGGTACGGGCGGCGAAGCCCGCGCCGAGCAGAACGGCGACGGCGTTGACCGCGAACAGGCCGACCGCCGCCGGCCGCAGCCCCGGGGGCGCTCAGCACCCGCCCGGAGATCAGCGGCTGCCCGCCGCGCCGGGCGGCTGGGCGCACACCTGCCACCCGTAGCACCCGGCCCATCCGCAAGGGCTCGGCCGGCCCTCAAGACCCGGCCGGCCAGCGGGGCCCGGCAACGCGAGAGGCCGCCACCCGGTGGGTGGCGGCCTCTCGACTGTTGTGGAGCTACGGGGAATTGAACCCCGGACCTCTTGCATGCCATGCAAGCGCTCTACCAACTGAGCTACAGCCCCGCGACACGCGCGACCCTGGCGAACCAGGACCGCTGGTGCGGAGTGGAGCTACGGGGAATTGAACCCCGGACCTCTTGCATGCCATGCAAGCGCTCTACCAACTGAGCTACAGCCCCGCACTCACCGGATTTCCCGCTTCCCTTCCGGGCCGCGTTTCCTCCGTGCGAACGAGGAAGACTCTAGCTGGTCAGGCCCGGAACTGCGAAATCCGCCCGTTCGGGCCCCCTCCGCCCCGCCCCGCGACGCGCCCGTCGCTCAGTCGCTCAGGTGTCGTCGCCGATGACCGGCTGCGGGAGCGTGCCCGCGTTGTGCTCCAGCAGGCGCCAGCCGCGCGCCCCCTGCCCGAGCACCGACCAGCAGCAGTTGGACAGCCCGCCGAAGCACTCCCACTGGGCCGATTCCAGGTCCAGCAGCCGCCCGAGCATGGTGCGGATGGTGCCGCCGTGGCTGACCACCACCAGCGTCCCCTCCTCCGGCAGCTTGTCGACGGCCTCCAGCACCACCGGCACCGAGCGGTCGGCGACCTCGGTGGCCAGTTCGCCGCCGCCGCGCCGCACCGGCTCGCCGGCCGCCCAGGCCGCGTACTCCTCCGGGTAGCGGGAGCGGATCTCGGCGTTGGTCAGGCCCTGCCAGGAGCCCGCGTAGGTCTCCCGCAGGCCCTCGTGGTGCTGCACGTCGAGGCCGGTGACCTTGGCCAGCTCCTCGGCGGTGTGCCTGGCCCGCGTGAGGTCGGAGGAGATCAGCAGGTCGGGGCGCAGGCCGGAGAGCAGCCGGGCCGCCCGCTGGGCCTGCAGGACGCCCTGGTCGGTCAGTTCGATGTCGGTGGTGCCCTGGAAGCGGGACTCCAGGTTCCAGGAGGTCTGGCCGTGTCGCCAGAAGACGATGCGCGACCCCCGTGCGTCCCGGCTCAGTGCAGCTCCTCGGGCTTGCCGAAGTCGTCGGCCGGGGCGACGGCGTTGCCGGCCTCGTCGGTGTACGCGTCGGGCCGGTTGCGCGAGGCCAGGGCGTCCTCGGGCAGCGGCAGCTCGGGGCAGTCCTTCCAGAGGCGGTCCAGCGAGTAGAAGGAGCGCTCCTCGGCGTGCTGGACGTGCACGACGATGTCCAGGTAGTCGAGCAGGATCCAGCGGCCGTCGCGCTCGCCCTCGCGGCGCACCGGCTTGATGTCCAGCTGCTCGCGCAGCTGGTCCTCGATCTCCTCGGCGATCGACCGGACCTGGCGGTCGTTGTTCGCGGAGGCGATCAGGAAGGCGTCGGTGATCGACAGCACCTCGCTGACGTCGAAGGCGATGATGTTGTGCGCGAGCTTGTCGGCCGCCGCCTGCGCGGCGACGGTGATGAGCTGCTGGCTGTGGTCGGTGACGGTCACGGTGTTCTTCCGGCTCGGCGGCTTTGGGCGACTCCCGGCACTGGCCGGGGGTCGCCTTCCAGGATCTCACGCCGCCCGGGCGGCCCCGGAACGCATTTTCGGGGCCGCCCGGGCCGGAGGGTCGCCCGCCCGGGCCGAAGGGTCGCCGGCCCGGGCCGCCCGCCCGGGCCGAAGGACGCGGCCTACTGGTTCTTCGGCGGCTGGTAGTCCTTGCCGAGCACGACCACCAGGTCCGCGTTCTGGGCGTCGCCGACCTTCTTCGCCGCCGTATCCGGCAGGCCGAGGCTGATCGCCAGCGACTTCGCCGCGGCCTGCCGGGCGTCGTCGGTGTAGCGGATCTCACTGGTGGCCTGCGCGGCGGTCTTGGATCCGCCGGGGATGAAGGTCAGGCCCGCGTTGGTGATCTGGACCTGCGCGGCGGCCACCGCCTGGTCGTTGCCGGTGGCGTCCTGGAGCGAGACCCGGGCCGGGGCGTCGCCGGAGGACGCGGACTTCACGGTGCCGCCCAGCACGTCCTTGACCTGCTTGCCCGCCGTGGCCTCGTCCAGACCGCCGTCGGGCTTGACGGTCAGCGCCGTGGTGCCGAGATGGCCGTCCTTCGCCTGCTGGGCGAGCTGGGCGAGCACCCCGGCGAGGGCGTCCTCGGGCAGCGAGGGGTCGAGCACCGCGTTCATCCGGTGCACGTCGTCCTTGGCGTCCTTGAACTCGGTCGGCATGGTGCGCACCACCGCGTCCATCACCTGTCCGAACCGGGCCAGTTGGGCGTCCCGGTTCTCGCCGGCCGCCTGCAGCGTGGCGTACGCGACCGCGGCCTTCCCGTTGAGCAGGGTGTTCTTGCCCGCCGCCGACAGCAGCTTGCCGTCCGGCTTGCCGCCCTCGTGGGTCTCGGCGTTGGTGTCCACCCGGACACCGCCGAGCTGGGAGACCAGCATCTCCAGGTACGGGGTGTCCAGCCGCCAGGTGCCGGCCACCGGGGCGCCGAGCACGGTGGACAGGCCGTCGCGGGTCGCGGAGGCGCCGATGCTGTCCATGGCCTGCCCGACGGTGGTGACCGGCGGGTCGCCGGGACCGGGCAGCCGCAGGGCGTCGGGCAGCAGCAGCACGGTGCCCTTCCTCCCGGCGGAGTCGTTGACCAGCAGCGCGCTGGAGACCTTGCCCTGCAGGTCGCGCAGGTGCACCACGTTGACCTGGCGCGGACCGGCCGCGCTCGCCGCGGTCTGCTTGTCGCCGGTGAACCAGAGGTAGCCGCCGGTGCCGGCCGCCGCGAGCGCCACCACCACGCCGAGGCCGATCAGCCGGTTGCGCAGCTTGCGGCGGCGCTCGGCGCGCACCTCGCTGCGGGACTCGGCGAACTTCAGCCAGTCGATGACGTCCTCGGACTCCTCCGCCTCCTCGTCGACGAAGGTGAACTCGTCCGTCGGGTAGTCGCCCGTGGGCCCCTTGCCGCCGGCCTTGCCGGCCCGGGCCCCGCCGACACGTTCGGACGGCGGCTCGGGCTTGGCCGGCGCCGCCTCGGCGGCGGGCCGGGGCACGCGCGGGCGCGGCACGGCCGGAGCGACGGGCGCCCCGGGCGCGGCGGGCACGACCCCGGACCCCAGCTGCGGTTCGGGCTCGGCCACCGCCGGAGCGGCCGGGTACGGCTGCTGCTGGTAGCCCTCGTAGCCGTACGTCTGCTCCTGGTAGCCGTAACCTCCCTGCTGCTGGTACGCCTGCACGGGCTGCCCGTACTGGTCGTACTGCTGCTGCGGAAGCTGCCCGGGCTGCCCCGGCTGCTGGTACCCCTGGTACGGCTGCTGCTGGTACTGCTGCTCCTGGTAACCGCCGTACGGGTCCTGGGTGTAGACCGGCTGCCCGTACTGGTCGTACTGCTGCTGCGGGAGCTGCTCGGGCTGCTGTTGGTAGCCCTGGTACGGCTGCTGGTACTGCCCGGTGGACCAGTCTTCCGGCTGTTGCTGTCCGCCGCGTCGTTCAGTCACGCCCGCTCCTGATCAGGTCCGGTGCGGCGCGTACAGCGCCCGCTTGTCGATGTAGCGGACCACGCCGTCCGGGACGAGGTACCAGACCGGTTCGCCCTTGGCGACCCGGTTGCGGCAGTCCGTGGAGGAGATGGCCAGCGCCGGGACCTCCACCAGGGACACCCCGCCCACCGGAAGCCCGGCGTCCGACAGAGTGTGCCCCGGGCGGGTGCATCCGATGAAGTGGGCGAGCGAGAAGAGCTCGTCGGAGTCGCGCCAGGACAGGATCTGGGCGAGGGCGTCGGCGCCGGTGATGAAGAAGAGGTCGGCGTCCGGGTGCTGGGCCCGCAGGTCGCGCAGGGTGTCGACGGTGTACGTCGGGCCCTCGCGGTCGATGTCGATCCGGCTGACCGAGAACTGCGGGTTCTCCGCGGTGGCGATGACCGTCATCAGGTAGCGGTCCTCGGCCGGGGTGACCTGGCGGTCGCTCTTCTGCCACGGCTGCCCGGTCGGCACGAAGATCACCTCGTCCAGGTGGAACGCGCTCGCCACCTCGCTGGCGGCGACCAGGTGGCCGTGGTGAATCGGGTCGAAGGTCCCGCCCATCACCCCGAGGCGCTTCTTCACCGGTTCCGGTCCGCCGGGATTCCCGGCCTGCTCTCCCATGCCGCCACACCTTACGCGACGCCCGTTACGGTGCGGGAACGCCCGGGTGAGGGTTGTCCGGAGACGCGTGAGGGAGCGGCCGGCCGGTGTGCCGGACGCTCCCCGAGCAGCGCCATGGGCCCGTTCAGCGGTCCCGGTTGAAGCGGGTGGTCACGAAGAGCAGGAGCACCAGGATGAACAGCGCGGCGCCGCCCGTCAGGTACGGGTTCAGGCTCTCGTGGTTGCCCCCCTCGCCCTCGGCGAGCAGGTTCAGGACGGGAAGTGCGGCGGCAGTGTTCATGGTCGGCGGGACCTTCTCGGCTCGGGTGAACGGACCTGGGGTTCTTCCGGGCCGGTGAAGGCCCACCCGTCATCGTACGGGGGGTCGCCAGGCAACCGCTCGGCGGCCCACCGCCGCTGACCGCGCGTGAGCCGAAGCGGGGCGGCGGGGCTCAGTTGCCGCGGAAGGCCCGCGCCATGATCCACACCAGCAGGCCGACGCCGACGAACGACGCGACCACGATGATCCGCAGGAACAGGCCCGGACCGGCCTCGTTCGAAATGGGTGCGGCCAGGCTGACAAGCGTGTCGGTGGACATCTGCGGGGCTCCTCGAACTGCTCGGTACCGCGGCCGGGTCCGGTCTCGGTTCTCCAGGGCATTCAGGGTAAACCGGCCTCACGCCGGCGCCGCCCACCGGCCCCTGCGGCGTGGCCCGACCCGCGCGTACGCTGGCCGCGGGGACGAGTACGCAACCACGGACGTTGCCAGAACAGTCGTTGCAGGCGAAGACCAGCGGGGGCCGGCCGCCGAGCCGGGGCCGCCGTCGACCAGGAGGTACGTCAGACCATGACCGACCCGATCGCGAAGACCCCGAGCCGTCGGCGCCAGCGCTTCCCCGACATCTCCACCCGCGCCTGGGAACACCCCGCCGACCGTTCCGCGCTGGTCGCCCTGCGCAAGCTGACCGGCTTCGACGAGGTCCTGAAGAAGCTCGCCGGCCTGGTGTCCGAGCGCGCGATCCGACTGATGTTCCTGGCCACCGCCGTGAAGACCTCCGAGCGCCAGTTCCCCGAGCTGAACGACATGGTGCGCGACGCCGCCTACGTGCTCGACCTGGAGCAGGTCCCGGACCTGTACGTCACCCAGGACCCGACGGTCAACGCGTACTGCATCGGCATCGACACCCCGATCATCGTGATCACCAGCGGCCTGGTCGACCTGCTCGACGAGGAGGAGCTGCGCTCGGTCATCGGCCACGAGGTCGGCCACGCGATGTCCGGCCACGCGGTCTACCGGACGATGCTGATGATCCTCACCAACATCGCCACCCGGGTCGCCTGGGTGCCGCTCGGCAACCTGGCGATCATGGCGATCGTCACCGCGCTCAAGGAGTGGTTCCGCAAGGCGGAGCTGTCCAGCGACCGGGCCGGCCTGCTCGCCGGGCAGGACGTCCAGGCGTCCATGCGCGCCCTGATGAAGCTGGCCGGCGGGCACAACCTGGCCGAGCTGAACGTCGACGCCTTCCTGGAGCAGGCCGAGGAGTACGAGAAGGCCGGCGACCTGCGCGACGGCGTGCTCAAGCTGCTCCAGCTGCTGCCGCAGAGCCACCCGTTCGCGGTGGTGCGGGTGGCCCAGCTGAAGAAGTGGGCGGAGAGCGACGAGTACCGCTCGATCCTGGCCGGCGCCTACCCGCGCCGCTCGGACGACCCGGACACCTCGGTCGGCGAGCAGTGGAAGGCCGCCGCCGACCACTACACGACCTCGGTGAAGGAGAGCAAGGACCCGCTGATGGGCCTGATCCGGGACGTGGCCGGCGGCGCGGCGACCGTCGGCGGCAAGCTCCGCGACACCTTCACGGGCGCCGCGCGCAGCGGCCCGTCGAACCGCGACGACCGAACCGACCGCAGCGACGGCTGATCCGCCGCACCTGCACGCCGACGACGGCCCGGGCGTCCGGTCGGACGCCCGGGCCGTCCTCCGTCTCCCCCGAGGCTCCGGCCGGGCTCCGGGAATCCCGGCGAGGCGCCCCTCAGCTCCCCGCCAGCACTCCGCACACCTGCCACGCCGGCTGCGCGTGGTTGCCCGGGTCGATCGGCGACGGGGGCGCGACCTGGGTGCCCTGCGGGGTGGCCAGCACCGGCTGGAGGAACCCGGCCATCGAGGTGGTGCAGGGCTCCGGACCGGCCTGGATCACCGAGTCCACCAGCCGCAGCTGCGCCGAGGCGAGGTCGACCCGGTCGAACTGGAAGGTCAGCTGCCGCCGGACGGTCTCCAGGGTGACCGGAGCGCCGGCCGGGGCGCCGGCGGGCTTCAGCGCGTAGACGAAGGTGTGGTCGGTGGTGATCTGCAGCGTGCCGGTGTCCGCCTCGTCGATCCGCATCGCGCCGGTCACCTTCACGGTGTCGGCGGCCAGCGCGACCCGCGCCGGGTCGAAGCGGACCAGCCAGCCGGTCAGCGCGTGGTGCCGGTCGTCGACGGGCTGGGTCACGCTGGCGTCGAACTGGGCCTGCTCACCGGGGGTGACGAAGGCCCGGACGTCGGCGGTGGCGCCCTGGACGAGGGTGGCCGGGGTCAGCGAGGAGGCGACCAGGTAGCGCTGGACGGTATCGAGCGCCTTGGTGACCTCGACCCGGCTGAAGTGCTCGGTGGCGGCCCCGGTCGGGGTGCCCAGTCCGATCGCCCCGTCGCTGTACCCGGTCGGCAGCGCGGCGAACGGATCCGCCGGGTCGGCCACCGCCCTGACCGCCGAGGCCGGGCTCAACGCGACCAGGCTGACGGTCAGTTGACTGCCCTCGGGCCGGGCCGACATCCCGGTCGGCGAGCGGACGCCGAAGTACACCGCGGCCCCGAAGGCCAGCAGGATGAGCAGCAGCAGGGCGAGCGCCTGCCGCGGCACGGTGCCCAGCGGGCCGAGCCGCACCCGCGGGCGGGTGGCCCGGCCGAAGGACCCGGCCAGCCGCTCCCGGGCGGACAGCTCCTGGATCCGGGCAGCCCGGACGAACGATTCGTCGAACACGACGGACCGGTATTCGTCCTCGTTGCCGGAACCACCGTCGGGCGCACCCTCAGGAGGCTCTCGCGGGTCACCCATGACACCAGGGTAAGGCGCATCCGCGCCCCGCCACGAGGGTGTTCACACAGATTCCCGGGAACGCCCGGCGACCGCCCGCCCCGGCGCGCACCACCCCTACGACGTCACCCCGCGGGTGCGGTGACCACGAGCGAAGGCTCGGCCGGCGCGGGCCTCGGGTCGGTCCCGGGGCTGCTGCTGCCGGACTCCGGGCGCCGGGGCGCGCCGGCGGAGCCGCCCACGCCCTGGTAGATCGCCGCGACCGCGACCGCCACCAGGCTCACGCCCATGATCACGGCCAGCACCCACGCCACCGGCCGGTGCCAGCGCTGCTGGGCCACGTACCGCCCGCGCCCGGGCACCGGGTCGTAGCTGCGCCGGCCCCGGCGCCGACCGGGGCGGCCGGTCGCCCGGCCGGGGCCCGACCAGGGATCCGGGTAGAGGCGGTCGTCGTCGAGTCCGCTCGGGTACGGGCGCAGCTCCAGCGGCAGCCCGTCCCCGGGTGTGACGTCATAGCCCCAGCCCGGGCCCGCGGTGTCCGGCTCGAACCTGGCCTCGGCGGCGGCGAGCTGCCGCTCCTTGGCCGTCGGCTCGTGCACGGCGGCGGATCGGACGAAGGCCTCATCGAAGACCACGGTGGCGAACTCGTCGTCCGCACCACCGTGGTCGGCGCCGTCGGGGTACGGCAAGCCCCCCACATCGTCAGCCACGGATTCAGCGTATTACCGGGCGGACGATTTGTCTGTGGCTCATCGCAGTTGGTCCGTCACACGTGTGACGCGCGACGGTCCGGGCCGCCCCGGCCCCGCCGCCCGGGTCCCGCTCAGCGGGCGTCCGCGGCCCCGCCCACGGTCTGCGTCGCCTCGCCGCGCACGTGCCCGTCACCAGTGACGATGTACTTGGTGCTGGTCAGCTCGGGCAGGCCCATCGGGCCACGGGCGTGCAGCTTCTGGGTGGAGATGCCGATCTCCGCGCCGAAGCCGAACTCCCCGCCGTCGGTGAAGCGGGTGGAGGCGTTGACGGCCACCGTGGTCGAGTCGACCAGCCGGGTGAAGCGACGGGCGGCGGCCTGCGAGGTGGTGACGATCGCCTCGGTGTGGCCGGAGGACCAGCGGCGGATGTGCTCGACGGCGGCGTCCAGCGAGGGCACCACGGCCGCGGCCAGGTCGTACGAGAGGTACTCGGCGCCCCAGTCCTCGTCGGTGGCGGGCACCACGGTCGCGGCACCGCCCTCGGCGGCCTTGAGCACCGCGTCGTCGCCGTGCACGGTCACCCCGGCCTCGGCGAGCGCGGCCAGCGCGAGCGGCAGGAAGGCGTCCGCGACGTCCTGGTGGACCAGCAGCGTCTCGGCGGCGTTGCAGACGCTGACCCGCTGCGCCTTGGAGTTCAGCAGGATGCCGACGGCCATCGCCAGGTCGGTCTGCGCGTCCACGTAGACGTGGCAGTTGCCGGTGCCGGTCTCGATCACCGGCACGGTCGAGCCCTCGACCACGGTGCGGATCAGCGAGGCACCGCCGCGCGGGATCAGCACGTCGACCAGGCCGCGGGCGCGCATCAGCTCCTGGACGGAGTCCCGGCTCTCGCCCGGGACGAGCTGGACGGCGTCGGCGGGCAGCCCGGCCTCGGCGACGGCATCCCGCAGGACGGCGACCAGCGCGGTGTTGGAGCGGTAGGCGGAGGCGGAGCCGCGCAGCAGCACCGCGTTGCCGGACTTGAGGCAGAGCGCGGCGGCGTCCACCGTGACGTTCGGCCGGGCCTCGTAGATGATGCCGACCACGCCGAGCGGCACCCGCACCTGGCGCACGTCCAGGCCGTTGGGCAGCGTGTAGCCGCGCAGCACCTCGCCGACCGGGTCGGGCAGGCCGACGACGTCGCGCACGTCGGACGCGATCGCGGCGATCCGCTCGTCGTCGAGGCTCAGCCGGTCGATCACCGACTCGGCGGTGCCGGCCTCGCGGGCCCGGGCCACGTCCTCGGCGTTGGCGGCGGTGATCTCGGCACTGCGGGCCACCAGGGCGTCCGCGATCGCCAGCAGCGCGGCGTCCTTCGCCTTGCGCGGCAGCGGGGCGAGCGCGGCGGCCGCCTCCCGGGCTCGGCGCGCTACGGCGAGGACGGGGCTGTCGGCGGTGGCGAGGTCGCTGGTCATGCGCCAAGGGTAGCGACTGCGCCGAGCCCGCCGAGCGGCCATTTCGCCCGGTGAGACGGCGTCCGGACGCTCAGTACGGGTGCACCCCGCCCAGGTGCGGCGGCGGATCGCCGAAGCCCTCCGCCACCCGCTTGTGGTACGTCGCCCGGTCGACCACCTCCAGGCCGACGATCTCCCACGGCGGCAGGTTCGCGGTGACCTTGTGCTCGCCCCACAGCCGCAGCGCGATCGCCGCCGCGTCGTGCAGGTCCCGGGCCTGCTCCCAGTACCGGATCTCGGCGTGGTCGGCGGCGTACCGGGCGGTGAGGAAGAACGAGTGGTCGTGCGCCAGCCGCTCCAGCGAGGCGCGCAGCGAGGACAGCGGGGTGACCTGCCCGGACACGCTCAGCACCACGTGCCAGAGCCGGGCCTGCTCGGGCACGGTGGGCGGCTCCCCCGCGTCGGCACGCCGCGGCCGCAGCCCGCGCACCCCGCCGGGCCCCTGCGGCGGCGGACCGGCCGGCTCGGCGGGGCCGTCCCCGCGGCCGCCGTCGATGCTGGTCAGCCGCCGGCCCGCCGTCCCTGCGGTCAGCGCTGCCTCGCGCCTGCGTTCCACCGGCGGCCTCCTGTTCGGCGATGTCGTGTCGTCCCCCACACCGGCCCCGCCGGCCCGCGGCCGACCGGTACGGCTGCGCCCCTCCTCGCCCGCGGCCGGGCCTCTCCCCGTACGCAGCGGTCCACCGACCGCACTCCGCCGGCGGGCCGGCACCGGCACACCGGCCGGTCAGCCGCGCAGAACGACCAGGTCGTCGCGGTGGACGACCTCACGCTCGTACGCGGCGCCGAACTCCTGGGCCAGGTCGCGGGTGGACCGGCCGAGCAGGCGGGGCAACTCCCTCGCATCAAAGTTGACCAGTCCGCGCGCCACGATGTGGCCGTTTTCGGCAAGAAGGTCCACCGGATCACCCGCGGTGAACTCCCCGTCGACCTTGGTGACCCCGGCGGGCAGCAGCGAGGCGCCGCCGGAGACGACGGCCGTGACGGCGCCCGCGTCCAGGTGCAGGGCGCCGCGCGGGCTGCTCGCGTGGGCCAGCCAGAGCATCCGGTCGGAGGTGCGGCTGCCGGTGCGCAGGAAGAGGGTGCCGGTGGGCCGGCCGGCCAGCGCGTCGGCGGCCTGGCTGGCGGCGGTGAGCACCACCGGGATGCCCGCGCCGGTGGCGATCCGGGCCGCCTCGACCTTGGTGACCATGCCGCCGGTGCCGACGCCGGCCTTGCCCGCGCTGCCGATCTCGACGCCGTCGAGGTCGTGCGGGCCGCTCACCCGGTCGATCCGGCTGCTGCCGGGGCGGGCCGGGTCGCCGTCGTAGAGGCCGTCCACGTCGGAGAGCAGCACGAGCAGGTCGGCCCGGACCAGATGGGCGACCAGCGCGGCCAGCCGGTCGTTGTCCCCGAACTTGATTTCGGCGGTGGCGACAGTGTCGTTCTCGTTGACGATCGGCATCGCCCCCATCGCCAGCAGCTGGTCGAGGGTGCGGTAGGCGTTGCGGTAGTGGGCGCGCCGGCTGGCGTCCTCGGCGGTGAGCAGCACCTGGCCGACCCGGATGCCGTACCGGGCGAAGGAGGCGGTGTAGCGGGCGACCAGCAGGCCCTGGCCGACGCTGGCGGCGGCCTGCTGGCGGGCCAGGTCCTTGGGCCGCCGGTCCAGGCCGAGCGGGGCGAGCCCGGCGGCGATGGCGCCGGAGGAGACGAGGACGACCTCGGGCGCCTCCGGGCGGCTGCGTGCTTTGGCGAGCGCGTCCACCAGGGCGTCGACCCGGTCGGCGTCCAGGCCGCCGGCCGCCGTGGTGAGCGAGGAGGAGCCGACCTTGACGACGATCCGCCGCGCGGTCAGCACCTCCTCGCGCAGTGAGTCCTCGCTCATCTCGCTGTACGCCCTTCCGGTGTGGTGCGGGTGCGGCGGGCCCGGCCCGGGGCCGCCACCCCCGAAATCTACGCGATCCGCGCAGGTCGCCCGCAGGGTGTTTCACCGGCTGGACCCGCCCTGGTCACGGCGTCGCCACAGCCCGGCCGCCAACCCGGATGGCTGGTATGGTCCCTGACCGCAAGCCAGATCGGGGGACGGCTTCTTGCCCGCTGAACCCATTCGTCTTCGACGTTCCTGTCATCGGGGCGGCGCCGCACTGGGCAGGCCGGCAACGGTTCGCGGCCGCGCGCCCGGGAGAAAGCGCACCATGCGTTCGTACACCACCAAGCTGACCGTCGCCGCCCTGGCGGCGGCCACCGCCCTGTCGCTCGCGGCCTGCGGTCCGGACAGCACGGACACCCCGGCCGGGGCGGGCGGCGCCACCGGCGCGGCGCCGGCGCCGACCACCGCCGCCTCCGGGGCCGCGACCGGCGGTTCGGCCACGGGCGGCGCGGCGACCGGCGGTTCGCCCGCGGCCCCGACCAGCGCGGCCCCCGGGGCCGGGACGGCCGGTGCCACGGGCGGTGGCGCGGGCGGCGCCGTGCCCGCGGCCGCCACCGCGGTGAAGGTCGGCCGGCCCGCGACCGTGGACTTCGCCGACAAGACCTCCAAGGTCGCCACCAAGCTGGAGATCACCGTCACCGGTGTCGAGGCCGGCTCGCTCCAGGAGCTGACCGCCGCGAAGGTCCCCACCACCGGTTTGGAGGGCCGCACCCCGATGTACGTGAGCTACACCATCAAGAACCTCGGGGACGCCAGCCTCTCCTTCACCGCCCCGGACTCGAAGTTCGTCGTCTTCGACAACACCGGTCAGAAGGGCCTGAACGTCATGAACGCCGCCAACCCGCTGCCCAAGTGCACGGGGGCGAAGTTCCAGGGCGTCACGAAGGGCGTCGAGGCCAAGGGCTGCATCATCATCGCCACCACCGGCACCGCCCCGGTCGCGGTCGGCTACACCGACCTCACCGACCTGCTGAAGCTCCAGGCCTCCTGGACGAAGTGACGCCCCGTCGGCCGTGAGCACGCGAGCGGCCCCCGCCACCTCGAAGGGTGGCGGGGGCCGCTCGTGCCGGTAGGCCCGGGGGCCCGTCCGGTCAGTCCTCGTCGTCGCCCTCGATGGAGGCCTGGCGGCCGCTGGAGAGCGCCTCGAAGGCGAGGAACTCGGCCTCGGCCGCGTCCTTGCCCTTCTGCTTCTCGCGGCGGCGGTCGACCGCCGGGCGCGGGTTCTCGAAGCGGTGGTCCTCACCGCGACGGCCGAGCATCTCGGCGCCGGCGGCCATGGTCGGCTCCCAGTCGAAGACGACGGCGTTCTCGTCCGGGCCGATGATGACGGTGTCGCCCTCGTGCGCCCCGACCTTCCACAGCTTGTCCTCGACGCCGAGGCGGGCCAGCCGGTCGGCGAGGTAGCCGACGGCCTCGTCGTTGGAGAAGTCGGTCTGGCGGACCCAGCGCTCCGGCTTGGTGCCGCGGATGCGGAAGGCGCCGTCCTCCTCGGTGATGGTGAAGCCGGCGTCGTCAACGGCCTTGGGGCGCAGCACGATCCGGGTCGACTCCTCGACCGGCTTGGCCGCGCGCGCCTCGGCGACGATCTGCGCCAGCGCGAAGCTCAGCTCGCGCAGGCCCTTGCGGGAGGCCGCGGAGACCTCGAACACCCGGTAGCCGCGCTCCTCCAGGGACTCCCGGGTGAGGTCGGCGATGTCCTGGCCGTCCGGCACGTCCACCTTGTTGAGCGCGACCAGGCGCGGGCGCTCGTCCAGGCCGCCGTACTCGGCCAGCTCGGCCTCGATGGTCTCCAGGTCGGTCAGCGGGTCGCGGCCGGGCTCCAGGGTGGCGCAGTCCAGCACGTGCACCAGCACCGAGCAGCGCTCGACGTGCCGCAGGAACTCCAGGCCGAGGCCGCGGCCCTGGCTGGCGCCGGGGATCAGGCCGGGCACGTCGGCGATGGTGTAGACGGTGTCGCCCGCGGTGACCACGCCGAGGTTGGGGATCAGGGTGGTGAACGGGTAGTCCGCGATCTTCGGCTTGGCCGCGGAGAGCACCGAGATCAGCGAGGACTTGCCGGCGCTCGGGTAGCCCACCAGGGCCACGTCGGCGACGGACTTGAGCTCCATGACGATGTCCCGGGCCTCGCCGGGCTCGCCGAGCAGCGCGAAGCCGGGCGCCTTGCGGCGGGCCGAGGCCAGCGCCGCGTTGCCGAGGCCGCCGCGGCCGCCCTGGGCGGCGACGAAGCTGGTGCCGTGCCCGACCAGGTCGGCCAGCACGTTGCCCTGCCTGTCCAGCACCACGGTGCCGTCCGGCACCAGCAGGACGAGGTCCTCGCCGTCCGCGCCGGTGCGGTGGCCGCCCGCGCCGGGCTTGCCGTTGGTGGCCTTGCGCTTGGGCGAGTGGTGGTACTCGAGCAGGGTGGTGATCTGCGCGTCGACGGTGAGGATGACGCTGCCGCCCTCCCCGCCGTTGCCGCCGTCCGGGCCGCCGAGCGGCTTGAACTTCTCCCGGTGCACGGAGGCGCAGCCGTGGCCCCCGTTACCCGCGGCGACGTGAAGTTCGACGCGGTCCACGAAGGTGGTCATGGTGTGCCTCCAGTGTGCGAAAGTCTGCTTCTACCTGCGTAAAGCGCGAAGGGTGGACCGGATCATCCCGGCCCACCCTTCACTGTGAGTCTGGTGTGACTCAGGCCTCGACGGCCACGATGTTGACGACCTTGCGGCCGCGGCGGGTGCCGAACTGCACCGCGCCGGCGTTCAGCGCGAACAGCGTGTCGTCGCCACCGCGACCGACGCCCGCACCCGGGTGGAAGTGGGTGCCGCGCTGGCGGACGAGGATCTCGCCGGCGGAGACGACCTGGCCGCCGAAGCGCTTCACGCCGAGGCGCTGGGCGTTCGAGTCACGGCCGTTACGGGTAGAGCTTGCGCCCTTCTTGTGTGCCATATCTCGCTATCCCCTTACTTGCTGACCGAGTCGATGCTGGTGATGCGCACCGCGGTGTGCTTCTGACGGTGACCCTGGCGACGGCGGTAGCCGGTCTTGTTCTTGTAGCGCAGGATGACGATCTTGTCACCCTTGGTCTGGTCGACCACCTCGGCGTGAGCCTTCACGCCGGCCAGGACCCACGGGTCCGAGGTGACGGCCTCGCCGTCGACGATCAGGATGGTCGAGAGCTCGACCGAGTCACCCGGCTTGGCCTCGATACGGTCGATCTCCAGCACGTCGCCGACGGCGACCTTGTGCTGGCGGCCGCCTGCGCGAACGATCGCGTACATGCGGTACCTGCTTTCCTTACTCGGTCTGAACCCCCGACGCCAGCCACCTGGGTACGGACACAGGGGCCTCTCCCCGCCCGTGCCGCGCGAACGCGGCGCCTCGGGAAGGTGATGTGCTCGGGAGCGTGGCGTAGACACGCCAGTGGTCAAGAATACGGACCGGCCGCCCCGGGGGCAAACCGGCCCGTACGGCCCGGGGCGGGAGAAGTCCCGCCCCGGGCGCGTGGGCACTACTCGGCCGCCGTATCACCTTCGGCGGCCGCCGCCTTCTTGGCCGCCGCGCTCGTCCGCTTGGTCGCGGTCTTGCGGGCGGTGGTCTTCTTGGCCGCCGTGGTCGTCTTCTTGGCGACGGTCTTCTTCGCGGCGGTCTTGCGGGCGGCCCGCTTCTTGGGCGCCGGGGCCTCCTCCGCGGCCGGTTCCTCGGCCTCGGCGGCCGGGGTCCCGGTCGCCGCGGCCTCCTCCGCCGGAGCCTCGACGGCCTCCGGGGCGGCGGCCTCGACGACCACGGCCTCCTCGACCGCCACCGGCTCGGCCGGCGCCTCGGTGGCGGCCTCCACGGCCTCCACGGCCTCGGGGGCCACGGCAGCCGGGGCGGCGGCCTCCAGGGCCGCCTCCAGGGCCGCGTCGGCCCGCGCCTGCAGCACCACGATCTCGGCCTCGCCCGGCACGCCGGCCGGAGCCGTCGCCTTGCGCACCGCGCGGCGGCGGGTGCGGCCGGCCGGAGCCGCCGGGGCGGCCGGGATCTCGACCAGGTCCGCCGGGGCGGCCGGGGCCTCCTCCGCGGCCGGCTCCTCGGCACCCGGGACCTCCAGGGCCAGCTGGCCCTCGATCTCCTCGCGCACCGGCTCGGCCGGCAGCTCGACGACGGCCTCGGCCACCTCGACCTCGACGGCCTGCGGCTCCTCCTGGACCGCCCCGCCCTTGCCCCGGCGACGGCGCTTGCCGCCGCCCGAGGCCGCCTCGGCCGACACGGCCGGGGCGTGGACGTGGGCGCTCGGCTGCTCCATGTGGACGATCACGCCGCGACCGTTGCAGTGCACGCACGACTCGGAGAAGGACTCCAGCAGGCCCTGGCCGACCCGCTTGCGGGTCATCTGGACCAGGCCCAGCGAGGTGACCTCGGCCACCTGGTGCTTGGTCCGGTCCCGTCCCAGGCACTCCAGCAGGCGGCGCAGCACCAGGTCCCGGTTGGACTCCAGCACCATGTCGATGAAGTCGATCACGATGATGCCGCCGAGGTCGCGCAGCCGCAGCTGGCGCACGATCTCCTCGGCCGCCTCGATGTTGTTGCGGGTGACCGTCTCCTCCAGGTTGCCGCCCTGGCCGACGAACTTCCCGGTGTTGACGTCGATGACGACCATCGCCTCGGTGCGGTCGATCACCAGCGAACCGCCGCTGGGCAGCCAGACCTTGCGGTCCAGCGCCTTCATCAGCTGCTCGTCGATCCGGTAGGTGGCGAACACGTCCACCTCGGAGGTCCACCGCTGGAGCCGCTCGGCGAGGTCCGGGGCCACGTTGGAGACGTAGTCGTGGATGGTGCTCCACGCCTCGTCGCCGGAGACGATGACCTTGGTGAAGTCCTCGTTGAAGATGTCGCGGACGACCCGGACGGTCATGTCCGGCTCGCCGTACAGCAGCGCGGGGGCGTTGCCGGTCGCGGCCTTCTTCTGGATGTCCTCCCACTGCTGCTGCAGCCGCTGGACGTCGCGGGTCAGCTCCTCCTCGGAGGCGCCCTCGGCGGCGGTGCGCACGATGACGCCCGCGTCGTCCGGGACGATCTTCTTGAGGATCTGCTTCAGCCGGGCGCGCTCGTTCTCGGGGAGCTTGCGCGAGATGCCGGTCATCGAGCCCTCGGGCACGTACACCAGGTAGCGGCCGGGCAGCGAGATCTGGCTGGTCAGACGGGCGCCCTTGTGGCCGATCGGGTCCTTGGAGACCTGCACCAGCACGGACTGGCCGGACTTCAGCACCGACTCGATCCGGCGCGGGCCGCCGTGGCCGCCCAGCGCACCGAAGTTGACCTCGCCGGCGTACAGCACGGCGTTGCGGCCCTTGCCGATGTCGACGAAGGCGGCCTCCATCGACGGCAGCACGTTCTGGACCTTGCCCAGGTAGACGTTGCCGACGTACGAGGTGGCCTGCTCCTTGTTGACGTAGTGCTCGACCAGCACGCCGTCCTCCAGGACGCCGATCTGGGTCCGCTGGCCGTTCTGGCGCACCACCATGACGCGCTCGACCGACTCGCGGCGGGCCAGGAACTCGGCCTCGGTGATGATCGGCACCCGGCGGCGGCCCAGCTCGCGGCCCTCGCGGCGGCGCTGCTTCTTCGCCTCCAGGCGGGTCGAGCCCTTGATGGACTGCACCTCGTCCGGGTCGAAGGACGGCTCGGTGGAACGGCGGCGCGGCTCGCGCACCTTCACCACCGTGCGGACGCCGTCCTCGGTGGTCTCGGCGACCTCGACGGCGCCGGCCTCACCGCTGCGGCGGCGACGGCGACGACGGCGACGGGACGAGGACAGACCGGCGGCCAGGTCGTCGTCCTCCTCGCCCTCCTCCTCGACGTCCGCGGCCGACTCCTCGGCGGCGGGCTGCCCGGTCTCGACGACCTCGGCCTCGAACTCCTCGGCCTCGCCACGGCGACGGCGACGGCCACCCCGGCGGCGACGGCGCGACGGACGGCCGTCGTCCTCCCACTCGCCCTCGGTCTCCGGACCGGCGACGGGGGCCTCGACGGCGGGCGCCTCGACCGGGGCCTCGGCGGCCTTCTCGACGACCTTGGCCTTCTGGACGACCGCGGCCTTCTCGACGGCCTTCTCGGCCGGCTTGGCCTTCTCCGCGGCCTTGGCCTTCTCCGCGGCCTTCGAACGGCTCGGCGGCTGCACCCGCACCGAGGTGCGCACCCGGCGGCGGCGGCCGACGCCGCTGTACTCGAACTCGTCCTCCTCGCGCTCGGCGGCCGGGGCCTCGACCGGCGCCGACGCCGGCGCGGCCGCGGTCGCGGGCTGCTGCTGCGCGGCGGGCGCGACGAAGGGGGCCGGCTCCTGGAACACCGGGGCCTGGAAGATCGCGGTGGACGGGCGGACCGCACGGCGGCGCACCCGGTGGGTCGGCTCGGCGGCCGGCTCGGGCCGGACGACCGGCTCGGGCTGGACGGCCACGGCCTCCTCGACCGGCTCCTCCTCGGCGGGCTCCTCGACGGCCGGCTCCTCGACCGGGGCCTCGACGACCGGCGCGGCCTCGACCACGCGGCGACGACGGGCCCGGCGGGCCGGAGCCGCGGGGGCCTCCTCGGCGACCGGCTCGGCGGCGGGGGCCTCGACGGCGGGCGCCGCGACGGCCGGCTCAGCGGCCGGGACCTCAGCGGCGGCCGGCGCCCCGGCGGGGGCCTCGGCGCGCTTGCGGGTGCGGCGGGCCCGGACGGGCTTCTCCGCCTTCTCGTCCTTCTCAGCGGCCGGCTCAGCGGCCTTCTCGACCGTCTCCTCGGTCGCCTTCTCGGCCGTCTTCTCGACGGCGGGCGCCTCGGCGGCCACGCTCGGGGTCGCCTCCGGCGCCCCGGCGGGGGCCTCGGCGCGCTTGCGGGTGCGGCGGGCCCGAACCGGCTTCTCGGCTGCCGGAGCCGCCTCCGGGGCGACGGCCGGAGCAGTCTCCGCCGTCGGCGCCTCGGCCGGGATGACCGTCTCGGCCGTCTCGGCGGCCGCGCCCTGCGGGGTGCCCGCCGGGCGGGACACCGCACGGCGACGGCGACGCGGAGGCGCGGACGCGCCCTCGCCGCCGTTCGCGGCGTTCTCGTTCTGTTCCGTTGCCGCGTTCTGCTGCGGATCGGTGTTATCGAGCATGCGGGTGGATCTCCCGTCAGGCCCCCGGGCTCCACATCCGGGCACGGCACGGCACCGGTGGCCGACCGGCATCGCGACGATGCTCGGCCCGGACCCTTTCACGGTGCCGCCGCGCGGACGCGAGGCCGCACAGGGGCTCGTAGTCTCGCTCGGCGCCCCACGCTCAGTGGGGTGTCGAAAAGTCTTCTGGTCTGACCAGTCTTCTGAGGTTTTCCCAAGCTGCGCCGTTCCCCAACCCCGGGTGGCTCCCGGACGGGGTTCCCGGGCCCACCGACCGTCCTGGTCGGCGGGCCTCAGGTGGCCGGCCTGTGCTGCGACGACGCTCGCTCCCCTGGGGAGCCGCGGGAACCTGGAGGACCGTCGGGTCCAGTGAGGCACTGGACCCGGCCTCCGCCCGTCAGGCGGACGCGGCCCCGCGAACCCTGGCGGCGGTCAGCCGGCCGGGGCCGCGGCGCGGTCGAGCGCCAGCGGGTCGGTCACCGTGCCGGTCCCCTCGTCGAGCGGCCCCTGCGCCAGCCTGGTCACCTCTGCGGGGACCGGCGGCGCCAGGTCGGCCGTCGCACGGAGACCGGACAATACGTCGTCGGGTCGTACGGCGGGTGTGGCGTGTCGTACTACCAGGCGCAGTATCGCACAGGGACGGCCGGTCCGAACATCGCGGTCCGCTTCGACCACCGTGTCCGCACCGCCGTCGACCTGCGGCGGGAGAACGTCGAGCGCCGCCACCGCACCGCGCGCGTCGAATACCCGCACGCCGTTCTTGGTCAGGCGTTCCACCTCCACCCGCTCCGCGGCGAGGAACACCGCGACCGCGCGGGCCGCCTCCTGCGGCTCGACACCATCCAGCCGGACCAGCCACTCGGAGGCTTCCAGGCGCTCCACGAAGTTCGGCGTCCGGACCTCGACCGCGTCGATCACGTCCAGGCCGGTCGGCAGCGACCCGTCCAGCTGCGCCCGCAGCTCCTCGGGGTCACGGAGAGCGGCCAGGCCGATCTCCAGGTACTCCGCCTCGCTCGCCACCCCGGTCGGGGCCGCGTTGGCGTAGGACACCTTCGGGTGCGGAGTGAAGCCGGCCGAATAGGCCATCGGCACGGCGGACCGGCGAAGAGCGCGCTCGAAGGCGCGCTGGAAGTCGCGGTGGCTGGTGAAGCGGAGCCGGCCGCGCTTCGTGTAGCGGAGACGGATCCGCTGCACCGTGGGCGCGGGCGGCGGACCGTCGGGCGTACGGCGTGCCAGGGTCGCTCAGTCCTTAGTCAGTTGTCCCCGTCCGGCGCGGCGGCTGCCGCCGCTGTCCGGACTCTGTCACCTCAAAGGGTACGCGCCCCGTCACCCCCCTCGTTCCGCCCCTGGTCAGCCGCACACCGACGACCCCCGGCCGGAACGGGTCCAACCGGGGGTCGCGGCGCGCGAAAGGACTACTTGTTGACGACGCTCAGCGGCAGCAACTTCTTGCCGGTGGGATCTGGAGGTCCATCTGAGGCTAAATGGCGACAGGTCTAAAACTGTCGACAGGGGTCACCGGCATGGCGAAGCGCACCCGCACAGCACGCAGCGCGCAACAGAAGGCGTACACGGTCGAAGCCGAGTGGACCGCCGCGGATCTGGCCCTGTTGGAAGAGCTGAAGAGAGCCGAGGCCGCACTTCCGGCGGACGCGCCCCGGGCGCTGCTCTCCGTCCGGCTGTCCGTGCTGACGGAGGACACCACCTCCCCCGTCCGCCAAGAGCTCGACCTTCGCCGCGAGGCCCTGAACCGGGGCTGCCGCGTCGTCGGCGTCGCCAGCGACCTCAACGTCTCCGCGACGAAGGTGCCGCCGTGGAAGCGGAAGCAGCTGGGCGACTGGCTGAACAACCGGGCGCCGGAGTTCGACGTCCTCCTGTTCTGGAAGCTCGACCGCTTCATCCGCCGGCTCTCCGACCTGAACGCGATGATCGACTGGGCGCTGAAGTACGGGAAGAACCTGGTCTCCAAGCACGACTCGATCGACCTGACCACCGTGGTCGGCAAGATCATGGTCACGCTGATCGGCGGCATCGCGGAGATCGAGGCCACCAACACGAGCACGCGCGTCGCGAGCCTCTGGGACTACGCCAAGACCCAGTCCGCCTGGCTCGTCGGCAAGCCGGCTTTCGGCTACACCACGGCCGAGGACGAGGACGAGAACGTCGTCCTTGTTATAGAGGCCGACGCCCACAAGGCCCTGCACTGGTGCCGGCGCCTGGCCCGCCGCGGCGTGTCCGCCCGCCGCATGGTCACGCTGCTCAAGCGCGCCGGTCTCGCCAGCGACGGCCTCACCCCCACCACCCTCCGCCGCCAACTGCGCAACCCGGCGCTGATGGGCTACCGCGTCGAGGAGGACAAGACGGGCGGCGTCCGCCGGTCCAAGCTCGTCCTGGACAAGAACGGGAAGCCCATCGGGGTCGCCGAGGCGATCTTCGAGGACGACGAGTTCTACGAGTTCCAGGCCGACCTCGACAAGCGCAGCAAGAACCAGCCTCAGCGGCAGCCGGGCAGCGCTACGAAGTTCCTCGGCGTCTTCATCTGCGCCGACTGCAAGACGAACATGACCGTGCAGAGGAACCGCGTCAAAGACCGGATGTACGCGTACCTGCGGTGCCAGGGATGCAAGGCCGGAGGCCTGGGCTCCCCCAACCCTGATGCGATCAACGCCAAGCTCGTCAGTGACGTGCTGTCCGTCCTCGGCGACGAGCCTGTACAGGTCCGGGAGTACGCGCGAGGCGCCGAGGCCCGCGCGAAGGTGGCCCAGCTTGAAGAGTCCGTCGCCTATTACATGAAGGAACTTGAGCCCGGCGGCCGGTTCTCGAAGACCCGATTCACCCGCGAGCAGGCTGAGGAGACCCTGGACAAACTGATCGCTGAGCTCGGGGAGATCGACCCCGCGACCACGGAAGACCGGTGGGTGAACGTGGCCAACGGCAAGACGTTCCGACAGACCTGGGAGGAAGGCGGCATCGAGGCCATGTCGGCCGACCTCCTGAGGGTGGGCGTCCGCTGCGAGGTCACCCGCACCAAAATCAAGGGCCAGCGCGCACCCGAGGTGAAGCTGAGGCTCATGATCCCCAAGGACTACCGGGACCGCCTGGTCATCAAGGAAGACCACTCCGCCGGAAAGATCTGAACAGACAAGGAGACGTGCGACAGCCCCCGACATCAGAGCCGGGGGCTGTCGTCGTCAGTGCCGCGTCGGGTCGTAGGGCTCCTCGTTGCCTTCGTCGTCCACGATGACGATCTCGCTCCTGATGACCGGCGCGCGCGCTTGCTCCGAAGCCCGCTCGGCAGAGCTTCCCGCCAGAGGGGTCGTGCCCGGCGTGGCGGGACGAACCGTCACGGCACTTCCCGGCGCCGGTCAGAGAGCCCCGCGGCGTCGCGGGCCACCTCACGGTTGGTCGTAAGGTCCTCCGCGATACCCGCAGCGATGAGCGCTTCCCCCGGACTGTGACCGGACCCGACGAAGCGCCATGCGGCGTCGACCGTCGTCCCGGTGTCCCAGTCGGCGTACAGGTCCCGGCCGGCGGCGACGGCGCGGGCATGTTCGGCACGGGCGGCACGGAGTTGGCCGTAGGTGGTGGAGTAGGCGCGGGTCTTGGTGAGGCAGTGGCCGCGGTATCCGAGCATGTGGGCCCAGGTGCGCAGGCGTAGGTGGCGCAGTTCGGGCAGGCCCCCGAGGCGCCAGGCGGTGGCGATGAGGGCCCTGACGTGCGGGTTGACGCGCAGCGTCCGTATCTCTGCCAGCGACGTGATGCGGCGGTCGGCGGCCCCGGCGGTTTCGGCGCTCTTGCTGGTGTATTTGGCGACGTAGGCGGCTACCGCGTCGTCCGTGAGCCGTCCGCCGTCCCCGTTGGTGAGGGGATGCGCGTCGAGCTGAGTACCAAAGCTGAGCCGTCCGCCGCTGTAAGCCTCCGAGTCGGGGCACGGCAGCGCGACGGCGGAAGCCGCGGAGTGGACCGTCTCCAGGAGGAGGTCCGGGGTGGCCCAGGGCGGGGGTGGCGATGTGGGTCCGTCGGGCCCGTCAAAGCGGATGACGGCGTGGAAGTGGACGGCGCCGCGCTTCTGGTACTCGGCGACCTTGGTGGCCGAGACCCGAACCAGGGTGCGCACCTGCGTCCGGCCTATGCCAGCCCCTGCGGCGATGTGGTGGTAGAGGTTGTCGCGGAAGGCCTTCCATAACGCCGGGGCCATGACGTTCCACAGGATGTGGCCGGGGTAGTCGTAGCAGTCGGCGCAGAGCGGCTGTCCGATGAGCGGGTCCGTGTCGGGGTGGGTTCGGCCGCAGCCGTGGTGGCCGCCGTGTTCGCAGCGTCGGCGCCGGGCGGGGTGGCAGTCGTCGGCGCGGTGGACCGGGCCGAACGAAGGCGCGGTCAGGGTGACGAACAGACGCGGGTGCGTCCGCACGGTGTCGGGGACGCCCTTGCCGCCGATGAGGCCGGAGCGGACCACGTGGAAGGTGTCGCCGCTGTGCTCGCGGGAGCAGGGTGCGCAGCGGGTGGCCCGGCGGTTGCGGCAGCGGATCGGGAGCCGGCCGCCGGGTTCGGTGCCGGTCGAGTAGTGGCGCAGGACCTCGCGGGTCTCGGCGTCGAGGGTGGTGGTGCTGCCGGTGAGGTAGATCGGTTGGGCGCAGCCGCCGGTGGCGCGGATCTGGTCGAGCCAGCGGTTGAGGTCGGGCATCTCGCCGAGGCGGACCAAGTCTCGCTCAATGAGAGGAAGTTGGCGCATCCGCGCCTCCCGGTCGAGGAGGGCGCGGCGTGCGGTGGGGTCGGTGTAGGGGTTGTTACGGGTCATGGTGGGTGTCTCCAGGGCCAGGGGTCGCCGGGCCCCGGCCGAGCCATGTGTGCGGTGGCTCGGCCGGGGGGACGAGCCTGGTCGGGAGTGACGTGGATGGAGCGGGCCCGGGTCCACCGACCGTCGGTGTCGGCGGTGATGGCGACGCCCTGTTCGGCGAGGGTGATCCGTTGTGCTGCCTCCAAGGCGTTCTTGTTGAGGTCGCCCAGCACCATCTCCGCCGTCCCCGCGTCGCTCACCCGGTGGCAGACCCGGCCGGCCAACTGCGCCCGCAGGGCCGTGACCCCGGGGCCGAGGTCCGAGCCGACGCGTTGCCCCGCGATAATCAGGTGGACTCCGAGGGCCGCGCCGAGCTGGGACAGGCGCAGGAGGTTCGTGGAGATCTCGCCGACCTCTGCCTTGTCCTCCCACGTGGCCATCAGGTACAGCTCCGCGACCTCGTCGACGATCAGGACGACAGGCAGCACCCGGGCCTTGGCGGGCAGGTCCCAGATCGACCGGGCCCCGACCGATCGGCACAACTGCATCCGCGCCTCAGTCTCAGCGACCAGTTCGGCCAGGAGCCTCGCCGCCTCGGCCCGGGTGGACGCCAGCGCCGACAAGCGGTCCTCGAACAGCGAGAGCTCAATGCCGCCCTTGAGGTCGATGCCGAACAGGGCGACCCGCTGCGGGGCAAGTTCCTTCACCAGGGAGGCGATCAGGGTGGACTTGCCCGAGCGGGTCGCGCCGACGATCAGCCAGTGCGGCGCGCGCCGGAAGTCGATCACCCAGGCCCGGCCGTCCTCCAGCAGCCCAACCACCGCCCGCAACACGCGCTGCTTCAACTGGTACGGCACGACCGGCGCCCACAGCGGGTCCCAGGCCAGAGCCGACAGGGTCACGAACCCGCGCTCGTCCGAGAACAGCCGGACCGCGTGAACCCGCCAGGCGTGCGTCAGCGCCTCCACGGCGGACAGGAAGTGGTCCGGCACCTGCCCCGGGTGCATCCGCACCGCCACGTCCAGGCCACCACGCCACAGCTTCGGCACGCCCAGGCGGGGCGGAACCGGCTTGAGGGGATCACCCCTCACCACCAGGTCGCCGAGCAACGCCCGCCCGGGACGCTTGGCCACCGCGAGGCCGAGGTTCGTTGTCAGCCGACGCCAGGTGAGCCGGACCCGGATCACGGTGACCGGGTAGCCGAGCACGCACCACCAGATGTAGGGGTAGCTGCGCCGCAGCCCCGGGGCCGTGGCGAGCAGGATGAGCACCGTGGCCAGCAGGCACCCAGAGGAGCTGGGCGAGGATCACGGCCGGCCCCCGTTCTCCATCGCGGTGTTGTGGGCCTCGGTCTCCAGATCACGGGCCTGGCCGGCGGCCTTGGCGGCGAGGGTCGCGATCTGGTCGAACAGCTGCGCGCCGCTGCTGTCGGCGGCGAACGGGCTGACCTCGTCGGCCAGGTCACCGAGCTCACACAGCAGACGCCGGAGCCGCGCGCGGGTGACGGTGCTCATCAGGCATCACCACCCTTAGGCGAGGCCGACGCGGGAGCGGGGACGGGGACGGGGGTGATCGTGTCAGCGCGGAAGGACAGGCCGTGCCGGTCCCCCATCGCCCACGAGAAGGCGGTCAGGCCGGTGACGTGCACCCGCACGCCCTCCACGACGCCGACCGGTTCGCCGGACGCGCTGATCTCGATGATCGAGGCCCGCCGGCCGTCCTGCCGTACCGCGACACCGACCGTGTACACGGTCTGCCCCTCACGGTCCTTCCTCACCTCCCCGGTCTCACGGTTCGCGATCCGCACCTCCGGGGCGACGATGCAGGTCATCGTGCCCAGCCGGGTTCCGTCCACGGGAATGGACTGCATGAGCGCACCGACACAGCCTCGATGCCACGCTCCGGCGCCGACCGCCGGCAGCCAGGACCTCCGTGCGCCGATCGACCCGGAGTTCCTCGTCGCCCACCTGCGCACGGTCATGCCCAGCCACTGCAAGGCCGCCAACCTGCTCGGCTCCCGTCATGCGCTCGACGCGGTGACCCGACACGTCGAACTGCTCGACCGCCTCCAGCAGAGCACGGGCGGCCGTGCCCGGGACGAACTCCTGACGATCGGCGCCCGCACCGCCGAGTTCCTGGCTGGCTGAACCAGGACCTGGGGGACTTCAACGAGGCCCTCTATTGGTCAGACCGCGCTATGGAATGGGCCCAAGAGAGCGGCGACGACGTCATGGCCGCTTACGTGCTCTTCCGGAAGAGCAACCAGGCCACCGCCCAGCGCAATGCCCAGAAGGCCGTGAGTCTCGCCCGAGCCGCCCAACGTTCGGTCGGCGCCACGCGCCGCATCCGGGCTCTGGCCGCACAGCAGGAGGCCCAGGGCCATGCCCTCATGGGCAACCCGCGCTTCGCCGAGGCAAAGTTCGACGAGGCCCACGAACTCGCCGCCGTACCGGACGACTCTCACGCGGACGAGGCGCTGGATCTGGCGTACTGCACGCCGACCTACATCGAGATGCAGCGTGCGAACTGCCTGATCGACTTCGGCGACCCGCGCACCGCCGTGGGCATGTTCGAGGCGGAACTCCGATCCCTGCCGCCGATCTACCGCAACGACCAGGGCGTGTACCTCTCACGGCTTGCACGCGCCTACGCCGTGTCCGGCGAGCCGGAACAGGCCGCCGCCGCAGCCGGCCGAGCCCTCTCGATCGCCATCGACACCGAGTCCGCCCGGACGATGTCCGAGCTGTCCGCAGCTGGAAAGGCCCTTCAGCGCTGGCACGCTATACCCGAAGTAGCCATGTTCACCGGTCGTTTGACCCTGATGAGCACGGCGAACCCTCTCGACCGCTGACGACCTGATGAGAGAGGCTGGGCCCACGGACGCACTGATCACGGCCGCCACCTCCGCAGACGAACGCCGGCGCGGCGCCAAGGTCGCCGTGCTGCCAGTCGGCAGCTTCGAGCAGCACGGCGACCACTTGCCGCTCACCACGGACACCGTCGTCGCCAGCCTGATCGCCCAGCGGATCGCCGCCGACTACGACCTGTTCCTCCTGCCGCCCATCACGCTGTCCTGTTCCCACGAGCACGCCCACATGCCGGGCACCGTCAGCATCAGCGCCGCGACGCTCTACGCCGTGATCAACGACACATGGAAGTCCCTCCAGGCGTCCGGGGTCCCCGGCCTCCTGATCGTGAACGGCCACGGCGGCAACTACGTCCTCTCGAACGTCGTCCAGGAGGCCAACACCGACAGCCCGCGCGTCGCCCTCTTTCCCGTTCGGGAGGACTGGCACCAGGCCCGCGAAGCGGCCGCCCTGGAGAGCTCAGGTGCCGAGGACATGCACGGCGGCGAGTTGGAAGTGTCCCTGCTCCTCCACGGCGCTCCCCACCTCGTCCGCGACGGCATCGAGGGCGACGACCACGACGCCCCGGAGCGTCCCCACCTCCTGACCCTGGGCATGGCCGGCTACACCGAGAACGGCATCATCGGCCGCCCGTCACTCGGTACGGCCGAGAAGGGCAAAGCCATCCTGGAGAGCCTGTCCAAGTCGGCCGCCGCACACCTGTCACTCATGGGGAGTAGCTGAGAACAACCGGGTATCGCTCGGAAGTGGATACCGAGGCCACGCGGGCACCCGATGAGCTGGCCAGGACTTGCCTCGCGAGCCATCGTCTCCCCCGGGCTCTCGTGCCAACGAGCAGTTGGCTTCGAGCGTACGCAGCGAGTACATAACCGGACTAGACATCGGCCGGACCCAGTGAAAATCAAAATGCGGCCATCCGTGCAGTCCTGCACATTCGGACCATGGCGGGGGTCATCGTGCTCCTTGAGCTGGACCAGGCCCAGGCAGGCTTTGTGGGACGTCTCAACTGAGGTGGCTAGCCATGTCTCAAATCCCAGGTCAGCGCCGTGAGACGCTGTAACTGACTGCTGGCGGAAGCTCCCTGACTACTTTTCGACACCTGCCCCTAGTAGGGTCAGCCCACGTCGGAGTCACCTTCGGCGTGATCTTGTGGTGCAAATTTTTCAGGAGGTTCAGATGAAGTCGTCACTCCGCGGCGGAATAGTGGCCGCATGCGCTGCCGCACTACTGGTGGCGGGCACCTCGTCAGCGAGTGCCAAGCCGGGGGTTCCCTACATCCAATATGGCGACAGCGGCCCGGCGGTTAAGTGCGTTCAGTTGCTGTATAACAACTGGAAGGTCCGAATAGATGGCCCGACAATTAACATCCTGAACCCCGACGGGGTCTTCGGAAACGACACCCTCAGCAAGATCAAGGACTACCAGAGCAGGATCGGGTCAACTCCCGATGGAATTGTCGGACCGGACACCGGCTCCTCGCTCCAGCAGTGGCAGGATGGCAACACGGCTTACTGCTGGAACTACGTACCGACCTACGTGTGACCATGCCCGCTCTGGGTGACGCGACGGCGGCCACATAGCCGGCTCTGCTGATTGGTCCCAGGACACATTGAAGGGCCAGGCCATCCGGCTTGGCCCTTTTCCGCCTTGAGAGTCAGGGCCCAACGTGCATGGAACGCCGTGCCGCACCACCGAAGCATGGCAGAGATCATGATCCTCTACGAGCTCGACCAGGCCCAGGCAGAGAGCCCGGAGGGCGACGAGTCCGCGGTGCTCCTGGTGCACGCCGCCGGCCGGGACCCCGAGGTCCGAGGGCCCTGGACTCTCCGCGGGAAGGACACCGGCCCCATGGGGCACTCCCATGACCGGCCGGAGAGGCCCGGCGCCGTCCGGCCTGCGAGGACGTCCTGAGGAGGCTCTGAGGGACCCTCGGGCCGCGGAGGTGCCCCGCCAGCCGTAGGGGCCTGGCCGGGCAGTTTGCTTTACTACCGAATGCCTTCTCGGTGCTTATCGAATCAGCCCGGGCAGCCTCACCCGCACACCTCCCCCTCCGAAGGAAATGCAGCAGCGTGGTAGTGAGTTGTCTCGGGCTTCAGCGTCGGCAGGACTGTTGCGCCCTCGGCGTCGCCTCCCCAGTGTTCGGACGCCAGTGCGCGGTGCTCCTCATGGCCGATCCAAGCCTCCACGATGCCCTGGACGGAAGCGTCGTTGGCGTCGCCCTTCCACCCGGACGCGGCGGTGTTGGCGTAGTGACACGTCGAGCACACCCAGGCAACCGACGTGCTAGCCGAACCGGGTGCCGCGCTCTCCGTGCCCGCGTTTGCAAGCGCCACACCAGTGCCCAAGCTGAACAGCGCGGCTGCTGCCACGCCGACTACTACACGCTTGATCACGATGGACCTCCAGTACCTCGAAGGGGTCAGTGCTCCGAGTCCACCAGGCGCGTGTAGACGTTCGATCAACGTGCTTTTGCTGAGGCGCTGAGAGGCACCGAACCTGCGCGGTCCGGCCTGCGAGGACAATCCTGAGGTGGTTGTGAGCGTCAGGGATGCGACGATGTGGCCCCAGGAGCGCCACGCAGAAGCCCCCTAGCGACGCCAGAGGGCTTCTGTCGATCTCCGCCTCGGAAAGGCCTGAGAGAGCCCTAGGGGGGCCTCCTGTGACTTCTCAGACCCACTCGATCGAGGACTCGATGCCCGGGGCACTCCGGGCGGCGGGCAGAGGGGTCCTCTGGCCGCCTTGCCGGGCCTCCCTGTGGTGGGCGGGGGCGCCCGGGGCGCGCATCATGCCGAGCGCGCCCAGAACGAACTCCCGCTCACCCTCCGGAAGGCCGTGAAGGAAGTCACACAGCTCGCTGACCGTGTCACCCATGCTTCGGGCTATTTCTGCTGGCCAGCGGCGTTGACGACCGTCAGCGGAAGCATCTTCTTGCCCGTCGGGCCGATTTGTATGGCCGTGTCCATCTGCGGGCACACGCCGCAGTCGAAGCACGGCGTCCAGCGGCAGTCGTCGACCTCGACCTCCTCCAGGGCGTCCTGCCAGTCCTCCCAGAGCCAGTCCTTGTCGAGGCCGCTGTCCAGGTGGTCCCAGGGCAGCACCTCCTCGTAGGTACGCTCGCGGGTGGTGTACCAGTCGACGTCGACGCCGGTGCTGGCCAGGCCCTTCTCGGCGGAGGCCATCCAGCGGTCGTAGGAGAAGTGCTCGCGCCAGCCGTCGAAGCGGCCGCCGTCCTCGTAGACGGCGCGGATGACGGCGCCGATGCGGCGGTCGCCGCGCGACAGCAGGCCCTCGACGATGCCGGGCTTGCCGTCGTGGTAGCGGTAGCCGATGTTCTTGCCGTACTTGCGGTCGCCGCGGATCGAGTCGCGCAGCTTGGCCAGGCGGGCGTCGGTGGCCTCGGCGGACAGCTGCGGGGCCCACTGGAACGGGGTGTGCGGCTTGGGCACGAACCCGCCGATGGAGACGGTGCAGCGGATGTCGTTCTGGCCGGTGACCTCGCGGCCCTTCTGGATGACGTTCTTCGCCATCTCGCCGATCTGGAGCACGTCCTCGTCGGTCTCGGTGGGCAGGCCGCACATGAAGTACAGCTTCACCTGGCGCCAGCCGTTGCCGTAGGCGGTGGCGACGGTGCGGATCAGGTCCTCCTCCGACACCATCTTGTTGATCACCTTGCGCATCCGCTCACTGCCGCCCTCGGGGGCGAAGGTGAGGCCCGAGCGGCGGCCGTTGCGGGACAGCTCGTTGGCGAGGTCGATGTTGAAGGCGTCGACGCGGGTGGACGGCAGCGACAGGCCGATCTTGTCGTCGCTGTAGCGGTCGGCCAGGCCCTTGGCGATGTCGCCGATCTCGGTGTGGTCGGCGCTGGACAGCGAGAGCAGGCCCACCTCCTCGAAGCCGGTCGCCTTCAGCCCGCGCTCGACCATCTCGCCGATGCCGGTGATGCTTCGCTCCCGCACGGGGCGCGTGATCATGCCGGCCTGGCAGAAGCGGCAGCCGCGGGTGCAGCCGCGGAAGATCTCCACGGACATCCGCTCGTGCACCGTCTCCGCGAGCGGGACGAGCGGCTGCTTCGGGTAGGGCCACTCGTCGAGGTCCATCACGGTGTGCTTGGACACCCGCCACGGCACGCCCGGGGCGTTCGGCACGACGCGGCCGATCCGGCCGTCGGCCAGGTACTCCACGTCGTAGAACTTCGGCACGTACACCCCGCCGGTGCGGGCCAGGCGCAGCAGCAGCTCGTCGCGCCCGCCCGGGCGGCCCTCGGCCTTCCAGCCGCGGACGAGCCCGGTGATGTCGAGCACGGCCTGCTCGCCGTCACCGACCACCGCGCAGTCGATGAAGTCCGCGATCGGCTCGGGGTTGAACGCGGCGTGGCCGCCGGCCAGGACGATCGGGTCCTCGTCGGTGCGGTCCTTGGCCTCCAGCGGGATGCCGGCCAGGTCGAGCGCGGTCAGCATGTTGGTGTAGCCGAGCTCGGTGGAGAACGACAGGCCGAACACGTCGAAGGCCTTCACCGGGCGGTGCGCGTCCACGGTGAACTGCGGGACGTCGTGCTCGCGCATCAACGCCTCGAGGTCCGGCCAGACGCTGTAGGTGCGCTCGGCCAGCACGCCCTCGCGCTCGTTGAGCACCTCGTAGAGGATCATGACGCCCTGGTTGGGCAGGCCGACCTCGTAGGCGTCGGGGTACATCAGCGCCCAACGGACGTCGCAGGCGTCCCAGTCCTTGACGGTCGAGTTGAGCTCGCCGCCGACGTACTGGATCGGCTTCTGGACGTGCGGGAGGAGGGCCTCCAGGCGTGGGAAGACCGATTCGACAGTCATGTACTAGGAACCCTTACGACGTGATTCGGTGCCGCGCGCATCGGCAGGCGACGGCGGGGAGGGGTGACCCTCAAGGGTAGCCCAATCCGGGGAACGGCCCGCTGGCTCACCCCCGGGCACGCCCCCGCCCGGCCCGGACGCCCGGCCGTGCTCCGGCGCGGCGGGCCCCGGTCCCGGCCGCCCCGGCACGCGCAGCGCGCGCCCGCCGCCCGACGCCGTCCGCCGTTGACATGTCCGGACGGCCCGTGCGGTACTGACAGGGCTCCGCCAGAGACCTCTGCACCCCTTCCGGACAGGGGAGTTGAGCCGTACGCTCGACCCTCGCCGACTCCCCGGCGACCCCCCTCCCCGGCGCTCAGGGCCCGTCCCCGGCCCCGCCGACCGCGTCCGGCGGCGCACCCGCACGCCCCGACGGCCTGGCAGCCGGGCAGCCACGCGGACACGCCCTAGGAGAGCCATGACCGACACCGACCGGCGGGCCCGCCCCTGCCGGCCCCTCGACACCCGGCCGGCCCGCTACCCCACGGTGGCCCAGGCCGAGACCGCGGCCCGGCGGCTCGCGCTGCGCCACCCGCAGCGCTGCCGGCTGCGCGAGGTGGGCCGGTCCCGGGCCGGGCGCCCGCTGCTGCTGCTGTCCGTCGACCGGGGCCCGCGCGCGGTCCTGGTCGTCGGCGGCCCGCACCCCAACGAGCCGATCGGCACGGCCGGCGCCCTGCGGCTGGCCGAGGTGCTGCTGGCGCGCCAGGCCCGGCCCGGCCTGTCCTGGCACCTGCTGCTCTGCCTGGACCCGGACGGCGCCGCGCTCAACGCGGGCTGGCTGGACGGACCGCTCACCATGCGCCGGCACTACGAACACTTCTTCCGTCCCTCCTTCGAGGAGCAGCCCGAACTGCTGCCGGCCGCCGACGCGGGCCGGCCCCCGATGCCGGAGAGCCTGGCGCTGACGGGCCTGATCGACGAGCTGCGCCCGTTCCTGCAGTGCTCGCTGCACGGGGTGGACTTCGGCGGCGCCTTCATCCAGCTGACCTCTCCGGTGCCACGGCTGCCCGAGCTCTTCGCCTCCTCGGTGCGCCGTGCCGGCCTCCCGCTGGACGTCGACCCCTTCGACGCGCTCGGCTGGGCCAGCCCGTCCCCCGGCACGTACCTGATGCCCGCGGCCGACGGCGCCGGCCGCTCGCGGGTGCTGCCGGACGAGCCGGAGCTGTCCACCTGGTCGTACGCCCGCCGGTACGGCGGGGTGACGGCCGTGCTGGAGGTGCCGATGTGGGCCGTCGACGCGGTCGGCGACGGCCGCCCGCACCCGGCGGTGGAGCGCGCGGTCGGCGCCGCGGCCCGGACGCTGCGGGAGCGCGCCGAGGAGCTCTCCGGACTGCTGGCCCAGGTGCCCGCGCACACCAGGGCGAGGTACGGCGCGCTGGTGCGCACGGCCGGGTTCACCCTGGAGGTCTGCCCGCCGGTGGCGGACGAGTGGCTGGCCCGCTGGTGCGCCGAGCCGCTCACGGTGTCCCGGGTGACCACCGCCGGGATCGTCGCGGCCCGGATCCCGCTGCGGGTGGCGTCGATGCTGCTGCGGTTGCTGGCGGACACCGGCGGTCCGGCGGTGGAGGCGGCCCGGGGCCGGGCCCGCGACATCGTCACCGAGAGCCTGGACCGGCTGCGCCACCGCTTCGGCGCCCGCTGGGTGCCGGTCCAGGACCAGCTGGCCCACCAGGTCCGCGCGGTGCTCACCGCCGCCGACTGCCTGCTCTGACCCGATGCCAGCCCCAACTCACCTTCCAGGTGGCCGAGTTGCGGTCCCGGGTGCGCCGCGGCAGACACCGCGAGGGCCGGCCCGAGAGGTTCTCGGACCGGCCCTCGCCGGACGGCTCGCTCAAGCCGCTATCGGCCGCTGACTGCGGACCGCCTGGAGCAGCCCGACCGCGATCCACACCGCGAACATCGACGACCCGCCGTAGGAGACGAACGGCAGCGGGATGCCCGCCACCGGCATGATGCCCAGGCACATCCCGATGTTCTCGAAGGCCTGGAAGGAGAGCCAGGCGATGATCCCCGCGGCCACGATCGTCCCGTACAGGTCGGTCGCCTGCCGGGCGATCCGGCCGGCCCGCCACAGCACCACGCCGACCAGCACGATGATCGCCAGCGCCCCGATGAAGCCCAGTTCCTCGCCGGCCACCGTGAACACGAAGTCGGTCTGCTGCTCCGGCACGAACTGCCCGGTGGTCTGCGTCCCGTGGAACAGCCCCTTGCCGGTCAGCCCGCCCGAGCCGATCGCGATCCGGGCCTGCGCGGTGTTGTAGCCGACGCCGGACGGGTCCAGCTGCGGGTTGGCGAAGGCGGCGAAGCGGTCGATCTGGTACTTGCTCAGCACCCCGAGCTTCCAGATCGCCACGCACCCGCCGGCGCCCGCCAGCAGCAGCCCGAGCACCCACCGGTTGGCCGCCCCCGAGCCGAGCAGGATGCCCAGCACGATCGAGGCCATCACCATCACCGAGCCGGCGTCCGGCATCAGCAGCACGATGCACATCGGCAGGCAGGCCCAGACCAGGCCGCGGAACACCGCCCGGTGCGAGGGGAACTCCCGCTCCCCCGCGTCCACCTGGTCCGACAGCACGACCGCCATCGACAGCACGATCGCCAGCTTCGCGAACTCGGCCGGCTGGATCGAGAAACCGCCGCCCAGCTGGATCCAGGAGTGCGCGCCGTTGATGGTCGAGCCCAGCGGGCTGAGCGTGGCGAGCAGCAGCAGGATCACGCCGACGTACAGGAACGGCACCAGGGTGCGGAAGCGCCGACTCCCTATCCCTATCACCACCGCGCACAGCACCAGCCCGACCACCAGGTTGGTCAGGTGCCGGTACAGGAAGTATTGCGGGTCGCCGTGGGTGAGCGAGTCCCGCCCGCGGGTCGCCGACCAGACCAGCAGCGAGCCGCCGAGCGACAGGGCCAGCGCGGCGAGCAGCAGTATCCAGTCCAGCCGCCACAGCGGGGAGTCCTTGGCCAGGGCCTTGGAGACCCCGCTGCGCTGCGGGGTCAGCCGCAGCTGCCGGTACGAGCCGTAGGAGGTCATGCCCGCCCCCTTCCCGGGCCGCGGTTCGGTTCGAGTGCGGCGTCGGCCGCGGTGCCCGGAGCCGGCCGGCCGGTCGGCTGCGGCGGGTCGAGGAAGGCCGATGCCGGGGCCGGCCCGCCCTGCACCGCGTCCAGCAGGGCCGGGGTCACAGCGGCCGGGGCCACGCCGGCCGGGGCCGGGTCGACGGTGTAAGCGGCCGGCTTGACGATCGCGGTGCCGTCCGCGTTGAACTTCGGCAGCTCGGCCTGCGGCGCGGGCAGCAGCGCCTTGCCGTTGTCGATGGCGCCCTTGTCGTCGACGCCGTACAGCGCCTGGTAGATCCGGCGGACCGCGTCACCCGAACCGCCGGAGCCGGTGCCGCCCTGGCTGATCGTCATGACGACCGCGTAGTCCTTGCTGTACGTGGTCAGCCAGGAGGTGGTCTGCTTGCCCTCGACCTCGGCGGTGCCGGTCTTGGCGTGCAGCTCGATCTTGTCCTGCGGCCAGCCGGCCCCGGCGAACTTCCAGGCGGCGGTACCGCTGGTGATGACACCCGCGGTGGCCTGGTTGATGTAGCTCAGCAGCTTCTGGTCGCCGGGGAACTTGGCGTCCTCGTGCGGGGCGATCTCGCGGACGAGATCCCCGCTCGGGCTTATCACCGCCTTGGCGATGGTCGGCCGGTAGAAGGTGCCGCCGTTGGCCAGCGCCGAGTAGATCCGGGCCATCTGGACCGGGGTGACGAGCGTGTCGCCCTGGCCGATCGCGAAGTTGGCGGCGTCACCGGCGCGCATCTGGTAGCCGTCGACGCAGTTCTCCTTGGCGATCTGGTCGGAGAAGCTGTTGCCGCCCTGCGCCGCCTGCTTGCACCAGGCGTCCTTGTTGTTGTCGTAGAAGGACTGCTTCCACTGCCGGTCCGGCACCCGGCCGGTGACCTCGGCGGGCAGGTCGATGCCGGTCTTGGCACCGAGGCCGAACTGGTGGGCGGTCTTGAAGAACCAGTCGCCCGGGTCCTTCTTCGGCTTGATGCCGCCGTCCTTCAGCCACTGGTCGTTCGCCAGGCCGTAGAAGACGGTGTCGCAGGAGACCTCCAGCGCCCTCTCCAGGGTGATGGAGCCGAAGCTCTCGCTCTCGAAGTTCTTGAACTCGCGGCCGCCGATGGTCACGCTCTTCGGGCACGCGTACGTCCCGTCCAGCGGGTAGCCGGCCTCCACGGCGGCGGTGGTGGAGATGACCTTGAAGGTCGAGCCGGGGGCGGACTGACCCTGTATGGCCCGGTTCAGCAGCGGGAAGTTGGAGTCCTTGCTGTTCAGCGACTGGTAGTCCTTGCCGCTGATGCCGCCCACCCAGAGGTTGGGGTCGTAGGTCGGCGCGCTGGCCATGGCGACGATCCGTCCGGTGTGGACGTCCATCACCACGGCGGCGCCGGAGTCGGCCTCGTAGTTGCGGTTGGTGACCTTGTCGAAGGTGTTCCGGGCGTCGGAGATGGCCTGCGCCAGGTTGTCCTCGACCACCTTCTGCACCCGGGCGTCGATGCTGGTGACCAGGTTGTTGCCGGTCTGCGGCGCCGCGGTGCCGGCGGTGCCGATCACCCGGCCGAGGTTGTCCACCTCCAGCTGGGTGATGCCGGCGGTGCCGCGCAGGTCGCGGTCGTACACCGACTCCAGCCCGGCCCGGCCGATCTGGTCGGCCGGCAGGTAGCGGTCCAGGCCGCTCTTGTCGGCGGTCTTGCTGACCTCGTCGTCGGTGACCGGCGAGAGATAGCCGAGCACCTGGGCCATGTTGGCGCCCTCGGCGCCGGTGTAGCGGCGCACGGCGGTGGGCTGCGCGGTGACCCCGGGGAAGTCCTCGCGGCGCTCCATTATCTGCATCGCCTGCTGGGTGGTCGCCTCCTTGGTGACCGGGATCGGCTGGTAGGGCGAGCCGTTCCAGCAGGGCTGCGGGGTCTTGGCGTCGCAGAGCCGGACCTTCTCCTGCACGTCCTTGGCGGGCATCCCCAGCACGTCGGCCAGCCGGCCGAGCACCGCCTTGCCGCCGTCCTTCTGCTGCAGCAGCGAGGTGCGGCTGACCGAGACCACCAGTCGGGTCTCGTTGCCGGCCAGGATCCGCCCGGAGGCGTCCAGGATCTCGCCGCGGACGGCCGGTTCGACCACCTCGCGGATGTGGTTGCCGGTCGCCTTGGCGGTGTAGACGCTGGCGTTGCGGATCTGCAGGTACCACAGCCGCCCGCCGAGGGTGGCGAGCAGCGACAGCACCAGGATCTGCAGCACCACCAGACGGATCGTCACCCGCCGGGTACGGCCGGTCTCGGGGATGTTGCTCACGTCTCGTGCGCTCCAGGATGCGGGAAGTCGGGAGGTCGGGGTCCGGACCGGTGACGGGCGCCGGGCCGGTTACGGGCGCCGGGCGAAGCCGGGCACGCGCCGCTTCTTGTAGGACGGGCCGGCCGAGGCCTCACGCGTGGTGCGGTAGCGGGCCAGCGTGCCCAGACCGGGGCCGCCCCCGTCGTCGTCGCTGGCGGCGCTCACCGGGTCGCGCCCGAAGCGGCGGCCGATCAGCATCACCAGCGGCACCACGAACGGCGCCAGCAGCAGGTCGTACAGCAGGGCGCTGACCACCAGGCCGCCGAGGCCGACGTGCCGGGCCGCGGTGTCGCCGACCAGGGCGCCGACCATCGCGTACAGCAGGGTGGAGGCGACCGCCGCGCCGGCCACCGCCAGCAGCGCGCCGGACACCGACCGCTGGCGGCCGTGGTCCGGGCGCAGCAGCCCGGCGGCGTAGCCCATCAGGCAGAGCACCAGCGCGTAGCGGCCGATCGCGTGGTCGGAGGGCGGCGCGAGGTCGGCCAGCAGGCCGGCCGAGAAGCCGACCACGCAGCCGCCGGACGGCCCGTAGACCATGGCCAGACCGACCACGACGAGCAGCAGTATGTCCGGGGTGGCCCCCGGGAGCTGGAGCCGGCCGAAGACGCTGACCTGGAGGATCAGGCCGAGCAGGATCAGGACGGCGGAGACGGGAATGCGGGCGAGGCGCATGGCTCAGTTCCCCCCAGTGGGCTTGGCGGGCGGGGCGGCGGGCGTGGCCGGGGCCTGGGTGGGGGCAGCCGGGGCCTGTCCCTGGGCGGGGGCCGGCGGCAGGACGCCGTCGCGCGGGTCGCTGCGCGGCGGCACGACCACCACGCCGACCAGGTCCAGCCGGGTGAACTGGACGAAGGGCTCGACCATGACGGTCTTGGTCAGCTGGCCCGGGGTGGCCTCGACCTCGACCACCTTGCCGACCGGCACGCCGGGCACGAACGGGCGGCCGCTCTGCGAGCCGAAGGTGACCAGCCGGTCGCCGGCCTTGACCTGGGCCTTGCCGTTGAGCAGCGAGACCTTCATCGGGCTGGTGCCGCCGCCGGAGGCGAAGCCGATCTCGCCGGTGCCCTCCAGCCGGGTGCCGGCCGAGAAGCCGGGGTCGGAGGCGAGCAGCACGGTGGCGGTGGTCGGGGCGACGGTGGTGATCCGGCCGACCAGGCCCTGGCCGTTGATCACCGTCATGTCGCGGGCCAGGCCGTCGTCGCTGCCGGCGTCGATGGTGATGGTCCAGGAGAAACCCTGGGCCGGGCCGATCGCGATGACCTGGGCGGCCTTGACGGTGTAGCCGCCGGCGCCGGCGGTGCGCAGCAGGTCGTCGAGCTGCTTGGTGCGCCCGGTGGCCATGTCGGAGGAGGCGAGCTTCTGCCGGAGTTCGGTGTTCTCGCGGGTGAGCTGGTCGGTGCGGCCGTTGTTGCCGGCGGCGTCGCGGAAGGCCCGGACGGTGTCGGCCACCGGGTCGACGAGGGTGGCCGCGCCGCGCTCGACCGGGCCGAGGACGCCGGCGGCCGCGCGTCGGGCACCGCCGAGCGGGGAACTCTCACCGCCCTTGATGTCCACGGTGATGAGTGCGAAGGCGACGGCCACCAGCAGGATGAGCAGCAGCCGGCTCTCTCGTGTGTCCCTCACGGTGCTGGTACTGCCCCTTCGTACCTGGCCGACCGCCCGGGCTGTGGGGCCCGGGCGGTCGGCCCGTTCAGTTGAGTGTCGGATGTCTCGTCGGTACTAACGGCGCGGGTGCGCGTCCAGTACCTGCTGGAGCGCCTCGAACTCCTCGACGCACTTGCCGGAGCCGAGCGCGACCGAGTCGAGCGGGTTCTCGGCGATGTGGATCGGCATGCCGGTCTCGCGGCGCAGCCGCTCGTCGAGGCCGCGCAGCAGGGCGCCGCCACCGGTGAGCACGATGCCGCGGTCCATGACGTCGCCGGCCAGCTCGGGCGGGCACTGGTCGAGGGTGGTCTTCACCGCGTCGATGATCGAGTTGACCGGCTCGTCGATGGCCTCGCGGACCTCGGCGGCGGAGATGACCACGGTCTTGGGCAGGCCGCTGACCAGGTCGCGGCCGCGGATCTCGGCGTGCTCGTCCTTCTCGCCCTCCAGGCCGAAGGCGCTGCCGATGCTCATCTTGATCTGCTCGGCGCTGCGCTCGCCGAGGAGCAGCGAGTACTCCTTCTTGATGTGCTGGACGATCGCGTTGTCCAGCTCGTCGCCGGCCACCCGGATGGACTGGGCGGTGACGATGCCGCCGAGGGAGATGACCGCGACCTCGGTGGTGCCGCCGCCGATGTCGACGACCATGTTGCCGGTGGCCTCGTGGACGGGCAGCCCGGCACCGATGGCCGCGGCCATCGGCTCCTCGATGATGTGCACCTGGCGGGCGCCGGCCTGCGAGGAGGCCTCGATCACGGCGCGGCGCTCGACCCCGGTGATGCCGGAGGGCACGCAGACCACGACCCGGGGGCGGGCGAGGTAGCGGCGGCGGTGGATCTTGAGGATGAAGTAGCGGAGCATCCGCTCGGTGATCTCGAAGTCGGCGATCACGCCGTCCTTGAGCGGGCGGATGGCGACGATGTTGCCCGGGGTGCGGCCGATCATCTTCTTCGCCTCGGCGCCGACCGCCAGGATGCCGCCGGTGTTGGTGTTCACCGCGACGACGGACGGCTCGTTGAGGACGATCCCCTTGCCCCTGACGTACACCAGCGTGTTGGCAGTTCCAAGGTCGATCGCCAAGTCGCGGCCGATGAACGACAGGTTGCTCGCCATGGGGTGTAGGTGCCTTCCCGGGCTCGGAGTTCATGGGGGTTGGACGGAAGCGCGCCCACGCTTGGGCGGAGACCAGCTGAGCTGCCTGACCGGGCCCTTGAGTCGCGTCCATCGTAGTCACGCCGCACGGCACGGACGTCGACGCGGGGCATACCGTCCATTGTCCGGAGCGTGATCGCTTCTCCGGGCATTGGGACGCCGTGTCGGCGTCCCCAGTTCCCTATTTCACGATAAGAATGCCCCGGCCGGGCCAATGGTCCCGACCGGGGCAGTGCCAAGGTCCCTCGGGCGTGCAGCCCGGCCTGGCTCAGGCGTGCGCCGGGAAGAAGATCTTGATCTCGCGCTCGGCCGACTCCGGGGAGTCGGAGGCGTGGATCAGGTTCTCGCGGGTGATCGTCGCGTAGTCGCCGCGGATGGTGCCCGCCCCGGCCTCCAGCGGGTTGGTCGCGCCGGCCAGCATCCGGATACCGCGGATGACCTCCTCGCCCTCGACGATCAGGGCGATCGACGGGCCGGAGGTCATGAACTCCAGCAGCGGCTCGTAGAACGGGCGGCCGACGTGCTCCGCGTAGTGCTGCTCCAGCGTCGCCCGGTCGAAGGTGCGCAGCTCGACGGCGGTGAGCCGCCAGCCGGCCTTGCGCTCGATGCGGCTGATGATCTCGCCGGCCAGGCCACGCTGGACGGCGTCGGGCTTGAGCAGGACGAGAGTGCGCTGGGACACGGTGCGTCTCCTGGGGATTCGGTTCGGCAGACAGTCGGGCCGCCAGGCGGGAGCCGACACGCAGAGATTACCTTGCGTGAGCGGCGTGTCGGCCCGCCGGTCCGGGCGCTAAGCCTGTACGGCGGCCGCCTCGGCGGCGGCGCGGGCGGCCTTGAACTCGTCCACCTTGCGGCCGTAGTGCACCGAGCACCACCACAGGCCGGCGAAGACCACACCGAGGACGAACATCGTCGGAAGGATGAAGCCGCTGGCGATCAGCCCGATCTGCAGCGCCCAGCCGACGGGCACCGCGCCGGGGCGGTTGATCATGCCGCACAGCGCGACGCACAGCGCCATGGCGATGCCACTGACGATCCACACCGTGGCCGTGGAGACGTCGGAGAGCTGCATCGCGACCAGCGCCGCGAAGAGGATCAGCAAGGCCTCGCCGATCAGCGTCGAGGAGCAGAGCGTCCTCATGTCACTTCCTCCCGAGCAGCAGGCGGGCCTCGCCCACCGTGATGACCGAACCGGTGACCAGCACGCCGGCGCCGCCGAGGTCGCCCTCCTCCTCGGCGAGGGTGACGGCGGCGGCGATGGCGTCGTCGAGCCGGGGCTCGACCTGGACGCGGTCCCCGCCGAAGATCTCGACGGCCAGCGCCGCCAACGCGTCGACGTCCATCGCGCGGTGGGTGGTGTTCTGGGTGATGACGACCTCGGCGAGGATCGGCTCGAAGGCCTCCAGCACGCCGGCCACGTCCTTGTCGCCGGAGGTGCCGATCACGCCGACCAGCCGGGTGAAGCCGAAGGACTCGCCGAGGGCGGCGACGGTGGCGCGGGCGCCGTGCGGGTTGTGCGCGGCGTCCAGGATGATCGTGGGGCTGCGGCGGACGACCTCCAGGCGACCGGGCGAGGAGACACCGGAGAAGGCCTGGCGGACCTTGTCCACGTCGAGCTGCCCGCCGCGGGCGCCGCCGACGCCGAAGAAGGCCTCGACCGCGGCCAGCGCCAGCGCCGCGTTCTGCGCCTGGTGCTCGCCGTGCAGCGGGATGAAGACGTCCTCGTACTCCTCGCCGCCGAGGCCACGCAGCGTCACCAGCTGGCCGCCGACGCCGAGCTCACGGCGGATCACGCCGAACTCCATGCCCTCGCGGGCCACTGTGGCGTCCACCTCGACGGCGCGCCGCAGGATGTTCTGGGCGGCGTCCAGCTGCTGCTGGGCGACGACGGCCACCGAGCCGGGCTTGATGATCCCGGACTTCTCGACCGCGATCTCGCCGGTGGTCTCGCCGAGCTTGTCGGTGTGGTCCAGCCCGATCGGGGTGATCACGGCGACGGCGGCGTCGATGACGTTGGTGGCGTCCCAGGAGCCGCCCATGCCGACCTCGACCACGGCGACGTCCACGGGGGCGTCGGCGAAGGCGGCGTAGGCCATGCCGGTCAGCACCTCGAAGAAGGACATCGGCACCGGCTGCTGGGCGTCGACCATCCGCACGTACGGCTCGATGTCGTTGTAGACCTCGACGAAGCGCTCGGGGGTGATCGGGGCGCCGTCCAGGCTGATCCGCTCGGTGACGCTCTCCACGTGCGGGCTGGTGTAGCGGCCGGTACGCAGTTCGAAGGCGTTGAGCAGCTGCTCGATCATCCGGGCGGTGGAGGTCTTGCCGTTGGTCCCGGTGATGTGGATGGAGGGGAAGGACCGCTGGGGCTGCCCCAGGATGTCCATCAGCGCCTCGATCCGGTCGAGCGAGGGCTCCAGCTTGTTCTCCGGCCAGCGCTTGGAGAGCTCCACTTCGACGTCGCGCAGGGCGTCGCCGGTGTCGCCGTCGGCGGGGCGGAGGGTGTACGGGTTCGGGTCGGCCTTGTCGCTCACGACCACAGTCTACGGAGCGTTGGCGGGCCGCCCTCACGGGGTGAGAACGGCCACTTTGGGCAGACTTTCCAGTTTGCCCGCTTTACTATTGATTTAGCGATTTTGAACCGCAATGAAGCATCGATTCGCACCCCCTGGAGCCGCACCGCCTTTGATCACGAGGAGAACCACGCCATGCCCGACGTTCTGCACGAGTGGATCGTGCTCCGCCAGGACGGCATCGTCTGGTTCGCCGGACTGGTCTCGCTGGCACTCGTCGGCTACATGGCCTTCGTCTTCGGACGCTTCCTCGTCTACTGGGCCGGCTCCCGGCACGCCTTCAAGCACAACCGGCCCGCCGAGCCCGGCGACCCGACCGCCTTCCGGTGGCACCTGGTCATCCCCTGCCGCGACGAGGAGGCCGTGGTCACCCAGACCCTGGCCGGCCTGCGCGAGAGCGCGCCCGAGGCCCACCTGTGGGTGATCGACGACGACAGCGAGGACGCCACCCGCGACCTCGTGCTCGCCGCCGCGGCCCACGACGACCGCGTCCACCTCGTCCAGCGCCGCCGCCCGCACGCCCGGATCGGCAAGGGCGCCGCCCTCAACGCCGCCTACCGCGAGATCTCCGCCTGGCTGCCCGAGGACACCGACCGCTCGCGCGTGGTGATCGGCGTGGTCGACGCCGACGGACGGCTCGACCCCGGCACCCTCGCCCAGGTCTGCAACGACAAGGCGCTCGCCCGCCCCGACACCGGCGCCGTCCAGATCGGCGTCCGGATGCGCAACGCCGACGACGAACTCCCGCTGCCCGGCCGCGGCCGCGCCGCCAACGCGCTCGCCCGCGCCCTGGTCCGGATGCAGGACGTCGAGTTCCAGGCCAACAACGCCGGCATGCAGCTGCTGCGCCGCCGCACCGGCAGCGTCGGACTCGGCGGGAACGGCCAGTTCGTCCGCCTCACCGCCCTCGACTCGCTCACCGCCGAGGAGGGCCGGGCCGGGCGCCCCTGGCCCGAGCGCGCCCTGCTGGAGGACTACGAGTCCGGCCTCGACCTGCGCCTGGCCGGCTGGCGGCTCACCCACGTCGCCGAGACCCAGGTCTCCCAGGAGGGCCTGATCTCACTGCGCCGCTTCCTCACCCAGCGCACCCGCTGGGCCCAGGGCAACATGCAGTGCCTGCGCTACACCGGCCGGGTGCTGCGCTCCCCCTACTACACCTGGGCCGGCAAGGCCGAGGTGCTCTACACCTTCCTGCAGCCGGTCGTCTGCGTGCTGCTGGTCCTGCTGACCCCGCTCTCGATCGGGATCACGGCGGCCGGCCTGGTGCTCTTCCCCGCGGAGACCGCCGACTTCCAGCTCCGGTTCGGGCCGTACATGCTGCTCGCCTTCGCGATCGCCACCGTGCCGATGGTGCTCTGGGGCTTCGCCTACCGCCGGCTCGCCCACCCCGACCGCCGCCGGCTCACCGGACTGCTCTGGGGCGTCCTGGTCTGGCTCTACGCCTACCACCTCTTCGTGGTCGCCGCCCGGGCCGCCGCCCGGATCGTGCTCGGCCGCAACGGCTGGGCCAAGACCCGGCGCAACGCCGAGAAGACCGCCCTCGGCGCCCCCACCGCGCTCGAGTCCTGAGCCCCCACCGCCCCTGCGTCCTGAGCCGCCCCACCCCTCGGAGCCTCCCCATGAGCATGCGCCTTCCCCCCGCCAGCGTAGCCGTCGTCCTCGGCACCCGCCCCGAGCTGGTCAAGCTCGCCCCGCTGATCCACGAACTCGGCGACGCCACCCGGCTGGTACACACCGGCCAGCACTGGGACGAGGCGATGTCCGGCCGCTTCCTGCGCGACCTCGACCTGCCCCGCCCGGAGCTGCTCACCGGTGTCGGCGGCCGCCCCCGGGCCGGCCAGATCGCCCAGTCCCTCGGCCAGCTGGACGCCGCCTTCACCGAGGACCGCCCCGCCGCCGTGGTCGTCCAGGGCGACACCAACGCCACCCTCGCCGGGGCGCTGGCCGCCAACGCCCGCGAGATCCCGCTGGTGCACGTCGAGGCCGGGCTGCGCAGCTTCGACCGGGCGATGCCCGAGGAGCACAACCGGGTGATGGTCGACCACGTCTCCGACCTGCTCTGCGCCGCCACCGGGGACAACGTCGCCAACCTGCGCGCCGAGGCCCTCGCCGAGGAGCGGATCGCGCTCACCGGCAACACCGTCGTCGAGGTGGTCCGCCGTCAACTGCCGACCGGGGCGGCCCGCGCCACGCTGCTCGCCGCGCACGGGCTGAGCCCGGACGGCTACGTCCTGGCCACCGTGCACCGCCCGGAGAACACCGACACCGCCGAGGCGCTCGGCTCCGTGCTGGCCGAGCTGGACCGGATCGCCCGGGCCGGCACCCCGGTGCTGTTCCCGATGCACCCGCGCACCCGGGCCGCCGTCGAGCGCTTCGGGCTGGACGCCCTGCTGGAGCGCCTGTCCGTCACCGGACCGGTCGGGTACGCCGACTTCCTGGGCCTGGCGAGCCACGCCGCGCTGCTGGTCTCCGACTCCGGAGGAGTGCAGGAGGAGTGCACCGTGCTCGGCCGCCCGCTGCTGGTGGTGCGCCGCTCCACCGAGCGCCCGGAGGCCGTCGCGGCGGGCTTCGCCGCGCTGGTGGGCCCCGGCGAGGAGCTGGGCGAGCTGGCCCGGACCTGGCTGGCCGACACCCCCGAGCGGCTCGCCCGGCTCGCGGCCACTCCGAGCCCGTACGGCGACGGCCTGGCCTCGGCCCGGATCGCCGCGCTGACCGCCGCGATCGCCGAACCGGCCGAGGCCGGCGCGGTCGACGCCGAGGCGCGGCCGCTGGCCGCCTAGGTCTGACCATTCCCGCCGAGCGCGCGACGCGAACGGTCAGACCCGCCCTGGGCCCCGGCGCCCTCTTGACAGCCGGATTGGTCTACTCCACCTTGTGAGGCAAGTCTCCTTTCCCAACAGGGACTTGAGTTGTCGGTAGCTCCCGCACGCGCACCATCGACACCCCGGACGGCGCTCCACCCCCACCACCCGGGCGCGCCGCCGGGCCTCCCCCACAGGAGATGGAGTCATGCCACCTGCCCGACACCGGCGCCCGCGCGCCGTCCACACCCTGCTCGCCGGGGCCGGCGCCGTCGCCCTGGGCCTGAGCGGGCTCGTCCTCGCCACCGGCCCCGGCGCCCAGGCCGCCGACCCCGACCTGATCACCAACGGCGGCTTCGAGACCGGCACCCTGTCCGGCTGGTCCTGCGGCAACGGCGCCGTCCAGAGTGCGACGGTGCACTCCGGCGGCTACGCCCTGCAGTCCACCCCGGGCGCGGGCGACACCGGCGAGTGCACCCAGACCGTCGCCGTGAAGCCCTCCTCGGCATACACGCTGAGCTCCTGGATCCAGGGCTCGTACGTCTACCTCGGCGCCCGCGGCACCGGGGGCACCGACCCGGGCACCTGGACGAACTCCGCCGGCTGGAGCCAGTTGAGCACCACGTTCACCACCGGCCCGGGCACCAGCAGCGTCACCGTCTACCTGCACGGCTGGTACGGCCAGCCCGCCTTCCTCGCCGACGACGTCTCGCTGATCGGCCCGGGCGGTCCGCAGCCCTCCCAGAGCCCGACCGCCACGACCTCCCCGAGCCCGAGCCCGACGGCCACCGACACCGGCGGCCCCTCCCCCACCGGCAGCCCGACCGCCACCTCGACCGGCAGGCCGCCCGGCCTGCCCAAGCACATCCTGACCGGCTACTGGCAGAACTTCGACAACGGCGCCACCGTCCAGCGGATCAGCGACGTCCCGGCCGCCTACGACGTCATCGCGGTCTCCTTCGCGGACGCCACCAGCACGCCGGGCGGGCTGAGCTTCACCCTGGACCCGGCCCTGTCCTCCCGCCTCGGCGGCTACACCGACGCCCAGTTCAAGGCCGACATCGCGGCCAAGCGGGCGGCCGGCAAGAAGGTGGTGCTCTCGGTCGGCGGGCAGAACGGCACGGTGTCGGTGAGCGATCCGACCTCCGCGGCCAACTTCGCGAACACCGCCTGGTCGCTGATGCAGGGCTACGGCTTCGACGGCATCGACATCGACCTGGAGAACGGCGTCAACGCCACCTCCATGAGCCAGGCGCTGCACTCGCTCGCCGCGAAGGCCGGCAACGGGTTCATCCTCACCATGGCGCCGCAGACCATCGACATGCAGTCGACCGGCATGGAGTACTTCAAGCTGGCGCTGAACGTGAAGGACATCCTCACCATCATCAACATGCAGTACTACAACTCCGGTGCGATGAACGGCTGCGACGGCAACGTCTACTCGCAGGGCACCGAGAACTTCCTCACCGCACTGGCCTGCATCCAGCTCAAGGGCGGGCTGCGGCCCGACCAGGTCGGGCTCGGGGTGCCGGCCTCCACCAGCGCGGCGGGCGGCGGGTACGTCAGCCCGAGCGTGGTCGACAACGCGCTGGACTGTCTGGCCGGCGGCACCAACTGCGGCAGCTACAAGCCCGACACCACCTGGCCGGGCATCGGCGGGGCGATGACCTGGTCGACCAACTGGGACGCCAAGGCGGGCAACCCGGTCGCGGGCACCATCGGCGCGCACCTGCACGCCATGCCGTGACGGCCCCCGCAGGCCCGGGACGGGGTCTCAGACCCCGCCCCGGGCCTCCGGGACGTGCGCCCCGGGCCCGCCGTGGCGGCGGCGCAACTCGGCCGTGATCTCGGCCAGTTCGCCCTCGGGCAGCAGCGGCAGCATCATCGCGACGCCCTGCAGCAGACCGCCGAGCAGGAAGGTGGTGTCGGCGGTCGAGGCGACCAGGCCGCGCACCTCGGCCACCTCGCCGGCCGCCACCGCCTCGATCAGCAGGGCGGCGTTCGCGCTCTCCTCGTCCACCGCGACCGCGCCGCTGTCGGCCGGGGACCGGCGGGCCATCGCCCGCAGCACCCGGTCGCCGACCTCGGGCGCGTACGCCTTGCGGACGGCCTCGGCGGCGATCCAGGCGAGCAGGGTGGTCACCTCTCGTTCGGCGTGCTCGGCGAGGAGCAGGTCCAGCTCGTGGTCGAACGCGAGCTGGTTGCCGTGCCGGAACGCCAACAGCAGGGTCGCCGCCCTGGCCTTGGCTTCCTCCACCGCCTCCGCAGGCAGTTCGTCGGCCAACTCCTCGGTCACCACCACGCCATGCCCTCCCGTCCGTCGGCTCAGCAGGAACGCTCAGCAGAAACACCTATCGGAAACTCCGTGCACACCGTACACATCCGACCTGCAAACTTCCGCGAAACCGCGCGGGCAAGACCGGAATGAATTCGGGCGGAATAAGACCTCACCCGGTCCAGGATGAATATTCGCCGGAAGGGAGCAATGTTTCTGGGCTATTAGGCGTAGTGCAATGAACACCCCGCCGCGCCCGGGCGGTGACATCCGGAAACGCCCGAGGGGCCGCACCCCGCGCGTCGCGGAGTGCGGCCCCTCGCGGGCCGGTGCGGGCTCAGCCCTGCGGCAGCGCCGCGAGCTGGGCGGTGATCCGGGCGATGTCGACCTCGGCGGCCTCCTGGCGCGCCTTGATCTTGGCGACCACCTCGTCCGGCGCCTTGGCCAGGAAGGCCTCGTTGCCGAGCTTGGCGGTGGTCTGGGCCTTCTCCTTCTCGGCGGCCGCGAGGTCCTTGGCGAGGCGCTTGCGCTCCGCCGCGACGTCGATGGTGCCGGAGAGGTCCAGCGAAACGGTGGCGCCGGCGACCGGCAGCGAGGCGGTGGCCGCGAAGCCCTCCTCGGGGACGGTCAGCTTCAGCAGCGAGCGGATCGCGTCCTCGTGGACGGCCAGCACGGTGCCGTCCAGCTCCAGCCGCGCCGGGACGCGCTGGCCCGGCTTGAGGCCCTGGCTCACGGCGAACCGGCGGACCTCGGTGACGACCTGCTGCAGCGTGGCGATCTCCGCCTCGGCCTCGGCGTCGCGGTAGCCGCCGTCCTTCGGCCAGTCGGCGATGACCAGCGACTCGGCGCCGGTCAGCGTGGTCCACAGCGTCTCGGTGACGAACGGCACGATCGGGTGCAGCAACCGCAGCGTGACGTCCAGGACCTCGCCGAGCACCCGGCGCGCGGCGTCGGCCTGCGGGCCGCCCTTGGCCAGGGTGGTCTTGGAGAGCTCGACGTACCAGTCGAAGACCTCGTCCCAGGCGAAGTGGTACAGCGCCTCGGAGAGCTTGGAGAACTGGTAGTCCTCGTACAGCCCGTCCACCTCGGCGACGGTGCTGTTCAGGCGCGAGAGGATCCAGCGGTCGGCCGGGGTCAGCTCCTCCGGCGCGGGCAGCGGGCCCTCGACGGTGGCGCCGTTCATCAGCGCGAAGCGGGTGGCGTTCCAGATCTTGTTGGCGAAGTTGCGGGCCGCCTGGACCCAGTCCTCGCCGATCGGCACGTCGACGCCCGGGTTGGCACCGCGCGCCAGCGTGAAGCGCAGCGCGTCGGAGCCGTACTTGTCCATCCAGTCCAGCGGGTTGACCACGTTGCCGAAGGACTTCGACATCTTCTTGCCGTTCTGGTCACGGACCATGCCGTGCAGCGCGATGGTGTGGAACGGCGGGGTGCCGTCCATCGCGTAGAGGCCGAACATCATCATCCGGGCGACCCAGAAGAACAGGATGTCGTAGCCGGTGACCAGGACGGAGTTCGGGTAGAACTTCGCCAGGCTCTCGGTCTGCTCCGGCCAGCCGAGCGTGGAGAACGGCCACAGGCCGGAGGAGAACCAGGTGTCCAGGACGTCGCTGTCCTGGTGCCAGCCCTCGCCGGTGGGCGGCTGCTCGTCCGGGCCGACGCAGACGACCTCGCCGCCCGGGCCGTACCAGACCGGGATGCGGTGGCCCCACCACAGCTGGCGCGAGATGCACCAGTCGTGCAGGTTGTCGACCCAGTCGAAGTAGCGCTTCTCCATCTCCTGCGGGTGGATCTTGACCCGGCCGTCGCGGACCGCGTCGCCGGCGGCCTGCGCGAGCGGGCCGACCTTGACCCACCACTGCATGGACAGCCGCGGCTCGATGGTGGTCTTGCAGCGCGAGCAGTGGCCGACGGAGTGCACGTACGGGCGCTTCTCGGCGACGATCCGGCCTTCGGCGCGCAGCGCGGCGACGATCGCCGAGCGGGCCTCCAGCCGGTCCAGGCCGAGGAACGGGCCGTGCACGGTGATGACCGCGCGCTCGTCCATGACGGCGATCGAGGGCAGGTCGTGCCGCTGGCCGATCTCGAAGTCGTTCGGGTCGTGCGCGGGCGTCACCTTGACGGCGCCGGTGCCGAACTCCGGGTCGACGTGGGCGTCGGCGACGACCGGGATCCGACGGCCGGTCAGCGGCAGCTCGATCTCGGTGCCGACCAGGTGCCGGTAGCGCTCGTCGTCCGGGTGGACGGCGACCGCGGTGTCGCCCAGCATCGTCTCGGCGCGGGTGGTGGCGACGACGATCGCGTTGTCGCCCTCGCCGTAGCGGATCGAGACCAGCTCGCCGTCGTCGTCCTGGTACTCCACCTCGATGTCCGAGATGGCGGTCAGGCAGCGCGGGCACCAGTTGATGATGCGCTCGGCGCGGTAGATCAGCTCGTCGTCGAAGAGCTTCTTGAAGATGGTCTGGACGGCCTGAGACAGGCCCTCGTCCATGGTGAAGCGCTCGCGGGACCAGTCCACGCCGTCGCCCAGGCGGCGCATCTGACCGGAGATCTGGCCGCCGGACTCCGCCTTCCACTTCCAGACGCGCTCGACGAAGGCCTCCCGGCCCAGGTCGTGGCGGGACTTGCCCTCCTTGGCGAGCTCGCGCTCGACCACGTTCTGGGTGGCGATGCCGGCGTGGTCCATGCCGGGCTGCCACAGCGCCTCGTAACCCTGCATCCGCTTGCGGCGGACCAGCGCGTCGATCAGCGTGTGCTCGAAGGCATGGCCCAGGTGCAGGCTGCCGGTGACGTTCGGCGGGGGGATGACGATGGTGAACGGGGGCTTGTCGCTCTTCGCGTCGGCGGTGAAGTAGCCACGCTCCACCCAGCGCTCGTACAGCTCGCCCTCTACGTCCGCGGGGGTGTAGGTCGTCGGGAGGGTCGCTGCTTCGTCCCCGGCAAAGGTGCTCACGGGGCGCTGGTTCGTCGTGTCGGTCACGACGCACAGTTTACGTAACCGTGGGCGCGTGTTACGAACCGCTTTCGCTCCGCGGACGCGCCCCGCCCGAACGGTTCGATTCCAGGCTCCGTACGGTACCGTTCCCGGGCACTCGTCCGGTCTCCGCGCGGGTGCGGAACACCTCAACACCACGACAGGCCGCGGGTGCGGCGGGGGAGCACGAACGCAGATGTACGGCCAGGGCCAGCAGTATCCGCAGGGACAGCCACAGCCTCAGCCGTACGGGGGGCAGCCCCCGTACGGTCCGCCGCAGCCGCAGCCGCCCTACGGCGCCCCGCAGCCCCAGTACGGCTACCCGCCGCAGGGCGGCCAGCCGTACGGCGCGCCCCAGCAGCCCTACGGCGCCCCGCAGCAGCCGTACGGCGTGCCGCCGCAGGCCCCGTACGGCCAGCCGGGCTACCCGCCGCCGCCGAAGAAGGGCCGGACCGGCCTGGTGGTCGGCCTGGTCGTCGGCGCGCTGGTGCTGGGCGGCGGCGGCTTCGCCGCGTGGAAGTTCCTCGGCGGCGGCGACAGCGGCGGCCAGTACAAGATCTCCGCGCCGCAGTCCCTGCCGGACGGCTACACCCAGAAGTCGGCCAAGGAGGAGGCCGTCGACCCGAGCAAGCCCGAGGCGGCGAAGTTCGGCAAGAACCTCAACGCGCTGGCGGCCAGCTACAGCAAGGGCTCCGACGCACTCGACACGCTCTCGGTGATCGGCGTCTACGGGGAGCTCAACGACCCCGACCAGATCATCGCCGACTCGAAGAAGGACACCGGCGGGCTGACCTGGTCCACGCCGATGACGGACTTCCCGGCGCAGGACGGCCACAGCTCCTCGGCCAAGCTCGCCTGCGGCGTGGCCAGCGTCATCGCGGGCAAGGCCGGGCCCACGGTCTGCGTGTGGGCGGACAAGTCCACCACCGGCCGGATCACCTTCAGCAAGATCAGCCTGACCGGCGGCGCCCAGGGGCTCGCCCCGGCCCAGGCCGCCGACAAGACCCGGGCGATCCGCGACGCGATGGTCGTCGCGAAGTAACCCGGACACCGTCCCCTTCCGCCGCCCGGGCCGCCGGCCGGCGCCCGCGCACCGCCACCAGAGAGAGTCTCGCGTGACCGAGCAGAACCCCTACGGCCCCCCGCCGCAGCCGGGATACGACGCACCGCCGCCGGCCGCCCCGGGCTACGGCGGCATCCCGCCGCAGGGCCCGCCGCCCGGCTATCCCCCGGCCGGCGAGCCCGGTGCCTACCCCGGGTACGGCGCGTACGCCCCGGTGCCGCCGCCGCGCAAGTCCCGCAAGACGCTCTGGACCGTGCTCGGCGTCGTCGGCGGCGTCCTGCTGCTGGGCGGCGGCGCGCTCGCCTACCTCGTCTACGACGTGACCAGTAACGCGGGCACCGAGAAGATCGTCCTGCCGGCGACCTTCAAGGAGCTGACCAAGAACACCGACCCCCAGGTCACCGACAGCATAGAGAAGGAGCTCACCTCGGGCTTCGGCAAGGGCGACGGCAACTGGAAGCCCACCGGGGTGGGTGCCCTCTACCAGGACGCGCAGTCGCAGCCGCAGCTGGTCGCGGTCGGCGCCTACGGCAAGGTCCTGGCGCCGAAGCAGGAGCTGGACCAGGCGTTCACGGGCATCACCGCGAGCGGTCCGAAGCTCAGCGGCCGGCACGCGGTGGACGCCGGGCCCAAGGGCGGCACGATGGAGTGCGCCGTGGCCGCCGACAGCGACACCACGATGGGCCTGTGCGCCTGGGCCGACAACAGCAGCATCGTCATCGTCATGAAGGTGGTCGACTCCGGCACCCAGCCGGACCTGGACAAGCTCGCCGCCGATTCCCGCGACCTGCGCGCGGTCGCCGAGGTGCCCAAGTAGTCCACGGCGTCCGGCACGGACGAAGGGGGCCCCGCACCGGTCGGTGCGGGGCCCCCTTCGTCCGTGCCGGACGCGGGTCAGGCGCTCTTCTCGCGCCGCTCGCGCTTGATCATGTCGCGCGGGACGAGGGTGGGGATGGCGTGCTTGGAGACCACGTCCCCGGTGACCACCACGCGGGCGACGTCCTGACGCGAGGGCACCTCGTACATCACGGACATCAGCACCTCCTCCATGATGGCCCGCAGACCACGCGCGCCGGTGCCGCGCAGGATCGCCTGGTCGGCGATCGCCTCCAGCGCGTCCCGGGAGAACTCCAGCTCCACGCCGTCCAGTTCGAAGAGCTTGCGATACTGCTTGACCAGCGCGTTCTTCGGCTCGGTGAGGATCTGCAGCAGCGCCTCGCGGTCCAGGTTGTGCACGCTGGTGATCACCGGCAGACGGCCGATGAACTCGGGGATCATGCCGAACTTCACCAGGTCCTCGGGCATCACCTGGCGGAAGTGGTCGCTGGCGTCCGACTCCCGCTTGGAGCGGATGTTGGCGCCGAAGCCGATGCCCTTGGCGCCGGCCCGGCCCTCGATGATCCGCTCCAGGCCGGCGAACGCGCCGCCGACGATGAACAGCACGTTCGTGGTATCGATCTGGATGAACTCCTGGTGCGGGTGCTTGCGCCCGCCCTGCGGCGGCACCGAGGCGGTGGTGCCCTCCAGGATCTTCAGCAGCGCCTGCTGCACGCCCTCGCCGGAGACGTCCCGGGTGATCGACGGGTTCTCGCTCTTGCGCGCGACCTTGTCGATCTCGTCGATGTAGATGATCCCGGTCTCGGCCTTCTTGACGTCGTAGTCGGCCGCCTGGATCAGCTTGAGCAGGATGTTCTCGACGTCCTCGCCGACGTACCCGGCCTCGGTCAGCGCGGTGGCGTCCGCGATCGCGAACGGCACGTTGAGCATCCGGGCCAGGGTCTGCGCGAGCAGCGTCTTGCCGGAGCCGGTGGGGCCCAGCAGCAGGATGTTGGACTTGGCCAGCTCGATGGCGTCCTCGCGGCCGTTGCCGCCGCTGCGGCCCGCCTCGCCGGCCTGGACCCGCTTGTAGTGGTTGTAGACGGCCACCGACAGCGCCTTCTTGGCGAGGTCCTGGCCGACCACGTACTGGTCCAGGAACTCGTAGATCTCGCGGGGCTTCGGCAGCTCCTCGAAGCGCACCTCGGAGGTCTCGGCGAGTTCCTCCTCGATGATCTCGTTGCACAGGTCGATGCACTCGTCGCAGATGTACACGCCTGGTCCGGCGATCAGCTTCTTCACCTGCTTCTGCGACTTGCCGCAGAACGAGCACTTGAGCAGGTCGCCACCGTCTCCGATGCGTGCCACGAGGTGCTTCCCCTTCGCCAGGGGCCCCGCAGGGGTTCCGGGGCCTGGTGCTGTGGACCGTCAACGCCGACGGCGATCGGTCTCGCTATCCGACGGTACTCTGCCGGGCCCCTGATTCCGTCCTCTTCGCCGGGTCTGCCCTACGCCCTGGGCGAATTGATACCGAACAGATGCCGTTTACGGAGGCCGCCGATGAGCCCGAGCGGGGCGCGCACCCTGGTGCGCGCCCCGCTTCGGAGGATGCCGGCCTCAGGAGGTCAGCGAGGTCTTGCGGGTGGAGATGATCTGGTCGATCAGGCCGTACTCCAGGGCCTCCTCGGCGGTGAGGATCTTGTCGCGCTCGATGTCCTCGCGCACCTGCTCCACCGGCTTCTTGGAGTGCTTGGAGAGCATCTCCTCCAGCTGCTCGCGCATCCGGAAGATCTCCTTGGCCTGGATCTCCAGGTCGGACACCTGGCCGCGGCCGGTCTCGGTGTACGGCTGGTGGATCAGGATCCGGGCGTTCGGCAGCGCCATCCGCTTGCCGGGGGTGCCGGCGGCGAGCAGCACGGCCGCGGCGGAGGCCGCCTGGCCCATGCAGACCGTGGTGATGTCCGGCTTCACGTACTGCATCGTGTCGTAGATGGCCGTCAGGGCCGTGAACGAGCCGCCGGGCGAGTTGATGTACATCTGGATCTCGCGGTCCGGGTCCATCGACTCCAGGCACAGCAGCTGCGCCATGATGTCGTTCGCCGAGACGTCGTCGACCTGCGAGCCGAGGAAGATGATGCGCTCCTCGAACAGCTTGGCGTACGGGTCGTACTCGCGGATGCCCTGCGTGGTGCGCTCGACGAAGCGCGGGACGATGTAGCGGCCCTCGGCGCGCATGTCCTCGACGCGGGCCTGGGCGGCCGACAGGCTGGGGATGTTCATGGGGGTCCTTGTCCTCCGGGGCGTTGTGGCTGTCGTCTCGTGGGCCGGGCCGAGGCTCAGGCGCCCGTGCCGCCGCCGCCGGGGACGTCCGCGGCGCTGTGCATGATCGCGTCGATCAGGCCGTACTCCAGGGCCTCCTCCGGCGTGAACCAGCGGTCGCGGTCGGAGTCCCTGGTGATCTGCTCGAAGGACTGGCCGCTGTGGAAGGCGATCAGCTCGGACATCCGCTTCTTGGTGCGCAGCAGCTGCTCGGCCTGGATGCGGATGTCGGTGGCGGAGCCGCCGAGGCCTGCGGAGGGCTGGTGCATCAGGATGTTGGCGTTCGGCAGCGAGAAGCGCTTGCCCTTGGCGCCGGCGGTCAGCAGGAACTGGCCCATCGAGGCCGCCATGCCCATCGCGATGGTGACGACGTCGTTCTTGATGTACTGCATGGTGTCGTAGATCGCCATGCCCGCCGAGATCGAACCGCCCGGGGAGTTGATGTAAAGGAAGATGTCCTTTTCCGGGTCCGCGGCCAGCAGCAGCAGCTGCGCGGTGATCTTGTTGGCGATGTCGTCGTCGACCTGCTGGCCGAGGAAGATGATCCGCTCGTTGAGCAGCCGGTTGTACACCTGGTCGCCCAGGCCGCCGAGCACGTCACCAGAGGCGGCGTGCGGCGCCATCGGGCCAGGCATCTGCATCTGCGGGAACGTCACTTAGCCACCTGCTCAGTCGATTTGGAGGGCCGTTCCACGGCTCTCACGGTGTCGCACAGCTTCCGGGTATCACGGTGTGATTGTTGCTGTCCAAGGACCCTAACGCGCAGGCCGGGCCGCAGAATCCCTCACGCAGAACTGTTCGCTGTGAGCGCAGGGTCGCGACCGCACCCGGTGGGACGACAGCGGGCCCGGACACCGTACGGTGTCCGGGCCCGCTGCGGGCCTCAGGGGCTACCGGGGCACTCAGGCCTCGGTCTTCTCCTCGGCGGCGGTCTCCTCGGCGGTGGCCTCGACGGTCTCGCCCGTCTCGTCCTCGTCGTCGAAGTTGATCTCGTTGCCCTCGGTGTCGACGACCTTGGCGGCCTCGACCACGGTGGCCAGCGCCTTGCCGCGGGCGACCTCGCCGACCAGCAGCGGCACCTGGCCACCCTGGACGACCTGCTGCGCGAACTGGTCCGGGGTGAGACCCGAGCCGGCGGCGCGGCGGATGAGGTGCTCGGTCAGCTCCTCCTGGTTAACACCCAGCTCCTCGTCGGCGACGATCTGGTCCAGGACGAACTGGGTCTTGATGCCCTTCTTCGCCTGCTCCTCGATCTCGGCCTCCCACTCCTCGCGGGTCTTGCCCTGGGTCTCCAGGTAGGTGTCGATGTCGAGGCCCATCGGCTGGAGCTGGTGGTGCTCCAGGTTGTGCTTGCGGGTCTCGATCTCGTCCTTGAGGAGCTTCTCCGGGAAGTCGATCTCGACCAGGCCGAGCAGCGCGTCCAGCACCTTCTCCTGGGCCTGGGTGGCCTGGTCGTACTCCTTCATGCGCTCCAGGCGCTTGCGGGAGTCGGCACGCAGGTCCTCCAGGGAGTCGAACTCGCTGGCCAGCTGGGCGAACTCGTCGTCCAGCTCGGGCAGCTCCTTCTCCTGGACGGCGGTGACGGTGACGGTGACCTCGGAGGTCTTGCCCGCCTGGGTGCCGCCCTTGAGCTCGGTGGAGAAGGTGGCGGTGCCACCGGCCTCCAGGCCGGTCACGGCGTCGTCGATGCCGTCGATCAGGCGGCCCGAGCCGATCTCGTAGCTGACGCCGTTCGCGGTGCCGTCCTCCGGCACCTCGCCGTCGACCTTGGCGATCAGGTCGACGACCACGATGTCGCCGGCGGCCGCGGCGCGCTCAACGTCCTTGACCGAGGAGAAGCGCTCGCGCAGCTGCTCCAGGGACTTCTCGACGTCCTCGTCGGAGACGGCGATCGGGTCGACGGCCACCTCGATGGAGGCGAAGTCGGGAAGGGTGATCTCCGGACGGATGTCCACCTCGGCGGTGAACTTCAGGTCACCGCCATCGGCGATGGTCTCGACACCCTCGATGTTGGTGATGTCGGGCTGGCCGAGGACCTCGATCTTGCCCTCGTCGACGGCCTGCGTGTAGAAGCGCGGCAGGGCGTCGTTGACGGCCTCCTCCAGCACGGCACCGCGGCCGAAACGCTGGTCGATGACGCGAGCCGGGATCTTGCCCTTGCGGAAGCCCGGAACCGTGACCTGCTGGTTGATCTTCTTGTACGCCGCGTCGAGGCTGGGCTTGAGCTCCTCGAAGGGCACCTCGACGGTGAGTCGAACCCGGGTCGGGTTCAGAGTCTCGACGGCGCTCTTCACGGTTAGGTCTCCTATGGGCTTGCGGTCAGGTTGCCTCCGCCGTTCCCGGCCGCCGGCCGAGGCCGTACGAGTGGGTCGGGCGAGACGGGCGATGGGCGGTTGGAGCAACATCTCCCGTGGGGGGTGAGCGGTGAGCGTGACTCCTCGCCCTCGTGCGGTTGACCTGGGTTGACGCCACAGGGACTACCGCCAGCGGCCCATCCTACCGGTACCACGAAAGGCGGACGCCAGGCGCCACCGTACCGCCCCAAGTACCGCCCCAACAGAACAGGGCCCCGCCCCGGTGGGCGAGACCCTGCCGCACTGTCGGGGTGACCGGATTCGAACCGACGGCCTTCCGCTCCCAAAGCGGACGCGCTACCAAACTGCGCCACACCCCGTGGTGCCGAGAGGAAGCGTACACGTCGGGCCCTGGCGGCTCGCCGACTTATTCGGGGGTGGTCCGAAGGAGTGCGCGGGAAATGCGGTGTGCACGGAAGCGGCCGGACCAGGTACGCTGTTCCCCGAACTTCCGGCCGGCAACGTCCGGGGGATCACGCGGGCGTAGCTCAATGGTAGAGCCCTAGTCTTCCAAACTAGTCACGCGAGTTCGATTCTCGTCGCCCGCTCGTCAGACCGGCCCCGGTGCGTCTCCACGCACCGGGGCCGGTCGCGTTTTCAGAGGCCGAGCCGGCCGGCCCGGGCGGCGGCCCGGCCGAGCAGCTGGTGGACGTCGGCCTCCCGGGTGGTGGGGCGGTCGTTGTACTCGTCCGGGGAGTGCGCCGGGCGGCCGGTCGCGTGCAGCACCTCCATCAGCTGGACCCGGGCGGTGCGGACGGTGGCCGGGGTGCCGTAGCCGTGCGCGAGGACGGCGGCCTGGGCGCCGAGCAGGCAGACCCGGCCGCGGGCGTCCCACATCGCGCCCTGCAGCCAGCCGTGGGCGCCGATGTAGCGCGAGGCGAGCCGCAGGTGGTCGGCGGCGCTGACCGGCACCGGGCGGGCCGGGCGGCACAGCACCCGGTCGAGCAGGGTGGCCCGGGGCGCCGGGTGGCCGGCACACCAGGGCCGTACGGCGGTGCCGTGGGGGCAGACGTACGGCGCCGGGAGGCGTACGGGGGCGGGCAGCGAGGCGAGGTAGGCCTCGATCTCGGCGACCAGGCCGGAGCCGTCCGGGTGGACCAGGAGCGGCGGAGGGGGCGTCAGGCCGGTGCGGGGCATGCGGGTTCTCCAGGCGGACAGCAGGGCCCCGGCCGGTGGCCGTGGGCGATTCCGCCTCCCAAAATGGTGTATTCGGGACATTCCCGCGACCGGAGGGCCGGTCGCCCCCGGCGGTTTCCCGCTCGGGTGCCGGGCCGATAGCCTCGGCGGCGTTCGAGCGCAGTTCGAGCGCGAGCTCACCCGCCGCGCTCCGAGGTGGAGGAGTCCCGGTGCGTCCCCAGGAGCGACTGGCCGTCATACAGCGGTGTGTGGTCCGGGAGATGGCCCGCCTCGGGCAGGAGTTCACCGCGGACGGCGAGGTGGTGCGCGGCCCGGGGACGACGGCGGTGGCGGTGCGCGAGCACCCCGGGGACGACGGCTCGGGCCATGTCGACCTCGGCTTCGTGCTGCACCTGGGCCGGGCGGACGCGCCGGTGGTGTGGGACTGCGCGGCCGGCCTCGGCAAGACCGAGGAGGAGAAGCTCGCCAACGCGGTGAAGATGTGGGCGACCACCACCGCCTCGGTGCTGGTCGAGCTGGCGGACGGGCGCGGCGTGCACGCCGACCACGCGGACCACGCCGAACTCCCGGGCTGGCACGCCGTCCAGGGGCCGGCGGCGGTGTTCGGCTTCGGCAACGAGCACCTGGCGGGCTGGCTCGCCGAACACCGGGTGCTGCCGGCGCTCGCGCCCGCGCTGCGGCCGCAGTTGGCCGGGCCGGGGCCGGTCGGGGTGAAGCTCTTCCTGGGCGGGAAGGCGGACGACGACGTCGCCGAGGTCCGGGTCAACGGCGAGGTGTCGGAGGCCGCCTCGGCGGCGCTGCGCGCGATGGACTGGCCGCGGGGCGAACGGCTGTGCTGGGCGCGGCTGTTCGTGCTGTTGACGGCCGAGCGGGCGGCGGCGGGACAGGCCGCGTCGGCGGGCGCCGTGGCACCCGCACCGATGCGCGCCCCGGCCCCGGCCCGCCCCCGGGGACTGTTCGCCCGCTGGCGGGAGGCCAGACGGGCCGGCCGGTGATCCCCTCGCGGGGAGCGCGGACGGCCCGGTCCGATCAGCCGCCGGTGATGCCTGAGATGCTGTGGGCGAGGTTCGCCAGCAGGGAGTTGATCGAGCCCGCGACCGTGGTCTCGTGCAGCATGAAGCCGAACAGGGCGGCGATGATGCCGTGCGCGATCTTCAACTGCTTGTTGCGGATGAAGATGATGCACAGGATCGCGAACAGGACCAGCGCGGAGACGGAGAGTGCCACCCGGACTCACTTCCTCGTTTCATAGCGTGGTGCCGCCGCCCGGCGGCACCTGCGAAGCCGGACCCCGGCCTGTCCGACGGTCCCGAGGCGGAATCCCGGACCGACCGGCACATCGCCGGCGAGGGAGCCCGGCGCGGTCGAACGATGTCTGTCGTGCCGCACGTGACGCCCCCCATCCCCCGAATCCTGAACAGTCCCGCCCGGACTCAGTGTGGTCGACCGTGCCGATTGCGTAAAGGTCTGACAGTCAGCCCAACGCCGATATCCTGCGATGCGAGACGAGTTTCCGCCGACCGGGACGATAGCGGAGCCGTTCTGACGAATCGTCGGCGGGGCGGCGCTGAGCGGCCGGGAAGCGGCCGGGGGCGGGTAGCGGAAGCCGCAGGTCCGGTCAGCCGGCGGGCCGTCCGATTTGGCCGAAGATCGGCTGCCCGGCTTGACAGCGACTGCCGGTGGCATGTGCCGATCCCGCCCGGTGACGGACGGCCGGGGCGGGCGGGCGTCAGTCGCGCCAGAGCAGCAGGACCGCGCGGTCGTCGTTGATGTCCCGGGCCACCGTCTCGATCAGCGCGGACGCCGCGCCGACCCCCGCGGCCGGACCGCTGCCGGGCACCAGCCGGTCCGCCTCCCCCATCAGCCGGTCCATCCCCTCGGAGAGGTCCCGGCCCGGCTCCTCGACCATGCCGTCGGTGCACAGCATCAGCACGTCGCCGCGGTTCAGCCGGCCGTGCACCCCCTCGAACTTCGCGCCGTCGTAGATCCCGAGCAGCGGGCCCTCGGCCTCCTTGACCTCCCAGCGCCCGGCGCCCGCCAGCCGCTGCATCCCGGGCAGGTGCCCGGCCGACAGCAGCTCGTACTCGCCGGTGTCCAGGTCCAGCACCAGGTGGACGGCGGTGGCGAAGCCCTCCTCCCAGGACTGGCGCAGCAGGTAGCCGTTGGCGGCGGGCAGGAAGTCGTGCGCGGGCAGCGAGCCCACCAGGCCGCCGAAGGCGCCGGACAGCAGCAGCGCGCGGGAGCCGGCGTCCATGCCCTTGCCGGAGACGTCCGCGAGGACCACCTCCAGCAGCCGCTGGCCCGGGCCGGTGCGGGCGGCGACCACGAAGTCCCCGGAGAAGGACTGCCCGCCGGCCGGGCGCAGCGCCATGTCGGCGTGCCAGCCGTCCGGCAGCTCCGGCACCCGGCTCTGCACCCGCAGCCGCTCGCGCAGGTCGAACAGCATGGTCGAGCCGCCCCACCAGGGCACGCCGACCCGGGCCCGGAACTGGGCCAGCAGCAGGCCGCCCACCCCGGCGGCGCCGACCACCAGGGCCGCGCCCGGGGTCACGCCGTAGATGTAGGCCTCCGGGTTCTCGCTGGCCACCCGCTGGCCGGTGTGGATCACCGACTCGGCGGACAGGCCGAGCGCCGCCAGCGCGTACAGCACCACCAGGCTGCCGGGGCGCAGCAGCAGCGCGCCGGCCAGGATCGGCAGCACCAGCGCGGTGGGCGGCGCCCAGGCGGGCATCCAGATGTTGAGCAGGATCAGCAGCGGGACGAGCAGGGCGAGGGCGCAGAGCACCGGCCAGTCGGCGGCGCCGCCGCGGAAGTAGTCGACACCGGCCGTGCGCAGCCTTCGGCGGACCCGGCGGAGCCTCCTGCGCAACCGGGCCGTCACGGGTCCGGACGCCTGAGCGGCGCCGGGCCTCGTCGCAGTCGTCTGGGGCGGTGCGCCCGGCGGTCTGCCAGCCATGGGGCCCGACCTTATCCACGGGCACCGCCCGGCGTCGACGGGCCGGACCCGGGCGGGTGCGACGAGGCGCGGGACCGTCGGCCGGTTTCGGCCGATCGCCGCGGCGGCGGGCGCGGCGTCAGGAGGCGTACGCCGGTTGGGCGTACGAACCACGCGGGCGGCGCACGCGCCTCGCGTGCGCCGACGTCCGCGCGCCGGGGCCTGTGGCCGACGACACAGGCCCAGGGGTCCGGAAACGGCGGCGGCCGGCCGCGGTGGAGCGTGCGGCCGGCCGTCGGAGGAGGGTGGACGGGTGGGGTGGATCAGCCCTGCGGGTGGTGGGCCGGGATGGGCGGGAGCTCGCCGGTGGTCTCGTACTCGCTCAGCATCTCGATCCGGCGGGTGTGCCGCGGCTCGCCGCTGTAGGGGGTGTTGAGGAAGACCTCGACGAACTTGGTGGCCTCCTCCAGCGTGTGCATGCGGCCGCCGACGGAGACCACGTTGGCGTTGTTGTGCTCGCGGCCGAGCCCGGCGGTCTGCTCGCTCCAGGCCAGCGCCGCCCGCACGCCCTTGACCTTGTTGGCGGCGATCGCCTCACCGTTGCCCGAGCCGCCGATGACGACGCCCAGCGCCTCCGGGTCGGCGGCGGTGCGCTCGGCGGCGCGCAGGCAGAACGGCGGGTAGTCGTCCTCGGCGTCGTAGATGTGCGGCCCGCAGTCGACCGGCTCGTGCCCGGCCTCCTTGAGCCACTCCACGAGGTGGTTCTTCAGTTCGTATCCGGCATGGTCTGAGCCCAGGTACACGCGCATGCCATGAGTGTGGCATGCGCGTGCGCCCGGACCCGGCAGGGGGCTCACCGCTTCGCGGCGAACTTCCAGACCAGCGGCAGGGCGCCGGCGGCGAAGGCGGCCTTCAGGGCGTCGCCGACCAGGTAGGGGTAGAGGCCCAGCTCGGCGGCCCGGGCGAGCGGGACGTGCAGCGACAGGGCCAGGTACGGGACGCCGACCGCGTAGATGGCGAGGCTGCCGAGGACCATGGTGACGGCGGTGTTCACCGGGGTGCGGTCGGCGCCACGGCGGGCCAGCGCGCCGGTCAGGGCGGCCGCGAGGACGAAGCCGAGCACGTAGCCGAACGAGGGCATCGCCCAGCCGGAGGTGCCCTCGGCGAACCAGGGCACGCCCGCCAGGCCGGCCAGCAGGTAGAGGCCGAGCGAGGCGACGCCGCGGCGGGCGCCGAGCGCGGTGCCGACCAGCAGCGCGGCGAAGGTCTGGCCGGTGACCGGCACCGGCGAGCCGGGGACGTTCACCGACAGCTGGGCGGCCACGCCGGTCAGGGCGGCGCCGCCGGCCACCAGGGCCAGGTCGCGGGCCTGGGCGCCGAGGCGGGTGGTGGCGGCGGGCAGCAGGTCGGCGAGGACGGCGCGGCGCGCTATCGGGGTGGTGGCAGTGGCCATCAGGGGTCTCCTCCGTGGGGTGCTCAGGTGAGTGAACACCTGTGAACCTACGCGGTGATCCACTGCGTCACCGTCACGGTTTCGGACAAAGCCCCGCCCTCGACCGTTGTCGGAACCGGCCCATCGGGGCCCGCGCCAACGCTCTGTCATCGAACGAACCCACCGCGTCACCGGTCGGTCCGCATGGTGGTCCCGAGGTCCGCGCTCCTGGCATGAACAGAGGTGCCCACGGATATTGGACAGCTCATGCCGTATTCCGAACAGTCTGGATCCAGCCCTATGGCCCCCACCTCCGCGCCCGGGACCACCGGCACCGACAGTCCCCCGGCCACCGGCCAGCAGCTCTCGCACGGCCTCAAGCAGCGCCACCTGTCGATGATCGCGCTGGGCGGGGTGATCGGCGCAGGCCTGTTCGTCGGCTCCGGCGCGGGCATCGCGGCCGCCGGTCCGGCGATCATCCTCGCGTTCCTCCTCTCCGGTCTGCTGGTCATGCTGATCATGCGGATGCTCGGCGAGATGTCCGCCGCCCGCCCCGCCTCCGGGTCGTTCTCGGTGCACGCCGAGAAGGAGATCGGCCCCTGGGCCGGGATCACGGCCGGCTGGATGTACTGGGTGATGCTGTGCTGCGGCGTCGCCGCCGAGGCCACCGCCGCCGGAAAGATCGTCAACGGCTGGGTCCCCGGAGTCTCCTCCTGGGTCTGGGTCGGCCTGTTCATGGTCTTCTTCTGCGTCAGCAACCTCACCGCGGTGAAGAACTTCGGCGAGTTCGAGTTCTGGTTCGCCACCATCAAGGTCGCCGCGATCATCGCCTTCCTGGTCCTCGGCGGGCTCGGCATCGCCGGGGTGATAGGCCCCGGCGCCCCCGGCACCCACAACCTGACCGGCGAGGGCGGCTTCCTGCCCACCGGGGTCAACGGGCTGATCGTCGGACTGCTCGCCTCGGTCTTCGCCTACGGCGGCCTGGAGACCGTGACCATCGCCGCCGCCGAGTCCGACGACCCCCGCAAGAACGTCGCCAACGCGGTGCGCACGGCGGTGTGGCGGATCGCGATCTTCTACATCGGCTCGATGGCCCTGGTCGTCACCCTGGTCTCCTGGAAGGACCCGGCGGTGGTCGCCGACGGCCCGTACGTCACCGTGCTGCGGCACCTCGGGGTGTCCGGCGCCGGAACGATCATGCAGGTGGTGGTGCTGATCGCGCTGCTCTCCGCGATGAACGCCAACATCTACGGCGCCTCCCGGATGGCGTACTCGCTGGTCGGCCGCGGCCAGGGCCCCCGGGCGCTCGCCAAGGTGAGCGGCGGGGTGCCGCGCCGGGCCGTGCTGGCCTCCTGCCTGTTCGGCTTCGGCGCCGTGCTGGCCGCCAAGTTCTGGCCGGCCACCGTCTTCACCTGGCTGATGAACACCACCGGCGTGGCCATCCTCGTGGTCTGGCTGTTCATCTGCGCGGTCCAGCTGCGGATGCGCCGCCGGCTGGAGCGAGAGGCGCCCGAACTGCTCACCGTGAAGATGTGGGGCTACCCGTACCTGACCTGGATCGCGATGGCCGCCGTGGCCGGCATCCTCGCCCTGATGACCACCACCGAGGACAACCGGCAGCAGCTGTACGCGGCCGGGGTACTGGTCGCCCTGCTGATCGTCGCCGGCCTGGTCAAGCAGCGCCGGGACGCGGCCGCCACCCGCTGAGCCCGGAACGCGCGAGGGCCCGGTACCTGGTCGGTACCGGGCCCTCGCGCGTCCGGCGCTACTCGAAGGACGGGCCCGCCGTACGGGTCCGCTTGATCTCGTAGAAGCCCGGGGTGGAGGCCACCAGCAGGGTGCCGTCCCAGAGCCGGGCCGCGGCCTCGCCCTTCGGGGCCGGGGTGACCACCGGGCCGAAGAAGGCGACCCGCTCGCCGTCCGCGCCCTCCACCGCGATCACCGGGGTGCCGACGTCCTCGCCGACCAGGGTGATGCCCTCCTTGTGCGAGGCGCGCAGGGCCTCGTCGTACGCGTCCGTGTCGGCCGCGTCCGCCAGCTCCGCGGGCAGCCCGGCGGCCACCAGCGCCGCCTCGACGGTCTCCCGGTTCTGCGGCAGGCCCTGGTTGTGGAAGCGCAGGCCCAGCTCGGTGTAGAGCCGGCCCAGCACCTCGTCGCCGTGCTGCTGGGCGGCCGCGATGCACACCCGCACCGCGCCCCAGGCGTTGTCCAGCAGCTCGCGGTAGTTCTGCGGGAGGTCGCGGTGCTCGTTCAGCACCGACAGGCTCATCACGTGCCAGTTCACGTCCACCGGACGCAGCTGCTGGACCTCGATCAGCCAGCGGGACGTCATCCACGCCCACGGGCAGGCCGGGTCGAACCAGAAGTCGGCGGTCTTGCGCTCAGCGGCAGTCGTCACGGCTGTCGTCCTTCGTGAGGTGATAACGAGGCGGGGAGGTGTTCCACCCCCTGCCCCAACACCCGCCCGGCGCCGCTGATTCCGGCCCCGCCGGGGCGGCCTGTGCAATGGTACCGGCGAGGGAGGGCGTGAAAGGATGCCCCCGCGGGGCGCAGGACACCGCGCACCGAGACCGCACCACCCACAGACGCACCACCGTGCGAGCCGGACAAAGGAGTACCGCCGTGCCGGGCAAAAACCTGAGCCGCGACGAAGCCCAGCAGCGGGCCAGCATCCTGGCCGTGGACAGTTACCGGGTCCGGCTGGACGTGACCTCCGCACCCGACCCGGCGGCCGCCACCTTCCGCTCCACCACCACCGTGGCCTTCCGCTGCTCCCAGCCCGGCGCCGCCACCTTCCTCGACCTGCTCGCCCCGGCCGTCCGCTCGGTCACCCTCAACGGCCGCTCGATCGACCCGGCCACCGCCTACGACGGCGCCCGCGTGCACGTCGACGGCCTCGCCGCCGAGAACGTCCTCACCGTCGAGGCGGACTGCGCCTACAGCCGCACCGGCGAGGGCCTGCACCGCTTCACCGACCCGGTGGACGGCGAGACCTACCTCTACACCCACTACGAGCCGGCCGACGCCCGCCGGGTCTTCGCGACCTTCGAACAGCCCGACCTGAAGGCCCCGTTCAGCTTCACCGTGACCGCCCCGGCCGCCTGGGACGTCTGGTCCAACGCCGTCCACGAGGACGTCGTCGAGGAAGGTGCCGCCCGCACCTGGGAGTTCGCGCCGACCAAGCCGATCTCCACCTACCTCACCGCCGTCGTGGCCGGCCCCTACCACGTCGCCCGCGACCACTACAGCCGCGAGCTCGCCGACGGCACCACCCTGGAGATCCCGCTCTCCGCGATGTGCCGCAAGTCCCTCGCCCCGTCCTTCGACGCGGACGAGATCCTCGGCGTCACCAAGCTCGGACTCGACTTCTTCCACGAGGAGTTCGACTACCCGTACCCCTTCGGCAAGTACGACCAGGCGTTCGTCCCCGAGTACAACATCGGCGCCATGGAGAACCCCGGCTGCGTCACCTTCCGCGAGGAGTTCGTCTTCCGCTCGAAGGTCACCGACGCCGCCTACGAGGGCCGCGCCAACGTCATCCTGCACGAGATGGCGCACATGTGGTTCGGCGACCTGGTCACCATGCGCTGGTGGGACGACCTGTGGCTGAAGGAGTCCTTCGCCGACTTCATGGGCTCCTACGGCCTGATCGGCGCCCGCACCCGGTACTCCTCCGCCTGGGTCACCTTCGCCAACCAGCGCAAGGCCTGGGCCTACCGGCAGGACCAGTTCCCCACCACCCACCCGATCACCGCCGACATCCGCGACCTCGAGGACGCCAAGCTCAACTTCGACGGCATCACCTACGCCAAGGGCGCCGCCGTCCTCAAGCAGCTGGTCGCGTACGTCGGCTCCGAGGCCTTCTTCGAGGGCGCCCGCCGCTACTTCCAGCGCCACGCCTTCGGCAACACCGAACTCGCCGACCTGCTGGACGTCCTGGAGGAGACCAGCGGCCGCGACCTCAAGGCCTGGGCCGCCGCCTGGCTGCAGACCGCCGGGGTCGACTCGCTCACCCCGCAGGTCACCACCGACGCCGAGGGCCGGATCACCGAACTCGCCGTCCTCCAGGACGGGGAGGTGCTGCGCCCGCACCGGATCGCGGTCGGCCTCTACGACCGGGACGCCGACGGCTCCCTGGTGCGCACCGGGCGGATCGAGCTCGACGTCACCGGCAACCGCACCGTCGTCGCCGAGGCCGCCGGCCGCCCCCGCCCGGCACTGGTGCTGCTCAACGACGAGGACCTCACCTACTGCAAGATCCGCTTCGACGCCGAGTCGCTGCAGACCCTGCGCGCCGGCCTCGGCGACATCCACGACGAACTGGCCCGGGCGCTGGCCTGGTCCGCCGTCTGGAACCTCACCCGGGACGGCCTGATGCCGGCCCGCGACTACGTCGCCCTGGTGCTGCGCTTCGCCGGCCAGGAGGGCAACATCGGCGTGCTGCAGTCGCTGCACACCCAGGCCAAGACCGCCGTCGACCTGTACGCCGACCCGAACTGGCGCGCCGAGGGCGGCCGGCTGCTGGCCGACGGCGCCCTGCGCGAGCTGCGCGAGGCCGTCCCCGGCAGCGACCACCAGCTGGCCTGGGCCCGCTTCCTCGCCCAGACCGCGGGCGGCGCCGAGCACCTCGGCCTGGTCCGCGGCCTGCTGGCCGGCAGCGCCCGGATCGACGGCCTGGACGTCGACCAGGAGCTGCGCTGGTCGCTGTGGCTGGCGCTGGCCGCCGCCGGCCAGGCCGGTGACGAGGAGCTGGCCGGGGAGCTGGCCGCCGACAACACCGCCAGCGGCAAGCGCCGGTACACCCAGTGCCTGGCCGCCCGGCCCACAGCCGAGGCCAAGGCCGTCGCCTGGTCGGCCGTCGTCGACTCCGAGGAGCTGCCGAACGCCCTGGTCGAGGCCAACATCGCGGGCTTCGCGGTGCCCGCCCACCGCGACCTGACCGCGCTCTACGCGGCGCCCTACTTCAAGCTGCTGGAGCGGGTCTGGTCCGAGCGGACCATCGAGATCGCGATGCGGATCGTCGGCGGGTTCTTCCCGCACGCCCAGACCGACGAGCAGACCCTGGCCGAGGCCGACGCCTGGCTGGACGGCCACCCGCAGGCCGCGCCGGCGCTGCGCCGCCTGGTGCTGGAGTGCCGCGACGACCTGGCCCGCGCGCTGCGGGCGCAGGCCTGCGACCGGGCCTGACGCACAGGGGTGAAGGGCCCGCCGTGTCCGGCGGGCCCTTCGGCGTTCGGGGGGGCGGTCGGTCGGGCCAGCCCGTCAGCCGGTCAGCCGCGGCGCAGGCCGCGGTCCAGGGCGGCGATCGCGCTGCCCTGGGCGTCGTCGCCGTCCAGCGACCAGACCATCACGCCGCCCAGGTCGTTCCGGCGCACGTACCGCGCCTTCTGGGTGAGCACCTCGGCGGTGTCGTAGCTGTAGAAGGTGGTGCCGTCGTACTTCCAGGACGCACCGTGGTCGCGGTCCACGTACACCGTGCCGGGCAGGGCGTCGACCTCCCGGTAGGAGAGGTCGGGCGCGGTGGCGGTGGCGCTCTGGTAGAGGCCGCCGCGCTCGCCGGGCGCGACGCCCGTCCAGCCGTGGCCGTACAGCGGGGCGCCGAGCACGATCTGCTCGGAGGGCAGGCCGCGCTCCTGGTAGTGCACGACGGCCTTGTCGGCGCTGCGCTGACGCGGCTCGGGGTCGGTCGGGTCGGAGTAGAGGTTGGCCTGGTGGTTGGCCGGGCCCTTGCCCTCCCAGGGGCCGTGCAGGTCGTAGGTCATCAGGTTGAGCCAGTCCACCGAGTCGCTCAGCTCGGGCAGTTCGAGCCGGTCGGCGACGGTCTCGTTGGCGGCGACGGCGGCGGTCAGCAGGTAGTGCTTGCCCTTCCTGCCGCTCAGCGCGTCCAGCTGCCTGCGGAACTCCCGCATCAGCAGGGTGTAGTTGCGCCCGTCCTCGGGCCGGACCACGTTGCCCGCGTCCCCGCCGCCGCCCGGGTACTCCCAGTCGATGTCGATGCCGTCGAAGACGCCCGCGGCCGCTCCCGCGCCGCCCTCCGGGGAGCCGGGCAGGACCGGCAGGTCGCCCTTGAGGTAGAGGTCGATGCAGGAGGAGACGAACTTCTTGCGGGCGGCGTCGCCGGCGGCCGCGTCCGAGAAGTACTTCGACCAGCTCCAGCCGCCGATCGAGATGACCGTACGCAGCTGCGGGTTCTTCGCCTTGAGCTTGCGCAGCTGGTTGAAGTGGCCCTTGAGCTTCTGGCCCGGGGTGTCGGCCACGCCGTCCACGGACTCGGCGGCGCCGAAGGAGCGCTGGTAGTCGTTGTGGGCGTCGCCCTGGCCCGCGTCGTCGGTCTCGTAGCAGGTGCCGTCGGCGGAGACGTTGCCGAAGGCGTAGTTGATGACGGTGAGCTTCCCGGCCTGGCCGGAGTCCTGGACGCGCTTGGCGGAGCTGTCGGCGCCCCACTGGGTGAAGTAGCCGACCCGCTGGCCCTTCGGCTTCGGGCCGTGGTGGCCGTCGGCGGCGTTGGCGGTGGCGGGGGCGGCGAGCAGCGCGGCGACGGTGGCGGCGGCGAGCAGGGCTGAGGCGCGAGTGGGCATACCGGACCTGTTCTCTGAATGAGCGTCAATTGGTCTGGACCAGATGGGATAGAGGTTTAGTCCATCGCGGCACAGCGCACAAGAGGCCGGGCACAGGTGGGGCAGCATGCAAAAGAGGCCGGACCGCGAAGTGCGGTCCGGCCTCCCTTGAGGCCTGTGCCGAGGCTCAGCCGATGAGCGAGCGCAGCACGTACTGCAGGATGCCACCGTTGCGGTAGTAGTCCGCCTCACCGGGGGTGTCGATGCGGACGACCGCGTCGAACTCCTTGTCACCGGCCTTGACCTTGACGGTCTTCGGGGTGCGGCCCTCGTTGAGCTCGGTCACGCCGGTGAAGGAGAAGGTCTCCTCGCCGGTCAGGCCGAGGGAGTCGGCGCTCTCGCCCTCCGGGAACTGCAGCGGCAGGACGCCCATGCCGATCAGGTTCGAGCGGTGGATGCGCTCGTACGACTCGGCGATGACGGCCTTGACGCCCAGCAGCGCGGTGCCCTTGGCGGCCCAGTCGCGGGACGAGCCGGAGCCGTACTCCTTGCCGGCCAGGACGACCAGCGGGGTGCCGGCGGCCTGGTAGTTCTGCGAGGCGTCGTAGATGAACGACACCGGGCCGTCGGCCTGGGTGAAGTCGCGGGTGTAGCCGCCCTCGGTGCCCGGCGCGATCTGGTTGCGCAGGCGGATGTTGGCGAAGGTGCCGCGGATCATCACCTCGTGGTTGCCGCGGCGCGAGCCGTAGGAGTTGAAGTCGCGCTTCTCGACACCGTTGGCGGTCAGGTACTGCGCCGCCGGGGTGCCCGGCTTGATGTTGCCGGCCGGGGAGATGTGGTCGGTGGTGACCGAGTCGCCCAGCTTGGCCAGGACGCGGGCGCCGGCGATGTCGGTCACCGGGCTCGGGGTCTTGGCCATGCCCTCGAAGTACGGGGGCTTGCGGACGTAGGTGGACTCGGCGTCCCACTCGAAGGTGTTGCCGGTCGGGACGGGCAGCGACTGCCAGCGGTGGTCGCCGGCGAAGACGTCCCGGTAGCCCTTGTCGAACATGGCCTCGTCGATGGAGCCGGCGACGACCTCGGCGACCTCCTGCTCGGACGGCCAGATGTCGGTCAGGAAGACGTCGTTGCCGTCGGCGTCCTGGCCCAGCGCGTCCTTGGTGATGTCGACGTTCATGTTGCCCGCGAGGGCGTAGGCGACCACCAGCGGCGGGGAGGCCAGGTAGTTCATCTTGACGTCGGGGTTGATCCGGCCCTCGAAGTTGCGGTTGCCGGAGAGCACCGAGACGACGGCCAGGTCGGCCTCGTTGACGGCGGCCGAGACCTCCTCGGGCAGCGGGCCCGAGTTGCCGATGCAGGTGACGCAGCCGTAGCCGACCAGGTTGAAGCCCAGCTTCTCCATGTACGGGAGCAGGCCGGCCTTCTCGTAGTAGTCCATGACGACCTTGGAGCCGGGCGCCAGGGTGGTCTTGACCCAGGGCTTGACGCGCAGGCCCTTCTCCACGGCCTTCTTCGCCAGCAGGGCGGCGCCCAGCATGACGGAGGGGTTGGAGGTGTTGGTGCAGGAGGTGATCGAGGCGATCACGACCGCGCCGTTGTCGATCTCGTACTTCGAGCCGTCGGGGGCGGTCACCGCGGTCGGCTTCGAGGCCTCGGCCGAGTAGGTCGGCAGCGCCTCGGCGAACTTGGTGGCGGCCTCGGCCAGGATCACGCGGTCCTGCGGGCGCTTCGGGCCGGAGATCGACGGGACGACGGTGGAGACGTCCAGCTCCAGGTACTCGGAGTAGACCGGCTCGACCGACGGGTCGTGCCAGAGGCCCTGCTCCTTGGCGTACGCCTCGACCAGGGCGAGCTGCTGCTCGCTGCGGCCGGTGAGCTTCAGGTAGCTGATGGTCTCGGCGTCGATCGGGAAGATCGCGCAGGTCGAGCCGAACTCCGGCGACATGTTGCCGATGGTGGCGCGGTTGGCCAGCGGGATCGAGGAGACGCCCTCGCCGTAGAACTCGACGAACTTGCCGACCACACCGTGCTTGCGCAGCATCTCGGTGATGGTGAGCACCAGGTCGGTGGCGGTGGTGCCGGCCGGCAGCTGGCCGTTGAGCTTGAAGCCGACCACGCGCGGGATCAGCATGGAGACCGGCTGGCCCAGCATGGCGGCCTCGGCCTCGATGCCGCCGACGCCCCAGCCCAGCACGCCCAGGCCGTTGACCATGGTGGTGTGCGAGTCGGTGCCGACGCAGGTGTCCGGGTAGGCCTGGCCGCCGCGGACCATGACGGTGCGGGCCAGGTGCTCGATGTTCACCTGGTGGACGATGCCGGTGCCGGGCGGGACGACCTTGAACTCGTCGAAGGCGGTCTGGCCCCAGCGCAGGAACTGGTAGCGCTCCTTGTTGCGGCCGTACTCGATCTCGACGTTCTGGACGAAGGCGTCCGGGGTGCCGAACTTGTCGGCGATGACGGAGTGGTCGATGACCAGCTCGGCCGGGGCCAGCGGGTTGATCTTGGCCGGGTCGCCGCCCAGCTCCTTGACGGCCTCACGCATGGTGGCGAGGTCGACGACGCACGGCACACCGGTGAAGTCCTGCATGATCACGCGGGCCGGGGTGAACTGGATCTCCTGGCTCGGCTGGGCGTCGGCGTCCCAGTTCCCGAGCGCGCGGATGTGGTCGGCGGTGATGTTCGCGCCGTCCTCCGTGCGGAGCAGGTTCTCCAGCAGCACCTTGAGGCTGTACGGCAGCCGCTCGGAACCCTCGACGGCGGAGAGCTTGAAGATCTCGTACGACTCGTCGCCCACCTGCAGCGAGCTGCGGGCGTCGAAGCTGTTCGCGGACACGACGGACTCCTTCTGGGTGCTTCGCGCGATATCCGGCCGCCGCGGTGGTAAGGTCAGCCTTACTTAGGCCCACCTTGCCCGCATCGCCGGCGAGCGCCTCTCGGCAAGTATCTTGATGTCGAGATATATCGTAAGGGGCAGTTATCTCGATGTCGAGATAAACCATAGTGCATGCCGCCGCCTTCACCACCGCAGGCATGCCCGGGTGCACAACGGCGCAGGTCAGCGACCGTCCGGACCGCGACGCTCGCGCTCCAGCCGGATCAGCCGGATCGGCCGGACCACTCCCGCCACCACCGCGGCGGCCACCAGCAGCACTACCACCAGCTCACCACCGGAACCACCGGTCGGCGACGGGGCGACATCGGCCGGCAGGGTCGTCGTCATGCCCGCGCCCCGCGCAGGGCCGGCACCCGGGCGTCCGGGCGGACGATCCGGCCGTTCCACGACAGCACACCGGAGCGGACCAGCCGTCCGACGCCGCGGCCGTGAAGCCCGGCCCCGCCGGGTGAGATCCGGCCCGGTACGGTGGCCGGTGTGGTGACATCCAGAGGGGGCCGGCGATGATCGTGGTGGACGCGTCCGCAGTGGTACTGGCACTCGCCGACGAGGGCCCGCGCGGGGCCGCCGCCCGGGCCGAACTCGCCGCCGACGGCGAGTGGTTGGCGCCCGAGCACGTCGTGGTCGAGGTGATGCAGTCGCTGCGCGGCCTCTACCTGGCCAAGGAGCTGACCGCCGAGCGGGTCGCCGAACTCACCCACGAGCTCGCCGCCCTGGCGATCCGCAAGGTCGAGGTGGCACCGCTGCTCAGCCGGATCTGGGAGCTCAAGGACAACCTCACCCCGGACGACGCCGCGTACGTGGCGGTCGCCGAGCAGTACGGGGTGCCGCTGGTCACCGCCGACCTGCGGCTGATGCGGGCCAGCGGGCCGCGCTGCGAGATCCGGGGGATCCACCGCGCCGCGGAGTAGCCGTCCGACGGTGTCCGCAGGCGCCCGGCGCCGTTGAGCAGGGTGTCCGTCACCCCGCCCGTGGAAGGCCCGCCGATGTCCGCTCCGCTCGCCACCGCCCTGTTGCCGCTGGCCCTGCTCGCCCCCACCGCCTCGCCGGTCTCCGTCGTCGAGGCCGCCTTCGACCCGGCGACGGCCTTCGTCCCGCCGACCGCGGTGAGCTACGCGGACGACCTCGTGCCGTACGGCGCGCACACCCGGATCGTCACCGACCGCTCCATCCCGGGGCGGACGGTGCTGACCATGACGGTCTCCGGACTCGCCCCCGACCACGAGTTCCCGGCGCACCTGCACATCGGCGCCTGCGGGGCCGACCCGGCCTCGTCCGGGCCGCACTACCAGGACGCCCCGGACCCGGTGCAGCCGTCCACCGACCCGGCGTACGCCAACGAGCGCAACGAACTGCGGCTGGTGCTGCGCACCGCCGGGCAGGGCGAGGGCACCGCGACGGCCGCGGTGGCCTGGCAGCCGCGGCCGGGTGAGGCGCGCTCGCTGGTGCTGCACGCGGGCACCCCGGCCGGCCCGCACGCGGCGGGCGACCGGGTGGCCTGCGTCAAGCTGGGGAAGTGAGCCCGGCTTCGGCCCCGGCTTCGGTTTCGGCCCCGGCTTCGGCCCCGGTTCCAGTCCTGAGGCCGGGGCTCGCGGGCCCCGGCCTCAGGAGCCGAGGGTGGCGACCAGGACCGCCTTGATGGTGTGCAGGCGGTTCTCGGCCTGGTCGAACACGACGGAGTGCGCCGACTCGAACAGCTCGTCGGTGCACTCCAGTTCGGCCATGCCGGTCGCCTCGTACATCTGCCGTCCGACCACCGTGCCGAGGTCGTGGAAGGCGGGCAGGCAGTGCAGGAACTTCACGTCCGGGTTGCCGGTGGCCCGGACGGTGTCCATCGACACCTGGTAGGGCTTGAGCAGGTCGATCCGCTCGGCCCAGACCTCCTTGGGCTCGCCCATCGAGACCCAGACGTCGGTGTAGAGGAAGTCCGCGCCGGCCACGCCCTCGGCCACGTCCTCGGTGAGGGTGATCCGGGCGCCGGTGGACCCGGCCAGCACCTCGGCCGCCTTGCGGACCTCCTCGGCCGGCCAGAGGGAGCGCGGGGCGACGATCCGGATGTCCATGCCGAGCAGGGCGCCGGTGACCAGCAGCGAGTTGCCCATGTTGGAACGGGCGTCGCCGAGGTAGGCGAGGGCGGTCTCGGCGAGCGGCTTGGCGGTGTGCTCGGTCATGGTGAGCACGTCGGCCAGCATCTGGGTGGGGTGCCACTCGTCGGTGAGGCCGTTCCAGACCGGGACGCCGGCGTGCGCGGCCAGCTCCTCGACGATCGCCTGGCCGTGGCCCCGGTACTCGATGCCGTCGAACATCCGGCCGAGCACCCGGGCGGTGTCCCGGATGGACTCCTTGTGGCCGATCTGCGAGCCGGCCGGGTCCAGGTAGGTGGTGGTGGCGCCCTGGTCGTGGGCGGCGACCTCGAAGGCGCAGCGGGTGCGGGTGGAGGTCTTCTCGAAGATCAGCGCGATGTTCTTCCCGCGCAGCCGGGGCTGCTCGGTGCCCGCATACTTGGCCGCCTTGAGCCCGGCGGCGAGGTCCACCAGGAAGCGGAACTCCTGGGGCGTGAAGTCGAGCTCCTTGAGGAAGTGCCTGTTCCGGAGGTTGAAGGCCATACCGGGCTCCTGGGATGACGGGACGTACGGGAAAGCGGCAAGTGTATACGACGCTCGGAATTTCTATACACCGCAGGGGTGAACCGAGGGGGGAGCCCTGACGGACTCCCCCCTCGGCGGTCGGCCGTCCGGGCGATCTACAGGCGCGGATCGACCGGCTCGGACTCCAGCGCGAGCACCGCGAACACCGGCTCGTGCACCCGCCACAGCGGCTCGCCGGCCGCCAGCCGGTCCAGCGCCTCCAGGCCCAGCGCGTACTCGCGCAGCGCCAGCGAGCGCTTGTGGCCCAGCGACCGCTCGCGCAGCCGGTGCAGGTACTCGGTGTAGTCCGGGCCGTAGACGATCCGCAGGTACTCCCGGCCGCGCACCTTCACCCCCGGCTGCACCAGCCCGCCCGGACGGCCCTCGCCCCGCTCCGTGCGCACCATCGAGGCCAGCGGCTTCACCACCATGCCCTCGCCGCCCGCCCCCGTCAGCTCCTCCCACCAGGCGGTGGCGGCGGCCACCGACGCCTCGTCCTCGGTGTCCACCAGGAGGCGGCCGGTGCGGTGCAGGACCGGTGCCTGCCCGTCGTCCGCCGCGACCAGGCGGTCGATCCAGGCGAGGTGCTCGTCGTGCGGGCGCACCGCGAGGTTCGCCCCCTCGGCGGCCAGCACCTGGAACGGCGCCAGCCGTACGCCCGACAGCCCCTCGGTCGGCCAGCAGTACCGCCGGTACGCCTCGGTGAACGCCCGCGCGTCGGTCGCGCGCTGCCGCTGCCGGACGGTGAGCTCCGCCAGGTCCAGCCCGCGCCCGGCTGCCCGCTCCAGAGCGGCCAGCGCCTCCGGCAGGGCGGCGCCCGCCGCCGCACCGACCGCCGCGTACTGGCGGCGCAGCAGCTCCACGGCCTTCAGCGACCAGGGCATCAGCTCGGCGTCCAGCAGCAGCCAGCCGGTGCCCAGCTCGTCGAACAGCCCCGAGCGTTCGGCGACCGCCCGGACCCGGCCCAGCACGGCGGCGGTCAGGTCGCCGTCGGCGAGGAACGCCCGGCCCGTCCTGGTCCAGATCGCGCCCGGACCGGCCACGCCGAAGCGCCGCTCCAGCGCCGCGTCGTCCCGGGCGACCAGCGCCACCGCGCGCGAACCCATGTGCTTCTCCTCGCACACGACGTGCCGCACGCCGTCCCCGCGGTAGGCGGCGAACGCCTCCTGCGGGTGCTCCAGATAGCCGTCCCGGCGGGAGGTGGCGCTCGGCGCCATGGTCGGCGGCAGGTAGGCGAGCAGCCGCGGGTCCAGCGCGAAGCGGCTCATCACCTCCAGCGCCGCCGCCGCGTTCTCCTCCCGCACGGCGACCCGCCCGTGCAGCGCGGTCTCGACGCTCCGGCGGCCCGTCACGTCGGCGAGATCCAGCGGACGGCCCTCGCGGGCGCCCGGCGCGTCCGTGACCAGCGGCCGCACCGGCGCGTACCACTCCTGCTCGGCGGGCACGCTCACCAGCTCCCGCTCCGGGTAGCGCAGCGCCGTCAGGCTGCCGCCGAACACGCAGCCGGTGTCCAGGCAGACGGTGTTGTGGACGAAGCTCGCCGACGGCACCGGCGTGTGGCCGTACACCACCAGCGCCCGGCCCCGGTACTCCTCCGCCCACGGGTAGCGCACCGGCAGGCCGTACTCGTCGGTCTCGCCGGTGGTCTCCCCGTACAGCGCGTGCGAGCGCACCCGGCCCGAGTTGCGGCCGTGGTACCGCTCCGGCAGACCGGCGTGGCAGACCACCAGGGCGCCGCCGTCCAGCAGGTAGTGGCTCACCAGACCGCGCATGAACTCCCGGGCCTCGGCCCGGAACTCCTCCGACTCGGCGGCCAGCTGGTCCAGCGACTCCTGCAGGCCGTAGGCGACCGTGACCTTCTTGCCGTCCAGCGCCCGGCCCAGCTTGTTCTCGTGGTTCCCCGGCACGCACAGCGCGTGCCCGGCCGCCACCATGCCCATCACCAGGCGCAGCACGCCCGGCGTGTCCGGGCCGCGGTCGACCAGGTCGCCGACGAACACGGCGGTACGGCCCGCCGGGGGCACCGCGTCCACCGGTCGGCCCTCGGCGTCCCGGGTGAGCGTGTAGCCGAGCCGGGTCAGCAGGGTCTCCAGCTCGGAGCGGCAGCCGTGGATGTCGCCGACGATGTCGAACGGGCCGGTCAGGTGGCGCAGGTCGTTGTGGCGCTTCTCCAGCCCCACCTCGGCCGTCGCCACCTCGGCCGCGCCGCGCAGCACGTGCACCTTGCGGAAGCCCTCGCGCTCCAGACCGCGCAGGGAGCGGCGCAGCTCGCGGTGCTGGCGGGGGATGACGTGGGCCGGCAGCCGGCGGTCCGGGCGGGTGCGGTTGCGCTCGGCGCACACGCCCGGCGGGACGTCCAGGACGATCGCGATCGGCAGCACGTCGTACTCGCGGGCGATCCGCACCAGTGCGTGGCGCGCCTCGGGCTGGACGTTGGTGGCGTCCACGACGGTCAGCCGGCCGGCCGCGAGGCGCTTGCCGACGATGTAGTGCAGGAGGTCGAAGGCCTCGGCGGAGGCCGACTGGTCGTTCTCGTCGTCGGCGACCAGGCCGCGGCAGAAGTCGGAGGAGACGACCTGGGTGGGCAGGAAGTGGCGGCGGGCGAAGGTGGACTTGCCCGCGCCGCTGGGGCCGATCAGGACGACCAGGGAGACGTCGGTGACGGGGAGGCGGCGGGGTGCGGCCTGGTCGTGGTGCTGGTCGTGGTGCTGGTCCTGGTGCTGGTCCTGGTCGTGGTGCTGGTCGTGGACGTGGTGCTGCTCGGACGCCGGGGCGGCTTCATCGGTCATCGGGGTTCGCCTCCTTCGGGCGTCGTGGGGGTGGGGGTGGGGGTCGGGGTGTGAACGGGAGTGGGGGTCGACTCGGTCGGGGTGCCGAGGCGGAAGAGGGCCAGCTGGGTCGGCGCACCGACCTCCCCGTCCTCCGGGCCCACCGGGCGCAGCACCACCGTGTAGCCGTACGAGGCCGCGACCCGCTCAGCCCAGGTGCGGAACTCGGCGCGCGACCACTCGAAGCGGTGGTCGGCGTGCCGGACGACGCCCGCCGGCAGGCTCTCCCAGCGGACGTTGTACTCGACGTTCGGCGTGGTGACGACCACGGCCCCCGGCCGGGCCGCGCCGAACACCGCGTACTCCAGGGCGGGCAGCCGCGGCAGGTCCAGGTGCTCGATCACCTCGCACAGCACCGCCGCGTCGAAGCCCTTCAACCGGGCGTCCGTGTACGTCAGCGCACCCTGTGCCAGCGTCACCCGGGCCGCCTGCCGCTCCGGCAGCCGGTCCAGGCGCAGCCTGCGGGACGCCGCCTGCAGGGCCCGCGCGGACACGTCCACGCCGAGCACCTCGGTGAACCGGGTGTCCGTCAGCAACGCGCCGATCAGCTCGCCCTGGCCGCAGCCGAGGTCGGCGACGCGGGCCGCACCCACCTCGCGGAGCGCGGCGACGATCGCGGTACGGCGCTGCTCGGCGAGGGACGGCGGCCTGGGCTCCGCCGACGGCCCGGTGGCCTTCTCGGTCTCCTCGGTCTCCTCGGTCTCCTCCGGACGGTCGTCGACCGCGTTGTCGATCTCCTCGGCCTCGCGGTCGTCCGCCTCCGCCAGCCTGGCCAGCTCCAGACGCTCCATCGCCGTCCGGGTCAGCGACCAGCGCCGGGCCAGGTAGCGGCGGGTGATCAGGGCGCGCTCCGGATGGGCGGCCAGCCAGCCCTCGCCGGCGGCGAGCAGCTTGTCCACCTCGTCCGGGGCGACCCAGTAGTGCTTGGCGCCGTCCAGCACCGGCAGCAGCACGTACAGCTGCTGGAGCGCGTCGGCGAGCCGCACGGCGTCCGACACCAGGACGAGCCGCACGTACCGGGACTCGCCCCACTCCGGGAACGACTCGTCCAGCGGGATCGCCGCCGCCTCGACCCGCCAGCCCAGCGGCTCGAACAGCCGGGCCGCCATCGCCGGGCCGCCGCCCTCGCCCGCGCCGTTCGCGGGCACCGCGGGCAGCGTGATCCGCAGCGGGCGCGGCCGGTCGGCCAGCCCGGGCCGGGCGGGGCAGGCCCCCTTCATCGCGGACCGGAACACCGTGCGCAGCGCCACCGCGAGCAGCGAGGACGCCGCGTACGGGCGGTCGTTGACGTACTGGGCGAGCGCGCAGTCCGGCGAACCGCCGCGGCCCCGGCCCTTGCGGACCAGGGCGATCGGGTCGACGTCCAGCAGCAGCGCCGCCGTGCAGAGCTCGTCGCCCGCCTCGGGGTAGAAGACGTGCGCCTCGCCGTGCGACGTCGCGAACCGCTGGACCCTGTCAGGGTGCTTGTGCAGCAGGAACCCGAGATCGGTGGCCGGGCTCTCGGCGCTGCCGGTGGTGGAGATCGACATGAACACCCGTCCGAGTATTGCCCAGCACACACCCGCTGAGCACCGGTTTTTCCCGCCCGGCGACCGTCCGTCGGGGCCCGCCCGCGGCCGTGCCCGCGCGGTGGGCGTGTTCGCACCACGGGCGTCCTCGCAGGTGGGGGTGTTCGCGCGGTGGACGTGTTCGCACCGTGGGCGTGTTCGGCAGCAGAGCCCCGCATTGGTTAACGTGCACGGTGTGACTGCTGAATCCACCTCCCTCCCGAGCGGCGCCGTCGCCGCCGGCCTCGCCACCATCGCCGCCGACGGCACCGTCCTCGACACCTGGTTCCCCGCCCCCGCCCTGGCCACCGAGCCCGGCCCGGCCGGCACCGTCCGGCTGACCGCCGAGCAGGCGGAGGCCGAGCTCGGCGCCGGCGCGGCCGAGGCGCTGCGTGTCGACGCGCGCCGCGGGGTCGAGGTGGTCGCCGTGCGCACCACCATCGCCTCGCTCGACGAGAAGCCGCTCGACACCCACGACGTCTACCTGCGCCTGCACCTGCTCAGCCACCGCCTGGTCAAGCCGCACGGCCAGAACCTGGACGGCATCTTCGGCCTGCTCGCCAACGTCGCCTGGACCAGCATCGGCCCCGTCCCGGTGGACAGGGTCGAGCAGACCCGCCTCGCGGTCCGTGCCCAGGGCGGCCAGCTCGCCGTGTACGGCATCGACAAGTTCCCGCGGATGACCGACTACGTCGCCCCGTCCGGCGTGCGCATCGCCCACGCCGACCGCGTCCGCCTCGGCGCCCACCTGGCCGCCGGCACCACCGTGATGCACGAGGGCTTCGTCAACTTCAACGCCGGCACGCTCGGCACCTCCATGGTCGAGGGCCGGATCAGCGCGGGCGTCGTCGTCGGCGACCACAGCGACATCGGCGGCGGCGCCTCGATCATGGGCACCCTCTCCGGCGGCGGCAAGCAGGTCGTCTCGGTCGGCGAGCGCTGCCTGCTCGGCGCCAACGCCGGCATCGGCATCTCGCTCGGCAACGACTGCGTCGTCGAGGCCGGCCTCTACGTCACCGCCGGCACCCGGGTCACCACTCCGGACGGCGCCGTGGCCAAGGCCATCGAGCTGTCCGGCCAGGACAACCTGCTGTTCCGCCGCAACTCGCAGACCGGCGCCGTCCAGGTCATCGCCCGCTCCGGCTCCTGGGGCGGCCTCAACGCCGACCTGCACGCCCACAACTGATCTGCGGGCCCGCACCGTCGGGGTCCGGAGCCGGTTCATCGGCTCCGGACCCCGGTCTCGTTCTACGGTCTGCGGTGGCGCCCCGGCGCCGCGCTCGCGGCGCCGGGGCCCAACTTTTGGCGCTCTGCTGTTCCGGTGGGCCCCTCCCCCTCCCCCCTCCGCCCCCCACCCTGTGATCCCGACCCCCTGCTCCCTCCCGGGCTGCTCGGCGCCGGGCATACCGGCGCCGAGCAGCCACTACCGGCCCACCCGCCTATCGCCCCACTCACCCACTGGCCTACTCGTCGCAACCCACCTCGTGGGCTGCCCGCAATCGAGGGGGCGTCCCTCCACTCGCAACCTCGCCCACCTAGCTCAGGCTGCTTTGCGGCGGCAAGCCGGGCTCACTCGGGAGACTTACGGCGTACCGGAGTTGGACCGCATCGGGTGGTGCGCGGTGACTGCTCTCCGGAACGGTTCGTTAGGTGCTGCGGCGGGGGCGCGTGCCTCGGTGGCACGGCATCAGGCACCCTCGCTGCGCAGGCCGAGCCACCGTCGGCCGCTTCACGCCGCACTGCCGATCCGAAGAGGTCCCGCCATGTCCGAACCAACGACCACGCCGCAGCTCCCGAGCAGCCCGGCGGACTTGGCCGCCGGTACCTCGTCCGGGCCCGCCACGCACAAGAGCCTGCTGGAACAGATGCAGGAACTGCTCGCCTCGGTGACCGCGGATCTCGCCGAGCTGCAGTCCTCCGGCGCTCGGGACGCCGACCCGGCCGCCTAACCCACCGGCACGGACACCTCCTCCGACGCTCCGGCCGCGCCAGGCACCCGGTAGTCCGGTGCCCGCCCCCCGTCCGTCGGCCCGCCCTCATCCGGCGGGCCGAGCCGGACCACGAGTAAGGGTGAACCCCGCTCGGCCGGTGCCCCGCCGAGCGCCACGCTCTCCTCGCTCTCCGACCTGCTCACCGCCTTCCGCAGCCGCCCGGTCAGGTCCTTGCACTCCGCCACCGCGTCGACGCCGTCGATGCACGTCCAGTAGAGGCTCTCGGTGTCGGCCCCGCAGGCCAGCACCACCAGCGTCTCCCCGACGTCCCGCAGCAGCCCGTCCAACGCCCCCAAGGTCGGCGCCAGTTCGCCGAGTCCGGTGAGCCGCCCGGCCCGGCCGCCGCTCAGCACGGCGGCCCTGACGACGGAGCGCTCCAGGCACACCGCCGCGTGCGCCCCGGCCTCGGACAGCTGCTGCCCCAACCCGGTGAGCTCGTCGTCGTCCAGCTCCGCCAGCCCGGCCCCCACCGCCTCGGTGAGCAGCGCGGCCTGCCGCGCCTCGGCCAGCACGTCCGGTACGTGTCTGGCCTCGGCCAGGGCGTGCCGGGCCCTCTTGATCAGTCGCAGCGCCTCCATGGCCGCCACTCCTTTCGCTCGCTGTCGCCGTGGGACCGCGGCCGCCAAAGGGGCGGCCACGTGGTCACGGCGAAAGCGTGCGGCGAAGTCGGCAGGCCCGCATCCACCTATTCCGAAGCTGTGGAAAAGTCCGGGGCTGTGGACAAATCCCGTCCTTCACACGGATTGGTCGCCCACGTCCCGGTTGACGTCCGGCCCGCCCTCGCCGTCTCCGCCGCCGGCCGCCGACCCGTCCGGCACCGGGAAGCGGAGCTCGTTCCGCTCGATCTTGGCCGCGAGGGCCTCCAGCGGATCCACCCCGACGACCGTGCAGAACTGCACCAGGTACGCGAGGACGTCCGCGACCTCGTCCCGCACCCGGTGGGCGCGCTCCGGCTCGGACATCACCGCGGCCGCCTGCTCGGGCGTCAGCCACTGGAAGATCTCCAGCAGTTCGCCGGACTCCACGCTCAGCGCGGCCGCCAGGTTCTTCGGCGTGTGGAAGGGCTCCCACCGCCGGGCCGCCGCGAAGTCCACCAGCCGCTGCCGCAGGCCCTCCAGGGTCGGCCCGGTGGGCCCGGCCGGTTCCCCCGGCCTCGTCACTCGTTCGCTCACTCGTCCAGGTCTACCTCATCCGCCTCCGGGGCGGCCCCGTCCCCGCGCCCGCACTGGGCCGGCACCCGGGCCGTCTCGGGCCGCAGCACGGTGTGCCCCGAGTCCGGGTCGCGCCGGCACTCGACCAGCACGGCCGCGCCCGACCGCGGGTCGGCCGCGCCCAGCGCCTCCCGCGCCGCGGCCGGCTCCTGCAGGGCGGCGAGGACGCGCAGTTGGTTGCGCCCGGACATGTCCTGCGCCAGCCGCAGCAGTGCGGCGGTCTGCTCGTCGGAGAGCCCGGCGCCGAGGTCCTCGGCGAGCACGGTGAGCTGCCGGTGCGCCCACGGCACCTCGGCGGCCACGTCGAGGTCGAGCACCCCGGCCCCGGTGAGCAGCACCGCGGCGAACGCGAGGTGGCGCAGCATGCCGTCGGAGGCCTGGTCGGCTCCGGTGCGCCCGAGGACGCCCTCGTCGAAGACGGCGAGGACGCGCTCGTCGGGCCCGCTGCCGCGGTGGGCGAGCGAGAGCCCGAGCAGCGGGTGCGGCGCGGCGGCCTGGACGGCGCGCAGGAGCTGCCCGTAGCGGCGCGGGCATTCGTTGGCGAGCCTGGCGATGACGGCGGAGATGTTGGCGGCGTTGCTGCGTAGCCGGGCCTGCGGGTCGGGCCGGGCCCAGCCGCGCATGAGGGCGGGGACGGGGTGGACGGGGAAGACCTCGCGCAGTGCGGTGAGCAGGTCCTCGGCGGCGGCGAGGACCTGGCGTTCGCCCGGGGAGGAGCCGGCCACCCGCAGCGGCAGTTGCGCGGTGATCATGGTGCCGCTGGGGAAGGGTGCCCGGATGTCGCCCTGGCGGGTGTCGTTGTGCCAGCAGACGTTGACACGCCGCTTGCGGACGTTCTGCTCACCGGTGTCGACGAGGGTGCGGCCGTCGAGGGTGAGCGATTCGCGGGCGATCCGGACCGGGCCGTCGGTGCGGACGACGACGTCGAGCCGGATGCGGCCGTGCGGGGAGCGGACGGTGCAGCCGAGGATGACGGCGTCGCGCCCGTGCGGGACGCACCCGTCCAGGCCGCCGCGGACGGGCCGGGCGAGGGGGCCGGTGCGGTCGGGCAGCCCGTCGAGGGAGTCGGCGATCTCCTCCCCGAGGGCGAGCCGGGACAGCACGGCGAGCGCGTCGAGGGCATTGGACTTGCCGACGCCGGCGGGCCCGTGCAGGACGGTGAGGGGCGCGAGCGGCAGGACCGCGCGCCGATAGGACTTGAACGAGGTGAGCCGGAGCTCCTCGACGGTGGGACGTGTTACGGATGACCGATCGGGCCCCGGGGCGCTCGGTCGGGGGTGGGCCGGCGCGGCGGGCCGGGTGGCGTCGCGGTTCACCCGTCGGACGTTAGCCGCAGGCCGGGCGGCAGAAACGTGCCTGCTCGGCAGATTCATCCCAACGTGGCGGCCGTTCCCGACCGGGCACCCCGCAGCCCCGCCGTCCTGCCGACCCGTGGCCCCGCCGTTCAGCGCCGGTAGGCAGCCACCGTCACGGAGGCGGTCACCTCGACCGGATCCGGCAGGTCGGCGAGCGCGGCGGCCAGGCGGTCCGGGTCGGTGTGCCAGGCGCTGGGGCCCATGCCGACGACGGTGCGCACGTCCTCCGGGCCGAGCCGCAGGGTGAACTCGACCTGCCGCTGCCGGGCAGGGGTCAGGTACGGGCCGAGCTTCTCGTCGATCCGCCGCTGCTTCTCCTCGTCGACCGACAACAGACCCAGCGCGTCGACGAGTTCGCGCAGATGGCGAGCGGTGGGCGAGACCAGCAGCAGGGTGGCGCCGGGGCGCAGCACGCGGCGGATCTCGGGCCCGTTGCGCGGGGCGAAGACGTTGAGCATCAGCCCGGCGGAGGCGTCGCGCAGCGGCAGCGGCCGCCAGGCGTCGCAGACGACGGCGCCGATCCGGGGGTGGGCCTTGGCGGCGCGGCGCAGCGCGTACTTGGAGATGTCGAGCGCGGCGCCGACGCGGCCGGGCAGGGCGTCGAGGACGTGGGCCAGGTAGTGGCCGGTGCCGGCGCCGAGGTCGGCGACGAGGCCTTCCGGGTCGGCGGCCGCGGCGGCCTCGGCGAGGGCGTCGACGATGGGCCGGTAGTGGCCGGCGGCGAGGAAGTCGGCGCGGGCGGCGACCATCTCGGCGGTGTCGCCGGTGCCGGTGTGGGCGTCGCCGGCGAGGAGGCTGACGTAGCCCTGCTTGGCGAGGTCGAAGCTGTGGCCGGCGGGGCAGCGCAGGGCGCGCTCGTGCCGGGTGAGGTCCTGCGCGCAGAGGGGGCAGGCCAGGTAGTGCTCGATGTCCTGCAGCAACGTTCCGTCTTCTCTCGCCGTTCGGCCCGGGCGCCCAGGGGTCTCGCCGGTCCCCGGACGCCCCGGGGTCTCGCTGGCCCGGTGGCCCTGAGCAGCCAGCCTAACGACCCCGCCGGGCGCGACGGCCCGCCCGACCTGCCGGCCCGGCGAGGTCGGGCGCACCCGGCCTACCGACCCCGCTCCGCCGATACGCGACCGCGCTCCGCCGCGACGCGCAGGGCGAGGGCGGCGAGCGCCTCGGGCGCGCCGGGCCGGCCGCGGACCCCGGGGAAGGCGTTGACATCGACGATGACGGGTTCGGTGGGCCCGTCGAGCAGGTCGACGCCGTAGACGTCGAGCCCGAACACCTCGCCGACGCGCAGGGCAAGGGCGGCCCGCTCGGCGGGCGGCTCCCAATCCTGTGTCCCCAATTCCCGTGAATCAGAGGTGAGTTCGGACCGGCGCCGGGCAGCGAACACCTGCCGGTCGATCACCCACAGCTTCTGGTCCCAGCCGGTCCCCCGGACGAACGGCTGGGTGACGACGGGCTCGTCAGGCCAGTGCGCGGCGAGTTCGCGCAGCCGAGCGGGGCCGTCGACCCGCGCGACCAGGTCGTGGCGCCGACTGTGCCGACTCTTGACGACGAACGGGTAAGCAGGATCGGCGAGTTCGGCGAGCCGACCGGCGTCGACGGTCGCCGCGAAGGGCAGCCCGGCGGCGTCCGCGAGCTCGGCCATCCGCACCCGGTCCTGACAGAGCTCGGTCGCTGCGGCGGAGTTGACGACGGGCGCACCGCTCCGCTCCAACTCCCTTGCCAGCACAAGCGCTTGGCGGGTACGCGCCTTGAGTAGATAGACGTCGGCCGACCCGCCCGCCGACCCGGTGGGGTCGACCGTCACCACCTCGTGCCGACGCGCCAGCAGCGCGGCGGTCGCCGCGAGCACCGGGTGGTCGGGGCTGGCGGTGATCAGCCCGATCCTCATATCGCCCCACCGAACTCCGAGCCGCCGAACTCGGACCGACCGTACTCTGACCGGCTGAACTCCGACCGGCCGAACTCGGATCCACCGAACTCCCCGCCACCGAAGCCCAGTTGCCCGTACCCGGCGCCGCCCGCCGGCACCAGCGCGGGGGCGGGAGCCGAGACGGCCGTCCCGCTGCGCGCGAGCCGCAGCACCGCCCGGGAGACCCTGGCGACGGCGTCCGGCACCTGGCGGAAGCTCGGGAAGTCGTTGACGTCGACGACCACCGGCCCGTCCGGCCCGAGCAGCACGTCGACGCCGTACAGGTCGAGCCCGAACACCTCGCCGACCTGCGCCGCGATCCGCGCGACGTCCCCGGGCAGCGGCACCTGCCGCTCGCGGACGCCCTGCCCGGGGTGGAGCGGGGAGGAACGTTCCGTCGCGAAGAGCTCGCCGTCGACGCAGTACACCTTGAGGTCGGTGCCGGAGTTGGGCACGTAGGGCTGGGCGATCAGCAGCCCCTCGTCGGCGAGTTCGGAGCCGAGGTCGAGCAGGTGGTCGGGGCTGGGCACGAGCCGGACGGCGCGCCCGGAGCTGCCGTCGGCGGGCTTGACGACGAGCGGGTACTCGGCGGCCGGTATCTCGGCGAGCCGCTCCCAGCGGGCGGCGGCGTAGGTGACGGGGACGGGCAGGCCGCGGGTGCGGGCGATGACGGAGGCCAGCGCCTTGTCGCGGACGCCGCGGATGGAGCGGACGTCGTTGACGGTGGTGAGGCCGACGGCGGCGGCCGCGTCGAGCAGGGTGAGCCCGGGCCCGCCCGAGACGGTCTTGAGCACCCAGGCGTCGTGGCTGCCGGCCCGGACCGCCTCGGAGATCGCCATCAGCGAGTCCCCCGGGCGCAGCACGTCCACCCGGTGCCCCCACGCGGTGAGCTGGCGCACCACGTCGAGCGGCATGCCGTCGTGCCGGTAGTGCTCCTCCACCAGAAAGCAGAGCCTCATGGGCCTGTCTTCCCCCCTTGCCGAACCGAGTGCGGACGTCCGCCGTCCCCCCTCGGCAGAGCTGTAAAGGCATCAGCATGCCACGCGGTATACGTACAAGATCGCTGCGAGCCGGTAAGCGTTCGGCAACAATCAGGCGCCCGGACCGTGCCCACGCCCGCGCACCGTCGCTCCCCCGCCACCACGAGGCGCCCCCGACCGGCACACGGCAGTACGAGGCACGAGCCACGAGGCACCACCAGCCGGCACGCGGCAGTACGAGGCACGAACCACGAGCGCACCGGCCCCGGAGCGAACCCCGGGAACAATACGGTGGCGATCCGCCGGGGCCCCTGCTTGGATGCGCGCTGTGACTTCTGCCGATCATGCTCCCGACCACCCCCTGCTCGACGCGATCGAGCGCTACTACGACGCGGTGCCGCGCAGCGCCGCCCGCGTCGAGGACTTCGGCCCGCTGACCCTGTTCCTCCGCGAGGGCGCGGGCTGGCCCTACTACGCCCGCCCGACGCTCGACCACGACGGCACCGCCGCCACCGCCGAGGACGTCCTCCGGGTACTGGCCCGCCAGCGGGAGGTGGGCGCGCCGGAGGCCTTCGAGTGGGTGGCCGAACGGAACCCGGAGCTGCGCGCCGCGGTGGAGGCGGCCGGGCTGGCGGTGCACGAGCACCCGCTGCTGGTGCTGGGCCCGCAGGACGAGCCGGCCCCCGCGCCCGGGCTGCCGGAGCAGGTACGGGTGGAGGTCCTGGCCGCGGACGCGCCGGAGCTGGCGACGGCGGTCGCCGTTCCGCACGTGGCATTCGCCGACCCGGGCACCGACGTGGGCGCCGCCGGCGCGGCCGAACTGGCCGAGACCGCAGGCCGGTTGGCGGCGGATGGCACGGTGGAGCGGATCGCGCAACGGATCGTCGACGGCACCACCGTGCTGGCCGCCGCGCTGGCGGACGGTTCGGCGCTGTGCGCGGGCCAGCACAGCCCGGTGGGCGCGGTCACCGAGGTGGCCGGGGTCGGAACGCTGCCGACCGCGCGCCGGAGCGGGCTGGGCCTGGCGGTCACGGCGGCCCTGGTCGCACACGCGCGGGCGAACGGCGTGCGGACGGTGTTCCTGTCCGCCGCCGACGAGGACGTCGCCCGGATCTACCGCCGGGCGGGCTTCCGCCCGTTCGCGACGGCCCTGATCGCCGAGCCCGCCCCGGACCAGCCCGGCGCCTGACCAGGCCAGGACCCGTCCGGCGCCCGACCAGCCCCGGCCCGGGGCCCGCACCGGGCCGGGCGGAGCGGACAGGAACGGACGACGAGGACGACCCGCACCGCACGACGGCTCAGTCGTCGTCCTCGTCGTCCGCCCCGCTGACGCCCTCCCCTTCGGCCTCGTCCACCACCCAGGCCGCCAGCCGCTCGGCCACCCCGGAAACGCCGAGTCGCCCCTCCCGGATGGCCCGGGCGAGGCTGCGCACCTCCCGGGCGGTGGTCGCGACGGTGCAGCCGCTGGCGACGAGGTAGGCGTAGGCGACGGCGGTCGCGTAGAGCTCGTTGGTCTTCTCCAGGGCCGGCACCCGGATCAGCTGGTGCATCAGGGCGGCGGCGCGGTCCTGCGGTTCGGGGTAGACGGCGATGTCGAAGATCTCGGCCTGGTGTCGGGCGACGGCCGCGAGCAGCGATCCGTAGTCGATGACCTGCGGGTCACCGGGCGTGTACTGCTCGGCGGTCATGAGCAGCCACGAGAGGTCGACCTCCAGTTTCAACGGCGCACGTCCTGCAGGTCGCCCGGCTCCGCGAACTCGGCCAGGAAGGCCGTCTCGTACTCCTTCATGAACTGGGCGGCGGCGTCGACGAACGCCCGCCCCGCCTCGCCCATGTCCTGCTGGACCAGGCGCTCGATGTACTGGTTCATGCTGATCCCCTGCTGCTCCGCCCGTTCCCGGGCCATCTCAGCGGTCGTGGCGTCCACCCGGACGTTCAGCTGCTTCTTACCCATGAACCCCAAGCTAGCGCCGAAGTGCTAGCACAACAAGGGCGCGCAGACACCGGACAAGCGCTCGCCGGACGAACACGCACCTCCCACCACGCCCCCTCCCGACCAACGCGCCCCCGACCGGCAGGTCCCCGACCAACGCGCCCCCGACCGCCATGTCCCCGGCCGATACGCCCGACCACCGTAGCCCCGACCGACGCCGGGCGGCCACGCCCGCGGCGAGGTGCCGCGACCGTGGCCGCCCGAGAGCCGCCCGAGGGCGGGGAGGACCGGTCAGAACTGGGTGCTGACCGTCACCCCGCTGAAGTCGGTGTTCGCGTAGAGGCTGATGTAGCGGTACCCGGCGGTCGGGTTGGCGACCGTGATGCTCTGCGTGCTGCCGGAGCTGGTGGAGGAGGCGGAGAAGGCCTTCGGCGAGGCCCAGGTGTCCGCGTTGTAGTACAGGTACGCGGTGCCGGTGCCGCCCGTGGTGGTGACCTTCAGGGTGCTGACGCCGGCCGGCAGGTAGACGTACAGGTAGTCGAGGTTGCCGGCGGTGGCGGAGAGGCTGGAGCGCGAGCAGTTCTGGCCGAGCGCGTCGGTGCGCGGGTCGGTGCAGGTCGGCAGGGTGGTGCCGCCGCCGGTGCCGGCACCGGTGGTGACGGTGACCGAGGCCGGGGTACTGGCGGTCTTGCCGGTGCTGTCGGTGACGGTCAGGGCGACGGTGTACGTGCCGGCGGCGGCGTAGCCGTGGGTCGGGTTCCGCTCGTCGGACGAGGTGCCGTCGCCGAAGGTCCAGTGCCGGGCGGTGATCTGGCCGGGGCCGGTCTGGACGGACGTGTCGGTCAGCGTGACGGTGGCGCCGTTGACGGACTGGTTGAACAGCGCGGTCGGGCCGGCCGCGTAACAGGCGCCGGCGGCGCAGCCGTTGAGCCAGGCGTCGAAGTCGGCGTCGTAGCCGGTACCGATGCCGTTGTAGACCGCGTAGCCGCCCTGGTAGTCACCGGTGCGGAAGTGGCCGAGCATGGCGGAGATGTCGGCCGGGTGCTTCTCGAACATGTACCGGACGGCGAGGTAGCCCCACGGGTAGGTGCGCACCGAGTCCGAGTTGTCGTACGAGTTCTGGAAGACGGTGCTGAGCTTGTAGGTGTGCTTGGCGGCCTCGGCCATCGCCTGGGTGTCGGTGGTGCCGCGGTAGGCGTAGGACTCGTACTCGGCGACGCCCTCGATCCACCAGATGTCGGGCACGGAGATCTCGGTGGAGAAGTTGCCCTTCATGTCGTAGATGCCGTCGAGGTAGTGCGTGTACTCGTGGTTGAGGTTCCACACGTTGGCGGTGAAGCCGTCGTTCCACGACTTCTGGTACATCACGCACACGGCGTGGTTGTTCGGGTCGGTCGGGTCCATGACGGTCTGGCCGCCGTTGTTGGTGGAGTTCCCGAAGATCGCCCAGGAGTAGTTCAGGTAGTCGGCCTGGTTGGCGAAGACCGCGAGGGTGAGGTTCTTGCCGTACTGGTTGACCGGGCCGTTGTCCTTCACCAGGTTGTGGAAGAAGGTGTCCTCGCCGCGCAGGCTGGCGCAGACGGCGGCGAGGTCGGCGGGCGACAGCGCCTCGGTCTGGATGGTGCGGTTGTCGCAGACCAGCTGGTTGGGCAGCACCGCCGCGGTCAGCTTGGCCGGCAGGTCACAGGTGCCGTAGTACGAGCACTGGCCGGGGTCGAAGGCGTTGGCCTGGTAGGCGGTGTGGACGTACAGCGGGCCGGTGGCGCCGGTGATCTGGGCGCCGTCGAGCACCGCTTTGACCTGCCCCTTGACCGCGGCCTCGACCGCGGGGCCGTCGCCCGCCATCCGACCGAGGTCGTTGCCGGCGTTGACGTCGAGGTAGGCGTTCGCGGTGCCGAGCAGGTCCTTGTGGTTGAGCGCGAAGGAACCCAGGGTGGTGCCGATGCTCGGGTCGGCGCCGACCGCGGCGACGAAGTCGGGGTTCCAGTTGCCCCGCCACAGCGGCGCGGACAGCACGGCGTTGACCGCCTTGAGCATCTTCGGGAACGCGTTGTACGAGTTGTTGTAGCTGTTCAGCACCTGCTTGTAGACGCCCAGGTAGCTGCCCTGCAGGTTGGCACTGTCGGTCAGCACCAGCACCTCGTTCAGCACGGTGCCGTTGTTGTCCGTGACATCGGTCCAGTGCGCGCTCGCGAAGAAGGCGTCGAGTCCGGCCTTGGAGGCGCTGGTGAGCGCGGCGTCGTACGGGCCGACCGCGCCCGCGTTGTTCGACTGGACGTAGTAGCCGGCCCGCAGGAAGAGCACGAGCTGCAGGATGCCGGTGGAGTTGTCCCCGGTGTAGTTCGCCGCCAGGCCCTGGTAGGCGTTGGCGACGGTGAGCATCTGGGATTCCTTGAAGATCCTGCCCGCGTCGGTGCCGGTGACGTTGAACAGGGTGTTGACGCAGTCCGGGGTCGAGCTTTCGAGGAAGGAGACCAGGTCGGCGCCGCTGCGCCCGCCGAAGTCGGCGGGGGTGCAGCTCGCCGCGGCGGCGCCGGCCGTACCGGCGGCGGCGCGGGCGGAGGCGGCGGGCTTGGCCGCGGGCGGTGTGTGCGGCTGGGCCGGGCGCGGCGCGGTCTGCACGGTGGTGCCGGCCGGCTGGCCCATCACGACCTGGCCCAGCAGGGCCGGCGGCAGCGGCTTGGCGACGGGGGCGGGGGCGGTGTCCTCGGAGGGGGTGGCCGTGAGGAAGGCCCCCAGTGGCTTCGGGACGGCCGAAGCGGCGTCGGCGGACGCGGCATCGGCGGACGACCGGGCGCCGGCCGACGGCGGGGCGGTCGGCCCGGACGCGGCGAGCGCGGGGACCGGCAACAGGGTGGCGGCGGTGGCACAGCCGGCGACGACGCCGGCCATGAGCGTGGGGAGGGGTATGCGAAGGCGCACTGCTGGGTCCTTCTCCTGTGGGGGGAGGCGACTGGACGACTGCCGAGGCATGGGGGAAGTCGACGTGATCCTGTCACCGGGCGACCCCTCAGAACAATGTCACAGGTCATATGACATCAAGCGCGTCCGGCATAACACGGCCCCACCGGCACCGCAGCCGCCCGGCCGGTCGGTCAACCGGCCGACGCCGAACCCCGGCCGCCGGCCGCCGGCCATCGCCCTACGGCCGGACCGGCCGGTACGTCCGCGCCGCCCAGGCCTGGAAGGTCGGCGAGCAGGCGATCAGGTCCCGGTACGCCGCGGCCGCCGCACCGAACAGCGTCTCCACCACCTCGCCGCTCACCCCCGCGGCCCGCCAGGCGAGCAGGTGGCGGACCCAGATCGGCGTCCCGGCGAGCGGTTTGACCACCACCTCGGCGAGCGGCCGGGTGGTCGCCTGCACGACGGAGATCCCGAGCCCGGCGGCGATCATCTCCTGCAACTCCAGCCGGCCGCCGAGGAATTCATGGACGGTCACCGGGGTGAAGCCCGCCGCGGCGCAGGCGCCGTAGAAGACGCCGTGCCAGCCGGCCCCGTCGTCGGGGGTGAGGAACCAGTCCTCCTCGGCCAGGTCCACCAGGGCGATCTCGGTGCGGTGGCGGAGCCGGTGGCCCGCCGGGAGCGCGACGAAGGCGGGCTCGGTGACGATGCCGCGGTGTGCGACGGACGGCGAGTGCCGCACCTCCCGGCCCGGGTAGTCGACGGCCACGGCGGCGTCCGCGTCGCCCTGCTCCAGCAGGTCGACGATGTCCGAGGAGCGGTAGACGGAGGTCACCGTGAAGCGCTGGTCGGGCCGCTGGTGCCGGGCCCTGGTGACCAGCCCGGGCAGGATCGGCGAGATGGTCGCGGCCAGGCGCAGCTCCTGGACGGCCGACGCGCCAGGGGCGGCCGGGCGGCGGCCGAGGCAGTCGGCACGGGTGAGGAGGTCGCGCGCGGCGGCCAGCACCTCGACCCCGAAGCAGGTCGGCGCGACGCCCGCGGCCGTGCGCTCGAACAGCGGCGCACCCAGGTGGCGCTCGATCCGGCGCAGCTGCGTACTGGTCGCCGGCTGCGAGGCGCCGAGCAGGACGGCGGCCCTGCCGACGCTCCCGGTGTCGGCGATGGCGCACAGCACGCGCAGGTGCCGCAGTTCCAGCTCCATGACCCTCCCCCTCACGCAAGGGCCGCACCGCTCCGGCCGACCGCTCCGGGCGGGAGGGTCGGCCCCGGCGGTGGCTGTGCAACAGCACACATGACATGTCGGCCGCTCACCTTCGCCCCGCGCGAATCGCCTCGTCAAGCCCCTTCCGGGGGCCGAACGGAGCTACCGGCAGCGGCCTTTACCCGGGCATTGCGTCCCCCTTGCCACCCCCTGACCCACGCACCGCCCCGCCGACCGCTCCACGCCGGACCCGCACCCGCCCGCTCGGCGCCGCACCACCGGAACGAGCGAGACTTGAAGAGTTCTTCACCTTCCGGGACTCTGAACTCTCGAGCTTTCCGGGGAGCGGCACCGACCGGTGGAGGCCGGCAATGACAGCCATGTTCGACCAGGAGCTGCGCGAGCAGCTCGCCCAGGCCCGCCGGGACCTCGCGGCGGCCCGGGCCGAAGGGGACGCCGACGGCGTCCAGGCGTACGAGGGCCGGATCGCCGGACTGCTCCGGCTCGCCGCCCAACACGGGATCGACCTTCCGCACAGCGCCGACGAGGAGGAGCACAACGAGCCCTGACCGTCCCACACCCGAACGACGAGGAGGCGGCACCCGCGTGGACGGGTGCCGCCTCCTCTTCCGTCGCTCTGCCGGCGCCGGTCGAAGCCGGTCAAGCCGGTCAGGGCCCGGCAAAGCCCGCCAGGGCCCCGGAGGGCCCCGAAGGCCCGCCGATCACTCCCCGATCGGCTCCAGGATCGCCACGCACTCGAAGTGGTGGGTCATCGGGAACAGGTCGAAGGCCCGCAGCGACACCGGCCGGTAGCCGCCCTCGCGGAAGAACGCCAGGTCCCGGGCGAGCGCCGCCGGGTCGCACGCGACGTACGCGATCCGGCGCGCCTCCAGGCCGACCAGGTGCGCGACGGTCTCGCGCCCGGCGCCCGAGCGCGGCGGGTCCAGCACGATCAGGTCGGTGGCGGTGATGCCGGTCCGGGGCAGCAGCGCCTCGACGCGGTCGCACTCGATCCGCACGTTGTCCAGCACGGCCAGGTTGTGCCGGGCGTCGGCCACGGCCTGCTTGGAGGACTCGATGCCGAGCACCGCGCCCTCCTCGCCGACCCGGTCGGCCAGCGCACCCGCGAACAGGCCGACGCCGCAGTACAGGTCGAGCGCGTTCTCGCCCCACTGCGGGTCCAGCCCGTCCAGGACGGCGTCGACCAGGGTGTCCGGCGCCTCGGGGTGGATCTGCCAGAAGCCGCCGTTGCTGACCCGCCAGGTCCGCCCGGCCGCCCGCTCGCGCACGAAGCCGCGCCCGTGCACGCGGTGCACGTCGCCCTGCTCGTCCACCCGGGCGATCGACACCGGCTTGTCCAGCTCGACCAGCGGCAGCTGCGCGCCGGGGCGCGGGGTGAGCACCACCTGGCGGTCCGAGGAGCCGGTCGCGGCGATCACCTCGACCGAGGCGACGCCCGGCCAGTCGCGGCCCTCGATGCCCAGCTCGGTGACGCCCTCGGCGGCGATCAGGCAGCGGTCCACCGGCTGCACCTCGTGCGAGCGGTGCTTGCGCAGGCCGACCTTCCCGGTCTCCTGGTCCACGGCGTACTGCACGCGGGTGCGCCAGGCCGGCACCTGCCCGGGCGGCAGCTTGCCGCCGACCGGCTCGACGCTGCCGTCCCAGCCCGCCTCGGCCGGGGTGAGCCCGGCCAGCTTCGCCAGCTGCTCGGTCAGCACCTGCCCCTTGAGCTTGCGCTGCCCGCCCGGGGTGACGTGCTGCCAGTCGCAGCCGCCGCACTTGCCGGGCCCGGCGAACGGGCACGGCGGCGCGATCCGCTCCTTGGCGGGCTCCAGGATCTCCACCGCGTCGGCCCGCAGGAACCGGGAGGTGGAGGTGCCCTCGGTGACCAGCGCGACCACCTTCTCGCCGGGCAGCGCGTGCCGGACGAACAGCACCCGGCCCTCGTGCCGGGCCACGCAGTGCCCGCCGCCGTGCGCGACCGGGCCGACCTCGACCTCGTAGCGCTGCCCGGCCAGCGGGTCACCGGACGGCGTCTCGGGCCGCGCGGCCCGCGGCGCGGTGCGCAGCGCCTTCGGCGGCCGCACCGTCTGCTTGCGCGGCCCCTTCCCCGACGCGCCCTTGCCGGCCGCACTCTGCGCGGAGCCGCCCTTTCCGGAAGCCCCCTCGCCGGAAGCCCCCTTGCCGGACGCGCCCTTGCCGGACGCGCCCTTGGCCGCTCCGGCCTTGCCCGCCACGCCCTTGGCGGCGCCGCCCTTACCCGCCGCAGCGGCCTTGACCGCCGCCTTCCCGGCCGGCAGCGGCCCTTCCGTCCGCTCTCCCGGGGCGAGCGGCGCGGTGCGCGCGGTGAGGCCGTCGCGGTCGGTGGCCTCCGGGCGGGTCGGCCGGCCCCAACGCGGTCGGGCGGCCTGCCCGGGCTGGGTGCCGCCCCGACGGGCGCCCTTGCCGGAAGCGCCGGAGGAGCCCGAGGAGCGGGGCGGATTGTTGCGGGTCACTGGGAGGAGTCCTTGCTGCGGTCGGAGGTGGCACCGGTGCGCGCACCGGTGGAGGCGGAATCCTTCGACTGTACGGCCTTCGGCGCCCGCGGCTCGCCACGCCGGACGGCGCCCGGCGCCGACCAGGCCTTCTGCGGGCGGCGCCGCTCGGAGGACTCCAGCTGCCACGGCACCGAGGTGACCATCACCCCGGGCTTGAACAGCAGCCGCCCCTTGAGCCGCAGAGCGCTCTGGTTGTGCAGCAGGTGTTCGTACCAGTGGCCGACCACGTACTCGGGGATGTAGACCGACACCACGTCACGCGGGCTGCTGCGGCGCAGGTTCTTCACGTAGTCCAGGACGGGCCCGGTGATCTCGCGGAACGGCGAGTCCAGCACCTTGAGCGGCACCTCGATGCCGCGCTCGTCCCACTCCCGGCGCAGCGCCACCGTGTCGGCCGGGTCGACGTTGACGGTGACGGCCTCCAGGGTGTGGGCACGGGCGAGCTTCGCGTAGGCGAGCGCGCGCAGCGCCGGCTTGTGCAGCTTGGAGACCAGCACGATGGCGTGCACCCGGGTGGGCAGCACCACGTCGTCCGGCTCCTCGGCGGTGGTGAGCTCCTCGGAGACCCGGTCGTAGTGGCGGCGGATGCCCTTCATCATCACGAACAGCACGACCATCGCGGCGATCGCGATCCAGGCGTGGCTGATCTTGGTGACCAGGACGACGATCAGCACGGCCATGGTCATCACCAGGCCGAAGGTGTTGATCGCCCGGCTGCGCTGCATGTGGCGACGCTTGGCCGGGTCGGTCTCGGTGCGCAGCAGCCGGGTCCAGTGCCGGATCATCCCGGACTGGCTCATGTTGAAGGAGACGAAGACGCCGACGATGTAGAGCTGGATCAGCCGGTTGGGGTCGGCGTCGAAGGCGATGACGAACAGGATCGCGGCGATCGCCAGCAGGATGATGCCGTTGGAGAAGGCCAGCCGGTCGCCGCGGGTGTGCAGCTGGCGCGGCAGGTAGCGGTCCTGGGCGAGGATCGAGCCGAGCACCGGGAAGCCGTTGAAGGCGGTGTTCGCGGCGAGCACCAGGATCAGGCCGGTGACGGCGGCGACGAAGTAGAAGCCGGGCGTGAAGTTGGCGAAGACAGCTTCGCTGATCTGGGCCAGCGCGGTCTTCTGGTGGTAGCCGGGCGAGGCGCCGACGAGCTGCTCGGTCGGGTTCTCGGCCATCTGGACGCCGGTGAGGCGGGCCAGCCAGATGATGCCCATGAACATCACCACGGCGATGCTGGCCATCATCAGCAGCGTGGTGGCGGCGTTCTTGCTCTTCGGCTTGCGGAAGGCCGGCACGCCGTTGGAGATCGCCTCCACGCCGGTGAGCGCGGCGCAGCCGGAGGAGAACGACTTGAGCAGCAGGAACACCATGGCGAATCCGGCCACCGATTCGTTGCCGGGGGTGGCCGCGAGGTGGAAGCCGGAGCTCTCGGCGGGCATGTCCTGGCCGAGCAGGAAGTGCCGGACGAAGCCGTAGCCGACCATGCCGACGACGCCGATCATGAAGGCGTAGGTCGGGACGGCGAAGGCGGTGCCGGACTCGCGGACGCCGCGCAGGTTCATGCCCATCAGCACCACGACCACGATCACCGACAAGGTCAGCTCGTGGCCGCGCAGCGCGGGGACGGCGGAGACGACGTTGGCGACGCCCGAGGTGGTCGAGACGGCCACGGTGAGCACGTAGTCGACCATCAGGGCGCTGGCGACGACAAGGCCCGCGTTGGGCCCGTGGTTGACGGTGGCGACCTCGTAGTCACCGCCGCCGCTCGGGTAGGCGTGCACGTTCTGCCGGTACGAGGCGACCACGGCGAGCATCACGATGGCGACGACGAGGCCGATCTGCCACGAGAAGTGGATCGCCGAGGCGCCCGCCACGGAGAGCGTCAGCAGGATCTCCTCGGGGGCGTACGCGACCGAGGAGAGCGCGTCCGAGGCGAAGACGGGCAGCGCGATCCGCTTGGGCAGGAGCGTTTCGCCCAGTTTGTCGCTGCGCAGAGCGCGCCCGATCAGGATGCGTTTCGGTAGGTCAGTCGGCATAGGCACGTTAAGGAATCGTAGGGGCTTCCCGGGCCGGGCTCCGCCTTTTGTCCCCCCCTTCGTCGCGACTGCGTTCTATGGACCGGCTAGCGTGTCGGATACGAGTCGGCGGGCAACACTCAGGTTGTGAGTCGGCGCCGCACGAGAACGCTCGCCCAGGGAAGCCGGGCGGGAAAGGGAGATGAACGGTGTTTGCGCAGGTCAAGAACCCTACGGGACGGGTGAGGTAGCGCCGGTGCACATCGTCATCATGGGCTGCGGCCGCGTGGGCTCGGCCCTCGCCAGAGCCCTGGAGAAACAGGGCCACTCGGTGGCCGTGGTCGACCAGGACCCGACCGCGTTCCGTCGGCTGGGCGCCGGGTTCAACGGGCGCCGCGTGACCGGGGTCGGCTTCGACCAGGACACCCTGCGCGAGGCGGGCATCGAGGAGGCCGGCGCGTTCGCCGCGGTCTCCAGCGGTGACAACTCCAACATCATCGCCGCGCGGGTGGCCCGGGAGAACTTCGGCGTGGAGAACGTCGCGGCCCGGATCTACGACCCCCGCCGCGCCGAGGTCTACCAGCGCCTGGGCATCCCGACCGTGGCGACGGTCCGCTGGACCGCCGACCAGATGCTGCGCCGGCTGCTGCCGAGCGGCGCCGAGCCGCTGTGGCAGGACCCGAGCGGCGGCGTCCAGCTGGCCGAGGTCGCCTACGCCCCGGGCTGGGTCGGCCGGCGCATCAGCCTGCTGGAGGAGGCCTCCGGCGCCCGGGTGGCGTTCGTCACCCGGCTCGGCGAGGGCGTGCTGCCCTCGCCCCAGATGGTGGTGCAGGAAGGCGACCTGGTGCACGTGATGCTGCGCCGGACCGACCTGACGGCGGTCGAGGCCGCGTTCGCGCAGGGGCCGAAGGAGGAGGGTCACTGATGCGGGTCGCCATTGCCGGGGCCGGTGCCGTGGGTCGCTCGATCGCGGGCGAGCTGCTGGAGAACGGGCACGAGGTCCTGCTGATAGACAAGAACCCCAACTCCATCTCGGTGGAGCGGGTGCCGATGGCGGAGTGGCTGCTGGCCGACGCCTGCGAGATCACCTCGCTGGACGAGGCCGCACTGCAGCGCTGTCACGTGGTGATCGCCGCGACCGGCGACGACAAGGTGAACCTGGTCGTCTCGCTGCTCGCCAAGACCGAGTACGCGGTGCCGCGGGTGGTCGCGCGGGTGAACAACCCGAAGAACGAGTGGCTCTTCAACGAGTCCTGGGGCGTGGACGTGGCCGTGTCCACGCCGCGTCTGATGTCCGCCCTGGTCGAGGAGGCGGTCAGCGTCGGCGACCTGGTCCGCCTGATGCGCTTCAGCCAGGGCAACGCCAACCTGGTCGAGTTGACCCTGGCCGCCGACACCGAGCTGGTCGGCACCCGGGTGGGCGACGTGGCCTGGCCGCAGGACACCGCGCTGGTGACCATCATCCGCGAGGGCCGGGTGCTGGTGCCGGGCAAGGACGACACCCTGGAGGGCGGCGACGAGCTGCTCTTCGTGGCCGCGCAGGAGCGCGAGGAGGAGCTGGAGGACCTGCTGTCGGCCTCCTCCGGCGCCCAGTAGCACCGCCGGCGCGAGCCGGACACGGGCGAGGGCCCGCACCCCTGGCGGGTGCGGGCCCTCGCCCGCGTGCGGGCCGGCTACCGGGCCGGCTCCTCCTCGTCGAGCTGCGCCTTGATCGGCGGCGGCGCCTTCAGCAGGATCTGCCAGGTGACGTACATCGCCAGCAGCATCGGCGGGATGCCGAGGGCCACCTTCAGCCAGCCGAGCAGGTTGACGTTGTGGGTGAAGTACAGCGGGAAGAGGATCACCGGCTTGAGGCCCATGATCACCACCCAGGCCCAGGTCGCCTTGGTGTAGGCGGCGAACCGGCCCGGGTTCTCCTTGCGCCAGGTGAACATCTCGCCGGTGACCGGGCCGAGCATCACGCCGATCATCGGCCAGCGCACCAGGGCGGAGATCGCCAGGGCGACGGAGTAGCCGACGTTCCACAGCAGGCCGGGCAGGTAGAAGTCCTCGGCGCGGCCGCTCTTCATCGAGATCCAGGCGCCGAGGACGACGCCGAACACCCCGCTGAAGGCGTGCTGGACGGTCTCCCGCCGGGCCAGCCGGGCCACCACGAACACCGCGCACAGGCCCAGCGCCGCCCAGGCGGAGGCGCTGACCTGGTGGGTGATGTTGTAGGTGACGATGAAGACCAGGCCGGGCAGCGTCATGTCGATCATGCCGCGCACGCCGCCGAAGGCCTGCAGGATGGTGTCGGCGGCCTCCTTGGAAGCGGCCGCCTTCCGGGCGGCCTCATCGGCGGCCGACTCGGCGCCGTGCGGGGCGGTCGCCGCCTGGTGGTTCTCGACCAGGTCGAGCTGGGCGGCGGACTCGCCGCCGGGCTGGTTGCTCACGCTCATTCGCTCCCGTGTCCGACCGGACGCAGCTCATACCGGGGGTTGAACAGCACGCGGCGCCCGCGTGCGTGGCTGATCCGGCCGCTGGCGACGAGCCGGCGGCCCGGCTCTATGCCCGCGATCGAGCGGCGGCCGAGCCAGACCACGTCCAGCGCCTCGGTGCCGTCGAAGAGTTCGGCCTCCAGGGCCGGCACCCCGGCCCGCGGGCGGAGCGTCACCGTGCGCAGCGTGCCCGCGACGGTGACCAGCTCGCGGTCCGCGCAGCCGGCGATCGGCGTGCAGCCCGACTCCGCCGCGCTCTCCTGGCGCAGCTCCTCGGCCTGCAGCTCCTCGGCCGAGGAGGTCAGCCGACTGAGCATGCGGCGAAAGCGCCCCTGCGGCTGGTCGCTGCTGTTGTCACCACTCATGCCGGAAGGGTACCGGTTCCCACGCCCCCGGCGGCAGGCCGTGCGGCCGCCGGGGGCGTCCCCGGTCAGCTCTCGAAGCGGTAGCCCATGCCCGGTTCGGTGATGAAGTGGCGCGGGTGCGAGGGGTCGCGCTCCAGCTTGCGGCGCAGCTGGGCGAGGTAGACCCGCAGGTAGTTGGTCTCGGTGCGGTAGGCGGGGCCCCACACCTCCTGGAGCAGCTGGGTCTGGCTGACCAGCCGGCCGGCGTTGCGGACCAGCACCTCCAGCAGGTGCCATTCGGTCGGGGTGAGGCGGACGTCGGTGCCGTCCCGGTTGACCTTCTTGGCGGCGAGGTCGACGGTGAAGCTCTCGGTGACGACCAGCGAGTCGTCCTCGCCGGCGACCGGCTCGGCGCGGCGCACGGCGGCGCGCATCCGGGCGAGCAGCTCGTCCATGCCGAACGGCTTGGTGACGTAGTCGTCGGCGCCGGCGTCCAGGGCCTCGACCTTCTCGTCCGAGGCGTGCCGGGCCGACAGCACGATGATCGGCACCCGGGTCCAGCCGCGCAGGCCCCGGATCACCTCGACGCCGTCCATGTCGGGCAGGCCCAGGTCGAGGACGACGACGTCCGGATGGCGGGCCGCGGCCAGTTCCAGGGCGCTCGCGCCGTCATGGGCCGCGTCGACCTCGTACTTGCGGGCCTTGAGGTTGATCACCAGCGCGCGGACGATCTGCGGTTCGTCGTCCACGACGAGGACCCGGGTCATTTACGGGCTCCGCCTTTCAGGGCTGTCGGACTTGCGGACTGTGGGACTTGCGGACTGCGGGACTTGATGAACGTACGACTTGCGGAACCGGGGAACCGCGGGCCGCAACGGCGCGCCACCGGCTGTCATGTGATCAGCCGGGACAGCGGCTCGTTGCCGTCGCCGGGTGCCTCCCCCGGTTCGGGCGGCCGCGCGGCGGCGGGCAGGCTGACGACCATGGTGAGGCCGCCGCCCGGGGTGTCCTCGGCCGTGACGGTACCGTCCATCGCCTCGACGAAGCCGCGCGCCACCGCGAGCCCGAGGCCCACCCCGGCGCCGCGCGGCGCGTCCCCGTAGCGCTGGAACGGCGCGAAGATGCGTTCCTTGGCGTCCTCGGGCACGCCCGGGCCGCGGTCGACGATCCGCAGCTCGACCCGCCCCGGCCCGCCCGGCTGGCGCAGCGCGTCGGCCTTGACCAGCACCTTGACGCCGTCCGGGCTGTACTTCACGGCGTTCTCGACCAGGTTGGCCAGCGAACGCTCCAGCAGGCCGCCGTCGGCCCGGATCATCGGCAGCGTCTCCGGGACGTCGAGGCGCACCGAATCGAGCGGCACCCCGCCGAGGGCGAACGGCACCACCTCGTCCAGGTCGGTCTCCTGGATCAGCGGGGTGACGGTGCCGGTCTGCAGCCGGCTCATGTCCAGCAGGTTGTTGATCAGATGGTCGAGCCGGTCGGCCCCGGCCTCGATGCCGGCCAGCAGCTCCGCCTCGTCCTCCGGCGCCCACTCGACGTCGGCCGCCCGCAGCGAGCTGACGGACGCCTTGATGCCCGCCAGCGGGGTGCGCAGGTCGTGCGAGACGGCCGCCAGCAGGGCGGTGCGGATCCGGTTGCCCTCCGCCTCCCGCCGGGCCGCGGCGGCCTCCCGGGCCAGCCGGCGGCGCTCCAGCACCACGGCGGCCTGCGCGGCGAACGCCCCGAGCAGGCGCCGGTCCGCCCCCGGCAGCACCCGGCCGCGCAGCACCAGCGCCAGGCTGTCGCCGACCGGGACGTCCACGTCGGCCTGCTCCGGCCGCTCCGGCGGACGCGGCCCGGCGGTGGCGACCGGCACCCAGGCGCCGAGCGGCTCCGGGCGCTCCAGCAGCGCGGCGCTCTCCTGCCCGAAGGTCTCGCGGACCTGCTCCATCAGCGCGGTCAGCACCCCGTCCCCGTTCGGCGCGCCCCGCAGCACGGTGCCGGCCAGCGCACTGAGCGTCTGCGCCTCCGTCTGGCTGCGGGCCGCCTGGTGGGTGCGCCGGGCGGCCAGGTCCACCACGGAGGCGACCGAGATGCCGACCACGGTGAATATCGCCACCGCCATGATGTTCTGCGGCTCGTTGATGGTGAAGGTGTGGAGCGGCGGCGTGAAGTAGTAGTTCAGCACCGAGGAGGCGACCAGCGCCGACCCGATCGCCGGCAGCAGCCCGCCGACCAGCGCGGCGCACACCGTCAACGACAGGAACAGCAGCATGTCGGTGGACAGGCCCAGCCCGCCGATCGCGGTCAGCACCACGGCCAGCACCGGCGGGCCGGCCAGCCCGATCAGCCAGCCCGCGATGGTGCGGGGGCGGCCCAGGTCGGTGATCCGGCGCACCGGCACCCGGCCGCGGCCGTGCCCGGCGTGCTCGTGGGTGACCATGTGGACGTCGATGTCGCCGGCCTCGCGGGTCACCGTGGTGCCGACGCCCGGCCCGTAGAGGTACTGCCAGGCCGGCCGGCGGCTGGTGCCCAGCACGATCTGGGTCGCGTTCACGCCCCGGGCGAAGTCCAGCAGCCCGGCGGCCGGATCGTCACCGAGGACGGCGTGGAAGGTGCCGCCGAGGCTCTCCACCAGGACGCGCTGCTCGATCAGCGTCTGCGGCGAGCCGGAGCCCGAGAGCCCGTCCGAGCGGGAGATGTGGACGGCGAGGAGTTCACCGCCGGAGACGCGGGCCGCGATCCGGGCCGCCCGGCGGATCAGTGTCGCCCCCTCGGGGCCGCCGGTCAGGCCCACCACAATCCGTTCCCGGGCCTGCCAGGTGCGCTCGATGCCCTGCTCGGCCCGGTACTTCTGCAGGTACTCGTCCACCCGGTCGGCGGTCCACAGCAGCGCCAGCTCGCGCAGCGCGGTCAGGTTGCCCGGGCGGAAGTAGTTGGCCAGGGCCGCGTCTATCTTCTCCGGCGCGTACACGTTGCCGTGCGCCAGCCGCCGCCGCAGCGCCTGCGGGGACATGTCGACCAGCTCGATCTGGTCGGCCCGGCGCACCACCTCGTCCGGGACGGTCTCGCGCTGGCGCACTCCGGTGATGCCCTCGACGGCGTCGCCGAGCGACTCCAGGTGCTGGATGTTGACGGTGGAGATCACGTCGATCCCGGCCGCCAGCAGCTCCTCGACGTCCTGCCAGCGCTTGGCGTTGCGGCAGCCGGGGATGTTGGTGTGCGGCAGCTCGTCCACCAGCGCCACCTGCGGGCGGCGGGCGAGGACGGCGTCCACGTCCATCTCGGTGAACTCGGCCCCGCGGTGTACCAGGAGCCGGCGAGGCACGACCTCCAGCCCCTCGACGAGCTCCGCCGTGTTCCGCCGGCCGTGGTCCTCCACGAACGCCACCACGACGTCCGTGCCACGCTGCTGCCGCCGGTGCGCCTCGGCGAGCATGGCGTACGTCTTGCCGACCCCGGGGGCCGCCCCAAGGTAGATGCGCAGCCTGCCTCGTCCCATGAGCACCATTCTTGATCCGGCTCTGCCCGGGGGCCACCCCCGGACACCTGTTCCCCTTCCCTTCGAGACTACGGCGTGAGCGGCGATTTTCCGCTGATCAGTGCACTGATCAGGCGCTTTTAGCGACATATTGACGGCGCCCGCCCCCTCGGCCGGGCCGGCCCGGAAGCCTTCCGCCCTGTCTCCGGGAAATGCAAAAAGACCCCCTCCCGGACGGGAGGGGGTCTTTTTGGAATGATTGTTCGGCGGCGTCCTACTCTCCCACAGGGTCCCCCCTGCAGTACCATCGGCGCTGTAAGGCTTAGCTTCCGGGTTCGGAATGTAACCGGGCGTTTCCCTCACGCTATGACCACCGAAACACTATGAAACTGTCAACCGCACCAACCCATAACCAAACGGGTTGGGGTCGTTGTTTCAGAACAACACAGTGGACGCGAGCAACTGAGGACAAGCCCTCGGCCTATTAGTACCGGTCAACTCCACCCCTCACAGGGCTTCCATATCCGGCCTATCAACCCAGTCGTCTACTGGGAGCC
>NZ_JARXYZ010000006.1 GCF_029894125.1 Kitasatospora sp. MAA19
CAACATCACCCACCCCCCGGCCAGCACGTCAGTTCATCGAACGATCACACGAACGAGCGATCCCCAACCATGAGTAAAGGGACTTAACGTCCTCTGAAATCGCCGGAAGCGGCGGACCGGTGGTTTCAGGCGGGGATCAGCGACGGTCCAGGGCGTAGCCGTGCCGGGAAAGCGGTCCATGGGCCCGGTCCAGGAGGGCCCGCACCTGGTCGAGGGCGGCCGACTCGGAGCCGGACCGGACGAAGAGGTAGAGTTCCAGCCCCTCCGCGGCGGGCCGGACGGTGAGGTGTTCGAGCCCCTCGGCCGGTCGGGCGTGAGCCCAGATCAGGTCCTCGACGAGCGGGCCGGCCGATTCGGCCGAAGGGCCGGTGGCCAGGCCTTCCAGGCGTGCGAGCACGACCCGCATGGAGCTCAGTCTCATCTGATGACCTGCGAGTACGCATCCCAGCCGATGACCCGCGAGGGCGCGGCGCGGCCGGTCCGATCGCCGGCGCCGGTCGCGGCGGGTGTGGCGGCCGTAGCGGTCGCTGCGCCCGTGGACGGCGCCGGTGCCGCGGTCGGCGTGGCAACTCCGGTTCCGTCAGCGGGTGTTGCGGTGCTCGCCGCCCCGGAGGAGAGCGCGCCCGCGCCGGTCACGGCGGCCGTCGGCTTGCCGGCCCCGTCGGCGGCGCAGCCGGTCACCACGGCGGCGGTGCACAGGGCCAGAGCGGCGGACACCGCGGTGAAGGTCGATCGCTGGGTGCGTGCGGGCATGACGGCTCCCGAGGTCGAGGAGGACGGCGAGAAAGGAGGGGGGCGGGCCGGCGACGACGTTCGCCAGGCTGTGCGCGGCGGAATCGCACCGACGGCGCGGCGGAGCATCAGCGCGGTACGGCTGGATCCGGGTGCGGTGCGGAGGCCTCGGTGGCCTCGGTGGCCTCGGTGGCCTCGGTGGCCTCGGTGGCCTCGGTGGCCTCTGGAGGATTCGGCGGGCCGGTGGTGCGGAGTGCCGGGCCCGGCGCGTCGCGGGGCCCGAAGCGGGCTCAGTCCCAGCCGATGACCTGCGAGGACACGCCCGTGTCGGTGCGGACCGCGGCGGCGGTCGCGGCGGAGGCGGCCGGGGCGGCGGCGAGCAGGAGCAGGGCGGCGAGGCCGGCGGTGGCGATCGACGAAACGGCGCGGAGCATGGTGGTCCCCCGGGAGGCGGTTGGTGGTGTGAGCCGGCGAGACGGCCCTTGGGATCCGGTCCCGGGGGCGTTGTCCTCGCCCCCGTGCCGGCGATCACCATCCTGCTGGCCCTGGGGACCCCGCGGAATGGCTTCGCCCTGTCACCAACGGGACAGGCACCTTGGTGTCACGAAAGGCTCATCAGCCGCCGATGCCCCGTGCGCACCGTGCACCGGCCGGCCCGTAAGCCGCCGTCATGACACGCCCTGGGGCCCGCCTCCTGGATTCCGTCGGACCGCGCCGCACGGCCTCCCCGGAACGAGCGGACTGCCACGGCCCGTACCGGGCTTTGTGTCCGTCGCGTACCAGGGAGCGCTTGATCGGGTATCGGTGTCGGTGGCGCGGCAGGGGTGTCCGATGTCCGCCGTATCGTCCCTTCGCGTCCCGATCCCTGTCCCGTCGACCGTCCGAAGAGCCGTCCCCGTCCTCCAACTCTTCCGGGAGATCAAGGAATCGGGATACACCGGCAGCCCCAACCCGCTCTACCGCTCCATCACCCAGGGCCGCGCCGAGGGCGACAAGCCGGTCACCACCCCGCAGCGCTTCGCCCGCCTCCTCCTCAGCCGCCCCGGGAACCTGCGCGACAAGGACACCGCACTACTGCGGGAACTCACCGACGCCTGCCCGGAGAGGACCGAACTCTCCCACCTCACCCGCGAGTTCGCCCGGCTGCCGACCCCGGCGGAGGGCAACGACGCCACGCTTGCCGACTGGATCACCACGGTCCGCGCCACCGACCTGCCCCACCTGCACTCCGTCACGAACGGCCTCGAACTCGACCGCGCCGCCGTCGACGCCGGACTCACCCTCCCCTGGCACAACGGCCGCACCGAGGGCGGCAACACGCGAACCAAGAGGACCATGCGCCAGATACACGGCCGAGCCGGGTCCCCCTGCTCCGCCACCGCATCCTCCTCCAGCGATCACCACACAGCGCTACCACCGACTACGGGACAGCGCCGAAGACCGTACAGAGCCGAAGACCGTACAGACCCACGCCCGGCGCCACCGAGCGGGCAGGGCCCTGACCTGCGTGCGAGAATTGGTTACCGGTTCGCAGTTCGGTGTCCGAGGCCCGCCTGTCGCTGTACGGGGAGCGGGTGCGGCACCTGACGTCCCCTCCTGCTGATCCCATCGACACGCTGGGAGGCTCTCGGTGAGCGAACGTCTCAATGCGTGGCCGGCGCTGGTGTATGAGGACCTGGCGCCCATGGTTGGCTACGTGAACCGGGTGGTACAGGTCGCGGGCAAGTACACCCTCGACGAGCCCTTCGAAGTCGGCTGGGGAAACATCGTCCTCGATGTCACCCCCCGGGGGCTCCGTACGCCAACCCTTCGGCAGCGAGGCGTGACCTTCACGGTGCACTACAGCCTGCTCGACGGTGGCGTGGTCATCGAGGCCGACAACGGCTCGCGGACGGTGCCCTTGTCCAAGGGGTCGGTCGCCATGTTCTATGCGTCCTTCTGCGATGCGGCAGACGAGCTCGGCATACACCGACCGCGCAGCTCGTTGATCTGCGAGATTCCGGATGCCCCGCCGCGTTTCGAGGACGATCACGTCGAACGCACCTGGGACGACCACGCGGCCCGGCTGATCTGGACAGCGTTGAACCTCGCCGCTGACGGACTCGAGGCGTGGCAGGCCCCCTTCCTGGGACACCGCCCCCGGGTCGGTGTGATGTGGGGCGGCTTCGACCTGTCCGCCACGCGTTTCCGGGCGCAGCCCACCGTGCCGCCGCCCCACCGGCCGCCGTTCATGCAGAACGCCCAGCTCGACGCGTACGTGTCGGTGGGATTCTCCTTCGGGGATGCCAAGGCGCCGAACATTGGCATGTATGCGTACATCTGGCCCCAGCCGGACGGTCTCGGGGGCCGGTCCTGGGGTGTCGAGGGCGCCGCCTGGCATCCCGACGCAGGTCTGGTTCGTCTGCCGTGGGCCACGCTCAGGGAGACAGCGGACCCGCACCAGGCCATTGTGGCGTTCGGTGACGCCGTCTACGATGCCGCCGTCGAGACGGCAGGCTGGCCGTCCGATCTCGTCGGACCCCGCGTCGAGGGTTGGTACATGAGCAGGACACCGCCCGCGCTCGTCCAGCACCAGCACCAGCACGGCGACTCAGGTCGAGATTCCTGACCCGGAAGGCTATTGGCTGGCGCGGCGGCTCGTTGAGGCCCTGGACGATGACGGCGCGTCGCGACTGAGCAGCTGGTCTTGCGGAACAGCGGCCCCATGGTTCATCCGCGTCGGCGCATGACGAGGAATGTCTTCGGGGGCTCGTGTATGAGGACGCCTGCGTGCCCTGGGCGCCGCGCTCAGGCGCCCGGGTGGCTGTCCAGGGTCAGTGGCCGGCGCTCTGGCCGCCGTCGACGTGGAGGATCTCACCGGTGACGAACGGAGCGTTCTCGAGGTAGATCACCGCGCCGACGATGTCGCCGACCTCGCCCATCCGGCCGATCGGATGCAGGGCGGCGAGCGTCTTGTGGTACTCCTCCGGGTTCAGCGGTGTCTTGATGATGCCGAGCGAGACGGCGTTGCTGCGGATTCCGCGGGAGGCGTACTCGATGGCCAAGGCCTTGGTGGCCGACTGCAGGCCGCCCTTGGTGAGGGAGGCCAGGACCGAGGTCACGGCGGACATGGCGTGGTCGACCAGGCTGGTGGTGAGCTGGACGACGTGGCCGCAGCCCTGGCGGAGCATCTGCTCGACGGCGAGCTGGGTGATGCGGAAGAAGCCGGTCAGGTTGACACCGGTCACCGCGTCGTAGTCGGCCTGGGTGTAGTCGGTGAACGGCTTGGCGATGAAAATGCCGGCGTTGTTGACCAGGGTGTCGATGCGGCCGAAGCGCTCAATGGCGGCGCCGGCCACGCGTTCGGCGGTGGCGGGGTCGGCGATGTCGCCCTGGATGGTGAGGATGTTCGGGTCCTGGGACGGGGCGATGCTGCGCGAGGTCGCGACCACGGCATAGCCGAGCTTGCGGTAGGCGTCGACCAGGCTGGCGCCGATGCCCTGCGACGCGCCCGTGATGACGGCGACCTTCTGACCGGGAGTGCTCATGGTGACCTTCTCCAGTGGTTGCCCGGGCCGGCTCCCACCGCGGGATGCTCCGCGGGACCGGACGACCGGTCGGCAATCCTCCAGGGGGTGCGGGCGGGCCGGCCCAAGCACCCGCCCGCTACCTGCGGTGGGAGTCTCCGCCTTCCGGGAGGGAGGAAACCGGTCGCAGGACCGCGCTCCGGGCTCCGCGCCGCTGGTGCCCCGAGCCAGGGAGCCGGCGCCCCGGAACCGGCCTCGGTTGGCTGTGCGCGGGGCGGGTCGAGGCAGGGAACTCGCCGAAGAGGTCGTCGTGGGGTGCGAGAGCGCCAGTGGTGGCCTCTCCGCCCCGGCGTGGTCGGGCTTGATGAACAGGTTGGTCGTCGCCCCGAGACCATGGTCGCGTTCAGTGCCGAGGCGCCGCACCTGCGGGAGGCCTTTTGGGGCGCTTCTGCTCCATCTGTGGGTCACTGAAGAGCGGTATTGAACGCGTTGGTCGGATGCGCGCAGGCGGTTCCGCAGGACGTCCGGTTCGAGGAGAAGTCGCAGGTCATCGTGGTCGCGGTCCGGCTCAGGTCCCGGGCGCACCGCCGCTGCGGGATCTGCGGCACCCGCTGCCCGAGGTTCGACGCCGGAGCGGGACGACGGCGCTGGCGGCGCCCAGGACGGAGCGGCGCGGGTGTTGGACTTCTCCGTCTGCCCCGGGCGCGCTACAGCACCGCACGTTACAGAGCGCGACTGGCCACAGCCCTCGGGCAGGTGCCGCGTGGCTTACTCCTGGTCGGGCACGGCCTTGATGGTGCGCCGGCGTCGCGCGTCGACGTTGCCGACCTTCCGTCGGTCAACCTGCTGCCAGCGCTGCTACTTGGGGGCGGGGAACGAGTAGGTGGCGGTTCCCTTGAAGGTCTTGCCGTCGTCGAGCTTGCCGAGTTCGAACTCGAACGTCCCCCCGCGCAGCCCGTCGAACACGACCCCGTTTCCCTCGCGACACTCGATGGTCCTGTGGCCGATGTCCGTGTTGATGCCGTCGGTGCTGCGCAAGGTGACGGTCATTTCCGATTTGGGCCGGTTGCAGCTCTTCACGGTGAAGTGGATGTCGCCGTCGCCGGTCTCGAACTCCGGGGTGATCCACAGGTGTTGAAACTCGAAGCTCACCGTTCGGCTGGCGGCGTAGGCCAGCGAGGCCTGGCTGACGGCGAGAACTGCGGTGCAGCACGCGGCCACCGCGATGCGCCCCACGTTTCGCATCCCGGTACGGGAACGGATCATCTGGCCTCCCTACAGGTGCGTACAGTTCGCAGGCCTATCGTCTCGGAGAGATCGCGTGCTGGGTATCGCACGGGCGGGTGACGGCGGACTGTCGGCGTTGACCGCACGCGGATGCTCGTCAAGGCCCCGGAGTCCTACCTCTGACCCCAACCGCAAACACGAGTCGACGCGGTGGCGCCGGAGCACCGCGACGAGCGGCGGGGCCGCCAGGGTGCACAGGCCGGTCACGCGAAGCTGGCGAGAACGACCACACCCTCGACTTCGGTTTCCGGCACTGCGGGTGTGGGCGCCGACGCAGGTCGAGCACGACCAGGACGTCAGGCCGCCGACGGACACGACGCCCGGCGACGCCCGGCGATGCGCTGCCGGGCGCCGGCGTAGGTGCGCTGCCGCCGATCGGGGTGCTTCGGGCGGCCGGGAAACGGCACGAGGGCCTGTGCCCGCGCAGACGCGCGGGCACAGGCCCTTCGTGGGTCACTCCGGTTGCCCCTGTCCGGCCCCCGGGGTGAGGGGAAGCCGAGTGGTCGGCTTAGTACCAGTGGTGGGTCTGCCAGAAGCTCCAGGCGGCGTTCGGGCTGCCGTAGCGGGTGTTCATGTAGTCCAGCGTCCACTTGATCTGGGTGGACGGGTTGGTCTTCCAGTCCGCACCGGCCGAGGCCATCTTGGAGGCCGGCAGCGCCTGGCCCAGACCGTACGAGCCCGAGCTCGGGTTGGTCGCCGTGACGTTCCAGCCCGACTCGTGGGAGACGATCTGGCTGAACGAGGCCAGCTGGTCCGCCGGCACGATCTGAGCGGCGATGGCCTGCGGGGAGGCGTCCGCGGCCGAGGCGACGGCGGGGACCACGGCGGCACCCAGGGCGGTCACACCGGCGGCACCGGCAAGAATCGCGGCAGAGGTACGCATACGGAGCTTGAAAGCGGGCATGAAGAGCAAGACCTCAATCGGGTTGGGCCGGTGTCACTCCCCGCTTCGACCGTGGCCGGACAGGGGCCGAACGGTCGCGGGGTGTGACTCGGCGGTAAGCCGTTCACCGGCGGGACAGGAGCCGGTGTGGCTGGCGACGAATGCCAAGGTGCCAGACCGGATCGGCACTCGACAAGACCCCCTCGCTACGATCCGCGGTCGTAGCCGAAGAGACCGGCACCGGTTCGAGAGGCGGGTCGCCCGGAGCGCGTCGACCCCTCCCGGCCTGCGCAAACACTCTCCAACAACCCACCAAATAGTCTCAAAATGGTGCAAAACGGACATCACTATCCGTCGTCGTACAGCACATTCGCGTGTGAGCGCACTCACGGCCCCGGCCCCGGCACCATCACCGACCGATCCACCGTGATCACACCGAGTCAGCGCCGATCGGCCGCCATTGAGACCGTCACCACACCCGGCCGACACGGGAACGGCACCACAGGGCGTCGCCACAGCTGTCGGCCCCCTGGTCGGCACGGCGGCAGTCGGGCAGGGCGCGAAGCCGTCGCAGGACCCCGGTCGGCCACCGAGACGCTCGTCCCGCCGGCACCGCCCGCATCGAGGACCTCACGTCGCGGCGGGGCGGGGCGGGGCGGGGCGGGCACCGGCGGCTGGTGCCCGCCCCGCCGGTGTCCAGTGCTCGTTGGGCCAGGCACGAACGGCTGCGTCGAGGCGCTCGGCGCCCTCCCGGTGGGCCGGGTGGGGCATCCGGCCGGCGGTCTCGCCGTCCACCACGTACTCGAGGGCGCAGGCCAGGCCATGGAACCTGTGCTGGCGGCGCAGCTACCACCGCGACCACGTCCAAGTCGGCTTGCCCTGGAACGTCACCGTCGGCATCCCCCGCTCCGAAGACATCCCGGCGTCGTTCGTGGCCGTGCGCGAGTCGCCGGGCATCTCGATGCGGCCCACGCGGCCGGCGAAGCCCCGGGGGTTTCAGGCGTACAGCGCGACCCTGGGCTGGACCGTACCCGGGCCGGCCTTGACGACGGTGAGCCGGTACCGCTGGGTGAGGGTGTGATGGCTGTGGAGGACCAGTTTCGCCTGGGTGAGGTCGGTGTACAGCGTCCCGGTCTGGCTGGCCAGCGGCACGGTCTTCCAGTGGCCGCCGGTCAGGACCTCGAGCTTGATGTCCGCCGGGGCGAGGAAGGGCCCGTTGTCCGGTGACTCGACGAGGATCTGCGGGGCGACGGACCGGTCCGCCGACGAGTCGTTGCGGTAGGTGACAGTGATCCGGTGCGCCGCGTGGTCGGACGGCAGCGGCCGGTCGGGCAGGTCGACGAACGAGGCCGGCGCGGCAGCGGCCGCCACCTGCGGGGCGAAGTCCCCCGTGGCGAGCGCCTGCGACGGCAGCGCGAACACCGTGGCCAACAGGGCGACGAGGGCGGCCGGGGCCAGAGCCCGGCGGAGGATCTTCCAGGTGGGCATGGCGTCTCCTTCGGTCGTCGACGGCGCTCCCGGGAAGTTCACCGGCGGCCGGGCAATCACCCGCCCACCGAGCGCGTCCACGGCTGGACGGACTGCCGCCGCCGGGCAGCCCGGACCGTACCCATCCACCCTGCACACGGATGGCCCACCGCGCATCCGCGCCGCACCGACGGCCCCGCGCACGGCCCTCCGATCACGAGGCCCGGGAAACGCAAGGCTGCCGGCCGGGCAGAGCCGGCGGGGGCGGATCCGCCGGCGGGGTGGCCTCGTGTTCCTGGTGGGTCTTACGGACCGCTTCATCGGCGGAGACGGCCGTGGCGTGCGGGGTGATCGTGGCTGCTCCGGAGTGGGTGTCGGACGTCCCGGCCGCCGTCCCTGGGCCGTACGGGTCGTCGAGTGCCGCCGTTCGACGGATGCGGCGGTCGGGTCCGATGCGGCTGTCGTCCGGCTGAGACACCTTCCTTGTGGGCGTACCGGGGGATGTGCCCCAGCCCGACGAGGACCCCGGTGTCGTGGGGTTCCGAACCGCTTGCCCATCGTTCACCTGAGTGGTTGCAGGAAGGACCCTCGACGTGTCTGATCCCGTCGTCCTCATCACGGGCGCGCTCACCGGCATCGGCCGCGCCACCGCCTTCGCTTACGCCCGTCAAGGCGCGAACCTCGTGGTCTCCGGCCGCCACGAGGACGTGGGTGAGCAGCTCGCCGGGGAACTCTCCGACCTCGGCGCCCCGGCCGAGTTCGTGCGGGCCGACGTCCGCTTCGAGGCCGATGTGAAGGACCTCGTCGACCGCGCGGTCGCGCGGTTCGGGCGGATCGACGTCGCCTTCAACAACGCCGGCACCGAGGGAACACCCGCCCCGGTCACCGAGGTGACCGACGAGGCCTACCAGGCCGTCTTCGACACCAACGTCAAGGGAACGCTGCTCTGTCTGAAGCACGAGTTCCGGGTCATGAGGGAACAGGGCGCAGGCAGCATCGTCAACGTCAGCTCCGGCTACGGCCTGACGGGCTACCCCGGGGCGGCCTTGTACGTCGGGAGCAAGCACGCCGTCGTCGGCATCACCAAGGCGGCCGCACTCGAAGGCGCCGCCCACGACATCCGGGTCAACGCGGTCGCCCCCGGCTACACCCGGACCGCCATGTACGACCGGTTCACCGGCGACGACACGGTACGTGCCGCAGTCGATTCGGCGCTGCCCATGCACCGGGCGGGTACCCCGGAGGAGATCGCCCAGGCCGTCCAGTACCTGGGTTCCGACCAGGCGAGCTACGTCACCGGGCACATCCTCCTGGTCGACGGCGGCCTCCTGGCGGGCGGCCCCCTGTTCCCGAGCACGTGAATCGCGAGGTCGGCGCAGGCGGGTGACAGCTGCCCAGCCCGGACTGCATCGGCTGGGGTGGACGAGACGGCGACCGGCTTCGGTGGGAACGGACAGCGATTCCGGAGTCATCCACGGAGGGCCCTGTTCGATGTTCACGGGAAAAGACAGCAGTGCCGACCTGCGGCCGCCGTCCTTGCCAGGCCCATGCCGGACCACGGAGAGGGCGGCGGCATGCTCGAGTACTTCGGCAGGCCGTGGTTCGCCCCGTCAGCGGGTCTCTGCCGGCCATCCGAGGGCTCGGAAGACGGCGACGGGGTCGAGGTAGTCGCGCCAGTGCGTCACCTGGCGGTCCTTGATGGTGATCACGGAGACGAAGTGGTTGTCGTAGCCGCGTCCGGTGTGGACCGCCCGCCCGTGCACGGCGTACTCCAGCACGACCACGGACGCCTCGGGGTCATGATGGACAGCCAACTCGTCCGCGCCGGCCAGGACCATGACGTCGCCGTAGCCGCGGTACAGGTCGGCGACCGCACGGCGACCGTGGACTCGGCGCGGGTAGCCGGGGACCGAGACCACGTACTCGACGACGACGTCCTCGGCCAGGAGGTCGAAGAAGTGGTCCCCGTCGACCAGGCCTGCGAGGCCCTCCTGGATGATCCGGAAGAACGGGTCCAGCGCCGCGAAATCCTCAAGGTTCTCGATGGACATGGTCACACGGCCGCCGGTGAGGTCCAGGCGTGGGCGTTGCGCCGGGCGAACTCGCCGAAGGCGGTCGGCTTCTGGCCGGTGACCTTCTCGACGTCGTCGTTGGGCGTGGAGCCGTTGCCGGTGATGATGGTGCCGGTCAGCCAGCGGAGCATCACCGCGTAGTCGGCGGGGACGACACCGGCGGCGACGTCGCCGACGGTGAGCGCCTGCGGGCCGGTGGGCGCGTACCGAGCGCCGGCGTGGCGCTCGGGGGCGAGGAGCGTCTCCGCCGCGACGGCGGCGATGTCGGCCGCGTCGACGAAGGCTTCCGTGCCACTGCCGGTGGGGACCGTGACAGCCCCGTTGACGACGGGCAGGTGGGCGTCGGTGAAGTTCTGCATCACCCAGGCCGGGCGCACGATGGAGTGGGTGATGCTCGCTCGGGCAGCGAGGTCGGCTTCGACGGCCTTGATGTCGACCGCGATCCGGTGCGGCACGAGGAGACCGGTGGGCTGGGTGTGCCGCATTCCGTGATGGTCGGAGAGGAAGGGAAGTTCCCGCTTTCGAGCCCACTGGATAACCACCTTGCCCTTGCCGGTGCGGCATGACGAGCCCGCAGGGGCTCCGCAGGTGACCATGGGGCTGCCCGGCCTGGACGGAACCCGGCGCAAGACCGGCCTGACCGTCCTCCACCAGCTGCTCCTGGAGGTCCTCGCCCCGCTGCCCGGCGTGGCCGACGTCGCCCTGTGCGGCAACGGGCTCGTGCCGCCCGGCAGCCCGCACGGCCCGTACCTCTACCGCCTCGAACCTGGCACCCGCCGGGCCCTCGGGAACGGTCGGCAGCTCACGCGGCCCGACCGGCACGGCCAGTACGGCGGTGCCCGGGACCGACGCGACCGCAGGGGACGACTTGGCCTGTACGCCGGGTTCTGTCTCCCCGGCGGCCCAGGTGCCGGGGGCGGCGGGCTCGGCGGGCGAGGCGGAGGGCTGCTCGGCAACGATGGCCGGGTCCTCGGCCATTGCTGAGGCCCCCACCGGTGCCTGGGCCACCGGGGTCGTCCGCTCGACGACGGGGGCGGGGCGGGTCAGCACAGGGGCGACCGCACCTGCGGGCTCCGGCTGCGCCACGGGTGACGGCGCCGGGGCGGGCGCGGCGGTGACGGCCTGGTCGTCGGTCTTGGCGGCACGGACGGCGGCCGGGGTCGGGTCCAGCAGCGGGGCGATCCGCACGACGTCACCGACCGACAGGCCCGAAGCCTTCGCGATGGCCGGTGCCTGGGCTCCCTCGTACCCCGCGAGCCCGGCCACCCGGCGCGCACGCTGGGCGGTGAGCTTGTCCAACTCCTTCCGCGCGGCCGCGACCGTCTCCTCGGCGGCCGCGATCTCGGTGCGCGGCTCGCGCAGACCGGCGAGCTCGGCGGTGTACGTCTTGCGGTCCATCGGGCTTACTCCCTCTCGGTGGCGGGCTGGTCGGCGGTGGTCGTGGTGGGGACGTAGGCGATCGGGCCGCCGGAAACCGACGGCAGGCGGGTGCCGAGCAGCAGGCCCGCCACGCGGGCGTTCTGCGGGTCGGTAGGGGTGGCGGCGTCGGCGGGGGCGGTGAGATCGGTGCCGCCCCACGACGGGTCCAAGGTCTTCAGGAACCCGCAGGCGCGTAGGCAGACCACGCCCCCGCCGGCATCTGAAGGACGGCCGTCTCCGTGCTCGGGGTCGAGGGCGAATACGTTCGTTCGGGTGGATTGGCGCCGGTAGCGGCAACGGGGCGCGGTCCGGCCGTCATGATGCCGTCACGGAACGACCGCCCGTTGGGAGCACCCCGCTATGACGACGCAAGGCCAGGCCGCCACCGAGACCGGCGACGAACCGCTGGACCTGGCCGGTCAGGAGCTGGTCAGCGATCCGTTCACCTCCTACGCGCACATCCGTGAACGCGAGCAGATGACGCGGGGGTGCGTACGGGGCGTCGACCCCATGTGGGTGGCCACCCGCCACGACGACATCCGCACGATCATGAGCGATCCCGGCTTCACCATCGACGCCGCGGCCGTCCCCGGCGCGTCGGTGGCCCATCGCACCGAACAGACCTGGCAGGCCCGCGGCATGTACTCAGGGCACGAGAAGTACCTGCGCGCCGGGATCTTCGACTCGGACGGCTCCGACCACCGCCGGTTGCGCGGCCTGGTCGCCGCCGCCTTCTCCCCGCGCCGCGTGGGCGCGCTGCGTCCCAGGATCGAGGCCATCGCCGCCGACCTGCTCGATCAGCTGCCGGACCACGCCGAGAACGGCGTCGTCGACCTGATCGAACACTTCGCCCGGCCGCTGCCGATCACCGTCATCTGCGAACTCATCGCCGTCCCCGAAGCCGACCGCGACCGCTGGCGGGATCGCAGCGCCGCACTGGCCGCCGGCGCCTGCGGTGAGGAGCTGGGCAACGCGCTCGCCGGCATGGTCGCCGACGCCCACGTCCTCATCGAACTCCACACCGCCGCCCCCGGCGGCGACCTCATCTCCGAGCTGCTCGCGCCCCACCACCGCGACCGGTTGAGCACCGACGAGCTCGTCTCGCTCATCACCAACCTGGTCGTCGCCGGGCACATCACGACCGTCAACCTCATCGCCAACGGCACCGAAGCACTCCTCACCCACCCCGACCAACTCGCCCTGCTGCGCGAGGACCCCACCCTCATGCCGCACGCCGTCGACGAACTCATGCGCTACTGCGGTCCCGTCGTGCGCGCGCTGCCCCGCTACGCCACCCGTGACACCACCGTCGGTGCCACCCCGGTGCGCGCCGGAGAAGCCGTCCTTCCGATCGTGTCCGCCGCCAACCGCGACCCGGCCGCCTTCACCGATCCCGACCGCCTCGACCTCGGCCGCACCCGCCGCAGCAGGGAGCCCCACCTCGGATTCGGGTACGGCGCCCACCGCTGTCTGGGCGCACACCTCGCCCAGGAGGAGGCCGCCGTCGCCCTGGCCGCGCTGTTCAACCGTGTACCCGACCTGCAACTCGCCGTCGATCCGGGATCCCTGCAACGCGGCACCAACCCGCTCAACTGGCACATGAAGGACCTCCCCGTACGCCTGGGACCCCGGAACCGCACGGGGCCGGCCAGCGGTCGCCGCAGCGGAGTTGCGGCCGGCTCCTGACCGGCGCCGCCGCGGGAATCGGTGCAGCGTCCCGCCCGTACGAGGATGCCGACCGGAGCCGTGAGGGGCGGGCTGTCAGCGGTGAGGGTTAGCGTGTGCGGCCATGGCAGACATCTTCGAACTCACCCTCACGCTGGACCTGCGCGACGAGTTGTCCGAGGACGACCTCGTCGAGCTCCGATGGCACCTCGGGCTCGGCCCCGAACCGGAGGCGCTCCGAATCGTGACCACGTTTCCGTACTGGGGCGAGGACGACGACGGTGAACTCGTCATCGACAACCACCCCCAGCCCCTTCTGGGCCGTCACGGCGAGGCGCACAAGGTGAGCGGCGCACTCGTCTCCGCCTTCCATCGCCGGGAGGACACCTGGTGCGGCGTATGGGCCCTGACCAGTCGGCAGGAGATCCACCCCGACGAATTCGGTGACACCGGGAAGCTGCTCAGCTGGCTTGCGGACAAGGCCGACGACAGGCATCGGCAGCTCGACGGCAGCGTGCGCCTCGGGTGGATCCGGTTCTACGAATCGGACCAGGTCGAGCCGTTGGTTGTGCGTGACGGCGTTGTCGTCTGGAGGCAGTAGTCGGCGCACTGGGGCTGGGGAGGTCAGGTGAGCAGGCCTGTCCTGCCCCCTAAGCAGGGGTGGGGATCTTCGATGACCCCTGACGCTGGTGGCCGAGCACCGACGTGGGCACGGTGCGCTTGACGACGCGCTCAACCGCGGCCGGACCGACGCGGTGCGACTGCGGCGGACGCCGGCCGCGCTCCCGCAACCCCGGGCCGGCGACGGGCGGCTCGTGCTGGCCGTGGACGTGAGCAAAGGGGCGGGTTCCGCGTGGTCAGGCGGCGGGTGTGGGGGCCGGGGTCAGGGTGGTGTCGAGCCAGTCGAAGGTGATCTGCTGGAAGCGCGACATCGCTCCCATGTGGCAGTGCTCGCCCGCGCCTTCGGCCTCGGGGAGGGTGATCAGGGTGTGGGGGCAGGTCAGTGCGGCCTGGACACGCTGGGGCTGGCCGCGGAAGAACTGGTCGTCCTCGGCGTCCAGGATGAGGGTGGGGCAGTCGATGAGGTGGGCGACGCCGTCGAGGGTGTAGTCGGCGGTGCGGCGGATGTAGTCCGCGACGGAGTCGGCGCCGAACGCCCACACGCCGTTGCGCAGGGCCCAGCGGAGCTGGGTGCTGCCCTGCATGAGCAGGCTCGCGACGGGGTTGGCGAGGTCGTCGCGCCCGGCCTCGATCCATTCCGCCAGGAACGGGGGCATGAACCGGGTGTGGGCGTCGTGGTAGTCGTAGAGGCCGTCGTCCAGGACCAGGGCGGCCAGGCGGTGTTCGTGGGCGGCGGCGCGGGCGGTGAGGTAGCCGCCGAGGCTGTAGCCCAGCAGTGCGAGCCGGTCGGGGGCGATCTCTGGCCGGGTGAGCGCGTACTCGACCACCGGGGTGACCACGGCCTCCCAGTCCGGACGGAAGACGAGTCCTTGCTCGCGCAGCGCCGCACCCTGGCCGGGCCCGTCGTAGGCCAGCACGTTGTAGCCCCGGCGCAGCGCGGCCGCGCCGATGACGAAGTAGGCCTCCTCCAGGGTGGAGTCGAAGCCGCTGGTGAAGATGACGGTCGGGCGGGGGGCGCCGGAGTCGTCGACGAGGAAGAGGTAGCCGGGCAGGCTGGTGTCCTCGTAGGGGATGCGTACGGCCTGGACGGGGGTGTCCATCAGCGCCGCGGCGGTCGCGAAGGTCTCGCGGGACAGGGCGGAGAGGGTCTTGGCCTCGGGGTCGGCGGCGGGGTCGTCGCGGCGGTAGAACTCGGCGGTGCGGTAGTAGTTCGACGCGCGCAGCAGGGCCTCGCGGGCGCTGACCCTGTGGCCGGCCGTCAGGGCGCCGGTGCCGATGGCGTGGACGCGCTGCGCGGTGTTCTTCCACTCGCGCAGCCAGGCCTCCTCGTCGCCCTCGCCGACGTTGCGGAGGGTGGCCAGGACCTCGCCCAGGTCGGCGCCGCCGTCACCGGCGAAGCCGGCCGCGCGCAGTGCCTCGAAGGAGAACGACTCGTCCTCGTACAGGAATCGCATGGTGCACACCCCAGAACACTTGTCGAGACGGAACCGTTCCGTCTCGTCTTCGAATGACGATAGGCCGCACCGAGTCGAGACGCAACCGTTCCGTCTCGTGTAGGTTCGGGACATGTCCAGCTCTCCCACGCCCCAGCCCCAGCCGCCGGCCCCGGCCCCGGCGTCCGCGCCCGCCTCCGGCCACTCCCCCGGGCGCCGGCTCCCCGGAGGACCCGTGCTCCAGGACTCGGTGACCGAGGCGATCGCCGCCGCCTTCTTCGAGGAACTGGCGTCGGCCGGATACGCGCGGCTGTCCCTGGAAGCGGTCGCCAAGCGCGCCGGTGCGGGCAAGGCGGCCATCTACCGCCGCTGGGCGTCCAAGCTGGACATGACCGTCGACCTGGTCGCCGCCGTCGCCGTCGACGCTTCCGGGCCCACCGACACCGGGACCCTGCGCGGCGACGTCCTCGCCTTCCTCACGGAGGTCGCCGACGCGCTGAACCAGCGGCTTCCCGCGAGGATCATCCCCGACCTGATCGCCGAGGGCGGCCGCAGCCCCGAACTGGCCGAGGCACTCTTCACCACCGTCCGCGACACCCGCCGCGCCAAGGCCACGCAGCTCCTGGAACGGGCGGTCGGCCGCGGCGAACTCCCCGCCGACGTGGACCGCGAACTCGCGCTCGACCTGCTCGCCGGCCCGCTCTACTGGCGCCTGGCGGTCATCCACACCCCGACCGCCCCCGACTACCTCGACCGCCTCACCGACAAGCTCCTCGCTGCCTTCAGCGCCTGACGCCCAGGGCTCACACCACGCGGCGCGGGCCGGTCGGACGGGCCGGACGGGCCGGACGGGTCCGGTGATCCACCGTGGGTGGGAGTCCCGGTGCGGCGTCCCGCCCAGGTGGCGTGGTCAGGGCACGGTGCGCGCTTCCACGATCGGTGGGCATGTACTCGGCGAGGAATCGGGAGTACAGACATGGGCCTCATCCACATCGAACTGTTCACGACCCTCGACCTCGTCGGGCAGGCGCCCGGCGGCCCCGACGAGGACCCGGTCGAGTTCCCGTTCGGCGGCTGGCAGGCACCCCTGATCGACGAGGCCACCGGAGCGCAGATCCTCACCGCGTACGAAGGCACGGACGCCCTCCTGCTCGGCCGACGGACGTACGACATCTTCGCCGCCTACTGGCCGCACCAGAAGGACGGCGCGATCGCCGAGCTCTTCAACCACGCCCCCAAGTACGTGGCCCCCCGCGGCACGCCCAACCTCCCGCCACCGCGCCGCCGGCGTCCCGGCTTCGATAGTGGGCCGCTGACCTGCTAGTATTCTTCTCGTCGCGAGGGAGATGATTCCTCGTCAGGCGTCAGCGGTGCTACCAGAGCACGCCCTACTTTCAGTAGGGAGAGTCCGTGCAACCCGGGCCTGGCGCTCCACTGTCGGGCGAGGCCCGGCACCCGTTCGGGTGCCGGGCCTCGCCCGCGTTTGCGGGCCGTGCGCGGTTGGCGGGGCGTCACGGCCAGACTCGGTAGCGGCCAGGCGGTTGCAGCCGCCCGGCCCTCAGGTCTCCAGGAATCGCCGGTGCCGGTACCCGTGGGCACCGAACGGGGCTGTCCGGACAAGGTGGGAACCGAGGAGGACGGCCCGGCGGTCGAACTCGGCGCCCAACCTGGTGACGAGCTTGCCGAGGTCTGCCCGGGCACCGCGGGGAAGCCACGGCGGCACGCCCTTCCCGGCGGTCTCGCGCCAACAGGTGGCTCCGCCCGGCCGGGGCCTCGGGGACGGGTCCCGACGGCCGGACAGAACAACCGGAGGACAGTCCGGCAGGGCGTCAGTCAGTGGCAGAGCCACGACCACCGGGGACCGGTCAGGAGTATCAGTGTCAGTGGCCCGCGCTACGCTCCCCGGACCCTGAGGAAACCCGGAAGGCCGCCCCCTGGAATTCGCCTACAGGAGGCGGTCTCCGGCCTTGGCGGGCCGCAGCCGGCGAAGCCCGGGAACGCGCGCCACAGTGGCGGGGCCGGCGAACGAGCACTGCGGCAGCACGTGGCCCCTCGGCGCACGGGCCCGGCCCACCGAACCGGTGTCGAGGGGACGCCCGCCCGGCGCTTGCGCCCGGGCCGGTTCACCACGAGACGTGTGAGCCTCCGGTCCGTCCGGACGTCAACCCGCGGCTGTGTCAGGAGACTTACCGGGACGGCTGCTCGATCGAAAAATCGGGTGTCGCCGTTCCGTTCGAGGCTGGTAGCGTCCACGGCGTGGCAAAGCTGAACCAGATCATCGCCGTTGAGAAGGGCGTCAAGTCCAAGTCCTTCCAGGAGCTGACGCAGGCCCACCAGGACCTGCAGAAGCCCGCGCTGCTGGCCGGGATCTCCCGCACCTACCAGCCCAAGGACGAGGAGGGCGAGCAACTGCCGCCGGAGTCGACCCGTGTGCAGCTGAAGGCCGAGGACATCCTGCGGTCCACCGCGAGCACCCTCACCCGGCTCTTCGACGTCACGGCCACCAAGGACTGGGCCAACATCGGTGCCCGCGCCGACGTGGTGGTGGACGGCCAGGTGCTCCTCGCCCAGGTGCCGGTGCCGTACCTGCTGTTCCTGGAGAAGCAGCTCACCGACCTGTTCACCTTCATGAAGAAGCTCCCGGTGCTGGACGCCTCCGAGTCATGGAACCTCGACCCGTCCACCGACTCCTGGAAGACCGAGCCGGTGCGCACCATCCGGACCAAGAAGGTGCCGCGCAACCACGTCAAGGCCGAGGCCACCGAGAAGCACCCGGCCCAGGTCGAGGTCTACTACGAGGACATCGCGGTCGGCTACTGGACTACGGTCAAGTTCTCCGGCGCGCTGCCGGCCCGCCGGGTGAACGAGCTCGCCGAGCGGGTGGAGAAGCTCCAGCAGGCGGTCAAGTTCGCCCGTGAGGAGGCCAACGCCGTCGAGGTCACCGACCAGCGGGTGGGCGACGCCGTCTTCGGCTACCTGTTCCGGTAGCCTCTTCGATCGCCCGCCCGGGGAGCCGGGCGGGTGCACCGAGCGCGCAAGGACCCCGTCCCGGGAGACCGGGCGGGGGCGCTGCGCGGTGCGAAAAGCTGACACTGATGTTGAAGCTGACCAGGGGTCACCGTGGAGGTTCGAGTCCTCCCCCCGGCACCACCGGCCGGGGTAGCCCAAGCCAGGCAGAGGCGGGCCCCGTGAATCTCAGACTCTCGCTCCAGTCTCAGCATTCGCCGCCGAACACCGGATCGACCGGGTGCGGACGAATGTCGACGAATGCAGGTTCGAGTCCTGTCTGTGCCGCTCCGTGGCACGGTAGTTCAAAGGCAGAACGCGTCGATTTCAATCTGATCCGCCACCCTTAAACGTGCCGGTGTGCGCAATTGGGCGGCAAACAGGGGCCCGGGAGCAGGCTACGCTCCCGGGTCCTCTCGCGTTTTCCGTGGCCGTCGGCGGGTGGCGGTCACCACCGGCGCGCTGAGCGGGCCTTCGACCGGGCCGGCGCCGAGGGCCCGGGCGCACCGGCCGGGCCGGTGACGGTCAGTCGCGGCCGGCGGCGAAGGGGCCGTCGTCGAGGAAGCGGCGCAGGAGGCGGGCGAAGGCCTGGGCGTCGGCCTGCGGCCAGGTGGCGAGCGCGTCCTCGATGCCGGCGGCGAGCCGCTGCCGGGTGGCCGCGATGACGGCGCGGCCCTCGTCGGTGAGGGCGAGCAGGGTGGCGCGGCCGTCGGCCGGGTCGGGCCGGCGCTGGAGCAGGCCGGCCCGCTCCAGGCGGTCGGCGCGGCGGGTGACGGTGGTGCGGTCCAGTCCGATCTCGCGGCCGAGGTCGGCGGCGCTGGACGGGCCGGTGCGGGCCAGGCCGCTGAGGACCGGGTAGGTGAGGTCGTCGACGGCCTCCCCCAGTCCCTCGGTCAGGTGGGTGTAGAGCCGGGCGCGGGTGCTGCGCCGTAGGAGCAGCCCGAGGGCCTCGGCGATGTCTTGTCCTGTCGAGTTCTTCACCCCTCCAGATTAGCGTGCGCCGCACACGCTTTTCCGGTACAGTCACAAGCGTGCTTAAGGCACGCATCCCCGATCGATCCACGGCGGGCCGCCCCCGCACGCACCCGAAGGAATCCCCATGAACCGCACCGACGTCCGCGCCGCCCTCACCGACCTCCTCCTCACCCCGGGCCTCGACCTGGACGAGGCCGCCGACCGGCACTTCGCCCCCGACTACCGCCAGCGCACCGACGGCGAGTGGGCCGACCGCACCGGATTCCTCACCCACATCGCCCACCTGCGCACGGTCGTCGCCGACGGCTCCGTCGAGGTCCACGACGAGCTCGCGGCCGGCGACCGCTACGCCGACCGCCACACCATGACCGTCGTCAAGACCGACGGGTCCACCGTCCGCATGGAGGTCTACCTCTTCGCCGAGTTCGCCCCCGACGGCCGCTTCCGCCGCATCGAGGAGACCACCCTCCTGCTCGAAGGCGCCGACGGCGACCGGAACCTCGGCAGCGCCCGCTGAACCCCGCCTCCCGCCCCTCCTCCCGCCCCCGACCCCTCAGGAGGCCGCCGTGAAACAGTTGCCGTTCCCCGACCGGCTCGACGACACCCCGGCATCGACGCCCTGAGCAGCCGGCCGCGCAAGACCAACGGGAGCGTCGTCTCCGCCCACCGCAGATTCGCCACGGGCAGAGACGACGGCTCGACGGCGGGAGGGAAGCTGCCGCTGGACCTGCCGCTCGACGGCACACCGCAGCCCTAGCGTGAGGTACGGCGCCGCGAGAGATCGTTATGCACCGTCAACTTCCCACTGCTCGAAAGGACTTCACGCCAACCCATGTCCAGACTCCGCTCCCGGGTCGCCGCCCTGGCCGCCCTCACCACGATCGGGCTCGGCGCCGTCGCCACCGGCATCGCCGACGCCGCACCGGCTGTTCCGGCCGCCGCTCCCGCCGTGGCCGCCGCGCTGACCGAGCCCACCCACATCCCGATGAACAGCCTGCTGAACCGCAACCAGGCCTGGTACTCGCCGAACGGCCACATCATGCTGGCCATGCAGGGCGACGGCAACGTCGTCCTGTACCGCGACACCACCCCGATCTGGGTCGCCAAGGGCGCCATCCCCAACGGCAACATCCTGGTCATGCAGGGCGACGGCAACCTCGTCGTGTACGCCGCCGACAACACCCCGCTGTGGGCCAGCAACACCGGCGGCCACCCCGGCGCCGAGCTGGCCGTCTACAACGAGGGCGCCATCGCGGTCCAGCTGAACGGCAAAGTCCTGTGGACCACCGCCCAGTCGGCGCCGTCCCTGCCCCCGTGCCCGCCGTGGGGCCCGCCCTACCCGGGCCAGATCACCTGGCCGTGGTGCCCGACCTGGCCCTTCCCGAGCTGACCCCGCCCGGACGGCCGCACGCCGGCCCGTACCCCCGCTGCCCGAGGGGCCGCAGGAGTACGGGCCGGGCCCCGGCCCGCCCTGGACCGGGCGCGGCACCGCTCGCCGCGTCCGGCCCACGTCCGGCAACCGCGCCAGCCAACCGCCACCGGCCACACCCGTGACTTCGGTGGGCTCTGGTCGCCGGGTTGGCCGTGCCAAGGTCCGCACGGCGGGCCGGGGCCCGGCTCCGGCCAGCCAGGCCCCGGCCGGAGCCGCACTCGGCGCGATCGTGCCTGACGTGAGAGCGGCCGGGATCGGTGTGAAACTGGGCACGGAAGGGGTGATCCCGTGTCGGAGCCACCGCACGCGTCCACCGGTCCCGACGCCTCCGTCAACGAGAATCGGCTGGAAGCGCTGATCATCGAGGCACAGACGGCCCTGCCGGTCGAACTGTCCGATCTGGCGAACCGGTGTGCCTCGGCCCTCGACCTGGACACCGCGCTGATCTACCTCGTCGACCTGCAACAACGGCTCCTCATCCCCCTCAACGAGGCCTTGGAGCCGCTGTCGGTGGACCGCTCGTCGGCCGGCTTGGCGTACCGCACGGTCTCCCCGCGAGTGAACGACGCCGGCGACAGCGTGATCGTCTGGATGCCTCTGGTCGACGGTGCGGAGCGGCTGGGCGTGCTGGCGGTGCGGACCGCCTCGCTCGACGGGGTGCGGATGCGCCGCAGCCGGATGCTGGCCCACCTCTTCGCCATGCTGATCACCTCCAAACGCGGCTACAGCGACTGGCTCGCGGCCCGCACCCGCACCGCGACCATGCGGTTACCCACCGAGATGCTCCGGGCCTTCCTGCCACCCCACACCATCGGCAGCAGGAGGTGCGTCTCGACCGCGGTCCTGGAACCGGCGTACGACGCCGCCGGCGACGCCTTCGACCACTCGGTGGTCAAGAACGTGCTGCACACCATGATCCTCGACTCCATGGGCCACGATCTGTCCTCCGGCCTGACCACGTCGGTCGCCATGGCGGCGGCGCGCAACGCCCGCCGCGGCGGTGGCGAGCTGGCCGACGTCGTCGGCTCCGTCGACCAGGCGCTCGCCCGGTGGCTGCCCGACCATTTCTGCACCGGCGTGCTGTGCCGGCTCGACGCGAACACCGGGGTGCTGCACTGGGTCAACTGCGGCCACCCTCCACCGCTGCTGATCCGTGCCAAGCGGGTGCTCGACGGGGCGCTGAACAGCCCCCCGCAGCCGCCGATCGGCCTGGCCGGCCACCTCGCCCCGGCAGCCCGGCAGGTCCACGAGACGACACTGGAACCGGGCGACTGCGTCCTGCTCTACACCGACGGTGTCGTGGAAGCGCGCGACGCGGACGGTGCGGAGTTCGGCCTCGACCGGTTCACCGACTTCATCATCCGCTCCTCCGCCGCCGGCCAGCGCCCGGCCGAGGTGCTGCGGCTGCTCATCCACGCCATCCTCGACCACCAGCGCAACCAGCTGCGGGACGACGCGACCATCCTGCTCTTCGAATGGCGCCCGCAGCACCAGTGACGCGGGATGGCGCGAGGTGCGGGCGCCGGGTCCGCCCCCGCCCGGCCGCCCCTGGTGCCGGGTGGGGGCACCAGGGGTGGCCGGGCGGGTGCGGGTGTCGAGGTGGTCACCCCCGGCGGGGCGTCACTGCCAGACGCGGTAGACGGCGTCGCGCGCCTGGCCGAGGTACTGCTGGTAGGTGCCCAGGTGCCAGGCCGCCCAGGAGGCCCAGCCGCGGCCGGTGCCGTCGTTGTCGATCTTGAAGGCCTTGCGCGCCGACCAGCCCATGTCCTGCCAGTTCTCGGCGGTGACGACCTCGGCGTCGTGGTAGTGGACCTCGGGGTACCAGCGCTCGTTGATCTGCCAGGCACCGAGGTCCTTGGTACCCGGGTCGGGGTCGGTGGGGAGGTTGGTGTGGACGGCCAGGCGGTTGCAGCCGGACTCGGCCATGGCGATCGCCACGGCGTAGATCGCGTCGTCGTTGCGGCCCTCGCCGGACTTGTCCTTCGCGAAGCCCGCCAGCTGGGCTTCGCGGGCGCAGGCGTCGATGCCGCTCTGGTCCCCGGCGGCGTTGGCGGTGAAGGTGGTCGAGGTGAGGCTGAGGGCCAGAACGGCGACTGAACCGGTCAGCAAGGCGCGGGTCTTGCGCAGCACGAGAGTTCTCCCTTCGATGACGGCCCGGGTCGGGCCGGGTACGGGGAAGGACGCTAGGCAGTGCGGGTAGACAGGCGATCAACGACCTTCTCGGCCGGCGCCGGGTGCGACAGGGCGGCACGGGCGCGGCCGGCGGGGGCCGAGGACCCGTATCTTCCCCGGCACGGGGACGGACTGCGGCTACCCGCGGCCTGTCCCGTGGTCAGCACGAACGCCGACGGCAATCGCCCCGGTGGGCACTGCCTCACGAGCCGCTTCCAACGGCGTTCTGGGTATCGGTTGTTGATCGGTTGTCTACCGACAACCGGCCTACGGAGAGTCCGTGTTCCGTTCGTCGTCTCCGAACGGGGTGGCCCGCAGTGTTCGCGAGTACACGCCCGGAGCGCGCCGGGCCCGGGTCGGCCGGGTGGATCCCGTAGGGTCGGCCAATGGCGAAGTACTTCGATGTGCACCCGCAGACCCCCCAGGCCCGCACCATCGGCACCGTGGCCGACAGCCTCCGCTCCGGCGCCCTCATCGCGTACCCGACCGACTCCTGTTTCGCCCTGGGCTGCCGCATGGGCAACCACGAGGGCCTCGAACGGATCCGGTCGATCCGGCGTCTCGACGACCGCCACCACTTCACCCTGATGTGCGCGGACTTCGCCCAGCTGGGGCAGTTCGTCCACATCGACAACGCCGTCTTCCGCGCCGTCAAGGCGGCCACCCCGGGCAGCTACACCTTCATCCTCCCCGCCACCAAGGAGGTCCCGCGCCGTCTGATGCACCCGAAGAAGAAGACGGTGGGCGTCAGGATCCCCGACCACGTCGTCACGCAGGCCCTGCTCGCCGAACTCGGCGAGCCCCTCGTCTCCAGCACCCTGCTGCTGCCCGGCGAGGACGAGCCGATGACCCAGGGGTGGGAGATCAAGGAGCGCCTCGACCACGTGCTGGACGCCGTGGTGGATTCCGGCGACTGCGGTACGGACCCGACGACGGTCGTCGACTTCTCCGGCGGCGCGGCGGAGATCGTCCGACGCGGGGCCGGCGACCCCACCCGCTTCGAGTGACGACACGGTCCGGCTGACGAGGCTGTGACGAGGGCGGGTGGGGGCGGCCTCCGGCCCTGGCCGACTCGGGCGGGCACCCGGGCACGCGGGCACGGCCGACCGGGAGGGCCGACCGGGAGGGCGGACCGGGGCAGTGGCGCGGATCACAGCCGGGTCGGCGCGGCCGGCGAAATGCGAAGGCCGTCAAGGTGGTTGGCACGGGCGACCACTTCCGTTCCGGCGCACACCACCGGTACCCGCGAGGAATCCCCATGACCGTCACCGAGCCCGCTGCGTCCGCCGACCCCGCCGCCTCCCGCGCGGCCGAGATCCTGTCCCGGCCCGTCACGATCAACGGGCTGACCGTGCCCAACCGCATCGTGATGGCGCCGATGACACGCAGGTTCTCCCCGGGCGGCGTGCCCGGCGAGGACGTGCGCTCGTACTACGCCCGCCGCGCCGCCGCAGGCGTCGGCCTGATCGTCACCGAGGGGACGTACGTCGGCCACGAGTCCGCCGGCCAGAGCGACGACATCCCGCGCTTCCACGGCGAGGACCAGCTGGCCGGGTGGGCCCGCGTCGCCGCGGACGTCCACGCGGCGGGCGGCACCATAGTGCCGCAGCTCTGGCACATCGGCATGGCGCGCAAGCAGGGCGACCCGCCGTTCGCCGACGCCCCCGCCGTCGGCCCGTCCGGCATCCGGCTGGACGGCACCGAGGGAACGGGGCGGGCGATGACCCGAACCGACCTGGACGCCGTCATCGGCGCGTTCGCCGAGGCCGCCACGGCCGCCGAGCGGATCGGCTTCGACGGCGTCGAGCTGCACGGTGCCCACGGCTACCTGCTCGACCAGTTCCTGTGGGCGGGCACCAACCGCCGCACCGACGCCTACGGCGGCGCCCCGGTCGCCCGGACGAAGTTCGTGGCCGAACTCGTCGCCGCGGTGCGCGAGGCCGTCTCCCCCGGGTTCCCGGTGATCTTCCGCTACTCGCAGTGGAAGTTGGAGAACTACGACGTCCGCCTCGCCGAGACCCCTCAGGAGCTGGAGGCGATCCTCGCCCCGCTCGCCGAGGCCGGCGTCGATGCCTTCCACGCCTCGACCCGCCGCTACTGGGTCCCCGAGTTCGACGGCTCGGACCTCAACCTGGCCGGCTGGACCAGGAAGCTCACCGGCCGACCCGCCATCACCGTCGGCTCGGTCGGCCTCGACGGCGACTTCGTCCGCGCCTTCGTGGGCGAGGGCGCCCCGGTCCAGGGCATCGACGACCTGCTCGACCGGCTGGAGCGTGACGAGTTCGACCTGGTCGCCGTCGGCCGCGCCCTCCTCCAGGACCCGCAGTGGGCCGCCAAGGTCCTCTCCGGCCGCTTCACCGACCTGCGCCCCTACGACGCCGCCGCGACCCGCACCCTCAGCTGACCACCGCACCCCGAGGCCCCGGCCCGCACGGCGGGTCCGGTCGGACCCGCCGTGCGGGCCGATCCCCGGCGTCCACAACGCCGAGCTGCCACCGGTGACGCCTGGCCCCCGCGCCGGGCGTCACCCCGAACGGGTGGAGCCGCACCGGGTGGGGCTGGCAGGCTGTACCGGTCGGGGCGCTGCCGGGCGCCCCTCGGCGCGGGGGTTCTGATGGTGGGTGGATCGGCGGCGCGGCGCGTGCCTCCCCTGGATCCGCAGGTGCGGGCCGCGGTGGTGGCCGCTGGTGAGCGGGCGCGGGAGGTGCTCACGCCGCAGTGCCTGACGGCGTGGCAGGAGCGGGACGCCGCCGCCCGGCCCCGTCCGACGCTCGACCGGTTGCGCGACGGCGGCCGGTTCGAGGTGGAGGAGGTGCGCGTGGCGCGGGCCGACGGCGAGGGCGATGTCACGCTCGTCAGCGCGCGGCCCACCGGGGTTCGCGAGGCGTTGCCGTTGCTGTACTACCTGCACGGCGGCGGGATGGTGACGGGCAACGCGTGGTCCGTCCTGCCCCGGCTGCTCCGCGCGTGGGCGCTGCCCCTGAGGTTGGCGGTCGTGTCCGTCGAGTACCGGCTGGCGCCGCGCACCCGCTTCCCCGGGGCCGTCGAGGACTGCCACGCCGGACTCCTCTGGGCGGCCGAGCACGCGGACGCGCTGGGCGTGGACGCGCGGCGCGTGGTCATCGGCGGCAAGAGCGCCGGCGGCGGGCTCGCCGCGGCCCTGGCCCTGCTGGCCCGCGACCGCGGCACCGCGGCGCCGGTCGGCCAGCTGCTGCTGAGCCCGATGCTCGACGACCGCGGCGACACCTTCTCCGGCCACCAGATGGCCGGCCACGACACCTGGGACCGCACCTCCAACGCCACCGCCTGGCAGGCTCTGCTCGGCGACCGGTACGGCGCCGCCGACCTTTCGCCGTACGCCGCCCCGGCCCGCGCCACCGACCTGTCCCGGCTGCCTGCGGCGTACGTCGACGTGGGGTCCGCCGAGACGTTCCGGGACGAGGCCGTCGCCTACGCCAACGCGATCTGGCAGGCGGGTGGCGAGGCCGAACTGCACGTGTGGCCCGGCGCCTGCCACGGTTTCGACACCATCGCCCCGCACGCGGCCCTCACCCACGACGCCCACAACGCCCGCACCCACTGGCTGCGGCGCGTCCTCCAACGGTGAACCCGGCCCGCCCCTTGCGGCCCGCCCCGCGACGGCGACGGCGACGGCGTCAGGCCGGGTCCGCAGGGGTCCGCGCGAGGCGGGACTCGATCTCGTCGAGGATCGGCCGGTAGGCCTCCTCGGCCGCCCGCATCCGGGTCTCGCACTCGGCGAACAGCCGCCGGGAGCGGGCCTTGCGACCGGGCATCAGGCCGTAGCGGCGCAGGCGCACCGTGCGGTGGTCCGCCATGAAGCCGGGCTTGCAGCGCACGCCGTGGGCGTGGCGCACGACGTCCTCGGCATGGCGCAGCAGGTCCTGGCAGGCGTCGTGGGCCACCTTCCAGCGGGCGGCGTCCTGCGGGGAACCGGGCACCTCGACGCCACGCACCACCGGCTGGACGACGTCGTACAGGGTGAACTCGAGCCCCTCGGGCGCCTGCGCCCAGGACATGACGCGCCACGGCCACGCGATCAGGGTGTAGGTGCGTCGCTGTACGCGGATCACGCGGTCCCCCCGGGGTCTGTGGGCGCCCGGGCCGGGTGCCCGGCACCAGCGTAGGGGCGCGTGCCCGGGTGAGGGTGGGGGACGAAGTCCGGCGCGGACTCGATCGACACCCGACCGTTCGTCGGATGAGTCGCTCGGGTGCGGCTTGCGCTCGCCGTGGTGGCCGCGCCGCGGAGTGCGCCGCACGGCTTCACCCAGGGCAGAACGCCGCTCCCTTCCCCCGGCGCCCCGGATCCCTAGGCTGAAGGGGTGAGCACTCATGCGCCGAACGAAGCCCGCGTCATCCCCCTGCGCCCGCACGCCTCGTCGCCCGGTTCCGGTGGGGCGACCCGCGCCCCGCAGCGACCGGCGGGAGCGTCGCCGGCGCCCGCGCCGAGGGAGCCCCTGTGGCGCGACCTCGTCGGCGATGCGCTGCGACGCGAACGGCTCGCCCAGGAGCGCACGTTGAAGGACGTCGCGGAGGCGGCCCGGATCTCGATGCCGTACCTGTCGGAGCTGGAGCGCGGGCTCAAGGAGGCCTCCTCCGAGGTGCTCGCGGCCGCCGCCCGGGCGCTCGGGCTCGGCCTCACCGACCTGCTCTCACTCGCCCAGGACGAGTTGGCCCGGCACGCCCGGAGCCGGGTGGGCGGGAACCGGCCCTCGGCGCGGCACGACGGGCTCTGCCTCGCCGCCTGACCGAGCCGGCGGCCGGTGCGGCGACCGGTGCGGTGGCCGAGCCGGCGGCCGGTGCGGTGGTGCGCACCGCCGCCGGACCGGCCGGGGTCAGGCGAATACGCGCCGTCGGCTCAGCACCTCGTCGGCGAGCCCGTAGGCGACGGCCTCCTCGGCGGTGAGCACCTTGTCCCGGTCCATGTCCGCGCGCAGCGTCGCCACGTCGTGATGCGTGTGCCGGCACAGGACCTCCTCCACCTGCGAGCGGATGCGGACCACCTCCTTGGCCGCGAGGCTGAGGTCGGAGACCGTCCCCTGCCTGCCGCCGCTGGCCGGCTGGCCGAGCAGCACCCGGGCGTGCTGGAGCACGAACCGTCGCCCGGGATCCCCGCCCGCCAGCAGCACCGCCGCCGTCGACGCCGCCTGACCGACGCAGAACGTGGAGATCGGCGCCTGCACGAACGTCATCGTGTCGTAGATCGCCATCAGCGAAGTGAACGATCCACCGGGCGAGTTGAGATAGATCGAGATCTCGCGTTCCGGGTTCTCCGACTCCAGGTGCAGGAGTTGCGCGATGACCACGTTGGCGACCCCGTCGTCGATCTCGGTGCCGAGGAAGACGATCCGCTCGTTCAGCAGCCGGCTGAAGACGTCGTAGGACCGCTCGCCCTGCGCGGTCCGCTCGATGACGTAGGGAACCGTGTACGACCCCATGTCACAACCCCATCCGTCGGCGCGACGCGGCCGGGCGGATGTCGGCGACCGACTCCACCACCCGGTCCACGATCCCGTACTCCCTGGCCTGCTCGGCCGTGAACCAGCGGTCCCGGTCGCCGTCCCGCGCGATCGTCTCCTCGCTCTGCCCGGTGTGCTCGGCGGTGATCCGCTCGATGGCCTTCTTGGTGAACTGGAGGTTCTCCGCCTGGATCTCGATGTCCGCGGCGGTGCCGCCGATGCCCGCCGAGGGCTGGTGCATCATGATCCGCGCGTTCGGCAGCGCGAGCCGCTTGCCGGGCGCCCCCACGGTGAGCAGGAACTGACCCATGCTGGCGGCGAACCCCATCGCCAGCGTCGAGACGTCGTTCGGGATCAGCCGCATGGTGTCGTAGATGGCGAGACCCGCGGTGACCGACCCGCCGGGGCTGTTGACGTACAGGCTGATGTCGGTGCGCGGGTCCTCCGCCGACAGCAGCAGCAGTTGCGCGCACACCCGGTTGGCCGACACGTCGTCGACCTGCGTGCCGAGCAGGACGATCCGCTGGGCGAGCAACTGTGCCGCGAGATGATCGTCGAAGCGGCTGGGCGGTGTGCCGCCCTCCTCCGCGTGGGGCGCGAACGTGGTGAGGGGAGTCATCTGGTCTCCTTGTCGAGGCGGGGATGCCGTCGACACCCACTCTTGGCCCCGGAAGACCCCCGGACGCGTTTTCTCTGCCCACCGCAGATTCGCCACGGGCAGAGCCGACGGCTCGGCCCTTGGGCGGCTGTACCGGGGATCGCCCCGCCGGATCACCACCGCACCCCGGCCCGGGGGTTGTTCCGCCGGGGCGGCTTCGGGCCTGCCGGGGCCCGCGACGAAGTTCTCCGCGACGACGCCTGCTGCCGACGGTCTCACGCGCGGCGGGCTCTGAGAACCGGCCGATCCGTGTCCGTCGGCGTGCCCGGGGCCGGGCCGGTGGGCCGCAACCCGCCGGACCGCCCCGGTACGCGGCGAACGGGCGCCTTCGGAGCGACGGCTGACGGGCGGTCGGGCGGACGGGAGGGGCCTGTGTCGATCATCCGTCGCGGGCGTGGATATCGTGGCCGCCGCCGACGCCGCGCGGCCGACTTCTCGGGCGCGCGGCCTTTCACCATGTCAGGAGAGATCTGGGTGAAGTCCCGTATGACAGCGCTCCGGAGCGCCTCGGCCGTCGCGGCGGCCGTGCTCATGGCGGTGCCCGCCGCCGCCGGCTCCGCCGAAGCAGCGCCCGCCGGCAGTCCGGTCACCAAGGCGGTGACGTACCAGGGCCGCGTCTTCCAGGTGCCCGCGGCCTGGCCGGTGGTGGATCTGGCCGTGGACCCGCAGGCCTGTGTCCGCTTCGACCAGCACGCGGTGTACCTCGGGCACCCGGGCGAACAGCAGGTCTGCCCGCCGCGGTTGATCGGCCGCACGGAGGCGTTGCTGGTCGAGCCCGCCGCGGCGGCCGCACCGGACCGGGAGGGCTCCAACCCCGTCGCGCACACGCTCCGGGCGAACGACGGTGTCGTCGCGGTGACCGGGACGTACGACACGGACCAGCCGCTGGTGCGGCGGATCATCACCGGCGCCGGGCTCACCCCCGCGCCGGCGCACCAACCGACGCCGGCGCCCGCCGAACCCCGGACGGCCCTCGCACCGCGGTCCACCATCGCCGCGGCCCCGCCGTCCGACCCGGCCGTGGCCGCGGCGCCGGCGCTCGTACCCGCGTCGGCGACGAACTACACCGGCAAGGGGTTCGACGCCTGTACGGCGCCCTCCGGCTCCGCGATGAACGCGTGGATGACCTCCTCCCCGTACCGGGCGGTCGGCATCTACATCGGCGGTGCCAAGCGGGCCTGCGCCCAGCCGAACCTGACGGCCTCCTGGGTCCAGCAGCAGCAGGCCGGCGGCTGGGCCTTCATGCCGATGTACGTCGGCGTGCAGGCCTCGAAGATCGTCTCCCCCGCCTCCGAGGGTGCCAACGCCGCCGACGACGCGGTGAGCCAGGCCCAGGCCCTCGGCTTCGGCCCCGGCACGATCCTCTACTACGACATGGAGGACTACGCCCCGCAGTACTCGGGCGCGGTGCTCGGTTTCCTCACCGCCTGGACCAACGAGCTGCACGCCTGGGGCTACAACTCCGGCGTCTACAGCAGTTCCTCGTCCGGTATGAAGGACCTGGCCGCCAACGCCGGCAACAGCGCCTACACCATGCCCGACGCCGTCTTCAGCGCCAACTGGAACGGCCAGGAGGACACCAACGACCCGGCGATACCGGCCGGCTACTGGTCCAACCACCAGCGCGTCCACCAGTACGCCTCGCCGAAGGACCCGGAGACCTGGGGCGGCTTCACGATCGGGATCGACCAGGACTACCTCGACACCCAGCTCACCAGCGCCCCGCCGTCCCAGTCCTCCGGCTTCTTCCTCGGCGTGCGCCAGAGCTCGGGCAACTGGCCCGGCTTCAGCCCGCTGGCGGGCGGGGCGGGCGTGTTCCGCGGCTCGGAGGCCGCGATCACCGGGCTGCCGGGAGGTTCCTCGCAGGAGCTGGGCATCGGCCTGGACGGACAGCTCTACCACGGGGTCCGCGCCGCGAACGGCGGTTGGAGCGGCTTCGCCGCGCTCCCCGGCAACGGCACGCCCACCATGGCGGCCCGCCGGGCCGGCATCGCCGGCCTGCCGGACGGCTCCTCCCAGGTGCTGGCGATCGGCAACGACGGCAACGTCTACCACCAGACCCGCTTCGCCAACGGCAGTTGGAGCGGCTTCGCCGCGCTCCCCGGGATCGGCACCCCGACCATGGCGGCCGGGGACGTCGCCATCGCCGGCCTGCCCGACGGGTCCACCCAGGTCCTGGCAATCGGCAACGACGGCAACGTCTACCACCAGACCCGCTTCGCCAACGGCAGTTGGAGCGGCTTCGCCGCGCTCCCCGGTGTGAACAGCCCGCGGATGGCGGCCGGGCGGGTGGCCATCGCCGGCCTGCCGGACGGCTCCTCGCAGGTGCTGGCGATCGGCGGCGACGGCAACGTCTACCACCAGACCCGCTTCGCCAACGGCAGTTGGAGCGGCTTCGCCGCGCTCCCCGGCAACGGCACGCCCACCATGGCCGCGCGGACGGTCGGCATCGCCGGTCTGCCGGACGGTTCGTCCCAGGTGGCGGTGGTCGGCGGTGACGGCAACGTCTACCACGAGACCCGCTTCGCCAACGGCAACTGGTCCGGCTTCGGCGCCGTCCAGGGCCCGTACGGCTCGAGCACCTTCCCGGCCCAGCGCGCGGCCATCGCCGGCCTGCCGGACGGCTCCAGCCAGCTCGTGGTCACCCGGAGCTGACCCGGGCCCGCCCCACCACCCGGCGCCCCCGCCCCCGGCACTTCTTCGGGAGGCGGGGGCGTCGGCGGTCCGTCGTCAGCTGACGGTGTCCCGGGTGTGGAGGGATGGACACTGCGCGGACCACACCTTGCCGTGGTGGATGCAGACCACACCTTGCCGTGGTGGATGTCGCGGCGCACGACCGTGGTGCCGGGCTCGAACCGGGCGCCCGACCCGGGGGTGGCGGTCACGGCCGGCCCCAGGTCCCGCCCGCGGGCTCGTGCCAGGTCGTCCGCACGACCACCCCGCCCGGGAGATGTGCTCGCCGAACCAGGTCCGGCAGCACCCGCCGCCGCCCGGCCGGGCCGGAGCCGGCCGCGCGGCATGGGCCTGAGCAGCGGGTGCGGGGACGGCGGGCGTGGCCGGTCAGGGCGCTCGCCTCGGCGGGGAGGCCGGCCTTCCAGGTGGGTTCGGTGGGCGTTCGCTCGACGATGCCTCCCGACGCCGGGTGGGGCGGGGCCCCGGCGGGACCGCTCCCGGGACCGCTCCTGCGGGGTGGAGCGGCCCCGGTGGAGCGGCCCCGGTAGGTGTCAGCGGGTGCCGAAGTCCGCGTTCCAGGAGGCCGCGCCCGTGCGGGCCAGACCGACCTCGGTGTAGTTGTCGAGCATGATCCCCAGGTGGAGCGGCGACTTGATCCAGCCGTCGACGGCGGCGTCGATGTCGGTGGGGCCGTAGAAGGCGATCTCGCCGAATCCCCTCCAGGCGTAGCCGAGGCCCCGTGCGATGGTCGCCGAGTCGCAGAAGTGGCCGGAGACGCGGCGCTGGTCCATCTGGTCGGCGTTGCACTTGGCGGCCTGGGCGAGCGTCTGGTTGAGGCGCACCGCCGGCTTGCCGTTCTGGGCGCGCACGGCGTTGAGCCGGTCGAGGAAGCGCTGCTCGACGGAGGTGACCGGGCCCGTGCCGGTGCCCGACCCGACCAGGTCGAACCGCTGGGACATGCTGCCGTCGCAGTTCTCGACGGTGGCCTCCCGGTCGAGGCCGTGGTAGGTCAGGCAACGGTTGTCGAGGGCGTTGTGGAGGTAGGTGCCACCGTCGGCGGCGGGCTCCAGGGTCCACTGCTGGTTGGCGCCCGCCCACCAGTGGGTGAACTGGGTGGACCGGCCGTCCCTGGTGTCCATCTCCAGCACGCGCTCGGTGCCGTTGACGTTGCGGGCGAAGTCCACCCGGCCGCCGGGCTTGTTGGATATCCAGAACGAGGTGGAGGCGTCCTGGTAGCCGCGGGCGACGATCCGGGAACCCTCGCCGTCGGCGCTGGCCAGCGAGTTGTGGTTCTGGTGGTCCTGGATCGTGACCATCTGCTCGACCACGCCCGCGGGCGCGGCGTTCGCCGGCGCCGCGAGCAGCGTGATACTGCCCGCGGACATCGCGGAGACGGCGAGCGCCAGGCCTGCCAGCCGGGTGCGGCGGCGGGTGCCGGTGCTCGGACGGGTGCGGAGGGTCCGGGTGGACGGGTGGGACACGGGGTTCTCCTGCTGTCGGTGGACCGCCTGCGGATGCGAGTGCGGACTGGGGCAGGACACCAGGCCCGTGTTGACGATCGATCAACGGGGTGCCGAGGAGTAAGCCCTGGTCACCCGCCGGGAGTCGTCGCCGGGGACGGCGCGGACGTCGGGTGGCGGCGCGGTGGGCGGGGGTCCGCGGAGGATCGACGGCCGTCAACGCCGTGCGGCCCGGTACCTCGTGGGTGCCGGGCCGTCGGGCGGGGTGTGCCGGTCGGTCCTACTTGGGCATCTCGTTCCAGAGCTGCTGGGCGCTCTTGCCGGTGAGCTGGCCCCAGATCTGGTCGGTGTAGTTCGTGGTGTTCAGCAGGTGCGCCAGGTCGGGCTTGTTGTAGGTCTTCGAGACGTAGTCGATGAACCGGGCGGTGGCCTGGTAGCCGCTGTCGTAGTTGGAGTCCGGGCCGAAGTGCTGGGCGCCGGTGCCCGGCTGGAAGTTGTAGTCGCGCACCCAGTCCGCCAGGCCCTCGCCCATCCACCACGGGCGGGAGGTCGGGTTGTCCCAGACCGCGACGTGCACGGCCTCGTGCACCAGGAAGCCGGTGTCGCCCTTGTTGCCCCGGGTGTAGCCGATGTTGACGTGGACCTCCTTGACGCCGTTGGGGGACACCGTGGTGTACGCGGGATTGGTGGTCAGCGTCGGGTCGAGGATGATCTTGAAGTAGGTGGGGGCGGCGAAGGCCCCCTTGGTGATCAGGTTGGAGATCGTCGGGTAGTAGTCCGCGACGGTCTTCTTCTGCTGCTCCAACCACGGACCGAGGTCCGGGGCCTGCGAGTAGTCGAGGTCGATGGTCGGGCGGCCGGCGGTCGGCGGGGTGGTGGCGCCGTTGCGGTCGAGGTTCCAGGACTGCGCCGGGTCCCCGGCGTTGCAGGCGGCCACCTTGGCGTTCAGGTCCGCGCCGCGGGTGAGGCAGAGGTTGTTGTCCGAGACGCTGTGCAGCAGCCAGGCCCGGCCGTTGCCCGCCGAGGTGTTCTCCAGCCGCCACTTCTGGTTATCCGTGCCGACGTAGTTCCAGGAACCGACGGTGTTCTTGGCCCGGTCGCGGTCGACGGCGTTGTTGGTGCCGGGCACCTTGACCGACCAGGTGCCGTTGCCCTCGTCCCTGACCGTCCAGACCTGCTGGACGGAGGACTCGTTCCAGTCGCGGACCACCACGTTGGAGCCGTGGTTGCGGCTGTCCCACTGGAGGGCGCCGCCCGCGTAGCTGGAGATGCGGTAGTCGGCGCCGCTGGACGGCAGCGGCTCGGCCGCGCTGGCGGTCCCGGCGCCGAAGGCCATCCCGGACACGACGGTCGCGGCGGACAGGACGACGGCGGCGGCCGTACGACGGGTGATCATCTCGGGGCTCTCCTCTCGGGCGGCTCCCCCTGGAACCGGCCTGCGGTCATGCCACCGGGCCGCGGTGTACACGGCGTCGACGGTCCGTCAACGGGTTCGTTGATGGACCGTCGACGGCCACATGTCGGAGCCGGTCGTCCTGGACGAGAACGGCCGGGAGATGACGAGAAGGCGCTGGAACGCCGCCGGCGACCTGGCCTTGGACACCACGACCCGCTGAACGGTGTCCGGAGCGCCGGGTCGGCCGGCCCGCCGACAGGCGCAGCCGGCCCGGGCGTGCCCATGCCCGGGCCTCGGCGGACACCGGCGGGCGGCTCAGCGGACTTCGACCGGTGTGCAGCGTCATGAGGCTGCCCCGCGCCGAGGGCGGCGCGGGGCAGGTCGGTCGGCGCCCCGCCCGGCGGCGCCGCCCTGCACGGTTCCGGGTCAGCTGGGAGAACCGGACCAGATGACGTTCTTGCGCAGCTGCCCGGAGCCGTAGTTGAACTCGACGGAGAACGGGTCGGCCGCGCCGGCCGGCAGGGCGTACGCGGACAGACCGGTGGCCTCCTCGCCCGGAGCCAGCGAGCCGGCGAGGACCTTCAACCGTCCGCTTCCGTCGATCAGCGAGAAGACGAGGTTGCCCTTGGCGTCCTTGACGATGGGCATCCCCGATCCGTAGAGCGAGAGTTCCCCGGATCCGGTGTTGACGACGGTGATCTTCACCTGGATGATCTTGGCGTTCCTGGGGGCCTCGACCACGGTTCCGCGCGGAACGTACGGCTCCGGCCCGGCCATGGTGACCTTCAACCCGTCCCCGTACGTGTAGGACTGGCCGAACGACAGGCGCCGGGCCTTCTCGTCCGCGGCCGCCTTCTCCCGCTCGGCCTCGATCCTCTTCCGCTCGGCCTCGATCCGCTCCTTCTCCTTCGCCGCCCGCTCCTCGGCGGCCTTGATCGCGGCGTCGGCGCGAGCGCGCGCGGCGTCGTCCTGCGCCCGCCGCTCCTCGTTGACCGCCTGCACCCGTGTCACGACGAACACCCCGGCGCCGACCGAGACCAGCAGTCCGGTGACGCCCAGGATCACGCCCGCGAGCGCCATCGCCCGGTTGGTCGCCAGGCCCTTGCGCACGTAACCCAGGCCGACGGCACCGAAGACCACGGCAAGCAGGGCCGGCAGCCAGGACAGCCAGAACAGGATGACGGCCAGGCTGAGGACCGCACCGACGATCCCGAGCACCATGGCCGCGATGCCCAGGCCGTTGCGAGGCTGTGGCGCCGGCATCGGATACGGCGGCCAGTAGAGCGGCACACCCGGGCCCGCACCGGGGGCCACGGCAAGGGCAGGGGGCGCGGCGGGGACCGTGGCCTCGGCCTGAGCCGGGCTCGGCGGTGCCCACGAGTCGGTGTCGGTTGCCCCCTCGGCGGACTGCGGGCTGTCGGGCGGGGCGGGGACGGTCATACGAAATCCTTCAAGCACGTTGAGATGATGAGCGACTGGCTGTTCAGCCTCGACACCGAAGGCTCTCCCGACCCCCCGGCGACAGCGACCCGGTTTCCGCGAAGCGGTCACCCGCCCAGGCCGGACCCGCGCGTCAACACCCTGAGACGGGGCACCGACAGGGTCGGCGAGTGATCAACATACAGGTGCCCGGCAACCACCCCGACGCCTGGGCGGTCCGCCGGAGCAGGCGGTGCGGAAGGCATTCCGATTCGATGTCGCCGGGCCTGCCGCGCCGGGACGGGAGCGGCGGAACGGGTGGCGGCGGGACGGCCGTGGTCAGGGGGCCGCGAACAGCCTGGGGAAGCCCGGGGCCAGCCACGGCCTGCGGCCCCAGGCGAGCACCTTGCCCCGGGCGAGGGCGCCGGTGGCGGTGTAGCGGCCCAGCGCGATGAGGAGGAACGCCACCGGCTCGGTGAGGATCGTGCAGTCCGGGCGGCGCGGCGGCTCCTGGCTCACCACGGCGGCGCCGTCCGTGAAGGTCACCGCGAAGGCGCCCAGGCCGCGGATCCGCAGCCGGTAGCAGGCGTTGTGACCGGCCGCGGCGCGCGCGTCCAGCACCCACGGCATCGCCGTCCGCACGAAGGGCATCGCCAGCTCGACGCGGTGCCGGTCGATCGGATGCGGGCGCCCGAGAGCGAGGGCGATGTCGTAGAGGTGGCCCAGCATGTGGGTCAGCAGGTAGGCGCCGAGGGTGTCCAGGTCCATCGGGCCGAGCGGGGTCAGCACCGGCTCGGTGCCGGCGCGCGCGGCGGCTGCCGTCGTGAACTCCCGTGTCTGCCGGGCGATCTCCTCGGCGAGCACGGCCGGGTCCCGCTCCGGGCGCTCGGCCAGCGAGGCCGCGTTCGCCGCGGCCAGCGAGCCCGGAGTGCCGTCCCCGTACGGCCGTTCCTCTCCGGCGGCCAGTGCCGCCATCAGCTCGTTGGCCATCGCCAAGTGGGCGGCGGCCTCGGCGACCGTCCACTCGGCGCCGGGTATCGGGGTGCCACCGCGGCAGCCGGCGAGCAGGGTGACGGCCTCGTCCCCGACCGCGGTGACCGCCTCGAAGAGCGCGGTGCGCGCGACACCGGGGAACTGCTCGGGGAGCGGGAGGGTCATGGTGGTGAAGACTGGCCGACCCCCGCGCCGCTGTCCAGACCCTTGACTGCTCCCCGGCCGAAGCCGGGGGATTCCGGCTTCTGTTGGGTGGATTTCTGACTCAGGCCGCCTTCCGGGACGGCGTCCCGGTGGGTCTTCTGCCATCAGCGTCAGCCGGATTCAGACCTGCCCGGTTGAGCATCACGTAGGCGGAGTTCTTGTCCCTGGGGGACACGGCTCCGCACGTGGTGCAGGTGTAGGTGCGCATTCCCAGCGGCAGTGCGTGCTTGGTTCTCGCATCGCAGTGCGCGCAGTCCATCGTGGTGTGTGCGGGGTGGACCAGACGAACGTCTCGTCCGTGTTTGCGGCCCATCTCGATCAGGGCCTGTTTGGTCGCTCCGATCGCGGCGTCAGCGGCTTTCCCCGCCATCGGGCTCTTGGCGAGGAACTTCGGCCGGAAGCCTTCCACCGCAAGAGCGTCGTGGTCCCGGACGACGGCTTTGGCCCACTTGCGGGCGGTGTCCTGGCGTTGCCTGGCGAGCAGGCCAGGCCGGCCCCGACTCGGTGCCTCACGGTGAACGCCGCCGGCGCGGCGGCGCCGGCCTGCGGAAATTGATAGCGAAGTCTTGTCATCCGTTTTCGGCCGGTGGTGCGTCCAAGGAGTATGAAGCGCGAACCGATGCGCCCGGGGGGCTGCCGATCCGACCCGTTCGACGAGTTCGTCGCGGCGCGGTACCAGACCCTGCTGCGGGGGGCGTACTTGATCACCGGGAACGTTCACGACGCCCGGGACCTCCTGCACGACGCGTTGGTGCAGGTGTACCCGAAGCGGTCGGTGATCCGGGACGCGGGGGCGACCGAGGGATACGTCCGCATGACGATGGTCCGCACCCACGTCTCGCGGTGGCGCCGGACCAGACGGGAGGAACTCACCTCCGCGCTGCCGGACCGGCCGGTGGTCCAGGAGAGCGGGTGGGACGACCAGTTGGCGGCGGCGCTGGCCGGGCTGCCGCGGCGGCAGCGGGCGGCGGTGGTGCTGCGCTACTACCTGGATCTGCCGGTCGCGCAGGTGGCGGAGGAACTGGGGTGTTCGCTGCCCACGGCGAAGACGCACCTGGCGCGCGGGATCAAGGCGCTTCGGCAGGAAATGGAACTGGTGAGGGAGTTGGTGGGGCCGTGAGCGCTGAGGCCGCATTCGAGGAAGAGCTGGCGGGCCGGCTCGCAGAACGTGCGGCATGGATCGGTGGCAGCGCGCCGCTGGCCGAGCTGCACACGGCCGGGCGGCGGCGGGCGCGGCGGCAGAGGGCCGTGCGGGGCGCGGCGGCGGTGGCGGTGCTGGCCGTCGGGGCGGGGGCGCTGACGCAGCTGGGCGGCGGTTCCGGGGACTCCCGGACGGGCCCGGCCGGTGCGGGCGTGAGTCTGGTGAGCCCGACGCCGGGAGCGACGCGCTCGGTCGCCGTGATCCTGGAGTGCGCGAACGGGCCCACGGGCTGGCGGACGCTGGGCCTGCACCAGCACGGGAAGCAGGTGCTGTCGGACTCCCCGTCACCGGGTGGGCTCACGCCGTCCGGTACCCCGTCGCCGGGTTTCCCCTCGCCGGGCTTCCCCTCGCCGGGCTTCTTCTCGTCGGGGGTGCCGTCCTCCGGTGGCCCGTCGACCAGTGGCCCGTCGACCGATCACCCGCCGTCCGGTGACCCGTCGTCCTGGCCCACGTCCTCGGGCTCGCCGTCGCCACTGTCGTACGCCACGACGGCGCAGTCCGATCTGGAACGGGCGGGTCAGGCCATCGAGTACATGGCGATGGCGAGCTACCGCGACCACTACTTCGGCACCTGCCGCGACACGAGCACGAACACGCTCTACGTGATGCGGGTCCCCGGCAGCGGCCTGGACGCGGCAGCGGCCTCGACGTTGACCGACTGGCCGGCGGTGAAGCTGCAGTTCGCCGTCGCGGCCGGTTCGCGCGACGAGCTGTCGGCGTTCGGCGCCCGGATCCGAGCGGACAGGGAGGACTGGCGGGCCAAGGGCGTGGAGATCGAGGCGGTGACGGTCGCCATCGACGGCGCCGGAGTGGTGGTCGACACGCCGCAGTGGCAGACCGCGGCGGCGCAGATCGAAGCGAAGTACGGCCCCCAGGTGGCCGAGGTCCGCTGAGGCCCGACGCGAAGGGCTGACGCGAGGGGCCGGCGCCACGCCCACCCGTGAGGGGTACGGCGGCCGGCGGCCCCGAGGAACAACGAAAACACGACAGGCGGGCCGTGCGACGGGCACCCCGCCCTGCCTTGCCATGCCCCGCCGCGCCCCGACGCGCGACGGGCGCCCCGCCGCGCCCCGCCATGCCCTGGCGGCACACGGAGCTTCGGCACGAAGAACCACGGCACCCCCGCCCCGCGCCGCCGTGCCTCGCCGCGCCGTGCCCCGCCGCGCGAACCTTTCCGCCCAGCCGAACGGGAGACCGATGTCCGAGACAGCCGCTGAGGGACCACGCCGGAACGAAGGACCGCCTCCGGACCGGGCCGACTCGACGGTCCTGGTCCTGGCCGCAGTGACGGCGGTGGCGTCCGCGCTCCTGGTCCGGTTCCTGCTGCTGGAGTACGAGTCGCCGGACTGGTACCGCTTCCTCGGTCCCTGGTACCGGTACATCACGGAGCAGGGCGGCTTCCCCGCCCTCGGCAACGCCGACTTCTCGGACTACAACGTCCCCTACCTGTACCTCATGGCCGCGCTCACCTACCTGCCGGTGCCGGCGATGGAGGGCGTCAAGTGCCTATCGATCCTCTTCGACCTGGCGCTCGCCCACTACACCTACCGCATCGTCGCGCTGCGGTGGCCGCACCGGCCCCGGCGGGCGCTCGCCGCAGCGGTGGTCGTGCTGTTCCTGCCCACGGTCGTGACCAACAGCGGCTGGTGGGCCCAGTCCGACGCGGTCTTCACCACCTTCCTGGTGGCAGGCGTCTACCATCTCCTGCGCGACCGTCCCTGGTGGACCTGCTCGTTCTTCGGGATCGCCCTGGCCTTCAAACTCCAGGCGGTCTTCCTGTTCCCGCTGCTGCTCGTTGCCGTCCTGGCCCGGCGGATACCGTGGCGGAGCCTGCTGGCCGTCCCGGCCGTGTACCTGGCACTCGACGTCCCCGCAATCCTGCTCGGTTCCGACCCCTGGCAGCTGCTGACGGTGTACGTGCGGCAGACGGGGACCTACCGGGACCTCACGCTCAACGCGCCGACGGTCTACCAGTTCGTCTCGGTGCCGTACGGAGAGGAGGACCCGGTGCGCCGGGCGGGCGTCCTGGTCGCGGGCCTGCTGGTCCTGGCACTGATCTGGCCGGCGGTCCGGGCCGTACGGCGCACGGGCCGGGCCCAACCGGAGGACCGCACCGCGGGCAACGCGTGCACGGGGCTCACCGGAACGAGGATCCTGCTGCTGGCCACCGCCTTCGCGATCACGGTGCCGTTCCTGCTGCCGTCCATGCACGAGCGCTACTTCTACATCGCGGACATCCTCAGTGTGCTCGCCGCCTTCCAACTGCCGCGGCAGCTCTGGTACCTGCCGGTCCTGGTCCAGCTCTCGTCCTTCGGCAGCTACCTCAAGTTCATCGCGCCCGGCGTGGCGCCGTACCTGTCGATGCCGGCCCACGGCGTGCTGATGCTGCTGGCGCTGATCGCCGTACTCCGGGCCACCGCCCGCGAGTTCCGGGATACCGCCCCTGCACCGTCCGGATCCGCCGGGCGCACCACGAGGCCGCCGCTCCCGCTGCCGACCCCGTCGGCCCGCTGTGCCCCCGACGCCACCTGAGCGCCGGCCCGCCAACCCTCGCCCGGCACGCCCTCGTCCCGTCGCGGACGTGCCGGGCGAGCCCGCCGACCGCCCGACGCCCCGCGCGCGGCCGTCCGGTGGATCGGACGGTGGTCTCCCGGTCCGCCGGAAACGGGGGTGACCGCGGCGGCCCTCACCGGCACGGTGAACCCGCGGTGCCGGCAGGGCGCAGCGGGGTTGGAGACGTCGGGGGTACGGGCGGTCAGCGCCTTTGCCACCACCGCCGCCGCGGTGCCTCCGCCAGGGCGCCGCCGTCGGCTGCCGGTCCGGTGAACGGCGGCAGTGCCCGGAACCGTTCGTCCAGCACCGCGCTCGCGCCCACCCGGGCCAGTGTCTCCCGCACCAGCGTCAGCGGATGCGACGGGAAGTGGGCGTCCCACTCCGGGAGGTCGCCCACGTGGTACGGCAGCGGTGCGCGCAGCTCCGGGTCGTAGGGGTGGGGACGGACGTAGGCGTCGAACCCGACCCGGTCGGCCACCACCGCCTCCCGCATGCCGCTGACCGGCCCCTCGGCGGCCTGCGCCTTCAGCACCACGCTGTACCGGTCCCGCGGCACGGTCCATGACCCGATGAACACCTGCCCGCTGCCAGTCGCCTTGGGGACCTTGGCGAGCTGCCACAACCCCGGCACGCCGCCCAGCTCGCGCACCTCCGCCTCGATCAGCGCGGCCCCGTGCTGCGCGGTGTACCGGGCCAGTTCACGCAGCAGCTGCTCGCCCGCGTCGAGCGGGGCGACCAGATCCGGTACGAGCGCGAAGTCGTGGACGGACAGGACCACCCCTCGTTCGTCGTCCCACACCTGGTCCCCGCCCCCGGTGTCCTCCTCGTCCTCACGCGGGACGAAACCGGCCAGGTCCAAGCTGATGATCGCACTCATGCCGGCCATCCTTTCGTTCCGGCCGGCCCGGGGCACCCCCTTTACCCCGTCAGCCCCCTGACCCGCCGCGCCCCGGGCCGGGGCGCGGCAGCACGGCGAGTACGACGTCGGACGGCCTTTACCGGCAGCGGCCCACTGCACATGCGCTGCGGCACCTGTGCAGGGTCTCGCGGTTCGTGTCCTGGAGCACGGCCCTGACCAGCGGGTTTCCGGGCTTCCTCGGCCCACGTCCGTGTGCCGGCGTCTCCGGTCGGCGCGGGCGGGCGGTCAGGCTGTCAGCTCCGCGAGCTCCGCGTTGGCGCGCTCGGTGACCAGGGCGAGGACGCGGCCGGCGGCGGCCAGGTCCTCGGCGGGTATCCCGCCCCAGATGCGGGCGCTGATGGGGCCGGTCTCCGTGCCGACGGCGGCGATCAGCGCGCGCCCTGCGTCCGTGGGGCGAAGGTGCGCGCCGTCTGCGACGAGCAGCTGCTTGGCCAGCAGCTCGTCGAACGTGGCGCGGATGTCGTCCGGACCGGTCTTGAGGGAGCCCCGGACCTGGGTGACGAGATCGTCAGACGTCTGCGGGGCGTCGGCGGTGACGGCGGCGCGCAGGACGACCTGCTGCTGGAACGTGACGGCGTGCCGGGCCAGGACGTGCTCCAGGACGCCGCGGGCGGCGTAGTGGGCCAGGCCGAGGGCGCGGGCGTCGGCGACGGGTGCGGTGGTGGCAGGTGCGGTGGTGGTGGCAGATGCGGTGGTGGTCATGGTGTTGTCCCCCGGGTGCTCTCGTCGTTCGGTACGGATGGAATGAGAGGCGCGTCGAGCAGAGTCGTCAACTCGTCGGTGAAGGCGCGCGTGCGCGGGGCGTCGAGGCCGCCGAGTGGCTCCAGCAATTGCTGGAGCAGTTCCTGGACCACCACGACGGCCTGCCGCGTGACGGCCTGGCCCTGCTCGGTGAGGCCGAGCTGTACGGCGCGAGGGTCGCGGGGATCTCGGGTGCGCTCGATCAGGCCGGCCGACTCCAGGGCGCGCGCCAGCTTCGAGACGTACAGCGCCTCCATACCGGTGTGGTCGGCGAGTCGGCGCTGACTGGGCCGCTCGCCGGCGCGCTGCATGCCGTGCAGCGACGCGACCAGTGAGTACTGCGCGTGGGTGAGGCCCAGCGGGGCCACTGCCCGATCGACCGCGACGCGCCACTTGTTGGCGAGCCGCCAGACCAGGAAACCGGGCGTGGGGCCCGGCGAACCGTTGCTCATGCCGAATAGATTACATAGCTACTATGTCCATGGCTACTATTTTCCGGAGGATGCGGCGGCGCACGCCGTGATGATGCCGACAAGACCGCAGCTCCCGGCTACAGGAGGACGAGCAGCTTGGTGCCCGGCACCAACTTCCGGTTGACGGAGGTCGATTGGACGAACACGGTGTACGACGGGTTGTCGCCCGGCTTCACCGTGGCCTCCGACTTCGGCAGGCCGAGGAGCTGGCGGGCCGCCGGGCCCGAGAACACCCTGCCCGTCATCCGGCCGGTGGCCGGGTCCTTCTCGGCCACGGCGAGCTGCTTGTTGCCCTGGATCTTCTCGCGCTTGGACAGCTCGTAGAAGGCGCAGCCGGTCTTGTAGGGGTGCCCGGCGCTGGTGACGAAGTCGCGGATCGGCATCTGCTGGTCGACCGGGACCAGGATGTACTTGCCGGTGTCCAGGGCGTCGAGGTTGGCCTTCACCTCGGCGGTGCTCAGGTCCTGGCCCATGGCGAACAGGTTCCTGGTGCCGCGCACGCCCTGTTCGCGGCCCCGCAGGAAGCTGGTGGCGGCCGTCTTGACGGTGCCGATGGCCTCCTCGACGCCCTTGCTGGAGTCCGCGTCCCAGATCGCGATGTTGCCCGCGGGGAAGCCGTACTCCTGGGCGGTGCGCTTGGCCAGGGAGTTCGGGACCAGGATCGCCGAGGTCCAGTGGTCGGGGAGGTCGTCCATGGCGCTCTGGATGCGGTCCATCCACGTGCGCAGGACGGCGGCGCCCCGGCCGCCCATGCGGATGTGCATCTGGCCGGTCTGTGAGCAGCCGGAGGCGTTCTCCTCGCCGTCGGTGACGACGACCTGGAGGAAGGAGTGCTCCCCGTACCCTTCCCAGATGTTCTTCAGGTCGTCGACGGACTTCACGGCCGCCTCGATCAGCGCCGTCGCACCGTTGTCGACCCGGTAAAGGCCCTTCAGGGACGGCAGGTGCTTGACGTCCATGTCCCAGACGAGGTTCTGCACCTCGTGATCGAAAGCGTAGAGGCTGATGCGGGTCTCGTGACCGAGCCGGTCGGACTCCTCCTGCAGGCCCTTCACGAACTCGTCCACCACGCGGACAAGTTGCGCCTCGTGCTGGCGCATCGAGCCGGACTTGTCGACCACGAGCGAAACGTGGTTGACCTTGTGGTTGATCCTGTTCGCAGACATACTTCCAACCCTTTTCCAACGCTCTTTCGACGCCTTTCCGGCGCCCCCTCCAACGTTGTTCACACACTACGAGGAGGCACTGACAGTGCCTTCTGACCTGTCGAAGGCGCAGGCGGCCGGGGCGGCAGCCCGCCGATCCGGGGGTGGTGGTCCCGCGGTGAGGTGTTGCTCAGGCCGACCGGGACCAGTGGTGCCTCCCGGGGAGAGGTCCCATCTGTCCGAATCCGGCAGGACCGCACGTCGGCGGTGGCGAGTTCTTGTCAACTCCCTTCGTCGATGGGAGCATTCGGCTCCCGGTACGAGAAGCAGGAGATATGTGGTGGCGGCCGACGGCAGCAATATGACGCACGCGGTGATCGAGACGGCGGTCAAGGAGCGCAATCGGCTGCACACCGGCCGGAGCCGGATCACCGCGCTGGTCGTGTTGGGGTTCCTGGGCGCCATCGGCCTGTTCCTGGCGCTGGTGGTCGGCAAGGCGGACGCGAACACCGCGCCGACCTGTGACGGCCGGACCATGACGCGGCACAGCGAGTGCCGGATCTGGTCCAACCACGGCGGCGGAGGCACCTACTCGTACGACGAGATGATCGACCGTCGGGAGTCGTCGCACCAGGTGTGGCGGGTGGTCGGGTTCGGCGGCGCCGCGCTCGCCGTGGTCCTGATGGCGGTGTCGGCCACCAAGCTGGATCCGAAGCGGCCCTGGGGCAAGCCGGTCGACGCCTCCTGCCCGCGGTGTCACCAGCCGACCCTGCGGGAGAAACTGACCGTGCACAGCATCTCCAAGGGGCGGACCACCTACCGGTACAGCGGCATCGTCACCCTGTGCACCCCCGTCTGCGGCTTCACCTCCGTGCGCCAGCGCCAGCGCTGACGCCGACCCTCCGCCGTCGTCGATCGTGTGACGGGCCGGCTGCTCGGGACGGCCGTTTTTCACTGACCTCCCATTCCCGGATACCGGTTTTTCCCGGGCTGGCCCCGGATTTCCCTGACGTGCATCCGCTCGTACCCGGCCCGCGCTGATGCCGGCCACGCCCGGAAAGGCGTGGCCGGCATCAGCCGGTGCATGAGCGAAGCACGACTTCTGCAGCAAGCCTCAGGAGGCAGGCCAGGCGTCGGTGAAGTAGCCGAAGAGGTCGGCGATGATGTCGGTGCTGCCGACGTGGTTGTAGATGCCGACCTTGCCGTCGGCGCTGACCGGCGTGGTGACGTGGTTGGGGACGGTGGCGCCGCGCAGCAGGTTCAGGTTGCTGGTGATCGGACGCGGGCTGCCGTCGGCGTGGACGGTGAGGTAGCTGTCGGCGGTGGTGTTGGTGGCCGTGACGTTGAGGACGGCCGCGGTGGATCCGGCGGGGATGCCGGAGACGACGGTGGTGCTGTCCGGGCCGGGCTTCGCGAACGGGTTGGACCGGGTGTCCGTCAACCGGACCGGGACGGTCGGGGTGAACTTGCCCTTGCCGTCGTTGGCGTAGTAGCCGAAGACGTCCAGGATGACGTCGGTGGACCCGACGTGGTTGTAGACGTTCACGCTGCCGTCGGCGCCGACCGGGACGATGAGCTGGTTGGACTTGTCCTTCCCGGGCTCGGGGTTGAGGTTCGAGCTGATCGGGCGGGGGCGGTCGCCGGCGTAGACCGAGAGGTGGGTGTCGGCGCTGGTCCCGGTGCTGGTCAGGTTGAGCACGACGGAGGCCACGTCGGCGGGGACTGCGCCGACGCCGGCGATCTTCACCGTGCGGACCTCCCCGGCGCCGAGCTTGCGGCTGTCACGGGTGTCGACCAGCCGCGAGGGCTCGAGCGGGGTGAACAGGTAGCCACCGTTGGGCCGGTAGAAGCCGACCACGTCGACGATCACCTCGGCCTGGCCGGCACTGAGGTAGGTGCTGATCCGGTGAGCCTGGCCGACCGGCACGGTCACCAGATTGGTGGAGGTCCGGCCGGCCGCCACGTTCACGTTCGACGTCTGCGGGCGCTCCTGCCCGGCGGGCCAGACGATCAGATGGCTGTCCTGGGTGGCCTCGGTGACCGTGACGTTGAGGACGACCGAGGAGATGCTGCCGGGCGTACCGTTCGAGCCGGGCGCGTCGCCGGTCGGGATCGTGAAGCCGCCCTCCTGTCCGCCCCGCAGGATCACGGCCGGGTCGTCGCGGGTGTCCAGCAGCCGGTACGGGTCGATGCGCAGGAAGCGCGACGGGGCGTACGCGGCGCGGAAGGGGTACGCGGCGGTGTCGGTGCGACCGGTGCTGTCGGTGACCGTCACCTTGACCGTGTAGTCACCGGGCGAGGCGTAGCCGTGCAGGAAGACGTCCAGGCCGTTCTTGGACTCGACGGTGCCGTCGCCGTAGTCCACCACGACCTTGCCGACGGCCCAGGGGGAGGATGTCCCGGACGGGTCGACCCGCACACCCAGCGGCGGGGTGTCGGAGGTGTCCCACTGGTCCGGGATGTTCGCCCCGACGGTCGCCGACGCCTTGAGCGGGCCGGGGGTGGTGACCTTGAGGGGCGTTCCCCAGCTGTTGACCACGTTGCCGTCGCCGGTCTCCACGCCCACCGTCGCCGTGCAGTCGCAGGCGCAGGTGTAGGCGTGGCGCACGCTCGGGGTGGCGGAGGTGACCGTCGGGCTGCCGTCGCCGAAGTCGAAGCGGTACCTCATGACCGAGGTCGGCCAGTGGACCGTGCGCTCGGTGGTCGCCGTCAGAGTGACCTCGGCGCCGTAGGGCGCGCGCGCCGGATCGGTCTGCAGCCACACCCGGCCGACGTTCTCCTGACGCTCGTCCTTGCCCCGGTCGTAGTACCCGAGGCCGGTACCGGTGTTCTCGACGTCGGGGTCGTCGGCCGGGAACGCGGGCGGGACGAAGCCCGGCGCGGTGGCGTCGGCGGAATCGGTCACCGCGGAGTTGTGGGCGCTGCCGTCCGCCCAGTTCTGGACCACGATGTCGTGGCCGCCGGCCTGGTCGCCGGTGGCGGCGGCCAGTGCCTGCGGGGTCTGGTGCACGGTGCCGGCCCAGGAGTACGCGTTGCCGTTGCTGGAGTTGCCCCAGTACGGGGCGACGGTGTTGTAGCCGGCCCGGGTGCCCGTGGCGGAGGCGGCCGAGACCACGATCTCGGCGCCCTGGCCGCCGGTGTTCCCGCACTGGTACGGGGCGGCGGGGCTGAAGTGGTTCCGCACCAGGTTGTTGAAGAGGTTCGCCTGCGGGGAGTTGCCGGCGAGCTCGATACCGGCGGTGCAGCCATCCGTGACCGTGTTGTTGGTGACGGTCGTCCGGGGCGCGTCGGTGACCCGGATCGCGTTCGCGCCGTTGCGCACGAGCGTGGTGCCGGCGGCACCGGCCTCCACCGAGATCGTCCGGGCGTTGTTGCCGGACAGGGTCACGTCGCTGCTGCCGGCCCCGGTGACCCGCAGGTCGCCGTCCCGCAGGTTCTTGACCGTGACCCGGCTGGAGTCGGCGACCTCGGTCCGGAAGGTGGAGAACGACTCGACCACCACGTCGTGCACCGCGAGGAGCTTGAGGCCTCCGCCGATCCAGGCGCCGACGCCCCCGTTGACGCCGCGGAAGGTGATGGGGCGCCCCGGTTCCCCGGAGCGGGTGAGCACCACCTCTCCCCGGTACTCCTGCCGGCCCGCCACCTCGACGGTCTGGCCCGGTCCGGCGACCGCGGCCGCGGCGCCGATGGTGCAGAACGGCAGGGCCTGGGTGCCCTGGCCGCCGGAGTCCGAGCACTTGGCCGGGTCGGTGTTGTCGACCCGGAGCGTACCGGGCGTACCGGCGGCCGCGACTGCGGGCAGGCCGAGAACGGTGACGAGGCCTGCGGTCAGCAGCCTCATGGTGCGGCGTGGGCGCACTGGGCGGTCCCCCTGGAGTAGCGAGTTTCGAGGCCCACACCGAAGGCATCCGGCGACCGTGTGGCCGCCGGAAGGATGGAGCCGATGTGATTATGTATATAAACTTTCTTTGCGTCACCTTTGCCAAGATGTCTGAAATCGGATCGCGCCGGGCCCGTTCGCGTCAGCGGGGGCGCGTGGCAGATCAGACGGCGGTCCCGGTGCTCGCCGCGCTCGCCATGAGTGTCTGCACCGCCGGCCCCCAGGGGCGCGTCGGCGGTCCCGACAGCAGCAGTCGGCGGTGCACCGTCGGCCGCAGCGGCACCAGGACGGTGCCGGCCGGCAGCATGCACCGGGCCAGCCCGGGCACCACGGCGACGCCGACCCCGGCGCGCACCATGTCCAGGAGCGTGGCGAATCCACGGATGCGCGGGGGCGGCACGTAAACGCTGCCGTCGAGGCGGTGCAGTTCCCGGAGATAGCGTTCGCAGCCGCCGTCGGAGAGCAGCATGGGGTCGTCATCGAGGTCGCGCAGCGTCACCGAGCGCTCGTGCGCGAGCGGGTGGTCGCCGGCCAGCGCCGCTCGGAAGTCGTCGTGGAGCAGCAGCAGAGCGCCGTCGGGCACCGGGTCGGGGTCGACCAGGACGGCCAGGTCGGCGGTCCCGTTCGCGAGCCAGCGGGCGACCTCGGTGTCCTCCCCCTCGAAGACGCGCACCTTCAGGTGCGGGTGTGCCTGCGCCCACGTGGTGAGCAGATCCGGGAGCAGGCCGCGGCAGACGGTGGGTGGCGCGGCCACGCGTACGACTCCGCCGGGGACCGCGCGGTGCGCCGCGCCCAGGGAGAGCACGGCGTCCACGGCGCTGACGGCCTGGCGTGCGTGCGGGAGCAGCTGTGCGCCGAGCGGGGTGGGGCGGATCGGCGCAGCGCCCCGGTGGACCACGGGCGCGCCCAGGGTGCGCTCGAGTGAGGCCAGGGCGTGGGAGACGGCGGACTGGCTGACCTCCAGGACGGATGCCGCGGCGTTGAAGGCGCCGGCGTCCACGACCGCGACCAGGGCCCGCAGTTGCGCCAGGTTGACCGCCATGAGCCCGCCTCACCCCCCGGTGAACGCCGTGTGTTGGACCTGATCGTCGCCGCTGGCCAGACTACTGTTCGCACGCCGTGATACGGCAGCCGGTGTCCTCGTCGGGAGCGCGGCGCCGGCTTCTCGCGGCGCAGATCCCGTGGTGTCCGTCGAAGGGGGCAGGCCGTGGAAGCCGACGAGTTCGAGAGCCGCTATGCGGCGGCGGGCGATCGGGCCCGCTCCGGTGACCTGGCCGGGGCCGCGCGCCGGTACGACAGCCTTGCGTCCGACAGCGCAAGGGAGTTGGGCGCGCGGGACCTGAACACGCTCAGGGCCCGCCATCAGCACGCCCACGCCGTCGGGGAGTCGGGCCGGTACGCCGAGGCGGCCTGCCTGTACGAGCGGCTGGCAGCGGATGTCGTCGAGGCGTTCGGCGCGGCGCATCCGCTGGCGCTCGCCGTCGGCCACAACCGCGCGGGCTACGTCGGCCGCGCGGGCGACGCCGCGCAGGCGGCCCGTCTGCTCGCGGCCCTGCTCGCGGTCTACGCGCGGGCGGGCCTGGACGGCACGGATGTCCTGGTCATCCGCCATCAGCAGGCCCACTGGGTCGGGGAGTCCGGTGACGCCCTGCGGGCGGCGGAGCTGGAGCGCGCGGTGGTCGAGGGCTTCGCGAATCAGGTGGGCCCCTACCACCAGCAGACCTACCTGGCCCGCCATCAGCACGCCCACTGGATCGGCCGCTCCGGCGCCGCCGCCGACGCCGCGAGCCGCTACCGGGTCCTGGCGGAGGAGTTCGCGCGGGCCTACGGGCCCGATGAGCAGATCGTGCTGGACGCGCGGCACAACCAGGCCCACTGGAGCGGGGCGGCCGGCGACTTCGCCGAGGCGGCCCGCCTGTACGCGGTGCTGGCGGACGACTGCGCCCGCGTGCTCGGTGCCGGCCACCCGATGACCGGGCTCTCCCTGGAACGCCGGGCCCGCTGGGCCACCGGTGTGTCGGGGGAGCCTCCCCGCTGGCTCGGCTGGCGGTCGGTCTGAGGCTCCGGGCGGTCGCCGCCTCCGCATCCGTCCGGTGGCGGCGACCGGTCGGGCGGTGACGGGTTCCGCCGACCCGACCGCCCGGGTGGCAGGCGGCAGGCGGCAGGCGGCAGGCGGATCGGTCGTCGTCCCGCGCACGTGCGGGACGCTGCGCCTCAGCCTTCGTCCGCCCTGGACAGGGCGTCGGTGATCAGGCGGGTGGCGAAGTCGTGGTCGTCGCCGGACATCCGGTTGACGTGCTCCGCGAGCAGGGTGGCCGTGGCTTCCAGGGGGTTCATCTCGGCATCGGTCCAGGGGCCGTACTGCGCGCGCCACAGGTTGGGGCTCAGGCCGCTGCCCGCGGCGATGAGCAGGCCGGCCATGGTGGGGATGACTTCGGGACGGAAGGTCCTGGGCATCATGCGCATCGTGGCCACGAGGGCGGGCACCGTGTACTCGATGACGTCCTTGTCGTGGTCCTCGCAGGCCGTCCGCAGCCAGTTCATGAACATGTAGATGAGCGTGCAGGTGCCGTCCAACAGCGCGTTGAACTCCGTGGGGCCCAGGGATGCGGCGAACTGGTCGAGCATCTGCTGCTGCTTGGGGTCCTTCCCGGTCCTGCCGTCGTAGACGGCTTTGAGCCGGGAGTCGATCACCATGAGCGCTGTGCTCACATCGCCGACGGAAGCGTACCGGGGGTCACAGGGTGATGACACGGGACTCCTTCGCGAACGGCCGTAGCGGGCGCGCGGCCTGTCCGTTCGTAGGGTAGGCCGCCGACCGGACCGGGTCCGGCGAATCCTGCTGTTGCCCGTGGGGCGGGCTGGTCCGCCGTACCCGACGCGGGGTGTTTCAGTACGTGTGAGTGATTCCTTCAGGGATGGGTTCGATTATTCAGGACCGCACCGGTCCGGCCTCGCCGGCCGGGGCGCCCCGGTTGAGGCGCCCCGGCGGCGGGTGGTCAGCGCAGTCCGGCGAACAGGTCCCGCTCGGGCAGCGCGGCGCCGGTGGTGTCACGGACCCGGACGAAGGTCTCCACGCCCATCAGCTCGGTGAACCGCTCCTTGCCCATCCGCAGGAAGAAGATGTTCTCGCTCTGGCTGGAGTGCGCGAGCAGCGCGTCGTACTTCCGGCCGCCGAAGACGGTGGTGTCCACCCAGGTGGTGATCTCCTCGTCGGGCAGCCCGAACGGGGGCAGCTCGGGGTCCTGCCCGTCCGGCTCCGGGGCCTCCCAATCCGCGCCGAACTCGCGCATGACCTCGCCGAACCGCCGCATCATCGAACGCGGCGCGGTGGTCCAGTACACCTTGGGCGCCAGGTCGGGGGTCAGCGCCAGGGCGGCCGCGGTGATCCGGTTGGCCTGGATGTGGTCGGGGTGGCCGTAGAAGCCGTTCTCGTCGTAGGTGACGACGACGTCGGGGCGGTAGCGGAGCATCAGGTCGGCCAGGCGGGCGGCGCCGTCGGCGACGGGCGTGCTCCAGAACGAGCCGGGCGCGTGGTTGGCCGGCCAGCCCATCATCCCGGAGTCGGCGTAGCCGAGCAGTTCGAGGTGGTCGACCCCCAGGATGCGGCAGCTGACCTCCAGCTCCTTGCGGCGCAGGGCGGCGACGGCGGCCGGGTCGTGCCCGTCCTCACCCGGCTTGACGCCGCCGGGGCCGTCGCCGCAGGCGCCGTCGGTACAGGTGACGAGGACGGTGCGCACGCCCTCGGCGGCGTAGCGGGCGAGGACGCCGCCGGTGCTGGTGGCCTCGTCGTCGGGGTGGGCGTGCACTGCCATCAGGGTCAGGGGCCGGTCGGCCATGGGTTCCGTCCTCCGGTCGGTCGGGGTGAGCCGCCACCAGTCTGCGCCAGTGCTTCGCCGCCGTGACATCCGCCCCCGTCCCTCGACTTGGCGAAGCGTCCGCCTCCTGTGGCGGCTGCGCGCCGATCACCGGGCTGCGCCGCCGGCGGGCGGCGGGCGGTGCCCCGTCAGCCGGTGGTGCCGGTCGCGTCGCGCTCGACCGGGAGGTGGCGGGGGCCGCGCAGGATGGGGCTGCGCCGGTAGGGCGGCGGGTCCTCGGCCAGGCGGGCGTCGTCCAGCCGGCGCAGGAGCGCGTTGAGCGCGATCTGGGCCTCGATCCGGGCGAGCGGGGCGCCGTAGCAGATGTGGATGCCGCTGCCGAAGCCGAGGTGCTGGTTGTCCTTGCGCAACGGGTCGAAGCGGTCCGGGTCCTCGAAGCGCCGGGGGTCCCGGTTGCCGGCGGCGAGCACCAGGATCAGCGGGGCGCCCCGGGGGACGGTGACCCCCGCGACCTCGATGTCGGTGAGCGGTGAACGCTGCGGCAGGTACTGGACGGGCGGCTCGAAGCGCAGCAGTTCCTCCACCGCCCCCGGCATGAGCCCGGGATCGGCCCGCAGCCGCTCCAGGGCCTCGGGGTGGCGCAGGAGGGTGAGCATGCCGTTGGTGATCAGGTTGACGGTGGTCTCGTGTCCGGCGATCAGCAGCAGGACCGCCGTGGACATCAACTCCTCCGGGGTGAGGCGGCCTTCGGGGCCGTCGTCGTTGGCCAGGGCGGAGAGCAGGTCGGCGGTGGGGTGGCTACGGCGTTCCTCGGCCAGGCCCCCCAGGTACCGGCCCATCGCGATGCGGGCCTGCCGGGCCTCCTGCCGGCGCCGCTCCGGGTCCTGACCGGGCGTCGGGTCGAAGCCGGCGATGACGGCGTTGGTCCAGGCGCGGACGCGGGGCACGTCCTCGTGGGGCACGCCCATGAGCCGGCTGATCACGGTGATGGGGAGCGGGTAGGCGAAGTCGTCGACGAGGTCGATCCGGCCCTTGTCCGGGAAGGCGTCGATCAGTTCCTCGGCGATGCGGGTGATGTCGCCGTGGAGGGCGTCGATCCGCCCCGGGGAGTGCGGCGGGCCGAAGGGGCGCATCGCGAGGCGGCGCAGCCGGTCGTGCTCGGGGTCGTCGAGTCTGATGAAGGCGGGCGTCAGGCCGTCCTGGGTGAAGGCGGGGTCCGGGTCCTTCCGGCTGCGCTGGTCCGAGCTGACCCGGGGGTCGTGGAGCAGGGCGGCGATCTCGTAGTAGGTGCCCACGAGGTAGGCGCCGTCGTCCTGGCGCACCACGCCGTTCTCGCGCAGTTCGGCGTAGAGCGGGTAGGGGTCGGCACGGTTCGTGTAGTCGTTGATGCGGCGCAGGAGGGTGTCGGGGGTCATCCGGGGGTTTCCTCGTCGGCGGGGGGCGGCGGTCCGGGGCGTCCATGCCGGACCAGGGTCAGGTGCCGGTCCGGCAGGTGCCCGGTGAGGGCCACGGTCGGTCCGTGCGACAGCAGGTGCGGGTCGGGCACGTCGGAGGGGACGGTCACCGGAACGGCGGGCCGGTCGGCGGCGCCGGGCGCGGGGGGAAACGGTGCGGACGTCTCGATGAGGTACTGGTAGTGCTCCAGCCACTTGGCGCGGTTGACGGTGACGGCCGCGGTGATGCGCCCCCGGTAGCCGTAGACGGCGACGAAGCGGCCCTCCTGCAACGAGCCCTGGGCGAGGACCACCTGGTCGGAGAAGGTCGGTACGCCCACGGACTTGATGTTGAGGCCGAACTGGCTCGACCAGAAGGCGGGGACGGTCAGGTGCGGCCGCCGGCGCGGTGCCGGGCTGACCATGTTGTGGGCGGCGACCTCGGCCTGGGCGACCGCGTTGCCCCAGTGTTCGAGGGAGAGCATCTGGTACTCGAAGAGCGGGTGCGGGAAGCGGGCGACGTCCCCGGCGACGAAGACGTCGTCGGTGACGATCCCGTACATGGTGAAGGCGCGGCACCCCGCGTCGCAGGCGACGCCCCTGGGGCCGGCGGCCAGGCCCGATCCTTCGAGCCATTCGGTGTTGCGCACGGCGCCCAGGGCGACGACCGCGACATCGGCGTCGATCCGGCCGCCGTCGGAGAAGTCGGCGCCGGTGAACCGGCCGTTCTCGCTCCTGAGCGCGGTGACCGTCACGCCGCAGCGCAGATCGACACCGTGGGCGCGCTGCGCCGCCGCGGCGAAGGCGCCGAGCGCCCCGCCCAGCGCGCCGACGAGCGGGACGGGGCCGCGTTCGGCGACCGTCACCTCCAGGCCGCGCTCGCGGCAGGCGGAGGCGATCTCGGAGCCGGTGAACCCGGCACCGATCACCAGCACCCGGCGGGGCCCGGCGTCGAGGCGTTCGGTGAGGCGGGCCGCGTCGTCGGCCGTGCGCAGGGTGAGGACGCCGTCCAGCGCGGCCTGGGCGGGTTTCGGCCAGGGGCGGGCGCGGGTTCCGGTGGCGATCAGCAGCCGGTCGTAGGGGAGGTGTTCGCCGTCGGCGAGGACCACCTGCCGCTCCTCCGGGTCGACCCGGTCGGCGCGCACCCCGAGCTTCCAGCGCGCTTCGACGGCCCGGCGGCGCGGCAGCCCGACGTCCCGGGCGTGGACCCGTCCGAGCAGCACCTGCTTGGACAGCGGCGGTCTGTCGTACGGGGGGTGGGGCTCCTCCCCCACCACGGTCAGCGAGCCGGCGTAGCCCTGCGCGCGCAGCGTCTCGGCGGCCCGCAGGCCGGCCAGCGAGGCGCCGACGACGACGATCCGCTCGACGCCGTTCATCGGGCCGCGGGACCGGCCGGCTCGCCGACGAGGATGGCCTGCACCGGGCAGGCCGCCGCCGCCCGGAGGACGCGCTCCTGCTGCCCGTCGGGGACGGCCGGTGTGAACATCAGGGACTCCTCGCCGTGCAGTTCGAACACGTCAGGGGCGAGGAACACGCACTGGGCGTACGCCTGGCAGCGATTGAGGTCGACAACGATCTGCATCCCGGTACGCTCCTCCGCGCGGCCCGCCCGCCGTGTCCGTCCTACGGCCTGGCGACGGGCCGCGCGAGCGGTGGTACTCCGGAGGGATGGACGGCCGGGCGGCACACCGGTGCACGGGAGCCGGTCCGGCAGGGGCGGGGATCCGGCGCGGCGGACGGCGCGTCCACCGGCGGGCGCGGCGCGGCGTCACCCGGCCGGGTTCCTGAACGTGCGCCGGACGTGGGCGCCGGGCCGGGCATGGGCCGGGTGGGCGGCGCCGTCAGCCGAACCGTTCGACGTCGGCGCCGCTCCGGTACGGCGCCCAGTCGCCGCCCGGGGCGCCGGTGGCCGTGAACGCGGCGAGCGCGCCGGCGAAGTCGGCGGCCAGGGCGCGGTCCGAGGCGCTGACGGCGCCCAGCATCGGGGCGTCCGGGTAGGCGTCGAAGGTCCCGAAGAGGAAGGGCAGTTCGGCGCAGTGGGTGGCGCCGAGGCCGAGGTCGTCGGTGGGCGGCCGGCGGGCGAAGCGGTAGACGTACGCCGGGGTGCCCTGGGCGGCGCGGTACTCGGCCAGCTCCGTACCGCCGACGCCGAAGAACCGGTCCGCGGCGGCCTCGCCCTCGGGTCCGCGGTGGCCGAAGGCCGTCATCTCGTCCGTGACCGTGCCGAGCAGCAGCTCCTTGCCGCCCAGGCCGCCGGCGCCGGCCGCCGCGAGCAGGGGCTGCGGGAGTCCCGCACCGCCGAGGACGGGGTACATGAGCGGGGTCGGGTCGCCGGGCGTGCCACGGTCGGCCGCCAGCTGGCGGTAGGCCTCCAGCAGGCGCTGGACGGGCAGGGCGCGCAGCTCCTCGTAGCCGCTCCGGTCCCCGGCCAGGCCGAGCAGGCGCAGGTAGGCGGTGGCGGTGGCGGCGGCGTCCGCCGGGTCCTGCGGGCGCAGGCCCCACGGGCCGCTCTGGGCGATCACCCGGCGGATGGAGCCGCCGGTGGCGGGGTCGAGCGCCAGCGCGAGGGCCGAATAGGCGCCGGCCGACTGGCCGCCGACCGTGATCGACTCGGGGTCGCCGCCGAACGCGGCGATGTTCTCCCGGACCCAGCGCAGCGCGGCGCCCTGGTCGCGGCAGCCGGGGTTGTCCGCGCCGAACTCCGGCAGGTACAGGTAACCCAGCGGCCCCAGGCGGTAGTTGGCGGTGACCACGACGATGCCGCCGAGTTCGGCGAGGCGGGCGCCGTGGTACCGGTCCCAGCCGCCGCAGCCGCTGCTGAAGCCGCCGCCGTGGAACCAGAGCAGCACCGGGCGCAGCGCGGGGGTGTCGGTCGCGGGGGCACCGGCGGGGGCGGGCAGGGCCTGGCGGGGCGTCCAGACGTTGAGGGTGAGGCAACCGTCCTCGTCCCAGTCCGGCTCGCGCTCCCCCATCACGGCCTCCAGCCGGGACGGATCCTGCGGCACCGCCGGGCCCGGGCGCAGCGCGTCCCGGACCCCGCTCCAGGCGGGCTGCGGGTGCGGTGCGGCGAAGCGCAGCGCGCCCACCGGGGAGGCCGCGTACGGGATGCCCTGGAAGGCCGCCACCGCGCCCTCCAGCGTGCCGCGCAGCCGGCCCTGCCCGGCGGTGAGCACCGGGCCCGTTCCGCGGCCGTCCCTCCCGTTCGTCCCGCCCGTCCCGTTCGATCCGTTCGATCCGTTCGTCATCGCCGTCCCGTCCCCTCTCGTCGTGCCGTGCTGGACAGTTCAGGTGTACGGCCTGCCGAAGGGATCGGCCAGTATTGGCTCGTTCGGTGATGAAAAGCGGACGCGGCAGTGCCCTAGAGTGCCGAAGGTGCGCCATTCACTCGACGGGACCGACCGCAGGATCGCCGCCGCGCTGCTGATCGCGCCCCGTGCTTCCTGGCGTACGCTCGCGCACTGCCTGGACCTGTCCGAGCGCACGGTCGTCCGCCGGGCCGGCCCGCTGTACGCCGACGGCACGCTGCGGGCCACCGCGGTACGCAACCCCGTCCGGTTCCCCGCCCTGATCCCGCTGGCGCTGCGGGTGCGCTGCCGTCCGAACCGGGTCCGGGTGGTGGCCGCCACCTTGGCCCGCCGGCCCGACACGGTCTGGGTGGACGTGCTGGGCGGCGGCGACGAGATCAGTACGATCCTCTTCCTGGACGGCCCCGAGGCCCGCGACACCCTGCTGCTGCGCGACCTGCCCGCGACCGCCGCCGTCGCCTCCTGGACCTCGCACACGCTGCTGCGGGTCTTCCCGACCTCGTTCTCCTGGAGCGCCGGCCTGCTCTCCGAGCGGGAGACCTCGCTGCTCCACGCGGCCGACCCGCTCTCGGCCGACCCGCCGTCGGCCGACCCGCCGTCGAGCGGCGCACCCGAGCCGGCGGAACCGCTGCTCGACGCCCCCTTGATCGAGGCGCTGAGCGCGAACGGCCGGGCCGGCTACACCGAACTCGCCGCCCGGACCGGCCTCAGCCCGCTCACCGCCCGGCGCCGGGTGGACGCGCTGATCCGCGGCCGGGTGGTCCGGCTGGCCACCGAGCTGGACCTGGCGCTGCTCGGCTGCCACGCCGAGGCGCTGCTCTGGCTGACCGTCAGCCCCGGCGCGCTGGACGCCACCGGCGAAGCGCTCGGCCGCCACCCCCGGGTCCGCTTCGCCGCCGCCACCACGGGCCCCGCCAATCTCCTGCTGGCGGTGGCCGTGGCCGATCTCAGCGCCCTGTACGCCTTCCTGACCGAGACCGTCGGCGCCCTGGAGCGGATCTCCACCGTCGAGACCACCCCGATCCTGGTCACCGCCAAGCGCACCGGCCTGCCCCGCCCGACCCGGTGAGCCTGCGGGCCGCGCGGGGCCGCGGTGGTGTGGTCTCGCGGGGCCCGCACGGACCCGCCGATCCTGGCATCCGAGGAACCGCCGGGGCCACCGTCCGTCGCGGCTAGCCGAGGCCGCCCGCAGGGGCGTGCAGGTCCGTCAGGTGTGCGAGGGCGTCCTGCCAGGTGCCGGTGTGGACGGGCAGGGGCCGCAGGGCTGCCGCCAGCGCGTGGACGGCGTCGGCGGTGGCGGGGCGAGCGATCCAGTTGACGATGGACGCCAGCAGCCAGGCCCGGGTCGGCGGGGCGCCGGCCTGGGGTGCCTGGGTCAGGACCGCGGTGACCGCCGGGCCGGGCCGGCCGGACCGGTCCGGGTCGGCCAGGTGGAGGGCGCCGGTGCCGGGGGCGGGGCGCAGCACGGTGTAGGGCTCGGGCCGCAGCCGCCAGCCGGCCCGTTCCAGCTGCCGGGCGCGTTTGACGAGGTCGGACATCCAGGCGCGGGGGAAGAGCACCGCCTGCTCCCCGTCGTGCCGATCCCCGTCCCGCACGGCGGCTCCGCACAGCAGCGGGATCGCCCCCGCCTCCGCGGACGCGTGGGCCGCGTAGCCGGCGAGGACCGCTGAGCAGCACGAGCGGGAGCAGCCACCACGCCATGACCACGAAGGCCCCTCCCACGGCCACCACGGTCAGGGCCGCCTGGAAGGCCGTGACGAGGAGGACGACGGCCATGGCGGGCTGGCGGCGCGAGGCGAAGACCGCCCGCTGCAGCCCGTCGTGGAAGTCGGGCTCCTCGAAGCGCGGCAGTTCGGCCGCCACCGCGGCCTCCAGCACCATCCCCGCCACCAGGCGGTCCACCTTGGCCGTCAGCACCGCCATCCGCGCCGCCCCGGACAGCCGCAGGGCGCCGGCCGCGGCGCCCGTCACCAGCAGCACGATCACGGCCGGCACCAGCACGGGCGAGCGCCCGGCCGCCGCCGGCCCCTGTGCCAGCACCGAGCCGAACACGCGCTGCGCCACGACCAGTCCCCCGGCCACCCCGGCCGCCAGGAGGACCTGCACCAGGACCACGTGGATCAGCGCCCGCCGGTCGGCCAGCCAGGCGAGACGGACGGCGAAAGCCGCCGAGGACAACAGGACACCCACACGCCGTTCAGCCATCGCCGGCCCCTTCCCCTGGCCCCGTCACCACCGCCCGGAAATCCCGGGCGCCGACGGGCGCACATCACCATCACTGCCCCTCGGGAGCCCGGGGCAGTCGGCGGTCGGGGGCTTCGTCGAAGGTGCTGGTGTTCGTTGACGATCGTTTTTCTGGACGTGGGGATTCGGCGAACAGTCGGTCGGTCAAGGAGATGCTTCGGGTCATTCGGCTGATTCGGCCGGCCGGCCGAGGAAGCCCCCGGGCACGGCGGCGCCGCGGTCTGCGGGCAGGCCGTGCGTGGTGCCGCCCCGGGCCCGTACCTGGGTCGGGAGTGCGCCCCAGTGCCGCCGGAACGCGGTGCTGAAGTGCCGGGTGTCCGCGTAGCCGCAGGAGCGGGCGACGGCCGCGACGGACAGCGCGCGCAGCGCGGGATCGGCCAGGCGCTGCGCGGCGATGCCCAGCCGGTGGCGGGTCAGGTAGGCGATGATCGTGCACCCCGTCTCCTGCTGGAAGAGCCGTGCCGCGTGGCGTTCGCTCAGGTGGACCTGGGTGGCGACGTCCCGTACCCGGACCGGGCGGTCGAAGTTGTCGTCGAGGTAACGGGTCATCCGGGCGACGGTCGCCGCCGCGCGTCCGCCCGGCGCGGGCGTCGGGCGCGGGGCGGCGGGCCGGCCGGCGACGGCGCGGGCGCAGCTGAGTACCAGTGCGGGGGCGAGGGCGGCCAGCAGGTCGGGGCTGGCGGGGCCCGGGGCCGCGGCCTCTTCGGCGAGTGTCACCAGCAGCCGGGGCAGCGGGGTCTCGGCGGCCGGGACGACGTGGCGCGGGCCGGCCGCGAGGGTGTCGAGGAGGGCGGCGGTATCCGGGGAGCCGGGTGCGGCGCCGCGTGGAGCGCGTTCGGGGACCATCGTCCAGGACCAGAAGACGATGCCGAGCGGGTCCCGGGGGTCGGTGGTGATCTCGTGGACGTCGCCGGGGCGGGCCAGGAACAGCCGGCCGGCCTCGACCGGGTGTTCCCGCCCGCCGATCCGGAACGTCCCGCGTCCGGCGTAGGCGTAGCAGAGCTCGAAGTAGGAGTGGCTGTGCCAGTAGTTGCGCCATGGCTCGGGCGGGTAGAACCCCCAGTCGACGAACTCGACCCGTCGGCCGGCGAGGGTGGTGCCCAGCCGTACGGAGTTGAGCAGGGGCAGGGCGGCGCCCGTCCGGGCCAGTTCGGTCACCTCGGTTCGCCTGCCCCGTCCGTCCGGCGCGCGGTGGGGTCGATCCCGCGCAGCATCATGCCCTGGCCGAGGGACCAGGTGTGCTCGTCCGTGGTGGGCCGGTCCTCGGGGTCGCGGAACTGTACCAGCCAGGTGGTGCGGGCCTGGTCGGAGGTGTTCAGCCCCGAGCCGTGCACGGTGAGGTAGTTGAAGAACAGGACGTCGCCGGCCCGGGCCGGGCACGGCCGGGCGTCCTGGAGGCGCCAGGTGTCGGGCGGCAGGTGCCAGCTGCCGTCCTCGACGTGGGGCAGCGGGCCCTTGCGGTGGCTGCCGGGGACGGCCCGGATGCAGCCCTTCTCCTGCGGGGCGTCGTCGAAGTGGAAGACCGCGGCGGCGACGGTGTGCCGGGCGTGCGGGAAGAACGGGTGGTCCTGGTGCAGGGGGAAGGGCGAGCCGGTCTCCGGCGGCTTGATGAACATCTTCGTGTGGTGCAGCTGGACGTTGGGCCCGCCGAGGAGCGCGGCCGCGACGTCGGTGAACCTGGGGTCGACCAGCAGCCGGGCGAATGCCGCCGAGTGGAACTGGGTGTCGTGGGCGTGCTTGAGGGTGGTGCGTGCGGCGGACGCTCCCGTGACGGTGCGCGCGCTGGCCCAGGTCGGGTCGGCGTCGGAGGCGAGGCGGGCGGCGAGGGCGTGGCACTCCTCCCGCAGCGTCGCCGCCTCCTGTCCGCTGATCAGGTTCCGGACGAGGAGGAAGCCGTTCTCGTGGTAGGCGGCGAGGTCGTCGGGGCCGAGGGGCTCGTTCATGGCCTCGACCGTAGACGCGGGGACCGGGCCGGTCCGAGGGGCGATACGGACGGCCCGGTGGGTTTTCCGGACATCGGCCCGGCCGCGACTGCGGACAGCCTGCGGCAGGAGGGGTGAATTCTCGGTGGTGGGTGGGGCGTTGATGCCTCGGCGTGCTGGAGGGGGTGTTGTTCTGTTCGAGCCCCGAACAATAATGAGGACGGTTGGACCCGCCTGACCGCGGGGGCGCGCGGGTGCGCGGCGGCGGGCGGTTTCGGGGCTGCCGCCCGGCCGTGTGGCGGGCGGTGGCGATCGCATCGGCGCAACGCGCTCTGGTCGTGGTGGAAGGGAGAGGGTGTGTCGTTCTCCAGGAGTGGGCACGCGCGGGGGGTCAGTCGGCGGGGGTTCATCGGGGCGGCGGCACTCGCGGGTGCCGGTGCCGCGCTCGGTCCCTTCCCGGCGGGCGCGGGCGCCGAGGGGGCGGGCGCCGCGGCCGGGCGCCGGTCGAGGACGGTGGCGTTCACGGAGGGCACCAACGCCGCCGTCGCCCTCTCTCCCGACGGCGGGCGGCTGGTCATCGAGGTCCAGGGCGTCCTGTGGGCGCTGGCGCGGGGCGGCGGCGCGGCGACCGCGCTGACCGTCCCCGGGCTGGAGCCGACGCGCCCGGCGTGGTCGCCGGACGGTTCGGCCCTCGCCTTCTGCGCGTACCAGGACGGGGGCTTCCACCTGTGGACGATGTCCCCGGACGGGACGAACCTGCGGCAGCTGACCTCGGGGCCGTGGGACGACCGGGGCGCGGCCTGGTCCCCGGACGGATCGCACCTCGCCTTCGCCTCCGAGCGCGCGGGTGACGCGGTGTCCGGCGGCTCGTACGACGTGTGGACCGTGGAGGTCGCCACCGGCAGGCTGGCGCGTCTGACCGACCGGGCCGGGGTCGAGGACTACGACCCCTCCTGGCACCCGGACGGCGACCGGATCCTCTTCGTCCGCGCGGACGACGCCGGCGCTCGGACCATCGCCTCCGTGCCGGCCTCGGGCGGGCCGGTGAGCGTCCAGCGCACGGTGGACAGCGGCAGCGTGGTCTGCCCCGTGGTGTCCCGGGACGGCCGGCTGGCGTACGTGTGGGTCGGCGACGCCTCCGCCGCCACCTCCTACACCGCGGCGAGCGCCTCGCTGGCCGTCGACGGCGAGGTGGTCTCCGGCGGCGAGGACGTCTCCCCGCTGCCGCCCTGCTGGACTCCCGACGGCGGGCTCGTCTACTTCGCCGACGGCCGGATCACCGACCGCTCCCCCGCGCTGGACACGGCCGGGCGGATCCCGTTCACCGCCCGGACGGACGTGCCGAGCCGCCCCGAGTACCGGCGCAAGGTGCGCGACTTCGACTCCACCGACGACCGGGCCGTGCTCGGCGTCCACCTGCCCGCGCTCTCCCCCGACGGGCGCTCCGTCGTCTTCTGCGCGCTCAACGCCCTGTGGCTGCTGCCGATCGGCGGTCAGCCCCGCAAGCTCCTCCAGGCGGACCCCTCCCACTACGTGCAGATGCCCTCGTGGAGCAGGGACGGCCGCAGCGTCCTGTACGTGTACGACGGCGGTGGCAGCGGCGGCGACGGCCTGGCCGCGGTCCACCGGCTGACGCTGGAGGGCGGCGCCGACACGGTGCTCGCCACGGGAGGCCGCTTCAACCCGGCGCTCTCCCCCGACGGCACCCGGCTGGCCTGCCAGGACGTCACCGGCAACCTCCTCCTCGTCGACCTCGCCACCGGGACGGAGACCCTGCTCGCCGCGCCACTGGGCGGCAACGGCCTTCCGGGACGGCCCAGTTGGTCCCCCGACGGCCGCTACCTCGCGCTGTGCGACCGCAACCGCCTCAACCAGCGCTTCCGCGAGGGCTACAACGTCATCCGCGTGATCGACACCCGCGACAAGGGCTCCACGGCCTTCCTGCCGCTGCCGCACACCTCGGTCTCCGACCGCTGCGACAGCGGACCGGTCTGGTCGCCCGACGGCGCGTGGCTGGCGCTCGTCGTGGAATCCGCCCTCTGGGTCCTGCCGGTCGGGCCGGACGGCTCGCCCACGGGCCGGCCGCGCCGGCTCACCGACGAGGCGGCCGACCACCCCTCCTGGTCGGGCGACTCCACCCGGCTGCTCTACCTCTCCAACGGACGGCTGCGGCTGATCGGCCCGGACGGCACCGGCCTGCGCACCGTCGCCCTCCCCCTGCGCACGTCCCGCAGCCTGCCGCCCCGCTCCGACGTCACCCGCATCCACGCCGCCCGGCTCTGGGACGGCACCGGCGACGACGTCCGCGAGGACGTCGACATCGTCGTCTCCGGCAACCGCATCACCGCCGTCGAGCCGCACCGCCCGGGCGCGCGCCGCGCGGGAGAGCGGCTGATCGACGCCACCGGCTGCACCGTCCTGCCGGGCCTGTGGGACGCCCACACGCACCCGTACCAGAACACCTACGGCGGGCGCCAGACCCGCCTGAACCTGGCCTACGGGATCACCGGCACCGCGTCGCTGGGAGGCTTCGCCTACGAGCAGGCGCGCATCCGCGAGTCCGTCGACGCCGGGGTGATGGACGGGCCCCGGTTCCTCACCACCGGCGAACTGCTCGACGGCGCCCGCGTCGCGTACAGCATGGGCCGCGCCCACCGCACCCCCGAGGGCGTGCGGCGCAGCCTGGAGCGTGCCGTGGCGCTCGACTACGACTTCGTCAAGACATACGTGCGCGCGCCCGGCTGGATCATGGCACAGGCGGCCCGGACGGCGCACGAGCGCCTCGGCGTCCCGGCCGGCAGCCACCTGCTGACGCCCGGGGTCCAGCTGGGGCAGGACCTGACGACCCACCTGTCGGCCACCCAGCGGCAGGAGTACGGCCGGGTGCTCTCCCCCACCGGACACACCTACCAGGACGTCCACGAGATCTACCGCGGCGGCGACTTCGCCGTCGTCATCACCCCCTTCTCCGCGTTCTACCTGCTCGGTGACGACCCGTCACTGGCCGAGGACGCCCGGGTCACCGCGCTGATGCCCCCGTGGGACGCCGTCGGCGTGCAGCGCCAGGCCCGGACGGCGGCCACGGCGCAGCAGCGGCGCGCCGTGCAGCTGGAGATGGCGGTCTACCGCAGGATCCTGGACGACGGCGGGGCCCTGGCCATGGGCACGGACGCCCCGCTCACGCCGATCGGCCTCCAGGTGCACCTCGGGCTGCGCGCGCTGCACCGCTACGCCGGGCTGTCCACGGCCCAGGCGCTGCGCAGCGCGACGGTGGTGCCGGCCCGGCTGTTCGGGGTCGAGGACGACCTCGGCACGGTGGAGGCGGGCAAGCTGGCGGATCTGACGGTGGTCGAGGGCGATCCGTTCCGCGACTTCGCGGACCTGGCCCGCACGTCGTGGGTGATGCGCGACGGCTTCGTCCACCGCCGCCAGGACCTGGTGGGCGATCAGGCCCGGCCGCTGGAGGGGGCGGCGGCGCAGGGGGCGGCGGGCCGGGACGAGGACTGGTACGCGATCGGCCAGGCCCTGCGGCGGGACGGCTGCTGCGCGCCCTGAGCGCCCGTCGACGCGGGGAGGTACTGCCGGGCCGCCCCGGCTGGGCTCACTGCGCCCCGGGCGGCCACGGGCCGTGCGCGGCCAGCTGCGCGCGCAGGTCGCGCAGCGCCCGGGCGCAGGCGATGCCGACCGCTCCGCGGAGCAGCCCGTCGCGTGCGCAGGCGGCGGCGAAGCGCCGCTCGGTGAGGCTGCCGTCGACCACCTCGAACCGGTCGGCGTCGCCCGGGCTGCCGTAGGCCTGGACCCGCAGCCCGTACTGGTCGGTCCACAGGTACGGGACCGGGTCGTAGGGCTGGCGGGCGCTGTCCGGGCCGGCCAGGAGGTTGCGGGCGGCGTGCAGTGCCTGTTCGGTGGCGTTGGTGCGCTGTTCGAGGCGCCGGCGGCGGCCGGTGCGCGGGTCGGGCCAGGAGGCGGCGTCGCCGGCCGCCCAGACGCCGGGGCCGGCGGCGCAGTAGGCGTCGCAGGCCACGCCGTCGTCCAGCGGGACGCCGCTGTCGGCCAGCCACTCGGTGGCCGGTTCGGATCCGATGGCCATCAGGACGGCGTCGGCGGCGACGTGGGAGCCGTCGGCCAGCCGGACGCCGGTGGCGCGGCCGTGCCGTTCGGTGACCGCCCGGGCCACGCCCTGGCGGATCCGCACCCCGTGCTCGCGGTGCAGGCCGGCCAGCAGCGCGGCCGTCTCGGTGCCCAGCACGGCGGCCAGCGGTGCGGCGGTGGAGACCAGCCAGGTCACCTCGGCGCCGAGTCCGACGGCGGTGGCCGCGGCCTCGGCCCCGAGCAGCCCGCCGCCGACCACCAACAGCCTTACGCCCGGGCGCAGTTCATCGCGCAGGGCGAGGGCGTCCGCGAGGGTGCGCAGGACGTGGGCTCCGGCCAGCGGCGCCTCGGCGCCGGGCAGCCGGCGCGGGCGCACGCCGGTGGCCAGGATGACGGCCTCGCAGCGCACCCGGTGGCCGTCGGCCAGCCGCACGGCCCGGCCCTGGCGGTCCAGGCGCTCGGCCCGTACCCCCAGGCGCAGATCGAGGTCGAGCTCGCGCAGGGCCTGCGGGGCGCGCAGCGCCAGGCGGTCCGGCTGCCACTGCCCGCCGAGCAGGTGCTTGGACAGCGGCGGCCGGTCGTAGGGCGGCTCGGTCTCGGCACCGATCAGGGTGAGGCGGCCGTCGTAGCCGGCCCGGCGCAGCGCCTCGACGGCGTGCAGGCCCGCCGCGCCGGCCCCGACGACGGCCACCTCCCGCAGAGCGGTCACACCCGCTCCAGGCGGATCGCCGCGGCCGGGCAGACCGCGGCGGCGTCCTGGACGCCCTGGTGGAGTTCGGCGGGCGGCTCGGCATCGAGCAGGACGACGATGCCGTCCTCGTCCCGCTGGTCGAAGACCTCGGGGGCGGCGAGCACGCAGTGCCCGGCGCCGCAGCACTTCTCCTGGTCGATGTGGACGAGCATGGGTTTCCCTTCGGGACATGGCTGGTTCGGACTCCGCCGGGGGCGGCGGGTGGTGGGGTGGGGTGGGGTGGGGTGGGAAGCGCGGCGGGGCCGGCGGTGGAGGTGACGGCCGGTCAGCCGGGCCGGTTCCGGTGACGCCGCGTCACCAGGCGAGCGGCAGCTCGTGGACGCCGTAGATGAGCATCTCGCCGCGGAAGCGGACCTCCTCGAACGGTACGGCCAGGCGCAGTTCGGGCAGCCGCCGCAGGATGGTGTTCAGCGCGATCTGCAGTTCCAGCCGGGCCAGCGGCTGCCCCAGGCACTGGTGGACGCCGAAGCCGAACGCCAGGTGCCGGCGCGCGTCGCGGGAGAGGTCGAGCCCGTCTCCGCCCGGGAACTGCTGCTCGTCCCGGTTCGCGGCGCTGACCATGCAGATCACGCCCTCGCCCGCCCGGATCCGGACCCCGCCCACGGTGACGTCCTCGGCGGCGACCCGGGTCAGACCGGAGTGCACGATGGTCAGGTAGCGCAGCAGTTCCTCGACCGCGCCGGCGACCGACTCCGGGTGCGCGCGCAGGTGGGCGAGCTGGTCGGGGTTCTGCAGCAGGGCCAGGACGGAGAGCGCGGTCATGTTCGCCGTGGTCTCGTGCCCGGCGACCAGCAGCAGCCGGCCCATCGCACCGATCTCCTCGGTGCTCAGCTCGCCGCGGGCCACCAGGCGGCTGAGGATGCCGTCGTCGGGCTCGGTGCGCTTGGCGTCGGTGAGCTTGATCAGGTAGTCGACCAGGCGGTCCTGCGCGCCCCGCACCTCCTCGACCGTCGCCTCGCGGCTCAGCAGGACCCGGCCGCACTCCTGGAAGAAGTCGTGGTCCTGGTAGGGAACGCCGAGCAGCAGGCAGATGACCAGGGACGGCAGCGGGAGCGCGAACTCGCGGACCAGGTCGCCGGAGGAGCGGCCGTCGGTCATCGCGTCCAGCAGCTCGTCGGCGATGCGCTGGACTTCGGGGCGCAGCGCCTCGACCTTCTTGATCATGAATTCGCCGGTGAGCATCCGGCGCAGGCGGGCGTGCTCCGGGTCGTCCATCCGGAGGAAGGTGAGCTGACCGGTGCCCAGCTGCCGGGCGCCGGCGCTGACGAACGGGAAGCCGGAGCGGGTGGCGTCCGAGCTGAAGCGGGCGTCGCTGAGCACGGCCTTGATGTCCTCGTGGCGGGTGACCAGCCAGCTGGGGGCGCCGTCCCAGAGCGAGATGCGGCTGATCGGCTCCTCCTGCTGGGCCTGCTGGTAGGCCGGCGGCGGGGCGAACGGGCAGGCGCCGCGGGCGGCGGGGTGGGTGAACCGGGGGGTCTGAGCGGCAGTGGCCATCATGGGCTCCCTTCTCGGAGCGGGATATGCCGACGGCGCCGAGCGGATGGGCCCGCGGTGCCGTGGGGGTAGCACCCAGGACAGTTATGTGCCCTAAGCAACTAACTTACCGTCACGCTAACTCGCGGTCCGTGGTGACGAAAGGGCCCATCGGGCGACGGACGAATCTGTCCGAAAACCGGTCAGAGGTCGACACCAGGGCCACCACCCGGGCGGGATCGCTACAGTTCCCCCCATGCCAGACGCGACAGACAATCGGACCGCCACCTCGGAACTGGAGGCGGTGCTGGCCTCGCTGGCCTACCTGCTGACCCGTTCGCAGGAACACGAACGCCAGACGGCCCGGGCCGGCATCACGGCGGCCCGCTCGGACGTCTACCTCCTACGCGCGCTCGCCGAGGCCGAGGAGGCCAGCCGGGTGGGCGACCTGGCCGCCCGGCTGATGGTCAAGCCCTCCCACGTCACGCGGCAGATCGACCGGCTGCAGGGCCAGCAGCTGGTGGAGCGCACCCCGGACACGCTGGACCGCCGGGCCCGGCAGGTGGCGCTCACGGCCGAGGGCCGGGCGATGCTCAACCGTCTGAAACAGGCCAACATCACCGGCCTGACCAACGCGCTGGACGGCATCCCGGAGCCGGACGTCGCCGCCACCGTCAGCGTGCTGCGCCACCTGGTCGACCGGTACGTGCGCCAGGTCCGGATCACGATGCTGTCCGAGGACGCCGCTCCCTTGGGCCGGACGGCCGACGTCGCCGGGGGCGCGGAGGGCGCCGGGAGCACGGAGGGTGCCGGGAGCGCCGGGAGCGCCGGCTCGGGCCCGCGTCAGTGCGTCTGACGCGGCCGAGGACGGTCGCCGCCCGGCCTGCCGGGTGCGGTCAGACGATGGTCCCGGTCGGGGCGTCGAAGGTCTCGGCCGGGCCGAAGTCGCTGAAGGTCATCCTGGCGACGGCCGCCTTCCCCTCCAGCACCATCCGCTCCTCGACGTAGCGGGTGCGGCCCTGCGCGTCGATCCACTGGTCGAGGTCGATGCCCGTGAGGCCCTGGACCTTCGCCATGGCGTGGGTCGGGGCGGACGCCTGGGCGAGCTGCTCCAGGCCCAGGTGGCCGGCGAGGTGGTAGACCGGGACGCCGTCCCGGGTCTCCATGCCCTTACGGGCGGCCGGCCCCTGGGCGAGCAGCAGCGGGGCGAAGCCGCCGAAGTCGAACTCCGAGGCGCCGGAGGACCTCCGGGTCTTCAGCCAGCTGCCACTGGCGTCGTGACCGCGGATGAACTCGGCGTCGGCGGTGGTGACGAACTCCAGGGTCGTGCCGTCGGCGCGCTTCTGCTCCCGGCGGCCGGTGTTCACCGTGTTGAGGTTCTGCCGCGCCGTGATCACCCCGCCGTCGGGCTCGCCCGTCGCCCGGACCGAGACGGCGTACGGCTCCTTGCCCGCGTTCGCCACGGCCTGCGCCGGGTCGAAGGCCCCCGGCACGGCGGCCGCGACGGACGGCGCGGGGTCGCCGCCGTCGCAGCCGGTGAGCGCGGCCAGGGCGGCGGCGGTTGCGGCGGTGGCCAGGAGGATGCTTCGGCGCACGGTGGAACGGCTCCCTGCGGTGATGGTGGTGCGGGCGGGCCGAAGCCTGCCATGAACGGCGCCCACCTCGAAAGGGCTTTCGGTCGTCGGGCCGCCGGGGCCGCCGCCGGCCTACGGGGACGGTGGCGGGCAGGCGGCAGGCGGGGAGGGCGGCGTGTCGGGTGGCGGACTCCGGTCCGCGACGCCAGGGTGACTGCCGGGGGCCTCACCAGGAAGAGCGAGAGATGCCCGAAGTCACCACTGCGTACGCGACCGGTACCCCGTGCTGGGTCGATCTGATGGCGAAGGACCAGCAGGCGGCGCTGGACCTCTACCGCGACCTGTTCGGCTGGCAGGGGCAGGTCGGCCCGGCCGAGTTCGGCGGGTACGCGGTCTGCGAGCTGAACGGCAGGGCCGCCGCCGGCATCGGCCCGGCGATGGCCCCCGAGGGGATGCCGACCCCGCCGACCGTGTGGACCAGCTACCTGGCCAGCACCGACGCCCAGGCCACCCAGGACGCGATCGTCGCCGCGGGCGGCACCCTGCTGATCCCGGTCATGGACGTCGGCACGCTCGGCAGGATGCTGATCGCCGCCGACCCGCAGGGCGCCGTGTTCGGCGTCTGGCAGCCCGGCGAGTTCTTCGGCGCCCGGGTCGTCAACGAGGCCGGCGCCCTGACCTGGAACGAGCTGCACACCAACGACGCGCCCGGCGCCACCGCCTTCTACGGCGAGGCGTTCGGCATCGAGATCGAGCCCGCGGAGGGCGCCGAGCAGTACTGGGAGCTGCGGGTCGGCGGCCGCACCGTCGGCGGCCTCACGCTGCTCGCCAACGACCCGCCCGGCACCCCCGCGCACTGGCTGACCTACTTCTCGGTCGACGACGTGGACTCCACCGTGGACGCCCTGGTCAAGCGCGGCGGCAGCGTCCTCGCCCCGCCGTTCGACATGGTGGCCGGGCGGATGTCGGTGGTCGCCGACGCGCAGGGCGCCCCGTTCGCGGTGATCAAGCCCGGCCCGATGCAGGCGCTGTAGGCCGCGAGGCGCGTGCGGCGAAGGCCTCGTCCCGCCCGCCCGGGAGCTCCCGGGCGGGCGGGACGTGGAGCGCCACCAGCGGCGCCGCCCGGCGTCGCGCCGACGGGCCCGTGCCAGCTGGTGCGGACGGCCGGGCGTGCGGACGGCCGGGCGCGCGCCCGGGCCACCCGGAGCCGCCGGCCCGCGGCGGCGGGGTCACGGGCGGCGGGCCCACGCGGAGATCATCGGGGCGGTGGCGAGGTCGAGTCGCCCGGTGGCGACGTTCGCCAAGTGGCGGTCGATCTCCTCGTCGGTGGCGAGGCCGTGCCCGGTGAGCTGGTGGCGGATCTGGCGGACCGTCGCGTCCTCCAGGACGGCGCACGCCGGGGAGGTGATCGGGAAGTACGCGTCGGCCTGCACGTCCTCCAGCCCGGCTTCGCGCAGCACCCGGGGAAGGGTCCGCCCGTACGCGAGGTCCGCGCCGCGGGCCGCCATCAGGGTGCGGAAGCCGGAGCGCAGCCGGTTGGCGAGCCGCTGTTCGGGGCCGGACTCGTCCGGGCACAGCAGCGGCTGCAGCCCGGGGTCGGCGTCCTCCAGGAGCAGCCAGCCGCCGGGCCGTAGCGCCTGGACCATCCGGCGCAGGGCCTCGGCGCGGTCGGTGACGTGCACCAGGACCAGCCGGGCGTGCACGAGGTCGAATCCGCCGGGCGGCGGCGGATCGGCCGCCACGTCGTGGGACAGCACCTCGATCACGTCTCCGGCGACGTCCCGGGTCCAGGACACGTCGATGTCGGTCGCGACGACCGTCCCCGTCGGACCGACGCGTTCGGCCAGGCCGATCGGGACGGAGGGGCCGCCGGCGCCGACCTCCCAGCACCGCATGCCGGCGCCGATGCCGAGCCGGTCGACGTGCCGGAACGTCACCGGGTCGAACAGCTCGGCGAGGGCGCCGAAGCGGGTACCGGCCTCCTTCTGCCTGTTGTCCAGCAGATAGCCGCGGTCGTCGTCGTGCTCAGCCATGCGGCGATTCTGGCAGACGGGCACGGGCGCGGAGCCGGCCCCGTGGTGATCACCACCCGGCCTGCGCACGGGAGAATGGACGGATGACCGGCAGTCAGCAGCTCCCCCGGGGCATCAGCGCCCTGATCCCCCACGCCCCCACCACGGCCACGCCCGGCGAACGGGCCGCCTCCCAGCTCCGCCACCTGCGCGAGGCCACCGTCCCCGTCCCGGTCCTGGCCGCAGCCGCCGAGCTGATCGCCGGCCACCTGGACGACACCGACCCGGTCACCCGCGAGGCCGCCGCCACCGTCCACGCCCGCCTGCTCGCCATCCTGGACGACGCCGCCCCCGGCCGGTGACCCGGGCCCGGGAAGGGCGCCGTCCGGGTCCGCGCTTTCGGTCCGGGCGTACTGCGGCGGCCACCGCCCGGCCAGCACGGTCCTCGGTGTCACCGAACTGGCCTTCCCCGGCCAGGCCATCGAGATCAGCTTCATCGTCTTCATCGTCGACACGAAGCTGCCCGCCTGAGCCCGCTCGCGGGGCGCGGCGTCGGGGCGCGGCGTCGGGGCACGGCGTCGGGGCGGCGGGAGCCGGGCGTCCGTAGCGGGCCCGGAGGACCCGCGTCACCGGTCCCCGGTTGCCGTCCGCCTCGCGCCGGCCCTGCCCACCAGCCAGCCGCCGAGCACGGTCAGGAGGACTGCCGCCAGCGCGTACACCGGCAGCCAGAGCGTCGTCGCGGACGCCAGGCAGGTGTTGACGGCGGGTCGGCTCTGGTCGCTCTGTGCGTAGGCCGGCGCGGTGCCGTCCTGGCCGGCCAGGTCACCCAGGGTGGCTTGCGCGCTGAGAGCCGCGTAGGCGCCCAGGTGCGCGCACGCGCGGCGGGTGCCCGGCATCGGGAGGAGCCAGGACCGGGCTGCCGCGTGAGGGACCGGGTCAGGCGGTCTCGCAGAGCCAGGGCGAGCAACCGCCGCCGCCCGAACGGCAGATCCGCCACGACAGGCTCTGCCCCCACCTGCCGGAGGAGACGGTCACGTCCCTCCGGCTGCCGTTGCCGTTGTCGTGGACGAGGTCCCCCTGGCCGGCGGTGGTCACGACGCCGACCACGGCGGCAACGGCGGTGGCAACCGGAACCATCGGGTTCCGAACGGTCCCGCGGTCTCCGCCCCTGCCCGTGAGGCGCCGGCCGGGGCCGGCCGGGCACTCACGGCAGGGGTACCGCCTGCAGGCAGGGGTGCGGCAGGACACCGGCGGGCGCCGTCAGGACGGTGGCCACCTCGCCGAATATCTCGACCCGCAGGTCACCGTCCGCGTTCTCCCAGACGAGGGTTCCACCGGGCCCGACGGCGTCGGTGGCGTGGACCACCACGACGGCCGGCGGCGCGTGTCCGCCGATCGGTCCCGGCAAGGTCACCGCGTAGCGGCGATTGAGGCTCCTCATGACCGGCCTCCCGTTCGTTTCCCGCCCTGTGCCGATTCTCCTCCCGAGCCGGGCCGTCGTACCCGAACGGTGAGCACCGTTCGGGCCCCGATCAGGCCATGACGGCGATCGTGCCGACCGGTATGGCCGACGCGGCCATGGCCGGACCGGGGCTTTCCCGGCCGGCCGCTCGGGTGTGGCGGGACCCGGGGAAGCATCGACGGATTCGGGCTCCCGTGACCACCCTCGGTCACTCCCTGTGCTGCGTGGAGTTCACTCCCGACCGGTTGGTCGACCAGGCCCGGACGGCGGGGCGTCCCGGACCGGGAGGACGTCGGTGGCGCCGGTCAGTTCGAGCATCCGCAGCACCGGCGGCCGGGGTCGGGCCAGTTCGATCCGGCTGCCCCGGGCCGCCGCGCGGTCCTGGGCCCGGAACATCGCGTCGAGCCCGGTGGAGTCGCAGAACTCCAGCCCGGCGCAGTCGATCACGACGACGGCGGCGGGCGCGGCCAGGGCGGCGTCGAGGGCCGCCCACAGGGCGTCGACCGAGTCGAGGTCGAGTTCCCCGTACAGGGCGAGGACGGTGCCCCGGGCCCACGGCCGGGCCTGCACGGTGAGCCCGACCGGCCCGGGGGCGGGGTCCGTGGCGGGCGGTCGGCGGGTCATGGTCTCGGTTCCCTTCGTCTCGGTTCCCTTCGTCCCGGCCCCGGCCGGCGGGTCGCGCCGAGCAGGCGGGGACGTCAGTCCGGGTCCTGCGGGTCGTCCGCCCAGCCCGGGGCGTCGCGGTCCTCCAGTTGCTCGCGCAACCGGGTCAGGGTGGCGGTGAGCAGCCGGGAGACGTGCATCTGGGAGACGCCGATGCGTTCGGCGATCTCGGACTGGGTCCAGCCGTCCCAGAAGCGGAGCTTGAGGACGGCCTGCTCGCGGCGCGGCAGCCGGGCGAGCAGGGGGCGTACGGCGGTGCGGAAGTCGGCGAGTTCGATGCCGGGGTCGCAGGAGCCGAGTCGGTCGAGCATGGCGCTGCCGGTCTCGTCGGCGTCCTGGTCGCGCAGCGCGTCCAGGGAGTTGGGGCGGCAGGCGCGGGCGGCGGCCAGTCCCTCGGTGGTCTGCTCGACGGTGAGGTGGAGGTCCTCGGCGATCTCCTCGGGGTGCGGGAGGCGGCCGAGTTCCTGCTCCAGCCGGTCGGAGTCGCGGACGACGGCCAGGTACAGCTCCTGCATGCTGCGCGGGACCCGGACCGGCCAGGAGGTGTCGCGGAAGAAGCGCTTGATCTCGCCGGCGATGGTGGGGATGGCGTAGGTGACGAACTCGGTGCCGCGGTACGGGTCGTAGCCGTCGACGGCCTTGATCAGGCCGATCGTGCCGACCTGGAGGATGTCGTCCATGTCCTCGGCGCGGTGCCGGAAGCGGGCCGCGATGAAGCGGACCAGCGGCATGTTGAGCTCGATGATCGTGCCGCGCACGTAGCTGTAGGCGCGGGTCTCGCGGGCGAGGCCGGCCAGGCGCTCGAACAGCGCGTCGCTGAGTTCGCGCGCCTCGAACTTGCCCATCGACCGCAGCTCGGCCTCGGTGGGGCGCGGGGGCAGGTCGGGCGGGATGCCGGACCGCGCGACGGCACGGTGAACGGTTTCCGGTGAGGTGGACACGGTTGCTGTCTCCTGGGCATCGGGCGAACGCCCGGCGGCGCCGACGGCTCGTGCTCGCGCGTCGCGGGCTTCCTTCCCGCGGGACCCGGGCCCGGCTGCTCGGAGCGGTGGTCCCGGTGGCACCCGGCGGGGTGCGGGAGCGGCCGACTGGCCTCCGGCGGCCGCTGCACGGTCTTTTTTTACCCGACATACGACATTGAATTCATGTTTTGGTCGGTTTGTCGCTGTTTCTCCGGGTACGCGCGCTCGCGCAACGACGGCCGCACCGAGAGTGGCGGCCGAGCACCAGGCCGGCGCTGTCACACGCGAGGGCCCTGCGGTGTCTTCATGTCGAACACGCACACACACCACACCCACGCACGAGGAGAACACCATCATGGCGCCACGCGTTCCGAAGGCGGAGCTTCCCGTCGAGCTCAGCGAGAACCTGGTCAAGCAGCTCGGCGAAGTGCCCGAGCCCATCGAGGTGGTGTGGCACAGCCCCAAGGTCGCCACGTCCAATCTGGAGTTCTCGGCCAAGCTGGGCGAGTGGGACGCGGCCGACGCGGGCCTCAAGTCGTTCGCGCACATGGCCGTCGCGGCGCAGGTCGGCTGCAGCTGGTGCCTGGACGTCGGCTACTTCCAGGCCCAGCACCAGGACCTGGACCTCACCAAGGCGAGCCAGGTGCCGCGCTGGCGGGAGTCGGAGGTGTTCACCCCGCTGGAGCGGGACGTCCTGGAGTACGCCGAGGCCATGACGAACACCCCGCCGACCGTCACCGACGAGCTGTACGCGGGCCTGCTCGGACGGCTCGGCCCGGCGGCGATGGTCGAACTCACCGCGTACATCGCCTTCGTCAACATGGCGACCAGGAACAACGCCGCGAACGGGGTCACCTCGCAGGGCTTCTCCGATGCCTGCGAGATTCCGTTGGCCACGCGTCCCGAGCCGTCCGGCGCGGCGCCCGCGGCATGACCCGGGACCCGTTCGTCGCCCACCGCAGCCTGCTGTTCACGGTCGCCTACGAGATGCTCGGGTCGGCCGCCGACGCGGAGGACGTGCTGCAGGAGTCCTGGCTGCGGTGGGCCGACGTCGACCGGGCGCCGGTGCGCGACCCGCGGGCGTACCTCGTGCGGACCGTCACCCGGCAGGCGCTCAACCGGCTGCGGACGCTCTCGCGCAGCCGCGAGGAGTACGTCGGCGAGTGGCTGCCGGAGCCGCTGCTGACCAGCCCCGACGTCGCCGAGGACGTCGAGCTCGCGGAGAGCGTCTCGATCGCGATGCTGACCGTGCTGGAGACGCTCGGACCGGTGGAGCGGGCGGTCTTCGTGCTCCGCGAGGTCTTCGAGGTGCCGTACGAGGAGATCGCGGAGGCCGTCGGGAAGTCCCCGGCCGCGGTGCGCCAGATCGCCCGGCGGGCCCGTGGGCACGTGGCGGCCCGGCGGCCCCGGATACCGGTGAGCCGGTCGGAGCAGAGGGCCGTGGTGGAGCGGTTCCTGGCCGCGCTGCGCACCGGGCGGGTGCAGGAGCTGATGGAGGTCATGGCCCCGGACGTGGTCTTCATCGCCGACGGTGGCGGGCTCGCGGCCGCCGCCCGCGCTCCGATCCACGGGGCCGAGCTCGTGGCGGCGCTGCTCGCGCGCCCGGACCGGGTGGTGTCGACCGTGTGGCTCAACGGCGAGCCCGCTGGCCGGGTCGAGCTCGACGGCCGCCTGGCCACGGTCAGCCTCGTCGTGGAGAACGGGCGGGTCACCCGGATCCACGCGGTGGCGAACCCGCGGAAGCTGACGCGACTGGACGCGCCGGCCGAGCTCACCCGGTAGACCCGCCGTCACCGAAGAATTCCTGACGATGCGTCAGGAATCCTTCGGCGGTGCCCGGATCGCCACGGCGCGACCACCCGATCCGGTGAGTCCCGGCGAATCTTCCGCCGCGTCCAGGCCCAGGAGGTAGCCGAGGAGCCGGCGGCGATCGCGGGGGCCGCGTTCCCGGCGTCGCTCTCCGGCGAGGAGGCGCCGCTGGTCGGTACCGGGCGGCGGGCCCCGACCGGTGCGCAGCGAGTCAGGCCGGGTGGGCCGGGTGCGCGGCTTCCGCCGGTCCCGGGCCGACCGGGCCCCCGGAAGCCGTCCCGGACTTTTGTCGGGGCCCTGTCTAGTTCGTTCGCGTCCTGGTGTGGTGGGATGTGCCGGCACGGGTTGATGACGCCGACGGGGGTGCGCGTTGAGGAGTGGACGGCTGCTCGGACTGGATGGGGATGCGGCGCAGCTTGCTGCCGCGGGTCTGGTTCGTCTGGGTACGGACGAGTGGTTGGGCGGGGTGGCAGGGGCGCCGGCGTGGCTGGGGCGGATGCGGGCGGCGTCGTTCGCGGACGCGTGGCTGGCGTTCGGCGAGTCGTCGGCGCCGGGGCTGCGGGTGCCGGCGGGGGCGGTGCTGCGGGCGCTGGTGTTCCGGGCGGCGGAGCTGGTCCTACGGGCGCGGGCGGGGGACGGTCCGGCGGTGCTGGAGTGGCTGGGCGGGCGGTCGGCGGAGGCGCGGGAGCAGGCGGGCCGGGAGGGTGTGACGCACCCGGCCGAACCCGCGGCGCTCGCCCTGGTCTGGCACGGCGTCCAGGCGGTCAGCGCGGACGGCGGGCGGGCTTCGGCGGCGGATCGGGAGTGCCACGGCCGGCGCATCGACGAGCGGGGTGAGGCGTACGTCCGGGAGCGGCACCGCCGCCAGGACACCCTCGCGCTGATGCTGTCCTGCGCCCGGATCGCCGCCGCCGCGCTGGTGGAGCTGAGCGAGGACGACCCGGCCCGGGTCAGCGGGTGGCTGGCGCAGGACGCGGCCCGGTACATGGACTGCGGCGCCCCGGTGCCGCTGTGGGTCCCGGGGCGCCCCGGGCAGCCGGCCGGGTGAGGGGGCGGCCCGGCAGGCGGCTCAGGGTCCGGCTCAGCGGCCGGCTCAGGGTCCGGCTCAGCGGCCGGGCAGGCTGAGGGTGGCGCGCAGGCCGCCGGCGGGGCCGGGGGTGAGGCGCAGTTCGCCGTGGTGGGTGTCGGTGATGGCGGCGACGATGGCCAGGCCGAGGCCGTGGCCGCGGCGGGCGGGGTCGGTCTGGGCGGTGCGGCCGCGGCCCCGGAGGAAGGGTTCGGCGGCTGACCATCGACCCCGGCTGGAGCCGCTCCCTGCGGGCCGAAGTCCAGGGCCCCGGCGGGCCGTTGGCCGTGTACGTCGTCCACCTCGCCTCCGTCCGGCTCACCGTCAGCGGCTTCGCCACCGGCCACCGCAACCGCAACCTCGCCGCGCTCGGCCAGGCGCTGGACGAGGAGCCCCTGCGCAGGGTGCTGCTCCTGGGCGACCTCAACACCGCCGCCGGGGACCGCGAACTCGGCCCGCTCACCAGCCGGCTGAGCTCCGCGCAGGACACCGCCGGCGACGGCTTCGGGTTCACCTGGCCGTCGGCCTTCCCGCTGGCCCGGATCGACCACGTCATGACCCGGGACCTCCCCGCCACCGCCGCGTGGACCCTGCCCGCCACCGCCAGCGACCACCGCCCCGCCGCCGCGCGGATCACGGCGTAGGGCGAGCAGGCGGCGGGCCGGTGTCAGGCGAGGAGGTCGGACTGGAGGGTGACCACCTGGCGGAAAGCGGCGGCCGGGACGCCGTCGGGGTTGGTCATGGTGATGACGGCGACGAGGTCGGAGGCGCCGAGGTAGGCGATGCGGGCGGTCGGGGTGCCCTTGGCGCCCGTCGCCGAGCTCTCCTGGGCGTCCAGATGGACGCCCTCGACGGTGTCCCAGACACCGTGGGAGGTGGTCTTCGCGCCGGGCAGGGCCTTGGAGCGGGCGTCGGAGCGCAGGGCGGAGAAGACGTCCCAGGACTCGAAGGAGGCGCCGAAGCGGAGCAGCCGGATCTGGGTGCGGGTGCCGTCGGAGGCCGTCCACTCCCGGACGGTGGCCGCACGGCAGGCGTCCCGCAGGAGCAGCTCGCGCAGCTTGGCCGGGTCCTGCTGCTCGGCGAGGATCGCGTCGCAGGTGACCCATTCGGCCGGGGCCTGGCCGGAGGGGGCCGTGGACGGGCTCGCGCTCGCGGACGGGGAGGCGGTCGGGCTCGGGGCCGGGGTCGCACTCGCCGACGGGGAGGCGGTGGCTGCGGCTGTGGGGATCGGGTAGAGCGCCGGGGTGAGGGTGCCGCTGGCTTCCTTGGGGGCGGGCAGCAGCAGGTACCGCAGGTCCGCGGTGTGCAGGACGTTCCTGCCCGTCCGGTCCGGCGCGCTGCTGCCGGAGGGCAGCGGCGGCAGCGTCAGCGGCGGGAAGGTGTAGCGGCCGTCGCCCGGGGTGGCCAGGCCGGGGAGGTCGGTGCGCTCGGGGGCGGTGACGGCCAGCGCGGCGCCGGTGCCCGCGAGGGCGAACACCAGGGTGGCGGTGGCCCAGCGCGCCGCCGCCCCGCGCCTCGCCCGGCGCCGGGCGAGGCGGGCCTCGTGCTCCTCAGGGGTCTCCGCGGGGGTCTCCGCGGAAACCTCGGCGAAGGGGTCCGCAGGGGCGTGCGGGGTGGCGTGGTCGGTCATGCGGACGCTCCGGGGCGTGCGAGACGGTCGAGCTGCATGGTGAAGAGGGCGACGATCCGGTCCTTGGGCAGCGGCGCCACGCCCTCGACGTTCATGACCACCAGGAGGTCGCCCTCGGCGGCCGAGCACTCCAGGTAGTCGATCGGCGCGGACGGCGGCGCCGGCATCAGGTAGCAGTGCGCCTCGGGGTGGCCCGGGATCTCCGGGCCGACCCGGAACAGGCCGGTGTCACCGGTGAAGACCGCGGTGTACTCGTTGAGCTTCTGCACCTCCTGCTGGTTGAACTGGCGCAGCTTCAGACCGACCACCAGGTCGCCCTCGCCGGTGCGGTACGTCCGCACGCCGGTGGCCTTGACGTGCAGCCCGTCCCAGTAGGAGCGGAGCTTGTCGCGCTTGTCCTTGGGGATCTGCTGGAGCTCGGCGTCCAGGTCGGCGGACAGCCGCTCGGCGCCGAGCTCGGTGTCGTTGCCGTACCCGCCCTCGTCCGGGCCGAGTTCGTAGCCGGCCGGGACGGGCAGCAACAGGTCGCGCAGCGAACCGAAGTGGTTGCCGTTGGACTTGGCGCCGAACGGCGTGGCGGTCGCGGCCGGGGCGGGCGCGGCCGACGGCCCGGCGGCGGTGGCCGGAGCCGGCTCGTCGTACTGGGTCTTGATGATGCCGATGCCGATGGCCACCCCGGCCAGCGCCGCCGCGGCCGTCGCGGCGCCCGCGCGCAGCAGGCGGCGGGAGGCGGGGCGCGGCGCGGTGGGCTGGTGCTCGGCGGCCGGCTCACCGGCGGTGGGCGGGACCGGCTCGGGGGCCGGGGTCTCGGTCACGGTGTTGCCGGTCACGGTGTTGTCGGTCACGGTGTTGTCGGTCATACCAGCCGCTCCCACTGCTGCTTGGCGAGGTCCTTCACGACCTCGGGGTTCACCGGCTTGGTGTCGAAGACCTCCACCACCATCACCACCGTGCCGCGTTGGGCGAGGGCGCTGCCGTAGTAGAACTGCTCGGTGCTCTCGTTCCAGTGGCCGGGCTCCTTCTCCACCTGGTAGCCGCCGTTGGCGCCGTCGGCGAACGACTCCAGGTTGCGGGCGAAGGCGGTGTACACGGCGGCCTCGTTGGCGCGGTCCGGCGCGTACTGGATCAGCAACACGCGGTACTTGGCGTCGCCCTTCTTCCAGTCCACCTCGGCCGCGCGCCGGAAGCCGCGCGTGTTCAGGTCCTTGAAATCGCGGGCGGCGGTGCCGCTGTGATCGGATACTTCGCCGACCGACATCCAGCTCGGCTTGTCCGGGTAGTCAGCCCAGGCGGTACTGCCGTCCGGGGCGCTGATCAGCAGTTTGACCAGGTCGCCGTCGATGGCCAGCGGCTTGGGCTGCTGGGCGGCGAGGGCGGCCGGGTCGACCGCCTGGGCCGGGTAGGACGGGCGCGCGACCTGGATCGGCGGCAGTGGCGTCGGCGGGCGCTGGGCCTGGACGGCGTAGCCGACGCCGCCGCCGACCAGGGTGCCCAGCACCAGGCCGGACACCGCCAGCAGCACCGGGCGCGGGCGGCGCGGGGCGCGGGGCGCCTGCTCGGGACCGACCGGCGGGAAGCCGGGCAGCGGCGCGTCGAGGGCCGGTGCGCAGCGGAGGGCGTCGGGCACCTCGGCAGTGAACTGCGGTTCGCCAGGAGTAACTTGGGGCTGCGGTGAAGCGGCGGGGGCCGGTGCGTCGCCGGGTGGGGGCAGCGCGGGTTCGGTGGTCACGGGGTGGCTCCAGCGGAGGAGGGAAGGATGACGGCGTCGGGGCGGGCGGTGGGCTCAGCCGCCGGAGGTGAGCCACTCGCGCTGGCGCTTCATCAGCTCGCTCAGCAGCGCCCTGTCGGGCGCGCCCTTCACCTCGACGTCGATCGTGTACTGGACGTCGCCCTGGCTGGAGATGCCGGTCATCGAGCCGGTGAACGCCTGCTGCTTGGGCTTGTGCACGTAGCCGTGGGCGTCCGGGTCGCCGTCGATGTCGATCGGGTCCTGCGACTTGACGGTGTATCCCTTGACGAACCGGCCCGCCATCGCGGTGGAGCCGAAGCGCAGCAGGGTGACGGTCACTTCGGACTTGCCGTCGGCCGTCCGGTACGTCCGGGTGGCGCCCGTCTGGTACCCGTACGAGCCGAGGACGTCCATGATGCCGTCCTGCTTGCCGAACAGGTCGGCGACGTCGTCGTTGCTCATGGTCATCCCGTCCGCGGGCCCGTAGGACTCGCCGCCGGCCGGGATCGGGAGCAGGAAGTAGCGCAGGTCGCCCTCGTGCTTGCCGCCGTTGACCGTGCCCTTGACCGTGCTGGCCGGCTTGGGAGTGGTCGGGGCGGCGCTCGGCACGGGCACCGGGGTGGCGGAGGGGGTGGGGCTCGGGCTCGTCGGGGCCGTGGTGGCCGGTGCGGGTGCGGCGGCGGCCGCCGGGCGGGCGTCCGGTCTGCCGACGGCGACGGTCACCGCGGCGCTGGCCGTCGTGACGGCGAGCAGGCCGGCGGTGGCCAGCACGACGCCGACGGCGCGCGGCAGCCGGCGCGCGGCCGGCTCCAGTACGGCGACCGGCTCCGGTACGGCGGCCTGCTCCGGTGCAACGGCGTGCTGCTCCGGTACGGCGGCCTGCTCCGGTGCAACGGCGTGCTGCTCCGGTACGGCGGCCTGCTCCGGTGCAACGGCGGCCTGCTCCGGTGCAACGGCGTGCTGCTCCGGTACGGCGGCCATGTCGTTTTCGGGCGCGGACAAGGAACTCCCCCGGGAAAATGTGGGATCTCGCGCACGGACTCCCTCGCAAACCGCTCCCCCAGCGGTTCTCCGGACCGTCCATCACGCGTCTCAACAGGGATTATGAGAGACCGTCCACACCACTGCCAACAAAGTTAATCGCCGCACTCCGGTCCAATACTCGATGAATCGGACACGTCGTGATGCAACCGCAACAGGCGCTCCGGGCGTGGTACCGCGGTACCGCGCTCCCTCCGATGATCGGTCCGGGGTACCACGGATCGCGCCGCCGCCGCACCTAGCGTGGAGGGTGAGGAAGGCCGGGACGGTCCGGCCCCGGAGCGTAGGGGTGAGCGATGATCGAGGCGCACCAGCTGACGAAGCGGTACGGCGAGAAGACCGCCGTCGACCGGCTCGACTTCACGGTCAGGCCCGGTACGGTCACCGGCTTCCTCGGGCCCAACGGCGCCGGGAAGTCCACCACCATGCGGATGATCGTCGGACTGGACGCGCCCACCAGCGGCTCGGTGCGCGTCAACGGCCACCGCTACGCCGCGCACGCGGCGCCGCTGCAGGAGGTCGGGGCGCTGCTGGAGGCCAAGTCGATCCACCCTGGGCGCTCCGCGTTCAACCACCTCATGGCCCAGGCCCACACCCACGGCATCCCGCGCGCCCGGGTGGAGGAGGTGATCGAGCTGACCGGGCTGCAGTCGGTGGCCAGGAAGCGCGCCGGGGCGTTCTCGCTGGGCATGGGACAGCGGCTGGGCATCGCGGCGGCGCTGCTGGGCGACCCCGCCACCGTGATGCTGGACGAGCCGGTCAACGGCCTCGACCCGGAGGGCGTCCTGTGGATCCGCAACCTCCTCACCTCGCTCGCCGCCGAGGGCCGCACGGTCTTCGTGTCCTCGCACCTGATGAGCGAGGTCGCCCTGGTCGCGGACCACCTGATCATCGTCGGACGGGGCCGGCTGCTGGCCGACACCACCGTGCAGGAGCTGGTCCGCCAGGCTGGCGGGGACGTCGTGAAGGTGGCCAGCGCCGATCCGGCCCGGCTGCGTGCGGCGCTGGCCGGGCCGGGCGTGGAGGTCACCGGACGGGCCGGGTCGGAGGAACTGCTGGTCACCGGCCTGCCCGCGCGCACGATCGGGCTCAGGGCCGCCGAGCAGGGCATCGCCCTGTTCGAGCTCGCCACCCGCACGGTCTCCCTGGAGGAGGCGTTCATGGACCTGACCAGGGACGCCGTGGAGTACCACGGCACCACCACCACAGCCGAGTCCGCCGCCGCGGGCGCCGGCGCCGAGTCCCCGAGGAGCGCGGCATGAGCACCGTCGCACCGAGCCAGACCCCCGCGGCCGCCGCCCAGCGGCCCGCGCGCCCCGCCTACCGGGTGACCCCCGCGCGCGTGCTGCGCTCGGAGTGGGCCAAGCTGTGGTCGCTGCGCTCCACCTGGATCACGCTCGGCCTGGGCCTGCTGTTCCTGGTCGCCTTCGGCCTGATCGCCGCGTTCCAGTTCAAGTCGAGGATCACCTCGGGCCGCCCGATGGACCGCGACTTCGCCGACGCCAGCGCCCTGAGCCTGTCGCTGTTCGGCACCAACTTCGCCCAGCTGGCGCTCGGCGTCCTCGGCGTGCTGGTCGCCGCCGGCGAGTACTCCACCGGCATGATCCGCTCCACCCTGGCCGCCGTGCCGCGCCGCCTGCCGGTGCTGTGGTCCAAGGCGACGGTGTACGGCCTGATCGTGCTGCTGCTCGGCACCGTCGGGGTGTTCACCGCCTTCCTGGCCGACAGCGGTATCCTCTCCGGCACCCGCGCGGCGATGACCTTCTCGGACGCCGGTGTCCTGCGCGGTCTGCTGGGGGCCGGGCTCTACCTCGCCCTGGTGGGCGTGATCGGCGTCGCCCTGGGGGCGCTGCTGCGCTCGGTGGCGGGCGGCATCTCCGTCCTGGTGGCCTCGCTGATGCTGGTCCCCGGCCTGATCTCGCTGCTGCCCTCCTCCTGGCAGACCCACATCAGCCCCTACCTGCCCAGCCACGCGGGCGAGGCGATGTTCGCCCTGCACCACGACGCGACCACGCTGTCGCCCGCCGCCGGGCTGGTGGTCTTCCTGCTGTGGACGGTGCTCGCCCTGGCCGGCGCGGCCGTGCGCCTGGTGCGCAGCGACGCCTGAGAGACTCCGTGCACGTTCCGGTGCGGTACCCGGCCCGCCGGGTGCCGCACCGGGCCCGTTCTGGACGAGCTGGACGAGCTGGACGAGCTGGACGAAGGTGACGCCATGAGCGAGTACGACACCGCCGCCGCGGGCGCGGGGAGCGACCCGCTGTCGGGGCACCCGGTGTTCGCCCGGCTGGCCCGGATCGGGCAGCGGGCGCGGCAGGCGGACCGCGACCACCCGTGGGTGCTGGACACCGCCGTGGTGGCCGCGGTGTTCCTGCTGTTCTGCGTCCCGGACCTGATCCACGACGGCGGCGAGTGGGGGGCGCGCGAGCACCGGATCGTCTTCACCCGGCCGCCCGTGGCGGCGATGCTGGCCCTGCAGGCGGGTCTGGTGGTGCCGCTGCTGTGGCGCCGGCGGCGGCCTGCGGCGGCTTTCGCGGCGGTCATGGCCGTGTTCGTGCTGCAGTGGTCGCTGGGGGTGGCGCTGCGCGCGGACGTCGCCCTGCTCGTCGCCCTCTACAGCCTGGCCCTGCACGGGAGCCTGCGGCACCTGGCCTGGGCGTGCGCGGCGATGGCCGGCGCCGCGGCCCTGGTCGCGGTGGAGCTGTCCGGCGGGCTGCCGGTCGGGGACGCGTTGTTCTTCCTGTTCAGCGCGGCGACGGCGGCCGTGGCCGTCGGCATCGCGGTGCGCATCCGCCGGGCCCAGCTGGCCGGGCTGCGCGAGCGCGCGGCGCGCCTGGAGGTCGAGCGCGACCAGCGCAGCCGGCTGGCCACGGCCACCGAGCGCACCCGGGTGGCCCGGGAGATGCACGACATCATCGGCCACAACCTGTCCGTGATCGTCACCCTGGCCGACGGCGGCGCGTACGCGGCCGAGGCCTCCCCCGAGCGGGGCCGGGAGGCGCTGCTGCTGATCGGTGAGACCAGCCGGCAGGCGCTGGGCGAGCTGCGGCGCATGCTCGGCGTCCTGCGCGACCAGGGCGAGCAGGACCCCGAGTTCACCCCGCAGCCGGGCATCGCCGACCTCGACGGGCTGTGCGCGCGCATCCGCGCCGCGGGGCCGCAGGTGGTGTACACCGCGCGCGGCGAGCTGGAGCGGCTGGACCGCGGGGTGCAGCTGATGGCCTACCGCATCGTCCAGGAGGCGCTCACCAACACCCTCAAGCACGCCGGACCCGACACCCGGGCGCACGTGACGCTGGCGGCCGAGGGCGGCCGGCTGCGGGTGCGGGTGCAGGACGGCGGTCCGCCCGGCGGGGCCGCGCGGAGCGGGCCGGCGGGCGAGGAGGGGCACGGCCTGACGGGCATGCGCGAACGCGCGGCCCTGTACGGCGGCACCGTCGCCGCCGGCCCCGGACCCGGGGCAGGATGGACCGTGGAGGCCGTCCTCGACCTCACCCCCGACCCGACAGGCAGCCTGACGTGACCACCGTCCTCATCGTCGACGACCAGCCCCTGCAGCGGTACGGCTTCCGGATGCTGCTGGAGAGCCAGCCCGGCACCGAGGTCGTCGGCGAGGCCGCGCACGGCGCCGAGGCCGTGCGCCTGACGGCCGACCTGCGGCCCGACGTCGTCCTCATGGACATCCGCATGCCCGGCATGGACGGCATCGAGGCCACCCGCCGCATCGTCGCCACCGGCGGGCGCTCGCGCATCCTGGTCCTGACCACCTTCGACCTCGACGAGTACGCCCACGCCGCGCTGCGCGCGGGCGCCAGCGGGTTCCTCCTCAAGGACGCCCGCCCGGAGGAGCTCCTCGCCGGGATCCGCGCCGTCTCCGAGGGCGACGCCGTCGTCGCCCCCGCCGTCACCCGGCGCCTCCTGGACGCCTACGCCCACCACCTGCCGGTGCGCCCGCCCGGTACGGCCGCCGAGGACGATCCGCGGCTGAACGCCCTGACCGAGCGCGAGCGCGAGATCCTGGTCGCCGTCGGCCGGGGCTGGACCAACGGCGAGATCGCCCGGCGGCTGGTGCTCGCGGAGTCGACCGTCAAGACGCACGTCAGCCGGGTGCTGGCGAAGATCGGCGCCCGGGACCGGGTACAGGCCGTGATCTTCGCCTACGACCGCGGCCTGAACCGGCCGAACCCGCCGGGCTGACCGGGTCGCCTGCCGACTCGGCGGCGTTCGGTCAGCGGCCGCCGAGTTCGGTGGCGGCGGCGTCGAGGATGGTGCCGAAGACGTGGGCGATGACGGGTTTGGCGATCCGGCGGGCGAGGGCCGCGCCGATGAGGGGGACGGGGAGCTCGAAGCCGGTCGTCCAGACCACCAGGGTGCCCTCGGGGACCTCCTCGAAGGTCATCCGGCCGAGTTCGTGCCGGGCCGGCGGGAAGCTGCGGTCGACGGTGTAGTCGAAGTCGTGCGGGGCGTTGTAGGCGGTGATCCGCTCGTGGAACCGGCCGATCAGCCAGGTGTGCAGCCGCACGGCGCCCACCCCGTAGGGCGCGCCCTGGCCGGGCCGGGCCAGCCGGGCCCGGAGCACGTACGGGGAGCGGGTGTAGTTGGTGGTCGTGGCGCACCAGTCGAACACCTCGGTGATCGGCGCCTCGACGACCCGTCGCACGGTCACGGTCTCCATGGCTCGTCCCTCTTCTCCAGCCGGGCGGCGCGGGTGTCGGCCGCGCCCTGTTCACCGGTGAAGACCGGGCGCGGCCTGGCACCGTGACATCGGACCGCAGGAGAGGGGCCGGGGTCACGGTCCGCCAGGGCGGCCGAAGGTGCGGCGGTAGGCGCCGGGGGTGGTGCCGAGGGCGGTGTGGAAGCGGCGGCGCAGGTTGACGGCGGAGGCGAGGCCGACCCGGGTGGCGATGGCCTCCACCGGCAGGTCGGTCTGTTCCAGCAGCGCGCGTGCGGCATCGATGCGCCGGTGCAGCAGCCACTGGCCGGGGCTGGTGCCGAGTTGTTCGGTGAAGCGGCGGGCGAGGGTGCGGCTGGAGAGGCCGGCGTGGTGGGCGAGGGTGTCGAGGGTGAGGCGGGAGTCGAGGCGGGCGGCGGCCCAGTCCAGGAGGGGTGCCAGGGACTCGTCGACCCGGGCGGGGGTGGGAAGAGCGGCGTACTGGAGCTGGCTGCCCTCCCGGTGCGGGGGCAGGACCATGTGCCGGGCGACCTGGGCGGCGTAGGCCGCGCCGTGGTCACGGCGCAGCAGGTGCAGGCACAGGTCGATGCCCGCGCCGCTGCCGGCGCTGGTCGCGACGTCGCCGTGGTCGACGTACAGGACGTCCCGGTCGACCTGGACGGTGGGGTGGGCGGCGGCGAGTTGGGCGGTGCGGCCCCAGTGGGTGGTGGCGCGGCGGCCGTCGAGGAGTCCGGCCTGGGCGAGGGCGAAGGCGCCGGTGCAGATCGAGACGATCCTGGCGCCGCGGCGGTGCGCGGCGCGCAGCGCGTCCAGGACCGCGGCCGGTACGGGGCCGCCGGGTGGCTGCCAGCCGGGGACGACGACGGTATCCGCGCGGGTCAGGGCGTCCAGTCCGGCGTCGACGAGCAGGGGAGAGCCGATGGTGGTGGGCACGGGTCCGGGCTGGGCGGCGCACACCTGAAAGTCGTAGTGGTCGGGCAGGCCGGCCCGCCGGGTGCCGAAGACCTCGGCGGCGCAGGCGAGTTCGAAGGGCGACTGGGGCGCGTTGAGCAGAGCCACCACCCGGTGGCGGTTCGCGGCGGATGTCATGGCAGGAATGTACCCGAGGATGTCTTTTCGGACTCTCGGCCGGTGGGGGCGGGCGCGGCCACAGTGGTCGCATGAGCGAGAACAGTGAGATGCGGGACCTGAAGACGGTGGTGCGGGTCGAGGAGGTGGCGCCGGTGGACGTGGCGCCCGGGATCGTGCGGCGCAGGCTGCCGGTGACCGGGTACGCGAGCGGCTGGCTGATCGACTTCGCCCCGGGCAGCGAGTGGCCGGACGTGGACGTGCACGCCACCGAGGAGCGGTACTACGTGCTGAGCGGCGAGGTGATCGAGGGGAACGAGCGGCACGGGGCGGGCAGTTACGTGGTGTTCGCGCCGGGCAGCCGGCACCGGCCCCGGACGGAGGGCGGGGCACGGATGCTGGGGATCACCGTGCTGCACGACTGAGGGGGCCTCCGGCGGGAGGGCCCCGGGTGTGACGATGTCGCGGGTCTGTCACCGCTCGGGCGCAGCGGCGGTGTTGGGGTGGGCCGGTGGGGGTGGCCGGCGGGAGGATGGGAGGAGTCGGGGGGAAGGGGGCGGGGTGGTGCGCAAGGCTTCCGTGGAGTGGGGGGCGCTGCACCGGCAGTGCGCGGTGGGCGTGGTGGCGGGGGTGGCAGTGCTGGGAACGGCGGCCGTGCCGGTGGTGTGGGCCGGGTCGCAGGATCTGCCGGGTGATCGGCGGTGGTGGTTGGTGGTGTGCGGGGTCGCGCTGCTGGCGGCCGTCGGCGCCTCGCTGCCGCTGCTGCGTCAGGTCTCCGTCGGCGACTACGTCGTCTCCTGCGTGGCGCTGGTGCTGCTGCTGGTGCTCGCCCTGGGCACGGTGTTCGCGGCGGCCCAGGCCGCCTCCGGCGTGCGGACCCGGCTGCACGAGCCGCGCAGGGTGGTGGCCACCGTGACCGCCTGCCGGACGACGGGCCGCCAGCTGGACGACCAGGACCACGGCCGCGACATCTACGGCTGCACGTACCACTGGAGCGTCGACGGCCGGGAGTTCAGCGAGGAACGGCCGACGGATGAGCTGTATCCGGACGGCCATGAGACCAGGGTGTGGCTCGACGGCGGGCAGATGATCACGGGCCGGCCGAGCCTGCTCGGGATCCCGTTCTGGGGCGTGCTCGCCCTGGCCGGGCTGCTGGGCGCGATCCGGTTCTCGGCGTTCCTGGCCTGGAAGGCCCGCGAGGTGGGCCTGTTGGGGCAGTAGGGCCGGAACCGGGGGTGGCGGGGGCCGTGCTCTGGCAGCATCGGGCGGATGGGGCAACGGGAGGGGACGGGGCGGCGCTTCGTCGTGGGCGCGGGGTACGCGCTGTACCGGGGGCCGTTGGCGGACAGCGTGCTGCATCGGCACGCCGCGTTCCAGGTCGCCGTCGCGGCGGCGGGGGGTGAGGTGACGATCGTGGACGGGGCTGGGGTCCGCCACCGGGGCGCGGCGGTGGTGGTGGCGCCGATGGTGTGGCACCGGATGGCGCCGGTCCGGGAGATGGTGGCGTTCTTCGTCGATCCGCACTGCGCGTTCGCGGACCGGCTGCGGGCGGGGTGCGGCGACGGTGTCACCGTGGCGCCCCAGTGGCGGGACCTGGTGGAGGAGGACGTCCGTCCGTCCGGGGTGCTGCCGTCGGCCGAGGTGGACGCGCGGTTGTGGGCGGCGATGGAGGCGCTGACGGATCATCGGGTCGCGCTGCCGGGGCTGGCCGCGCGGGTGGGGCTCTCGCCGCAGCGCCTGCGGGCTTTGGCGCGGCGGCAGTTGGGGGTGCCGCTGGCGCGCTGGCGGATCTGGCGGCGGCTGGCCCGCGCGGCCGCCGCGCTGGGCGAGGGGCGCACGCTCGCCGAGGCGGCGCTGGCGGGCGGCTTCGCGGACCAGGCGCACTTCAGCCGGCAGATGCGGGAGATGACGGGGTTGACGCCGTCGGTGGTGCTTCCGGTGCTGCGCGACGCGCGCGCGGCGGACGGCCCGACCCCGTCCCGAACTGCCATGCCCTGGCGGGAAGTTCAGCGCCGACCGGCGGTTCGGCCCCGACCGGCGGTTCAGCCCCGGCGGGCGACGTAGAACGACAGCGAGCCGGTGAGCGTCGAGACGGTCTCGGTCTCGCGCACGCCGTGGAATCCGGCCTCGGCGATCAGCCGGGGCAGGATGCCGTCGGCGTTGGGCTGGGTGTCCTCCTTGCCGTCCGCCAGTTGCACGATGCGGAACGCCAGGCGCATGGCGGCCGTGCGCTGGCGCCCGAAGTCGGCGATGACGAGCTTGCCGCCGGGGCGCAGCGCCGTGTGCATGGAGGCGAGGATCGCCTGCTTCATGGGGATCGGGCACTGGTGGAGGACGAGGCTGGAGACGACGGTGTCGGCCGTTTCAGCGCCCACGATGTCGGCGACGGCGTCGCCCATGCCGATCCGCCATTCGGGGGCCACCCCGGCGGCGGCGGCCTTGCGGCGGGCCACGTCGAGGGTGCTGGGGTCGGGGTCGACGCCGATGACGCGGGCGCGTGGTTCGACGCGGCCGAGGAGGACGGCCAGTGAGCCGGTGCCGCAGCCGACGTCGAGGATCACGTCGTCGGGGCGGGGGGCCACGTGCATGGCGAGCAGGCTGCGCCACAGGCGTTCGCGGGTGAGGGAGACGATGGGGTCGTAGAGGCGTACGGGGCCGAGGCGGCCGGCGGCGGGGGTGAAGGCGCGATCGGTCATGCGGGCCAGTGTCGGCCGGGGGGTGTCGTGGCGTCTTGAACGAATCGCTCGTCGGGCAGGGCGGGTTGGGGTCTCCGGGGCTCGGATCGCGATCCCGAGGCCGCATAGAAAGTCTATCGACATATGCAGTCGGATGACTTATCGTGATCGTCGCGGTGGTCCGGCGCGGCCGGCCTGCCGCGACCACCGTCCGGCTCCTGCGAGAGGACCTCCGTGCCCCGTCGTTCCCGCACGTCCACAGCACTCGGCATCGGCGCCACCGCCGTGGTGGCGCTGGCCCTGGCCGCGCCGCCCGCCCTGGCCGGGCCCGCGGCCGCCCCCGACCCGGTGCCCTCCCTGGTGGCCGGTCAGGACACCGCCGCCCCGCAGTTGGTCACCGGCCTGGCCGAGCCGGCCGTCGGCAGCCCCGCCGACGCCGCCCGCGCCCACCTCGCGGCCCACGCCGACCGCTACCACGTCGACCCCGGCGAGCTGACCGAGGTCGGCTCCGAGAGCACCGCCGACGGCCGGCGCACCGTCAGGTTCGAGCAGCGCCACGACGGCGTGCCCGTGTTCGGCGCGCAGTACCTGGTGCACCTGACGGGCGAGGGCGCCGGGCAGCGCGTCGAGTCGGTCGGCGGCCGGTACTTCACCGGCCTGACCGCGCCGACCACCGCCACCGTCCCGGCCGCCGCCCTGCGGGACCTGGCGCTCGGCTCGGTCCAGGACCCGAAGGCCCGGGCCGCGGCCACCGCCGAGGACCACGGCCTGGTCGTCCTGCCGGACGGCGCCGGCCGGCTCGCCCAGCGCTTCACCGTGCACGCCACCGACCCGGCGACCGGGGGGCCGCAGGCCCGCGAGGTCTTCGTGGACGCCACCGTCGGCGTGGTCGCCCTCGCCTACGACACCCGCGCCCCGCACCCGGCGGGCGGCACCGACCAGCGCGCCGCCGCGCCCGCCGCGGCCGGCCTCGAACCCGCCACCGGGACCGCGCCGGACGCCCGCGGCAACTCCGCCAAGGTGAACATCGCCCGCCTGCCGGACGGCAGTTACCAGCTCACCGACCTCACCCGGCCCGCCGCCATCACCACCTACGACGCGGGCGGCCGGGACGAGATGGACTTCGGCGGCGGCATCCCCGCCGACCTCCCCCCGGCCCACTCCCCCGGCCCGGGCTTCCCGGCCTCCACCGGCACCAGCGGCGCCACCGACGCCAGCGTCAACGCCGGTATCGTGTACGACTTCTACCACGACCGGCTCGGCCGCAACGGCCTGGACGGCAAGGGCGGCGCGATCACCTCCGTCGTCAACGTGACCCAGGACGGCGCCCCCTACGCCAACGCCTACTGGGACGGGAAGAAGATGATCTACGGCAGCGGGGGCCCCAACTACTACCCGTTCTCCGCCGCCCTCGACATCGCCGGGCACGAGATGACCCACGGCGTCATATCGAACACCGCCGACCTGGCCGGCATGGGACAGGCCGGCGCGATGAACGAGGCGATCGCCGACTACTTCGGCAACGCCATCGAGGTCACCGCCCGCGGCATGTCCATGAACGACCCGGCGGCCGCGCTGCTCGGCGAGAGCAAGTGCCGCACCGGCACCCCGCAGGCCTGCGCGGACCGCCGGATGGACGACCACCGCACCACCGTGAACGACTACCTCGGCGGCACCATCGACAACGGCGGGCAACACCTCAACGCCACCATCTTCAGCGGCGCGCTCTGGGACATCCGGCGCACCCTCGACCCGCTCACCGCCGACCGGGTGGTCTACCGGGCGCTCACCGCCTACCTCACCCCGCTCGACGACTTCGTGGCCGGGCGCAACGCGGCACTCGCGGCCGGCCGTGACCTCGGTCTCAGCCCCGCCCAACTGCGCACCGTGGCAGCCGCGTTCGACGGGCACGGGATCCGCACCGGCTGGGAGAGCCGGATCGGCATGGACAGCCGCACGCTGGCGCGCAGCCTCTCCTACTCGATGGCCCCACCGGCCGCCGCCGGCGGGCACTGGGTGGCGATGGCCCCCGCCCCCGACCCGGTCAAGGGCACGGGCGGCGGCAACGACAGCAAGACCACCGCGCTGTACACCGGCTCCACCACCGGGCGCGGCACTCCCGTCCGGCTCAGCCCGGACGACGGCCGCTACCACAGCTGGCCCGCCACCGACGGCACCAACGCCGTGTGGAAGGCCATCGGCACCACCGCCCAGGACCACAGCCGGGAGTTGTTGACCGCACCGCTGTCCGGAGCCGGCCCGGTCCGCAGCCTGTTCCTCGCCCCCGGGCAGGAGCCCGGCAGTGCCCAGATCTCCGGCGGCGACATCGCCTTCACGGTGAACGGCTCCGGCCGCACCGGCATCTGGCTGTCCCACGACGGGGCCCCCGCGGTCGAACTGCCGCTGGCCGACGGGCACCACCCGGACGACCTCACCCTCAAGGACGGCTACCTCGCCTGGACCGAGTCCTGGCAGGACGGACAGCAGCACGTCACCGCGCCGACCGTCTACTCGATCGCCGCCGGCAAGGTCACCGCGCAGTACACCGCGCACGCCGCCCCCGGCGCCGCCGCCAGCACCGCCTCCTCCGCCCGGCTCGCCGGCGGACGGCTGCTGTGGATGGACGCCCCCAACCGCATCGGCGCCCACGCCGCCATCCGCTCCGGCGCCCTGGACGGCTCCGGCGTGAACGAGGTGCTGGCCGCCGACGCGCCGAACGCCCCGACGATCGGCAGCAACCTCGCCGCCTCCGACCAGGCCGTCACCTACAAGGTCGAGAGCACCAAGCCCGCCGGCGGCTGGACCAACGCCGCGCTGCCCAAGCTCTGGCAGCTCCCGCTCGGCGGTGGCACCCCGCAGCGCCTCTCCTGCAACCGGGGCGGCCAGGACCAGCCCGCGGCCGACCAGGGCACCCGGGTGGTCTGGCTGGACTCCACCCCCGGCCGCACCGACCTGGTCGTGCGCGACCGCGCGGCGGGCACCTGCTGACCACCCTTCCCTGACCCCCACCCCCCAGGGGTCCGGCCCGGCGCGACCGGCTCACAGCCAGCCGCGCCGGGCCGCCTGCACGCCCGCCTGGAAACGCGTGGTGGCGCCCAACTGGGCCAGCAGCGCCGAGACGCGGCGCACCACCGTGCGCCGCCCCAGGCCCAGCCGCCGGGCGATGGCATCGTCGGTGGCGCCGCTGGCCATCAGGGTGAGGATGCGGCGGTCCCGGTCGTCGATCTGCAGGTCGACGGCGGACACCGAGGCCGGCACGGCCAGCCGCCACAGCGTCTCGAACACCGCGGCCAGGGCCCGCAGCAGGCTGGAGGGCCGGATCAGCAGCGAGACGACGCCGGGGCGGCCGTCGGCCGCCAGCGTGACGATCGCCAGGTCGTCGTCGCCCAGGGCCAGCTTGAGCGGCGGCTCGTCCAGCGTGCGGGCCTGCTCGCCCGCCTCGATCATGCGCGCCATGTTGGGGCCGGCGACCGGGTCGTCGAAGGCGCAGCCGTGGTAGATCGAGCGGTAGACGACCCCGGCGGCCATCCGCTGGCGCTGCAGCACCTCCTGGTCGAGGTAGAAGGCCGAACTGCCGGAGTAGGGCGGCACGTCGATGACCCGTACCTGGTGGCGGGCGGCGAGCTGGAGGCGGCGGCTGGCCGCCAGCACCTGGGCGACGTCCTCGACCACCTCCAGGGCGCCGTAGGTGCCGGCGTCGCGCCGGGCGAAGCGGTAGAGGCGTTCCAGCTCCGCCCCGGCCCGGCGCGCGGTGGCCTGGCGGACGGCGTCGCTGTGCAGCACCGCCTCGACCACCCGGCCGGGCGGCAGCGCCTCCCAGGCGTGGTCGCGGTCGTCGGTGGTGCCGGCGGTGTCGAAGGCCACGGCGACGCCCTCGTCCGCGAGATCCCTGAGCACGGCCAGGACGGTGTCCTCGTCCAGGCCCGCCCCGTCCGCCAGTTCCGGTACCCGCGCCCGTGGCCGGCCGACCAGGCAGTGGTAGACCCGGCCGCGCTCGGAGTCGGGATCCAGCACGTCGTGCACGACGCCCCCCGTCATCGTGTCGGTGTGTCATCTCGTCGGTGCCGCCCGGGTGGTCGGTGCCGCCCGGGCGCACGGACCGTCGGAGGCTACCCGCACCGGTGGCGCACATGCGCCAGTGGCCCAGGTGCGCCGCCGGGTGCTCTGGCGGACGGCGAGGTGACCTCGCAAGAGTTGTCGGTGTCCAGACAGCTCCAGCGGTTCCCCCGGGAACGGCACCCTCACGGCCAAGGACGACCATGACCCCAGCCCTGCCCGCCCGGCGCCCGCCCGTACGGCCCCGGCGCGCCCTGCTGCGGCGCGCCAGGACGGCCGTCGCCGCCCTGGCCGCCTGCCTCCTGCTGCTGGGCGTGCCCGCCGCGCGCGCCGAGGCCGGTGCCCCGCCGCCGATGAAGGACGGCTTCGGGCTCACCCAGGTCGGCGCCGCCACCGGCAGCGCCACCAACTTCGTGATCACCGTGACCACGCCCCAGGTCGCCGGGGAGCACACCATCCGGATCCTGCTGCCCGCCGGCTACGCGGCCGACCCGGCCAAGCGCTACCCGGTCCTCTACTTCCTGCACGGCGCCTCGGACAACCCGAGCGACCCGGCCCTGGCCTACCCCGCCCTCACCGCCGCGCAGTCGATGATCACCGTCATCCCGGACGGCGGCCTGCGCGGCTGGTACACCGACTGGCTCGACCAGGGCACCGCCGCCGGGGCGCAGAACTGGGAGACCTTCCACCTCGACCAGGTCGTCCCGTTCATCGACGCCAACCTGCGCACCCTGACGGGCCGCAGGAGCCGGGCCGTCGGCGGCCTGTCGATGGGCGGCTTCGGCGCCCTGCACTACGCCCAGGACCGCCCCCAGCTGTTCGGCCAGGTCCTCACCATGTCCGGCGCCAACGACCTCTCCGCGAACGAGATGATCATCCGCGGCGCCGTGGTCGCCACCCTGACCAACGTCGGCACCGTGCTGTGCGGGCCCAGCAACGGGCAGCCCTGCGGCCTCGACTTCGGCCCCACGGTCTCCAGCGACGCGATCTTCGGAACGCCCTACCCGGTGTTCAACGCCGACTGGCGCTGGAACGCCGCGGACCCGGCCTCCCGGATGGGTCTGCTGGCCGACACCGGCATCGCGGTCTACACCGGCAACGGCAACGGCAGCGCCGCCGACATGGAGTTCTGGGCCGAGGGCACCGCCAAGCGCGTCAAGGACCGCCTGGACGCCCTCCACCTGACCTACCACTACGTCGACTACGGCGACGGCGCGGTCTGGGGGCCCCACTGCAACGGCGGCCACAGCCCGGGCTGCTGGGCGCAGGACCTCGTGGACTACGTCCCGCGCCTGGAAGCGGCCTTCGCCGCTGCCTGACCCGCCCGCCGCGCCGCCCTCCGGGGCCGTGCGGTGACACCTCCCCCCTCTCTCGACGAAAGGACCCGACCCAGTGCCCTCCACCACCACCCCGAGCCGCCCGGCTCCCTGGCTGCGCCTGATCGCGGCCGTCCTGGTGACCTGTTGCGCCGCCCTGGGCTTCACCGCCGCCCCGTTCGCGACCGCCCGGGCCGCCGCGGCCCCGGCCGCGGCCTGCGCCTCCCCGCAGCAGTGCCTGACCCTCAAGTCCCTCAGCAACGGGCGCCAACTCGACGTCCAGAACGGCTCGATGGGCGACGGCGCCTACATCGTCACCAACTCCGCGCCCGGCTACCACCAGTCCTGGCGGCTGAGCGTCGACCCGTCCGACTACTCCTTCACCATCGTCAACAACGACACCGGCAAGTGCATCGACCTGGCCTTCTTCACCCCGGCCCTGCGCCAGCAGACCTGCGCCGGCCAGGCCAGCCAGCGGTGGTTCCTGCAGCCGGCCCCCGGGTCCGACGACGCGTTCATGATCCGCCACCTGGGCGACAACACCTGCCTGGACCTGCTGCTCGGCGCCAACTACGACGACGCCTGGACCGACCAGTACACCTGCAACGGCACCGCCAACCAGCAGTGGTCCACCGGCTTCCCGCAGGCCGCCCGCAGCCTGGCGCTCGACCACGCCGCCAAGCAGTGCCAGAAGGACGTCTCCTCCTGCTCCTGGGCGCTGAAGAGCGAGGCCCCCGCGGCGCCGCTGCCGAAGATCTGCGTCTCCTCGGTCTGGTTCAACAACACCAGCAGCGCCGCCCAGCAGAGCTTCGCGGTCACCAACATGAGCGGCTGGTCCAGCAGCATCGGCGGCGAGATCGGGGCGGAGATCTCCGGCGGCGCCCCCGGCGGCGTCTTCACCACCGCGGTCAAGACCGCTGTCAACTACAGCAACGTCTGGCAGGGCTCGACCACCGTCAACAACGCCGTCACCGTCTCCGTCCCGCCGCAGCAGTACGGCTGGGTGACGCTGGCCGAGCTCGCCCGCAAGGTCACCGGCACCTGGACCTTCGACGCCCGCGGCATCCCGTGGACCGCCGAGGACACCATCACCGTCCCGCTCACCTCCGACCCCAGCGGCGGCGCCACCCTCTACATCGCCAACACCAGCCCCACCTTCACCACCTGCGCCTGAGCCCCACCGCACCACCACCAGCCGCCGCCCGGCCCCGCCGGGCGGCGGCCCCGCTCTTCCCCGCCCCGACCTGCCCGGACCTGCCCGGACCCGCCCGGACCCGCCCGGACCTGCTGACAATTGTCACGGGTGGCCGGTGCGGCAGCACACTGCCGGGCGGGACCGGCGCGCGGACAGCATGGGGGCATGACCTCCACCGATGCGATGAGCCACCCCGACACCGTTCGGGCCTTCCGCACCATCAGACGACTGGTGTTCGCCTACCTGGGCCTCAGCGTCGTCACCCTGGCCGCCGCGTACGCCCTGCGCAACCACCCCGACCTGGTGAACCCGGCCGTGTGGATCCGCGGCACCCTCGTCGTGGCCAGCGCCGTGGTCACGTACCTGTTCACCACCCGGGCCGCCCGCGGCTCGCACGGGGCGTACCGGCGCCTGCGGATCATCTCGGCCGTCATGATCGCGGCGATCGTCGTGATCATCTCCGTGCCGGGCACCTTCCCGTTCTGGATGAAGGTCGAGCAGGCCCTGTGCGGGCTGGCGCTGCTGGGGGTGGCCCTCGTGGTCAACGGACGCCACCTGCGTACCCTGTTCGCGCGATCCGACGCGACGTGAGGAAGGTGCGGGTGGACGAGGACACGCGGACGACCCGCCGCGGGCGCGCCGACGAGCAGCGCACCCCGCAGCGGTGGACGCAGGGCTGGCGGCGGATCACGCTGGGCAGCGGGATGCTGGTCTACCCGTGCCTGACCGCCGTCGCCATGAGCGGCACCGTCTCCGGGGCGGCCCTGGTCGCCGGGTACGCGGTCGTCGCCGCGTTCTGCCTCTGCGTCGTCCTCGCCGCCACCACGGTCCGCGCCCACCGGCGGCAGGCGATCGTGCTGGTGGCGGTGATGGGCGCACTGTTCCTGGCCGCGCTGCCGTTCGCCCACGGGGACGCGTTCTTCCTCGCCGCCGTCGTCGTCTCCTTCGTCGCCGTGCTGTGGCGCCGCCACGCCACCCCGGTGCTCGTCGCCGCCACGCTGGCCGCGCTGCTGGTGCCGTGGGCGGTGCCCGCCTGGCACACCGGGCCCGGCACGTTCCAGGCGCTGGCGCTGCTGTTCACCGCGCTCACCACGGGGGCGTTCGCGGAGATCGCCGCCACCAACCAGGCCCTGGTGGCCGCCCGGGCCGAGGTGGCGCGCCTGGCCTCGGAAGCGGAACGCAACCGGATCGCCCGCGACCTGCACGACCTGCTCGGGCACTCGCTCACCGCGATCACCGTCAAGTCCCGCCTGGCCCAGCGCCTCGCCGGCAAGGACCCCGACCAGTCGCTGGCGGAGATGGCCGCAGTGGAGTCGCTGTCCCGCCAGGCGCTGGCCGACGTCCGGGCCGCCGTCACCGGCTACCGCGACGTCACGCTGACCGGCGAGCTGGCGCGCGGGCGCGAACTGCTGCGCGCCGCCGGGGTGGTCGCCGACCTGCCGACGTCCACCGACCCGCTGGCCACCCAGGACGGGGAGCTGTTCGGCTGGGTGGTGCGCGAGGGACTGACCAACGTGGTCCGCCACGCCCGGGCCGGCCGCTGCACGGTGACCGTCACCGGCTCCTCCGTGGAGATCCGCGACGACGGGACGGGGGCGCGCGGCAGGACCGGCGAGGGCAGCGGGGTCGGGAAGGGGCTGACCGGGCTGCGGGAACGGGTCGCGGCGGCCGGCGGTACCGTCGAGGCCGGCCCGCTGAGCCCGCGCGGGTGGCGACTGCTGGTCACCGTCCCGCCGGGCACCCGCGACGGGCGGCGCAACCCCGCCCGGGAAGGGACGACATGACGATCCGCCTGCTGCTCGCCGAGGACCAGGAACTGGTCCGCACCGCGCTGTGCGCCCTGCTCGACCTGGAGGACGGCTTCGAGGTGGTCGCCGCCGTCGGCCGCGGCGACCAGGTGACCGACGCGGCCCTCGCCCACCGGCCCGACGTGGCCCTGCTGGACATCGAGATGCCCGGACTCGACGGCCTGGCCGCAGCCGCCGTCCTCTCCCACCAGGTGCCCGGCTGCCGGGTCGTCATCCTCACCACCTTCGGACGCGCCGGCTACCTGCGCCGGGCGATGGAGGCGGGCGCGCTGGGCTTCGTCGTCAAGGACGCGCCGGCCGAGGTCCTGGCCGACGCCATCCGCCGGGTCGCGGCGGGCGAACGGGTGGTGGACCCGGAACTGGCCGCGGCCACCCTGGCGGCGGGCGCCTCCCCGCTCACCGCCCGGGAACGGGACGTGCTGAACGCCTCCCGCTCCGGAGCCGGCGTCGCCGAGATCGCCGCCAAGCTCTACCTCTCGGAGGGAACGGTGCGCAACTACTTCTCCTCCGCCATCGCCAAGACCGCCACCCGCAACCGCACCGAGGCCCTGCGCACCGCCGACGAGCGCGGCTGGCTCTGACTCCGCCGCGCGACGGGCGCAGGACCACCCGGGGGCGGGTCAGAGGCGCTCGATGGTCACCTTGGTGATCACGACGTCCTCCACGGGGCGCTCACCGTCGACCGGGACGGCCGCGATCGCGTCGACCACGGCCCGGGAGTCGGCGTCGGCGACCTGGCCGAAGATGGTGTGCCGGCGGTTCAGGTGGGCGGGGGTGCCGACGGTGATGAAGAACTGGGAACCGTTGGTGCCCGGCCCGGCATTGGCCATGGCGAGCAAGTAGGGCTTGGTGAAGTGCAGTTCGGGGTGGAACTCGTCGGCGAAGGCGTAGCCCGGGCCGCCGGCGCCGGTGCCGGTGGGGTCGCCGCCCTGGATCATGAAGCCGGCGATCACCCGGTGGAACGACGTCCCGTCGTAGTACGGGCCGCTGCCCGGCCCGCCGGTGCGCGGGTCGGTGTACTCCCGGGCGCCCTCGGCGAGTTCGACGAAGTTGCGGACCGTCTTCGGCGCGTGGAACTGGAACAGCTCCAGCCGGATCGGGCCCAGGGTGGTGTGCAGGGTCGCGAACAGGCCCTTGGCCATGGCGGACTCCTTTGCTCGGATGGTCAGTTGGGGGCGGGGACCGGCTCGACGGGGCCGAAGTCGCGGAAGGTGCCGCAGGTACGGCCCGTCAGCGCGGTGAGACCGAGCACGCTCGCGGCGGTGGCCAGGACGGTGGTGCGGCGGATCATCGAGAAGGGTCTCCGGTCGAGAGGATCGGTGCCGGCATCCTGGCACACGGCGGGTTCGTGGCCGAACCGGCCTTGTGCCAGGTGACAGGTCAGGAGGGGGCGGGCAGCCGGCGGGCGCCGAGGGCGACGGACAGGGCCATCAGCAGGTAGATCACCACGGCCGCGACCGCCGGCCCCGCGATGCCGCCCCCGGAGGAGAAGCCGCCGAGCAGGGCCACGCCGACGGTGGTGCCCGAGGAGCGGCCGGCCGACATCAGGCCGCTGGCCAGGGCCGAGCGGTGCGCCGGCGCGGCGGCCATGACCAGGGTGATCTGCGGCACCGTCGCCAGGCCGAAGCCCAGGCCGATGAAGAGCAGCCCGACGCCGGTGCCGACCGGGACGCTGCTGCCCACCAGCGCCAGCAGCAGGCCGCCGACCAGGGTCAGCGCCGTCGCGATGCCCAGGACCCGCGGGGCGCCGAGCCTGGCGTGGACGCGTCCGGCGACCAGCGGCATGAGGGTGATCGGCAGGGCCGAGGGCAGGAAGCACAGCCCGGTGGTGACCGGGTCGTACCCGCGCACCTGCTGCAGGAAGACGCTGATCGAGAACACCAGCCCGTAGTAGCCCGCGAACAGGAGCAGGCCCGCCGCGACGAAGGCCCGGAAGCCCGGCGCTCGGAACAGGTCCCCGGGGATCATCGGGAAGGCGAAGGTGCGCTGGCGCACGACGAAGGCGGCCGCGGCCAGCACCGCGACGGCGGCCGCCGCCAGGGGCAACGGCCTGGTCCAACCCAGTTCCCGTCCCTCGGTCAGGGCCAGGGCCACACCGCCGAGGGCGGCGATCGCGAGCAGCTGGCCGGGGATGTCCTGGGGCTCCCTGCGCGTCTGCCGCTCGTCCCGGGGCATGTGCCGCGCCGACAGCCACAGGATGGCCAGCACGGCCGGCACGTTGACCAGGAAGATGCTGCGCCAGCCCACCGCCGCGACCAGCGCCCCGCCGAGGATCGGGCCGAAGGCGACGGGGCTGCCGCCGACCATCGCCCACACCGAGACGGCCTTGGCGCGCGCCTCCGAGTCCCGGTAGGTGTCGGTGATCATCACCAGCGTCGCAGGGGTCAGCAGGACCCCGCCGAGGCCCTGCAGGGCCCGGGCCGCGACGAGCGCGGCGCCGTCGGGGGCGAGGCCGCACAGCAGGGACGTCACGCCGAAGGCGGCGACCCCGAGGCGGAACATCCGCACCGCGCCGAAGCGGGCGACCATCGCGGCCCCGGCCAGCACCAGGCTGGCGAGGACGATCGCGTAGGCGTCGACGACCAGTTGCATCGTCGACAGGCTCGCGTGCAGGCTGGTGCGGATCGCGGGGATCGCGACGTTCACGATGCTGATGTCGATGACGATCATCGCGGTCGCCAGACTGGCCGCCGTCAGGACCCGGCGCGGTCTCGGGGACGCCCCGTCCACGTCCGGCGGGTCGATGTCGAGGCTGGTCGAGTTGGCCATGCGGCTGCCGTTTCAGGTGAGGGTGGGGTTCCGTCGATCATCGTGCCGCGAGACCCCGGCCCCGGTAAATCCCGGACGGCGCCAACTGTCCTGCGGAGCGGTCGGGTTGTCCACCTGCGTGGCGGATTGGACCGGTTTCGGGTGGGTCGGCGGCGAGGGCGGGGCCGCGGGTTGAGAGGATCAGCCCGACAACGGGGATGAACGGGAAGGGGTGGGACCGTGATCGGCGCTGTGCTGGTCGGAATCCTGGTGGTCGTGGTCGGCGGCTGCGTGTGCGTGGTGTGGGCCGAGCGCGGCGGGCCCCGCTGGGTGCGCGTCGTGGCGTCCGCGACGCTCGCCTCGGGGGCCCTGCTGCGCCGCTTCCAGCGGAGCCGGCGCCGGAGCCTGCGGAGCGGCGGCAGCGGGGACGGCGGGGGCGGGGACTGAGACGTGTCCGACGAGGAGGGGCGGCTGCGGCGCGCCTTCGCGGGGCAGTTGGACGGCAGCAACGCCGCCCGCTGGCACGAGAGGTTCGCCCGGCTGCTCGCCGAGCGCCCCCCGGGCGCTGAGCGGATACGCCCGCCCCGGCCGCGCGGGCGGCTAGGGCGGGCGGGGCGTCAGCTCTGGGTGGAGCGGCGGCGGGAGACCGCGACCAGCGCCGCGCCCGCGGCGACGGCCGCGGCGGCGCCGCCAGCCTCCCAGCCCAGGCCGTCGGTGCCGGTGGCGGCGAGCTGGCCGGAGCGGGCGGTGGTGGTGCCGGTCGTGGTCCCGGCGGTGGTGCTGCCCGTCGTGGTGCCCGTGCTGGTGGCGCCCGTGCTGGTGCCCGTCGTGGTGGTCAGGGCGGCGGGCTGGGCGGCCGGCTGAGCGCCGGTGCCGGTCTGCGGCTCCTCGGCGGGCCGGGTCGGCTGCAGGGCGGGCTTGTTCGCGGCGGCCTCGTCCTCGGCGCGGGCGGTGAACTGGCCCTCCGCGAGGAACTTCGCGACGTCCTCGTCGGTGCCGTCCAGCGCCCGGCCGGCCGCCTCGCGCACGGCCCGCCCGCCGGCCGCCATGATCTGGGAGAGCTTCACCCGGTTGTCGTCGGCCCGCTGCTTGGGGAACTCGACCTCCAGGAAGTGCCGCACGTCGGCTGCAGTGCCGTTCAGCGCCTTCTGGGCCGCCTGACTCACACCCGGGCCGACATTCTTGTCGGCCAGGATGACGAGGACCGCGACGCGGTCGTCCTCGGCGCGGGCGATGAACTGGCCCTCCTTCAGGAACTTCACGACGTCCTCGTCGGTGCCGTCCAGCGCCCGGCCGGCCGCCTCGCGCACGGCCCGGCCGCCGGCCGCCATGATCTGGGAGAGCTTCACCCGGTTGTCGTCGGCCCGCTGCTTGGGGAACTCGACGTCCAGGAAGTGCCGTACATCGGCGGCGGTGCCGGCGAGGGCCTTCTGGGCCGCCTGGCGCACGCCCGGGCCGGTCTCCTTGTCCGCGAGGATGGCCTCGACCTTGGCGCGGTCCTCGTCCTCGGCGCGGGCGGTGAACTGGCCCTCCTTGAGGAAGGCCAGGAGGTCCGCGGCGGTGCCCCTCAGCGCCTGGTCGGCGGCCTTGCGCAGCGCCGGTCCGGCGCCGTCGGAGATCTGGACGACCCTCAGCCTGTTGTCGGGGACGCGGTTCTCCTCCAGCTCGACCTCCAGGAAGTGCCGCACATCGGCGGCGGTGCCGGCGAGGGCCTTCTGGGCCGCCTCGCGCACCTTGGGTCCGGTCTCCTTGTCGGCGAGGATACGCCGGACCTCGGCCCGGTCCTGCTCCTCCTGGCCCGATCCCTGGTCCTCGGCGCCCTTGGACGCGGTGTCAGGGCCGGAGACGCCGGCCGGCTGGGGGTTGTCGGCGGCGGAGGCCATCGACGGGAAGAGGACGGTGGGAGCCAGAACGGCGGCCGCGACGACGGCGGACACCCGAGGCAGCTTCATCCGGTAAACCTGCTTTGTGCGGAGGGATCGTGAACGCCCGACAGCATAGATCCTCTTTTACGGTTGCCATACCAAATATGCGCCGGTCCTCCATGTCTCCGGTCCCGAAGCCCGCGCGGGAGCCCGCGACGGCGGCTCAACAGCCGGTGGCCACGGGAGCGTTGCAGGCCGGCGCCACCCCTTAAGGTGGGGCGGATGAGCTTCCACGTGGTTGTCGGATACGGGCCCGCCGGGGCCGCCACCGCCCGTCTGCTGGCCGAACAGGGTCACACCGTCCGGGTCGTCACCCGGTCGGGACGCCCCGCGCAGGGCGGTCCGGCGGCGCCCGGCATCGAGCACGTGGCGCTGGACGCGGGCGATCCCGCGCGGCTGGCGGAGGCCGCGCGCGGCGCGGCGACGATCCACGGCTGCGCGGCGCCGCCGCTGGCGCAGTGGACCGCGCGGTGGCCGGCGCTGGCCTCCTCGCTGTGCGCGGCGGCCGAGTCCACCGGGGCGGTGCTGGTCATGCTCGGCAACCTCTACGGCTACGGGCCGGTCGCGGGCCCGATGACCGAGGACCTGCCGCCGGCCGCGACCGGCCCCAAGGGGCGGGTGCGGGCGGCGGTGTGGGAGCAGGCGCGGGCGCTGCACGAGGCCGGGCGGATCAGGGCGGTCGAGGTGCGGGCCTCGGACTTCTTCGGCCCCGGGGTGACGGACGGCGGGCACCTGGCCGCGCGGGTGATGCCGGGCCTGCTGAAGGGCCGGTCCGTCGCGGTGCTCGGCGCGCCGGACGCACCGCACAGCTGGACGTACCTGCCGGACGTGGCACGGGCGTTGGTCGAGGTCGCGGGCGAGGAACGGGCCTGGGGGCGGGCCTGGCACGTGCCGACGGCCCCCGCCCTGCCGGTGCGCGCGATGGTGGAGCGGCTGGCCGCGCAGGCGGGCACCGGCCCGGTCGCGGTGCGCCGGCTCTCCCCCGCCCTGCTGGGCACGGCGGCGCTGTTCTCCCCGCTGCTGCGCGAACTGCGGGAGGTCCGGTACCAGTTCGACCGGCCGTTCGTGGTGGACTCCTCCGCCTACGAGGCCGCGTTCGCGGTGCGCGCGACCCCGCTGGAGGAGCAGGTCGAGGCGACGGTGCGGTGGTGGCTCGAACGGCCGCGGGAGCGCTGACGAACGGCTCAGCGCTTGAACTCGTCAACCGCTTGAGCCCCGTCAGTGCTTGAGCGCGTTCGCGGCGCGGTAGCCGGCCGGCACGCCGTCGACGAAGACCACGTCGGCGACCATGTGACGGGTGCGCAGCGGGAGGATCTCCTGGTAGGCGGGCGAGTCGTACCAGGCGCGCAGCCGCTCGCGGTCGGGGAACGCGATGAGGATGAGGCCCGGTCCCCAGGTGCCCTCGACCGTCTCGACGGGGCTGTCGTGAATCAGGAAGCGGCCGTCGAAGGGGTCCAGGGTGGCGTCGATGCGCTGGAGGTACTCGACGATGTCGGGGCCGAACTCGACCGAGTGGACGTGGGCGAGGGCGTAGGCGGTCATCGCGGTTCTCCTGCGGGTTGGTCGGGTGTCCGTCGTCTGCGACGGTACGGCCGGCCGGGGTGGGGCCGAATCCGTCACGGATCGGCAGGGGGTACGTAGTCGGGACCGCCCCCGGTGGGTGCCGGGGGCGGCGGTGCAGGAGCAGGGTAGTCCGACGGGTGGTCAGGTCGTCGCGGCGTCCTTGGCGGGGGCCGGGCGGCCGGCGGGCGCGGCGGCGGGCGGGGCGGGGATGGTGGCGGCGACCGCGGCGGCGGCGAGGGCCACGCCGCAGCCGATCAGCAGGCCGACCCTGAAGCCGCTCTCCGACGGCAAGGTGTGGCCGCCCAGGGTGGTGGTGAGCTGGGAGAGGACCACGCCCACCACGGCGGCGGAGACGGAGGTGCCGAGCGAGCGCATCAGGGTGTTGAAGCTGTTCGCGGACGCCGTCTCGGACAGCGGCACCGCGCTCATGATCAGCGCGGGCATCGCACCGTAGGCCAGGCCCACGCCGCCGTTGCACACCAGCGTCACCACCAGCACGCCCCCGGTGGAGCCGATCAGGACCATCGAGAGCCCGTACCCGACGGCGATCGCGAGGGCGCCGGCGACCAGGGTGAACTTGGGGCCGCGGGCGGCCGACAGGCGTGCGCCCAGCGGTGAGACGGCCATCATCATCAGGCCCGAGGGTGCCATCCACAGGCCCATCGCCAGCATCGACCGGCCCAGGCCGTAGCCGGTGGCCTCGGGCAGTTGGAGCAGCTGGGGGATGATCAGCGCCTGCGCGTACATGCCGAAGCCGACCAGGACGGAGGCCGCGTTGGTCAGCAGCACCCGGGGGCGGGCGGTGACCCGCAGGTCCACCAGCGGTTCGGCGCAGCGCAGTTCCCACCGGCCCCAGGCGAGCAGCAGGACGACGGCGGCGGCGAACAGGCCGAGGGTGAGGGGAGCGGTCCAGCCCCAGTCGGCGCCCTTGGAGACGGGCAGGAGCAGGCAGATCAGGCCGGCGCCCAGGCCGGCCGCGCCGACGGGGTCGAAGCGTCCTGCGGCGGGGCGCTGGGCGGGGGCGGGGACGAGGAAGCGGATCATCGCGGCGGCGACCAGGGTGAGGGCGGCGGCGCCCCAGAACAGGGACCGCCAGCTGGCGTACTGGGCGACGGCGGCGGCGATCGGCAGGCCGAGGCCGCCGCCGATCCCCATCGAGGCGCTGACCAGGGCGATGGCGGAGCCGAGGCGTTCGGGCGGCAGGACCTCGCGCAGCAGGCTGATGCCGAGCGGGACGACGCCCATGCCCATGCCCTGCAGGCCGCGGCCGACGATCATCGGGACGGCGGCGGAGGCGAGTGCGCACAGGACCGAGCCGATGAACAGCGGTACGCAGCAGGCCAGCAGCATGCGGCGTTTGCCGAGCAGGTCGCCGAGGCGTCCGCTGATGGGGACGAAGACGGCGCCGGCGAGCAGGGTCGCGGTGATCGCCCAGGAGGCGTTGGACGGCGCGGTGTGCAGCAGGCGGGGCAGTTCGCCGATCAGGGGGGTGACCAGGGTCTGCATGATCGCGGCCACGGTGCCGGTGAAGGCGAGGGTGGCGACGATGCCGGTGGTGGACGTGCCGGTGGCGGTCGGGCCGGCGGGCTGGGGGCCGTCCATGGCGGGACTCCTCGGAGACTGGATGCGCTTGATATGTATCGTGCACATCATATGTATCGAGCACACTACATGGCCGGGTCACACCCCTTTGCCATACTGGGCAGGACCCGCGAAACCCGCAGGTCAGCGCTGCGGCGATGAGGATGAAGGGCGAGGGAGCACAGCATGGGCGAACGCACGCACCTGGTCGAGTTCGAGTACATGGTGCTCGGCCGCCACCACTACCTGAGCCAGTCCGCCGCCCGCCCGAGCGGCAGCACCCTGGAGCGCAGCGCGTACATCCTGCTCAGCCGCATCCGCATCCAGGGCCCGATGTCCATCGGCGAGCTGAGCGAGGCCTTCAACCTGGACGCCTCCACCCTCAACCGGCAGACCGCCGCCATGACGCGCGCCGGCCTGGTCGAGCGGATCGCCGACCCGGACGGCGGGATGGCCCGCAAGTTCCGCCTCACCGACGAGGGCGACCGCCGCCTGGACGAGGAGCGCGAGGCCCACGTGGCGGCCCTGGACCGGGTGATGGCCGACTGGTCCGCCCAGGACGTCACCGCCTTCGCCGCCTACCTGCGCCGTTTCAACACCGACATCGAGCACCTCGACGGCCGCCCCTGGCCCCGGCCCTGACGGGGCAGCCAACACGCCGACAGGGCAGGGCAGTTGGATCGCCGTGGCGCTCCCAGGAGTCCGGGACGGCGGTGACCGCCGGGGCGCCGGCCGGGTGGTGGGGTGGGGTGCCGGGCGACCCCCCAGAAAACTGGGATACCGGCGACTGATCGGACGCTGACAAGCTGACGGCGGCGGGCGGCCCGGAGGGCACCCCCGTGCCACCCGGTCCGGCCGCCGTCCCCCGTCGTCTCCCCTTCCTGGAGAGCCCTGTGCGTTCGTTAGTCCGGCGTGTCGTCCTCGGCATCGCGCTCGCCCTGACCGGCCTGGTGCTGGTCCCCGGCGCCGCCTCGGCCGACACCCCCTCGTCGGTCCTGTTCAACCAGAAGTCCGAGCGCTGTCCCGACGGCGTGCTGACGGGCACGCGCCTGCACCCCTGCGCGCCGGCCGACGGCCCGGGCCAGTGGGTGTTCAAGCCCGTCCCGGGCCTGCCGAGCGTCTACACCCTCAACAACACCAACGACCAGCGCTACTGCCTGACCGCCGACTACACCCCCGCCAGCGCCGGGTGCGTCGCCAACGACACCTCGCAGCAGTGGCGGGTCACGCCGTGGACCGCGGCCGACAGCACGTCGAGGTACGACCTGATCGGGGTGCGGCTGCAGAACATCTCCACCTCCCAGTGCCTGGACAACACCGAGCACAGGATCGGCGGCGGCTGGCGGCTCTACATGTTCCCCTGCAACGACGGCGGGTACCAGGAGTGGGACATCTACCGCAGCACCTACGAGGCCCTGTTCGGCCGCGTCGCCACCCACAGCGGCATGACCTGGGCCACCCTTGAGCAGCGCGCCGACAACGTCGTGCACGTCGGCAACGACACCACCAGCAACGCGTACAGCGGCGACACCCCCGCCTCCGCGCAGCTGCCCGTGCTGTGCCTCAAGCAGGACGGCCGCCCCGCCCCCGCCGGCGTGCCCACCAGCGGCTACCACAGCTGGGCCGGCGGCGAGGTGAAGGCCACCGTCCCCACTTCCGGCAGCCAGCTCTCCAGCCGGGCCGCCGCCGACCAGCTCTGCGCCGGCTACTTCGGCACCGGCTTCAGGATGGCCGAGTTCCACGACGGCGCGGGCTGGGGCCTGTGGGCCAACGGCACCCTGCCCGCCGGCACCCGCTTCTGGACCGCCATCAACGACCAGCCGGCCAACCCCTGGAGCTGACCCTCCGCCACGGGGGCACGGAGGGAGAGGGCGGGCGCCGACCCCGGCGCCCGCCCTCTCCCATGCCGTGCGACTACTCCAACCCGTTCCAGTCACCTTGGTACCGCCACAACGGCTCGTCGGGGTTGGGCGGCGCCACCTCGTCCGCGTACGCGTAGCGGAGGTGTCCTGATCAGGGGTGACGTTCGAATTGGTCGTCAGCTGATTGAGCAGGTCGGCGGCACGGTAGATCGCGGAGATGCCAGCGGACGGACGAGGGTGGGCGTGCTGCCGCAGTTCACCCAGCAGGTGCCGTCGGCCCCGGGGGAGGTGCCGCTGCGGCAGCGGCCGCCACAGGCATCATTCAGCCGAAGTGCCGAACACGTCACCGCCTGGGCCGATGTGCGCGCGCCGACCCCGAGTCGGCCACCTGTTTTCCGGCGGCGCCGATCAGGCCGTGCGCTGTCCGTGGAGGAGGACGGGCAGCGAGCGGTTGGCGAGGGATTCGGTGACGCGGGAGACTTGGGAGGGCGCCATGACGTCGGGGAGTTGGCGGACGGGGACGAAGCGGGCACCGAGCAGGCCACTGCGGTGCTGGGGCGGGACGGTGAGACGGGCGTCGTCGCGGACGGTGCCGCCGTCGAAGACGAGGCTGAGGCGTTCCAGGTGGCGGTCGGCGGGGGTGAAGTCGACGGCGAGGACGTCGGTGAGGCGGCGGTTGAGGCCGGTCTCGGTGTGGAGGTGCCGGGCGGCGGCGAGGTGCGGGGGCTCGTTCGGCTTCGCGGCGCCGCCGGGCAGGATCAGCCCGTCCATGTAGTCCGGGTCGACCAGGAGGACGTCGCCGAGCCGGTTGCGCACGAGGACGAGGCAGCCGAGCCGGCACACCGGCGGCTTGGCCAGGAGGCGGGGGTCTTGCATCGGGGGTTCACTTCCTGAGAGCGGCGAGGAGCACGAGGGAGAAGCCAGCCAACCACAGCAGGCGGGCGAGGAGTTCAGTCGTCATGCGTGAGGCGCTCGTAGCGCAGCCCTTTGCGCAGCAGGTCGACGATCCTCAGGAGTTCGACGGCACGGGCCGAGCCCAGACTCACCAGGTAGCACCCGGTCAAACGGCCGTGCTCCCAGTCGACTTCGACGGACGGCAACCTCACCCCACCCAGGGCGAGGACGGTCGTCAGGTCGTCCAGGACGTCGGCAGCCTGCCGCCGCCGCTCGGCGGTCGCGCGGGAGAGCATCGAGGACATGATCACTCCCCCGGCCGCTTGTGGACCTCGAAGGCGCGCCAGGCACTGTAGGCAACGGAGAAGGAGCTGAACCCCTTGGGCTCACCGGTCGGTTGGCGCAGCCACTCCCGGGTGACCTCGTTGAGGACCCGGTAGCACCGGGCCTCGGCGTCCCAGCGGACGCCGTAGCCGTGGAGGCGGGGAACCTGGCCATGGGGCATGAGAGAACCCTCCGCGATCGATGTTTCACGTTCTGTGCACATGGTGGCCCGGCGCCACCTAGCATCGGAAGCGAAGATGGACTTGTCTTCCAGGGCATCCACGTTGGAGTACCCATGGTGAACATCAGGGAAATCGATCCAGAGTCAAGCCGCTGGGCCCCCTTCGGAGTACTGCTTCGCAGGTCACGACAGGCGGCCGGCCTCACCCAGGGCCAGCTTGCGAGGCGCATCGGGTGCCACCCGTCCACGATCTCGGTCGCTGAAACTGCCACGAAGCAGGTGTCGAGACGATTCGCCGAGAAGGCGGACGAAGTCCTCGGGACCCACGGCTCCCTGACGCTGATGTGGCTTCAGGCCTCCAACAGTGCCGGTCTCGCCGAGGGATTCGCCGAGTTCACCAAGCACGAGACCCAGGCCACGGAGATAAGGCTGTTCGAAATCGGCCTCATCCCAGGGTTGTTCCAGACCCGGGCCTACGCCGAGGCCGAGTTGGCCGGTGCCGTGGATCTGGGCGAGGTCACCGCCGACCAGGCCGAGGAACGTCTCAACTTCCGGATGGCCCGGCAGAAGTTCCTGGAGCGCACGCCCCCGCCCCTGGTCTTCGTCGCCCTCGACGAGAGTGCTCTTCGATGGCGGCTCGGTGGTCCCGCCGTCATGGCGGAACAGCTCCAGCGGCTCGAAGACCTGGCCGAAGGACTGCCGAACGTCCTGGTGCAGGTCGTCCCCTTCACCATGGGGGTCCACCGATCGTTCCGCTCAGCCGTCACGCTGCTGACCGTCGGGGACAACACCCAGCTCGGATACACCGAGACACTGCACCGGGGTTTCCTCGAACGCGATCGGGCCACTGTCGTGACGTGGCGCAGGAGATACGATCGTCTTCAGGTAGACGCGCCGCCCAGGGCCGAGTCCCTGGCCATGATCAGAAGCATCCGGAAGGAACTGGCACCATGAGCTCCCGCTTCGACCTGTCCTCTGCCCACTGGGTCAAGTCCTCCCACAGTTCCGACGGGGGTCAGTGCGTCGAGGTCGCTCCCGGGTTCACCGGCATCATGCCCGTCCGTGACTCCAAGGACCCCCACGGCCCGGCCCTCGTCTTCCCCGCCGCCGCCTGGCAGTCCTTCGTCACCGCCGTCCGCACGGGAGAATTCGGCACCAGCTGATGTTGCTTGTGCGCCGCCGCCCCGGCCCGGGGCGGCGGCGCCTTCTCGACCCTCCCGCCGCTTCCGACGTGCATGAGAAGTCGGCCCCGCCGACTTCCTCCCCCAAGGGGGACCCGACACCGCTGACAGCGGGGGCGGACGTTCCCCGGGAGGCGGCGGTGGGTGCCCGTATTGGATGGGCGGATGTCAGCTGATTCGGAGTCAGGACTGCTCGCCGGGCCGCTGGTGGACAGGCCGACCCGCACGCCCTGTCCGGCCAGGTCGGCCAGGCGGGCGTGCAGGGCGGCGTCGGTCAGGGCGGGCGCCGACCCCGGCGCCCGCCCTCGGCCGTGGGCGTTCACGCCCCTCGGCCCCGACGGCGGCTGCCGACACGCGCTTCGACGAACGCCCCGCCGGTCGCTACGCTCGTGGCCCACTGTGGCCGTCCCCGACCGGAAGCGGGTCCGCACATGCTCGAGTACGACGCCACCGGGTTCCTGCGTGACGGGGTGGCGCACCGGATCGTCTCCGGGGCGCTGCACTACTTCCGCGTGCATCCGCAGCTGTGGGAGGACCGGCTGCGGCGGCTGCGGGCGCTGGGCGTCAACACCGTGGACACCTACGTGCCGTGGAACTTCCACGAGCTGCGACGCGGGGAGGTGGACTTCACCGGGTGGCGGGACGTGGCCCGCTTCGTGCGCCTGGCCGGCGACCTGGGGCTGGACGTGATCCTGCGGCCCGGGCCGTACATCTGCGCGGAGTGGGAGTTCGGCGGGCTGCCGGCCCGGCTGCTGGCCGTCGACGGGCTGCGGCTGCGCTGCGCCGACCCGGCGTACCTGGCCGAGGTGGACGGCTGGTTCGACGCGCTGGTGCCCGAGGTGCTGCCGCTGCTGGCGAGCCGGGGCGGGCCGGTGGTGGCGGTGCAGGTGGAGAACGAGTACGGCAGCTACGGCGACGACGCCGCCTACCTGCGCCACCTGCGCGACGGACTGGTCCGCCGGGGCGTGGACTGCCTGCTGTTCACCGCCGACGGCGCCCAGGACACCATGCAGCAGGGCGGCGCCATCCCCGGGCACCTGGCCACCGCGACCTTCGGCTCGCGCGCCCCCGAACGGCTGGCGGTGCTGCGCCGCACCCAGACGCAGGGGCCGCTGGCGGCGATGGAGTTCTGGATCGGCTGGTTCGACCAGTGGGGTCTGCCCCACCACGTGCGCGACGCCAAGGAGAGCGCCGCCTCGCTCGCCGAACTCCTCGCCACCGGCGCCTCCGTCAACCTGTACATGGCGCACGGCGGCACCAACTTCGGCCTGTGGTCCGGCGCCAACCACTCGGGCGCCCACCCCTGCGACGCCGGGTACGAGCCCACCGTCACCAGCTACGACTACGACGCGCCGATCGGCGAGGCGGGCGAGCTGACCGAGAAGTTCCACGCGCTGCGGGAGGTCATCGGGCGCCATCTACCCCTGCCCCAGGGCGAGTTGCCCGCCGACCCGCCGCGGGTGGCGCCGCAGCGGCTGGCCCGGGCCGACGGGCGGGCCGAACTGCTGGAGAGCCTGGACGCGCTGGCCGAACCGCTGGAGCGGGCGGCGCCGCTGCCGATGGAGCAGGTCGGACAGGACCGCGGGCTGATCCACTACCGCACCCGGGTGCCCGGGCCGCGCACCGAACTCCCGCTGCGCATCGACGGGTTGGCGGACCGCGCGCACGTGTTCGCCGACGGGCGCCCGATCGGCGTCCTGGACCGCAACTCCCCCGGCGCGACGCTGCCGCTGGCCACCGGCCCGGACGGGGCCACCCTGGACATCCTGGTCGAGGCGCTCGGGCGGGTGAACTACGGCCCGCAGATGGACGACCGCAAGGGCATCACCCGCGGGGTCTCACACGGCGGCCAGCGGCTGTTCGGCTGGCAGATCCGGCCACTGCCGCTCACCGACCTGGGGCGTCTGGCCTTCGAGGAGTCGGTGGCGGCGCGCGCGGGCCACCCGGCGTTCCACCGCTTCACCGCCGCCCTCGACTCCCCCGCCGACGCCTTCGTCGCCCTGCCCGGCTGGGGACGCGGCCTGCTGTGGCTCAACGGCTTCCTGCTCGGCCGCTACAGCGCCGCCGGCCCGCAGCGCACCCTCTACGCCCCCGCACCGCTGTGGCGCGCGGGCGCCAACGACCTCGTCGTCCTCGAACTCGACCACCACGGCGAGGCGGTGGAGCTGCGCGACCAGCCCGACCTCGGGCCCACCACCGCCGCGCCCAGCTCCGAGTACTGACCGGCCCGGGGGGCAGTACGGGGTCAGTCCGGGGTCAGTACGGAGTCAGTCCCACCAGAACGACCACTGGTGGTTGTCGACGAGGCCTTCGGCGTAGGCGGTCAGGGTGCCGACGCCCTGGAAGACGAGGTCGGGGCAGAACGCGGTGTGCTCGGCGGCCAGCGGAAGGGCCTCGGCAAGCGTGGCGGGCGGGACGGCGACGCTCAACTCCAGGGTGTCGAAGCCGACCTGGACGACCTGGGCGCCGAATCGCCGCTCCCAGTCGGCGAGCACGGCGGCGAGCACGGCGGCGATCCTGGCGGTGTCGTCCTCGTAGTTGACCGGGCCGCTCCACCCGCAGGCGGCCAGCGCCTCGGCACCGCTGCCCGCCCGGACCAGGCCGAGGCGCGCCTCCCGTACGGACAGCAGCACATCGGCCAGGCCTCGGGCCTCGACACCGGGGGCGCCGACAGCGGACGGCGGCGGTGGGCACCGCCGGCGGGGAAGGCGGGCGGGGCGTCAGGCCCAGGGCAGGGCGGCCCGGGTGCGCCAGTACGCCTCGGCGGGTTCGGCCAGGGCGGCGAGGGCGGCCAGGTCCTCGGGGGCGGGGTGCAGGGTGGCGGCGGTGAGGTTGGAGGCGAGCTGGTCGACGGTGGCCGCGCCGGACAGGACGAGGTCGGCCCAGGGCTGGGCGGCGGCCGCGGCCAGGGCGAGGGCATCGACGGGCGCGCCGGTGCGGGCGGCGAGGGCGCGCAGCGCGGCGGTGTCGTCCCCGGTGGCGTTGCGGCCGGCCAGGCGGCCGTTGGCCATGCCCTCCTTGACGACCACCAGCCAGCCGGCGGCGTGGGCCTCGGCCAGGGCCGGGGCGGCGGAGGGTTCCAGCAGGTTCCAGGTGGCCTGGACGGCGGCGAACAGCGGCCGGCCGTCCACGGTGACCTTCAGGGCGGCGCGGATGGTGTCCGCCTGGGCCGGGCCGCTGGTGGACAGGCCGACCCGCACGCCCTGTCCGGCCAGGTCGGCCAGGCGGGCGTGCAGGGCGGCGTCGGTCAGGGCGGGGCTGTCCGGGGTGACGGAGTGGACCAGGTAGACGTCCAGGTGCGGGCCCAGCAGCGCCCGGCTCTCGCGGACCTGGCGGTCGAACACCGCCGTCGAGTGCTCCTTGACCTCGTGCGCGGCCACCCCGGTGGCCTGCCAGCCGGCGGTGTAGGTGTAGCCCCACTTGCTGCCGACCGTCACCTGCGCCGCGGCCGCGGGGCGCTCGGCCAGCCACTGGGCGACGAACTCCTCGGCGCGGCCGTAGGAACGGGCGGTGTCGAGGTAGCGCACGCCGGCGGCGTACGCGGCGTCGAGCAGGGCGTGGGTACGCTCGCGCAGCGCCTCGACGGTGCGTTCGGCGGGCAGGTCGGCGTCGCGGCCGAGGGTGATGTAGCCGGGCCGGCCGACGGCCGCGGTGCCCAGGCCGTAGCGCGCGATGGGCGGGCGGTCGGCGGGGGCTCCGGTGGCGGGGGCGGTCGGCATGGCGGGGTCTCCTCGGGTGGGCGGCGCTCACCTGGGACTTTATCGGGCGTGCCGCTGCGGCCGGCGGGCTACCAGGGGGTGGTGGCGCGCCGGGCCGGGGTGCCGGGCTGGGCCGGGATGCCGGTCCGGGCGGGGGCGCCGGGGTGGGCCGGGGTGCCCGTGGTCTCCGCCGGGCGGGGCGCGGGCGCGCCGAGGCCGCCGGAGGAGGAGGTGCGGACGGCCCGCGGCGCGGCGGGCAGGGCCTCGACGGGGCGGCGTGTGTCCCGGATCGGGGCGGGGGCCGGGGCGAGGACCTGGTCGAGGCGGATGACGAAGTTGACGTAGTCCATGGCCTTGCCGGGCCAGTGGCAGTCGTTGCTGGTCACCAAGCGGCTGCGGACGCCGTCGCGTTCGGTGACGGGCCCGGGGGTGACCCGCAGGTTCGGCTGCCAGGTGCGGCCCCACAGGTGGTGTTCCAGGGCCAGCGTCCAGCTGTCCTCGTCGACTTCCAGCATGGCGCCGACCCGGCCGGGGACCACCCGGGTGCCGTAGGGGCCGCGCACCACCGCACGCTGGTCGAAGCTCGCGTCCTTGCCGACCACCGTGATCCGCCACGCGCCGTGGAACCTGAGCATGGCCGCACTCCTGACGTCCTGGCGCGCCGTCCGGGCGGGCGCGCCTCCCTCGAAGTCAACGGCCGCCGACCGCCGCTCGGCTCAATCGCACCGGCTCCATCGCACCGGCCCGCGCCGGCCGGTCAGGCGGCGTCGGGGCGAACGGCGGGCCGGACGGGTTCGGACGGAGCGGGTTCGGGCTGGGCGGGGACGGGCTGGGCGGGAACGGGCGCCGGCGCTACCGGCGTTCGGCCGCCAGGGAACGCAACTGCACATGGACGGCGCCCGGTTCGGTGCCGGTCACGGCGGCGACCTCGGCGGCGGGCAGGTCCAGGACCAGGTGCAGCAGGAGGACGTCCTGCTGGGGGGCGGTGAGGTGGGCGACCGGCCCGAGCGGGCGCGGGCCGGCCAGGGCGCAGACGCGGCGGCGGACCGCCTGCCAGGCGCAGGCCGCCGGGCTGGCGGTGGCCAGGGCGTCGAGCCACTGGCCGCTGAGGTCCTCGAAGGCGCCCTGGACGGCCAGCGGGGCGTCGGCCGGGGTGAGCAGCAGGGCGGCGTAGTCCAGGTAGTGGCGCAGGTGGAGGTCGTACAGCGCCCACAGGCCCAGGGCCGGCCCGGTGGCGGTGCCGGCGGTGACGGTGGTCGGCTGTCGTGGTGGTGTCGGCATGGTGGGTTCCCGGGGTGGCGCGGGTGGGTGCTGGTCCGCGGACGGGGGCGCCGGTGGCGCGTCCCCGTCCGCGGACCCGGTCACACGAGCACCGGCGGGCTGTCGCCGGTGCCGTCGCGGCCCGCCGCGGCGGGGTGGCCGGGGTGCCCGGCGTCCTCGGCGCGGTCGGCGGCCAGGCTGTTGCGCAGGGTCACCCACAGCCTGAACAGGATGTCCGTCGAGGTGCCGCTGCTGGAGGACCGCATGGCCCGGGTGAACTCCCGTTGGTACGTACGGGAGTTCACCGGTGCCGGGAGGCGGGCGTTGTTCGTCCGCTCCCAGGCGGCCGCCCACAGCTCGCGGCGGGCCTCCTTGACCCCGCAGACCTCCAGGTAGGTGACGAACACGGTCCTGCGCAGCGGGGCCTCGCCCTTGAGGACCAGCGCCAGGGTGCTGGAGGGCAGGCGCCCTCCCCTGGCCCGGGCCCGGCGGTCCAGCTCCTCCAGGGAGGGCCAGTCGGCCTTGCGCCGCATCTCGTGCATCGCCCGGCGCAGGTCGGCGAGGGAGTCGACCTGCTCGGGGTTGAGGCGCCGGGGCGCTCGGCGCTGGGTCCCGGAGGCCCGGGGTACGTGGGCCCAGTAGTTGGCGTGGGTCCACTTGCGGCGGGCCGTCTTGAGGTCGCCGTCGCAGGCCCGGGTGAGGGCCTCGACGACCTCCCAGCTCGGCATGGTCCGGCCGCTGGTGGCCCGTTGCAGGGTGGTCGAGTGGTAGTTGGTCCGGGTGGCGAGCTGACGGTAGGTCAGTCCGGCCCGGTCACGCTGCTCGCGCAGCCACGCGGCGAGCCGGCCCAGGGCCGGCTCGGTCGCCGCGATCGGTTTCTCGTGGCGTCCCATCGGCGGGCAGGGGTTCCCCTCTAGGCCCGCTCCCGCCGGAGCCTGACGGCCAACAGGCAGCCGCCGGTGGCCAGTTCGAGTGCCGCTCCCGCCGACATGCCCGCCGTTACCAGGGCGGCGGCCACGACCACCACCACGACGACCACGGCCGTCTGCGCGGGGCCGGGCAGCCACGGCAGGCCCGGACGCGACGGCGCCGGGTGGTCTGCGGCACAGTGGGCGGGGGCGGGCTTCTTCTTCCGCTTCCTCGTCATCGAGGAGGTCCTCCTATATCACTGTCTACTCCAACGGGCGGGCACTTCGGTGGTTGGCGTCACACGAGGTACCCGTTCGCACAACACTCTGTCAGGCATACGGGTGATTCCCAATCGGTTCGGTGAACATCGCGCGGATTGATGCGCCAGAATCCCGGCCCCGGCCCGTGATCTCGTCACAACCCTTCGATATCAACGCAGTTCAGAGACTCGAAACCGGAATTTGATGCATTTTTGTGCAACCTGCCCTTGTAGCCGTCCTGGCCGAATGTGACGATGTGCAGCAGCGTCATCCAGACCTGCGGGTCCGGAACCCGGGGGCGCTGTCTACTCCAAACATTTCGGGAACACCGGCAGCGGGCCGTGTTGGCGCATGGGCCCGTCCGAACAGCAGAGACCGCCCGGCCCCAGCGGCCCGAGCGGTCTCTCTGTGTTTCCCAACCGTCCTGCGTTTCCCACCCGTCCTGCGCTCCCCGGCCACCCCGCGCCCACCCTGCCGGAGCGGATTGCGGGCCGGGCCGGCGCTCGGGGCTCAGAACTCAGGACTCAGCACTGGGGGCGGCGGCCGTGGTTGGCCCCGCGCCTGGCCCGGGCCTTCTTCTTGCGGCGACGCTTCGACGACATTGGCCACTCCTCTCGCAACCGGGACCCCCGGCCTCCACCGTTCCACACCCGGCTCGCCCCGGCCTGTCGGGAGCGCCCGGCCCCCGCCCGGCCCGGCCGCCCCGCGTTCAGGAGGCCAGGGCGGCGCGCCAGGCGGGGCTGTCGACGTAGTGGTTGTCGAAGCGCCCGGCGGAGGCGGCGATCGCGCCCGGGTCGGCCTCGCCGCGCATGACGCGGCCCAGCAGGCGCAGGTAGTCGAAGCGGTCCATGCCCGGGGTGAACACGAACAGGACGTCGGCCTCGGCGCCCGGGGCGGCGGCGAAGGCGTGCGGGGTGTGCGGCGGCACGGCGAGGAAGTCGCCCTCGCCCAGGATCGTGACCTCCTCGCCGACCAGCACCCGCAGCGAGCCGCTGATCACGAAGAACAGCTCCCACGCCCGGGTGTGGAAGTGCGCGGGGGCCCCGACCGCGCCCTCGGCGAAGGTGGAGCGGTAGCTCGTGAACCCGCCCTCGGTGTGCGCCGAGTCGGCGAGCAGGGTCATGGTGCTGCTCGGGTCGGCGCAGGTCTCGGCCTCGGCGTGGCGGGTCAGCACGGGGGCGGGGGCGGTGGTGTTCTTCGTCGTCGTCATGTGACCAGACTAGGACCGGAAAGACCGGCCATCAGGTGGCAATCTGGCACCGTTTTCATGGGTCAATTCCGGAGGGGCCGGCGCCGACGGACGCCCCGCCCCGGCCACCGCCAGGGTGGTCAGGGCCGCCAGGACACCCCCGCCCCCGCCGGGGCCGCCCTACCCCATCCGGACAAAAGGGTCATCTGCCCCATGGGCTCGTATAGTCGCAGGCGCAGGGGTGGACGTTCGTCTCGGCTGCTGTGAATGGGGCACGACATGGAGATCAAGCCCGCGGCGATGGTGCTCCCGAAGGACACCAGCCACCTGGAACAGGGCAAGTACGGTCCGGTCTTTCCGCGCACACCGGCGTGCTACGGCTTCACGATCATCGCGAAGGTGAAGTCCGGGCACGCCGACGCGCTGCGCGCGTACGGCAACACCCTGGCCGAGGCCCTCGCGTCCGATCCGCACCTGCTCGCGCCGCTGAAGCTGCACTACCTGCGCTGGGTGCTGTTCGACGACGACACCAGGTTCATGTACCAGGGCATCTTCGACACCGACTTCGACAAGTACACCGAGGACGCCATCGCGCTGTTCACCAGGGCCGGGGTGAACACGGCGTTCGAGCACCTGGAGGGTTTTCCGGAGGACTGGAGGACCAATCCGGAGGCGTTCGTCGGATTCGTGCGCGAACACCAGTGCCCGAGTTTCATCGAGTACGGCGAGTACCCGTACGTGACCGCCGACGAGGTGAAGAAGGCGCTGCGGGTCAGGAACGCGTTGTCCGAGATGCTCGACCAGCTCCAGTGAGGACCCATGAACGACCAGCGCACGGCGCGCGTCTACAACACCAGGCACCGGCCGCGGCCGTACACACCCGGTCGGCGCCGGGTCAGCGTCTACGTGGCGTGGAGCTATCCGGGCGAGGCCGGCAGGAACCCGGCGGAGCTGGACAACCGGTTCTCCACGATGACCGAGGTGCGGCGGGTCGCGTGGCCGGCCTACGAGGAGCCCCAGTGGTCCGATCCGATGCGGTTCCAGCAGGGCATCGCCGGCACCCTGGAGCTGTTCTTCTGGGCGTGGGAGCCGTTCCAGGACTTCGTCGCCGAGACCACCGGGCACCCGGTCGCCATGTACCAGCGCATCGACCAGGCCGGGTTCGTCACCCCGTTGGACGAGCGGGTGCTGGCCGACACCGACACCCTGTTCGTGTTCGGCCTGGACCACATGGTCACCGGGCAGCAGGCCGCCGCCGAGGAGATCGAGGCGCTGCGCGACTGGGCGGGCCGGGAGGGCACCTGCCTGGTGCTGGGCCCGCATCACGACGTCGGCGCCGGCGACGACCTCGCGGTGCGTGACATCGAGTACCACCACCACGGCGACCTGCTCGTACCGCGCCAGCAGCGCTTCGGCCGCTACACCCGCTCGCTGATGGAGGGGCTCGGCGTGCCGGTGGAGAACCGCTACGGGTTGCGTCCGGCGGTGGTCGGACCGGGCCGCATCGCCCCGCTCTCGGTCAACCGCGACCTCGACACCCGGGGCTGGCTGACCGGGGTGACCACCTTCAACTTCCACCTGCACCTGCCGCACTACGCGGTCACCACCGACGACGAGCAGGCCGCTCTGGTGCTGGGCCGCCAGCCCGTCGACCTGAGCCGTCCGCACCCGTTCACCGAGGCCGGCAACACCGAGTTCAACATGTTCCTGTGGCTGCCCCCGGCGGGCCCGCGCGCCGGGGACGTCCTCATGGCCGACTCGACCATCTTCAGTTCCCTGTTCGGCGGCGACGAGAGCCTGCGCGCCTTCTGGCGCAACGTCGTCACCACGTAGAGCCGGGGAATCGCCGAGCAGCCGGGGAAGGAGCCAGCGTGGACCTGCACGACATCCAGCGGGGTGTGCTCAGCCCGCGCCCGTCGCCGTACGCGGCGACGTACGTCCTGTTCCGCATCGACGACCGCGCCCACGGCCGCGAGCTGATGCGCCGTGCCGCGTCGGTGGTCACCTCGGCCGCGGACACCCTCAGCCCGCTCGGCGAGACCTGGGTCAGCGTCGCCGTCACCTACCAGGGCCTGCGCGCGCTGGGCGTGCCGCAGAGCGCACTGGACACGTTCGCGTGGGAGTTCCGCCAGGGCATGGCCGCCCGCGCCACCGCGCTCGGTGACATCGGACCCAGCAGCCCCGAACACTGGGAGCAGCCGCTGGGCGGCCCGGACGTGCACGTGGTCCTCACCGCCCTCGCCCCCGACACCGCGCTGCTGGAAGCCGCGATCGACCGGGCCCGGCCCGCCTTCCGGCAGTTGTCCGGCGTCACCGCGATCTGGCGCCAGGAGTGCCACGCCCTGCCCACCGAGACCGAGCCGTTCGGCTACCGCGACGGCATCAGCCATCCCGCCGTCGAGGGCAGCGACGTCCCCGGCTCCAACCCCCGCGAACAGCCGCTCAAGGCCGGCGAGTTCGTCCTCGGCCAGCCCGACGAGCTCGGCGGCGTACAGACCACCGAACCCGACGTCCTGGGCCGCAACGGCAGTTACGTCGCCTTCCGCAAGCTCCGCCAGGACGTCGCCGCGTTCCGCCGCTTCCTCGAACAGAACTCCGACGGCCCCGACGACGCGGAACTGCTCGCCGCCAAGCTGATGGGCAGGTGGCGCAGCGGCGCCCCGCTCGCGCTCGCGCCCGAGCGCGACGACCCGGCCCTCGGCGCCGACCGTACGCGCAACAACGTGTTCGGGTACGCCTGCGACGACCCCGGCGGGTTCGTCACGCCCGGCGGCTGCCACATCCGCCGCGCGAACCCCCGCGACGCGGCCGTCGCCGGTGAGCCCCGCCTGCACCGCATGATCCGCCGTGGCACCGCCTACGGCCCCCTGCTGCCTGACGGCGTGACGGTCGACGACGGTGCCGACCGCGGCCTGATGTTCGCGTTCGTGGGCGCACACCTCGGGCGCCAGTTCGAGTTCGCCCAGTCGCAGTGGCTCAACGACGGCGTCTTCTTCGGCGCCGGGGACGCCCGCGACCCCATCGCGGCCACCGGCGACGGACCGCACGACTACACCATCCCCCGCCGCCCGGTCCGTCGCAGGCTGCGGGACCTGCCGGGGTTCGTCACCACCCGCGGCGGCGAGTACGCGTTCCTGCCCAGTCTCAGCGCACTGCGCTGGCTCGGCGCGCTGACCGACTGACCGGCCGAGTTGGCCGGGCCGCTCGCGGGGTGCCGGCCTCGCCCGCCGGTCGCCCGGCCCCGTCCGGCCGGTGGCCCCGACCGGGCAGGCCGGCCCGGTCGGCTCGTCAACGGGGCGGCGCGGGGGCATCCGATCGGGGGGCGGATGTGCGGTGCGGGCCGCTGTGCCCGTAGCGTCGTCGCTGCACATGGCGAAGGGCCCGGGGAGGGGTGTCGGCGATGCGGGAGTGCGGGTCATGAGGGGTGGACGGCGGCTCGGACGGGCCGTGGCGGCCCTGGCGGTGGCGGCGGCGGTGCTGACGGCGTCCGCCTGCGGCTCCTCCCCCGCCCAGGACGACCCGGCCGACGACCCCGGCGGCACCGCCGCCCCCGGCGGGCGGCCGCTCGCCCTGGTCTACCGGGGCCCGGCGGCCTGCGAGGGCTGCCCGGAGGCGGCGCGGGAGCTGCTGGAACGCGACGGCTTCGCGGTGCACTACCTCGGTCCGCAGGAGCGGCTGCACTTCGGCGCGGGCGCGCTGGCCGGCGCCGCGCTGTACGTGCAGCCGGGCGGCACCAACGGGCAGGAGGTGAGCACCGCGTGGGGCCTGCTCCGGCGCGAGCCCGGCTTCTCGCCGGAGCTGGTGCGCGACTACGTCCACGGCGGCGGGCACTACCTGGGCCTGTGCATGGGCGGCTACCTGGCCGGCGACCCGGGCTACGACCTCCTGCCGGGCGACTCCGGGCAGTACATCCGCTCCCAGGGCGCGACCGTCACCGACGAGCAGGACCATCTCGTCGACGTCGCCTGGCGCGGCCGCCCGCAGCGGATGTACTTCCAGGACGGCCCGTACTTCGACGTCGACGGCCCGGGCGTGGACGTCCTGGCCCGCTACTCCAACAACCGCGCCGCCGTCGTCGTCGCCTCCTACGGCACCGGCCGGGTGGCGGTCAGCGGCCCGCACCCGGAGGCCCCCGCGGACTGGTACCGCGACTACCACCTGCCGGACGAGTCGCGGACCGACCTGAGCCTGGGCGACGACCTGCTGCGCGCCCTGATGTCCACGCCCCCACCCGGCTCCTGACGCACCGTCATATACCTGCGGCGTCGCCCGCGGGGAACTCGGCGCGCAGCCGGGCGCGGGTGCGCATCAGGATGCGGCCGAGCATGTTCCGGCCGGTGCCGGTGCGCCCGCGCCCCCAGTAGTGGTCGGTGCCGGTGTCCTCGACGATCTCCTCGTCGCCGGTGGCGAGCAGGACGGCGCGGATGTCGGCGTGCTCGCGGAACTTGGCCTCCACCGCCCGGCGCATCACGTCGTCCTTGACGCGCTCCCAGTCGCGGCGCAACGGTTTGGCGGGGTCGTGGCCGAGTTCGGCGGCGCGCAGCGGGGTGCGGGCACGACGGATCAGGTCGGCGTGGCGGGTGCCGGGGAACTTCTGGGCCTGGAAGTAGTGCTCGGAGGTGGGCCAGAGGTGTCCGTCGAGGTGCAGGGGGTGGGGGGAGAAGTTGGAGAAGCAGCCGTGGGGGGCTTCGTCGGCGCCGTAGAAGTAGATGGTCATCCGGGCCTCGTGGAGGGGTGGTGGCGGGAGCCGTACGGTCGCAGGCGTGCGGCCGCGCCCGCAACCGGTTTCCGTCCGGTCGCGGGCGCGGGTACGGGTCTTGGTGTGGGTGTCAGCGGTGGGAGAAGCCGATCTTCGGCAGGACGCGGTCCAGCCAGGCCGGGGTGTGCCAGGCGGCGCGGCCGGTCAGGCGCAGCAGCACGGGGAGCAGGACGAGCCGGACCAGGGCCGCGTCCGGCAGGACGGCGACGCCGAGCACGAGGCCCATCTCCTTGGGCGGCAGCGGGCCGGACAGGGCGAAGGTGGGGAACACGGCGACCATGACGCCCGCCGCGGCGAAGACGACCCGGCCGGAGTGGGCGAGGGCGCCGATCATGGCCTCGCGGGGTCGCCGGTGCGCTCGTAGTGCTCCTTGGCGGAGGCGGGCAGGAAGACGGTGTCGTCCATGGCGAGGGCGAAGATCATCGCGAAGAAGAACACCGGTGCCCAGCCGTCCTGACGTACCGAGCGGGAAGCCGGCCCCGCCGACTTCCCGCTCCCCGCGCGCGTGCGCCCGGCGGGGCTACCGGCCGACGGTGTGGAGGATGCGGTCGGCCACCAGGTCCGGCCGGTCGGTCGGCAGGGCGTGGCCGGCGCCGGGCACGACCTCCACCCGGGCCGAGGGCACGAGGCCGCCGATGCGGTCGGCGACCTCGCGCGAGTCGTGCAGGGCGCTGCGCGCCCCGAGCAGGAACAGCGCCGGGACGCTCAGGCGGCGCAGTTCCTCGTCGGAGAAGACCGGGGGCACCGGGAGTGCGCGGCGAAATCCCATCGACGCCCGCATCAGGCCCATCAGTTCGCCCTCCAGGACGGTGCTGTTGCCGACCAGGCGGGCCAGGCGGGGGCGCAGCGGGCGCGGCGCGGCGGCGGCGAGCCCGCCGGCGATCAGCCAGGCGTAGAAGCGGGGGCCGAAACCGGCGAAGCCCGCGGGGTCCAGCAGGGTGAGGGAGGCGACCCGTCCGGGGTGGTGGATCTGGTGGTTGAGCGCCAGCCAGCCGCCGTAGGAGCAGCCGACCACCTGGGCGTCCGTCACGTCCAGTGCGGCCAGGAGTTCGTCCAGCCAGGCGGCGCCGTCCCGGCCGTCGCCGATCGGGGCGCTCTGCACGCTCGCGCCCGGCTCGCCGACCGTGTCGACGGCGATGACCGGGCGGTGCCGGGCCAGCGTGTCGATGTACCGGTGCCACATCAGCGCGTTTCCGCCCGAGCCGGGCAGCAGCACGATCGGCTCGCCGTGCTGCGGGCCGGTCCGGTAGACGCGGGTGGTCCCGAACGCGGTCGGGAGGTCCAGTGCGGTGCGCTCTCCGGGCCACAGCTGCGCCAGGGTCCGCTCGTAGGCGGCCTGAAACCGGTCCCTGGCCTGGTCGTTCTTGAACTGGCTGATTCGCATGATACATGTGTATCACGGCATGATACGGGTGTACCAGGAGGTCGAATCATGAACGTGCGGGTCGATCACGAGGACCGCAGGCGGCAGATCGCCGAGGCGCTGCTGCGCATCGCCGACACCCAGGGGCTGCAGTCGGCCAGCATGCGGGCGGTCGCCGCCGAGGCCGGCGTCTCGCTGCGGCTGGTGCAGTACTACTTCGAGACCAAGGAAGGGCTCCTGCTGGACGCGCTGGAGCGGCTCGGCACCCAGCTCCAGGCCCGCATGGCGCGGTGGATCACCGAGGCGGGTTCCCCGCCCACGCCGCGCGCCCTGGTGACCGCGGTCCTGTCGAGCATCCTGCCGACCGACCCGGAGAGCCGCCGGATCACCCGGACCTACGCCGCGTACTACACGCTGGTGCTCAGTGATCCCGCGCTGGTGGAGAAGCACGGAACGCCCCAGCCCGACCTGCTGGAGGGCTTCCTCGCGAAGCAGATCCGCGCGGCCCAGCGGTCGGGGGAGATCGACTCCGGCAAGGACCCCGAGATGACCGCGGCCGGACTGCTGACCATGGTCAACGGCCTCGGCTCCAGCGTGCTGGGCCGCCAGCGCACCGGCGACGCCGCGTTGGCGATCCTCACCCACCACCTGGACGAACTGTTCCGGACAGCCTGAGAGCCCGGGCAGCTCCCGGCGGGCGGGGAGCGGATGGCCCCAAGTCCCGGGCCCCGGTACGCCGTTCGGCCGGATCGCGTCCGGTCGGCCCACCGGCGCCCTGTCCGCCCGACCCCCGGCGCGCAAGACTGTCCCGGTCCCGCGCGAGGGACCGGCGAAGAGGTCAACTCCCGTACGGGGCAATCCTTTTCCGCTACCGAATGGGGAGGTTCACCGACCGTGTACAGGAGACTTCCACAAGCCGTGCTGGCGGGCGTGCTGGCCGCGGCCTTCGCGGGAACGACCGCGGCGGGCGCAGCGGGAACGACCCCGGCACAGCGGCTCACCGCCGCGTGCGGGACCGATGCCACCGCCCAGGGCCTGGCCGGCGACGCCGTCCCGGGCAGCCTGCTGGAGACACGGCGCTCCGACGGGCGGACCGAGCAGTTCCAGCAGTTCTACGCTGCGCCCGCTGCCGGTGCTCACCCCCGGCATCCGGCTGTACGGGCTGTACCGGCCGGTGGAGGAGGACACCCTGGTCGGCGGCGACCTGTACGACGCCGCCGACACCCCGTACAGCACCCGGGTGCTGGTGGGCGACGTCCAGGGCTGCCCGAGGCCCTGGACCGCGAGGCCCGCCGCTGGAGCGGGGGCCGCAGCCGCGACGACGTCACCGTCCGGTCCCTGCGCCGCGCGCCCTGAAGTGCTCCGGCCTCACTGCTTCAGGAACTCCAGCAGGTCCGCGTTGAAGCGCTCCTTGTCGCCGGGGACCATCGCGATGCCGTGCGAGCCGTTCTCGTAGACCTTCAGGACGGCGCCGGGGATGAGCTCGACGGCGCGGCGGGCGGTGGCGTCGATGGGGACGATCCGGTCGTCGTCGCCGTGGACGATCAGGGTGGGGATGTCGAACCGGGCCAGGTCGTCGTGGAAGTCGGTGTAGCCGAAGGCGTCCACGCAGTCGACGCCGCCCTCGATGGTCTGCTGCATGGCCATGAACCAGAAGGCGTCCCGGTTGCCCTGGGTGGCCCGGGAGCCCGGGCGGTCGGCGGAGAAGAAGTTGACGGAGGTGTCCTGCCAGAACTGGGAGCGCTCGGTGAGGATGCCGGCCTTGATGTCGTCGAGGACGGTGCCGGGCACGCCGTGGGGGTTGCCGGGGCCCTGCGCCATGCGCGGGGTGATCGCCGACAGCAGGACGGCGGAGCGCAGCCGCCCGGTGCCGTGGCGGCCGATGTAGCGGGCGAGCTCGCCGCCGCCCATGGAGTGGGCCACCAGGGTGGCGTCGCGCAGGTCGAGCCCGGTGAGCAGGCTGTCGAGGTCGTCGGCGAAGGTGTCGAAGTCGTAGCCGTCGTAGACCGGGGTGGAGCGGCCGTGGCCGCGCCGGTCGTGCGCGATGGCCCGCAGGCCGGCGTCCGCGACGGCCTTCATCTGGTCCTGCCAGGCGTCGCCGTTGAGCGGCCAGCCGTGGATGAACACCACGGGGCGTCCGCTGCCCCAGTCCTGGTAGAAGATCTCGACGCCGTCGCGGGTCCGGGAGATGGGCATGCTGCTGCTCCTTCGGGTGGTACGCGGGGGGTCGGCCCGCCGGGGCCGCAGGTTCATCCAACGGGAGGCGCGCGGGGGCCGCATCCCACGGCGGCCGGGGACCGGGTGGCAGGGGACGCGGCGCTGCGCCGTCCGGGTGAGGGCGGCCCGGACGCGCCGCTGCCCCGGACCGGCGGTCCGGGGCAGCGGCGGTACGGGACGGGACGGGTCAGTGGCCGATGCCGGTCTCGGTGAAGTCGCCGGCCACGCCGTCCGGGCCGATGACCAGGAGGGCGTTGAGGTAGGAGGCACCGCCAGGGCCGAAGTCGACATCGGTGACGTGCAGGGCACTGCCGTTCGGGCCGACGGAGAACGCGCCGTGGTCGAAGTTCGCGGTCGGAACGGGGGAGTCGGCGGAGGCGATGGTCGCCCCGCCCACGACGAGCGGCAGCGCGAGAGCGGAGACGGCCAGGACGCGGTACGCAGTACGCATGAGGAAAAGCCCTTCCAGACATCAGAGGTGATGGTTCGACAGACCGCCCGGATTCGGCGGCTCACCACCATCGACGCACATTCGCATACGCACAGCTACAGGGGGGCCGCCACTCGGGTGCGGCTATCACTCCGATCCCGCACCCGTCGGAGCCTTCTGGCATGATCTGCCGCTCCATCACCCGCGAGAACGGGCACCCCGCCGACGAGCACCCCCGCACGGCCCCCGACCGGGCGAACCACCGCCGGACGGACCACCGACGGGCGAACCACCGGCGGCGTCCGGGCGGCGTCCGCCCGGTGTGAGGCGCGCCACTTTCGGGGCGGTGGTGCAGCAGGGCGGGGCCGGGGGCCGTCAAGGGGGCGGAAAGTGACGGCGGGAAAGAGAGTGAGGGCGGCGGGTGAGGCTGCGCAGGGCCAGTCCCGGGATCGACTTCGTCGAGTTCGTGCAGCAGCGTTCGGGCGCGTTGTTCCGGACGGCGTACGTACTCACCGGGGACGCGCACACCGCGGAGGACCTCGTTCAGGAGGCGCTGGAGCGGGCCTGCCGCAACTGGCGGCGGGTGGCGGCCGCGGAGGTGCCCGAGGCGTACGTGCGCCGGATCCTGGTGAACCTGGCCAACGACCGCTGGCGGCGGCTGAGCCGCTCCGGCGAGCGCCCCGCCGCGGCGCCCGGCGCCGAGCACGCCGACCCGCGCGACGCCTACCGGTCGGTGGAGCTGCGCGCGGAGCTCGTCACGGCGCTGCACACGCTGCCGATGGGGATGCGCACCGTGGTCGTCCTGTACTACCTCCACGACCTGGGGGACCAGGAGATCGCGCAGACACTGGACATCTCCCCCGGCGCCGTGCGCTCCCAACTCGCCCGCGGCCTCGCGAAACTGCGGTCCGCACTGCCCCGGCAGGACGTCCCGTCCGCGCCGCCGACCTCGCGCGGAGGTGCGTGATGACCCGCTTCCCGTCCCACGATCCCGACCGCACCGGCCCCGGCTTCGGCCCCGATCCCGACCCCGATCCCGACTTCGACAAGGAGCTCCTCGCCGCCATGACCGCATTCGCCGACAACGCCCCCGCCCCCGTCATCGACGCCCTCGACATCCGGCGCACGGTGCGCCGGCGCACCGTGCTCACCAGCGTGGTGGCGGCGGCCGCGGTGGTCGCCATCGGCACGGGCGCGACACTGCTCGCGCCCGGTTCGGGCCCGACGCCCGCCGGGGGCCTGCCGGTCGGGCCCGCGAGCGCCACGGCGCAGCCGTCCGAGGGCACGCCCTCCCCCTTCGCGTCCTCCGCCACCTCCGGGCCGCCGGAGGCCTCCGGCACCCCCTCGCCCGCGGCGCAGCCGGGCGAGGGCGCACAGGTGAGCGTGCCGTCCCTGACGGGTCTGGACAAGGATGCGGCCATCAGGCTGCTGGAGGCGGCGGGGCTGCGCTACGAGGTCCACGAGTTCACCGACTGGAAGGTGCCCGCCGGATCGGTCATCAACTCCGAGCCGCAGGCCGGCCGCACCGCGCCGGCGCACTCGACGGTCCAGGTGTTCGTCTCCAAGGGCTCGCCGAGCCACTGACCGGCGCCGCCGCCGGGCCCCCGCGCCCGGCGGCCCGCTCGTGGACCCCCGGCTGCGGGCCCCACCTGCGGCGATCTAGGGTGCAGGCATGATCTCCTCACCGATATCCGGCCCCGACCAGGCGATGCGGGTGCTGATGGAGGGCAATGCCCGGTTCGTCGCGGGCAGCCCGGAGCATCCCAACCAGGACGCCGGGCGCCGGGCCGCCCTCGCGCCGGCGCAGCGGCCCTTCGCGGTGCTGTTCGGCTGCTCGGACTCCCGGCTGGCGGCCGAGATCATCTTCGACCGGGGGCTGGGCGACCTGTTCGTGGTGCGCACGGCCGGGCACGTCACCGGGGCCGAGGCGCTGGGCAGCATCGAGTACGGGGTGAGCGTGCTGGAGTGCCCGCTGGTGGTGGTGCTGGGGCACGACTCCTGCGGCGCGGTGGGCGCGGCGATAGCGGCGCTCGACCAGGGCCGGCTGCCCGGCGGTTTCGTGCGCGACGTGGTCGAGCGGGTCACCCCGAGCGTGGTGTCGGCGCGGGCCGCGGGCATCGAGGACCCGGACGGGATCGTCGACGAGCACATCCGCCAGACCGTGGACCTGCTGCTGGAGCGCTCCCAGCTGCTGGCCGCCAAGGTGGCCGAGGGCGCGGTGGGCGTCGTGGGCCTGTCCTACCGGCTGCGCGACGGCCAGGCCCGTGCGGTGGCCGCCCGCGGCCCGGTCGGCACCTCGCGCTGACCGGCCGGTCGGGGTCTCGCCCGGATCGCCGGCCGCCGCGCGCTGACCGCCGAACGCGGTGTCCGATCCCCGCCAGCGGGCCCCGGGCGGGCGGGGCAGAGTCGGAGGCCGACAACGGTTTCCCACCCAAGGACGGCATTCCCGTGCACAAGGCCACCGACCTCAAGGTCCTCTACTTCGGCACCCCGGTGGTGCTGATCAGCACCCGTAACGAGGACGGCAGCGCCAACCTGGCGCCGATGTCCTCGGCCTGGTGGCTCGGACAGTCCTGCGTGCTGGGCCTGGGCAACACCGCCCAGACCGCCGTCAACCTGCGGCGCGAGGGCGAGTGCGTGCTCAACCTGCCCTCCTCCGGGCAGGTCGACGCCGTCGACGGCCTCGCGATGCTGACCGCCAACCCGGACATCACCGAGCACCGCCGGGAGCAGGGCTACCGCTACGAGCGGCGCAAGTTCGCCGCCGCCGGGCTCACCGAGCAGCCATCGGAGCTGGTGGGGGCGCCGCGTGCCGCGCAGTGCCCCGTCCAGTTGGAGTGCCGGCTGGAGGTGGCCACCCCGATGGCCGGCAACCCGTACTGCACCGCCTTCGAGGTCACCGTCGTGCGCGCCCACGTCGAGGAGCGGCTGATCGTGCCCGGCACCGACCACTACGTCGACCCGCTGGGCTGGGATCCGCTGATCATGAAGTTCTGCGAGTTCTTCGGCGACGGCCGGCGCCTGGCCCCCTCCCGGCTCGCCGAGGGCTGGCAGATGCCGGGCCGGCTGCCCGCCGCCGTCTGACGACGGGGCAGGGCCCTACGCGGTGGCCCCGCAGGAGTCGCAGACCAGGGTGGCGGGCAGCTGGAGGAAGCAGGAGGGGCAGATCGCCGGCGGGCGGGGCGGGGCGGCGACGGCCGCCTTGCGGGTGACGGACGCCTGCAGGCGCGGCGCCAGCGCGGGGGTGCCGCCGTCGGCGGGCAGCGGCGCGCCGAAGTGCCGGTAGCAGGCGAGGCGGGCCGCGGCGGCGTGCTGCTCGCGGTCCATCTCCCCCGCCAGCGGCGGCTGCCCGGCCACGGCCAGCACCTCCTGGTAGCCGACGCCGACCATGCCGTCGGTGGCGTGCACCACCAGCGCGGTCAGCGGCGGGTCCCCGCGCCGGTGCGCCTCGCGCACCACCAGGGCCAGCACCTTGCCGATCCAGGTGCGCTGGTGCACCCGGGTGCGAATGCCGGCCGCCTCCTGCACCGCCTCGGCGAGCTCGGCGTAGGTGATCACCGCGTGGTAGCGGCGTGCCACGTCCACCAGGGCCGGGTAGGCGGCTCTGGTCCAGGCGACCTGGGCCTGGGTGGAGCTGACCGCCGAACCGTCCGCCACCCGCCAGTAGCCGCGCTGCTGCTGTTCCATTCGCCCGCCCCTGAAACCTCGTCTGAAACCTCGTCCGCCGGTCCCCGCCGGGAGCGAGGCTACCCCTCCTCCCGGCGCCGGCGGCCGCCGGGGGCTTGACTTCAAGTGCTGTTGAAGTCGTCGAATGGGTCCCGACCGCAGCCGTACGGGCATCGCGGTCGATGCCCCGCCCGTACGGAACGACCCGGGTCCGGGGCCGCCTGCTTCCCGATCGTGCCGCAGGCGGCCCCGGACCCGCCGTCGTCCGCCCGGGGCCCCTCCCCCGGCAGGTGCTGCCCACCTCCACGGTGCGAGCGCCTTCGTGCCGCGGGAGCCCGGGTGCGTGCCGTACCGGAGGGCACGCGCGTCGACCCCCGGATCCGGGCGGGATCAGGGGGCCGTGGCGGGGGGCCGTCGCGGGGCGGGCGGGTGGCCCGGGCGGTCAGGCCGCGGCGTCGGCGAGGGTGTGGGCGACGAGGGCGTTGGCGTGGCCGTGGCCGAGGCCGTGCTCGGTCTTGAGCCAGGCGACGAGCTCCATGTGCCGGGTGAGCGGGGAGGTGCGGATGAGGTCCTTCCACTCGGCGATGGGGCGGCCGTGCTTCTTCTCGATGGACGGGAAGTAGCTGGCGGGGCCCTTGGCGGGGGTGGCGGTCATGGCCGGGTGTCCTCTCGGTGCGGTCGCGTTCTGCAGGTAGGACCGCGACCGCACCGGGAACTCATCGCCCGCCCGGGGTGAGCCGCGTCACACCCCCGCGCGGCGCCGGGCGCGGCCGGCCCGGCGCCCGGCGGGCGGGGTGGGGTCGGCGTTCCAGGCGGCGACGGGGTTGCCGAGCCAGCGGGTGGCGCCGGGGACGTTCTCGCCGCGCATGACCAGGGAGGCGGGGCCGACGGTGGTGCCGGCGCCGAGGGCGGAGTTGAGCAGGACGATGGAGTGCGGCCCGGTGGTGGAGCCGGCGCCGAGGTGGACCGGGCCCAGCCGCATCACGCGGTCGTGGAAGAGGTGGGTCTGCAGGACGGTGCCGCGGTTGACGCTGGCGCCGGCTTCGACGGTGACGAGGTCGCTCTCGGGCAGCCAGTGGGTCTCGCACCACACGCCGCGGCCGATGTGGGCCCCGAGGCTGCGCAGCCAGACGTTCAGGTAGGGCGTGCCGGTGATGCTGGAGCCGCCGAAGGGCATGGCGAGTTCCTCGACGAAGGAGTCGTAGAGCTCGTTGCGCCACACGAAGGTGGACCACAGCGGGTGTTCGGCGACGCGGAAGCGTCCGACGAGGAGCCACTTGGCGGCGGTGGTGACCAGGCAGGCGACGACGGCGGCGGCGATGAGGACGAGGCCGGCGGCGGCCAGGGCGCGGGGCAGGCCGTAGTCGTCGCGCAGCGCCTGGAGGGCGGCCAGGACGAGGTCGCCGAGGAGGGCGGCCAGCACGATGGGCAGCAGGCGGCACAGTTCGACGCCGGCGCGGGCCCACATGAGGCGCCGGGGCGGGTTGTAGGTGCGGGCGTCGCCGCCGGCGGCCGCGACGCGCGGGAGGGCGAAGGCGGGGCGGCCGAGCCAGGAGGAGCCTTCGGGGGCGTGGGCGGGGGTGTCGGACAGGACGCCGACGAGGGAGTTGTCGGGCAGCTTGCGGCCGGGGCCGACGATGCCGGAGTTGCCGACGAAGGAGCGGCGCCCGACGTGGGCGGGGCCGATGTGCAGCCAGCCGGCGCGCAGCTCGTAGGGGGCGACGAGGGTGTCATCGGCGAGGAAGGCGCCGTCGTCGACGCGCATCAGGCCGGGCAGGGCGAGGACGGTGGAGGCCTCGACGCGGCGGCCGACCTTGGCGCCGAGCAGGCGCAGCCACACGGGGGTGAAGAGGCTGGCGTAGAAGGGGAAGAGGGTGCGCCGGGCGGTGTCGCTGAGGCGGGTGACGGCCCAGGCGCAGTAGGCGACGCGGCCGTGGGCGGGGTGGAAGCCGGGGTGCAGCGGGATGGAGAAGAGGCGGACCAGCAGTGCTATCAGCGCGGCGTGGCACACGATGGCGAGGGCGGCCAGCGGGATGGTGGCGGGCAGGAGTCGGAGGAGGGCCGCGGTGAGGGTGCGGTCGGTGTCGATCATCGGGTAGACGATGGCGAGCGCGGGCAGGGCGGCGACGATCGGCAGGAGGCCGAAGAGCGTCAGGCCGGCGCCGTAGGCGAGGTTCCAGAAGCGGGAGCGGGGGGTGACGGCGGGCTCGGGCCAGGTGGTGCGGGCCTCGGTGGAGGGCCGGGCCGGGGAGCCGTGCCAGTGTTCGCCGGCGGGGACGGCGCCGGTGACGCAGGAGCCGGGGGCGATGTCGGCGCCGGCGCCGACGCGGGCACCGGGCATGAGGGTGGAGCGGCCGCCGATGCGGGCGCCTTCACCGATGTCGACGTGGCCGAGGTGGAGGGTGTCGCCGTCGAGCCACCAGCCGGCGAGGTCGGCTTCGGGTTCGATGGTGGCGCCGGCGCCGATGCGGGCGAGGCCGGTGACGGGGGGCAGGGTGTGCAGGAGGGCGCCGGGGCCGACGCGGCAGCCGAGCGCCCGGGCGTAGCGGCGGGCCCAGGGGGTGCCGGCGAGGGCGCCGACGCCGAACAGGGTGACCACGCGTTCGGCGGCCCACAGCCGCAGGTGGGCGTGGCCGCCGCGGGGGTGACTGCCGGGGCGCAGGCGGGCGGTGAGCAGGCGGGCGGCGCCGGCGGCGAGGAGGGTGCGGCCGGGGGCGCTGAAGAAGAGGAGCAGGCCGCCGGCGATGAGCCACCAGGAGCTGTGCGGGGCCCAGCTGAGGCGGCTGCCGGTGAGGTTGTCGAAGACGGAGAGGGCGAGGATCCAGCGCAGTCCGGCGAGGGTGAAGACGCCGAGCAGGATCAGGCTCTGCCACAGGCCGGCGCTGGCGGGGGTGCGGCGCACGGGCCGGGCCGGGGCGGGGGCCTGGGCGGTGCCCGCTTCGGGCTCGCCGCGCAGGCCGTCGAGGTAGGCGGCGAGGTCGCCGAGGACGGGGTGGGCGTAGAGGTCGGCGACGGAGACGCCGGGGTGGCGGGTGCGCAGTTCGGAGACGAGGCGGGCGGCGGTGAGGCTGGAGCCGCCGAGGGCGAAGAAGTCGTCGCCGCCCGCGGGGGCCATCCCGAGCAGGCCCTCCCAGTGGCCGGCGAGCCAGGCGGCGGTGCCGTCCAGGGGGGCGCTCTGGGCGCGGTCCTGGGTGCCGGTGGTGGCGAGCGGCCAGGGCAGGGCGTTGCGGTCGACCTTGCCGGAGGTGCGGGTGGGCAGGGAGTCGACGAGGGCGAGGACGGGCACGAGCGGGGCGGGCAGGCGCTCCAGCAGGAGGCGGCGGGCGTCCGTGAGGTCGGGGGTGGCGCCGGGTCGGGGGACGAGGTAGCCGACGAGCAGGTCGGCGCCGGCGGGGGTCTTGCGGACGGCGGCGGCCGCGGCGCGGATGCCGGGCAGGGCCTGCAGGGCGGCGTCGATCTCGCCGAGTTCGATGCGCCGGCCGGCGAGTTTGACCTGGTCGTCGGCGCGGCCGACGAAGACGAGGCCTTCGGGGTCGTTGCGCACGAGGTCGCCGCTGCGGTAGACGCGGGGCGAGGTGAACGCCGGGTGGGCGGTGAACTTCTCGGCGTCCTTGGCGGGGTCGAGGTAGCGGGCGGTGCCGATGCCGCCGATGAGGAGTTCGCCGGTCTCGTACCAGGGGACGGGGTTCCCGGCGGGGTCGACGACGGCGATCTCCCAGCCGTCCAGGGGCGCGCCGATGCGTACGGGCTGGCCGGGCAGCATGCGGGCGGCGGTGGCGACGACGGTGGTCTCGGTGGGCCCGTAGGTGTTCCAGAACTCGCGGCCGGGGGTGGCGAGGCGCTCGACGAGTTCGGCGGGGCAGGCCTCGCCGCCGACGATGATCAGGCGCACGGCGTCCAGGCACTCCTGCGGCCACAGGGCGAGCAGGGTGGGGACGGTGGAGATGGCGGTGATGCGGCGTTCCACCAGCCAGGGGCCGAGGTCGGTGCCGGCCTTGACCAGGGAGCGGGGGGCGGGCACCAGGCAGGCACCGTGGCGCCAGGCCAGCCACATCTCCTCGCAGGAGGCGTCGAAGGCGACCGACAGGCCGGCCAGGACGCGGTCGCCGGGTCCGAGCGGCTGGGCCCGGAGGAAGAGGCGGGCCTCGGCGTCGGCGAAGGCGGCGGCGGAGCGGTGGGTGACGGCGACGCCCTTGGGGCGGCCGGTGGTGCCGGAGGTGAAGATGATCCACGCGTCGTCGTCGGGCGTGGGCCAGGCGGGGCGCCCGCCGGGCTGCGGGCCGGGGCCGGGGGTCAGCCGGCGTTCGGCGCCGAGGACGGCGCACACCCGGGCGTCCTGCCAGATCATGTCGGCGCGCTCGTCGGGGTCGTCGGCGTCGACGGGCACGTAGGCGGCGCCGCAGCGCAGGACGGCGAGGATGGCGACGTAGAGGTCGGCGGTGCCGGAGGGGATGCGCACGCCGACCCGGTCGCCGGTGCCGATGCCGTGTCCGGCCAGGACGCCGGCGAGGGCGTCGACCTCCTGCAGCAGAGCGCCGTAGCCGAGCACGGCGGTGCCGGTGTCCAGCGCGGGTGCGTGCGGGTGGGCCTGTGCGGTGGCGGCCACGATGTCGAGCAGGCTGCGCGGGTGCGCGGGCTGAGCCACCGGCCAACCGATGGCGTGGCCCGGCGCGGGGCGGTTCAGCGTGCCCGGCCCTGCCAGGTCCTGACGTACATCCATAAGGGGGTCCTCGACTGGGGGGTACATAAAGGGGTGCATACAGGGAGTCACCTTGCGTGCACCCCATTCACCATGACTCCGCTGGGAGCCCGCTGGATCCCAGGAAGATGGAGTCAAAGGAACTTTTCATTTTCGGTGACATTTGGGGACAGCAAGGAACGATTCGAAAGTCATTTCGGGTGCTTTCGAGCGTTTTCGCTGGTGAAGGCTAGTCGTCGAAGGCGCGGGGCATATGACGGTGGAGGGAAGATCGGTGAACGCCATGACGGCAGAAACACTACGGGTAGTGAAGACGGGTCCACCGAATCTGGAGGTTTGACGATGGTCGTGGCCGGATCGCACCGGTGGCCGGGCGCGAACGGGGCGCCCGGGGAGCGAAGCCCATGAGCGCCTCCCGAGCGGCCGGTGGTGAGCGCCTCGTCTGGTACGCGGCGTACGGGTCAAACCTGGACTCCGCCCGCTTCGCCTGCTACCTGCGCGGCGGCCGCCCGATCGGCGGCGCGCACACCCACCTGGGGTGCCGTGACCGACGCCCGCCGCTGCGCGACGTGCCGTTGCTACTGTCAGGTACGCTCTATTTCGCCCAGGAGTCGGCGGTGTGGGGCGGCGGCCGGGGATTTTACGATCCGCAGACCAATGGCCGAATGCCGTGCCGCGGCTACCTGGTGACGGAAGGTCAATTCAGCGACGTCGCCGCCCAGGAGATGCACCGCTCCCCCGGCACCGATCTCGACCTCACCCGCGCGCTCGCGCACGGGCGCGACCGGATCGGGCCCGGCCGGTACGAGACGCTGGTGTGCGCGGGCGAGTTGGACGGGTACCCGCTGCTGACCTTCACCGCCCCCGTCGCTCTGGCCGACGCCGAGCTCAACCCGCCCTCGGCCGCCTACCTGCGCGTCCTGGCCGCGGGCCTGGCCGAGTCCCACGGCTGGGGCCCCTGGCACACCGCCAGCTACCTCGCTTCCCGCCCGGGCGCCGCCGGGCACTGGAGCCCGAACGCGGTGGCGGCACTCGGGCCGCTGGTCGTACCGCCGTCGGAGTGACGCCGCCGGGGGCGGTGCGGGGGCGGTGCGGGGGCGACCCGCCGCGTCATCGACAGCATCGGGCTGCGCCACACCGACTTCCCCGCCCCCGGCGACCAGGGCCTCCGGGAGCCCCACCCCAAGGGCTACTACCGGACCGCCGCCGGCGCGCCGCTGCGCGACTTCACGCAGATGGACCCCTCCTGGACCTGGGCGGCGGGGCAGATGATCTCCACCGACTCCGACCTCAACCGGTTCCACGGCGCGCTGCTGGGCGGCGACCCCCCTTCCTGAGGCCCAGCTCGCCCAGATGCGTACCGCCGTCCCCGCCGACGACCTGGGCCCCGGCATCCGCTACGGGCTCGGGCTCGCGGGCATGCCGCTGCCGTGCGGCGACGGCGCGTACTGGGGCCACAGCGGCGGCATCCCGGGGCACCAGACCCGGGCCGGCGCCACCGAGGGCGGCCGGCGCGCCACCAGCGTCGCGGCAACCGTCGAGTCCTCCGCCCCTGCGGTCTCCAAGCACCTCGGCAGCGTCATGGCCACGGCCCTGTGCCGCTGACCGGCGGCGGGAACGGTCTACGCGGAGCGCTGGCCGTGCAGGAGGAGGGGCAGGCTGCGGTTGGCGAGGGCTTCGGCGACGCGGGCGGCCTGGGCGGGAGCCATGACGTCGGGGAGTTCGGGGGTGGGGACGAAGCGGGCGCCGAGCAGTCCGCTGCGGTGCTGGGGCGGGACGGCGAGGCGGGTGGTGGTGACGGTGCCGCCGTCGAAGACCAGGCCGAGGCGCTCCAGGTAGCGGTCGGCGGGGGTGAAGTCGACGGCCAGGACGTCGGTCAGGCGCAGGGTGAGGCCGGTCTCCTCGCGCAGGTGACGGGCGGCGGCGAGGTTCGGCGGCTCGTTCGGGCCGGCGGCGCCACCGGGCAGGATCAGGCCGTCCATGTAGTCCGGGTCGACGAGCAGCACGTCGCCGCGCGGGTTGCGCACGAGGACCAGACAGCCCAGCCGGCACACCGGCGGCTTGGCGAGAAGTCGGGGGTCACGCATGGGTGGGGCTACTTCCTGTTGCGGGATTGCCAGCTGATACCGGCGAGGAGAGCGGCGGCGAAGCACGCCCACCAGAGCAGGCGGGCGAGGAGGTCGTCAGTCGCCATGGGTCAGGCGCTCGTAGCGCAGGCCCTTGCGGAGCAGGTCGACGATCCGGAGCAGGTCGAAGGGGCGGGCGCAGCCGAGGCTGATCAGGTAGCAGCCCGTCATCCGCCCGTGCTCCCAGTCCACTTCGACGGAAGGGAGCTTCGCGCCACCCAGGGTCAGCACGGCCACGAGGTCGTCGACGACGTCGGCGGCCTCGCGCCGCTGCTCGGCGGTGGCCCGGTAGAGCTTGGACCCCATCACGCCCCCACCCGCCGACGCGCCTCGAACCCGCGCCAGGCGCTGTAAGCGGCGGAGAAGGAGCTGAACCCGCTCAGCTCGCCCGAGGATTGGCGCAACCACTCCCCCGTGGTCTCGTTCCGCACCCGGTAGCACCGGGCCTCCGGATCCCAACGCACCCCGTAACCGTGGAGCCGGGGCACTTCAGCGTGAGCCATGGGAATAACCTTCCGCAGTCGATCCTTCACGTTCTGTATGGAAAAGGGTTGCGGAACGACCCCCTCCTAGGGAAGCATCTGAAGTCGCCAGTTCAGCATGGTTCAGTTGGGAAGCTTCATGAACCGTAAGGATCTTGACCCCACGTCATCCCCCTACGCGGCCCTCGGGATCCAGCTCCGCCGTTCGCGCGAGGCACGCAACCTGACCCAGACGGAGCTTGGAGAGGCCATCTCCTACTCCGGGGCCTACATCTCCAGCGTCGAGCGCGGCATCCGTCCGCCGAGCCGCAGATTCGTGGAGGTCGTGGACGCGTACCTCGCCACTGGCGGCACGCTCGCCCTGATGCTCGACCAGCTTGAGCACAGCATCTTGATAGAGGGATTCCCTGAGTACGCGGAGAAGGAGGCCGAAGCAACTGCCGTCCGGCTCTTCCAGATCGGAGTCGTCTCAGGGCTTCTGCAGACCGCGGACTACGCCACTGCATACGAGCAGGCCTTCGTCCGACGCGGGGCTGTCACACAGCAGCAGGCCGACGAGCGAACGCGGTTTCTCCTCGCCCGGCAGGAACGGATCAACCGTCCGTCGCCGCCCTACGTCCAGGCCGTTCTCGACGAGTGGAGCTTGCGACGACCAATCGGCGGATCAGCCGTGATGGTTGGCCAGTTGGCCCACCTGGAGAGACTGGCCAACCAGCCGAACATGACCATCCAGGTAGCCCCGCTCAGTCTTGGGGAGAACCGGCCGTTCGCACACCCGGTTACCCTGCTCACGATGCCGAATCGTTCACTGCTCGGCTATTCGGAGACCCACCAGCGCGGCTTTCTGGAGCGCGACGCCGAAACCCTCGCCGACTGGGCCAGGGAGTACGATCGACTGCAAGCCGAGGCGCTGCCTCTGGCCGCGTCGCTCGAGCTGATCCGCGTAGTACGGAAGGGATTTGAAAGTGCACCTTGACCTATCCGGCGCTCGCTGGCGCAAGAGCACGTACAGCGGCGGCGGGGGCGAATGCATCGAGGTCGCAGACGGCTTCCCCGACGTCGTCCCGGTCCGCGACTCCAAGGACCCGAGCGGCCCCGCCCTCGCCTTCCCCACCACCTCCTGGCAGGCCTTCGTCACCGCCGCCCGCACCGGCGAGTTCGACGCCCGGTAGCAGCAACTCCCGGCCCCGCCACCCCACCCCAGGGGTGGCGGGGCCATGCCGCTCCACTGCGAGAAGTCGGTCTCGTCGACTTCCCACTCCCCGCCTACCGTGGTGGCCAGTTGACACCGCCCGATCAGGAGGGAACCACGATGAACAGCACACTCATCACCACCTGGCGCAAGAGCTCGCACAGCAGCGGTGGCGGCGCGTGCGTCGAGGTCGCAGACGGCTTCCCCGACGTCGTCCCGGTCCGCGACTCCAAGGACCCGAGCGGCCCCGCCCTCGCCTTCCCCACCACCTCCTGGCAGGCCTTCGTCACCGCCGCCCGCACCGGCGAGTTCGACGCCCGGTAGCAGCAACTCCCGGCCCCGCCACCCCACCCCAGGGGTGGCGGGGCCATGCCGTTCCACTGCGAGAAGTCGGTCTCGTCGACTTCCCACTTCTCGCCTACCGTGGTGGCCAGGCATGTCACGCCCAACCGTCCAGCGGTCCGACCTGGCGGGCTGGGCCGGCTACGGCTACTGCGCCTTGCATTCCCGGTTCTTCTGGGGCCTGCGCCTGCACCCTGGTGTGCACCCCGACCGGGATGCCGATCATGTGGGCACTGGCCAACCCGAAGATCGGCGAGCGCGAGGTCCTCGCCGCGATGCCGCGATGCTGGAGGTCGACCCCGACCTGGTTGCCCAACGCGAGGGCATCCTGTCCATCTCGGACAAGGGCTTCGCCTCCAAGCCCTTCGAGAAGGAGCTGGCCGATCAGGGTATCCAGCTGCTGCGCGCCTCACCCGCTACTGATCGCGTGTGATCACTGAGGCTGAGGGCCGGGAGGGGATTCGAGCAGGGTTCTCGGCAGGTCGGTCGCGACCAGTTCGGCAGCGCGCGTGGGGTTGCCGTCCGCGCGAACGAGCAGCGCCTCGATGTCGTAGCCCGATGACCCGAAGGCGGCGTCGACGCCGAGGGAGCGGCCCCAGCCGAAGCGTTCCATCGAGACGGCGGCGTCCAGGTCGGGGCGGAGCCGGTGGAGCGTGCAGACCAGCTCCCAGGCAAAGGCGTCCAGGCGGGCCCGCCGCGCCGGGTTGCAGGCGTTCACGGCGTCGGTGACCCAGTCGTCACCGGGCTCGTACTCCAGGAGGGCCGGCAGCGGTTCGGGGACATCCGTGACCTGCGCCGCGCTGAACGTGAGGACGTGTGCGCCCTCGGGGTTGTCGATCAGTTCGGCCAGGAGCGGGACGGCGCGGGGGTCGTGCCGACAGGCCAGTCCGCGGATTGCTTCCGTACGGGTCTCGGCGTGCTCGTCGGCCGTCCGCTCCCAGAGCGCGGCCCGGATCGCGGGGCTGTCCACCTCGGCCTGGACACCGAGGGTGAACGTCGCCCAGTCGCGGACATTCGGGTCCGGGTCCTGGGTCAGCCCGATGAGGGCGTGGATGTCCGGTCCGTCCGGCAGGCCGGTGACGACCTCCGCGAACGAGCGGGCCACCTCCTCGCGGACCTCGGCGTCAGGATGCCCGGCGAGGGTGACGAGGACGGGGACGGCGCGCGGGTCGTGCGTCTGCTCGATCGCGCGTGCCAGGGACTTCAGCACGCGGCCCTCGGTCTCCCGCTGCGCGAGGGCGACCAGCGCGGTGGCCGTCCCGGCGCGGACTGCCTCGTGCTGGTTGCCGGTGTCGCGCAGCAGGTCGCAGCCTGCCACGCGCTCGATCGGATCGGCCGAACCGATCAGCTCCAGGCCGAGCGGCAGCGCCGCCGCCCCGTCGGCGGCCGCCCGCCACAGCAGCGATACGTAATCGACCCAGCCGTCGTCGTCGTCCGGGTCGTCCGAGGAGGCGATGGCGCGCGCTGCCGCCAGTGCCCGCGTGACCAGTTCCGCCACGGTGTCCGATTCCATGCGGGCATTCTGGTGCACGAACCGCGCGTGCGCGCGGGAATTGTCGGCCCGACCGCGCTTCCGGTCCACGTACGCGTCGACAACGCCGGACGCACCAGATCACCAGGGGCGACCAGAAGAACACCGAAGCCGCGCCGCATGCTTCCGCTGCTGCTCAAGCTCGCGAACCACCTCCACGGACACACCCGACTTCTCAGCACCCGCGGGGTCACGGGCTGGTGCCGCGCCCGTGCTCCGCGCAGGGGGTCCTTGAGCGCGGTGCCTGTCGCTGTCGGCGTGTCAGATGGCCGGTTTCCGGACGGGGGTCGGCTTGGTGGCGAGGAGTGCCGTGATCTCATCGGCGAGGTGCGGGCCGAGTTCGCCCCAGCCGTCCTTGTAGCCGTAGACGCCGGCCAGGGTGCGGGCCTCGTAGTCGCCGTTCATGATCTCGATGTCGTCGGCCGTGATGAGTGCCGGGTGGGCGACGCCGACGGCCGCCGAGACCTTGAGCAGCTCCTTGCGCAGGGTGCGCAGGTAGACGGCGGCCCGGGTGGCCTTCGAGGCCGGGTCGAGGCCGCGGGCCAGCCACGGGTTCTGGGTCGCGATGCCGGTGGGGCACTTGTCGGTGTGGCACTTCTGCGCCTGGATGCAGCCGATCGACAGCATCGCCTCACGAGCGACGTTGATCATGTCGACGCCCAGGGCGAAGGCGACCGCGGCGTTCTCGGGCAGGCCGAGCTTGCCTGAGCCGATGAAGGTCAGGTCGTCGGTCAGCCCCAGCTCGGCGAAGGTGCCGTAGACCCGGGAGAAGCCCATCCGAAACGGCAGCGACACCGAGTCGGCGAACATCCGCGGCGCCGCCCCGGTGCCGCCCTCGCCGCCGTCGACCGTCACGAAGTCGACCCCGCGGTCGCCCCGCGCCATCAGCGTGGCCAGCTCCTGCCAGAAGCCCATCTCCCCCACCGCGCTCTTGACCCCGACCGGCAGACCGGTCTCGGTGGCGAGCAACTCGACGAAGTCGAGCATCGAGTCGACGTCGCCGAACGCGCTGTGCCGCGACGGGGAGGCACAGTCCTGGCCGACCGGGATGCCGCGGATCCGGGCGATCTCCTCGGTCACCTTCGCTCCCGGCAGCATCCCGCCCAGCCCCGGCTTGGCGCCCTGGGAGAGCTTGATCTCTATCGCCTTGACCGGGGCTCCGGCGACCACGTCCTTGAGCTTGTCGAGGTTGAAGCTGCCGTCCTCGTTGCGGCAGCCGAAGTAGGCCGTGCCGAGCTGGAGGACGAGGTCACCGCCGTTTCGGTGGTACGGCGAGAGGCCGCCCTCGCCCGTGTTGTGCATCGTGCCGGCCAGCGCCGCCCCCTTGTTGAGCGCGGTGACGGCCGCGCCGGAGAGCGATCCGAAGCTCATCGCCGAGATGTTCACCACGCTCGCCGGCCGGAACGCCTTGGCGCGACCGCGCGGCCCGCCCAGCACCTTGGCCGAGGGCAGCGGGGCCTGCGGGTCGTGCGCGTCGGGCAGCGCGCCGGCGAACGTGCGCTGCTTCACGTAGGCGTGCCCCTGCACGTGTTCGACGTCGACCTCGGTTCCGAACCCGAAGTAGTTGTTCTCCTCCTTCGCCGACGCGTAGATCCAGGTCCGCTGATCACGACTGAACGGGCGCTCCTCCTCGTTCGAGGTCACGATGTACTGCCGCAGCTCCGGCCCGATCCTCTCCAACAGGTACCGGGCGTGCCCGACCACCGGGAAGTTCCGCAGCAGCGCGTGCCGCTTCTGGACGAGGTCGCGGGCGGCCAGAAGCGCCACCGCTGTTGCGGCGGCCGCGCCGATCCTCCGAGCGTGCATGAACGTTCCTCCTCGATGCACGACCCCATCACCATGCGGCGGAGTCGTCGTGTCGTGTTCGGCGTTGGGCGGCGGGCGCGCAGCCGAGCGGGCGGCGGCGTCCGTCGACGAATGCGAAATGATGTTAAGAGGCCGCACGAACGGGCTTGCGGTCAGGGCGCTGGTCGGGGCTCGTGCTCGCTCCACCCGCCGAGCGGCTCGGGCGTACTGCGCGTTGTGCACTGCGCGTCGTGCGTTACGACGGGCTGAGCCCGGGTGCGGCCGGGGCGAGTCGGTCGGTGCGCTCCAGGTCGAAGAGCAGGCGTTCGATGTCGGTGATCAGCGATCCGTAGACGTGCCAGGCGCCCGGTTCGGCCAGCGTGCCGCGCTTGATCTCGTCGGTCAGCGTCCTGTGCCAGGCCGTGGCGTCCTCGATCGCATGGCGTAGCGGCCCGCAGGCGGTGTCCAGTTCGGGTCCGCCGGTCCGCCCGGGGGTGGCGAACGACTTCATCGCGTGTCCGGCGGTCTCCAGGGTCGCCGCGTACCGGTCGAGGAAGAGCTGACTCAGGCCGTGGCCGGTGTGGTGGCGGTCGTCGACGCTGTCGGCCAGTGTCCGTGCGATGCCTCGGACCTGGAAGGAGACCCGGTGCAGGGCGCGCAGCACCTCGCCGTGGGCCGGCGGCTTCCGTTCTGCGTGGATGACGCACCGGGTGTTCCAGCGCTGGCTCTCCTGGCCCTGGCGTACGTCCTCCTGCGCCTGGACCACCAGTTCGTCGAGGTGCCTGCCCCGCTCCAGCCACAGGTGGGCGCGGTCGGTGTGCTGCCGCTCGCGCAGTCCGTGGCCCATGTCGCCGAGCAGTTCTCCCATGGCCGTGGCGAGTTCGCGCACCGAGGTGTCGGAGGCGCCGAGGTACAGCGGTGGAAGGATGAGGGCGTTGACCGCGATTCCCGTGACCGCGCCGGTCAGGGTTGCCAGGGTCAGTGTCACGACGTGGCCCATGGGGACGGCGGCCGCCGCTGCCAGGGCGAGTACCGCTGTCGAGGCGATCTGGAGGCGGCTTTCGGAGCCCCGGCGACCGCCGGCGACCAGGGCGATGGCCGGTATCACGGCGACGCTTCCCGCGGCCGGACCGAGCAGCCACGCGACGGCCACGGCCAGGGACAGCCCCGCGGCCCGGGCTGCCACACTGCGTAGCGCCTGCGTCACCGATCGGTAGATGGTCGGGGCGTTGACCATGGCCAGTGCGGTGGCTACGGCGAGGTACTGCTGCTGTCCGGGGAGCCACCACGAGGCGGTCTGCCAGGCGAGCAGGGCCGCGACGAGCCCCTTGGCGCTGCGGGTGAGGATGGCATTGCGGGTGAGGACGCCGGTCAGCCGCCCCGGGAGCGCCGGCCAGGAGGCGCGTGGCAGCCGGGGGGTGCGGCTTGGCGCTTCGCGCCACCGGGCGGTGGCGGCCGGACGTGGCGCGAAGGCCAGGGCTCTCATGTCTCTCTGCTCCTGCTCCGTCTACTGCTGCTCCGCTTGCGGCGGGACGGCTCAAGGCCAAGCGGTGTGCCAGCTTCGCTCTGCCGCGCGTCCCACCCCGCGCCGTCACCTGGGGAAGGGGAGACGGCCGTGCCGTGGTGGGACAAGAACGACGCTACCGCCATTTATGTTGAAAGTTGTACATATTGATCTGTGGGCTATGCCATACCGATCGGATGCCCCAGCGTCCCCCGGGCCCGCGAGGCTGCCCTGCACACGAACGCGGCGGCCTGCTCCGACGCGGTGTCGGAGTAGGCCGCCCTGGTGGCTTTGTCGGACCGCACCAGACGGCCCGGCCGGGTCCTATGCCTCGGGCAGCGGCTGGACGGTCAGGTGGTAGTCCTGCAGGATCCGGCCGTCGTCGTCCAGCACAAGGAAGACCCGGGCGGCCCAGGCCACCTCGCCGGTCCGGGGGCCCTTGGCGTACGCCAGCTGGATGGTGAACATGACCACGTCGTCGTGAACGGTGACGTGGTTGTCGTCGGTGATGTCGTAGTCGCCGGTGGCGACGAACAGCCCGTACGCCTCCGCGACCCGGTCGACCAGCCCGTCGTGGCCGCGGAACTGGGTGTTCTCGACGAACTCGACGCCGTCCGGGGCCCACAGTTCGGCGACGGCGCGCTCGCGTGCGGCCGGGTCCGGCTCGCTCCAGACGGCGACATAGCGCTGCACGATCCGGTCGACGTCGATTGCGGTGGTCTGCGACATGACGGGTCAGCTCCCTTGTTCGGTGCGTGATCGGCGGCCGGGCTCCGGCCGTGGGCACCAGGCTCCCGGCGGCCGTCGCAGGAGAGTCAAGGCAACGGCTCCGCCGAACTCTCCCCCTGCTGGAGGCCGCACAATCGACGGATGATCAGCTACCTGTCGATCGGCGACTTCTCCCGCGCCACCCACATGACCGTCAAAACCCTGCGCCACTACCACGAGGTCGGCCTGCTGGAACCGGTCGACGTCGATCCTCGGACCGGCTACCGGCGCTACTCGGCCGAGCAGATCCCCACCGCCCAGGTCGTGCGCCGCTTCCGGGACCTCGGGATGCCCCTGGAGGAGATCCGGACCGTCCTGGCCGCCTCCGATGTTCCCACCCGCAACCGGCACATCAGCGCGCACCTGCACCGCCTGGAGGAGGAGCTGGGCCGCACCCAACGCGCGGTCGCGGCACTGCGCGACCTCCTGTCATCGCCCGCACCCAGCGACTCGTCCGCGATCGAGCTGCGCAGCGTCGGCGCGGTCCGGGCCGCGGCGATCACGGCGACGGTCGAGGCCCAGGACGTCGGAGCCTGGTTCCAGGGCGCCCTCGGCGAGCTGTTCGCAACCGTGGCGGGCCAGGGGCTGCGGGAGACCGGCCACGCCGGCGGCGTGTACGCGGACGAGCTGTTCACCCTGCACCGGGGCCAGTCCACCGTCTTCGTGCCCTGCGACGGCCCCGTCCGACCGGTCGGCCGGGTCGAACCGCTGCTCGTGCCGCCGGTCGAGCTCGCCGTGATCGAGCACTGCGGGCCGCCCTCCGAAATCGACCGCGCCTACGGCGCGCTGGCCGCCTACGTCGCGCGCCACGCGCTCGCCGTCGACGGCCCGATCCGCGAGTACTACCTGGTCGGCCAGCGCCACACGGCGGACAGCGCACTGTGGCGGACCGAAGTCTGCTGGCCGGTCTTCCGTACTGGCGTCACCGACCCGCAGGCAGCGTGATGAGCTCGTACGCCGGCACGCGGGTGCTGCCACTTCTCGGCAACAGTTTTCCCATCCCGAGGCAGGATCCGCTCCCGGAGCCAGCCGACAAGCGCTCTCGGTTCTGACCTACGCAGCCGCCCCGGGGCGCCGGGAGCTGCGGGGGCGGCCCGCGCGGTCATGGCGGCTGCTTCGGGTCGCGGTTGCACTTCGACGTCGACCTGCCGCGGCGTGTGGTCCGGGTGGACCTCGTCGTCCATGCCGGCGGGCGTCGGCCCGGGGTGAGCGAGCCGGCGTGGCCCGTGCGGGTCCACGCCGCTCGACCCTGTCTACTGAGCCGGCTCGGCCGCCTTGTGAGCCGGCTCGGCCTGCCCACTGCAGAACACCTCCTTGACGAGCCTCTGCTGCGCCTTCTGGAACGCCTCGGCCGTGGCGGCGAAGTCGAGTTCGGCGTCCCCGGTGGTGAGTGAGGCGGCCAGGGTCTTGCTGCCGTCGGGCGTGCTGTACATCAGCGCTCCCCAACCCCAAAAGCCGCCGTTGTGGTGGAGGACGGTGCCGCCGTCCGTCTCCTCCACGAACAGCCCCAGGCCGTAGCCGAGTTTGGGGTGCGGCGTGCGCATTTCGGCCAGCAGCGAGTCCGGCAGGAGCTTGCCGCTCATCAGCGCGGAGAAGAACGTGTGGAGATCCTTGGTGGTCGAGATCATGTCACCGGCGGCGGAGACCCAGGAGACGTTGAAGCGGGTGACGTCGACCACCTTCCACTGGCCTTCGTGCTCGTACCGGTAGTAGCCGTGGGCGTGCGGCTCGGGGATCTCCGGCGAGGCGTCCGGCACCACGGTGCCCGACAGTCCCAGCGGCTGCAGGATCAGCCGCTGCATCTCCTCGGCGAACGAGCGGCCGGTGACGTCCTCGACCAGCAGCCTGGCCAGGACGTAGTTGGTGTTGGAGTAGCTCCAGTCCGCTCCCGGCTCGAACCGCGCCGGCTTGGAGAGCCCCAGCCGTACCAGCTCCTCCGGCCGGTAGGTGTGGAACTGGTTGTCCACGTACTCCTGGCCCTGCCAGGGGATCCCCGGCGCGACTGTCCCGTCGTCGTAGTACTCGCCGGTGTAGTTGAACAGCCCGCTGGTGTGCTGCAGCAGCATCCGCACCGTGATTCGCCGGTCCAGCCCGAATCGGGGCAGGTAGTCATCCGCCGGGCTGTCCAGCCCGATCCTGTCTTCGGCCACCAGTTGCAGCACCACGGTCGCGGTGAAGGTCTTGGTGGTGCTGCCGATCCGGAACCGCCCGTCGGTCGGCGGCTTGGCGCCCTCGCCCAGCTTGCGCACCCCGGCGCTGCCGGCCCACTCGCCCCGCTCGTCGTTCACGCGCAGTTGGACCCCGGCGAAACCGGAAGCGACGATCTCCTCGATGCCCTTCTGCAGCTCCGGGCGGTCCTGGTCGGTAAGAGTGATGGACATGGTGTGTGCTCCTTCAGAGCTGTTACGAAATTCAACTGAATGGACGGGATCGCCGCGCCTGAGGGGTGCCCCTCTTACAGGCTGCGGGCGGTGATGTCTCCGTAGGCGGTGGTCGCGTGGATGGTCAGGACGGCGTCGGCGCCGTCGGTGTTCGTGAGCGCGTTGTGGATCCGGCCGTAGGAGGTGCCGGCGTCCAGGGAGGCGGAGACTCCGCGGGCGGCGCCGACCGAGATCCCGCCGTGCTCGGTGCGCAGCGTGACCGTGCCGCGGACGGCTTCGGTGATGCGGATGTCGCCCTTTTGGGTGCTGATCTCGGCGGGGCCGCCCAGGCGGCCGGCCGAGATGTCGCCGGAGAGGAGGGTGAGGCGGGCGCTTTCGGCCTCGTCGAGCTCGACCGAGCCGTGCGCGCTCTCGAAGGTGACGTCGCCGAGCCGTCCGACGCCCCGGAACTCGGCGCTCGCCGCCTTCGCCTCGATGCGCGAGTCGGCGGGCAGCTGAACCGTCACCTCGACGGATCCGAAGTTGCCGAGGATCCGGTTCTTCGCCGGTGCGGCCTCGATCCGCAGGGCGCCGTCGCCGTAGGCGACCTCGATCTGCTCCGCCGCCTTCACGTCACGGCCCTTCGAGGCGTCCGCGGGCAGGACCTCGACCGTGGTGTCGGCGCGGTCGGTGGCGGTGAACCGGATGCGTCCTGCGGGGATGTCGAGGACGGCCGAGATCGGGGCGGGGGTGTCGTACTTCTGCGTCATGCTCTTTTCTCGCTCTCCTTGGATGGTGATCACGCTCTTTCCGGCCTTCACTGGACGGTGAGAGTCAGGTTCCTGTCGGGGGCACCCATTCGGTCAGCTGGACGGCCACTCCGTTGGGGTCGACCAGCCGCACCACCAGCTCGCCCCACGGCTCCTGACGCAGGGGCACGGCTATGCCGACCCCTGCGTGCCGCAGCCGCTCGTACTCGGCCGCGATGCCGGTGACCGCGAACGACACCATCACGTCGGTCGGCCCTCGGCCGGGACCGCGCTGTTCGAGGTCGCGCCGCACCAGGACGAGGTCGACGCCCGCGTCGTCACGGCCGAGCTCCACGAAGTCCTCGTGGACCAGGACCTCGCGGAATCCCAGGTGGGTGGTGAAGAACCGGCTGGAGGCGGCGGGATCGGTGACCGTCAGGAACACCGCGGAGGACACAAGGTTCATCGTGCATCCCGCTTTCGTGCTCGATCTCTTGGGATGGATCAAGCTTCGGGCGCGGCGGCACGGGGAACAACGGCGATCGTCGCAACGGTCGTTAACCCCAGGGTTGACGGTCTCCGCGCGCACGCAGCACCGGGCCCTGCGACGCCGCCGGTGAGGGACTTGCCTGCCCGGTGCCCACACCGCCGCTTCCTCCGCGCCCCGTTCGCCGGCAGGCCCTGGCGACGAGGAGTCAGCAGCCGTGTGACTCTCTCGCCCGGTCTCGCCCAGGCCAGGTGCAAGGACTCCACGGCGAGCACCTGCAGCACCTCTTCACGGGAGATGCGCGCATGCTCAAGCCGCCGCCAGGCCGCCTGCGCGCACCCCAACGGACGGCACCGACCACCTCCGGAGCGTGTTCAGAGGGTTGGGGCGCCAAGGTCGCGGATGACCCCGGCGAGGGCGCGGATGGGTTCGGTCTCGGTGTCGGAGCGCCAGACGAGTCCCCATCTCAGGGGCGTGGCGTCGTGAACGGGCAGGTAGGTGATGTCGGGTCGTGCGTGGTAGCGGGTGACATGGGAGCCCAGGGCATGGACGGCTTCACCGGTTCCGACGTTGGTGAAGATGTCGTCCAGGTTGGCTCCGATCCGCGAACGGCGCTCGATCGGGCGGCTGCTGGGGGTGTGGAACGGAGTGAAGGCGTCCTCCCAGTACTCGGGCAGAGGCAAGGCCGAGCCGATGACACCGAAATCACCGAGAACCTCAAGGGAGACCGATGCGCGGTCGGCCAGGTCGTGATCGGGAGTCACGAGCACCACCCGGGACTCGGTGAACAGGACCGGCCCGACCGAGAGGTCGGGTTCTTCGACGGGGAGCCACGAGACCAGGGCGTCGATCTGTCCGGACCGCAGCGGGTCGAATGGGTTGATGAAGGGGTTGTGGCGGATCTGCAGTCCCCACTGGGGGTGGCGGGAGCGGAAGGCGTCCCAGAAGGGACGCAGGTCGTGGGCGTTGCTGGGGATCATGCCCACGCGCAGCACGTCGACCTTTCCCTGCGCTGCCATCCTGGCCCGCTCCATGCCCTCCTGCAGTCCCTGGTAGACCGGCAGGAGGTCATCGCGGAGTTGCTCGCCGATCGGTGTCATCCGAACGGTGCGGCTGGTGCGCTCGAACAGTTCGGCACCGATCCTGCGTTCCTGTTTCTTGATCGCCTGGCTGACCCGCGCTGGGGAGACATGGAGGCGGTCGGCGGTCCTGCCGAAATGAAGCTCCTTCGCCAACGTCAGGAAGATCTCGATGTCGCGCAGTTCCACCCTGCCCCCGTTCGTCGACCTCTGTGCTGATCCAGCGGTGCGTGATCACCCATTGTTCCGCTGGATCAGGTGCCGGTCTGGATGAGGGTCCAGCGGAAGGTGATCCAGTCGGCGATGGCCGGCGGGGCCACGCCGTTCCACCTCGGCCTCGCACTCCACGTCGCCACCGAGCGCGGGAAGTCGACCTCGCCGACTTCCCGCTCCGGATGCCGCGGCTACGGCCAGCTGACACCTGTTCAGGACAGAGGGCGCCGGGCCCAGGGCCCGCCGGGCGGCTCCCAGCGGCCTGCGGATCCCGCAGCGGCCGCAGCCCCGGGCGCCTCCGGTGGCGAGCAAGACTGCCGACCCCCGGCGTTCTCGAACGCCTTGACTCTTCCGGAGGTTGAAGCAGGTCCGGTCAGGTGGCGGGCGGTGGCGCGTCGTCGAGGAGGGCCAGGCGTGCGATGACGTCGTCGGCCAGCTTCCCGAGCAATCGGCCCAGGTCGCCGCGGTCTTGATCCGACCAGTCGGCCATGGCGTCCGCGAACCAGCCGAGCATGGACGTCGTGTAGCGGTTCGCCGCCTTCGCCCCTTCGGCGGTCGGCTCGATCAGGCTGGCGCGCCGGTCGTGCGGGTCACCGACGCGGCGGACGAGGCCGCGCCGCTCCAGCTCTTGCACCTGCCGGGTGACGTGCGGGCCGACCACCTGCATCCGCTCCGCGATCTCCCCGATGCGCAGCGGTCTGTCCGCCGCGTGCACCGTCAGGAGCACCCCCGTCGCGGGGCGGTCCAGGGTGAGCCCGGCCGCCTCGGTCGCCCGTTCGACCAGGCGGCCGCGGGTCATGGCGTTGCTCAGGTGCGTCAGCCGTGGCAGGACTGCCCAGACGGCCTCCGCAGACCGGTCCGCCCCGGCTTCGTCCGGTGACTCCGCGTTCATCGCGCCACTCCACTTGAATACCTAAGTTAGGTATATGTATTCTGAGGCTGCGACCAGCCTCCACGGGAACACCCTGCCATCCACAAGGATACCTAAGGTACGCATCTTCATGCGGCCGTCGGGAGGAGACTCCGTCATGAACCACTGCGCGAACCGCAAGGTCCTCATCTCGGGCGCCAGCATCGCCGGCCCGTCCCTGGCCTACTGGCTCGACCGCTACGGCTTCGAGGTCACCATCGTCGAGAAGGCGTCCCGGATCCGGGGCGGCGGCTACCCGCGATCGACATCCGCGGCACGGCCCGCGAGGTCGTCGACCGCATGGGGCTGCTCCCGCAGCTGCGCGAGGCCCACGTCGACACCCGAAAGCTCTCCTTCGTGGAAGCCGCCGGAACCCTCATCGGCTCCATCTCCCCCGAAGCCACCACCGGGGGCGCCGCGGGCCTGGATCTCGAAGTGCGACGCGGCGACCTGGCGCGCGCCCTCCACGCGCCGGTCCGCGGCAAGGTCGAATTCGTGTTCAACGACTCCATCGCCACGCTGGAGGACCGCGCGGACCGGGTCGAGGTCACCTTCGACAGCGGCGCCCGCCGCTCCTTCGACCTGGTCATCGGCGCGGACGGGCTGCACTCCAACACTCGCCGACTGGTCTTCGGCCCCGAGGACCGGTTCCACCGCTACCTCGGTTACGCCTTCGCCGGCTTCACCCTCCCCAACGACCTCGGCCTCGCCCACGAGGGGATCGTGTGGAACACCCCCGGCAGGGCGGCGGTCCTCTACGCCCAGGAATCCAGCGACCGCATGCACGGGTTCTTCGTCTTCCTTCGGGAGGAAGCCCCCGTCCACGCCTTCCGCGACCCTCAGGCGCAGCGCGAGCTCGTCGCCTCCACGTTCCCCGAGCGCAGTTGGCACATCCCCCGCCTGGTCACCGCCATGCGCGAGGCCGACGACCTGTTCTTCGACATCGTCAGCCAGATCCACATGCCCACGTGGGCACGTGGGCGCGTCGCCCTCGTGGGCGACGCGGCCTACGCAACCTCGTTCCTGTCCGGTCAGGGCTCCAGCGTCGCGCTGGTCGGCGCCTACATCCTGGCCGGGGAACTGGCCACGCACGCCGATCACGCGGACGCCTTCGCGGCCTACGAGCAGAAGGCGCGCCACTTCGTGGAACAGAACCAGGCCCTGGCCACCTCGGGCGGCACCGTCGTCGCCCCCAGCACCCAGGACATGCTCGACGCCCGCAACGAGGCCCTGCGCAACACCACCGACCTGACGGGAGCCGAGGGCCGCGCCGCCCATACCGGCCTGATCCTGCCGGACTACGACCACGCCGGATGACGGGCCACCCGGCCCGGCCGGCGTCCTCGTGCCCCTGTCCCGGGACCACCGCGTCGGCGGGCCGGCCCTCTCACCCGGTCGCGGGGTGCACCATCCGGCGGGCCTCGGTGAGCGTCACCTTGCCATCGGCCCAGGAGTACACCTCCAGCAGGGACAGGTAGCCGCCTTGTGTGAAGACCAGAACTCCGCCCAGGCATTCGTCCGACTCCCCGAGCAGTTCCTCTTCGAGCGCCACGGCGTTGCCCGGCAGGCCCGTCGCCGCGGCGACGGCAGCGGTGTCCACCTCCAGGGAGCATCCCGGCGGCCAAGGGGTCGGGTGCGCCCGACGAGGGTGGCCTGTCCGCTACATTTTCCGTGACAGATCGTCATGAGGAGGGCGAATGCCGTACATCGTCGACTTCGGGGACGTGTCCACCGTCGGTTTGGAGTCGTCCCCGGTCGCGGAGGCCCTCGCCGGACTACGCGCCAACGAGGCGCGCTATTACAAGAACAAGTACGATCACGTCTTCACCGTCAGCCCCGCGAGCGAGGCGCCGGAGGCGCTCGACTGGCTGAACCACATCCTTGCCAACGAGCGCGACATCGTCATCTCCGCCCGTCCGCTTGAGGTGACGTCCTTCGAGGTGGACGGTTTTCGGATGGTTCACGTGTTCTACGAGTCCGGCCTGTCGATCAACGTGATGTACGGCATCGAGACCGGGAAGAAGCGCGCAGTCGGCTTCAAGCTCTCCGAAGGGATGGAAGTTCCCGAGGAACTGGCGTCACGTTTCAAGTTCGCGCGCCAGAAGTCCAAGCTGGCCGGCGTGATCCGCGGCTCCTACTTCGTGATCAAGGGCGAATACTGAGCCCGGAGGGCCCGGACGGAGCTGTCGGCTCCGGGCGGGGTCCGGGCCGCCTTGTCGATCACGCCGGCCGTGGCGCGCTGCTCAGGCGGTGGGGGCGCCGGCCACGCGGCGCTCGCCGCCGTTGCGCTCCTGCCAGAACCGGTAGACCTCGACCGCGTCCGCGCGGGACTCGTGGCGCATCGGCAGCCGGCGCTCGTCCCAGTTCTTGGCGAACTCGCCGTAGAAGGAGTCGAGTTCGAAGTACTTGCGGTCGTCCACGTAGTGCGGCTCGTAGGCGTCGCGGGTGGTGAGGAAGACGACCTCGCCCGGGGAGCAGTAGTACAGCGAGCCCAGACACATCGGGCAGGGGTGGGCCAGCACGTAGATGGTGGTGCCGGTCAGGTGCTCGGTGCCCAGCTTCACGCACGCGCCGCGGATGGCGAGGATCTCGGCGTGTGCGGTCGGGTCGTTGGTCTGGGCGACCTTGTTCGCGCTCTCGGCCAGGATCCTGCCGTCCTTGACGATGACGGTCGCGAACGGGCGGCCGCCCTCGGCGACGTTCTGGCGGGCGATGTCGATGGTGCGCTGCGCGAAGTCCATGGGAGGGGTCCTTCGGGGAGGAGAAGCGGGGTGCTCGGCGGTGCGGGCCGGGGAGCGGGCCGGGCGCCGGGAGTGGGCTCCCGGCCCGCTGCGGGCCCTGCCGCCGATCGGATCAGGGCTGGATCAGAACGGCTTGGTGGGCAGGTACTTGCCGTCCAGGGTGATGACGGCGCGCTCGCCGCCCTCGGGGTCGGCGACCTTCTTCACGTCGAGCTTGAAGTTGATCGCGCTGATGATGCCGTCGCCGAGCTGCTCGTGGACCAGGGCCTTGAGGGTGGTGCCGTAGACCTGGAGCATCTCGTAGAAGCGGTAGACGGTCGGGTCGGTCGGGATGCCGCCCGGGATGGAACCGCGGGTGGGGATGGTCTGCAGCAGCAGCGCGGCGTCCGCGTCCAGGCCCAGGAGCTCGGCGACGGCCTCGGCGGAGGCCTTGGGCAGCGGGTGCTGGCCGAGCACGGCGGCGGTGACGAAGGCGACCGACAGGCCGGCGGCGTCGGCGATCTGCTGCCAGGTCAGGTCCTTGCGGATCTTGGCGTCGACGGCGGCGGCGGCCAGGGCCGTACGGGCGGTGTTGTCGAACTGGGCGTGCACCATGACGGTGGTGTCCTTTCACGGGGTGCCCCTCCGAAGGCCGGAGCGGCGGGATTGCGGGCGTCCCGGGACGGGGTGGTCCGGGATCGAGGGGGGTGGTTTCGGGGGTCAGGCCGCCAGGGCCGGGGTGCCGGCGGCGTCGAGCCGGGCGACCGCGCCGGTGGGGATGTCGTAGACCCAGCCGTGCAGGGTGACCTTGTTCCCGGCCAGTGCGCGGGCCACCGAGGGGTGGGTGGCCAGGTTGGCCAGCTGCGCGAGGACGTTGCCCCGCACCAGCGCGTCCACCCCGGTGTCGGCGGTGCGGGCCAGGGAGGCGTCGGCGTGGCGCAGCCAGTCGGCGATGGTCGGCAGGGCGCTCAGGTCGTGGCCCTCGGCCAGGGCGGTCATCGCGCCGCAGGCGGAGTGTCCGCAGACGACGATGTCCGTGACGCCCAGGACGGCGACCGCGTACTCGATGCTCGCCGCCACCCCGTCGGCGCCGGCGGTGTAGGCGGGGACGAGGTTGCCAGCGGTGCGGATGACGAACAGGTCACCCGGCTCGCTGCCGGTGATCAGCTCGGGCACGACCCGGGCGTCGGAGCAGCTGATGAACAGCGTCGTGGGCGTGTGGGTGGTCGCCAGGTGGGCGAAGAGCTCCGCCTTGGCCGGGAAGACATCGCGCCGGAAACGGGCGACGCCTGCTGCGAGGTCTTGCATGGTCACTCCCTTCGGAGGGTGCCGGCCCCGTTGGGCTGACGAGATCCACCATGCATGACCTGTATCTATAGTGTCCAAGACGCAATATCCATAGCTCCTATAGATGAGAGCTATGATGTGGGACATGGCCCTGGAACTGCGTCACCTGCGCTATCTGCTCGCCGTCGCCGAACACGGCAGCTTCACCCGCGCCGCCGAAGACCTGCGCATCGCACAGCCCACCCTGTCCCAGCAGATCAAACAGCTGGAGCGCACCGTGGGCGTCCAGTTGCTGGACCGCACCGGCCGCGCGGTCCGGCTGACCGACGCGGGCCACGCGTACGTGCACTACGCCCGCCGCGCCCTGCAGGAGCTCGCGGCCGCCGACCGTGCCGTGCTCGACGTCCAGGACCTCTCCCGCGGCGCCCTGCGTCTGGCCATGACGCCGACCTTCACCGCCTACCTCATCGGCCCCCTGGTCGCACAACTCCACACCCGCCATCCCGGCATCACCCTGAACGTGCGGGAGTTGACGCAGGACCGCATCGAATCCGCGCTGCTGGCAGACGAGCTCGACCTGGGCATCGCCTTCCACGGCCCCCATCTGCCCGGCATCGCCGGCACCGACCTGTTCACCGAGACCCTCAGCCTCGTCGTCGGCCCCCTCCACCCCCGGGCGGGCAGCACCCGGCCGCTGCCCGTGACAGACCTCGGCGCGCACCCCCTGGCCCTGCTCAGCGGCGACTTCGCCACCCGCGGCCACATCGACGCCCACTTCGCCCGCCACCACACGACGCCGCCCATCGCGGTGGAGGCCAACTCCATCAACGCCCTCACCGAGATCGTCCGGCGCACCCCCCTGGCCACGGTCCTGCCCGACGCCATCGCCCGCGACCACCCCCACCTCCACCCCGCCCCCCTCACCCCCGCCCTCCCCGCCCGCACCGCCGCCCTCCTGCGCCGCGAAACCGCCTACCAGAGCGCCGCGGCACAGGCGTTCACGCGCCTCACGCTCGACTGGGTCCAGGCGCTGGGGACGTGAGGACGGTGATGCGTACGGCCACGGCGCCGGGGGCCGCTCCGTGCGGAGCGGCCCCCGGCGCATGAGAAGTCGGTGGTGTCGACTTCTCATGCGCCGGGGGCCGTGTTCAGGGGCTCAGGGGCCCAGGGTTCAGGGGCTCAGGGACTCAGGGGCGGCTTCCGGGCCGGGGGCTCAGCCGGCGGTCAGGGTGCGGCCGAGGAGGGCGAGCAGGCGGTCCCAGTGGTGCTGCCGGGCGGCGGAGTCGAAGGCCTCGGTGTCGGACATGGTGAAGCCGTGGACGGTGCCCGGGTAGGTCTCGATGCTGTGGTCGACACCTGCGGCGTCCAGGGCCTGGTTGAGCTCGCTGATGGCCTCGGACGACAGGTCGCCTTCGGCGAGGCCGAGGTGGACCTGGGCGGTGAGCTTGGAGACGAGGCGGTGCGGGCTGTCGGGCGCGTCGGTGACCAGGAGGCCGGGGTGGAATCCCGCGACGGCGGCGACCTGGCCGGGGTGGGCCGTTGCGGTGCGCATCGCCAGGGCGGCGCCCATGCAGTAGCCGATCGCGGCGACCGGACCGGCGCTGACCTCGGGCTGAGCGGTGAGGAACCTGAGGTAGGCGTCGGCGTCGCGCAGGGCGCGTTCGGCGATGTGCTCCTGGATCAGGGGCATCAGCTGGGCGAAGACCGCCGGCCGGGCCTCTTCTCCGATGTGCGCGGGGAGTTCGATCACCGGCGCCGGGCCGTGCCGGTAGTAGAGGTTGGGAACGAGCACGTAGTACCCGTGCTCGGCCAGTTCGCGGGCCATCTCCCGCAGCACGGGCCGCAGGCCGAAGGCGTCCGAGTACAGCAGCACCCCCGGGTGCCGCCCGCCGCCGTCGGGGAAGGCGGCGAAAGCGTCGGCCTGGCCGTCCGCGGTGGGAATCTGCAGCGTCTTGGTGGGCATGAGGTCTCCTGTCGTGGTTGATGTATCGAGCCTGTGATCAACACGACGGAGGCGGGGCCCGCGCAGCAGCGCAGGGCCCTCGATCGGACAGCGGGCCGGCACCGGCCCGCACGGCGCTCAGAAGAGCACCGGGTCGCCAACCCGTGTGTGGCGCAACGCCGTCCCGGTAGTCATGCCGCACAGCGTAGTCCACCGGACAAAGCCGATGCCAACTCCCCGGTCCCACGGCGCGGTTCGCGCGGACGATCCGCGGACGCTCTCGGCCGATGCCCCGGCCGACACCCCGGCCGACACCTCGGACGACACCTCAGCGACCGACCGGAGGCCGCGACCAGGCACCCGTCTCCTATGCCGCCCCGCCCCGGTGCGCCGGATCGGGGCTGCACAGCCAGCCGTTGACGGCGAAGCGGCTGTCCTCGTGGCGCCCGCTCGGGCAGCTGACGGGCCGCACCTCGTGCCAGGCGGTGGGGAGGAAGAACACGATGCTGTCGTGCTCGGGCTCCCAGTCCCGCCAGGTCTGCTCCTTCCACTTCCCGGACGTCTCGGTGTACAGCGGCAGGGCCGCGTCGAACACCCGCAGCGCTCCCCCGCCGAAGGGCCGGGGCGTGCGGTGCAGGTAGTAGACGAAGGTGAGCAGGCGCCGGGGCGAGTACTCGGCGCTGGTGTCCTGGTGGGAGCGGTAGAAGTCGCCGTCGTTGTGCACGTTGAGGCCGTAACTGGGCTCGGTGTGCCGGCAGGAGACCCCCAGCGTGTGCTCGACCGCCTCCAGCACCTCGTCGATGGCGGCCGTCAGCTCGGGTGCGGCGAAGTCCTGGCAGGACCGGGAGCGGCGGAAGCCGGGGTCCAGCTCCCGGTCCCGGATCATCGAGGGCTTCAGCGCGCCGCCGGCCGAGCCGGTGGCGATGGCGCGCTCCAGCAGGGCCCCGGCCGTCCGCTCGCCCAGGAACTGGGTGATGCGGCAGACCGTCACCGGCAGCCGCCAGATCGCGCCCGTGCTCACCGCCGACGGCTGCTCCACCGCCTCGGCCGGCCCCGTCCCGGTGTCACATCCCGTCCCGGTGTCGCGCGTCGTCCCGGTGTCCTGCCCGGTCATCGTGTTCCGCCTTCCCGATCGCGACGGGTGTTCCGCGCGGCCCGCTCCCCCGCGCCCCTACCGGCTCCAGTCGACCGGGACGACGTCCTGCTTGAGCCCGCGGTCGCTGCAGATGGCGCACGGGTTGCCCGGGACGCCGGGGCCCTGGTCGGTGCCGATGGTGATCGCCCCGTGGGCGCCGGCCGGGGCGTGGACGCCGTCGCCGATCATCGCGGCCTCGTAGCCGCCCAGCAGCTCCTGGAGGGTGCCGGGGCCCAGGTTCTCCGGGGCGGTGATCGCGGCGATGCCGTCGTAGTCGGTGTAGGCGGCGCCCAGCGTCCGGCCGCCCATGGTGGCGAACACGATCTTCGCGCCGCGGATGGGCTCCCCGGTCACCGCGTCGGACACCATCGCCTGGATGTTCTCCAGCTGCATCTGGGTGACGTTCAGGCTCGCCTGACTGACCGACAGGCGGGTCGGCTTCAGGCTGGGGCACTCCGCCCCGCTGCACGACGACGGCGACGAGGCGGCCGCGGAGGCGCTGACCGCGCTCCCCACGCCCAGCGACGCCAGAGCCGCGGCCATCACCGCGACGGTCTTACGGCCTGCAGAGCTCATGTCCACTCCCGTGGGAACTGCCCGAGCGTGGGGATCCGTACCAGCGCGTGACGGCCGGGACGGCCTGGGCGCGTGCAGCACGCGGCGGGGCGCCGTCCCCATGCGGACGGCGCGGCCGAGCGTAGTCACCGCCCGTCCGGCCCAGCCAGCCGACAAGCACGAGTTAACGAGATCTGATGAACCGTCAACACGACGGGTGACGAACGCGATCGAGGCGCACCCCTTCCACCGCCCTTCACCCCCTCCACCCCCTTCAACTCCCTTCAAGACCCTTCAACTCCCTTCAACGGCCCGCCGGCGGCGGATAACTGGGCGCCGTGAAGGACGCGTTGGCGTTGAACGTGAGGCCTTCCCGGCCGGAGGCGAGCGTGCGGCCCGGATCGTTGCGGACGATCTCGATGCAGTGGCTCTCGGCGTACAGCGCGGTGAGGTGCAGGCCCGGCGCGGGCGCCTGGACCGTCTTCCGCTCCCACCTCAGAGCGGTGACGGAGTGCGCGCTCCCGTAGCCCAGCGCACGGCCCAGGGACGCGACCGACCTGGCGCCGAAGCCCTCGGCCTCGACGCCCGCCTCGAAGCCGACGGACAGCCCGGCCCGCTCCCGGTAGGGCTCGGCCTGTGCCCGGCCCACCCCCCACGGGACGAGAGCGCCGATCGTGCCCGCCCGCGCTTCCTCCCGCAGGTCCACGACCGCCTGGCGGGTGTGGAAGCGCTTGCGCCGCACGGTGTACGTCGGGGAGTTGCGCACGATCCACTGCGCGGACCTGCCCCGGTCGGCGACGGCGACGCACGGCAGGACCACCTCCCGGTCGACGACCGGCGCGGTCGCCTCGGGCACGTCGCTCCAGCCCGCGATCACCGGCCCCGCCGGCCCGCCCCGCGCGACCGTCTTCAGCGGCACGTCCAGCACGTGGACGTCGCCGGTGTCCTCCCCCTCGTAGTCGCCGTCGAAGTAGGAGATCCACGTCGCGATGCCGGGGGTCAGCAGGCAGCCCGCACCCTCGGGGACGGTCTCGGGCCGGACGGTCTCGGCGATCTCCAGGCCGCCGCGCCCGCACCGAACACCGACGGCCACGTAGCGGCGCCCGCCGATCTCCTCCTTCACGCAGCGCAGGTCCGTCTGGGCGACGAAGGCCTCGCCGTCGAGCTCGCGCAGGACGTCGTGGGCCCCGTGGACCCGGCCCGAGGACCACAGCGCGCTCAGCGCCCGGTACCCGGGGGGCGCCACCGGCACCAGGCCGCGCAGCACCCCGTCGGAGTCGGCGACCTTGCGCCACTCCCTGGGCTCCGCCAGCGCCGCCGACCCCGCACGGGTGCCCTTCACCCAGGTCATCGGGCCGTCCCTGGGGATGACGCTGCACAGGGCGTGGTAGCCCTCCGGCGGTCTCGTCTCGCCCGCGCTGAAGACGAAGGTGAGTTCGCCGAACTCCTGCGGTGCCGAGTAGCCCATGTCCGTTCCTCCCTGCCGGGCGCCTGGCGGCGTCCGGGCGACCACGGAGGCCGCGGGCGGGCCGCCGCGGGCGTCGTGGACCGTCGGTACCCATTTCAAGGCCCGGTCGGCGTTACCACCACCCGACAACTTCGACTGTCTTGACAAATTATTTTGTCGGTCGGATCCTGGAACGGTGCTGGACGTCGCTGTGATCGAAGAACCCGCCGCGGCCGAGGCGTCCCTGGACCCGATACGGTCCCGGATCCTCGCCGCCCTCGCCGAGCCCGGCTCGGCCGCCATGCTGGCCGGCCGCCTGGGGCTGCCCCGGCAGAAGGTCAACTACCACCTGAAGGAGCTGGAGCGTCACGGGCTGGTCGAGCTCGCCGAGGAGCGACGCAAGGGCAGCGTCACCGAGCGGGTGTACCGCGCCACCGCCTCCTCCTACGTGATCTCCCCGACCGTGCTGGCCACCGTGAGCCCGGACCCCTCCCGCTCCCCCGACCAGCTCTCGGCCCGCTGGCTGCTGGCCCTGGGGTCACGGCTGGTGCAGGAGGTCGGGCAGCTGCTGACCGGCGCCGCCCGGGCCGGGCGGCGGGTCGCCTCCTTCGGCATCGACGCGGAGGTGCGGTTCGCCTCCGCGGCCGACCGGGCGGCCTTCGCCGAGGAACTGGCCCAGACCGTGGCGGCCCTCGTCGGCCGCTACCACGACGAGAACGCCCCGGGCGGCCGCACCCACCGGGTGGTCGTCGGGCTGCACCAGGTACCCGCCACGACCGACCCCCGAGAGGGTGGCGCGAGCGCCACCGGGGAGGCACGGGCGGAAACACGGGCGGAGACCCGGGCTGAAGCCCAGGCACCACAGGCACTACAGGCACTACAGGCACTACAGGCACCGCAGGAACCGCAGGCACAACAGTCCGACGCTGGGCAGGAGAACCGCCGATGACGCACCCGTTCGAGATCGAGCTGGAGACGAGCCTGCCGGCGAGCCCGGAACAGGTCTGGGAGGCGATCGCCACCGGGCCGGGGATCGATGCCTGGTTCATGGGCCGCAACCAGGTGGACGGGCACGCGGGCGGGATCGCCGCCATGGACACCGGCGGCCACCGGCAGGAGGCGCTGATCACCGCCTACGAACCCGGCAAGCGCTTCGCCACCCGCACGCCCCCGGCCGAGGACGGCCGGTTCATGGCCTTCGAGTACCTCATCGAGGGCCGCGACGCCGGCAGCACCGTCCTGCGCATCGTCCACAGCGGTCTGCTCGGCGACGACTGGCAGGACGAGTACGACGCGCTGCGCCGCGGCTGGCCCTTCCACCTGGGCACGTTGCGCCAGTACCTGGCCCACTTCCCCGGACGCACCGCCGTCCCGGTCTTCGCCGCCGCGCCGACGGGCCCGCGGCCGGCACAGGACGTCCGGGCGGCACTCGCCCTCGGACTGTCGCTGCCCACCCCGGTGGCCCTCGGCGCGCGGGCGCACGCCGAGCCGGCGGGCCTGCCGCCGCTGGACGGCGAGGTGGTCTGGGCGGACGACGAGCGCTTCCAGATCCGCACCACCGACGCGATCTACACCTTCCACCACGGCCCCGGCATCGTGCTGACGTTCCACCACCTGTTCGGAGCGGACACCGGCGGGGCCGAGGCCGCCTGGCAGCAATGGCTGGCCGAACTCCTCGGCTGACCAGCTCCCTCGCCCCCCATAACCGCCTCCCCGCGGGCGGTCGACACCACTCGTCGAGCACGAGGCCTACTCCAACGGCGTCCAGAAGCAGGTCTTCGACGTCGTCCGCTGACCGGCCCGCGGCAGCCCGCGCTCGCCCCGCCGGAGTGGGAAGCCGGCCTCGTCGACTTCCCACTCCTGGGCACGTGTTACGCCCCGCCGCGGCGGGGCGTGAGCACCCCGCGCAGGGGTACGGCCAGGAGCAGCGCGAGCAGGACGAGCAGTGCGCTCGCCCACAGCGGGCCCAGGGGCCCGGCGGTGGTGCCCAGGGTGGTCGCGGCGAGGAGCGGTCCGGCGGTGGCGCCGGTGTTGAGGGCCGCCGTCGCGTACGAGCCGGCCATGGTGGGGGCGGCGGAGGCCTCGTAGAGGACCCGGGTGATCAGCGTGGCGCCCAGGGCGAAGGACAGCGCGCCCTGCACGAACACCAGGGCCAGCAGCGCGGCGGGCTCGTCGGCCAGGAGTGCGAGGGCCGGCCAGCCGGTGAGCAGCAGCGGGCCGCCGGTCGCGAGGACCAGGCCGGGTCGGTGGTCGGCGAGGCGTCCGGCGGCGGTGACGCCGAGCAGGGAGCCGGCGCCGAAGAAGACCAGGGCGACGGGGATCCAGAGCCGGTCCAGTCCGGCGGTGTCGGTGACGACGGGGGCGAGGAAGGTGAAGCCGGCGAAGGTGGCGGCGTTGACCAGGGCGCCGAGGGCCATGGCGAGGAGCAGTCGGGGGCGGCGGAGTTGGGCGAGTTCGGTGCGCAGCGCCGGTTCGCCCGTGCCGTTGCTGCGGTCAGTGCTGTTGCTGCGGCCTGCGGCGTGCGGGGCGGGGCGGGCCGGGAGGCCGTGGAGGAGGCCGGCGGCGGCGGGCAGGCAGAGGGCGGCGACGGCCCAGAAGGTCGCGCGCCAGCCGAGCAGGGTGCCGAGGGCGGCGCCCGCCGGGACGCCGGCGATCGTGGCGAGCGTGGTGCCGGACAGCAGGACGGCCAGGGCGCGGCCCTTGCGGTCGGGGGCGACCAGGGTGGCGGCGGTGGTCAGGGCGACGGCGAGGAAGCCGGCGCAGGCGAGGGCGGCGAGGACGCGGGTGGCGCACAGCAGCGGCAGGCTGGTGGTGGTGGCGCCGGTGGCGTGGGCGGCGGCGAAGGCGAGGAGGAGGCCGAGGAGGCTGGTGCGGGCGGGCCAGGTGCGGGTGAGGGCGGCCATCATCGGGGCGCCGGCGGCCATGCCGATCGCGAAGGCGGGGCCGAGCAGGCCGGCTGTGGCGACGCTGACGTGGAGGTCGGCGGCGAGGTCCGGCAGGAGGCCGGCGAGCATGAACTCGGAGGTGCCCATGGCGAAGACGGCCAGGGCGAGCAGGTAGAGCGGCAGGGGCATCGGGTGGCTCCGGGGTGAGGAGAAGCGCGAGAAGGGGGCGTCTCGTCACCGCGGTCAGCGCCCGGGAGGGCACGGGGGCACGCCGCTCCGGCCGCGGGGTGCGGCGGGAGGGCGGGGCGTGGGGTTCAGGGGGCTGACGGCGTGTGACCGAAAGACCCCACCCTGGATGCCTCAGGGCTCGACATGGGCCGCACGCTACCGCAGCGGTGCCGGTTCGGGCACGCGGGTTTCGGGCCGGCGGCGGTGCGCGCAGCCGGTTCGAGTTCGGGATGCGGGCGGTGCAGAACGGCTGGCTGCCGCAGCCGGTCTGAGCCCTGAGTTCTTCGGGCTCCCCTGCGGTCAGCCGGTGGTGGGGGCGGGCAGGGCGAGGGTGAAAAGGTCGACGGCCCGCAGACCGGTGACGTGTACGTGGTCTTCGACGACGGCGCCCCGCAGGTGGTGAAGTCCTACCGCTCGGACCTGAACACCGTCGAGCACCTGCCCGTCACCGTGCCGGCCGGCGCCACCACGGAGCGCCTGCAGTTCCGCTGCACGGGCACCAACAGCGCGTTCTGGACGGTCGACCAGGTCTCCTTCGGCGCCTGACGCCGATGCGGACCGCCCGCCGCCCCGGGGTGCAGGGGCGACGGGCGGCACCGGCCGTACTAGAACGGCGGGAGCGTGCCGAGCTTGACGTCGCCCGTGTAGTGCTTGCCGAGCGCGTCGAAGTCGTAGTACAGGTGCACGTCGTCGCCGACCAGGTAGAACCTCTGCGTGCCGTTGACGAACGGCGACAGGCCGAGGTGGAAGGTGATGCCCTGCGCCAGGCTGCCCGACGCGCTGCCGACCTTGACCTTCCCGAGCAGCGGCACGTTGGCGTAGACGACGATGGACGCGGAGCGAGCGGTCGTGTCGAGGGTGAGTGTGGTCTCCAGCGGGCCGGTGACGTAGGTCCAGGTCTGCACGTCCGTGATGGCGGGCGCGACGTTCTGGACCACTGCGACCGGGGCCGGGGCCGGGGCTGCCGGAGCGGCCGCCATGGCCGCCGTGCTGCCGAAGCCGACTGTCAGCACGGCGAGACCGGCCACCACAACACCCGCACGACGTACAAAGCGGTTCTTCATGGTTCCCTCCCAAATGTGTGGGCTGATGGTCGGGTCCCCCGGGGTGATGTCTATCAGTCAACTCAACTGCGCGGCCAGCGTGTTGTACATCACGACCACCCCCCGGCGTGCAAGTGGACTCACTCGTTCGAGTGACTTTCCTTGACTTTGCCATGCCCGCTATGCAGCGAGGAGCGGACCGAGCTGCGCGGCCCACTCCGGGTACAGAGCAGCCTTCTCCTCGTGCAGGTTCATGATGTCCCGGGCCAGCGCGGGGTCCGGGTCGGCGGAGAGGTCGGGGCCGATGGCGATCCCGGCCAGGTGCGGCATGATCTCCGGATCGCCGGCCAAGTGGACCGGGTCGTGCATGTAGCGCCGCAGCGCCGCCGACGACCTGGCGGCGGGCGCCCTGGCCGCCGTCGAGCGGCTGCGCGAGCTGCCCGCCGACGGTGACCCGCAGGCGGCTCTCGCCGACGCCGGCCGTGCGCTGCTGGAGCTGTACGGCGGCGAACACGCCTGCGCCGTACGGCGGTTGGCGCAGTCCCAGGCCGCACAGTTCCCCGAGGTGCCGGCCGGGGTGCGCGAGCGCACCGCCCTGCGCGTGCGCGCCGCCCTCGCCGACCGCCTCGCCCGCCTGGCCCTGGCCGGCCGCCTGCGCCCCTGCGACCCCGAGCGCGCCGCCGAACACCTCCTGGCCCTGCTCACCGGCCCCCTGGACTACCGCCCCGACACCCCCGCCCCCGACCTGCGCGCCATCGCCGAGGAGGCCGTGGACGTCTTCCTGCGCGCCTACGGCCCCGTCCGGGCCTGAGGGGCGCCCCTCGGGCGGGCGCGGGGGGCCGCGCCCGCCGCGCCCGCCGCCCGCCCGTAGCGCCCCATCGACTCCCCAAGCCCGGGTGCGGAGGCGGCGCAGGCGTTCACCGTTCCTCCACGGGTACTCCCAGGGCGAGAACGGCGGGAACGGCGCCCTGCGCGCCGCCCGCACCCGATTTCCGACCTCCTGGGGTGATTTGTCGGACCTTCACGTCTCTCCCATCAGATGATCACTCGGCTGCCAGGATCCCGACCCCTGGCGTACGGCGCGGTCCACTCGAATTCCTTCGCACACCGCCGAGCAGCGAAAGGCCTTCACCCCATGACCCGCCCTGCCGACCGCCCCTCCCCCGACCAGCAGCTGCGCGAGGCCGCCGCGCGCCTGGACCGGCGCCGCTTCCTCACCGTCACCTCGGCGGCCGCCGCGCTGGCGTTCACCGTCAACCTGCCGTCCGCCCACGCCGAGGACGCCGAGTTCGCCCCGCGCGTCATCACCGACAACCCGTTCACCCTGGGCGTGGCCTCCGGCGACCCGCTGCCCGAGGCGGTGGTGCTGTGGACCCGCCTGGCGCCGCGCCCGCTGGAGCCCGGCGCCGGGCTGCCGCCCACCGGTTCGGTGCGGGTGGGCTGGGAGCTGGCCCGCGACGAGCGGTTCCGCAAGGTGGTGCGGCGCGGCAGCGCCCGCGCGCACGCCGAGTTCGACTACGCGGTGCACGTGGACGTCGACGGCCTCGACCCGGACCACGGCTACTGGTACCGCTTCACCGTCGGCTCCTGGAGCAGCCCCGTCGGGCGCACCCGCACCGCGCCGGCCCGTGGGCGCCGCCTGGACGCCGTCCGCTTCGGCCTGGTGTCCTGCCAGGCCTACGAGGACGGCTACTTCACCGCCTACCGCCACCTCGCCGACGAGGACCTGGCCGCGGTGTTCCACGTCGGCGACTACATCTACGAGTACGGCATCGACGCGGCGGGCGGCGACCGCACGTACACCGACCGCACCCTGCCGGCGCTGTTCGATCACGAGACGGCCACGCTGGAGGACTACCGGCTGCGCTACTCCCTCTACAAGAACGACCCCGACCTGCAGGCCGCGCACGCCGCCCACCCCTGGTACGTCACCTGGGACGACCACGAGGTGGAGAACAACTACGCGGCCGGCATCCCCGAGAAGGGCCAGGACCCGGCACCGTTCATCGCCCGCCGCGCCGCCGCCTACCGGGCGTACTGGGAGAACATGCCGCTGCGCATGCCGCAGCCGCGCGGCACCGAGCTCACCCTCTACCGGCGCGTCCAGTTCGGGCAGTTGGCGCAGTTCGACATCCTCGACACCCGCCAGTACCGCGACGACCAGGCCAACGGCGACGGCTGGCAGTACCCCACCCCGGAGTCCGACGACCCCCGCCGCACCCTGATGGGCGCCACCCAGGAGCGCTGGTTCGCCGAGGGCCTGCGCCGCTCCAAGGCCACCTGGAACGTCGTGCCGCAGCAGGTCGTCTTCTCCCGCCGCAAGAACACCACCGCCGACCGCTCCAAGCTCTCCATGGACGCCTGGGACGGCTACCCGGCCGCCCGCGAGCGCTTCCTCGCCGCCGTCGACCAGGCCGGGGTGAAGAACCTGGTGCTGCTCACCGGTGACGTCCACGTCGCCTACTCCCTCGACGTCAAGCGCGACTTCGACAAGCCGGACTCCCGTACCGTGGGCGTGGAGTTCGTCGGCACCTCGATCAGCAGCGACGGCGACGGCGAGGAGCGGCCGTCCAACTGGAACACCCTCATGTCGGCCAACCCGCACATGAAGTTCTACGACGGGCGGCGCGGCTACACCACGCTCACTCTGGACCGCCACCAGGTGCGCGCCGACTACCGCGTCCTGCCGTACATCACCCGCCCCGGCGCCCCGATCACCACCGCCGCCTCCTTCGTCACCGAGGCCGGCAACCCGGGCATCCGCCCGGCCTGACCCGCCTGACCGGTCCCGCCGCTCACGGGGGCGGCGGGACCGGGCTGCCGATGCCAGCCGTTCCCGGGCACAGACGGCAGCCGGCGGTCAGGCGGCGGCAAGGCCGCCCAGGTTCAAGCCGACAGCCTTCGCGGACCTAAGCGCTGCTCTGGCGCGGTCCGCGCCGGTGCGGGCGGCCGCCGCATCGCTGCCGACTCCGACCGGCCGGGGTGCGAGGCCCGCGCACGGGCCGCAGATGCCCGGGCGGGGCACCGGATCGTGGCACATGGCGCACTCGGCGTACCGGGCCACTGCGGGCCGCACGGCGGTCTGGGCGGGCGGCATCTTGCGCTCCAGCCGGTAGCGGAGCACCGCGGCCGCCGAGTGCACCGGGGCGGGCAGACCCGGCAGCAGGGCCTGGGCGAGGTCGGCGGGACCGCTGCCGCGCTCCAGCCACTGCGCGACCAGAGGCGCGAGTTCACGAGCCTCGGCCTCCCCCAGACGCAGGCGCGGCTCCGGGCGGATCACCCGGAACAGTGTGGCGACCGCCTCCCGGGCCTGCTCGTCCGGCACCGCCACGGGCTGCTCGTCGGCGGTGACCGGCTCCCCGGCCCGCCGGGCGGGGAGGGAAGGTTCTTTCCGTCGGTCCTTTACAAGGGCGACAGCACCGTCGGTTGCCGCCTCACCGGGCGCCGGACGGGTGGCACCCGGTGGCGAGAGCTGAGGGGTGTCGTAGACGTGGGTCTCGGTGATGATCGTGCCGTCGGGCATCCGGATCTTCTCGACGCGGTAGAAGCCCGCGTCGGCCAGCTCCTTCAGCGCCTTGCGGATCGCGCCCCGCCCCTGGGGGCTGGTGTCGGCCATGTGCCGACCGTCCTCGCGCCAGCCGTCCGGGCGGGAAAGGAGGTCGGCGAGCAGGCCGCGGGCGGTGTAGGACAGCCGCCGGCACTGCAGCATGCCGTTGGGCAGCACGGTGAAGTTGCGCACGTGGGCGCTACGATGGACGCGCATCGGGAGGTCTCGCTCCTGTTGCCGGACCCCGGAGCGTTGGCGCGCTGCCGGGGTCGCCTATTTTCGGTTAGGTTACGGAACGTACCACAACGATCAGGCACACAACGGGCTTTTGTGACAACCGCCCTGACGGCACGCCAGACCGACCGTCGGCGCCCGACGGCCTCACGCGCGGGGTCACCGTCGCGGAGTTCAGCGGGTCGGACGAACCATCGCCGTCAATCGAGGCGATTCCGGTGATGGCTGCTGGGCGTTGAACGCCTGGTAGCCCCAGGTCTCGTAGAGACGCTGGACCTTCCCGTCCCCGGCGAGCGGGTTCACCATCAGCGTGACTCGGCCTTCGGTGCGGCTGGCCAGCAGTGCGTCGTGGATGCGACGGGCGGTGCCGGTGCCACGCCAGGGCGTGCGAACGCCGATCTCCTTGATGGCCAGGGTCGGGGTGTCGGTCCAGCCGTCGGGAAGCTGATCGGTCATGCGCTTCCAGTACCGGTCGCCGGCCTCGATGGTGTTGCCGTAGACATATCCGACCGGCAGTTCGCCGTCGTAGCCGAGGACGAGTTCGAAGCCGGGATCGGCGGTATGCCGGTCGAGGCGTTCGGCGAATGCGGCGACGCGGTAGTTCGGCAGGTGCAGCAGCGGGCCGCGCACGTCGGCGTAGACGTCCAGCAGATCCTGCCGGGCTTCGGGCGCCAAGGCAGTGTGGTGGCGGAGTTCGACGGTCACGCGGTGGTCCTCCAAGTGTCGTGAGTGTACGCGGTCCAGGTCCTGTCCGATGTGCCGCCGGGCGCCCGCTCATGCAGGTTGGTGCCGAAGGCCGCCAGCATCCGCTTCATGTGCACAGAGTCACGCCCATCCACCGGTCGTCCGGACTGGGCGGGTGGGGCCTTTCGTGCGTTCTGGGCCTGTTGGAATCCAACAGGCCGAAGGGTTCCGGCGATCGAGGGACAAGTCCGGCTCATCTTGCGTGGAGGCGCGTTAGGGGTGTGGCTCTGGCCGGGTTCGTGCAATTTCGTGCATGCGGGGTTGTGCTTCTGACTCGCACGGCTGACGGTGGTGCACGTCCCTGCAACTCCACAGACGTTGGAGATCGTCATGGCACTAGCTAGCTGCCGTACGTGTTCCAGGTGATGACGGCGCCGTCGCCGCCCTGGGAACCGTCGCTACCGGACCCCCGCCCGTGCCGTCGAGACCGCAGTTCTCGGAGAACCTCTGGTTGGTGGCGCCGTAGGCTCCGCGGCCACCGCCCCCGCCGGCGCCCCCGTCCCCGCCGTCGCCGCCGTGGCCTGCACCCTGCGGAGGCGCGAGCTCGGTCAGCGCGGGATCGCCGTCGGCTGCGCCGGCACCGCCACAGCCGCCCTTCCCGCCGTCCCCGACCGTTCCGCCGACACGTCCGCTCTCCGCCTCGGAGACGCCCCGGTAGCCGCCCGGAGCGCCTCGTACGGACGGAGGGGGCCTCATGCGGGCGCCCGGGCGGGTTCCTCCGGCCGGGCGCCCGTTGTCGTGGTTGGCACCAAGTGCGCCGGGTGTGGGGAGAAGCTGACACTGGATCGTATGTTCGAGGAATCGCTCCGCTGGCAGGGTGGAATCCGCAGACAGCAGACGGAGGGCGCCCGTTCGGGGTGGTCCTCCCTGGGAAACGCGGAGGCGTCCTTGAGGATCACGAAGCGTGCCGTTCGGGGTGGCACTGTGCTGGCCGGGGCCGTGGGGCTGGTGGTGCTGGGGTCGCAGGCGCAGGCCGTGGCGGCCGTCGGCGGGCCGGCGCGGACGGTGCCGGCGAAGGCGGCGAAGGCGGCGGTGGGTCTTCCGTGGCAGGCGCGAGGGGCGGAGCGGGTCAATGGCTGGCAGTGAGCGGGCGGGCGGTGGCCACGAGGTGTGGGTCGCCGCCGCCGGGGACCGGGCGGGGGCGGCCGCGACCGCCGTGATCCGGTTGATGGGGATGCTGCCCGAGGGCTGGATCTGCGAGCAGCGGGTCGAGGGCGGGCGGATCGCGCTACGGGTCGTCCCCGCCGCGGGCGGGACGGCCGAGGCGGTGGAGCGTTGGCTGGCCGGGGCGCTCGCGGACCGGGCGTTGACCGGCTGGCGGGCCGTCCCGCCGGGGGCGTGACCCCGGCGGGACGGCGGTTGGACGGCGGTCGGGACGGCGGTCGGGACGGCGGCGGGGTCAGATCCAGCCGCGTTCGCGGGCGAGCAGGGCCGCCTGGGCGCGGCCGCCGGCGCCCAGCACCCGCAGGATCTCGGCGATGTGCCGGCGGTAGGTGCGGACGGAGATGCCCAGGTTGCGGGCCCCGATGTCGTCCTTGCCGGCCTGGCACATCTCGGCCAGGACGAGCTGTTCCACGGCGGAGAGCCGGTGTGCGGCGTCGGACTGCGCCGCCGGGTCGGGCAGGTCGGAGGCCTCGTTCCAGATCTTCTCGAACAGGGCCAGCGCGTTGGCGACCAGCCCGGGCTGCCGGGTGAGCAGTGCGCCGCGCGAGGTGTCGGTGGGATCGGCCGGAACCAGGACGGTCTCGCGGTCGTAGACCAGGATCCGCTCGGACAGGTCGTCGAGGACCCTGATCTCGGCTCCCTGCGCCGCGAGTTCGTGCAGGTAGCCGGCGGTCGACGGGTGTGACAGTGCCTGACGGAGGATCATGCTGCGCATGCGGACGCCGCGTTGCAGACATCGGGCGTCCAGCGGACGGGCGTGGGCGATGTTCTCCGGTGTCAGTTCGGTGTACGGCTCCGCGGAGAGGATCTCGTGGCGGGCGAAGAAGGCCAGGTCGTCGATCCGGGTGCGGATCTCCTCCAGTGCCTCCAACTGCTCGACGTCCTGGGCCGGGTGTGACCGCGGGCCCTGCTCGCGGCGCAGCTCGTCGATCAGCCGGCGGGACTGGGTGACCTGCTGCAGTTCCTCGTGAAGGGACAGCAGGCGGAGGCGGCTGAGCCGGTCGACCGCCAGGCCGGGATCCGACGCGGTGAGCGCGCCCGCGTCCGACTGATGCAGCAGGCCGAGCTCGATGAGGCGGTCCAGGGCCGCGCGGACGGCGGCCGGCGAGGTGTGCAGCAGCAGGTGGACGTTCTCGTCCGTGGTTTCCGGGTTCCGCAGGAAGTGGCGGTAGAGCCGTTCCTCGACCGGGTCGAGGCCAAGTGTGGACATGCCGGTGCCGGCCATGACGTTCCCCCTGGTGTGATGCTCGGCGTGCCGTCCGACGGCGGCCGCGTGGGCGGTCGCGCGGTGGTCGGACGTTGGCGTTCGGTCGTCAAGGGGATGGTAATTCACTGGTGGGTCGATAGTAATGTGATGGAAAAGTGTAGAGGTTTCCGACAGTGACCCGCGGTCGGGTCGCAGTGGACTGAAATGCCGATGAAGGAGGGCACATTGGGAGTGTTGACGGGGGCATCGGTGCACGGGGCGATGGACTTCTCCGTGCTCACCGACCGGGAACGGGAGGTGCTGAGACTGCTTTCCTCGGGAGAGACCAACCGCCGGCTGGCGCGGCACCTGGGAATCACCGAGCGGACGGTCCGGGCGCACACCGCGAGCATCGTGCGCAAACTGTGCCTGCGGTCGAGATTCGAGGCGGCGCTGGTGTCGGCGCTGAACGCCGAGGAGCTGGCGGACGAGGAGCCGGCGAACGGGGCGGTGTCGGCGGTCGCCGCGGACTGAGCCCGGGGCGGCGGCGTTCTCGGGGGTGTACGGCACGAGGCCGGGCCCGTACGGAATTCGCTTCCGTACAGGCCCGGCCCTTTGTCGTGCGCACGTGGCCCTGGCGGGTCACGGGATGAGCGCGGCGACCGCTTCGACGAGGAGCATCCAGGTCGGGTGCCCGCCGGTGCCGAAGGCGGAGGCGAAGGCGTAGCCGACGGCGGCGTCGGCGGGGCGGGCCGGGACGTCCTCCCGCCACTCGGCGATGACGATCTGGTCGCCGTCGCTGGAGAAGTCGCCGAGGCGCTTGCCGTCGCGGGTGAGCCGGCTGCTGGGGATGGAGTCCGGGACCAGGACGTAGACGGCGCCGTCGTACGTGGTCTCGACCCGGTAGGACCCGCGGAGGAACTTGCCCTTGCCCGGGCGCAGCGGCACGGGCGTGCCGTCCACGGTCAGGGTGAGGTGGGCGGCGTCGCGGGTGCCGATGGCGATCTGCGGGTCCGGTTCGCAGTCCGGGTCGCGGGTCAGGACGACGGTGGGGATCCGCTCGCCGGACACCGTCAGCCGGTCCTGGCCCTCAAGGCTGACGGTGATCGCGCCGAACAGGGTGTCCTCGGTGGTGAAGGGGGCGGGCGTCGGCCGGTCGGTCATCTGTGCTTCCTTCGGTGGGGTCGGAACTCCGGGCACGAGGCCGGGAGTTCGAGGGCCAGGTCGATCCTCGCACCTGCCCGGCGGAGTGCTCACCCGGCGGCGGGCGCCAGCCGGCTGCCCGCCAGCTCGCGGTAGAAGTCGCTGCGGTCGAGCAGCTCCTCGTGGGTGCCCTGGTCCAGGACGCGGCCGCGGTCGAACAGGACGAGCCGGTCGGCCGAGGCGACGGTGGAGAGCCGGTGCGCGATCAGGAGCACCGTGCAGTCCCGCGCGGCCAGTTCGACGGTGGAACGCAGTGCCTGTTCGCTGCGCCCGTCCAGATGGGCCGTCACCTCGTCCAGCAGCAGCACCTGCGGGCGGCGCAGCAGCGCGCGGGCGATGGCCAGCCGCTGCCGCTCGCCGCCGGACAGGGCCAGGCCGCGGGCGCCGATCTCGGTGTCCAGGCCGTCCGGGAGTCCGGCCACGAAGTCGGTGAGCAGCGTGCGGCGCAGCACGTCGGCGATCTCCTGCTCGGTGGCGTCGGGGGCGGCGTAGAGCAGGTTCTCGCGCAGGGTGCCGGCCAGCATCGGGCAGTCCTGTTCGACGTAGGCGATGCGGCGGCGCAGATCGGCCCGGGGCAGCGTGCCGACATCGGTGCCGTCCAGCCGGATGCTGCCGCCGTCCGGGTCGTAGAAGCGCTGGAGCAGGGAGAACAGGGTGGTCTTGCCGGAACCGGAGGAGCCGACCAGCGCGGTGATCCGGCCGGCCGGGGCGGTGAAGGCGACGCCGTCGAGCGCGGGGGCGCGGCCCGGGTAGGCGAAGGTCACGTCGGCGACGGTGACGTCGGGTGCGTGACCGGTCGGGTGGGCCGGGGCGGCGTCGACGTCGTCCTCGGCCTCCATCCGGTTCAGCTCCTCGATCCGGGCGAGAGCGCCCAGGCCCTGCTGGAGCGAGGAGAAGCCGCCGACCAGCGAGACGATCGGTCCGCCGAGGTTGAACAGGTAGAGCAGGAAGGTGACCAGCGCGGCCAGGTCGAGGCTGCCGGTCGCGGCGAGCACGCCGCCGAGGCCGATCACGGCGAGGAAGGAGGCCTGTACGACCAGGCCGGCCAGTACGGCGATCAGCGCCTGGTACCGGGCTCCGCTCAGTCCGGCCTGGTAGGCCCGCTCGGCGGCGGCCTCGGCCCGGGCGGTCTCGGTCGCCTCGCCGCCGTTCGCCTTGACGGTACGGGCGGCGCCGAGCGCGCGGTCGAGGGCGGCACCGATCTCGCCGACCGACTCCTGGGCCCGGGTGGTGAGCGTGCGGATCTTGGGCATCACCACGCCCAGCGCGATGCCGACCGCCACCAGTACGGCGGCCGTGATGCCGAGCAGCGGCAGGCTCACCACGCCCATCAGGACGATGGTGGCGATCAGGTGGACCGATCCGTCGACCAGCTGGATCAGGCCTCCGGTCGCGGCGTGCTGGACCAGGGTGCTGTCGGAGGTGACGCGGGTGGTGAGGCTGCCGGGCTCGACGCGGTCGAGTTCGGCGGTGCGCAGCCGGATCAGCCGGGCTATCAGGCCCTTGCGGACCTGGAACACCACCCGCTCCGAGGTGCGCTCGCCCAGCCAGGCCTGCCCCCAGGTGAGGGCGACGGAGAGCACGAACAGCCCGCTCAGGAGCAGGATCTCGTCGCGCAGCCCGTCACCGGTGGTGAGCTTGACGAGGACGTCCTGGACGACCAGCGGCTGGGCCAGGCCGGCCGAGCTTCCGAGCAGGGTGAGCAGCAGCACCAGGGAGAGGACCCCGCGGTGCGGCCGTGCGTAGGCGAGCAGCGCACGCAGGGCGGGCCGCTCGGCCGGAGTCTGTTCTACGTCAGGTGTGGTCACGCGATCATTTGTATCCCCTTCCACGCGTACGGGGACATGGTCACTTGCGGCAATGCCGCCGCCGGAATTGCCGAGGCGGTCATGACGGAAGCGGAATTGGCGGGAGCGGCGATACCGCAATTGCCAGTAGTGGCCGGGAAAACCGGCGGGTCAGGATGTGGTCGTCCCCAGGGACAACGGGCCGCCGGCCGATCCGGGAGAACCGGGTGCCGGCCGATCGGCCCGGTAACGGAAGTCCGTATTCCGGAAGTCCGCATTCCAACGGAGGAGATCCTCATGCAGAACACCACCGAGCTGGACCTGTTCGACGGCTACACCGCCTACACCTCGGCCGAGGAGCTGGGTCTGGCGGACGGCAACGAGACCGGTCCGGCGTTCACGCCCACCATCCCGTGGGCGATCCGCGCCACCATCATCAGCGCCAAGTCCTCGCAGCAGTGCGCCGCCGCGCTCGGCTCGCTCGCCGCGCGGACCATCGAGAGCAAGTGCTGATCACGCATTGAACCCTGATCGGGGCGGGACGGCGCCGTGGCCGGGCGCCGGCCCGCCCCGGTTCGTACGGCCGGGCGGGAAAGGCGGAGGAGAAACGGGAATGGATGATCAACTGGGCGTGCCGGACCCCGGGTTCCGGCGGGTTCTGCTGGCGGGCACCGGGGCGCTCGGCGTGGCATTCCTGCCGTTCTGGATCAACTGGTTCAGGAACGCCCTGCCGCAGGTGGAGCTGAGGGTGGTGCTCACCCGGTCCGCGTGCCGGTTCGTCTCGGTGCAGGCGGTGTCCGCGCTCAGCGGGCGCGAGGTGTTCGTCGACGAATGGGGCGGTGAAGCGAGCGGCGTCCGGCGGTTCGGTTGGGAAGCCGGCCCGGTGGCGCCGCACGTCGAACTCGCCCGCTGGCCGGACCTCGTGCTGGTCCACCCGGCCACCCAGCACTTCGTCGGCCGGTACGCCCTCGGCCTCGCCGACACCCCGTTGCTGCTCGCCCTGCACGCCACCGACGCCCTGGTGGGGGTGGCCCCGGCGCTGCCGCCGGCCGCCGAACGCAACCCGATGGTCCAGGAGCACCTGCGCACGCTGCGCGCCCGGCCCGGGGTCGTGGTGGCGCCCACCGTCCCGGCGGCCAGCGCGGCCACCGGCGAGGTGGCGGACGGCGGCGCCGCGCCGCTCACCGACCTGCTCGCACTCTGCGCCGACCGGCGCGGGGAGGGGGCGGCGGCATGACGTCCGTACCCGTGGAGGCCGCGTTTCCCGCGGACCTGGACGGACTCGAACCGGTCGCCGAGTACGCCACCGGCCTGCAGAGCACCAGCGTGCTCCGGGCCGCGGACGGGGCGTACTGGTGGTGGCAGCGGCCCGGTCCCCGACACCTGCCCGACCTCCGGCTGCCGGACGCCCCGGACGCCGCCCGGTTCGCCCTGCCCCGGCAGGCCGGCGACGGGCTGCTCTACGAGGCGCCGGGCCCCGCCTCCGCCGCCGCCTGGCTGCGCGACTTCCGCCCGGCGGCCCGGCTGCTGGTGGCCGGTTCGCTGGCCTCGGCGGCGCGCGGGCTGCGGGCCCTGCACCGGTCCGGACCGCCCGCGCCGGAGCGCTCCGGGCCCCTGCCCGGGCTGCTGCGGCTGCGCGCATGGGCCGACTCGGACGACGAATCGCGGCGCCGGGCAGGGAGATCGTGGGGCCGGGGCCGCACCGACCGGCTGCTCGGCTGGGCGGAGCAGGCGGCCGGGGCCGGTGACCCGGCGGGGCCCGTCCACGGCTGGGCGTCCCTGGGCTCCCTGGTGCCACCGCTGCACTCCGGACGGACCGCCCTGCTCACCGGCCCGGACCTCGGCACCGGCCGCCCGGAGCTGGACCTCGGCTGGATCCTCGGCGAACTGGCCGAACTCGGCTGGCGGCTCCCGTCGTTGGGCACCGCACCGGCCCCGTACGGCCCCGCCGCCCTGGGCCGGGTGTTCCTCGACGCGTACGGCCCCGGGCCCGACCCGGTGCTCACCGGTCGCTGCGCCGTGGTGCGGATCGCCGTCCACGTGCAGGACTTCGCCCGCCACCAGGGCTGGCACGACGAACTCCTCGACTACCTCGCCTTCATCGCCGACCTGATCGACCAGGAAGGGCGGCCCGCGCTGCCCCCGAGCCCCGGAGACCACCACCATGACCCCGCCTGACCCGGCCGGAGGAGCGGCCCTGCTGCGCTACCGGCCGACGGACCCGGCGGCCGCCCCGGCCGTGCAGGAACTCCTCGACGAACTGGGGCTCGGCCGCCTGGAGCCGGAGGACCTGGCCGGTTACGGCGGCCGCAACGACAACTGGGCCGGCCGGACCAGCACCGGAGCGCGGGTCTTCCTCAAGACGGTGGCCCGCGCGCCGGACGGCACCAGCGGCGAACTCGACCGCGCGCTGTCCTTCGAGACGCTCGCCCTCCGCCTCCCGCCCGGCTCCGACCTGCGCGTCCCCGAGCACCTGGGTAGCCACCGTCCGGGCGCGGTGAGCGCCTACCGGCTGCTGCCCGGCGCCCGCTCCGGCGCCGAAGCCGCCCTGGACGGGGACTTCGACGAGGACCTCTGCCGCACGGCGGGCCGGGCCGTCGCCACCCTGCACGGGCTCGACCCGCGCGGCGCCGGCTTGGACGAGGGCGAGCCGCCGCTGCCGCCGCTCGACTGGCTGGAGGCGTTCCCGTGGAGCGCCCTGCGGGACCGCAGCATGGGGCAGATCGCCGCATGGAAGCTCGTCCAGGACGACCCGGAGGTGGTCGCGGCGCTGCGCGGGCTGCGCGAGCGGGAACGCGCCGCACCCCGCACCCCGGCCCACTGCGACCTGCGGTTCGACCAGTTCGTGCTGGCCGAAGGGCAGTTGTACCTGTGCGACTGGGAGGAGTTCCGGCTCGCCGACCCGGCCCGGGACGTGGGCGCGTTCGTCGGGGAGTGGCTCTTCCACGCCACCTGCGCCGTCTTCGCCCCCACCGGTGGCGGGGAGGGGTCGCAGGAGCCGGCCGGGTTCGACCTCAGCCACCAGGAGGTGCTGCGGCGCGGCGGTGAGGGCCTGCGCCGCCATCTGCCGCGCGTCGAGGCGTTCTGGCAGGGCTACCTGGAGCGCCGCACCCCCGACCCCGGGTTCGCCGAGCGGGCCGTTGGCTTCGCCGGCTGGCACCTCTTCGACCGGCTGATCGCCACCGCCCAGGCCCACGCCACCCTCAGCCCGGTGGCCCGCGCGGCCGCCGGCATCGGCCGCACCCTGCTCACCCGCCCGACCGGGGCCGTCACCACGCTGAGGCTCCACCCCCCGACCGGGAGCACCCGATGACCACCCCGACCGGCACACGACTGCTCGCCCCCGCGCCGCTCGCCCCCCGTCTGGCCGAGGCGCTGAACCGCGTCACCGTCCGGGCGGACGGTCGGCAGGCCGTGGTCGCGGGCCGCGAACTCACCGCCGAGAGCCCGCGCGACCTGCGCGGCCGCCTCACCAACGCGCTCTACCGGGAGCTCCACGCGGGCAACACCCGTACGCCGGACGCGTCCGGGGCGGCACCGCGCCGCGACACTCGCGACCCCGCCCTGGAGCAGCGGTACGCGGACGGCGTCCCGCACCGGTGGGCCCCCGCCGAGGGCCGGCTGGTCGAGATCCGGCCCGATGGCGGGCACCTGGTCGTGCGGCTGCCCGAGATCACCGCCCGCATCCCCGTCGACCGGCTCCTCGGCCCGTCCGACCCCGGCCCCGGCGACCTGGTGCGCCTCGCCGTCGAGGCGGCCCGGCCCGCCCTGTCCCCGGGCTTCTTCTACGTCATGGGCTCGCGGCCGCTGCCCCGCCCGTCCGGCCCCGTCCGCCGCCTCTTCCTGCACCTCACCGGCCCGGACGCGGCGGCCGCGCACTGGGCCGCCGTGCTCGGCGCCCTGGAGGCGGTCGACGCCGGCTACCACGCCAAGGTGCTCTCCGACCCGGAGGACTTCCCGCGCCGCGACGCGCTGGTGGTCTACCTGCACGGCGACGGCGGGGCGGCCGAACGGGCCGTCACCCGCGCCGTACGGGACCTGCCCGGGCGCGGCGCCGAGGTCTCGCTGTTCACCGACGAACTGGCCCCCGGCCTCGCCGCCGCCTGGGACCCGGCCGACCCCCGCCCAGGCCGGCGCGACCTCAGCTTCGGCCAGCACCGCTGCCTCGCCCTCGCCACCGCCCTGATCGACCACGCCTCGGAGATCGGCACCGGAAGCCTCCCCGAGCAGGTCGCCCGCGCCTTCCGTCAGGCGGGCATCGACCCGCTGCGCCCCGCCCACAACACCACCGCCGACCCGGAGGAGAACTGAGATGACCGACACCGCAGCAGACCCGGCCGTCGAGGCCACGCCCGGGCAGGCCGGGGGGTTCGGCACCGCGCTGAACACCGCCTACAGCGAGGCCCTCGCCGGGGTGTACGACGAGGTCTACCCCAGCACCCCCGACCTGGACGACATCGGGACCTTCCTGCTCACCCTCGCCCGCCCGGGCGCCAGCGTCCTCGAACTCGGCGTCGGCACGGGCCGGGTGGCGCTGCGCCTGGCCGACCAGGGTTTCGACGTGCACGGCGTCGAGACCTCCCCGGCGATGCTCGCCCGGCTGGCCGAGAAGGACCCGGAGGGCAGGGTCACCCCGTACCTCGGCGACCTCGTCGGCCTCGATCTCGGCCGCACCTTCGACGTCGTGCTCGCGCCGTTCAACGTGCTGTGCTGCGCCACCGCCGTCGACGAGCAGATCGCCCTGATGCACGCGCTGGCCCGGCACACCGCCCCGGGCGGCCACGTCGTGACCGAGACCTTCGACCCGAGCGACCACCACGTGCAGAGGGGCAACGCCGTCACCACCTACCCGGTCGGCGAGCGGAGTGCGATGATCGAGTCGATCTCCGTGCTGCCCGCCTCGCAGAACATGCTGGTGCAGAACACCCTCTTCCTCGATGGCGCGGCGCCCAACTGCGCTACCACCGTGCTGCGTTACCTCTGGCCCTCCGAGCTGGACCTGCTGGGCGGCATCGCCCGATTGGAGCTGACTGCCCGTCATTCCGGTTGGCGGGAGCAGCCGTTCGACGGTGGCGACGGCCGGAAGATGTGCGTGTCGGTCTTCCGGCCGCTGACATGAGCCCCCTGCTTCACCGCCCCCTGCTGAACCGGGAGCAACTGGACAACGGGCTGCGGGTGTCGGTCGAGCCGAGGCCCGGGCACGGGCGCGGGCTCGTCGCGGTGGCCCTGACGGTGGCCGCGGGCAGCGACGAGGACCCGGCCGGGCGGCACGGGACGGCGCACCTGGTCGAGCACCTGATGTTCCCCCGGGGCGGGGGAGCGGACGGTGGCGACGGGCACGCCGCCCGGGTCGCGGGTGCGGGCGGCGTCTGCAACGCGGAGACCCACCGCGACCGCACCGTGTTCCACACCGTGGCGCCGGCCGGGATGCTGGACGATCTGCTGGGCTGGGAGGCCCGTCGGCTAGAGGAGTTCGCGCCCGAGGAGGCGGTGCTGCGCACCGAGACCGAGGTCATCGCCGAGGAGATCCGGGGCGGCGCGGCGTCCGGGCGGCTCTGGCAGACCGTCCTCGGCGCGCTGCGGCCCGGCAGTCGGGACAGCTACGGCACGGCGGGAGAGCTGGCCGAGACCACCCCCGCGGAGGTGGAGGCGTTCGTGCGGCGGCACTACCGGCCCGGCGCGATGGCGCTGTCGGTGGTCGGGGAGGTGGAGCCGCAGCGGGCGCTGGAGCGGATCCGGGAGGCCTTCGGCGGCCTCCCGCCGGGCCCGAGCGCCACGATGGACGGGGGCCCGCCAGCCCGGGCGCCGGAGACCGTCACCGCTGCGCTGCCCTGGGCCGCCGACGCCGTCACCGCTGCGCTGCCCTGGGCCGCCGACGCCGTCGCCGTGGGGCACCTGCTGCCCGCCCCCGCCCGGGACCTGCCGGGCCACCTCGCCCAGGTGGTGCTCGCCGAACTGGTCGGCCGTGGCCGCCTGCCCGCCCTCGTCCGCCGCGATCCCCGGCTCACCACCGCCCGGGTCACCTGCGGCCTGTACGGGCAGTGGCTCGGCGCGAACGCCCCCGAACCGGTGCTCGCCGTCCTCGGCCGCGCCCCCGGCGTCCGCGCCGAGGAGGCCGCCGAGGCCTGGACGGACGTGCTGCGCGACCTCGCCCGCCGCCCGCCCGAGGCGGCCGAACTGCGCCGCACCGTCAACGCGTTGCTGCTCGCCTGGCACCGGGGCGAGGACTCGCTGACCGCCCGTGCCGTCACCCACGGGCACCACGACCTGTTCCTGCCCGGCAGCGGCGGACCGGCCGCGCTCCCCGACGCGCTCCGGCGGACCACCCCGGACAGCGTCGCCGCAGCCGCCCGGGCGCTGCTCGCCGGGCCCCGTTCCCTGACCGTCCTGGACGGATGAGAGACCATGACCCCGCACCGCGCACCCGCTCACACGCCCGCTCACACGCCCGCCTGCGCAGCTGCCACGGGCCGCGCCTGCCTGGACACCGTTCTGCCCAGCGGGCTCCGCCTGGTGGCGCTGCACACCCCGGACGCGCCCCTGGCCGAACTGCGCCTGGTGATCCCCTTCGCCCGGACCGAGCCCGCGCTCGCCTCCTCCCAGCGGGCGCTCGCGGCCTGCCTGGGCACCGGCGCGCGCACCGCCGCCGGACGGATCCTCACCCGGCAGGACATCGCCGACCGCGCTGCCGACCTGGGTGCCGAGCTGAGCACCGTGGTGACGGCCGAGTCCCTGGTCGTCGGCATGGGCGTGCTCGCCGCCGGGCTGCCCGGGGCCCTCGACCTGCTCGCCGACCTGCTGCTGCGGCCGCATCACACCGACCGCGAGATCGCCCTCGCCCACGCCCGGCACCCCGGCGCGGGTGCCCGGCCGGCGGGCCGGGCCCGGCTGCGCGCCACCCTGCTCGCCCGCGCCTTCGGCGACCATCCGCTGCTAGGCCCTGGCCTCGCGACGGCGCCCGCCGGGCCGGTGCCGCAGGCCGCCGAGCTGCACGCCCTGCACCGGCGGGCGGTGGTGCCCGCCGGGTCGGTGCTGCTGATCACCGGCGAGGTCGACCCGGCGGCGGTCGTCGCCCGGGCCGAGGAAGCCCTCGGGGCGTGGCGCGGCGGGCCGTCCGGCCTGTTCCTGCCGCCCTTCGCCCGCGACACGCCCGCCCCGGGCCGTACGGCCCTCGCCGCCGCTTCGGGAGACGGGCCCGCACAGGCCTCGTTGCTCACCGCCGGACCGGCCGAACGCGGCCACGCCCCGCTCCACCTCGCGCAGTTGGTGCTGGGCGGGCACGCGTCGAGCCGGCTCGCCGAGCGGCTGCGCGACCGGCACGGGCTGGCGTACGCCGTCTCCGCCACCCTCCGCGAGAACCGGGCCGGCTGCTGGCTGGAGACCGAGGCCGCCGGGGCCCCCGGCATGGCCTCCCTCCTCGCCGAGGAGACCGTTGGCTGCCTGCGCGAACTCGCGGAGCACGGCCCCACCGCCGCCGAGACCGAACGGGCCCGCCGCTACGCCCTCGGCTTCACCCGGTTCGCCCTCGCCACCCGCGCCGAAGAGGCCACCGCCCTGTCCGGCTTCCTCGCCGCCGGGCTGCCCCTGGACTGGCTCGACCGTTACCGTGACGTTCTGGAGTCGGTGACGCATCGTCAAGTCATCGACGCAGCTTCGATGTTCCTGGATCCGGACCGGATGGCGGTCGCCACCCTCGACCCCGGCGCACCCGCCCATCACGACGAGACGGAGCCCGCAGCATGACCCCCGACCCGGCCGCCCCCGCCGTCCTCTACCCCCTCCAGCCGGACCACCCCGAGCTGGTCGCCCCGTTCGCCGCCGCCGCACAGCGCAGCGGCGCCCGCCGGCTCTGGCTCTGCCAGTCCTTCCGCGCCGAACCGCACCAGACCCTCGCCTACCTCGCCGGCCGGGGCCACGCCGTCCCGGTCGGCACCGCCGTCACCCTGCTGCCGCTGCGCCACCCGTACGAGGCCGCCGTGCAGGCCCGTTCCCTCGCGCTGCTCACCGACGCACCCGTCGTCGCCGGATTCGGCATCGGCAGCCCCGGCTTCGTCGCCGGGCTCACCGGGCAGCCGTACGCCAGCCCGCGCCGCGCCGTCCGCGACTACCTCGCCTCCGTCCGCACCCTCCTCGACGGCGGGACCGTCGCCCAGGACGGCCCGTACCACCGGCTGAACGGCTCCCTCGCCCAACTGCCGTACGCCCGGGTGGAGGTGGGTGCGGCTGTGCTCCGCCCCGGCATGGCCCGGACGGCCGGTGAGGTCGCCGACGTGGCGATCACCTGGATGACCCCGCCCGGCTACCTCGCCGACACCCTCGCTCCCGCCCTGGCAGAAGGAGCGCGGGAACGCCCGGCCCCGCCGCGCATCGCCACCGCCGTGCACGTGATCCCCACCGCGCCGGGCCGCGACCCCCGCGCGCTCGCCCTCGCGGCCACCCGCGAGCACCTGGCCGCCCCGCACTACGCCGACATGTTGCGCCGGGCCGGCGTCCCCGTGGACCCGCACGACCCGGAGGCGACCGCGCGCGCCCTGCTCGACTCGGGGGTCGTCCTGACCGGGACCCCGGAGGAGATCGCCGAGGGGCTGGGGGAGTACCGCCGTGCCGGGGTGGACGAAGTGGTGCTCAACCCGGCCGCCGTCCTGCTCACCGAGGGCGTTCACGCCGCCGCCGAGGAGATCGGGCGGATCATCGCCGCCTGCCGCGCCGCCCGCCCGCAGCAAGCTGCCGACCGGGGACAGCATGCTGCCCCCGTATCGGCGCCCGTCGCGTCCGCCCGGCTGCTTGGCTGAGAGCGAGCGCAGGATGCGACGCGCGCACCGTACTTGAACCACTCTCAGGGAGAGGCCACTTGACCGGCAACGACCACGCCGTCGCCTTCGCGGGCGTCAGCAAGCACTTCGGCGCCCACCAGGCGCTGGAGGACGTCAGCTTCACCCTCCGCCCCGGCCGGGTCACCGGCCTGCTCGGCCCCAACGGCGCGGGCAAGAGCACCCTGCTGCGCATCCTGCTCGGCCTCGCCCGGCCCGACCGGGGCACCGTCCGGGTGCTCGGCGCCGCCCCCGGCGCCCTGCCCGACGCCGCACACCGGATCGGCGTCGCCATGGACGCGGTCGGCTTCGCGCCGCGCCCGACGGTCCGCCGGCACCTGGAGGTCGCCGCCCGGGCGCTCGCCCTGCCCGCGGACCGCGTGGACCGGGCCCTGGAGCAGGTGGGCCTGGCCGGGCGGTCCGCCCGCACCCGCTACAAGTCCTGCTCCACCGGTATGCGCCAGCGCCTCGCGCTCGCCACCGCCCTGCTGCCCGATCCCGAACTCGTCATCCTGGACGAGCCGTTGAACGGCCTCGACCCCGAGGGCATCCGCTGGACGCGCCACCTCGTGGAGCACCTGGCCGCCGAGGGCCGCACCGTCCTGATCGCCAGCCACCTGCTCGCCGAGGTCCAGCAGAGCGTGGACGACGTCGTCGTGCTGCGCCGCTCCGTCCTCTTCCACGGCCCGCTCGCCGACCTCGTCCGGCAGGGCGGCGGCAGTCTCGAGGCCGCCTACTTCCAGCTGATCGACACCTGCGCGACCTCGGTCGGCAGCCCTTGGACGGAGGCGTCCCGTGCGTGACCAGTTCTCGGCCGAACTCCTCAAGGCCCGCTCCGGCGGGGCGCTGCCCGCCCTGCTGCTGACCGCGCTGCTGACCGCCGCTCTGGGTAAACTCGGCGCCGTCTACGGGGAGTCGGGACTCGCCGACCCGGGCGTGGCGGCCGCGACGAGCCACCGCGTGCTGATCATGGCCGGTTCCTGCGCGCTGTTCGCCTCGCTCTTCGGCGCGCTGGTCGTCACCGGCGAGTTCCGCTCCGGGGCGATCGGCCGCACCGTCCTGCACGCGCCCGGGCGTTCCGTCGTGGTCGCCGCGAAACTCGGCGCGGCCACCGTCGCCGGTCTGCTGTTCGGGCTGCTCGCGGTGGCCGAGGCCGCGACGGTCGGTGCTCTCGCGCTCGCGGCCCGGGGCAGCGGCCTGGCGCTCGACGCCCGCAGTTGGGGGATCGCGGGTGCCGCCGTGGCGGTCTGCGGCCTCGGCGGCCTCTGGGGCGCCGCGATCGGATGGGTGGTGCGCCACCAACTGGCCGCCGTTGTCGGCCTGTTGGTCTGGGGGACGGTCGGCCAGCTCCTGGTGCTCGGACAGCTCCCCGGGTTCGGCCGCTTCCTTCCCGAAGGGGCGCAGTACGCCCTGCTCGGGGATCGGCTGACCTTCCCGGAGGCGCTGTCCGTGCCGCTGGGCGGGCTGCTCCTCGCGCTCTGGTGCGTGCTGGTCGCGCTGGCCGGACGGACGCTGTTCCTGCGTCAGGACGTCTAGGGTCTGTTGCGAAAGCGCTGGTCAAAGCCACTCGTTGATGGCTGCGACCAGCACTGTCGCCTCGTAGCGCACAGCCAACTTGTCGTACCTCGTGGCTACTGCGCGGTGTCGTTTCAGCCGGTTGATGCCGCACTCCACCGCGTGGCGTTCCTTGTAGTCCTTCTTGTCGAAGGCCGGCGGCCGGCCGCCTCGCGAGCCGAGCTTCTTGCGGTTGCGGACCTGGTCGGCCTTCTCCGGGATGGTGCATCCAATCCTGCGTCTGCGCAGGTAGGAGCGGTTCGCGTGAGAGCCGTAGGCTTTGTCGGCGCGAACCTTGGCCGGTTTGGTTCGTGGCCGTCCCGGACCGGTGCGGGGGACGCGGATGCGTTCGAGGACCGGCTGGAACTGCGGGCTGTAGTGCGGATCCTGAGCTCGCGGTCGGCGTCCATCAGGCTGCCGTCCGGTGCGTCGTAGTAGGTGTCGCGGTAGACCTCGGCGCGGCCGGCGCCGTACTGCTCCTCCAACTGCGTGAGGACATGTTCGGGGTCGCGTACGACTGCCTTGAGCTCCGCCTCGATCGCCATGCCGGTTCCTCCTTCAGACCACGCGTTGAGCGCCATCCAGCAACACCTCGAACTGCCGCTGCCAGCCCCGGTAGAGCGGGCCGGTCGGGGTGGGCAGCACCTTGTCTGCCACGGGGTGGGCGGCATCAAGCTCACGGCCACATCCCCGAGCGCCTGGCACTGTCGCCGACCAGCTCACGGCCGCCCATGCAAAACGCTCGGCCGGGAAGCCCCAGCCGAGCGTCTGGCCGACGTCCTCGCGACCGGACAACCGACCACGTGTTGCGTCACTCCCCGGAAGCAGCCCCGGGCGGAGGCCTTCGCTTCCGGCTTCGGTTCAGACTTCGCCGAACTCGCCACTTCGGACAGCGGCAACGAACGACTTCCAGCCCTCGGCCGAGAAGACGAGAGCCGGGCCCTGGGGGTCTTTGGAGTCACGGACCCTGCCCGGGTGTACATCGTCCACCTCGATGCAGCCACCTCCGCCATTGCTGTAGGTGCTCTTGCGCCACTTGGCGCCCGTTGGGTCATGCATGGTCCAGTTCCTTCCGTGCCTCCCGGATCATGGCCGAACTGTCCGGCTGGCTGAGCGCGTTGACCTGGAGTCGATCGTATCTATCGACCCATCGGGCCACCGTCTCGGCATCTTGTTCCAGGTATCCCCGTTGAAGCGTCTCCGTGTATCCGACCAAAGCCATCCAGCAACACCTCGAACTGCCGCTGCCAGCCCCGGTAGAGCGGGCCCGACGGGGTGGGCAGCACCTTGTCTGCCACGGGGTGGGCGGCATCAAGCTCACGGCCACATCCCCGAGCACCCGGCACTGTCGCCGACCAGCTCACCGCCGCCCATGCAAAACGCTCGGCCGGGAAGCCCCAGCCGAGCGTCTGGCCGACGTCCTCGCGACCGGACAACCGACCACGTGTTGCGTCACTCCCCGGAAGCAGCCCCGGGCGGAGGCCTTCGCTTCCGGCTTCGGTTCAGACTTCGCCGAACTCGCCACTTCGGACAGCGGCAACGAACGACTCCCAGCCCTCGGCCGAGAAGACCAGAGCCGGGCCCTGGGGGTCTTTGGAGTCACGGATGGGCATCAGGCCCGGAAAGTCGGAGGCCACCTCAACACACTGTCCACCGTTGCCGCTGTAACTGCTCTTACTCCAGGAAGCACCCGCCAGGTCAACGTTCTCGCTCATGCTGAAGAGTCCCTTCGCGCCTTGCTGATCATTGTGAGCGATGCCGCCTGCGACAGCGCTTCCACTTGGAGCAAATCGTATTCCCTTGCCCAGGCGGACACGGTTGCCCGGTCGTTCTCCAGGTATCCACGCTGATGCGTCTCGGTGTACCCGAGTGAGGTACCGTCGCCGAGATCGAGAAGCGACATGGACCGCATGAACGGGCGAAGCGCTCCCAGGCCAAAGGGGGCAACTTGGACCACGTAGTTGGGCCGTTGGGCCAACTTCTCCACATGCGCTAACTGTTGGGACATGACAGTCCCGCCACCGCCAACCACGGTCCGAAGACAGCTCTCGTCAAGGATCACATGGATCAGCGGAGCAGGGTCCCTGTTGATTCGCTCCTGTCGGTTCAGGAGGAGCCGGACGCGTTCGGTTCCCTGCTCAGCCGTGACACTTCCTCGCGCAACAGCACCAGTCTCCAGGGCCTCAGCGTAACCGCGAGTCTGCACCAGACCAGGGATGATGCCCAATTCAAAGAGCCGGATGACCCTGGCCTCCCGTTCCTTGGCTGCGTACTCCGGATAGCCCGGCAGGAAGGAAGACCCCCTGAGGCTCCAGTACGTCAGTTCCAGTGCTCCACCGGTATCAAGGACCTTGTCAGCGGCACGGACCCACTCAAGTGTGGGATTGCGTGTCCCTCTTTCGAGGTTCGAAATCTGACTATCACTCAGCTGGGTCCGATCGCCGAGCTGGGTCTGCGTCAAGCCCACCGCCTTGCGCAGCCTGCGCAGTTGAGCCCCAAACGCCTTGAGGGGTGAAGCCGATGGATCCAGCTGAGACTCACGCATCGCCAGGCCTCCACTGCTGCGCGAATACCACAAGGTGGAACTGTCAAGTGGGAAAGCCTTCCGATCGTAGCGGGCGAGGCGCCACCATGGCTACACCCGGTGATTCGCCGGAAGCACAGAGCAACCCATGGAGACCCGTGCACCACGCGCAGAATCCCGAGCCTCGCTTCCAGCTCCACGAAGTCGTCATGGACTTCGTGGAGCTGGAGGACGGGAAACCACATGAAGGCGTCTCCGTGGAGGTCATGCCCGGGCAGGCCTTTCCGACTGCTCGGGGCCACTACCCCCGAGCGGCGGCCGACCTCGGTGCCACGGTCGCTCGACCCCAGGGAGATCGCGCCGCCCGGCACCTGCGGGAAGCCATGCCGTCGGCCGCAGTGGCCGTCAATACCTCACATGTGGAGCAGAGTTGAACAAGGCACGCATCATGATCAAGCCCCCTGTTCGCCGTTCGGGCCAGCAGGCCGAGGCCGTTCGCCGGCACCAGCCGCCGGAGGAGATCCGCGCCCTCCACTGGATCCCCCGGCACAAGCTGCGCGACGTCATGGCGGACGACCAGTACCGCCGCATCGAGGACGCCCGGGACACCTGGGAGCACGGCGGCGGCATCCCCGTCCTCGTGCGCGGCGTCCCGGTCCCGGTCGGCTGATCAAGGCCCCGGCCGGCGGCGACGCCCCAGGCCCGGACCGCCATGGGCGCGGTCCGGGGCTCAGCGCGCGGCGCACTCCATTCGCACGCAATCTTCCCTTGAGGTGCTTCCCCATGCTCAAAACCCACCGGCCCGATACGTTCGTCGCACGCCTCGACTCGCGGACCGAATTCACGCCGCTGGCCCGGTACTTGCTCCGGGCCTACCTCACCGCCCTCCCCACCGGCGACCGCTACTGCGACATCGCCGAACTCCTCCTCGGCGAGCTCTTCGCCAACGCCGTCCAGCACACCGACGCCCCCGCCGACCGACTCATCGAGGTCCGCTTCGCCCTCATCGGCGACCGCCTCCGCCTCGAAGTCCACGACGCGGGCAGCGGCCGCCCCTCCCTCCACTCCCCCGCGCCCGACGACGAGCACGGGCGCGGGCTGTTCCTCGTCAACGAGCTGGCCGAGAAGTGGGGTTGCTGCCCCCGGGCCGGTGGCGTCGGCAAGTTCGTCTGGGCGCTGATCGCCCCCTCCCCCACCGCCGCGCTCACCGCCCTCGCCGTCTGAAGGTGCCCTCCATGCGACTCGCCGTCACCGCCCGGCACCTGTTCGACACCGGTTCCACCCCCGCCGACGCCTACGCCGCCCTCGCCCGCCGCACCCGCGAGCCCGTCCGCGCCGCCCGAGCCGTCTGCATCGCCCTCGGCATCCCGGCCGCCGAAACCCAGCTCCGCCTCGACGACTGCCACGCCGCCCTCCTCGCCAACCCGCGCCCGGACTCCGAGGCCGACACCGGCGAACTCCTCGAAGCCCTCGGCGTGTTCGACGTCCCGAAGGCCCTCAGCCCCACCGAGCTCGCCGTCGTCGACCTCTTCCTCACCGCGATCGACGCCCTCGGTGGCATCCGCGCCGGCCACCAGCACGGCCTGGCCCGCTGGTTCACCACCGGCAACCTCACCGCCGCCTACCTCTCCCTCGCCGCCACCCAGCCCCGCCCCACCACCGGTGACCCCGCCCACTACTGGACCGCCCTCGTCGCCGCCGGCGAACTCCTCACCGCCACCCCCTCCCCCGACACCCGCATCAAACCCGCCCTCACCCACTGCCGCACCCAAGCCACCCACACCACCCACACCTGAAAACCCGTTCCGCGCACAGGAAATCGACCCCGTCGACTTCCTGCGCAACGCGGTCGGCCGAGCCAGATCAACCGGGCGCTACTCGCCAGGCCTGCGAGTAGCACCCGGGAGCGGTCGGGCCCAAGGGACGCCAGCCGTCCACGACATCGATCGGCGCCCCGTCCACTTCCACGCACCTCGGCGCCACACGCCACGGACCGAGAGGATGAGATGACCACGCGGCCCCGCCGCCCCCCTGGTCCCGGGGTCGCCGGGTGGCGAGGGCTTCCCCGCACTCGACGGCCTCACACAGGACGGCCGCGAAGTCCTGGGGCAACATGACGGCGGCCAGGGCGTGTTTGGGAACTCGTTGACCTGTCTGGTTGGCCGTCGGGCGCCTGCCGGTGAGACGCGCCCCCGGGAGACGTACCTCACCACGCGGTGACACCCGCCCGTCACGCCCCCTGGAAGGTCAGGGCCAGCACCTCCGTCAGACGCCGCTTCAGCGCCTCCGCGTGCGGCGGGCGCCCGGGGGCGGGGGCGCCGTCGATCCGGACCCCGGTGTCGGCGAGGAGGTACAGCATCCGCAGCGTGCGCATGGCGTTGGAGGTGTGCGCGGCCACGGTGGGGGCGCCGCGCCGGCCGGCGGCGAAGTCTGTCTCGATCGCGTCCAGCCAGCCGACGGCCTCGGCCTCGGACAGTTCCGGCCGGGTGAGCGTGCGGGCGACGCCCTGGGCGAGCCGGTCGTCCTCCTGTTGGGCGAAGAGCTCGTCGGTCGGAACCACGAGCCGCTCCGCCGCCAGCGCGAGCATCTCCTTCGGGTCGACCTCCGGATGGAGCCCGAAGGCGCCCAGCAGGTCAGCGCCGTGCGCGACGGCGTGGAGCCAGCCGAGCTTGGGGTCGTACCCGCGCAGGTCCGCCTCGGCCGGGAACCAGCGTCGGAAGGCGGCGAGCCATGCTGGGTCGAAGTCGCCGCGACCGACGATCATGCCGAGCACGAGCGGGGCGAAGGTGCGCGCCTGGATCTCGGGGTCGTCGAACCGGTCGGCCATCACGGTACCCAGCTGGGCGCGCAGCGGCTTGTCGATGACGTCCCGCTGGATCCACGTCCGCAGCACCACGTAGGGAGCGCCGTCGCGGATATCCGGGTCGGGGTGGCGGAGGGCCTCGGCCAGTTCGGTGGCGAGGGCCGACAGTTCGGCCGCCGCCGGGGCGGGGCAGTCGTTCTCGTAGAGGTACAGCCAGCGGGCCGCGTCGATCGGCGGCCTGTCGTCGGTCTTGATCACTGCCTCACCTTCGGGGAGGGTCCCCGGCAAGGCAACCGATTATCGGACGGATGCGGGGCGAGCAGGCGGCCCGAGCAGGCGGCCCGAGCCCAATGGGGGCCGCCTGTCAGTACGCCTCACCACGCTCGCCCCATGACCACGCATGGAACCACGTTGACCGCATCTGACCGTCGGCTGCGGGAGTTCGCGCCCCGCACACCGTGACGGCCACCGAGGCGAACCACCTGTCTTCCCGCGCCGCTTGCGGTTGGCGGCCTGGTCGGCAGGCTCCGGGATCGTGCAGCGGATTCCCCGCTTTCGCAGGTAGGCCCGGTTGGCGCGGGAGGAATAAGCCTTATCGCCTCGCACTCGCAGTGGACGGACACGCGGTCGGCCGGGGCCATAGCCAGTCCCCCGGCTGCTCAGGACGGAGCAGCCGGGGGACTCAACTACGCGCGAAGGTGTTCCAGTGCCTTCTCCAGCGCGTCCTCGGCGGCAACCGCCACGTCCGGCTCTACGCCAACGCCCTCCCAGTTGGTGCCGGTGACCGGGTTGATCGAGCGGGCCGCCGGCACGGTCACCGTCACATGCGGCGCAACAGGAATACGGGCCGTCGGGTGGGCGCCACCGCGCGTCGTCTGCCCGACCAGCGTCGCACGCTTGAGCACCTTCAGGTTGTACGCCAGCTCCTCCCCGCCGGAGAACGTGAAGTCGCTGGTCAGCACCGCCACCGGCCGGTCCGAATAGCGCGGCGAGGCGAGGTGCCCGAGGGTCCAGTACTGGCGGGTGGAGTCGGTAGCCCGGTCGTAGATGTCGTTGAGGTGCACCTCGTCGTCAGCGAAGAAGTAGCTGCACCACAGCTGCACGCCCTCCGGTGAACCGCCGCTGCACTGCCGCAGGTCGATGACCAACGCCTCGGTGGGAGCGACCAGTTGCATCGCGGCGGCGATCGCGGGACCGCCCATCCCGGCCGGGGGAATCATGCGCAGGTCGAGGTAGCCGATGTTGCCGTCGAGCTGCTCTGCCCGCCGGATGCCGTAGTTCTTCTCCCGGGCGTACCGCTCGAACCGGGCCCGGGCGACGTCCTCCGGCTCCTCGTCCATCGACTGCGGCTCCTCGCTCCACAGCAGCCGCAGGTGCTTGTCCGGACACACCCCCTGCAGGTCCTCCGTGACCCGCTCGCACAGTCCCCGCTCGTCCAGGCCCGCATAAGCGCCTTCCGCCAGCCGGTTCCGGATCGCCGCTTCAATGGCCGCCGTCTTCTCGGGGAACACGTAACCAGCGGTGATCCGGGCGAGGGCGGTGTCGAGTATCGCTCCATGAGTGATCATTCGCGCGATCGTAGGTCAAGGCCGAACCGATGCCCAGCGGTTTCTCAGCACTGGGTGGCGCCGGGGTCGCGCAGTCCTACGCGGTCGTTCGCCCAGAACGCCTCGGAGCAGACGAACGTCCCGGTCATCCACGGCTCGTACGACGACAGCTTCGCCACCTGGCGCACGGTCGCTCCTTCCCTTGGCGCGCTGCCGTTGGGTCCCGTGCGGTGCGTGGCGTCAGTCGAGGTTGAGGCGTTTGTTGAGGGCCTCGCCCGAAGGCAGGGTGTCGATGAATCTGTGGAGGAACTCGAGGACGGCGTCAGTGTCCAGGCCGGCGGAGGCGGCGTCGATCGAGGCGTAGAGGTCCTCTTCGATCCTGGCGACCGCGGTGGCCAGGCGTTCGCCCTCGGGGGTGAGGCTGAGTTGGAGGTAACGGCGGTCTTCGGCGTCGGTGCGGCGCTCGACCAGCCCGGCCATGACGGCGCGTTCGACCAGCCGGCTGGGGCTGGTGCCGCTTTCGCACACCAGGAGCTGTCCGAGCCCGTTGAGGCTCAAGGTGCCGTGCTGCTGGAGCAGGCGCAGCACCTCGGCCTGCGACGGGGTGATGCCGTGGGGTTTGAGCGCCTGGATCAGCAGCCGGTTGCCTTCGCGCTGGGCTGCCAGGATCGCGAAGCGGAGGTGTTCGGCCTTACGCACCGGCGGCCTGCCGGGTGGTCGGCAGGCCAGCGGTGAGGAAGTCCTTGACCGCGGTGGCGTAGGTCGCCGGGTGGGAGAAGCGGAACATGTGGCCGGTGCGCGGCAGCACCACCTCCCGGGCGTCGGGGATGCCCGCGAGCATGATCTTGGAGGCGTTCTCTCCGATCAGGACGTCGTGCGAGGGCGTCAGGATCAGGGTCGGGACCTGGACCTGGCCGAGCACCTCGACGTAGTCGGCGGTGAGGACGGCCTGCACGCGCGCGCCGAAGGAGGCGGCCGGGGTGTTGGCGAGGAACACTTCGCGGCTGCGCGCCTCGCTCCAGGGCACCTGCCCCTCGCCGTCGAACGGGGAGGCGAGGCGGTGGGCGTGAGCTCGCAGCGTCAACTGCCGGTAGAACGGGCCGCGGGCCTTGCCCATCACCTGCGCCAGCGCCTTCCACGGCTTCGAGTCGACCGGATTGGCCGCGAATCCGCCGGACACGACCAGGGCGCGCAGGCCCTGCGGGCGGCGGGTGGCCAGCGCGAGCGCGATGTTCGCACCGAACGAGTCGCCGACCAGCACGTAGTCGTCGAGGTCCGCGACCGCGTTCTCGACGAAGTCGGCGTAGCGCTCGATGTCGTTCACGCCCTCGGGCAAGCGCAGCGTGCGCCTGGGCAGCTCCCCGTAGGGGGCGAGCTGCTCGGCGCTCCACGGGGCGCCGGAGAAGCAGGGGATGAAGACGAGGGTCGGAACCTTCTCGATAGTGCTCATATCGGACACATTACACGACACATGTGTCGTGTAATGTGTTACCCGGGTCACACGGAGATCCGCCCCATGCGCTCGTCCACCTCTCGGCTCGGTGTCGCCGGCCGAAGGGGAGGTCTGGAGTCCCGGGCCAATGACGTGGAGTGGCCGGCAGCGGGTTCGCTGGCGGGATGACCCCCGTGTTCCCTGGCCCGCGCCCCCGCGCCCCCGCGCCCCCGCGGTGCTGCGGGGGCGCGGGCCAGGCCTTTCGGACTTTCCTAGGTGCGGCCGCCGGCGGTACGGGTACGGCGGGAGAGGGAGTCCAGGACGACGGCGGCGAGCAGGACCGCGCCGGTGATCATGTACTGGATGGCCTGGGCGGCGTGGACCATGTCCAGGCCGGTGGTGATGGACTGGATGACCAGGATGCCCAGCAGGGCCGACCAGGTCTTGCCGCGGCCGCCGAAGAGGCTGGTGCCGCCGATGACGGCGGCGGCGATGGCGTTCATCAGGACGTTGCCGCCGCCCAGTTGCTTGTCGGCGGAGCCCTGCTGGGAGGCGTAGAACAGCCCGCCCAGGCCGGCCAGGAACGCGGACAGCATGAAGACGGAGATCCGCACCCGGGCCACGTTGACGCCGGCACGCCGGGCCGCCTCCACGCCGCCGCCCACCGCGAAGATCTGCCGCCCGTAGGGGGTGCGGCGCAGGACGAAGTCGGTGAGGACGACGACGCCCACCAGCACGACCAGGGGCAGCGGCAGGCCGCGGTCCTGGTTGAGGGCGTAGGCGGTGGCGAGGGTGAGCACGGCCAGGGCGCCGGTGCGGATGGCGGTGTCGGCGGTGGGGCGGGCGGTGAGGCCGGCGGCGGTGCGGCGGCGGGCGGTGCGCAGGTGGGCGAGCAGGTAGAGGGCGGGGGCGAGGACGGCCAGGGCCCAGGCGTAGGCGATGTCGCCGTCGCCGAGGAAGGTGGTGTCCAGGGTGGCGATGAGGCCGCCGTGGCGGTTGTTGACGGTGCCGAGGTCGCCGAGGACGTACTCCTGCAGGCCGCTCCAGGTGAGCATGCCGGCGAGGGTGACGACGAAGGCGGGCACACCGACGCGGGCGAAGAAGAGGCCGTGCAGCAGGCCCATGACGGTGGCGGCGGCCAGCGCGGCGAGGACCGCGATCCATTCGTTGACGCCCTGGCGCACGGCGAGGACGGCGGCGAGCGCGGCGCTGGCGCCGGCCACCGAACCGAGGGAGAGGTCAATCTCGCCGAGGATGAGGACGAAGACGACGCCGACGGCGATGAGGCCGGGGCCGGCGATGAAGCGGGTGATGTTGGTGAGGTTGTCGGCCTGGAGGAAGTGACCGGTGACGGACTGGAAGATGACGGCGATCAGGATGAGGCCGACGACGACGGGCAGGGAGCCGAGTTCGCCGGCGGCCAGGCGGCGGCGGGCGGCGTCCAGGTAGCCGGCGGGCCCGGCGGCCCGGGTGTGCAGGCGGGGGTCGGCCCCGGGGGCCACCGGGTCGGCGCCGGGGGCCGCGGGGGTGTCGGCGGGGGTGCTGGGGGTGGTCATGCGGCGTCCTCCTCCTCGGTGTGACGGGCCTGGCGCCGGGCGTGGGCGTTGTCGGTGGCTCCGGTGATGGCGGAGACGATCTGCTCCTGGGTGGTGCCGGCGACGGGGAAGACGCCGTTGTTGCGGCCCAGGCGCAGGACGGCGACGGTGTCGGCGACGGCGCGCACGTCGGCCATGTTGTGGCTGACGAGGATGACGCCCAGGCCCCGTTCGCGTAGGCGCTCGACGAGGTCGAGGACCTGGGCGGTCTGTTCGACGCCGAGGGCGGCGGTGGGCTCGTCCAGGATGACGAGGGCGGGCTCGCCGACCAGGGCGCGGGCGATGGCGACGACCTGGCGCTGGCCGCCGGAGAGCGCCGCGACGGGGGTGCGCACGTCGGGGATGCGGATGGCGAGGGTGTTCAGGAGTTCGCGGGCGCGCTGCTCCATGGCGACCTCGTCCAGGAGCCCGCGGCGGCGTTTCTCGCGGCCGAGGAAGAGGTTGGCGATGACGTCGAGGTTGTCGCACAGGGCGAGGTCCTGGTAGACGGTCGCGATGCCGAGGGCCTGGGCGTCCTGCGGGCGGGTCAGGCGCACGGGCCGGCCGTGCCAGGTGATGGTGCCCTCGTCGACGGGGTGGACGCCGGCGATGGTCTTGACGAGGGTGGACTTGCCGGCGCCGTTGTCGCCGACGAGGGCGAGGACTTCGCCGGGGTGGACGTCGAGGTCGACGTCGGTGAGGGCCTGGACGGCACCGAAGCGCTTGGAGACCGAGCGCAGCTGGAGGACGGGTGCGCCTGTCACGTGAACCTTCTTCTGCGGTGGTGGACTTGGACCCGGGCGGGCTGCCTGCGGACGGCTACTTGAGGCCGGCGGCGGCGCAGGCGGCGGCGTAGTCGGCGGTGCAGATGTCGGAGACCTTGTAGAGGCCGTCGGCGACGACGGTGGAGGCGATGTTGGCCTTGGTGACGACCTTGGCGTCCAGGAACTTGGCGGGGATGCCCTTGTCGGTGGCGCTGTCGACGGTGGCGGTGGCGACGGTCTTGACGTCCTTGCCCTTCAGGAGGTCGACGGCCAGTTCGGCGGCGCTGTCGGCCAGCGGGCGGTAGGCCTTGTAGATGGTGAAGGCCTGGTCGCCGTTGACGATGCGCTGGATCGCGTCGAGGCCGGCGTCCTGGCCGCCGACGGGCACCTTGATACCGGCGCCCTGGAGCTGGGTGATGATGGCGCCGGCCATGCCGTCGTTGGCGGAGTAGACGGCCTGGAAGCCGTTCTTGCCGAGCTCGGTGACGGCGGCGCCGATCTTCTGCCCGGCGACGGTGGCGTCCCACTGGCCGGACTGCTCGTAGACGATCTTCTTGACCTTGGTGTCGAGGATCTTGTGGGCGCCGGTCTTGAAGTCGGCGGCGTTGGGGTCGGCCTCGTCGCCGTTGATCATGACGACGTTGGCGTCGGAGGCCCGCGGACCGAGGGCGTCGACGAGGGCCTGGCCCTGGAGTTCGCCGACCTTCTCGTTGTCGAAGGAGACGTAGGCGGCGACCGGTCCGGTGGCCAGGCGGTCGTAGGAGACGACCTTGACGCCCTTGGCGGCGGCCTCCTGGACCCAGCCCTGGGTGGACTTGGCGTTGTAGGGGTCCAGGATGATCACCTTCACGCCCTGGGCGAGGAGGGTGTCGAACTGCTGCTTCTGCTTGGCGGCGCTGGCCTCGGCGTTGTTGTAGAGGACCTTGCAGTCCGCACACAGGGCGGCGACCTTGGCCTCGATGAAGGGGCGGTCGAAGGACTCGTAGCGGGTGGAGGAGGCGTTCTCGGGTAGGAGCAGCCCGATGGACTTGCCGTCTCCGGAGGCGGCCGCGTCCTTCTTGTCGCCGCCCGCCTTGCCGCAGGCGGCCATGGACAGGGCCAGTGAGATGCCGGTGGTGGCGATGAGGACGCGACGCAGTGCTGCGTTCATAGGGGTGCCTCTCCCTGACGTCGCCGCGGCTCTGCGGCGGGGTGGGGGGAGTTAAACCTGAACGCGTACATGACGTCAATAAGTAAAGTCAGACTCCGGGAAATGCGCCTCGACTCGTTATCTTCATGAACACTGATGGGGAGTTGAAACCTGGAGGAAGCTCCAAATGACGGAACGGCGGAACCCGTAGCGGGGCCCGCCGTTCAAGAGTCGATCAGCATGATGGAGCGTCAGGACGGCGGGGGCGCCCGCCGGTCCCCCGTGCGGCGGGCGCCCCCTGTGCGGTGGTGGTGCAGGTGGTGGTGCCGGTGGTACAGGTGGTGTCGGTGGGTCAGGGGCGGTCGAGGGTGATCGAGTTGATCGGGCCCAGGTCGTACCAGACGCCGTTCTGCGCCGCGATGTCGTAGACGCAGTCGCTGCCGCCCGAGCCCCGGCACAGGTGGGCGTGCGCGCCGCCGCTCTGGTTGTTGAGGACCCAGTGGTTGCCGTTCTGGTTGCTCAGGTTGTGCGCGCCGTAGCTCCAGTACACGTCGCTGGGGCTGGAGGCCGGGTTCTGGTTCTGCGGGTAGACGCAGACGGCGCCGGACGGGCAGCCCGCCCAGGAGCCGTCGGCGGCGCCGGCGCTGCCGGTGCCCAGGGCGGTCAGGGCCGCGGTCGCGAGGGCGAGGGCGGCGACGGCGTGGGTGATCCTGCGCATGGGTGGTTCTCCCTTGGCTGGTGAGCGGCCTGACGTGCGGTCCGGCCCGTGCTCAGCAGCCTAGGAAGGCGGCCGTGGCGGCGGTCCCTGACATCTGACAGGGGCGCGCCGCCGCGCTGCAAGGGGCTTACGGGCCCCAGGGTGCGAGCGTGGTCCTCCGGCCCGTCCGTGCCGCCTCTCGGATCTGTTCCAGCATGCGGTGCCGCCGGACGGCGTGCCGGAAGTCGGGAACGCCGTCCGCGCCCGGCGCGAGGCTCCCGGTGATCTGCTCGCGCAGCAGCGCGTACTCGTGGGCGACGTTGTAGGCGGGCTCGGCGGCTCGCTCGGTCCAGTGTGTCAGCGACCGCTGGTAGCGGGCGGGGACCGGGAGTTCGGTCAAGCCGCCGTCGTCGCCCCGGGCGCCGGACAGGCGCAGCCGCCCCATCCACCACAGGTCGTGGTCGGCCTTCACGACGAGATCGCCCTGGGTGCCGTTGATCTCCCAGTGGAACCCGGTGGCGCGGGATGTGCCGCCGCGGAAGTGCATCGTGGCCACGGCCCCCGATTCGAGCAGACCGGTCACGGCGATCTGGTCCTCGGTGCTCTTGGCCGCGACCGCCCCGCTGGTGACGTGGGTGACCTCGGGGCGCAGGTTCTCGATGTGCGCCGATGCCTCGCGGAACTCGCCGAGCACCATGGTCAGCGCGTCGACCGAGTGTCCGAAGGGGATCGACAGCAGGGTGGCGCCGCTCGTGACGTCCAGCACGTACGCGTGGTCGTCGTCGTAGGTGGCGCCCCAGGGCCCGCCCCAGCCGAGCATGCTGGTCGACAGCACCCGCCCCACGTAGCCTTCGGCGACCAGGTCGCGCAGGTACCGCAGCGGTGGAGCCGACCGGGCCTGCAGGCCGACGGCCGTCAGCAGTCCCCTGCGGTGCGCGAGGTCGGCCAGTTCCTCGGCCTGCGCGAGGTCGGCACCGAGCGGCCACTCGCTGAACACCGTCTTTCCCGCCTCGAGCGCGGGTCGGATGAGTTCGAGGTGGTGCGGCACCTTCACCGTCACGACCACGAGGTCGACTTCCTCGCTGCGGGCCAGCTCTTCCGCGCTGCTGAAGGTCAGCGGTACCGCGTACTTCTCGCCGGCCGCGCGCGCCGATGCGGCGCTGCTGGCGCTGAGGGCCCGCAGCTCGTATCCGTCGAGCCCGGTCAGTGCCGGCACATGGGCGGTGGCCGCCCACCCGCCGCGCGCGCTCAGGCCCACGACGCCGACGCGAATCGGTCGCTGACGAGGGGAAGCGGATGTCATGAGTACACCCCAAGTGTTCGAGGTCGTATGTTCTCCCGGCAACGATCACCGGCGAGTGGAGGACACGGCCCGGTGTTCGTGACGGTGGTCCAGAGCGCGCGCTCGACGACCAGTCGGCGCAGCGTGCGCAGTTCGCGGGGGGCGTTCCAGCCGAGTACGCCGGTCACCACTCCCTGGTGGCCGTAGGCGGCGGTGAAGCGGCCGTTGGACGGGTCGCCGGAGATGACGCGCAGGTCCGCGTCGGGTGGGAAGATGCCGTACGCCTGGATCCTGGTGTCGTACTGGTCGGTCCAGAAGTAGGGAACGGGGGCGAACGGGATGGCGTCGCCGAGCAGGTTGCCGGCTGCCGCGACGGCCTGTTCGGTGGCGTTCGTCCGGTGTTCGAGCCGCATGCGGGTGGCGAAGTGGGTGTTGTGCCAGGAGGCGACGTCGCCGGCGGCGTAGATGCCGGGTGCGGCCCGGCACCACGCGTCGCACACCACTCCGTCCGCGAGGCTCAGGCCCGAGCCGGTCAGCCAGCCGGTCGCGGGTGCGGAGCCGACGGCCATGACGACGACATCGGCCGGTAGCGTGGTGCCGTCGCCGAGTTCCACTCCGGTCACCTGGCCGCCGGTGCTGCGCAGTCGGCGCACCGGGGTCCCGCAGCGCAGGCGGGTGCCGTGGACGCGGTGCAGGTCGGCGACGAGCGCGCCGATGCGGTCGCCGAAGGGGTGGCGCACCGGGACCGGTTCCGGTTCGACCAGGGTCACCGGCAGGCCCATGGTCCGGGCTGCCGCGGCGACTTCGGTGCCGAGGAAGCCGGCACCGACCACGATCACCCGGGGCCCGGCGAGCAGTGCGGCGCGCAGGGCGAGGGCGTCGTCGAGGGTGCGGAGGACGTGGACTCCCGCCAGGTCGCTGTCGGGCAGGCGGCGGGGGGTCACGCCGGTGGCGATGATCAGGGCGTCGAAGCGGATGGTCTCGCCGGCGCCCAGGTGCACCCGGCGGTGCGCGACGTCGAGGGCGGTGGCGGGCTGTCCGAGGCGCAGGTCGGCCTCCAGGCGCGCGAGATCGTGCGGGGAGCGCAGGACGGCTCGTTCGGCGGACCGGTCACCCGTCAGGATCTGCTTGGACAGCGGTGGCCGGTCGTAGGGCGGACGGGGCTCGTCGCCGATCAGGGTGAGGTGGCCGTCCCAGCCGCGGCCGCGGAGGGTCTCGGCGGCGGTCAGGCCCGCGGCCGAGGCCCCGACGATGGCGATCCGCTTCACCGTTCGCCCTCCTGCTTCTCCTGTTCCGCCAGCCAGATCGCCTGGGCCGGGCAGAGGGTGGCGGCCTGCCGGACGTCGTCCGTCAGGTGCTCGGGCGGGGTCTCGGTGAGCAGGACGACGATGCCGTCCTCCTCGCGCTGGTCGAACACCTCGGGTGCGGTCAGTACGCACTGGCCGGAGGCGACGCACTTGTGCTGGTCGACGATGACCTTCATCGGAACTCTCCTTGTCTGCTTGGTACTTGGCCTCTGCTTGGCAGGTGGCCGCGGTCACCAGGTGACGGGCAGTTCGTAGACGCCGTAGACGGTCCCGTCGTGCTTGAACGGGATCTGGTCGAGGCCCACCGCCAGCCGCAGGGTGGGGATGCGGCGGTAGAGGGTGCTGTAGACGACCTGCAGTTCGACCCGGGCCAGCGGCTGGCCCAGGCACTGGTGGACGCCGAAGCCGAAGGCCACGTGGTGGCGGGGGTTGCGGTCGACGTCGAGCCGGTCGGGGTCGGGGAAGGCGGCGGGGTCGCGGTTGCCGATGTCGTTGGCGAGGACGACGCCCTCGCCGGCGCGGATGGTGACCCCGCCGATCTCGATGTCCTCCCGGGCCACTCGGCGCCGTCCGCTGTGCACGATGGTCAGGTAGCGCAGGAGTTCCTCGACCGCCGAGGCGATCGGCTTCGGATCGTCGCTCGCGCTCACCCGGGCCAGCTGGTCCGGGTGCCGCAGCAGGGCCAGGGTGCCCAGCGCGATCATGTTCGCCGTCGTCTCGTGCCCGGCGATCAGCAGCAGTATTCCCATGCTGGCCGCCTCGTGCCGGGAGATCTCACCGGCGCGGACCCGCTCGGCCAGCGTGGAGAGCAGGTCGTCGGTCGGGTGGGTCAGCTTGTCACCGATCAGCCGGTCCAGGTAGTCGAGCAGCAGTTGAGTAGCCGCCCGCGCCTGCTCCGGGGTGGTGGTGCTCCTGACCAGGATCCTGCTGTTGGTCTGGAAGAAGTCGTGGTCGGCGTACGGGACGCCGAGCAGCGCGCAGATCACCAGTGACGGCACGGGCAGCGCGAACGCCTGGACGAGGTCCACCGGCCTGGGGCCGGCGAGCATGGCGTCGATCAGATCGTCGACGATCTTCTGGATGGCCGGCCGCAGCGCTTCGACGTGCTTGATGGAGAAGGCTGCGGTGACCATCCGGCGCAGTCGGGCGTGTTCCGGATCGTCCATGGTGATGAAGGTCCGCGACTGCCTGCGGCGTTCCTTCGCGGCCGGGCTCTGGTGGGGGTAGTGCGGGTGGGTGCTGTCCGAGCCGATCCGTGGATCGGCCAGCAGGGCCCGCACGTCCTCGTAGCGGGTGACCAGCCACGGGGTGGTGCCGTTCCACAGGCGCACCCGGCTGATCGGGGCTTCGGTCTGCCGGGTGTGCAGGGCCGGCGGCGGGTCGAACGGGCAGCCGGCTGCCCGGGTCATGGGGTAGTCCGGCGTCTCCGCCGGCGGGACGTCGGTGCCGGGTGCCGAGATGGTGCTCATGGTTCTCCGCCCTTTCGGAAGTCCGACAGGAGGGCAGGTGCCAGGATCGGGGCCCGGCGCGCGCGGCGCGACGGGGCAGCGGAGCAGGTCCTGCCGTCTGCAGGAGGAGGCGCCGAGGAGCGTGTCTCCGGGGTCAGGAAGCCGATGCGCCGCGGAGCATGCGCCGGACGATGGGCAGGGCCGTGTGCATGGCCTCGCTCAGCGCCTGCACGTCCTGCTCGGGCAGCGTGGCCAGCAGAGCGGCCACCCGGGCTCGCTGCGCGCGGTGGCGCTCGGCCAGCAGGTCACGCCCGGCATCCGTGGTGGCGACAAGGCAGACCCGCCCGTCGGCGGGGTCCGTCGACCGCGATGCCAGGCCCTGGCCTTCCAGTCGCTGGACCAGTGCGGTCATCGACGGCTGGGCGATGCCTTCCGCCGCGGCCAGCGCGGTCAGCCGGATCGGACCTTCCCGTTCCAGCCGGCCGAGTGCCGCGGCGGTGGTCAGGCTCATGCCCTGCCGGTCCGACAGAAGATGCCTGACCAGCCCGGTGGCCAGCTCGTTCAGCTCCGCCGCCACCTCCTGGAGACCCTCTTCGGGTGTCTCATCCATACCTCCACCTATATCACTCATCTATATTGACTGTCTATATATCTGGGTGATATAGGTGGGAAGTGGATCGTTAACGGTTCTGGTCACAGCCAAGGCGCCACCCCGGTGCCGGAAGAAGGTGATGACCGTGACCTCCACCTATGGCCCGACCGTCTCCCCGCGGCAGGCCGCCGTGCGGCGCACGCGGGCACCGGGCCACGCCTGGCCCCTGGCGCACTGCCCGGAAGCCGCCAAAGCAGCCCGCACGATCACCCGAGTGGTCCTCGCACAGTGGCGGGTCGCCGACGAGGCGGCCGACTCGGTCCTGCTGACCGTCTCCGAACTCGTCACCAACGCCGTCGAGCACGCTCAGCCCCCACTGCACCTCGAACTGAGCCGCGACCCGGGCACCCGGCGGGTGCACATCGAAGTCCGCGACGGAGGCCCTGCCGCCACGGAGAGCGCCTGGGCAGCCAGCCGCACCCGCGGCGAGCACGGCCGCGGCCTGCAGATCATCGACCAGCTCACTGCCGCGCACGGCGACCGCGCGGAGCCCGGACACGCCATCCACTGGGCCGACGTCGCCATCGCGGCCTGACCCGACCGACGTCAGGAGCGAGACCTGCTCCGGTGCCTGGCCGCGCCCCGCGCGCGTCCGGCCGCCGTCCCGGGCCTGCCCCCACCGGGCAACGGGCTGCCGAAAGGGGTCGACCGGTCAGGCGGTCAGCCGCTCACTGACCGCCTTTGGCCACTGGCCGTATTCGGAAAGACTCGGCTAGAGCTTGCTGAAGGTGTCGCACTGGGCGAGGTCGCCGGTGCGGTAGCCGGTGGTGAACCAGGTCTTGCGCTGCTCGGCCGAACCGTGCGTCCAGCTCTCCGGGTTGACCCGGCCGGTGGCCTGCTTCTGGATCCGGTCGTCGCCGACGGCCGCGGCCGCGTCCAGGCCCTGGGCGATGTCCTGGTCGGTGAGGGAGGCGATCAGCGGCCGGCCGGTGGAGGGCTGCGGGGTGGTGGTGGCGTGGTGCGCCCACACCCCGGCGTAGCAGTCGGCCTGCAGCTCCAGCTTCACGGCGGCGCTGTTGGCGCCCTGACGGTCGTTGCCCACCTTCTGCATGGTGCCGGTCAGGGTCTGGATGTGGTGGCCGTACTCGTGCGCGACGACGTAGGACTCGGCGAAGGGCCCGCCCTTGGCGCCGAAGCGGGCCGACAGCTCGTTGAAGAAGCCGAGGTCGAAGTAGGCCTTCCGGTCGCCGGGGCAGTAGAACGGGCCGACGGCGGAGGTCGCCGGGCCGCAGGCGGTGGAGACCTGACCGGTGAACAGCACCGTCTCGGCGTTGCGGTAGGCGATGCCGGTGCGCCGCGGCAGCTCGGTGCGCCAGAAGTCCTGCAGGCTGTTGGTGACCGCCACGATCCGGCAGTCCTGGCGCTTGTTGGCGTCCGCGCCGGTCTTGCAGGCCTGCTGCACCTCGCCGGCGGTGTGCGCGCCGCCCGAGCTGGTGGCGCCGCCGCCGGAGGACAGGCCCAGCAGCTGGGGGTCCACGCCCAGGACGACCGCGAACAGCACCGCGATCAGGCCCACCGCCCCGCCGCCGATGGCGACCTTCCCGCCCGGGATCCCGCGCCGGTCGTCCACCTGCGAGGTGTCGAGGTCGCCCTGGTCGTCGAACTGCATGCCCCTGCCCGTTCTGTCTTGTTCGTCAGTGCTGGTGACGGTCTGTGCCGGTGACGGCCCGCCCAGCCTACGGGCAGCGGGCGACGACGCCGCGCAGCTGGGCGGGGCGGTCGGCCTGAGGGCGGGGGCGGTCGGCCTGCGCAGGACTGCGGGACGCCCGCCCCCTGCCGGGGTGGCAGGGGGCGGGCCGGTGCTCACGCCGTCGGTGCGGGGGCGTAGCCGGCCGGACGGGTGGTGAAGGTGCCGCGGCCCTGGGTACGGCTGCGCAGCCGGGTGGCGTAGCCGAAGAGTTCGACCAGCGGTACCAGCGCGGTGACCTGCGCCGTGCCGGTGCCGGTGCCGGCCGTCGTGGTGGCCTGGACGTGGCCGCGGCGGGCGGCGAGGTCGCCGAGTACGGTGCCGAGCGCGTCCTCGGGGACGGTGGCGTTCACCTGGGCCAGCGGTTCCAGCAGGTGCAGCCGTCCGGTGCGCAGGGCCTCGCGCAGGGCCAGGCGGGCGGCGGTGCGGAAGGCGAGTTCGGAGGAGTCCTTGGGGTGGGTCGCCCCGTCGGTGAGGGTGACGGCGACTCCGGTGACGGGGTGGCCGGTGAGCGGGCCCTCGGCGAGGGCGTCGCGGCAGCCGGCCTCGACGGCGTGCACGTACTCGCGGGGGACCCGTCCGCCGGTGACGGTGGAGGTGAACACGAAGTCCTCTTCGGTGGTGTCGTGTCGGGTGGGGTGGGCTGATTGGTCGGGCTGGACGGGCTGGATGGGCTGGACGTCGAGGACGAGGTGGGCGAACTGGCCGGCGCCGCCGTCCTGTTTGGCGTGCCGGTAGACGAAGCCGGACACGCCCTCGACCAGGCGCTCGCGCAGGGCGACCTGTGGGCGGCCGGCCACGGCGTCGATCCCGTTGTCGCGGCGGATCTTCTCCACCGCGACCTCCAGGTGCAGTTCGCCCAGGCCGGAGAGGGTGCGCTGGCCGGTCTCGGGGTCGGTGCGCAGGCGCAGCGAGGGGTCCTCCTCGGTCAGGCGGGCCAGGGCGGTGGCGAGTTTGTCGGTGTCGGCGGTGTGGCGGGCCTCGACGGCGACGGTGACCACCGGTTCGGCGCTCACGGGGGCCTCCAGGAGGATCGGGCGGGTGGGTGTGCACAGGGTGGCGCCGACGCGGGCGGCCTTGGGGCCGATCACGGCGACGATGTCCCCGGCCAGGGCGTGGTCGGTCTCGGTGTGGCGGTCGGCCATCACGCGCAGGATGCGGGCGACGCGTTCGGTGCGTCCGGTGGTGGTGTCCAGCACGGTGTCCCCCCGGTGCAGGGTGCCGGCGTAGATGCGCAGGTAGGTGAGGCGGCCGGTGGGGGCGGCGTTGACCTTGAACGCCAGGGCGGTGAAGGGCTGTTGGGGGTCGGGGGCGCGCTGTTCCTCGGTGGTGTCGGTGGTGGTGCGGGCGCCGCGTACGGGTGGGACGTCCAGCGGGGAGGGCAGGTAGGCGGCGACGGCGTCCAGGAGCGGTTCGATGCCGCGGTTGCGGTAGGCGGAGCCGCACAGCACCACGACGGCCTCGCCGGTGCGGGTGAGGTCGCGCAGGGCGGCGGCCAGGGTGGCGGCGCTGAGCGTTCCGCGGGAGCAGAACTCCTCCAGGGCGCCGGGGTGCAGTTCGGCGACGTTCTCCTCCAGGGCGCGGCGCCGGGCTGTCGCCTCGTCGGCGAGGTGCGCGGGCACCGGGCCCTGCCGCATGTCCGCCTGGCCGTCCGGCCAGGTGAGCGCGCGCAGGTGGAGCAGGTCGACGACGCCGGTGAAGGCGTCCTCGGCGCCGATCGGCAGTTGGACGGCCAGCGGGAGCGGGTGCAGGCGCTCGCGGATAGAGGCGAGTGCGGTGTCCAGGTCGGCGCCGGCGCGGTCGAGTTTGTTGACGAACGCGATCCTGGGCACGCCGTGCCGTTCGGCCTGGCGCCAGACCGACTCGCTCTGCGGTTCGACGCCGGCCACTGCGTCGAACACCGCCACGGCGCCGTCCAGGACGCGCAGTGAGCGTTCGACCTCGTCGGCGAAGTCGACGTGGCCGGGGGTGTCGATGAGGTTGATCCGGTGTCCGTCCCAGGCGCAGCTGACGGCGGCGGCGAAGATGGTGATGCCGCGGTCGCGTTCCTGCGGGTCGAAGTCGGTGACGGTGGTGCCGTCGTGGACCTCGCCGCGTTTGTGGGTGGTGCCGGTCAGGTAGAGGATCCGCTCGGTGACGGTGGTCTTGCCCGCGTCGACGTGGGCGAGGATGCCGAGGTTGCGGACGGCGGCGATGGTGGCGGTGGTGGTGTTGGTGGCGGCGATGGTGCTGATGGTGCGCATGGCCCGGTGCCTTTCGGAGTGACCCGTGGGTCAAGGGGGGTGGGCGCGCGATGGTGCCGACGGATCGTCAGATGTGGCGTCACGGAAGGCCGTTGTGGCAGGGCCTTGCGGTCAGACGGTCGCGGCGGTCTCCCGGTGCCGGCCGCGCAGCGGGCACCGGAGGGCCGGGGACACCAGGATCACCTCGTACCGCGACGTGGGAGAGACGGCGGCGGCGCTGCGCTTCGGCACGGCCGGTCCCTCCCTCTCACCTTGTCGTCACGGGAGCGCGCCGGGGCCCTCGGGGCGGCGGCGCGCGTCTGCGTGGCGAGTGTAGGGAAGCCGGGGCGGGCGCGGCACCGGGTTTTCGGTGCCGCGCCCGCCCCTGGCGGGGGCCGTCACGCGACGGCCGGCCGCTCGGCACGGTACGGCGGCGCTCTTCTGCGGGCCGCGACGTTCTCCGGGCCATGGAGTTCTCCGGGCCGTGGAGTCGGACGCTCTCGTGGTGAACCGGCCGCCAGGGTCCGCCCGGTGGTCGGGCGGGCGCGGAGGCCGAGCGGCGCGCCCGGGCCGGGCCGGCTAACTCGTCGGCCGCCGCCCCGACGGCACCGCCGGGCTCCGGCCGCGGCCCGTCGGTTCGGCGGCGGGTGCGGGCGGCCGGGTGCGGGGGCGGCCCAGCAGGACGCCGGCCAGGACCAGGGCCAGTCCGCACAGCCGGCGCGCGCCGAGCCCCTCCCCCGCGAGCGCGACGCCCAGCAGGACGCCGGCGAGCGGGTTGAGCAGGCCGAGCAGGCCGACCGTGCCGGCCGGCAGGTGGCGCAGGCCCGCGAACCAGAGGGCGAAGGCGAGCGCGGTGGCCACCAGCGTGACGTAGCCGAAGGCCGGCAGCGTGCGGGCGTCCATCGCCGGGGGCGCGCCCTCCACGACGACGGCGACCGGCAGCAGCATCAGGCCGCCGGCGGTCAGTTGCCAGGACGTGGCGGCCAGCGGGTCCGCGCCGTCGCGCCAGCGGGCGGCCAGCACGTACCCGACGGAGGAGACCAGCATGGCCGCCACCGAGGCCGCCAGCCCCGCCCCGTCCACCGCGCCGCCGGCGCCGAGCAGTGTCAGCGCCACCCCGCCCAGGCCCACCACCGCGCCGGCCAGGTGGGCGCGCTGCGGGTGCTGCCCGGCCAGTGCCCAGGCGGTGAGCAGCATCGCCAGTGGGGAGGCGGCCATGACGGTGGCGGCGGTGCTGGTGGGCAGCAGGTGGGAGGCGAGGTAGAGCAGGACGAAGAACACCGCGGTGTTGAGCAGTCCGAGCAGGGCGCTGCGCCACCACCAGGGTCCGTGCTGGCGGCGGCGGGCCAGGGCCAGCAGGAGCAGTCCGGCCGGCAGGGCACGCAGGGCCGCGCCCCACAGGGGGCGGTCGGCGGGCAGGTAGGCGTGGGTGACGTAGTAGTTGGCGCCCCAGGCGAGCGGTGCGACCGCGGTCAGCAGGACCCACCGCAGATTGGCTTCCATGGAAGGCAATATATCTTCCCGGGAAGATAGTGGCGGTAGGATGGCCGCCATGGAGCACCACCAGCACCAGCACGCCCAGGTGGGCACGGGGACCCCGGCAGGCTCGGGCGCCCATCCGGGCGTGGGCACCCAGCCGGGCCCGGACGCCGACCACGTGGCGCTGATCCAGGCCGCGTGGCGGCGCGAACGCCCCGACCTCGACGTCTCCCCGCTGGCCGTCATCGGGCGCCTGCACCGCCTCGCCGCCCGCCTGACCGGCGAACTCACCCTGGTCTACGCCCGCTACGGCCTCAGCGAGGGCGAGTTCGACGTCCTGGCCGCGCTGCGCCGCGCCGGCACCCCCTACGAGCGGGCGCCCGGCGAACTCGCCGCCCACACCATGGTCACCACCGGCGCGATGACCAAGCGGATCGACCGCCTCGAACGCGCCGGGCTGGTCACCCGCCGCCACGCCGAGGACGACCGGCGCGGGCGCGTCGTCGCCCTCACCGACGCCGGCCTGCGGCTGATCGACGAGGCGTTCACCGCGCACGTGCGCAACGAGCACCGCCTGCTCGCCCTGCTCTCCCCCGAGGAGTCCGCCGCCCTGCAGTCCCTCCTCACCACCTGGCAGCACCGCCTGGACGGCACCCGGCCGGGCGCCGCGGACGGCTGACCGCACGGCGGGCGCGCAGAATGTGACACATGACCAGCACCCCGCAGCCGTCCCAGCCCGAACCCCGGCCCGAACCCGAGCCGCAGTCGCAGCCGCATCCGCAGCCCGCCGCCCCGGCGGCGTTCGGGCCGGAGAGCCCGGGAGCCCGGGCCGACCGGCGGCTGGTGGAGCTGCTGCAGGAGCTGCGGGTGCTGCAGACCGGCGTGCAGATCGTGTTCGCGTTCCTGCTCGGGGTCGCCTTCACCCCGCGCTTCGCCGAACTCACCGACGGCCAGCAGGACATCTACGTCACCACCCTGCTGCTGGCCGTCATCTCCTCGGCCGTGCTCGCCACCCCGGTGGCACTGCACCGCGGACTGTTCCACCACCCCGGCAAGGCGCGGATCGTCAAGGTCTCCGCCCACGTCGCCCAACTGGGCCTGCTGCTGCTCGCCTGCGCGCTCACCGGCGCCGTCCTGCTGGTGCTGGACGTCGTCCTCGGGGGCGGCACGGCTGTGGCGATCACCTGCGTGGTCGCGCTGATCTTCGCCGGGCTGTGGTTCGTCCTGCCCTGGGCGGTGCGCCGCCCGCTGCGGGACGCCGACTGACCCGCCTGCCCCCAGGACCGTGTCCCCGCTTCCCGTCACCCGCGCCACGCCAGCGGCAAGCGGGCGCGGGTGACGGACGGGACCGGGCCGGGCCGGCTGTCGGGCGCCGGGGGCCAGGCCGGGGAGCCGCACACCTCCCTCACCCCTCAGAGCCCGCCCGCACCCGAAACCGCTTACCGCCCCGCCCGGACCGGCGGGTACCGTGCCCGGATGCACAGCAACGACAGCGACGACGGGGGCAGCAACGCAGGCGGCTGCGGGGACAGTGGCAGCAACGCAGGCGGCTGCGGGGACAGTGGCAGCAACGCAGGCGGCTGCGGGGACGGCGGCGCGCCCGCCTGGGACGTCCTGCTGCTCGGCGGGGCCTCCGGCATCGGCAAGAGCCGCGCCGCCGCCCATCTCGCCCGGTGCAGCGGCGCGTTCGTGGTCGAGTTCGACGACGTCGTCGCCGCCCTCCACGCCGCCACCACCGCCGAGGGCCACCCCGGCCTGCACCACTTCGACGCCCTGCCCGACCCCGACGCGCTGCCCGCCGACCGCGTCCTGGAGCTGCAGATCGCCACCGCCCGCGCCCTGGAACCGGCTCTGCTCGGCGTCGTCCGCAACCGCCTCACCGTCGACGTGCCCGCGATCGTCGAAGGCGACTACCTCACCCCGGCCGCCGCCGCCCGCATCGCCGCCGAGGCCGCCGGACGGGGCCGCCGCGTGCGCGCGGTGTTCCTGCACGAGGGCGACCCGGCCCGGATCAGCGCCAACTACGGCCGGCGGGAACCGGATTGCGGCCCGCAGGAGCGCCGCGCCACCGTCAGCGCCCGCTACTCGACCTGGCTCGCCGACCAGGCCCGCACCCACCACCTGCCCGTCCTGGACTGCCGCCCCTACCCCACCCTCGCCGACCGCCTCCACCACACCCTCGCCTGACGCCCGGGCCTGGGGCCCGCACCGGCCCCACAACGGCCGCACCCGCCACCGACACGCCCAGCCCCGCCCCCTCCCCGCCGAGAATGGGGACGAGGGCCGGCACGCACCGGCCGCGCCGGGAAGGGGACGAGCGGTGCTGATCGTGGTGAGCGGCGGGCCGGGCAGCGGGAAGACGACGCTGGCGCACGCGCTGGCGCGGGCGGTCGGCTGCCCGGCGGTGTGCCGGGACGAGCTGAAGGAGGGCCTGGTCCACGCGGGCACCCGCGCCGGGAACCCGAACGAGGTGGTGCGCGCGGCGTTCTTCGACGTCCTGGGAGTGCTGGTGCGCGCAGGGGTGAGCGTGATCGCCGAGGCCGCGTTCCAGGACCGGCTGTGGCGCCCCGGCCTCGCGCCGCTCGCCGCGCACACCGAACTGCGCATCGTGCACTGCCAGGTGGACCCGGCGGTGGCCCGCGAACGACTCCGGACCCGCCTGGCAGCGGACGGCCGCCGAAGCGCCCACGCCGACCGGGACCTGCTCGCGGCCCCGCCCGGAGCGGGCAACCTGCTGGACGACTTCACCCCGCTGTCCCTGCCCGCGCCGCGCCTGTGCGTGGACACCACCGACGGCTACCGGCCGCCGCTGGCGGACATCACCGCCTTCACCTCCCCACATCCCTGACGATCCGTCAATTCACCAGCCCATCATCGTAGTCGGCGCGCGCGGCGAGAACCTCGGGCAGGTGCGACTCAGCCCACGCCTTGATCGCCTGCACCAGCGGGAGCAGGTCGCGGCCCAGCGGGGTGAGGGCGTAGTCGACACGGGCCGGGACGGTGGGGGTGACGGAGCGGGTGAGCAGGCCGTCGCGCTCCAGGGCGCGCAGGGTCTGGGTGAGCATCTTCTCGCCGACGCCGGCCAGGCGCCGCCGCAGGTCGCGGTAGCGCTGGGGCCCGTCGGCGAGGGCGTCCGCGACTCCAAGAACCCCAGCGGTCGGGCTCTCCTCTTCCCCTCCGCCGCCCGGCGATCCTTCGTCTCGGCTGTCCGCACCGGCGAGTTCGACGCGCGCTGACAGCAACTCCCGGCCCCGCCGCCCCACCCGGGGCGGCGGGGCCGTGCCGTTCCAGCACGGAAAGTCGGTCTCGTCGACTTCCCGCTCCTCACCTACCGTGGTGGCCAGGGCGTGCCTGGAGTCGTGATGACGTGGCAGGAAAAAGGTTGGCGGGATGATCATCGGGCTGGTAGCTTTCGGTCGACCGTGACGCCGCCTGAGGAGGTGAGACCCATGAACGCTGTATCGACGTGGGTGCTCCCCCTTCCCGTCACGGCCGGCGATTGACGTAGGCGTCGCCGGGAGCGCCTCGCCAACAAGGCACTCCCGAAAGGCAACACCCATGCACTCTCTGCAGTTCACCGCCGAGTCGTCGTCGAACGGCATGCTCGAACGCGACTTCATCGTGGGCGGCGTCCCCGGCGTCCTCTGGTCGCCAGCCTCCAACGCGGCCGATCGCGCACCCCTGATCCTGATGGCCCATGGCGGCGGCAACCACAAGAAGCACCCGGCGATGGCCGGCCGAGCCCGCCTCCTCGTGGCTGGCTGCGGCTTCCACGTCGCCGTCATCGACGCGCCCGGTCACGGCGACCGGCCGCGCACGGCGCACGACGAGGCGGAAATCGCCGAGCTGTTCCGGGCGAGGGCGGCGGGCGAGCCGGAAGGCCCGATCGTCGTGCGCTACAACGACCACCTGGCGGAGCTCGCCGTGCCCGAGTACCAGGCGACCCTCGATGCTCTCCAGGAACTCCCGGAGATCGGCACCGACGGGCTGGTCGGCTTCTGGGGCATCAACATGGGCACCGCGATCGGCGTACCGTTCGTGGCAGTCGAACCCAGGATCACGGCCGCGGTCTTCGGCCAGCACTGGCCCGATGTCCTAGCCGAGAAGGCGAAGCAGATCACCATCCCGATCGAGTTCGACCTGCAGTGGGACGACGAGCACATCTCGCGCGAGGCCGGCCTCGCGCTGTTCGACGCCTTCGCCTCGAAGGAGAAATCGCTGCACGTGAACTCGGGCAAGCACAAGGAGCTGCCCAGGTTCGAGGCCGACAGCGCGGTCCGGTTCTTCGCCCGGCACTTCGGCCCACCGATCACCTCGCCGGCGTGACGTGCACGGTTGCGGCGCCGGACGACGGGGTGCACCGACCCGGACCAGGGCCGCCTGGACGGGTAGTCCCGAGACCCGGGCGGTATCGGCGGCCCGGCCCTGGGCAGGGATGGAGGATGTCCGGCGTCGGGCCGTGACAACCGGAGACCGGCCCCGGACTTCCGGCCGGGGCGGCACGAGGGAAGAGGCGATCGTGGGACAACTGGACGGCAGGACCGCACTGGTGACGGGCGGCTCGCGCGGGATCGGGCGCGCGGTCGCCCTGCGGCTCGCCGCCGACGGGGCGCTGGTCGCGGTCCACTACGGCAGCAACCAGGCCGCCGCCGAGGAGACCGTGGCACTGATCGCCAAGGCCGGCGGCCGGGCCTTCACCGTGCAGGCCGGGTTCGGCGAGAGCGGCGCGGTGGACCGGCTGTTCGAAGGCCTCACCGCCGGACTCGCGGAGCACGGCGCGGACCACGGCGGAGACCACGGCGAAGACCACGGCGCCGACGGTCTGGACATCCTGGTCAACAACGCGGGCATCCACGCGATCGGCTCGATCGGACAGCTCACCGAGGAGGAGTTCGAACGGCTGCTCACCGTCAACGTGCGCACGCCGCTCTTCGTGATCCAACGGGCCCTGCCACTGCTGCGGGACGGCGGGCGGATCGTCAACATCGCCTCGGCCGCCACCCGGATCGCCACCCCCATCCAGATCGGCTACACCGTCACCAAGGCGGCACTGACGGCCCTCGGCGCACCGCTCGCCAACGAGCTCGGCCGACGCGGGATCACCGTGAACACCGTCAACCCCGGCGTCATCCGCACCGACATGACCGCCGGATTCTCCACCGCCCCCGAGGCGTTGGCCGAAATCGAATCGATCACCGCACTCGGACGGATCGGCGAACCGGAGGACGTCGCGGACGTGGTGGGTTTCCTCGCGGGCCCGCAGGGCCGCTGGGTGACCGGCCAGACCATCGACGCCTCCGGCGGCACCTACCTCGGCCCGATCCCCGCCCAGTAGCCCCCAGCCCCGGGCAGGCACCGGGGGGCCCGCCCGGGCCCGGGGTCGGCGCCCCCGGGCAGCGTCCACCTCAGCGGGGGCGCGACGGACGAGGCCGCGGGCTGCCGGCCGGGGCGGCGACCGGGCCGGCAGCCGGGTCGGCAATGAACTGCAGCAGGTGCTCATTGACCAGGTCGGGGCGTTCCAGGTTGAGTCCGTGGCCGGCTCCTTGCACGATCTCGGCCCGGACTCCCGGGATCAGCGCGGTGACCCTCTTCAGCACCTGGTGCGGCCGGAGCAGGGCGCTGCGGCTGCCCACCAGGACGAGGGCGGGCAGCCGGATGGAGCCCAGTTCCTCATCGGTGAACGGCCTGGCCGCGGGGCGGGTGTTCGGCTTGTAGGTCCGCATGCCCAGCATCAGGGGGGCGATCATCTCGGGTGGTGAGCTGAGGGCGGGGTTGGCGAGCAGCCGTCCCAGCGCGGGGCGCAGACGCCGCGGGGCGAGCATGGCGAACAGGCCGCCGATCATGTGGGCGTAGAACCGTGCGGGGACCTTCTCGATCCCGCCGGGGTCCAGCGGCGCGATCGACGCGAGGCGCTCGGGTGCGTGGACGGCCTGGTTGAGGGTCAGCCAGCCGCCGTAGGACAGGCCGACCAGGTGGATCCGTTCCAGTCCGAGGCCGGCGAAGACCTCGCTGAGCCAGGCCGCGTTCTCCGTGGAGCCGGCTGCGACGGCGCGTTGGACGCTGCGGCCGGGGTCGTCGAGGGTGTCGATCGCGTAGACCGGGTGGCGCCGGCCCAGGGCGGCGATCTGCGGGTACCAGTTGGAGGGATGTCCGGCGTGGCCGTGCAACAGCACGATCGGTTCGCCGCTCCGGGGTCCGTAGTGGTGGACGTGGACGGTGCCGTAGGTGGTTTCGACGTCGAGTTCCCGGCGGGGACTCGGCCACAGCTCCATCGCCTGGTCGTAGGCCGCAAGGAACTTCGCGCGGGCTTCCTCGCTGACGAAGTGTCCGATGCCTGTCCTGGTCATGTTCCCTCCCGGTGCACGAGATGCACGAAACAGCAGCACTTGATGGTATGTTTGTACCATAAAAACGTTTGGAGGGAACCCGATGCCGAAGCTGGTGGATCACGAGGAGCGGCGGGCCCACATCATCGACGCGCTGCTCCGCTCGGCCGCTGACAGCGGGCTGCACGCCGTCACCATGCGGTCCGTCGCGGTCGAGGCGGGCGTCTCGGTACGGCTCGTGCAGTACTACTTCGACACCAAGGAGCAGTTGCTGCTCGCCGCCATGGCCCGCCTGGCCGTCCGCATGGGCGAGCGGATCCGCGACCGCGTGAGGACGGCCGGGTCCTCGACGGCTCCGCGCGACATCATCGCGGCGGTCCTGCTCGAAGCCGTGCCGACCGACGAGGAGAGCCGGACCTTCCACCTCGTCTACACCGAGTACGCGGTGCTCTCCGTCACCGACCCCGCACTCGCCGGCCAGTCGTTCCTCTCGGCGCCCAACGAGATGGAGGACTTCCTGGTCGGCCTGCTGACCGCCGCCCGGCAGGCCGGGGACACCGATCCGCGCATGGACGCCCGCCAGGAGGCCGTCGTCCTGCTGGCGGCCTCCGCCGGCCTCGGCCTGAGCGTCCTGCTCGGCCAGCGGACGGCGCAGGACGCGGCCGCGGTCCTGCACTACCACCTCGGCCGGCTCTTCCCCGGTTCGCGGGCCTCCGACGGCTCCGACAGCTCCGGCGCCTCCGACGGTTTCGGCGGCTCCGGCGGCTCCGGCGGCTCCGGCGGCGACGGGAAGAGCAGCCGCGTGCATCGGCCCCGGCCGTAGGCGGGATCCGCAGGAGAAGCCCCGGTGCCGGGCCGTCGGTGCAGGTCGGCCGTGTCGGCATCGAACGCCGGTTCGCGCTGGACTCCCTGGTCCGCGCCCGCCATGATCGGCAGTCATGAGTGAACCAGCGCTTGTGGTCGATCGGCAACTGGCCGCGTACAACAACCATGACCTCGACGCCTTCGTGGCCACCTACGCCGAGGACGTGTCCATCACCAGACGCGACGGCAGCAGCCTGCACGGCCGGGAGGCCCTGCGTGCCGTGTACGGCCCCATGTTCGCCGCAGGCCGGTGCCGGGCCGAGATCGTCGGCCGGCTCACCGAGGGCGACCGGGTGGTCGACCACGAGGTCGCCCACGGCCTGGCCGCCGACCCGGTCCGGGTGCTGGTGGCCTACCGGGTACGGGACGGCCTGATCGACCGCGTCGACTTCCTCGGCTGACACCCGCCGCCGCCCGCCGCCGCCTCCGCACCGCCCGGTGCAGGAGAAGGCGTCCCGTCCGCGCGACATCCCGACGCCTCACGTAGTCATGAGGGGTATGCACGGGGATCACAGCACAAGGGAACAGGCGGGAACCGAGTGAAGTCAGCACAGGAGGATGAGTACCTGGAGTTCGTGGCCGCGAGGGCGAAGGCGCTGTACCGCTCGGCGTACGTCCTCGCGGCCGGCGACTCGCATCTTGCCGAGGACCTGGTCCAGGAAACCCTCAGCCGGGTGTACGTGCACTGGAACCGGGTGGCCGGTGCGGACAACCCGGGGGCCTACGCCCAGACGGTTCTGGTCCGCACCTTCCTCAGTCTGCGGCGTCGGCGGAGCACCGGCGAGCGCCCCATCGCGAACCTGCCCGACGGTGCGGCGTCCGGCCCGGACACCGCGCTGCGGCTCACCCTGCTGGACGCGCTCGGCCAACTCCCGCCCCGCGACCGGGCGGTGCTCCTGCTGCGCTACTGGGAGGACCGCAGCATCGAGGAGACCGCCCGGATGCTCAGGCTGAGCAGCAGTGCGGTCCGCTCCCAGGGCACCCGTGCACTCGGCAGGGTGCGGGCGTTGCTCGGCGACAGCCTGTCCGACCTGATCCCGCACTGAGCGGCGGGCCCGCAGGCCGAATCCGCCACAACCCTCCCATCAGCGACAGAAAAGGTGACACCGGCATGCCGTTCGAAGCAGACCTCGCCCATGCCCTGGACCGCACGACCGACTCCCTCGAACCCGATCTCACCACGCTCCTGAGCGGGGCCGTCGAGCGCGGGCGCAGCCGTCGGCGTCGGCGCAACGCCGGCGTCATCGCCGGGGTCGGGGGCGCCTGCGCCGTGATCGTGGCGGCCGGCCTGGTGCTCCCCGGCGTGCTCGCCGGGACCCGCTCCGCGGGATCCGACATCGAGCCGGCGGCGCTGGCGATGCCGCGTTCCGCGGTCACCGACACCCAGATGATCGAGGCCGTGGAGATGATGTTCCCCGGGGCCCGGTTCAGCCAGGCGAGCGGGCAGAGCAACAACCCCTCGGATCCGTCCGCCGGGCTCGTCGCCAACGGTGCGGTGCTCGTCGACGACGGGCACGGCCCCGCCTTGGTCGGCGTCTCGGCCCTGCGGCTCAAGCTGCCGCTCAGGGACGGCGACGGGCTGAGCTGCGACCAGAAGAAGTCCGCGCGTGCCGCAGGTGACACCTGCACGGTGAGCGAGCTGCCGAGCGGTGCCGCGCTTCCCGGCGGGGCCGTGGTGATGTCGGAGCAGAACGCGGCCAAGCACCCGGCCGGTGCCGACATCGCCCGCCGCTGGACGGTGACGGTGACCCTGAAGTCGACCGGCGCGCAGCTTCAGCTGGTGCAGTGGAACAGCACCGGCGGCGGCAGCGGCGCCGACACACCGAAGCCCACCCGCGCCACTCCCCCGCTCTCCGAGCAGCAGGCGGTGGCCGCACTCACCGGTGCCGTCTGGGCGCCGGTCCTCGATGCCGTCGGCTGACCTGCTGCGCCGCGGAGTTCGGGGAATCGCGGCTGCCGGGCGGATCACTGCGTCACGGGCAGGCATTCGGCGAGCAGGTCGACGACGTCGCGCCAGGCCCGCTGCGCGTGCCGTGGGTGGTGGCCGACGCCGGGGAGGACGGTCTGGTCGACCGGCGGGTGGTGGAAGGCGTGCAGGGCGCCGCCGTAGACCGTGAGGCGCCAGTCGACGCCCGCGGCCTGCATTTCGGCGGCGAAGGCGTCCCGTTGCCCGGCGGGCATGATCGGGTCCTCCGAGCCGACCCCGGCCCACACGGGGCACCGGATGCGCGCGGCCTCGCCCGGTCGGCCCGTGGTCAGTGCGTTGACCGTCCCGATCGCGCGCAAGTCGACGCCGTCGCGCCCGAGTTCCAGCGCGATGGCGCCCCCGGTGCCGTAGCCGATGGCGGCGATCCGGTCGGGGTCGGTCCGCGGTTCGGCGCGCAGTACGTCGAGTGCCGCGTGGCCGATGCCCCGCATCCGGTCGGGGTCGGCGAGCAGCGGCATCACGCGGGCCAGCATCTCCTCGGGGTCGGTGAACCAGCGCCCGCCGTGGAGGTCGAAGGCCAGTGCCACGTAGCCGAGTTCGGCGAGGGCGTCGGCCCGGCGGCGCTGGAAGTCGTTCAGGCCCGGCCCCTCGGGCCCGATCAGGACCGCGGGTCGGCGGTCGGCACCGGCCGGGAGGGCGAGGTGCCCGATCATCGTCAGGCCGTCGGCCGGGTACTCGACCGTGCGTGTGGTGACCGTCGTCATGGGACGGGACGGTAGTGATCGTCGGGCCCGGTCGGGCCGGTGTTCACCGCCGGCGCAACAGCCCGTGGGTGGGCACTGCGGACGGCTCCGGTCCTGACCGAGCACACCGGCACCAGGGCGCCAGGGCGCCACCGGGCGAGAACGTCCTCGCAGAGCACCCCGTCACCGTTTCCCCGAGCCGCGGTGATGTCCCACAGACCGGAGCCGGTAGCGGTCGACCGGCCTGGTTCGCGGCCCGGAACCACGGTTGCCGAGCAGCTCACGTCGAACCGGGCAGTGGCCACTTTTTAGTGGGTACTTGTCCGCGCGCGGGGGCGAGGCGAACCTGGTGGTGGGCGGTCGCGGGGCCGCCGGGTCCACGCGAGACGGGGGTGTCGAGGTATCAGGAGGCCGATCGGGCCTCGGCGAGCTTCTCCAGACGGCGATGGCCCCAGTCGGAGACGGGGGCCAACGCCTGCGAAAGCTCGCGGCCGAACGCGGTCAGGGAGTACACCGTCTTCAGCGGCAGCCCGTCGTGCACCTCCCGGTGCACCAGCCCGTCGGCCTCCATCTCGCGCAGCGCCTGGGTCAGCACCTTCTCGCTGAGGCCCGGCAGCCGCCGGCGCAGCTCGCCGGGGCGGTGCGGACCGGACTCCAGCAGCCACAGGAGAACGGTCTTCCACTTGCCGTCGATCACGGCGATCGCGGCGGTCACTCCGCAGACATTCGTTTCCTGGGCACGGCTGCGCGTCATCCTCGTCCCGTTCGTCACTGTATGCCGATATTTCAAGGGAGTTGCTTCATGTCCCCTCACGACGGACAGTCTGCCGTCACCGTGCTCGGTCTGGGTCCGATGGGTCGGGCCCTGGCCGGGGCGTTCCTGGATTCCGGTCTGCGGACCACGGTCTGGAACCGGACGCCGGGCAGGGAGCGCGAACTGGTCGAGCGGGGCGCGATCGGCGCCCGGTCGGCCCAGGAGGCGGTCGCCGCGAGCGCTCTGACCGTGCTCTGCGTGGTGGACTACGACGCGGCCGACGCCGTGCTGCGGCCGGACGCGGTCGCCGGTGCGCTCAAGGGGCGCACGGTGGTGAACCTGAGCGCCGACACCCCGGCCCGGGCCCGGTCCACCGCGGCCTGGGCGGCCGGGCACGGCATCGGGTACCTGGACGGCGCGATCATGACGCCGACCACGACCATCGGGACGCCGGCCGCGGTGTTCATCCACAGCGGCCCGCAGGGGCTCTACCGGGAGCACCGGCCGGTGCTGGACGCGCTGGGCGGCACCCACACCCACCTCGGGGAGGAGATCGGGCGGGCGGCGGCCTACGACATCGCGCTGCTGGACGTCTTCTGGACCGCGATGGCGGGTTACGCGCACGCCCTGGCGGTGGCGCGGGCGGAGGGTGTCACCGCGCGGGAGCTGGCGCCGTTCGCCCAGGGCATCGGCGCGATCCTGCCGCCGCTCTTCGAGCAGCTCGCGGAAGGAGTGGACGGCGGCAGTTTCTCCGGCGAGGGCAACCCGCTCACCTCGGCGGTGTCGTCCATGGCCCACATCGTCCACACCTCGGAGGGCCACGGCATCGACGCGGGCGTGATGCGCGCGGCCGAGGGCATGGCCCGCCGCGCCATCGGACTGGGCCACGGCGAGGACGGGTTCGTCCGCATCGCGGAGGTCCTGGGCCGCCGTTGAACGCCGGGCCGGCGCGGGGCGGGGACGACGCCGGCGCGGGGCAGTCGACCTTGTCGCTTGTCGCGTAACGGCCCCGCCGGACGCCGCGCGCGGGAAGTCGGACCCGCCGACTTCCCGCGCCATCAGGGGCCCCGGGGGTGCCCTCAGCCCGCCGCCAGCTCGCGCAGCCGCTTCTTGTCCGGCTTGCCGACGGACGTCAGCGGGATCGCGTCCACGAGGTGCAGGGACTGCGGCGCGTAGATGCGCCCCTTGCCCGCCGCGACGAACGCGCGCAGGTCCGCCAGCTGCGGCCGCTGCCCCGGCGCCGGGACGACGGCGACGTGGACGTGCTCGGTCTCCTGGGCGTCGCGCACGCCGAAGACCGCGCACTGGGCGATCGCGGGGTGGGTGAGGAGCAGGTCCTCCACCTCGGAGGGGTAGACGTGCCCGCCGACCACGATGATCGTGTCCTTGAGGCGGTCGGCCAGGTAGAGGTAGCCGTCCTCGTCGAGGTAGCCGACGTCGCCGGTGTCCAGCCAGCCGTCGCGCAGGACCTCGGCGGTGAGGTCGGGCCGCTTCCAGTACCCGGCCATCAGGGTGGCCGAGCGCACGAAGATCCCGCCCTGCTCGCCGGCCGGCAGTTCGGTGCCGTCGCCGGAGCGGATCACCACCTCGACGCCCGGCAGCGGGCGGCCGACCGCGACCTGGCCGCCGCGGCCGATGCGGTCGTGCTCGTGCGGGGCGAGCACGGCGATGTTCTGCGCCTCCGACATGCCGTAGCCGCCCACCAGGATCGGCCCGAACACCTTGAGCGCCTCGCGCACCCGGGTCGGCGAGGCGGCGCAGCCTCCGTAGGAGATGCGCTGCAGGCTGGACAGGTCGGTGCGGCCGATCGCCGGGTGGTCGAGCAGCTGGTAGAGCAGCGGGGGCAGCACCCACAGGTCGGTGATGCGTTCGCGTTCGACGGCGGCGAGCACCGCGCCGGGGTCGAAGGCGCGCTGGAAGACCACCGCGCCGCCGTGGCGCAGCGTCAGATCGGTGTAGATCCCGGCGAGGTGGGCGAGCGAGGTGGCGGCGAGGAAGCGGGGCGCGCCGGTGTCCGCGCCGCCGCCCCACGGGATGTCGAAGACGCGCCGGTAGGGGCCGTGCAGGCTGAGGATGCCCTTGGGGATGCCGGTGGTGCCGCCGGTGTGGCGGATGCCGAGGTCGTCGTGCGGGCCGACCCGGACGGCGGGCGGCCGGGCGGGGTGGTGGTGGGCGGCGGCGATCACGTCCTCGCCGGCCGCCGCCGCTCCCGGGCCCAGGGCGAGGACGGTGGGCACGTCGACCAGCGGGAGCAACTCGGCTGCCACCGCGTTGCGTTCGGCGTCGACGAGCAGGACGGCGGTGTCGACGCTCGTGGTGATCTCGGCCAGGACCGGGGCGCTCATGCCGTCGTACAGGCTGACCACCCGCGCGCCCGCCAGGCCTGCGGCGTAGCGGGCGCTGAGGGCTTCGGCGGTGTTGCCGGTGAGCAGGGTGACGGTGGTGCCGCGGGCCGCGCCGCGGGCGAGGAGTTCGTGGGCGAGGCGGTAGGTGGCGGCGGCGAAGTCGCCGGCGGTGATCTCGGTGCCGTCGGCGGTGGTGAGGGCGTGCCGGTCGGGGTCGGCGGCGAGGGACTGCAGGATCAGGGCGGGGGCGCTGACGAATTCCCGGTCAGCCGTGGCCGCTTCTTCCTTGTAGTGTGCAACCATATCCTCACCCTAGCCCCATCCCCCGCTCGTTTTGGGGCAGTTCGGCGCGGCCTGCGGGTGCGAGTGCGGGGGGCGCGGGGCGCGGGGCGGCCGAACCCGGCCGGGGCCCCGCGCACGGTTCAGTCGTCGAGGGCGCCTTCGGCGTCCAGGGTGTACTTGTCGCCGACGTGGGCGACCTCGTGCGGGGCCAGGTCCAGGGCCGCGCAGCCGGCGCGGAAGACGCCCGGCGCGGGCTTGGCCTCGCCGTGCTGGTCGGAGCAGACCAGCGGCGTGGTCTTCGGACGCAGGCACAGGTGGAACCTGTTCTTGATCGTCTTCGGTTCCGGCACCTGGTTGAAGTGCAGCAGCGGGCCCTCCGGGAGCATCACCTCAGTCTCCGGATCACCCGGGCTGTCCTCCGGATGCAGCGGACATCCGAGCCCCTCACTCCAGAACCGAGCCGGCTCATGGGCATCCGCACAGTCGATCGCCGCGTTCGGCAACACCGAGACCATGCACGAGATCCCGCCCGAAGCACCGCTCGGTCCGCTACCGATCTGCGGCCAGGCAGCACCAGCACTTTCGTCACAGGCCCCGGCGTCTAACGCGGTGGGGGCCGGTCCTCGTCACAGGTGGTGCGCTGGCCGTGGAGGAGGAGCGGGACGGCGCGGTTGGCGAGGGCCTCGGCGGCCCGGGCCGCTTGGGCGGGGGCCATGACGTCGAGCAGGTCGTGGGCGGGGACGAAGCGGGCGCCGAGCAGGCCACTGCGGTGCTGGGGCGGGACGGTGAGACGGGCGGCGGCGTGTTCGGTGATGGTGCCGCCGTCGAAGACGAGGTTGAGGCGCTCCAGGTAGCGGTCGGCGGGGGTGAAGTCGACCGCCAGGACGTCGGTCAGGCGGAGGTTGAGGCCGGTCTCGGCCCGCAGGTGGCGGGCGGCGGCCAGGTTGGGGGGCTCGTTGGGCCGGGCGGCGCCACCGGGCAGGATCAGGCCGTTCATGTAGTCGGGGTCGACGAGCAGCACGTCGCCCCGGGGGTTGCGGACGAGGACGAGGCAGCCGAGCCGGCACACCGGCGGCTTGCCGAGAAGGCGGGGGTCACGCATCGGGGGCTTACTTTCTGTTGCTGTCACGCCAGTTGAACCCGGCGAGGAGAGCGGCGGCGAAACACGCCCACCAGAGCAGGCGGGCGGCCAGATCAGTCGTCATACGTCAGGCGCTCGTAACGCAGACCCTTGCGCAGCAGGTCGACGACGCGGAGGAGTTCGGACGGACGGGCCGAGCCCAGGCTGATCAGGTAGCACCCGGTCATCCGCCCGTGCTCCCAATCCACTTCCACCGACGGCAACTTCACCCCGCCGAGGGCAAGGACGGTGGTCAGGTCGTCGACGACGTCGGCCGCATCCCGCCGCTGATCGGCGGTGGCCCGGTTGAGGATGGACCCCATCACGCCCCCACCCGCCGCCGCACCTCGAACCCCCGCCACGCCTGATACGCGACCGTGAACGAGCTGAAGGAAGCCAGCTCACCCGAGGCGCCGCTACGCAACCACTCCCCCGTCGTCTCGTTCCGCACCCGGTAACACCGGCCCTCCGGGTCCCAGCGGACCCCGTAGCCGTGGAGTCGGGGCGAGGTGCCAGCTTGGCTAACCACGCCCCCGCCTCCCCCAGGACTCACTTCATTGATCGCGTCTGATTCCATGTGCACGACTCCCTTCACGCGGCTTTCACGAGAATCATCGGCACCCAAACGGCCTATAGGTGTTCCATCTCGAAGACAACTGCCACGTCTTGGCGCTAGCGTCCAAGAAAGCCCAAACGTCTCAGGATTCCTCTTGAACACTGCGCTCCAGCAAGGTATGACCGCTGCGCACCTATCCCCCCGTCAACTGGCTGCCCGGGTCGGTGTTACACCTAAGACCGTGGAACGCTGGCTCTCTGATGCATCGCTGGTGCCGCATCAGCGGAACCGCATCGATGTCTGCGCGGCTTTAGGGGTTGATGAACGAGTGATCTGGCCCAACACCGTCCGGGCGAACGTCAAGACCGGGCACGACCGGGAGGTATTCGCCGTCTACCCGTACCGATCGGCCTGCCCGCAGTCGGTCTGGGCGCAGCTGATCGCCGAGGCCCGGTCCGACGTGTTCCTCGCCGGCTACACCAACTACTTCGTCTGGCTGGAGCAGCCCGCCCTGTTGCAGACCCTTCGGCGCAAGGCCGAGGGCGGCTGCCGGGTCCGCTTTCTCCTCGGGGATCCGGACTCCGACACGACGCGCCAGCGCGAGCAGATCGAGGACGTCGCCCTCACGGTGTCCACCAGGATCAGGGTCACCTTGGAGAACCTGGCCAAACTCTCCGGCTCCGAGCGGGTCGAGGCCCGCTTCAGTGCTCCGGACGACGGCCCGAACCACGTCGGCCTCTCCGTCTTCCGCTTCGACGAGCACGCCCTCGTCACACCCCACCTCGCCCGCGCCGTCGGCCACGACTCGCCACTGATGCACCTGCGGCGCAGCGAGGAGAACGGTATGTTCGACCGCTTCGCCGAGCACATCGAGGAACTCTGGTCCCGGGGCCGCGACATCCGCACCGGCCCGCACTGATGTCTGCGGCGCCGCCCACGACGAAACCCCTGCCCTCCTGCTGCCCATGAGCAACCATGCCGAGTCGCCCAACCCAACACCGCTGCACTCCGTGTCCGTCGCGGGAGCGGTCGTCCGCGAGGACGGACGCGTGCTGGCGATCCGCCGGGCCGGCAACGGGACCTGGGAGCCCCCGGGCGGGGTGCTGGAGCTGACCGAGACCGTCGAGGACGGCCTGCGCCGCGAGATCTTCGACGAGACCGGGATCAAGGTCGGCGTCGACATGAGCGAGGTCTACGCCGTCCGCATCCGCTCCCACGACGGCCACCGCCTCGCCGCCCCCAAGCACCCCGCGTGAGAAGTCGACCCCGCCGACTTCTCACGCCGACCGTACCGTGGCTGCCAGTTGGCACCGCCCGATCAGGAGGCAACCGCGTTGATGAGCAACCACCCCACCACCTGGCGCAAGAGCAGCTACAGCGGCCAGGGCGGCGATTGCATCGAGGTCGCCGACGGCTTCACCGATGTGCAGCCCGTCCGCGACTCCAAGGACCCCGCCGGGCCCGCCCTCCTCTTTCCCTCCCCCGCCTGGCGGGCCTTCGTCACCGCCGTCCGCGCCGGCGAGTTCGACGCCCGGTAGCAGCGACTCCTGGGCGGGGAAAAGGAACTGGCCTATGCCGCTGAGCCGACAGCTTGTGTGCGCGTGACTGCCTTGTCTCGGCCGTCCAGTCACCCATGGAATCCATATGCCCGTGTGCGTCAGCGGTTCGGAGCGCTGGAGGCCAGGCGGACGGCGTCGGGCAGCAGGTGGAGCTCGTAGGGCGTGTAGCAGTCCGACATCTCGCCTCCGACCACGACGCCGCAATGGCAGGCGCGGTTGGGTGGGCCGTCGCCGGGGGCTCCGCAGCAGCCGGGTGGCCCGCTCGTTGTCGCGTGCCCGGTGATGCCGGTCCCGTCCTCGGGGTGCAGGACGAAGGTGTTCCGGGGTCCGGCCGAGACGACGACCATTCCGTCGAAGTCGCTGATGCACGGGCCGCCGGGGTAGGCGGCGGGGCAGTCGTCCTGGTCCTCGGCCGGGACGAACGGCGGTCCGTGCGGCTCAGGATCGACGGCGTAGTGGCCGCGGGGCACGGTGGGCGGGGCCTGTCGCCGGCCGTTGACGAGCTCGCCCTCGAACACGTGCCGGGCAGGAACCGCCGGGAGGAGCTCAAGGTCAGGCGTGAGAGCCTCGCCGCAGACGGCGCAATGAAAAATCGTCATCGTGGCATGTCTACAGCGTCGGCCCTCACGTCACAACACGATTCCGTTCCCCCGCCGGCGGGGGCTCGCTGGTCGGCCGTCACGCGGCCGAGAACGGACCCGTCGCGCCCCGCCGAACGCCCCTCGCGGGAAGTTCGGCACGACCGGCTTCCCATTCCCCGGGGATGTGCGGCCACGGAACGTCCGTGCCAGTGGGCGGGGCGAGGCGGGTGGTTGTGCCGAGGTGCCCCGGCGGACGGATCCGCCGGGGCACCTCCGGTCAGGTCAGCGACGAGATGCGCATGCGGCTGCACATCACGAAGCCCTGGTGGTCTCCGTCGGACAGGAGCAGGACGTGGTAGGCGTCGCGGTGCTCCTCGGGGACGTCGGCGAACTCCTCGATTCCGGGGCGGTCTTCACCGGCCCGGGTGATGTGCAGTTCGCTGTACCCGCGCCGGATCTTCATCGCCGCGACGTTGATGAACTCGATCTCCAGGCCGGCGTCCGGCTCCTGCGGCGCACCGCGCAGCACCAGTGTCCGGTGTGACGCCGCGTAGGACCAGGGGCTGAACGGGCGCTCGATCCGCAGCGGCAGCTGGTCGGTACCGGCCAGGAACGTCATGGGGTCTCTCATTCGAAGGGACTCGTCGTCGGCTTGCCATTCTCGTACCATTGCACGCGTTTCTGCACCTCCGGTGGCGCCTTCTTGATCTGTGCCAGCTCCCAGGCCGTGGCGTGGTCGCCGGGCTTCGCGGCGTCTATGGCCTGCTCGGCCCACCTCTTCGCGTTCTCCTTCCCGATGTAGTCCAGGTTGAAGAAGATCTTGGTCGTTTTCTCCGGCTTGAGGGCCTCCAGGACGGTGTCCGTCCGCTTCGCCCCGGCGGGGAAGTCATGGTAGGACTTCGCCTTGACGACCTTGTCGGCGAAGTCCTTCAGAGAGCCTGCGCCATCTTGAAGTTGGCTGGTGGGAGGGGCTGGCGTGACTCCGTTCCAGTCGGCGCTCCCGTCGGACTACCAGCGCATCCTCGCCGTCGTCCGGCAGGCGGGCGCCCCGGTCATGGTCCGGCAGGTCGGCGAGGTGCTCGGCCTGGACACCGGCATCCGGGGCAAGCTGGAGCCGCTGCGCGGGAAGCTGACCAAGCTGGCCGAGCGCGGCTGGCTGCGCAAGTTCCCCGACGGCCGGTTCTCCACCCGTCCGTGACCCGCGGCGGCCGCCTGGCCGTAGGTCTGGTTCTGGCGTAACCAGGTTGCCGTCGACGGCAGTTGGGATTGTGTGACCAAAACCGAAGAGCCGACCGGGGACACCGTCCCCCTTGTCTACCAGTGCCGTCTGCCGCTGTCCACGAGCACCGTCACCCACCTCGCTGACCTGCTGCGACGCCATCTGAAGGCGATAGGTTCACGCTGGCGGGCCCTGCCGCCGGGCCGGATCGCGGTGATCGTCCTGGCCGTTCTGCGGCACGACCAGCGCCTGGCCGACATGGCCGGCGGCAACGGCGTCTCCGCCACCACCGTGCGCCGCTGGCGCGACGAGCTGATCGGCCTGCTGGCCGCGAAGGCCCCACGGCTGGACCGCGCTCTGAAGAACATCGCCAAACGGGGCGGCGAGGTCGTCCTGGTCGACGGCACCCTCATCCCCACCCAGCGCCGCACCGGCAAAGACAACCGCCCGAACTACTCCGGCAAGCACCACCGCCCCGGCCTGCGCTTCCTCGCCCTGACCGACGAGAAGGGCCGACTGGTCTGGATCTCGGCCGCCCGCCCCGGCCGCACCCACGACATCACCGCCGCCCGCCGCGACCACCTCCTCGCCCACCTGCGCGACGCCGGGCTCGGTGCGCTGGCAGACCCCGGCTTCCTTGGCCTGGACGACGACCCCGACGACCCCGTGGTCGTCACCGGCTTCAAGGCCACCCGCGCCCGCAAGCTCACCCTTGGCCAGAAGGTGGCCAATCGTATCCTCGCGGCCGGACGCGCCCCAGTCGAACACGGCTTCGCCCACCTGAAGAACTGGCGGATTCTCACCAAACTCCGCACCGCCCCCGTCCGCGCCACCCAGCTCCTGCGCGCCCTGCTCGTCCTGACCAACCTCGAAGTCGCCCGCTGACAGACGATCCACACGGCAGACTGCGCCCACCACCAGGAACTCCTTGTGCGTGCTGAAGGGGTAGAGAGGTGGTTGTCGCTGAGCGAGAGGACGAGAAGACATGGATGTGTATGAAGCCGTGGACAGCCGCCGGGCCGTGCGGGCGTTCAGCGATGAGCCGGTACCCAAAGGGGTACTCGAACGAGTCCTGGCCGCGGCAACGAGGGCTCCGTCGAGTGGGAACCTCCAGCCGTGGCATGTGTATGTCGTGACCGGCGAGCCCTTGGCCGAACTGAAGAAACGCGCGACGGCCCGGGCACTGGCGGGAGACCCGGGCGATGAGCGGGAGTATCCGATGTACCCGGCCGAACTGACCTCGCCGTATCTGGATCGCTTCTCCGCCGCGGCCGCCCAGCGGTACAAGGCGCTGGGAATCGAGCGCGACGACCCCGACAGGCCCACAAAGATCGCCGCCTTGAACTCGGAGGCGTTCGGGGCGCCGGTCGCGCTGTTCTGCTACCTCGACCGGACGATGGGGCCCGGCCAGTGGGGGGACGCGGGAATGTACTTGCAGACGGTCATGCTATTGCTGAGGGCGGAAGGGTTGCACAGCTGCCCCCAGGTGATGTGGACGATGTACCGAAAGACCGTCAGCCACATAGTCGGAGCCGATGACAGGCTCGCACTGTTCTGCGGTGTCGCGGTGGGATTCGAGAAGGAAGGCGTGCCGCGGCTGCGTACCGGGCGGGCGGACATGACGGAGACGGTGAGCTTCATCGGAGTGTGACCGTTCGCCGGTTCCGGCCCGTCGGCGCGGACGGGCCGGAACCGGCGAAGGCCCCCGGCAGATGATCTAGAGGCCAGACTGCCGCCCGCCACCAGAGGGTGTTCCAGTGCCGGATGTCCTCGATCCGCTGCGGCCGGCCGGCGGGGTCCCGGAGTGCTTGACCGGTCTTCAGGTCGGCGGCGTCGAGCCAGGTGCGCTGGTCCTCGGACCAGAACGGGTGGTGGTCGGTGCTGGTGAGCGACCCCCCGTTCTCCAGGGTGATGTCGGTGTCGCCGCCGTCTTGCTGCCCGCGGGTCGACACCAAGGGCTACCAGCTCCGCAACACCTTCAACAACCGCTGCCTCGCCTTCCCCTCCTGGCAGGAAAACGGCGCCCCCGCCAAGGTGTGGGACTGCGTCCCCGCCTTCGACGACCAGGTCTGGAAGTTCTGACCCCCGCCACACCCCACCAGGGCGGGGCGGGGGCGACGGCCTTGAACCGGTCCACGGTGAGCGCCGGGGTGCCCGGAGGCATCCCGGTCCCGTCGGCGCCGTTCCACTGCGCCACGGCGACCTTCGCGCCATCCGCCCGCAGCAGGTGACGTGCCGACGGACGTTGTCAGCCGAACCGGAACACCTGGTCGGACCATCCGCTGTCAGGCACGGCGCTGTCGAGGGCCTTGCTGATCGTCCGTTCCTCGTAGGCGAAGTGGGATTCCATGATCGCCGTGAGTCCGTCGAGTTCGCGCCCGATCGCCTCCAGGCCTTCGCCGGGCGATTCGGCGGCGTGGTCGGCGAGTTCGCGGACCCTGGCCAGGATGGCAGCGATCATCTCGTGGTCTTCGACGAGCTTGGCGACCGTCCCGGCGAGCTCGGGGCGTTCGCGCACGAGGTGGGCGAACACGCCCTCGTCCTCGCCCTGGTGGTGTGCCGTCAGCGCGGCGCAGAAGGCCAGGCAGTGGGTGCGCAGCGTGTCGTCGTCCAGCCGGCGTTGGCCGATTCCGGCCCTGACCGCGCCGATCCGGCGGCGCAGTTCCTGATGTGCTTGGGAGAGCTGAAGGCTCAGGGCGACCACACGGTCGCCGTCGGGGGAAGCCACGGAGGGCGGTCCCTTCGGTTCCACACCTCCATGCCTGACGCGGTCCGTCACCGGCACGCGATGCTGCCATCATCCGATCACGTGCCGCGACACCACGGCAAGCGCCGTCGCGGGCGGTATGCGGGAGGCTCCCCCGGAACACGGTTTCCGGGGGAGCCTTCGCCTGGCGGGCCCGGTGGGCGGCCACGTCCGCGACGCCTGTGTAGGTGGCGGCGTCGGCGGCGGCCTGGACGGCGCCGACGGTGCCGATGGCCGGGTCGTCGGTGTCGGCCGGTGCGGCCGGCCCTGCGTGGGGCGGGGTCGTGGTGCCCGCCCGGACCGGCGGGGCGTAAACCGGTGCGGGCTGCGTGAGCGGGCTGGCCGGCTACCGCGCGCTGTTCGGCGCCGACGGCTAAACCACGGCGGCCGATCCGGTTGGCGGGGCGCCCGCCGGGTGTTACGAACACCGGGTGACCGTGGCCGTGTTCGTGTGGGCGACCTGCGATCATCCAATCGCCGGATCGCCGGACCGCTGACCAGGCTGCCCGAGGTGCCCGCCCGTCCGATGGACCAGGGCTATCGCGAGGCCGACGGATCCCGTCTCGCCGCCCGGCTTCTTCGCCCTGGAACCCGGGCCGTGGGGCGCCCCGCTCGTGCCCTCCGACGCCTGCCTGCCGGTCTTCGCCGGGGGTCCCTGCGTCGGCGATCCGGACGGCGACGGGTTCCTGGTGTCCGCGGGGCCCCGGAACACCGCGGTCCTGCACCCCGATGACGCACCGTCACTCCAGCCGCATCCCGACTGGAGGCGCTCCCGGGGGCGCTGCGGCCTCGACGGCCGGAGCGGCATGAATCAGCTGCGCCCCTGCGGCGCGAAGGTGGGCACGCTCATCAGCGAGTGCAGCACCGCGTACGAGCTCCACCTGGACCCCGGCGGGGTGCGCGCGATCACGGGCCTGCGGGCCCCTCCCCCGGTCCGGCTGCGGCCCTTACACGGACGGCGCGTCCGCGTCCGCGGCGGGGGCGGGGGTGGGGGCGGACAGCCGGTGGCGGGCGGCGGCCAGGAACTCGGCGGACAGGGCGGGGTCCTCGCTGGCGCGGGCGAGCAGGAGGGCGCCGACCAGGGTCGACAGGTCGGCGAGCGCGGCCTCGCGTTCGGCGGGGTCGGGCAGGTACTGGAAGCCGTCGACGAGGTCGCGCAGGCCGGCGGTGAAGGCAGTGCGCAGCGGGGTGCCGGGTTCGGCCCGGGCGGCGTCGGCGGCCAGCGCGGCGGCGGCGCAGCCCTGGCCGGGGTTGTCCCGGTGGGGGGTGGAGAGGTAGCGGGCGAGGAACTCGGCGCGGGGGGTGCGACCTTCGGCCGCGGGTTCGTCGGCGAGGTGGTCCATGGCCTCGCGGCGTTCGGCGAAGGCCGCGCCGAGCGCCTGGGCGACGAGGTCGTCCTTGGAGGCGAAGTGCCGGTAGAAGCCGCCGTGGGTGAGGCCCGCGGTGGCCATCGCCTGGGGGACGCTGACCTGGTCGGCGCCCTTCTCCCGGATCAGCCTGGCGGTGCTGTCGATCACCTGGCGGCGGCGGCGCTCGGCCTCGGCTCGTGACACGCGGGGCATGCCTGCGCTCCCTTCCTTCGCTCCTGTTTGTGGTGCTCCCACCTTCCCACCCCTTTTAGATGATGATAGTAATCTAAAAGGGGTGGTGCCGGACCCGGACACCGCCACCTTGAGAGCGAGGAACACGCACATGACCGTGATCGAAGGCTCCGTCGCCCTGGTCACCGGAGGCCGGCGCGGCCTCGGCAGGGCATTCGTCGAGGAGCTGCTGGCGCGCGGCGCGAAGAAGGTCTACGCCACCGCCCGCACGCCCGACCGCAGCGAGGACGAGCGGGTGGAGGTCCTCGCCCTGGACGTCACCGACGACGCCTCGGTGGCCGCCCTGGCCGAGCGCGTCCAGGACGTCGACATCGTCGTCAACAACGCCGGCGTCCTGTATCCGGGGGCGCTGCTCACCGCCGACCTGCGCCAGGTCCAGGCCACCTTCGACACCAACGTGCTCGGCCCGCTGCGCATCGCCCAGGCCTTCGCGCCGGTGCTGGCGGGCCGCGGCGGCGGGGCCCTGGTGGACATCCACTCCGCGCTGTCCTGGGGTGCGGGCGCGGGCGCCTACGGCGCCTCCAAGGCCGCCCTGTGGTCGCTCACCAACTCCCTGCGCGTCGAGCTCGCCGCCCAGCGCACCCAGGTCGTCGGCGTGCACCTGGGCTTCGCGGACACCGACATGGTGGCGGCCCTGCCCGTCGACAAGCTCCCGGCCGCCGAGGTGGCCCGCATCGTCCTGGACGGCGTCGAGCGCGGCGAGCGCGAAGTGCTCGTCGACGACGTCACCCGGGCGCTCAAGTCCGCGCTCTCCGGCCCGGTGGAGGGCCTCACCCTGCCCATCGGCCGCTGAGCCGCGCCCCCTTCCGGCACCACGCCCGATCCCGAGGAGAACACCCATGCCCCTGTGGCACGTCTACCACCCTCCCGGCACCTACACCCCCGACCAGAAGCAGCGCCTCGCCGCCGACATCACCGGGTTCTACACCCGCTTCGGGCTGCCGAAGTTCTACGTGGTGACGCTCTTCCACGAGATCGCCGCCGACTCCTTCCACGTCGGCGACCAGCCCGCGCACGATGCGGTGCGGATCGTGGTCGAGCACATCGCCCGGCACACCGAGGACCCCGACCTGCGCAAGCGCACCCGGGAAGCCCTCGCCGCCCTCCTCGCGCCCCACACCACCGGGCGTGGCCTGTACTGCGAGTTCCACATCGACGAGACGCCCCGGGACCTGTGGATGATGGACGGGATCTCCCCGCCCCCGCCCCAGAGCGAGGCCGAACAGCTGTGGGCCCGCGAGAACCGCCCGATCCCCTACTGACGGACACCTCGGCGCGCGGAGCGGGAAGTCGGCCCCGCCGACTTCCCGCTCCGGGACCCACCGACCCGGCAGGCGACGGGCGGTGGGTTCAGCCGTCGAGCGCGGCGGGCAGGTCGTCGAGGGTGTGGAGGACGCGGATGCCGTCCGCGACCGGTGCGCAGCTGCGGGCCCGGTCGAGCCAGTACGCGCGCAGTCCCGCGTCGCGGGCCCCCACGGCGTCGAGGGCGTACTTGTCGCCGACGTAGGCGACCTCCCGCGGCGCGAGCCCGAGGCCGGCGCACCCGGCGAGGAAGATGCCCGGCGCGGGCTTGGCCTCGCCGTGCTGGTCGGAGCAGACCAGGGTGTCGCCGAAGTAGGGCAGCAGGCCGACGGCGTCGAGCTTGCGGCGCTGGTGGTCGGCGCTGGAGTTGGAGACGATCCCGAGGCGGTAGCCGGGGGCGAGCCTCGCCAGGACGGGTCCGGCGTCGGGGAAGGCCGCCCAGGCCGCGTCGCGGTGGGCCGCGTAGCCGGCGAACCAGGCGGCGGCCTCGTGGTCGGGCAGGCCGGCGGTGTCCTGGCCGAGGTGGGCGAGGAAGTGCCGGACGCGTTCGTGCTGCTGGCCGGTGAAGGTGAGCTCGCCGGCCAGGAAGCGGGCGTACTGGGCCTCCATGACCGCGCGCCACAGCACCAGGGCCGCCCCGGGCCCTGGGAAGCGGTCGAGCAGCCCCTGGTCCCGCAGGTGGGCGAGGATGCCGGCCTCCTCCGAACCCGAGTAGTCGAACAGGGTGTCGTCGACGTCGAAGAGCACGCCCCTGACCGGCACGCCGCCACCCCTTCCCGATCCGGTTTCCCGCCGGGGTGAGCATCCCACGCGTGCGGCGGGGCCCCGCGCCCGGGGCTCAGCGGTCGAGGGTGATCTCGGGGTGGTGCGGGCAGGGCGCGTCGGGCCGGCGGAGGAGCGGCGGGCGGCGGGTACGACCTCGGTCATAGGCCCCGGAGTGGAGCGCTCAGGCGGACGCGGCGGGCGCTGCGGCCAGGAGGGCGTCGAGCAGGCCCGGGAAGCGGGCGTCGAGGTCGGTGCGGCGCAGGCTGACGAAGCGGTTGCGCCCGGCGACGCGGGTGGTGGTGACGCCGGCCTCGCGCAGGACGCGCATGTGGTGGGAGACGGTCGACTTGTGGAGGTGTTCCAGGCCCAGGTCGCGGGGGGCGCAGGAGTGTTCGGCGCCGTCGGCGTAGCTGAGCAGCAGCGTCATGCGGACCGGGTCGCCGAGGGCGTGCAGCACCGTGACGAGGTCGATGTCGGCGGTGGCGGGCTGGGGAAGCCGCTCGTCTTCGGGCATGGCGCGTGGTCCTCGTCGGGTGGGGGCCGGCCGGACGGGGGCCGGCCGGGCCGGGGTTGGTTTGACAATCATCCACCAATCCCTAGTGTTTGACGAGCATCAAACTGTTGCCCTATCGCCAAACAATCGGGGGGCTTTCCCGTGCCCGTACGCCTGCTCCTGCTCGCCCTCGGCACCTTCGCCATGGGCACCGACTCGATGGTCGTCGCCGGCATCCTCGGCCCGGTCTCCGCCGACCTGGGGGTGTCGGTGCCCGCCGCGGGCCAGCTGGTCACCGTCTTCGCGCTCGGCTACGCGCTGCTGGCCCCGGTGCTGGCCGCGCTCACCGCCCGCTGGCCGCGCCGGCGCCTGCTGCTGAGCGCGCTCGTGGTGTTCAGCGCGGCCAACGCGCTCAGCGCGCTCGCGCCGAACTACGGCCTGCTGCTGGCGAGTCGGGTGCTGGCGGCGGCCGGCGCCGCGCTGTACACGCCGACCGCCAACGCGGTGGCCACCACCCTGGTCGCCCCCGAACGGCGCGGACGGGCGCTGGCCACGGTGCTGGGCGGGATGACGGTGGCCACCGCGCTGGGCGTGCCGCTGGGCACCTGGGTGGGGCGCAGCGACTGGCGGATGACGATGTGGCTGGTCACGGCGTTGGGCGTGGCGGCGCTGGTGGGGCTGGCGCTGCTGCTGCGCGACCTGCCGCAGCCCGTCGCCGCGCCGGGGCTGCGGGCGCGGCTGGCGCCGCTGGGGCAGGGGCGGGTGCTCGGGGCGGCGGCCACCACGCTGGTGTTCTTCCTGGCCTTCCAGTGCGTCTACATCTACCTGGCCACCGCCGTCTCGGGTGCGACCGGGGGCGACGCCGACCGGCTGAGCCTGGTGCTGCTGACGACGGGGGTGATGTCGGTGGCGGGCAGCTGGCTGGGCGGGCGCCTGGTGGACCGGGTGGGGGTGCGGCGGGTGCTGCTGGCCGGTTCGACGGTGGCGGCGTGCGCGTTCGCGGCGCTGCCGTGGCTGGGACGCAGCATGCCGGGGGCGCTGGCGTACGCGGCGGTGGTGCCGCTGGCGGGGTGGGCGGTGTCGGTGGCGCTGCCGCACCGGCTGGCGTCGATCGATCCGGGCAACGCGCCGCTGCTGATCTCACTGAACAGCAGTGCGCTGTACCTGGGGACGGCGGCCGGGGGCGTGGCGGGCAGTGCGGCGATCGCGGTGCTGGGCGGGCGGTGGTTCCCGGTCGCGGCGGCGGTGCTGGCGCTGGTGGCGACGGCGGTGGCGGCGGCGACCACGCGGGAGGGGCGGGCAGGGGCCGTCCAGCCGGGGGAACACGGGGAAAACCCGGAGGGGAACACGGGGGGAAACCCGCACGCCCCGGACCGGGAGTCCCGGTCCGGGGCGTGGCGGTGAGCGCGGGTCAGGCGCCGAGGACCTCGCCCACCAGGGCGCGGGCCTCCTCCTGCACCCGGGCCAGGTGCCCGTCGCCGAGGAAGGACTCGGCGTAGATCTTGTACACGTCCTCGGTGCCCGAGGGGCGGGCCGCGAACCAGGCGTTGTCGGTGCACACCTTGATGCCGCCGATCGCCGCCCCGTTGCCGGGCGCCTTGGCCAGCACCGCGGTCACCGCCTCGCCGGCCAGCTCGCGCGCGGTGACCCGCTCCGGGGACAGCCGGGCCAGCAGCGCCTTCTGCTCGCGGTCGGCGGGGGCGTCCACGCGGGCGTAGGCGGGGGCGCCGTGGCGCCCGGTCAGCTCGCGGTAGTACGCGCTGGGGGTGGCGCCGGTGACGGCGGTGATCTCCGAGGCCAGCAGCGCCAGCAGGATGCCGTCCTTGTCGGTGGTCCACACCCCGCCGTCGCGGCGCAGGAACGAGGCGCCGGCCGACTCCTCGCCGCCGAAGGCGATCGAGCCCTCCAGCAGCCCGTCGACGAACCACTTGAAGCCCACCGGCACCTCCACCAGCTCCCGCTTCAGGTCGGCGGCGACCCGGTCCAGCATCGAGGAGGACACCAGCGTCTTGCCGACCGCGGCGTCGACGGGCCAGTCCGCGCGGTGGCGGTACAGGTAGTCGACGGCCACCGCCAGGTAGTGGTTGGGGTTCATCAGCCCGCCGTCGGGGGTGACGATGCCGTGCCGGTCGGCGTCCGCGTCGTTGCCGGTGGCGATGGCGTACTCCTCGCGGCGCCCGATCAGCGAGGCCATCGCGGCCGGCGAGGAGCAGTCCATGCGGATCTTTCCGTCCCAGTCCAGCGTCATGAACCGCCAGGTGGGGTCGGTGACCGGGTTGACGACCGTCAGGTCCAGGCGGTGCGTCTCGGCGATCCGCGCCCAGTACGCCACCGACGCCCCGCCCAGCGGGTCCGCGCCGATGCGCAGCCCCGCCGCGCGCACCGCGTCCAGGTCCAGCACCGCGGGCAGGTCCTCGACGTAGGCGCCCAGGAAGTCGTGGCGGCCGGTGGTCGCCGCGGCCAGCGCCCGCGCGTACGGCACCCGCTTGACCCCGCGCAGGCCCTCGCGGATCAGCTCGTTGGCGCGGTCCTGGATCCAGCCGGTCGCCTCCGAGCCGGCCGGGCCGCCGCTGGGCGGGTTGTACTTGAAGCCGCCGTCGCGCGGCGGGTTGTGCGAGGGCGTCACCACGATGCCGTCCGCCAGCGCCCGGGGGCTGCGCCGGTTGTGGGCCAGGATCGCGTGCGAGACCGCGGGCGTGGGCGTGTAGCCGTCCGCGGAGTCCAGCAGCACCTGCACCCCGTTGGCCGCCAGCACCTCCACCGCCGTCACCTTGGCCGGCTCCGAGAGCGCGTGCGTGTCCGCGCCCAGGAACAGCGGGCCGGCGATGCCCTGCCCGGAGCGGTACTCGCAGATCGCCTGCGTGGTCGCCGCGATGTGGTCCTCGTTGAACGCGGCGTCCAGCGAGGACCCCCGGTGCCCCGAGGTCCCGAACGCCACCCGCTGGCCGACCTCCTGCGGGTCCGGCTTCAGCGCGTAGTACGCCGTCACCAGCCGCGCCACATCCACCAGATCATCCGGCTGCGCCGGCTGCCCGGCCCGTGCGTGTGCCATCCGTCTTCTCCCGCCAACTTCCCAGACGCGTCCTTGCCCCGTGCTCACTGATCGTAGCCAGAACGCGACCGTGCCCCGTACCGGCGGGCGGAACGGGGCACGGCGAGGCCGGCGTTCGGACGGCCTGGGTCGGGCGAACGGGCTTCAGACGGCCGGGCTTCGGGCGGGACCGGCGTTCAGGCGGGCAGCTGCTGGCGGTAGGCGTCCAGGGCGGGGGCGGTGGTGGTGGCGAGGAACTCGGTCACCGTGTACGTGACCAGGCCCTCGCGGGCGAACGGGTCGGTGCGGGTCAACTCCTCGACCGCGGCACGGTCCTCGCCCAGCGCGATGATCACCCCGCCCTCGCGCGGCACCTTGCGGCCCGAGGCGAGGAAGGTGCCGGCCTCGTAGTGCCCGCGCAGCCACTCGACGTGCTGCGGCAGGACGGCGTCGATGCGCTCCAGCGGGGCGGTGTACGTCAGCTCCAGTACGAACATGCGCCCAGGCTAGCCCCGCACCGGGCGGGCCTCAGCGCCGGGGCCCTGCGGCGGGTGCCAGACCCAATCCTGCCAGCTCAGCGGCCGGTTGCGGTAGGACGCAGGGCACGCGGGTTTCGCCTTGCCCGGGGGCGGGCGCACGCCGCAGACTCGTCGGCATCCACTCCTTCGGCCACGCACCGGCCCCTGCCCAGGGCAGCCGGTGCGCGCGTCGTGCTGCCCTGGGGGCCGAAGGCGGGTGGACGGACGAAGGGGGACGTGAGGGTGACGGTGCACGGGGACCTGGTGCTGAAGGCGCGGGTGCGGCTGCTGAGCCACAACGAGAGGATCCTGGACGCCCCGGAGGGGCTGTGGGTGTACCGGGCGCTGTTCCCGGTCAGCCCGCACGTGTACGCCTACAAGCTCGCCTACGTGCTGCGGACGGCCGCCGCCTCGCCGCAGGTGGCCCACCTGCCGCAGGCACGGCGGGCGCTGCTGGAGGAGGCCCGGGCCGCCGCCGCGCACATCCCCGCCGACGCCCCGGCCCACCAGGCGCGGATGTGGGAATACACGGTGGCCGAACTGACGAGGCTGGAGCAGCGGAAGGGACGTGCGGGGCAGTAGGTGGTCGCGGGGTGGTTGCGGTACAACAATCCCTATTTGACGACTGATCGGAGAACTTCGGATATGAGCAGTTCAGGCCTGTCCCGCCGCGCACTGATCGCCGGCGCCGGCGCCGCCGTCGTCGGCTGGAACACCACCGCCCGCGCCTGGGCCGCCGAGCCGGGCGAGAACGTGGAGCACCTGCCCGCCCTGGACGGCACGGTGACCCTGCAGGGCGCCGGCCTGGAGCGGTTCTCCTCCGACTTCGGACACCTCGTCACCGCCGCGCCCCGCGCGGTGCTGCGCCCGGCCTCGGTGCGCGACGTGCAGAAGGTGGTGGCCTTCGCCCAGCGCCTCCGCATCCCGGTGGCCGTCAACGGGCAGAGCGGCGACCAGACGGTGGTCGGCGCGGACGCGCTGGAGTCGCACTCCAGCTACGGCCAGGCCAACCCCCGCGGCGGGATCGCGATCGACGCCCGTGGCCTGTCGCGGATCGTCTCCGTGGAGCCGGGACGGGCCGTGGTCGAGGCCGGCGCCACCTGGGCGCAGCTGACGGACGCGGCGCTGGCGCAGGGCTGGGCGCCGCCGTGCCTGACGGACTACCTGCACCTGTCGGTGGGCGGGACGCTGAGCGTGGGCGGGATCGGCGGGGCGGTGCAGCGCCACGGCCTGCAGGCGGACACCGTGCAGGAGCTCCAGGTGGTCACCGGTACCGGCGAGCTGGTGACGGCCTCGCCGGAGCGCAACCGGGAGCTGTTCGAGGCGGTGCTGGCCGGCGGCGGGCAGGTGGGGATCATCGTGCGGGCCACGCTCGCGCTGGTGCCGGCGCGCGAGCGCGCCACCGTGTTCACGCTGGCCTACGACGATCTGGACGTCTACCGCGCGGACCAGGAGAAGGTGATGGCCGAGGGCCGCTTCGACCTCCAGGTGGGCAACGTGGTGCGCAGCGCGGACGGTTCGCGGTGGCGCTACACGGCGGAGCTGGTGGCCTTCGGGGACGCCGGGCGTGCGGTGGACCGGGAGCGGCTGCTGGCGGGACTGCGCCCGGTGGCGGGTGAGACGTCGGTGGTGGAGCAGGGCTGGCGCGAGTACGCGTTCCGGGTGGACGCGTTCGCGGGGTACCTGCGGGCGGCCGGGTTCTGGGGGCTGCCGAAGCCGTGGCTGAGCCTGTTCCTGCCGGCCTCGACGGTGGGGGTGTTCATGCGGGAGGCGACGGAGGTGCTGACCGCGGCGGACCTGGGGGCGGGGCTGCTGCTGTTCTACCCGTACGCGCGGGCGCGGGTGAAGGCGCCGCTGGCGGTGCTGCCGCAGGAGCCGGTGGGCTGGCACTTCGACCTGCTGGCGTTCCCGGGGCCGGGGGCGGACACGGCGGCGATGCTGGAGCGCAACCGGCGCCTGTACGAGCGGGCGGTGGAGCTGGGCGGCAAGCGCTACCTGATCGGGGCGGTGCCGGGGATGACGGGCGCGGACTGGCGGCGTCACTACGGCGGCCTGTGGGAGCGGGTGGAGCGGGCCAAGCGGCGGTGGGACCCGGCGGGGATCCTGGCGCCGGGCCAGGGCATCCACGCCGCCTGACACCCCCTCGGGCCACCCGCACCCTCGGGCGGCCCGAGGCCTGGCGGGCGGGGTCAGGCGTGGCGGGCGGGGTCAGGTGATCTCCATCTGCGCCATCATGCCCATCGCGGAGTGGTCCAGCAGGTGGCAGTGGTAGGGGTAGCGGCCGCGGTAGGCGTCGAAGACGGCCTGCAGGCGCACGCTCTCCCCCGGCAGCAGGCGCACCGTGTCCTTGAGCCCGGACTCCGCCGGGGAGGGGGCGGCGCCGTTGCGCGCCAGGACCCGGAACTGCACCAGGTGCAGGTGGAAGTTGTGCGGCACGTCCTTGTTGGCGTTGACGACCGTCCAGATCTCCGAGGTGCCGAAGGCCACCTGGGCGTCCACCCGGGCCGGGTCGTAGACCTTGCCGTCGATCAGGCCCAGGGGGGCGGCGCCGGGGCTTTCCTGGTACTCCAGGACCACGGTGCGCTCGCGCACGGCCGCGGCCACGGGGGGCAGGGTGCGCAGCCGGGCGGGCACCGAGCTGGGGTCGTGGGCGGGGCGGGTGACGTCGAAGCGCAGGACCTGGCCGACGTGTTCGGCGGGGCCGGGGGGCATGGAGTTGGTCAGGGCGACGCTGGTGCCCACCGGGTAGCGGGAGAAGTCGACGACGACGTCGGCGCGTTCCCCGGGGGACAGGTCGACGGTGTCGGTGACGTGGGGGCGTTCCAGCAGGCCGCCGTCGGAGCCGATCTGGGTGAGGGGGCCGCCGTCGGCCAGGCGCAGGGAGAAGAAGCGCAGGTTGGAGGAGTTGAGCAGGCGCAGCCGGTACTTGCGGGCGGCGACGTCGACCTTGGGCCAGGGGCGGCCGTTGGCGAGGATGGTGGTGCGGTTGAAGGGGTCGTCCATCCGGTAGACGAGGTTGGCGTCCTGGTCGAAGCGGGCGTCGCGCAGGGCGATGGGCAGGTCGTACTGGCCGGCGGGCAGCGGCAGGGCGGCTTCGGTGGCGTCGGTGATCAGGTAGGTGCCGGCCAGGCCGCGGTAGACGTGCTCGGACTCCAGGTGGTGGGCGTGGTCGTGGAACCACAGGCTCGCGTGGGCCTGGTCGTTGGGGTAGGTGTAGGTGCGGGTGCGGCCGGCGGCGATCAGGTTCATCGGGCCGCCGTCGCTGTCGGCGGGGACGCGGGCGCCGTGCAGGTGGACCGAGACGGGGTCGTCCAGGAGGTTGGTCTGGCGCACCCGGACGGGGCGCCCGGAGCGGGCGCGGATGACGGGGCCGGGGAAGGACCCGTTGTAGGTGAGGACGTCGGTGCGGTGGCCGGGCAGGATCCGTGCGGAGGCGCGGAGCATGGTGATGGCGTAGGTGTCGGCGCCGCCGTCGGTGGACACCGGGGCGAGCACCGGGGGGACGGGCATGGCGGTGGTGAACTTCGGTGCCAGCGCGGGCCCGGCGTCGGGCCCGGGGTCGGCGGCGGCGGGGTCCGGGCTTCCGTGGTCGTGCCCCTCGGCCGCGGCGGCGGCGGGGGCGGCCGGGCGCAGGGTGGTGCGCATGAGCAGGACCCCTCCCCCGGTCGCCAGGGCGGCGCCGATCATCCTGCGTCTGGTCACCATCGCACGTCCTCCTGCTGCCGGCCCGGTGGGTGGGCGCCCCGGCGGGTGGTGCGGGGGCGGGTTCCGGGGGTGATTGCAGCAGCGGGTCCTTGCGCCCGGTTGGGGTCCGGCTGAGGCCTACCGGCCGGTAGGGCGGGGTGCCCGGGCGGGTCCGTGGCGGGCCGCGGGGTGAGCTGCGGGTGTTGCGGCCCGCTTGCGGGCGCCGGTCACCGTGGCTCGGGAAGCACTGGAGGATCCCTCGAAGGGAAAGGGCCACAGCGTGGACCTGCGGTACTGGCTGCCGAGGGCGGCCGAGGTGGCCGAGCGGTGGGGCGAGCGGTTCGGGCCCTTTCGCCCGCACCCCTCGCACCAGGTGGACGACGCGGACTTCGCCGTCGCGTTCGAGCGCTTCGCCAAGCGCCTGGAGCACAACTACCCGTTCTTCCATCCCCGTTACGCCGGGCAGATGGTCAAGCCCCCGCACCCGGCCGCCGTCGTGGGCTACCTGACGGCGATGCGGTTCAACCCCAACAACCACGCCTACGAGGGCGGGCCGGCCACCAACGACATGGAACGCGAGTGCGTGGCCGCACTGGCCGCCGTGTTCGGCCTGCCCCGGCACGTGGGCCACCTCACCAGCAGCGGCACCATCGCCAACCTGGAGGCGCTGTACGTGGCCCGCCAGAGCCACCCCGGGCGCGGCGTGGCCTACAGCGCGCAGGCCCACTACACGCACAGCCGGATGTGCCACGTGCTGGGCCTGCAGGGCCACGCGGTGCCCGCCGACACGGCGGGGCGCATGGACGTGGGCGCGCTGGAGGAACTGCTGGCCACGGGGCGCGTCGGCACGGTGGTCGTCACCGCCGGCACCACCGGGCTCGGCGCCGTCGACCCGGTGCACGAGGTGCTGGCGCTGGCCCGCCGCCACGGGGTGCGGGTGCACGTGGACGCCGCCTACGGCGGGTTCTTCGCGCTGCTGGCCGCCGACGACGCCCAGGCCGACGCGCTGGAGCTGGACCCGGCCCCGTGGCGGGCCATCGCCGGCTGCGACTCCGTCACCGTCGACCCGCACAAGCACGGCCTGCAGCCCTACGGCTGCGGCGCGGTGCTGTTCGCCGACCCCGCGATCGGCCGCCACTTCGCCCACGACTCCCCCTACACCTACTTCACCGACGCCGAACTGCACCTGGGCGAGATCAGCCTGGAGTGCTCGCGCGCCGGCGCCTCGGCCGCCGCCCTGTGGCTGACCCTGCAGCTGCTGCCGCTCACCGCGCAGGGCCTGGGCGCCGTCCTGGCCGGCGGGCGGCGCGCGGCGCTGGCCTGGTCCCGGCTCGTCGACGACAGCCCGCAGCTGACCCTGCACCAGCGCCCGCAGCTGGACATCGTCACCTACTTCCCCACCCCCGAGGGCCCGCTGTCGATGTCCGCCGTCGACGCCGCCAGCGAGCGCGTGCTGCGCCAGGGCATGGCCGACGAGCACGACCCGGTCTACCTGAGCCTGCTGCGCGTGGACGCCGCCGACTTCACCCGCCGCCACCCGGGCGCGGGCGCCGACGCCGACGGGGCCCGGGTGCTGCGCAGCGTCCTGATGAAGCCCGAGGCCGAGGAGTACCTGCCGCGCCTGCACACGCGGGTGGCCACGCTCGCCGCCGACCGGCCCTGAACCACCCGTACTGCCGTACTGCTGCACCGCCGCACCGCCGCACCGCTGCCCCGCCGTGTCCCGCGCCCTGTTCCGGTTCCGCCGCTGCCGCCCCTGCCGCCGTGCCCCTTGTCTGCCGAGGAGTGTGTCCGTTGACCACCGCCACCGCCCTGCCGGGCGCCGCCCTCGCGGCCCCCGCGGTCCGCCCCGCCCGACCCGGGGAGGCCCCCGCCCTCGCCCGGGTCCTCGCCGCCGCCTTCCAGGACGACCCGCTCACCCGCTGGGCCTTCCCCGACGACGCCTACCGCGCCGCCGTCCTGCCCGCCTTCTTCCGCGTCCACGTCGACCAGTGCCTGGCCCACCGGGGCGTGCTGACCACCGAGGACGCCGACGCCGCGCTGCTGTTCCTGCCCCCGGGCGTGTGGGAGGACCCCGGCCTGCACGACGACGGCGCCGCCCGCGCCCTGGACGAGGCCGTCGACGCCGCCGCCCACCCCGACAGCGCCCGCCGCCTGGCCGCCATCACCCGCCTGCAGGCCCGCCGCCACCCGCGCCACCGCCCGCACTACTACGCGGCGTTCATCGGCGCCCGCCCCGACGCCCACCGCGCCGGCACCGGCACCGCCCTCCTGCGGGCCTTCCTGGCCGCCGTCGACGCCGACGGCCAGGCCGCCTACGCCGAGACCAGTTCCCCGGGCGGCGCCCGCCTGCTCGCCGCCGCCGGCTTCACCCGCTTCGGCGACGCCCTCGCCCTGCCCGCCGGCGGCCCCATCCTGACACCCGTGTGGCGGGGTGCCCGGTGAGCGCGCACACCGTCGACGCCGCCCTGCGGGTCTACTCCGCCGACCAGATCGACGCCGGAGCGGCCGCCCACCACGCCGAGGCCGCCGAGGTCCTCGCCTGGAGCCGGCGCTTCCTCACCACCGCCCACCCCGACCTGGGGCGCAGCGGCCCCGTCTGCCCCTACACCCAGCCCTCGCTGCGCCGCGGCCTGTTCCACATCGCGGTCGCCGAGCCCGGCGCGGACGGTGATCTGCCCGCGCTGGTGGGCGAGTTGCGTGCCTGGTACGAGCGGCTGCTGGCGGGGCTGGTGGAGGAGTCGGACCGGGAGCTGCTGACCGTGCTGCTGGTGCTGCCCGGCCTCGACCGGACGGACTCCACCGTGCTGGACGAGGCGCAGCGCAAGGCCAAGGACGAGTTCGTCGAACAGGGCCTGATGATCGGCCAGTTCCACCCCGCCTGCGAGGAGCCGGGCCTGTGGAACCGCTCCTTCCGGCCGCTGCGCGCGCCGGTGCCGCTGCTGGCGGTGCGCAAGCTGCTGGTCTTCGACCTGCCCTTCCTCGTCGACGACGAGGACCATCTGGCCCACTACCTGGCCCGCTTCGCCCCCGAGGTCCCGGCCCGCATCCGCGACCAGCTGGTCTGCGGCATGACGGAGCACCGCAGGGCGGTGCGCCTGAGCGCCGCCTGACCCGCGGCCCCCTGCGCGCGGAGGAGTCCCCCACCGGGCCGGCCGGTCAAGGCCTCCTCCGCGCGCGCCCCTTTTCATCCTCCGCTTTTCGTCCTCCGCTTTTCGTCCTCCGCTTTTCGTCCTCCCCGCGATCCGGGTCCTGGTGGTCAACTGTCCCCTGCCCGCCGCGCCACGCGGAGCCGGGTGGGCAGGCCTGCGTCGCTCGCGCCACCACCGCCCGATCCTCGACCGCACGCCCGCCGGGACGTCTCGTGGGCGTCCCGGGCGGTCAGGCGCGGACTCTCCTGTGTGTGAGGAGGAGACATCCGGTGGCGAGGGCGGCGACGGCTTCGGCGACGGCGGCTGTTTGCTTGTCGGTGTACCAGACCGGTTCGTACATGTTGGGCAGCGGTCCGAGCGACCCGACGTCGACGTAGCGGTACAGCAGCAGTGCGGCGAGACCGCCGGCTGCCACGAGGAAGGCGAACGCGAGGGCCGGCCGATGGGGCCGAATCAGGAGCAGGAGCGCCGCAAGAGCCGCAAGAGCGGCTTCGATCCTGAACAGATCCCCCTGGCTCACGGACTTCACCACCGCGTCATAGCCCTCGGCAAGGTCGGCGTGGACGTAGGCGTCGACGGCGAGCGCTGCGGCCGCACACCATCTGAGCAGGGTATCGCCGTACGATCTGGCGATGTTCGGCCGACGGAACGGCATCATGTCCACCTCGCACCAGCCGGAGCAGGGGCCTCGCCTCACGTACAAGTGTGCGCCCGTAGGTGCCGGCGGGAACGGCTTGCGCCCGATCAGTCGCGCGGTCCGACCGTTTTCCCGACGGCTTGCGGCGGTCGGCGAGTCCCACGAACGAACCGGCGAGCCTGCTGACGTGCACGTCACGGACGGTCCTGAGCAGTCAACCTGCCGAGATGCCCCTCCGGCGGCACGGGGGATACGTTGGAAGAAAGGCCCTGCGTAAAGCCGGCACACATTGGGGTGAGTGTCATGACCGAGAGATCACGCAGGAATACCGAGAGCAACGACCATGTGCGCCGTCGGATCGCGAAGCCCCTGGTGGCTTCCGCCGTCGCGGCGGGACTCGGCGTGCTCGGCGCCTGGAGCCCGGCGGCCGCACAAGCGCACGGCGCCGCCGTGTCCGCGGTGTCGCAGACGGTCCTGGCGGCCGCGCCCAAGGCCCCGGCCGCCGGAGCACAGCAAGTCACCATGATGAACTTGGCGTTCTCGCCCAGCACACTGACGGTCAGCAAGGGCACCACTGTCACCTGGACCAACAACGACGCCGCGCCGCACACGGTGACCAGCAGCGGCTCCGGCCCGCTCAACTCCGGGACGCTGAACCAAGGCGCTTCGTACAGCTACACCTTCACCACGCCCGGGACATACGCCTACGTCTGCTCGATCCACCCCTTCATGCAGGGCACGGTCGTGGTGCAGTAGACCGTGGCGAAGCAGGCCAGCCGATCGGTGCGCGGCCGCGGCCCTGAACCCGGGCACCCTTCGAGCGGTGATCGCGGCGGACGCGCCGAGGGTGTCCCGTCCCGAGCCCGGCGTCACGGTCGCCTCGCTGCCCCGGGCGCGTCACGGAGCCGGCCACACCCTGGCCTTCGATGACCAGGTGGCCCGGCCCACCCCCCACTGCCCGAAGACCCACCTGGCGCAAGAGTTCGTACAGCGGCGGGCAAAACGGCTGCCTGGAGGTCGCTGACGGCTGCACCGATGTGCAGCCCGTCCGCGACTCCAAGGACCCCTCCGGCCCCGTCCTCCTCTTCCAACCCAGCATGGCTGCGGGGCTGGTCGGGACAGCCGTGGACGTGCCTCGGTGGAGCCCTGCCGCCACCACCGAGGTGTCAGCCTCGGGCGGCCAGGTGGGCCGCCCGGTGGCGTTCAGCTGTCCGCCAGGGCCGCGCCCGGCGGCGTGTGCTCGTAGCGGACGGACCGGCTGACACGGGTGCGGGTGACCAAGTCGGCATCGCGCAGCACCGCCAGACGGCTGCCGACGGTGCCCCGACTCAGGCCGAGCTGGTCGACCAGCTGCGTCGTCATCGCAGGCACGTCCAGCGCGCGCAGCACGTCCGCACGGCGCGGTACTCGGTGCCGGCCCGTCCCCGCCGCGCCGGGGGCTGGCCGGGCTGCTCGCCGGGATCGTCCCGGCGCTGGCGGTGGCCGCCCTCGCCTTGGACGCGATACGCCACGCCGCGCGGTGACACGCCACTTGGTGAGTCGGGCGGAGGAGGAGCGGTTCCCCCGCAGGGGGGAGCCGGTCCCTCCCCGCGGCGGAGGCCGCGACCGGGGGTGAGCTGGGAGGTTGGAGGCAGTCGGGAAACAGCCCGACTCCCTTCTCCCCACTGAGGATTGACCATGCGAAAGCTCACCACCGCTATCGCGCTCACCACTTCGGCCGTGGCCCTCGCGGCCGGGATGGCCGGCACCGCCGCGGCCGCGCCGGCCATCCCCGTACCGGCCCAGCACCTCGCGCTGCACAGCTGGACCCTGCTCAACGAGCACGGCCCGGGCCCCAACCCAGGCGAGCGGCTCACCGCGCGGGTCAGCGCCCGTACGGTCGACGGCCACCCCCGGGGGCACGTCGTGGTGCAGCACGTGTTCGAGAAGACCGGCACCATCCGGGCCGAGTTCGACGTCGACTGCCTGACCGTGGACGGGAACGGCGCCATCACCGTGACCGGGCCCATCTCGCAGACCGTGGTCACCCCGCTCGGGGGCGAGCCGTACCTCTTCGAGGAGGGCCAGCACCCCGAGGCCGGCCTCACCTTCTACCCGACCGACGAGCAGCACCAGCGCCGGGTCGGCTGGAACCGGACCAACCCCCAGATGCACTCCGAAGTCGTCAAGTGCGGCGCGGTTCCGGCCAGCCTCTGGGTCATCGACGGCGGGACCTTTCTGCGCCGCTAGGACACCGGGGCCGATTCCAAGGCGCCGCGTTCATGTCCGACGCCTTTGGGGCCGCCGCTAGGGCCTGTCCGACAGCGTCGCAGGCGCGCCGTGCCGAGCCTCACCGCACGGTGACGGTGGCGGCTGCGATGCTGTCGAAGGTTGGCAGACCGAGGAAGACCGGTGAGGCGCTGCGTTCCTGCCGGGCGTCGATCTTAGCGATCTTCGCCTCGGCCGCGTCCAGGCTCTCCTGGCACGCACCCAGCAGCTCGCTCAACATGCCGCCTGGGCGCTGGCGGGGGCCGGGGGCAGCGCCCCCGGGGACGCCAGCCGCCCGATGAGCCGAGCTTCCACCGCAAGGCATCACTGTTGCAATAGAACAAACGTCACGAACTGGGAAGACGGCCAGTTCATCCGCGCGAACCGTTGATAGCCGGAGGAGCCCCCGCCGGGGCTCCGCGCGGCTGGAAGCCGTTCAGGTCCGGCGGAAGGGCAGTCAACCCGTCGTCCGGCTACACGGAGCGAAGCGGGCGCGGCACCGCCGGATCGGCCGAAGGCCGATGCACCACCCACGGCGGCACTTGAGAGAACGAGACCGCGCATGACGGACGCCTGCGTCAGCTGCGGCATGCGCAGCCAGCAGCGGCGCGCGCGGCCCGACCAGGACGCGGGTGCGGGCCCCTGGCCTGTCCCGGCCAGGGGCCCGCACGGCATGCCGGAGCGGGGTCAGCTCGGCTGGTCGCCGGTGTACCGGTAGATCTCGCCGGCGCTGTTGATGTGCCACGCGGTGCCGTCGGCGCCGGCAGCGATGTCGATGGCCGTGCCGGGGATCTTGATCCACGGGTTGGTGCCGCTGGCGTCGTTGTTGGTGTACCGGTAGATGCTTCCGGAGGGATCGACGCCCCACACATTCGTCCGGGAGCCCACCGCGATGCGCTTGAGGCTGCCGGCGACGCTCTTCCACGGGTCCGGTGCCCCCTGGTCTCCGACGTACCGGAAGACCTGGTTGCCGCCGTTGACGCCCCACACGGTGCCGTCGGCGCCCGCGCCGATGTCACTCAGCGCCCCCGGGATCTTGATCCACGGATTGGCGTCGTTGTTGGTGTACCGGAAGATGGCGCCGGCAGAGTCCACCCCCCACACGTTCGTCCTGGACCCCGCGTCGATGCGGACCAGGCTGCCGGAGATTCCCAGCCACGGGTCCGGCGCCCCCTGGTCTCCGACGTACCGGTAGATCTGGTTGCCGCCGTTGACGCCCCACGTGGTGCCGTCGGCGCCCGCGCCGATGTCGCTGAGGCCCCCCGGGATGTTGATCCACGGATTGCCGTCGTAGTTGGTGTAGCGGAAGATGGCGCTTGCCGCGTTCACCCCCCACACCGTGGTCCTGGACCCCGCCGAGATGGCAGAGAGACCACCCGTGACCTTCACCCAATCAGCCATGCCGAAATCACCCTTCGTCGACCGGTGTTGGCAGCCATCATGGGAGACGAAATGGGCCGTCAGAACGGGATCCTTCGCTTCCGACCATCCAATAAGGCGAGGAATCGATGTTTCGCCTTCGGCCGCCTCTTACGAGGCGGGGCGCGGACAGCTCGGCTCGGAGTAGATCGGCTGAAAGAGCTGTCCCGCCCAGGGGTGATCGACAGAGGAGCCGGTTCATGCATCCGCCCGCGACGGCCCGAGCGGACCAGGCAGGCCGACGCGAGCGGCCGGGTCTCAGCACGAGAGCAACGGCGACACCAGCCCCGCCAGCGGCTGCCGCGCCGCTTCTTCTGGCGGTCGGAAGGGCCCTGACGACGCGCTGAGCTGCTTGTCACTTCGCCACAGCTACGCAAGCACGGGGCCTTGACTCCCGCGGGTTCGTGGAAACTGAAGGTCCTGCAGCGGGAACCCGAGTGCCTATCGGACCATTCTCGGTGATGGACCTGCGGGTTCGTGGTGAACACGCTGGGTCACTCGGAGAGCCTCGGGTATACAGACGCTGCTGACGCGACCGGCACTGGCTGATGATCAGCTGGGGGTTGGCGGTGCGGACGAAGGCTCAGCAGGGTGCACGGAACGTCGCTGGATGTTACACAGAAGCGGGTGCGAAGCCTGCATCGGGTGAGTGTTGGGGATGAGCCGTACGGGTATGGCTACCGGCAGTTCTACGTTGGGGGGATATGACCGACAACAGCGCGCTGTACGGACTGCTCGGAGCTCTAGGGGGAGCCTCAGTTGCCGGCCTCGCGGCTGTCTATGGCCCCCTGCGTCTGCATCGGCGGCAAGCGGAACAGAAGGCGAGTGAGGAGCAGGATCGCCAAAGTGAGACAGAGATCGCCCGTCTGCTGAAGATGCGAACTACGGGTCGGGCGTGGATCGATGCTCTGGAGCGGTTCGTCCAAGATTTGCAAGCACACCATCCTGTGGACGTCAACCGATTCGACGAGATCACGGCCCACGTCAGCCGGGAGGCCACCGAAGCCGGACACGCGCTGGCTCACAACGGTCTCTGGCTCGAATCGCAGGACACACCACCGCACGGCATTCCACTCGTCCTGGCACCAGACGGATCGCGACCAGACGATGCGGACGGATCCGCGTTCATCGCCCTCTCCCAGCTTCTGGGCCGCTTGCGAGAGGCGACCCGGGAAGTCCGTGCCGACGTCCTGCGACGTTCCTCGCATCGGGAGAGCCCGGTGCGAAGTGAGGTCCTGGAGGCTCTGGAGTGTGTCAAGGCTGCGCGGGCACAGCTGAATGCAGCCCTTCTCGATCAGATCGACCAGATCAACGGGGGCCACACACGCCGCCTGTAGCTGGGCTCGCTGGTCCATTCCTGCTCGTCCTCGGAGACCTCCGACTTCGAGAAACTGAAGGCAAGTGGGAACCTGCAGGTCTGATTTCCTGATAGTTAGGGGGTACTCCCTGGGGTTCGTGGTGAATCATTCTCCAGGGGACTCGCGCCTCCTCGCCATCGACCAGACCGCAGATCGGTCGCACGGGCTGAGAACGCTTCAGGAATCCTGAAGTTACGTCACACTCCGGCAGAGCACTCGAAGGAGGAAGAAGTCCCTGGCCACGGCCTCGGTCACTCAGCGGGGCTCAGGAGAACTCGCGGGATGTCGCACAGGTCGCGGTCCTCAGGTCGCTCGCTGGCCGTGGAGGAGGACGGGCAGCGTGCGGTTGGCCAACGCCTCGGTGACGCGGGCGGCTTGGGAGGGCGTCATGACGTCGGGGAGTTGGTGGACGGGGACGAAGCGGGCGCCGAGCAGGCCGCTCCTGTGCTGCGGCGGGACGGTGAGGCGGGCGTCGTCGCGGACGGCGCCGCCGTCGAAGACCAGGTTGAGGCGCTCCAGGTAGCGGTCGGCCGGGGTGAAGTCGACCGCGAGGACGTCGGTGAGACGGAGGGTGAGCCCGGTCTCAGCGTGCAGATGGCGGGCGGCCGCGAGGTGCGGGGGCTCGTTGGGGCGGGCGGCGCCGCCGGGCAGGATCAGCCCGTCCATGTAGTCCGGGTCGACCAGGAGGACGTCGCCGCGCCGGTTGCGGACGAGGACGAGGCAGCCGAGCCGGCACACCGGCGGCTTGGCGAGCAGGCGGGGGTCACGCATCGGGGGCACTTCCTGAGAGCGGCGAAGAGCACGAGGGAGAAGCGGCCAACCACAGCAGGCGGGCGAGGAGTTCAGTCGTCATGCGTCAGGCGCTCGTAGCGCAGCCCCTTGCGCAGCAGGTCGACGATGCGCAGCAGGACGGACGGGCGGGCGCAGCCGAGGCTGATCAGGTAGCAGCCGGTCCTGCGGCCGTGCTCCCAATCCACCTCGACGGACGGCAACTTCACCCCGCCCAGCGCAGGGACGGCGACGAAGTCCTCCACGACCGAGGCGACTTCGCGCCGCTGCTCGGCGGTCGCGCGGGAGAACATCGAGGACACGGTCACTCCCCCGGCCGCTTGTGGACCTCGAACGCGCGCCAGGCACTGTAGGCGTCGGAGAAGGAGACGAACCCCTTGAGCTCACCGGAGTCCTGGCGCAGCCACTCCCCCGCGCTCTCGTTCCGCACCCGGTAACACCGGCCCTCCGGGTCCCAGCGGACCCCGTAACCGTGGAGCCGGGGCACTTGGACATCGCCCATGGGAATAACCTTCCGCAATCGGTGTTTCACGTTCTGTGCACATGGTGGCCCGGCGTCGCCTAGCATCGGAAGTGGCAGACGACTTGACTCCAGTGGCACAGAGAGTTGGAGCAGCCATGGTGAACATCAAGGAAATTGACCCACAGTCATCTCTGTGGGCCCCTTTTGGCGTCCAACTCCGCAGGTCGCGCAGGGCGATGGGCCTCAAACAGGAGCAGCTCGCACGAAAGATCGGAGTCCACCCGTCCTACGTCTCGTTCGTCGAACTTGCGCAGCGACCGCCGAGTGAGATGTTTGCTACCAAGGCCGATGAGATCCTGCAGACCGGCGGGACTCTGCTGCTGATGTACTGGCAGCTCAAGCACACGGCCTTGGTTCCCGGCTTCCCCGAGTACGCCAACTACGAGGCTGGCGCGGAGAAGATCAAGCTCTTCGAGATCAACGTGATTCCCGGGCTCCTGCAGACCCGCCCATACGCGACAGCTTGGGAGCAGGGCAATCTTCGGCGAGGAACCGTCACACCGAAACAAGCCGCGGAACGAATCGAATTCCTGCTCGCCAGGCAGAACGTCCACAACCGCGCTTCGCCACCGCTTCTGCACGCGGTGATGGACGAGAGCTGCCTCAGGAGGCCCATTGGCGGCCGCGACATCATGATCGAGCAGTTGCTCCACATCGAGCAGCTCGCCGAGCAGCCCAACATCATCATCCAAGTGGCCCCGTACTCGCTGGGCGAGGACAGGCCATTCACGCGCTTGGTGCACCTCCTTACCATGCCAGGACGCAAAATGCTCGCTTACGGCGAGACCGAGCAGCGCGGCTACATCGATCGAGATGCTGAGGCGGTTGTTGCGCTGGCCGACGACTACGATCGGCTCGTGGTCGAGGCCATGAGCCAGGCCGACTCAGTAGCCATGATCCGCTCGGTACGGAGGGACTTTGAATGGATGTCGACCTGACTGGCGCCTACTGGAGGAAGAGCTCGTACAGCGGTAGCGGGGGCACATGCGTGGAGGTCGCCGACGGATTTATCGGCATGATGCCGGTCCGCGACTCCAAGGATCCGAGCGGGCCCCCCCTCCTCTTCTCCTCCGCCGCCTGGCAGTCCTTCGTCACCGCCGTCCGTACCGGCGAACTCGACGCCCGCTAGCAGCAACTCCCGGCCCAGCCGCCCCGCCCCGGGGCGGCTGGGCCATCTCACCCCCCTCCCGGTTCAGCCCGCCCACCGCGCCCGCTACGGAGCCCCTGGCGACGATGCCGGGTCGCCCGACGCAACGCCCCTGCACTCTGCGTCCGTCGCGGGGGCGGTCGTCCGCGAGGACGGGCGCGTGCCGGCGATCCTCCGGGCCGGCAACGGCGGCGTCCTCGAACTCACCGGGACCATCGCAGGAACTCAAGGTCGGCGTCGACCAGCCGGTCGGCGTCCACAAGGACATGTGTCGGCGTACTCGGTGAAGTGCTCGGGCAGGTGCGGCTGAAGGTGCCCAGTCGTCAGGCGGCGCTGGTGTCCCGTTCGATGACCACGAGGAGGTTCTTCAGCCGGTGGCCGGGGCCTTCGATGGAGAAGCCGTCCTTCCGGGAAGCGAGCTGAGCAGTGCGGTGGTGCACTCCTCGGCGAGGTCCTCGGCGTGGGCGGGCAGGGGCGTGCCGGCCCTCAGGTGGCGGCGGACCAGCGAGAGTGGCAGGTCGATCAGGGCGAGGGCGACGCATTCGGTGGCCCGGGGGCCCTCGGCGCCCAGGGCCGCGGCGAGGGAGGCGAGGGCGGCGCGCACGCGCCGGCTGCCGCGGTCCGCACGGTGGAGGTGCTCCTCGGACCAGTCGGCGCGCCCGAAGTCCTCGGCGCCGTAGAGGAGGAGAGCGGCTTCCGCCGGGTGGGCGCGGCTCCAGGAGACGACGTGGCGGGCCGCCGCGCGTCCCGCCCGCCGCGCGTCGGCGTCCGATTCGAGGGCCGTGAAGTAGCCCTCCTGGAATCGCTCGACCGTCCGCAGCCACACCTCGGCGAGCAGCGCGCTCCGTCCGGGGAAGCGGTGGTACACCGAACCGCTCGGGGCTCCCACGTCTTTGGCGACCGCGGACATGGTCACCCCGGCCGGGCCCGATGCCGCAGCCTGCCGCACGGCGGCGTCGAGGAGCTGGTCGGTGTCGAAGCGGGGTGGTCTGGCCATGGGTTGGAGAGTACTCTCCACAATATTAGAGAGCATCCTCTAGAACAGGTCCCGGGAGGACTGATGGGCGTCTACAACGTGCACGAGCGACTGCTGGCCGCGAAGGCGAGCGACGTGGGGGCGCTGATCGACGCCCTGTCGAGCAGCGGCGACACGCTGTGGCCACACCGGGAGTGGCCGCCGATGGAGTTCGACCGCCCCCTGGCGGCCGGGGCGGTCGGCGGGCACGGCCCGGTCCGCTACACCGTCGCCGCGTACGTCCCCTCCACCTGGGTGCGCTTCACCTTCAGCGGGCCACGCGGCTTCCACGGATTCCACGAATACGCCGTCCTGACCGTCGACGAGGAACACACGCTGCTGCGCCACACCCTCGCCATGGACGCCCGCGGCCCGGCCCGCCTCACCTGGCCGCTCCTGTGGCGGCCGCTCCACGACGCCTGCCTGGAGGACAGCCTCGACCGCGCCGAACTGGCTTGCACGGGCACGGTGGCGCGCCCGGCGCACTGGGGCCCGTACGTCCGGCTGCTGCGCGGCCTCGCGCACTGATCCCACGACAGCCGCCTCCTCACCACCCCCGAACACCCTGCGCGAGAAGTCGGCCCCTCCGACTTCTCGCGCAGGAGGGACCCGACACCGCCGACATCGCCCGGCCCCTCCTCCAGGTCCGACTCCCCCGGGGCGGCAACGCCCAGGAGCCGAGGCCCGGGACGCGCACCGGCCCGCCTTCCCGGCGGGCGGGGTCCGTGGTGGTGACGACCGCGCGTCGGGGCGCTCGGATGTGGGAGCCGCCGCGTGGCGGACGTGGGCCCGGGCCCAGGCGGTGTCGGCGGTCAGCCCGTTGCGCACGTAGTCGTGGGTGCGACGCTCGGGCACGCCGGGCATCATCGGAAGGACCGGCTGGGACCGGTTCAGTGCCTGGATCTGGGACTTCTCGTCGACCGAGAGCACCACCGCCCCTTCGGGCGGGTTGAAGGAGAGACCGACCACGTCGTAGACCTTCTCGACGAACAGCGGGTCGGTGGAGAGTTCGAACGTGTCGGCCACGTGAGGCTTGAGCTGGAACTTCCGCCAGATCCGCCCCACCGTGGACTTCGACAGGCCGCTACGGGCCGCCATCGAGCTCCGCGACCAGTGCGTCGCGCTCTTCGTGTTCCGGCGTCTCGACGCCGCCGGGGAGGAGGCTGTCCGCTGAACGGGGCTCTCTTAGGAACAAGTACGCGGTGAATTCTACGGCTTGGCGGCATGGCGAGGCGGGTGCTCGGGTTCTGCTGGACGAAGCGAAGGAGCGCAGGGCTCCCGCCGAGTGGTTCCCCGGGCGTCGCCGTGGTCTGCTGAGCCCGTTCGCAGTCGGCACGATCGACCAGTTCCTGTACGCCGCCACCCGTACCAAGCACGTGATGCGCTCAGCCCCTCCCCCCAGAGCCGCATCCAAAGGGATTGCGTGAGGGTCTTGGCGCCCCCACCGGCCCACTGGCTCTGTGGGGAGCGGGCCGCACGGTACCGCCGGAGCGCCCGCGCGCTCCGGCGCTACCCGCCCGCCGTCGTCAGTGCAGCAGCACCCGCAGGCTGAGCAGCCCCCGGTGCCTTGGGTTCTCCTGCCACTGCGCGGCCGCGGCCGGTTCGGCCAGGCGCAGGGCCGGGAAGCGGCGCAGCAGTTCGCTGAACGCGACCTCGGCCTGTAGCCGGCCCAGCTGTGCGCCGAGGCAATGGTGGATGCCGTGGCCGAACGCGAGGTGTCGGGTGGCGTCCGGGCGGGTGATGTCGAAGCGGTCGGGGTCGGCGAAGACGGCCGGGTCGCGGTTGGCGGCGAGCAGCGCGATCTGGACGAACTCGCCGGCCGGGATCGTGGTGCCCGCGATGGTCACCGGCTCGGTCGTGCGGCGTAGCGAGGCGATGCTGAACGGGCTCTCGTAGCGCAGGACTTCCTCGATCGCGCCGGGAAGTAGCTCCGGATTCGCACGCAGCGCCGCGAGTTGCTCGGTGTGGCCGAGCAGCGCGTGGATGCCGTTCGCGATCAGGTTGACGGTGCTCTGGTGGCCGGCGATCGCGAGCAGGAACGCCATCGAGGTGGTCTCGGCCTCGGTCAGCCGGTCGCCGTCCGCCTGGGCGGCGAGCAGTTCGGAGATCAGGTCGTCGCCCGGGTGGGTGCGCTTGTGGTCGACCAGGGCGCGCAGGTAGTCCGCCATGCCTTCGGCAGTCTCCACCGAGACCTCGCCGTCCGCCCCGCCGTCGTCCTGCGGGCCGGTATCGACCGCGTTGCCCCGGACTTGGAGGTTCTCCCGTTCGGCCTGCGGCGCGCCGAACAGCTCGAAGACCACCGCGAGTGGCAGCGGCAGCGCGAACTCGCTGATCAGCTCGGCCGAGTCGAGCCCGTCCAGCTGGTCCAGCAGTGCGCCGACGTGGCGCTCGACCATCGGCCGTAGGGTTGCCACCTGCCGCCCGGTGTAAGCCTGTTGGACTAGCTTGCGAAGTCGGGTGTGCTCCGGGGGGTCGGAGTTGAGCATATGCGTCATCAGGTCGCGGCCCGGGCCGCCCTCGGAGTTCCCGACGTGTTGGGCGAACGCCTCGGTGACGGCCTTCTTGCTCAGCCGGGGGTCGGCGAGGGCGGCCCGGCACTCGGCGTGGCCGGTGACGACCCAGCCTTCGAGTCCGGCCGCGCCGCCGAACCGGACCTTGCGGGCGCCGCCCTCGGTGCGCCAGCGGCGGTACGCGGCGTGCGGGTCGGCGTAGAACTGGCCGTCGGCGAACTCCGGGTCGGTAGCGCTGTGTTCGGTATCCCCGTGTTCGGTGCGTATGTGATCAGCGTGCATCGCGTGCCTTCAGGACGCGGACCTCGCTGACGCCGAGCAGACCGAGCAGTGGCACCTTGGCGGTCCGCTGCTCGGGGTCGACGACCAGGCCGGCTGCCCGGATCTGGTCCAGCAGCAGTTCGGCGAGCGGCATCACCATGTGCCGGCCCCAGCAGCGTTCGGAGGAGTGCCCGAACGGCAGGTAGCCGGGAGTGCTGTCCGGGTCGAGGTGGTCCCAGCGCTCCGGGCGGAACTCGTTCGGGTCCTCCCACAGCGCCGGGTCGCGATGTGAGAGCAGCGGCAGGACGAGGATGTCGTCGCCCGTGCCGATCCGCGGATCGAGCGCGGGGTACTCGGGCGAGGCGCGGCGCAGGATGTTCCACGACGGCGGCAGCAGGCGCAGTGACTCGAAGATGATGTTCCGGTTCGGCGTGCTGTCGTCGAACGGCGAGCCGAGCCAGAGCGCGTTCGCGACCAGGGTGGAGATGGTGAAGCAGACGGGTGCGGCGGCTCGGCGGTACATGCCCAGCGCGTACCGTCGGTCCTGGTAGTTGGCCGCCTTCGCGGTGAGCTTGCCGAGTTCGGTGAGGTCGTCGCCGGGCTTGGGCCTACCGGGCAGTGCGGCGCCGGCCGAGATCACCAACCAGGTGAGCAGCGGCGTCAGTTCGAGATTGCGGCTCATCAGGATCCGCAGCCGGCGCGGGTCCCGGCCGAGGATGAGGTCGCGCAGGAAGAGGTGTCCGGTGAGCGGCCACGGACCGGACAGGTCGATGTTCTGCGGCAGCGGGGCCTTCAGCGCCTCGCGCACGTCGCTGCCGATCGTCCGCGTCACCGAGGACGCCTCGGTGCGGGTGATCGAACGTCCGTGCAGCGGTTTGAATGTGGGCCGTTCGATCTCGGTGGCGCGCCGGGCGGCGAGGATCCGGTCGGTGAGCTCGGGCCCGGCGACCCCGATCGTGTCGGGTTCGAGCCGGACGGCGTCCTTGCCTAGATGGTCCCTGAGCAGGGCCTCAAGTCGGGGGGAGAGCACGGTGTTTCGCGAACGGGCGGAGGCGGGGGAGAGTGCCATGTGATGTCTCCGAGACTTTGCCGGGGCCGGTCTCCGCCCCCGTCCCGGGCCCGATCTCTCGGCGGAGGCCGAGAGGGGGGCAGGGGCGGGGGCGGATCAGCTGTTCAGGTACCGGAGGTACCGATCAGCCGGCTTAGTACCAGATGTACCAAGCGCTGGCCTTCAGGCTCTTCTTGGCGAAGGACGCGTCACGGATGGCGAACAGGATCTTCATCTTTGGGTCTTCCTTTCGTTACCAGGTGGCTGAGTGAACGTAAGGCCACTCTGCAGTTGCCCTACAGACGTATCCACGCAGCCGGGTCCCCATCAGGTTCACCTTTGGGGGCGGCTCTTGTCGAGGGACTTGGGGGCGTGGGGGGGTTTGCTGGCGTATTTCCTGATTCTTCTCCTGCGGCGGTGTGACCGCTGGGCTGGGCCGGTGGTGTCGGGTGCCGGGGGGGACAAGTGCAGGGGGTTTGGGGTCACTGCGGACACCGTTCGCAAGTGGCGGCGACGGTTCCTCGTTGAGCGCCTGGACGGCTTGGTGGACGAACCCCGGCCCGGCCGGCCGCCGACGATCGCGGCGGACGAGGTCGGGGCGGTGGTCGTGGCGACGGGTCACCGGCCTGCCGTCAGGCGCCTGCGCCCGCACGGTCTCTGCCGCCCGGTAGCGCCCCTCGCGCGTACGGAACGGGGCGCGCGGTGCGCGGACGGCCGCGTGCCCTGGTGTGCCGGGCCCGCTTCCCGCGGTCAGCGGGCGGCGGCCAGGGCCGGTTCGGGGACGGCGGCGGGGGCGGCTGCCGGGGCGGGCTGGGGGTGGGTGAGGCAGTCGTCGGTGAAGGCGAGGGCGCGCAGGTGGTAGGGGCGGGCGGCGTGGCCCAGGGAGAGGTTGTGGCCGGCGCGGTGGGCGGTGACGAGGTGGGCAAGTCCCGGGGGGAAGGGGGCGGTGAGGGCGGTGCGGTGGGCCGGGTCCAGGCGCCACCAGGCCTCGTGGTCGGCGAGGGTCAGGCGCACCGGCACGCGCACGCGGGCCGCGAGGGCGCTGTAGCGGGCGGGCCAGGTGGCCAGTTCGCGGGATTCGAGGGCCGGGACGGGGGTGAGCAGGGTGCGGGCGGCGTGGAAGGTGCCGGGCGGGTAGAGGTTGAGGGGGCCCCAGTTGAGGCGGCCGCCGCCGGCGAGGTCGTCGGGGCGCTCCCAGGCGCCGGGGGCGTAGTGCTGGGCGAGGCCGGAGATGTCGGCGCCGAGCAGGGGCAGGTGGGGGTCGGCGGGCCAGTGGGCGGCGAGGTGCAGGGCGATCTTGCCGCCGAAGGAGTGGGCGAGGAGTTGGACGCCGGCGCCGACGGGATGGGCGCGGGCGTAGTCGGTGAGGGCGGCGTGCAGGGTGGCACCCTGGTCGGCGATGAGCTGGCCGTCGGGCAGGCGGTGGGCGGAGGCGCCGTGGCCGGGGCGGTCCAGGGCCAGGACGGTGTAGCCGAGGTCGGCGGCGAGGGTGAGCAGGCTGGTGTCGGGGTGGGCGGGGCCGGCGAAGTAGGCGGCGCGCATGCCGCGGCCGTGGATGGCGAGGACGACGGCCTTGGGGGCGCGGCCCTGGGGTTCGGCGACGAGGGCGGAGACGGGGATGCCGTCGGCGTCCAGGACGAGGGAGCGGGTGCGCAGGCGGGGGTTCACGCGGCCACCGCCCGGCGGGCGGTGTCGAGGTCGGCGAGCCAGCCGTCGAGGTCGCCGGTGCGCATCAGGGTGGTGCCGATGAGCAGTCCGGCGTAGCCGGCGTCCAGGAGGCGGGCGGCGTCGCTCGGGTCGGTGATGGCGGAGGCGGAGACGGGGGCGCGGGTGCCGGCGGCGCGCAGGGCGGGCAGCAGGCGCAGGCTGCGGGTCAGGTCGCCGCGGTCGCGTTCGCGGGTGCGGATGTCCTTGTTGTTGACGGCGATGACGCAGTCGGCGGGGTCGGGCAGCAGGTCCAGTTCGCGTTCGTCGGTGATCTCGACGAACGGGGTCAGGCCCAGGGCGAGGGCGGCGGTGACCAGGCGGCGCAGGGAGGCGGCGGGCAGCAGGGCGGCGGTGAGCAGGACGGCGGAGGCGCCGAGGGCGGCGGCGGCCTCCAGCTGGGCGGGGCGGGTGAGGAAGTCCTTCTGCAGGACGGGCAGGTCGGTGGCGTCGGCGACCTCGCGCAGCAGGCGGGGGGTGCCGCCGAACCAGCGGCCGGTGACCACGGACAGGCAGGGGGCGCCGGCCTGTTCGTAGCGGGTGACGAGGTCGGCGACGGTGCGCGGGCCCAGCAGGTCGGCGCCGTGCGGGTCGCGGAGTTTGACCTCCATGACCAGGGGGCGTCTCGCGGCCAGCAGGGCGTCGAGGAACCGCGGGGCGCTCATACGGAGGCCTCCTTGGGGCGGGGGTGCCAGGCGTGGGTGAGGGCGGTGACGGCCTCGTGGGTGAAGTCCCCGGCCGGGCCCCGGGCGGCGGTGTCGATGTCGGCGCCCGCGTACAGGGGGTGGTCGGTGACGGTGCGGTAGGTGTCGCGGTTGGCGGCGCTCAGGCCGCCGGCGAGGAGGAAGGGGATGGTGAGGCGGGGCAGCAGGGTGTGGACGTCGGCGGGGGCCAGGGGGTGGCCGGTGGAGCCGACGCGGCCGTCGTCGGTGACGGTGTCCAGCAGGAACAGGTCGCAGCCGGCGCGTTCGAAGGCGCCGATGAAGGGGCGTTCCAGGCAGCGGCCGCGGGAGAGGTGGAGGACTTTGACGAGGGCGGCGTAGGGCAGGCGGTGGCGCAGTTCGGCGACCAGGTGGGGGTTCTGGTAGGCGTGGAGCTGGATCCAGCGGATGCCGGTGGCGCGGGCGAGGTCGGCGAGTTGGTCGGCGTCGTCGAGGAAGGTGACCAGGACGGGTTCCAGGCCCAGGCGGATGGCGGTGGCGGCGAGGTGGGCCAGGTGCTGTTCGGACAGGTCGGCGGGGCCGCCGGGCACGCCGTGCCACAGGCCCACCAGGGTGGGGCCGGCCTCGGCGAGGAGGGTGAGGTCGGCGCGGGTGCGGGCCCCGCACACCTTGAGGTGGCGGGGGCGTGCGGACGGGCGGGGGCGGGGCGGGGCGGGGGCGGTCACTTGCCGAGTCCGAGCATGGCGGCGATGCGGTTGTACTGGATCTCGTTGCTGCCGGAGTAGATGGTGCCGGCGACCGCGTTGCGCACGTCCTTCTCCAGCCCGTACTCGGACATGTAGCCGTTGCCGCCGAAGACCTGGACGGCGGCCAGCGAGGTGGCGAGGTTGGACTCGCTGGTGAGGAGTTTGGCGATCGCCATGTCGACGGTGACGTTCTCGCCCGCCTCCAGGCGCTGGGCGGTGTCGTAGAGCCACTTGCGGGCGGTCTCCAGGCGGATCTTGGTGTCGACGATCTTGTTGGCGACCGACTGGTAGGAGCCGATGGGCTTGCCGAAGGACATCCGGGTCTTGGCGTAGTCGAGGCAGCGGGCCAGGCGGTGCTGCATCTCGCCGGTGTTGACGATGAAGGAGTAGAGGATCTCGCGTTTCATGACGTGGTCCAGGACGAGGAAGCCGCCGCCGACGCGGCCCAGGACCCGGGTGGCGGGCACCCGTACGTCGTCGAGGTAGACCTCGGACAGCGGCGAGGTGCGCAGGCCCATCTTCTTGATGGGGTTTCCGGTGCTGATGCCGGGCGTGTCGCGGTCCAGGAGGAACGCGGTGACGCCCAGGGCCCCGCCCTGGGGGTGGGTACGGGCGTAGACGACGAGGACGTCGGCGACGGGGCCGTTGCTGACGAAGGTCTTGGCGCCGTTGAGGACGAAGTGGTCGCCGTCGCGCAGGGCGCGGGTGCGCATCTGCATGGCGTCCGAGCCGCCCTCGGACTCGGTGATGGCGTGGGCGCCGATGGCCTCGCCGGAGGCGATGCGCGGCAGGTAGGCCTCTTTGAGGGCGGGTGAGCCGAAGGCCTGCAGGGGCACGCCGGTGGAGGCGAGGGAGGTGGTGACGGAGAAGTTGAGGCCGCCGTCGCGGCAGGTCTGTCCCAGGCCCTCCAGGACGTACATGGTGGTGAGCAGGGACTGGCCCAGCCCGCCGTAGCGTTCCTCGAAGGGCAGGGAGAGGATGCCGGTCTTCTGGACGAGGCGCCACTTGTCGTGGGAGAAGGCGGCCTGTTCGTCGCCTTCGATGTGGCCGGCGCTCAGGTCGTCGCCGAAGCGGGCCAGGCCCTCGCGCAGGGCGTTCTGGTCGGCGTTCCAGCGGATCATGACGTTGCCGCCTTCCTCCCGGGCCCGCCTGCGGGGCCCGGGGTGGCAGGCCGGCGCGCGGGGCGCCGGCACGTGACTCGAAGGGGGGATCTCGGCCTAGTAGGCGGAGGAGGAGTGGGCGTCGAGCTGGTGGACCTCGTCGCCGCGCAGGGCCGGGGAGAACACGCAGACCAGGCGCAGGTCCTCCTCGGGGCTCGCGACCAGGAAGTGGGCGTCGTGCCGGTCCAGGGCGTAGAGGCGTCCGGGGGTGATGGGGTGGGTGGTGCCGTCCATGTCGATGACCTCGCCGGAGCCGGCGATGCAGTAGCAGGCCTCCAGGTGGTTGCGGTACTCCAGGCGGGACTTGGTGCCGGCGTTGACGATGGTGTCGGTGAGGGTGTAGCCGAGGCCGTCGCCGGCCACCAGGAAGCGGCGGGACAGGCCGTTGCCCCACTCGACGGTCTGGACGTCGTCAAGGTCGCGGATCAGCATGCTGGTTCTGCCTTTCGGTTCAGGGGGTGAGGGCGGCGGCGCCGGCGGTGGTGCCGGTGCCGGTGGTACGGGCGGTGCCGGTGCGGGTGGTGCGTCCGGCCGGGCCGGGCCTGGGGGGCGCGGGCGGGCGGAGGTCGTGGAGGAGGGCGCGCAGGGCCTGGACGGCGTCGCGGCCCTCGGTGAGGGCGGTCTCGATGCGGGCGACGGCGGCGGAGCCGACGATCGCGGCGTCGGCTCCGGCGGCGGCGACCGCGTCCAGGTCGGCGGCGCTGCGCACGCCGAAGCCGACGGCGACGGGGGTGGCGGGGGCGGCGGCGCGCAGGGCGGCGACGGTGGCGGCCAGGGTGTGGTGGCCTGCCGCGGGGGCGGTGCCGGAGCGGCCGTAGTGGGCGACGAGGTAGACGTAGGCGCCGTGGGCGGCGGTGGCGGCGTCGGCGATGACCTCGGGGCCGGAGGTGGGGTAGCAGGTGGCGACCTGCGGCAGGGCGGCCTCGTGGCAGGCCCGGCGCCAGGCGGGGCGCAGGCGCGGCGGCAGGGCGTGGACGAGCAGGGCGTCGGCGCCGGCGGCGGCGATGGCGCGGGCGCAGGCGCCGGGGTCGCGGTGGCGCAGGCTGTGGCTCCAGTCGGCGAGCAGCGCGATCTTCAGGTGCCTCAGGCGCGGGCGCAGGTCGGCGAGTTCGGCCAGGACGGTGTCCAGGGTGGTGCCGGCGGCCAGGGCGCGGGCGGCGGAGCGGCGGATGACGGGGCCGTCGGTGGGCGAGTTGGGGAAGGGGACGGCGAGTTCGAGGACGTCGGTGCCTTCCTCGTCGAGCATGAGGGCCAGGTCGGTCAGGCGCTGGGGCGGGTCGCCGGCGTTGAGGAACAGGGCCAGGCCCGGGCGGCCGTCGGCGCGCGGGGCCAGGAGCGCGGTGTCAGGCATGGGCGCGGTGTCAGGCATGGGCGGGGGCCTTGTGGTCGGCGCGCAGGCGGATCGCCAGGGCGCGGGGGGCGCCGTCGGCGAGGGCGTCCAGGGCGGCGGTGTGGGCGGTGTGCCAGTGGGTGTGGCGGCCGGAGGCGAGGGCGAGGGCGGCGGCGTTGAGGGCGATGGTGTGGGTGGCGGTGGCGCCGGCGCGCCCGGCGAGGGCGTTCAGGAAGTGGCCGGTGAGGTCGCCGGGGTGGGGGGCGAGGTCGGCCAGGGTGCCGTCGGCGGGGGCGACGGCGCCGGCGGGCAGGTGGATGGTGGTGTCGGGGGTGTGCAGGGTGTTGTCGGCGAAGGGCAGGAGTTCGTCGGCGCCGGCGGTGTTGGAGGCCAGCCACACGGCGCGTCCCGGGGTGCGGGGGGCGAGGTGGCGCAGCGCGTCCAGGTCGGCGGTGGCGCAGGCGCCGGTGAGCTGGGCGGTGACGGGGACGGTGGCCAGCAGCGGGCCGAGGGTGTTGAGGAGGCGTCCGAAGGGTTTGAGGGTGAGCGGGAACAGGACGCGGGCCAGGCGGGTGAGGGCGGGCGGGTAGACGTGCGGGCCGGCGAAGGCGATGCCGTGGCGCTGCAGGTGCTCGGCGGTGGCCTGGTGGGAGGAGGTGAGGGTGATGCCCAGGCGTTCCAGCAGGTCGATGGAGCCGGCGGTGCTGGTGTAGGCGCGGGAGCCGGTCTTGACGACGGGGATGCCCATGGCGGCGGCGGTCAGGGCGGCGGCGGTGGAGAGGTTGAAGGTGGCGGGGCCGCCGCCGGTGCCGACGATGTTGACGCTGGCGGGGTGGGCGGGGCCGGGGTGGGCGCTGCGTTCGGTCAGCGAGGTGGTGAAGGCGGCGAGGGTGGCGGGGCCGGGCAGGCGGGTGGTGAGGGCGGCCAGCAGGGCCGCGGCCTGGGCCCGGTCGCTGTCGCGGGCCGGGCCCGGGGCGGGCTGCTCCAGCTGGTCCCACCACGAGCGCCAGGTGTCCAGGTCGACGTCGTGCCCGGCGAGCAGGGCGGTGAGGGCCGGGTGCACGGGTCAGCCGCCTGCCACGGCGCTGGCCGGGACGGCGCGGCGCTGGGTGATGAAGGCGTCGATGGCGGCGACGGAGCGGAAGTTGTTCGGGTCGAGGTCGGTGTCGTCGACGGGCAGTGCGAAGTGGTCCTCGACCCAGGCGATGAGCTTGAGGACGCCCAGGCTGTCGATGACGCCGTCGGACAGGAGGTCGTGGTCGTCGGCGAGTTGCTCGGGGGCGACGTCGGGCAGGAACTCCTCGATGAGGAACCGCTTGATCTGGGCGATGTTGCTCATGGGTTCGTGACTCCCTTGGTGAGAAACGCGGTGGTGGTGGTCAGGCGGTGGGCAGGACGGCCTTGCGGTCGACCTTGCCGGTGGCGGTCTTGGGCAGCGGGGTGTCGTGGATGGCCAGGCGTTCGGGTACGGCGGCGCGCGGCAGGTTGCGGGCCAGGTGCTCGCGCAGGGTGAGGCTGTTGAGGGCGGAGCCGGGGGCGCGGCGCACGGCGGCGTGCAGGCGTTTGCCGGTCAGCGGGTCGGGGGCGGCGGCCACGGCGGCTTCGTGGACCTCGGGGTGGGCGAGCAGGACGCGTTCGACCTCGGCGGTGTTGACGGCGACGCCGCGGACCTTGACCTGGAAGTCGGCGCGTCCGGTCAGGTGCAGGCGGCCCTGCTCGTCGCGCACCGCGAGGTCGCCGGTGCGAAACCAGCGCCGGCCGGCTCCGGCGCCGCCCGGCTGGGTGGTGAAGCGCCCCGCGTCGCGGGAGCGGTCCAGGTAGCCGGCGGCCTGGAAGGGCGTGGACACGTACAGTTCGCCGCTGCCGGGGCCGGTGACGGGGGTGCCGTCGGGGGCGGCGAGCAGGGTGCGCACCCCGGGCAGGGGGGTGCCGATGGGCACCGGCAGGGCGGCGGTGGCGTCCAGGCGGTCCAGGCGGTGCAGGAAGCTGTCGTTGGTCTCGGTGCAGCCGTAGATGTTGTAGAGGGCGGCGCGTGGCAGCAGGGCGGGCAGTGCGGCCAGGGTGCGTGCGTCGATGGCGTCGCCGGTGAACGCGGCGTGCTCGACGCTGTCCAGCACCGCTGCGCCGCCTGCTGCTTGGGCCGCTTGGGCTGCTTGGGTGAGGAGGGCGTAGGCGAGGGGGACGGCCTGCAGGACGTGCGGGCGGTGGCGGGTGAGCTGGGTGAGCAGGTGGCGGGCGTTGAGCGCGTGGGCGGGGTCGATGAGCAGGACGGTGCCGCCGGCGGCGAGGGTGGCCCACACGTCCAGCAGGCACAGGTCGAAGTTGAGGGGGGCGTAGTTGGCGACGACGCGTCCGGGTCCGAGGTCGAAGGTGTCGTGGGCCCAGGCGGTGAAGCGGTCGATCGCGGCCTGCGCGAGGGGGACGATCTTGGGCAGGTCGGTGGAGCCGGAGGTGGTGAGCAGGAAGGAGGTGCCGGCGGCGAGGGTGGGCACGGGGGCGGGGCGGGCCGGGGCGGGCAGGGCGGGGGCGTCCTGGCCGAGGGGGGCGAGCAGGTGGCGGGCGCCGGCCTGGGCGAACAGGGCCGCGAGCAGGGCGGGGGCCAGCTGCGGGGAGGGCAGCAGGAAGGGGCGGCGCTCGATCAGGCAGGCCAGGACGAGGGCGATCTGCTCGGGGGATTTGGCGGCCGGCAGGCCCACCGGTTCGCCCGGGGCCAGGTCCAGCGCGTGCAGGCGCGTTTGTTCGCGTTCGGCGAGGTCGGCGAGCTGGCGGTAGGTGACGGCGCGGTCGTGCCACAGCAGGGCGGTGGCGTCGGGCCGGGTGCGGGCGTGGGCGGTGAACGCGTCGGGCAGCGACAGCGGCGGCGGGGCGGGTGTGGTCACGGCGCTCACTCCCCCGCCGGGGTCAGGGCCGCCCAGCCGGCCTTGACGGCGGTGCCGGCGGGGGTGGCGAGGGTGAAGCGCACCACGGTGGCCCGGTCGTAGGGCTGCAGGGTCAGGCGCAGCGGGGTGGAGGGGGTGGCGGGGGCGGCGAAGCGGGCGCCCAGGGCGGTGAGGCGGGTGGGGTCGCCGGCGCCGTAGCGGTCGGTGATCTCCTCGGCGGCCAGGGCGACCAGGTGCATGCCGTGGGCGATGGCGGCGGGGAAGCCGGCGGCGCGGGCGGCGGTGTCGTCGAGGTGCAGGGGGTTGAGGTCGCCGGCGGCGTGGGCGTAGGCGGTGACGTCGTGGGGGGTGAGGGTGTGGGTGAGGGTGAGGGGTTCGGTGTCGGGGGTGGTGCCGGGGTGGGCGGCCGGTCCCAGGGTGCCGAAGGGGTCGATGGTGGTGGCGCCGAGCAGCAGGGCGGAGGTGGTCAGGTGGGCCAGGGTGCGGGTGCCGGTGGTGAGGTGGGTGCTCAGGGCCAGGCGGGTGCCGCGGGCTTCGCGGCGGGCGGCGGTGACGGTGACCTCGATGTCGACGTCGGTGCCGGCGGTGAGCGGGTGGTGGGTGTGGATCTCCTGTGCGAGGTGGACCACGCCGGTGAAGCCCGGGTCGCCGGTGGTGAGGGTGGTGACGGTGTGCTGGGCGAGGGTGTGGGCGAGGACGAAGGGGTGGGCGGGCGAGGCGCCGGTGGTGGCCCCGGTGGCGGTGGGTGGCAGGCCGGTGCGGGCCGCTTCGCGGTAGGCGGCGAGGTCCTGGCCGCGGACGGTCAGGCGGGTGCGCCGGGCGGGCGGGGCGGGCGCGGTCGTCGGTGCGGGCGTGGTCGTCGGCGCGGGCGCGGGTGTGGTCGCGGGCGTGGTCATGCGGGGGTCACCACCAAGGTCGAGTTGTGGCCGCCGAAGCCGAACGAGTTGGACAGGGCCGCGCCCGGCCGGATGGGGCGGGGCTTGCCGTGGACGACGTCGAGGTCCAGGCCCTGCTCGGTGTGCTCGTGGTTGGCGGTGGGAGGGACTTCGCAGTTGTTCATGGCCTGGACGGCGGCGATCAGTTCGACGGCGCCGGCGGCGCCGATCAGGTGGCCGATGGTGCCCTTGGTGGAGGTGACGGGCACGCCGTGGGGGCCGAAGACGGTGCGCAGGGCGGCGGCTTCGGCGCGGTCGTTGTGCACGGTGGAGGTGCCGTGGGCGTTGACGTGGGCGATGTCGGCGGGGGTGAGGTCGGCGTCGGCGAGGGCGGCGTGCATGGCGGCGACGGCGCCGGCGCCGTCGGGGCGCGGGTTGGACAGGTGGTAGGCGTCGGCGCTGGAGCCGTAGCCGGCCAGCAGGGCGTAGGGGGTGCGGTGGCGGGCGCGGGCGTCGGCGAGGCGTTCCAGGACGAGGAAGCCGGCGCCTTCGCCCATGACGAAGCCGTCGCGGTCGGTGTCGAAGGGGCGGCTGGCGCGGGCGGGGTCGTCGTTGCGCTGGGAGTGGGCGCCGAGGTTGCCGAACGCGGCGAGGGTGACGGGGGTGAGGGTGGCCTCGCAGCCGCCGGCCAGGACGACGTCGGCGCGCCCGCTTTCCAGGAGCAGGGCGGCGTGGCCGATGGCGTCGGCGCTGGAGGCGCAGGTGGTGGCGATGGTCAGGGCCGGGCCGTTCCAGCCCAGGCGCATGGCGATCTGGGCGGCGGCGGCGTTGGGCATGGTGACCAGCGGCATCAGCGGGCTCACCCGCAGCGGGCCTGCGGTGGTGTAGAGGGCGGATTCGCGGTCGCTGGTGGTGCGTCCGCCCACCGCGGTGCCCACGACGATGGCGCTGCGTCCGGGGGCGGGCTCGGGTGCTCCGGCGTCCTGGTGGGCGGCCAGGGCCGCGAGGGTGCCGTAGTGGGCGAAGGGGTCGAGGCGGCGGGCGTCCTTGGCGGGGACGGGGCCGTTCTCGGGCAGGCCGGTGACCCTGCAGCCCAGGCGCACGCGGTGGCGGGCCAGTTGCGGGTCGGTCAGGGCGGTGGCGGTGGGGGTGGCGGTGCTGACGGTGTGCCAGAAGTCGGCGAGGGTGTGGCCGGCGGGGCTGATGACGCCCAGGCCGGTGACGGCGATGGGGGGCCGGGTGGGGCGTGCTGCCATGGTCCTTCTCCTGTCCGGGCGTCGGTCGGGGCGCTGGTCGGGGCTGGTCGGGGCTGGTGCCGGGGCGCCGGCCGGGGTGGGTGCCGGGGCGCCGGCCGGGGTGGGTGGTCAGATGAGGCCGGTCTGGGCGGCGGCGGTCAGGAAGGCGTCGGCGGCGAAGTCGATGTCGGCGGCGGTGTGGCGGGCGGTGACGGCGATCCGCAGGCGGGCCAGGTCGTTGGGCACGGCGGGGGTGACGACGGGCAGGCCGATGACGCCGGCCTTGCGGCAGGCGGTGGCGTAGTCGTAGGCGGCGTCGTCGGAGCCGGCGATGACGGGCAGCACGGCGGTGGAGGAGTCCATGGTGGAGATGCCGGCGGCGTTCAGGCGCTCGCGCAGGCGCTGGGCCTGGACCTGGGTGTGGGTGACGCGTTCGGGTTCGCGGCGCAGGATCCGCAGGGACTCCAGGGCGGCGCCGGTCTGGGCGGGGCCCAGGGCCGCGGAGAACAGGAACGGGCGGGCGGCGTAGCGCAGGTGGCCGATGAGTTCGTGGCTGCCGGCGATCCAGCCGCCCATGGAGGGGATGGCCTTGGAGAGGGTGCCGAGCTTGACGTCGACGCGGTAGCGGTGGCCGAAGTGCTCCTCGATGCCGCCGCCGGTGGCGCCGATGACGCCCAGGGCGTGGGCCTCGTCGACCATCAGCAGGGCGTCGTGGGCGTCGCAGACCGCGCGCAGTGCGGGCAGCGGGGCGATGTCGCCGTCCATGGAGTAGACGCTGTCGACGATGACCAGGCGCACCCCGGTCGGGGAGGCCGCCTTGAGGCGGCGTTCCAGGTGGTCGACGTCGTTGTGGCGAAAGCGGGTGACGGTCGCGCCGGACAGGCGGCAGCCGTCGACGATGCTGGCGTGGTCGTACTTGTCGATCAGGACGGTGTCGCCCTGGCCGACCAGGGCGCCGACGGTGCCGACGTTGGCGGCGTAGCCGGAGCCGAAGACCAGGGCGCGTTCGCGGCGGGCGAAGCGGGCGACCTCGGCTTCCAGTTCCTCGTGCAGCGGGATGGTGCCGGCCAGGGCCCGTACGCCGTGGTTGCCGGTGCCGTAGACGTCGACGGCGGCCTTGGCGGCGGCCACCACGCGCTCATCCCCGGCCAGGCCGAGGTAGCTGTAGCCGGACATCATGAGCAGGCGCTCGCCGTCGAGGTCGCAGTAGGCGCTGTCGCGTTCCATGGTGTAGGCGACGAAGCTGTTGCGGCGCGAGGGGTCGGACTCCAGCGCGGCCACGCGGTCCAGGGTGGCGGCGAGCTTCGGCTCCAGGCGGTCCCATGCTCCGGTGGCGTTCACGTGCGGGTCTCCTTCTCGGCGGGGGCGGGGCGGCTCCCGGGCACTCCGGGGCTTTGGGGCTTTGGGGCGTTCGGGCTTTAGGGCTTGCGGGCTTGCGGGCTTTAGGGCGTTCGGGCTTTGGGGCGTTCGGGCTTGCGGGTTTTGACGCTTCGGGGCTTCGGGCTTTTGGCTCCGGGGCCCGGGGTTCTGGCGGGCCTTTGTGGTGCGGCCGGTTTGCCTCCGGCTTGTTTCCGCTATTGCGCTGCGGCCTTTTGCGGCGGGGCCGTGGCGGTGTTTTCTCGAAGGCTTCACGCGGGGTGCTCAAGGATGGCTACATTTCTACGGCAGGACGCGCAAGGCGTCCGCAATAGGAGCCTTCCCGGCCTGCAGTAACGCTCTGACGTGCAGAAACATTGCGTCCACGACGGATGGACCGGCCGGTGGGTATGTTTCGCCAACCAGTGTTGACACCGTGTGATGCGCCGAATGTATGGTCGAAATCCGCCGAAACCGAACGGCTGGTCGGCGGTATTTCCGGTCCAGGTTTCCCACGCCGTCGGCCCGGTGTCACGGGCCGTCGGCTCCGCTTTGGCTCAAGGGGGTTGGAGCACGTTGAACGGCTTCCGGGAAGACAGTCCGTCCGGCAGATCGGGGACATCCTCATGCTGATCCGCCTGACAGGCCTTGTGACGATCGAGCACGACCACGGCGCCCCGCAGCACCTGTCCAGCGCCCAGGCCCAGGTGGCGTTCGCCCGCCTGGTCCTGGAACGCTCCGCCGGCACCAGCCGCGACCAGCTGGCCGACACCATCTGGCCCGACGGACTGCCCGACACCTGGGCCTCCGCGCTGCGCAGCGTGGTCTCCCGGGTGCGGGCCTTCGTCGCCGCGCCCGGCCAGGGCCCGGGCGCCACCCCGCTGATCGCCCAGGGCGGGCGCTACGTCCTGCGGCTGCCGGCGGACGCGGCGGTGGACCTGGAGGCCGCCGCCGGCGCGGTCGGGGAGGCCGGGGAGGCGTATGGGGCCCGCTCCTACGCGGTGGCCCAGCAGCTGGCCGCCGGCGCCATCGCCAACCTGCGCGGGGCGTTCCTGCCCGACCACGAGGGCGAGTGGGCGGGCGGGGTGCGCGAGCACGTGGAGGAGCTGCGGATGTCGGCGCTGGAGACGGCGAGCCTGTCGGCGTCCGCGCTCGGCGAGGAGCACCACGCGCTGCGCTGGGCCGACGAGGCGGTGCGCCGGGCCCCGTTCCGCGAGAGTGCCTACCGCTGCCGCATGGAGGCGCTGGCGGCGGCCGGCAACCGGGCGGAGGCGCTGCGCTGCTACCAGCAGCTGCGCCACGTCCTCGCGGAGGAGCTGGGCATCGACCCGGCCGCCGAGACCCAGGAGCTCTACCTCTCCCTGCTGCGCTCCCCCGCCCCCGTCGCGCCCGCGCCGGCGGTGGTGCGCCCGGTGGACCCGGTGCTGATGGGCATCTTCGAGCCGCTGGCGCTGGCCCGCCTGGCCCGGCCGGTCGGGCCGCCGGTGCGCGCCGCCTGAGGAGCGGGCCCCCGGGGGGCCGGCGCGGCGGGCGGCCCCGGGTCGAGCGGGCCGCCCGCCCTCGCCCCTGCGGGCGGTGGCCGCATGCAGGCGGTGGCCGGGGGGCGCGGGGGTGCGGGAGGGGGCGCGGGCGCGGCGGCGGGCGGGGTGCGCGTGTTGCGGAGGTGTTGCGGTGGGCGTGGCGGGCGGCCTGCCCGTAGTAGCGTCGGGCGCGAAGTCGCGCGCGTGGCGCGGCTTTTCACCGAACCGGGACGGGGGCCGAGCGTTGGGAAGGGGTGGTGGGTGTGGGACGGGCACGCGTGGCGGCGCGGGTGATCGTGCACCCTGGTGTGGAGGACCTGAGCGTCCAGCAGGTGCTGGAGGCGCTCGCGGACCCGGCCCGCAGATCGGTGGTGCGCCGGCTCGCCCACGCCGGCGCCGACCTGAGCTGCGGCTCCTTCGACCTGCCGATCTCCCGTTCCACCTCCACCCACCACTTCAACGTACTGCGCCAGGCCGGGCTGCTGCGCCAGTACTACGTCGGCACCACCAAGATGAACGCGCTGCGCGCCGAGGAGCTGGAGGGGCGCTTCCCGGGCCTGCTGTCGGCGGTGGTCTCCGCCGCCGACGCCGAGGCCCGGCAGGCGACCTGACGGCCCTTCGGCCTTGTCGGCGCCGGCCGTCCGGCCGGCCGGTGCGGCGGGGCGGGTCAGTTCTCGACGGTGAGGACGATCTTGCCGACCTGGGTGCCGGCCTCCAGGTAGCGGTGGGCCTCGGCGACGGCGTCCAGGCCCTCGAAGACCCGGTCGACGGCGGGGGTGAAGGAGCCGTCCGCCAGCCCGGCGCTGACGAAGGCGTGCGCGCGGCGCAGCCGTTCGCCGTCGCGGGTGACGTCGTGCAGGGAGTAGAAGCGGCTGGTGACGGGGGCGAAGGTGTCCTGGCCGGGCAGGGGTGTGTCGCGGGGGTCGAGGCGGCCGTAGACGATCAGGTGCCCGCCGGGGGCGAGGGTGCGGGCCAGGGTCAGGACTCCGGGGCCGGCGACGGGGTCGAGGACGGTGCGTACGCCGGTGCCGCCGGTGATGTCGTGGACGCGGGCCACCAGGTCCTCCTCGCCGGTGACGACGACGTCGGCGGCGCCGGCGTCCAGGAGTTGCCGCTTCTTGGCGCGGGTGCGGGTGGTGGCGATGGGGACGGCGCCCAGGCGGCGGGCGGTGCGGATGGCGGCCAAGCCGACGCCGGAGGCGGCGGCGGTGAGCAGGACGTGGTCACCGGGGCGCAGGTGGCCGTCCTCGGCGAGGGCGCCGTAGGCGGTCAGGTAGGGCATCCACACGGCCGCGCCCTGCACGTCGGTGAGGCCGGCCGGGTGGTGGACGACGGCGCGGGCGGGCACGAGGGCGTGGGTGCGGTAGACGCCGTAGTCGTTCTGGGAGAAGGCCGGGACGGTGTCGACCCGGTCGCCGACGGCGAAGCCGGTGACGCCTTCGCCCAGGGCGTCCACGGTGCCGACGGCCTCGTAGCCGGGGGTGGCGGGCAGCTTCGGCTCCTCCAGGTAGGTGCCGGAGCGGAAGAGGGCCTCGGCGCGGTTGAGGCCGATCGCGCTGACGCGGATGCGCAGTTCGCCGGGTCCGGGCACGGGTACGGCGGCGGGTCGCACGGTCAGGACCTCCGGTCCTCCGGTGCGGTCGAAGACGACGGCCCTGGGCATGGCGCAACTCCCCTGTCACGGACGGCCGGTGGCGGCCTCGGCGTGCGGTGTGGGCCTCCACGAAACCCGCTGTACGGGGAACTGTCAAACTTCGACGATTCTCGGAATAGTGGGCCCTCGGGCGGGGTTGCAGGTGAGTTGAGCGCTCGTCAGGTGCGGACTCGGTGCGGGGTCACCAGGTGGCGCCGCCGCCTTGGCGGGTGGTGGCGTCCCGTCCTCGGCCTTGGAGACCGCACCCGCGAGCGGTACCCGCCCCCCGCTGCCGGAGCGCGTCGCGGGGCCGCTCCCGTGGCGGTCGTGATCAGCGCTTCCGGCAAGGCCACTGCGGCCCCCGTGCCCAGCAACTCTCCGTTCGATCCGGGAGGGGAACATGGCACCGGTGCGTGTTGACGCGGCAGAGCACGCGGTGGCCTCGTAGCGGACGGCGGCATCGGTGACTGACCGGCGCTTTTGACGCACGCCCTAGCCAGGGGTCCCGGCCGCCTCCCTCAGGAGGGCCTCGAAAGCCGCCACCGCCGGCGGCAGTCGCCGGCCCCGCCGGGTGGCGGTGTAGACGTGCCGCACCGGGGTGTCGTCCGGGTGCAGGGGGATGAGGGCGAGGTCGGGGCGGGCGGCGCGGGCGGCCAGGGAGGGGATGAGGGTGGGGCCCAGTCCTGCTGCGACCAGGCCGAGTTTGGCGGTCCAGGCGGCGACCGCGTACTCGATGCGGGGTTGGAAGCCGCTGCGGAGGCAGGCGGCGAGGAGGGTGCTCTCGGCGTTGCGGCGGGCGGCGATCCAGGGTTCGTCGGCGAGTTCGGCCAGCCGCAGGCGGCGGCGCCGGGCGAGGCGGTGGCCGCGCGGGAGGGCGACCAGCACCGGGTCATCCAGCAGCAGCCGGTAGTCGAACTGCTCGGTTTCATCGGCGGGTTCGGTGTACGAGGCGATCAGGGCGAGGTCGATCGCACCGCCGCTCAGCAGGTCCAGCAGGTGCGCGGAGAGTCCCTCGGTGAGGCTGACCGCGACGTCCGGGTGGGCGGCGCGGAAGGCCGCAAGGGCGCCGGGGACGAGGGCGGCGTTGGCGCTGTCGAAGGCGCCGACCCGCAGCCGCCCGGCGGTGAGGTCGGTGAGCGCGGCGAGGTCGCGCCGGGTGGTGTCGAGCCGTTCCAGGATCGCCTCGGCGTGCGGCAGCAGTGCGCGGCCGTGCTCGGTCAGCCGCACCCCGCGGGCCAGCCGGTCGAACAGTGGTGTGCCCAGCTCGCCTTCCAGGGTGGCGATCTGCCGGGAGATCGCGGACTGGGTGAAGCCCAGCCGCTCCCCGGCGGCGGTGAAGGAGCCCAGGTGCGCGACGGTGCGGAAGACGTCCAGCCAAGCCATGTCCATTCCGCATGACTATCATGCAAGACATTCGCTTGTCGCCTGTCTCGTGGCTGCCTAGCGTGGTGGCCATGGAGAAGATCGCTTTTCTGGGGCTGGGCCGGATGGGCCTGCCGATGGCCCGTCGACTCGCCGCCGCCGGCCACCCGTTGACCGTCTGGAACCGCTCCCCCGGCCGCGCCGGGGGCCTCGCCGGGGCCACCGAGGCCACCACCCCGGTCGAGGCCGTGCGCGGCGCGGACGTCGTCGTCACCATGCTGTCCACCCCGGCGGCCGTCGCCGAGGTGGCCGACCGGTTCACGACGGGGCTCGCGCCGGGCGCGCTGTGGATCGACATGTCCTCGATCGGCCCGCGGGCCACCGCCGAACTGCGCGCCCGACTTCCGTACGGCGTCGCCCTGGTGGACGCGCCGGTGATCGGCAGCGTGGGCCCGGCGGCCACCGGCGACCTGGTGGTCTTCGCGGGCGGCGAGGACGCCGACCTGGACCGCGCGCAGCCCGTCCTGGAGCGCTTGGGCCGGGTGCGGCGCTGCGGCGGCCCGGGGGCGGGTGCGGCGCTGAAGGTGGTGGTGATCGGCGCGATCGTCGCCTCCGTCACCGTCGTCGGTGAAATCCTCGCGGTGGCAGATGAGTTGGGCGTGCCGCGGGAGCAGGCGCGGGAGGTGCTGTCGGCCGGGCCGCTCGCGGGGGTGGTGGCCCGGGCGCACAGCACGGAGTCGGACTTCCCGGTCCGCCTGGCCGCCAAGGACCTCGCCCTGGCGGGCGGCGGACCGGTGCTGTCGGCGGCCCGCGAGGTGCTGCTGGCGGACCCGTCGATCGCCGAGCAGGACCTGTCGGCGGTGGTGGACGCCCTGCGGCGGGGGTAGGCCCGCCGCAGGGTTCAGGTGCCGGGCAGGTCCTGGCCGGCCTCGTGGTGGACGTGGATGTCGCCGTGCATCGCGGTGTACACGGTGCCGTGGCCGCCCGCGGTGTTGTTCCGGGTGGATCCCGGGGGCTCGGATTGGACACCTGGCTCGCCGCGAACCGCTCCCGCTACGAGATCAAACCGTTCCTCGACTGGGCCGCCCGACGCGGCCTCACCGCCCCGCACACGGTCGCCGCGCCACCCACCGCCACCTCCGCCGCGGTCCTCACGGAGGAAGAACGCTGGCAACAGCTCCGCCGCTGCCCCACCGACACCGCCCTACCGCTGGAGGTCCGCGTCGCCGGCTCCCCCGTCCTCCTCTACGGCATCCCCGGCGAACGCCTGCGACACCTGACCACCGACCAGATCCACGGCACCAATGGGAAAGACGTTCCTCCGGCTCGGCCAAGCGAGACTGTGGATCCCACCCCGCCTGGCCGAACTCCTTCACCAACCTTGCCGACGCGCCACGCCAGCGCTCTGCCCTGGTCCGAACCCTCACCGGCCAAACCCCGTGGCTGTTCCCCGGCGTCGTGCCTGGTCACCCACTCAGCCGCAAAGCGTTCAACGACCGGCTCGTACGTCAGGGCGTCCATACCAGAGCGGCGCGCACCGCAGCCCTGATCGCCCTCGCCACCGACCTGCCCGCACCAGTGCTGGCCGACCTCCTCGACGTCCACATCCACACCGCACTGAAGTGGGCCCGTCACGCTCAACGCGACTGGACCACCTACCTCACCCGCGCGTGCCGCCGGCCTCGCCGACACTGCGGAACCAGGTCGGCCATGAACGTCAGCCTCCTCTGGCGGCCGGGCCGTTCAGTCCGGGAAGGAAGCGGGCTTGACGCGATGCACTTGAGCGCTTCGATCGGGAACCGTCGCCAGTGGAACGAGGCCGGGGTCTGCAGCGCCTGCACGAGATGCTGCTGGCCGAACTGCGGGCGGCCGGCATCCTGGATCTGTCCCGGGCGTCGGTCGACTCGAGCCATCTGCGGGCGATGAGAGGTGGTGCGGCCACCGGCCCGTCCCCGGTGGACCGGGGCAAGACCGGCAGCAAGCACCACGTGATCGTCGAGGCCCACGGCATCCCGCTGGCCGCCACGCTGACCGGCGGCAACCGCAACGACGTGACCCAACTGATCCCACTGATCCGAGCCGTCCCGCCGATCCGAGGCAAACGCGGCCAACCGCTGCGCCGCCCGAAGCACCTCTACGCCGACCGCGGCTACGACCACGAGAGCTACCGCGACCAGGCCCGGCGGTTCGAAATCACCCCGCACACCGCCCGACGCGGCACCGAACGCGGCTCCGGACTCGGCGTACACCGCTGGATCGTGGAAGGCGCCATCGCACTACTGCACTGGTTCCGCCGCCTACGCATCCGCTGGGAGATCCGCGACGACATCCACCAGGCCTTCATCACACTCGGTTGTGCCGTCATCTGCTGGCGACGACTGAGGACCCCGCACTGATTCCAGTCCAAAGTAAGGTGGACTTCCATGTCTCGAACTCGCGCCAAGCACAAGGAGGCGGAATGCTCGCCAACTCGTCGGCGCTGGCGGCCGGAAGGCGTCATTCGGTCGGACGGCGCTGGGACGGAACCGTTCTCGCCGTGGGCAATACCGCAGCCGCTGAATGTCGTGTCGAGCGATGGGAAGACGTCGTCGCGGTGGCAGCTGGCAACGTCCATACCGCGACGAACACGGGCAGGTCTCATACGGTGGGACTCCGGTCGGACGGCACGGTGCTGGCAACGGGGTGGAATGGCGATGGGCAATGCGATGTCGCCGGATGGCGAGGCGTCACGGCCGTGGCCGCAGGCTGGCGCCGCACGCTCGGGCTACTCGCGAATGGCCGCGTGCTAGCAGTTGGCCGGAGTTCGGAAGGACAGTGCGACGTGCAGTCCTGGCGCGAGATGGTCGTCCTCTCGTGTGGTGACTGGCACTCGGTCGGTGTCCGGTCGGACGGTTCCGCACTGGCCGCGGGGAACAACCGACGACGGCAGTGTGCCGTTGAAGGGTGGCGTGACCTGGCCGCCATTTCGGCCGGGTATCTCCATACCGTCGGCCTCGGAGCCGACGGACGGGCAGTAGCGACCGGAGACCGGGCAACTGGGGCGTGCGAGGTCGATGAGTGGGAAGACGTGGTGGCGCTCGACGCGGGCAGCCACCACACCGTCGGAGTCACTGCGTCCGGACGGGTCCTCGCAACGGGAGACAACAGCTTCGGACAGTGCGAAGTCGGCGATTGGCGCGACATTGTCGCCGTGGCGGCCGGTTCAACGCACACCCTTGGCCTGCGTGCCAACGGCACAGTCGTGACCGCAGGGAACAATGCCGACAGACAGTGCGAAGTCGATGCCTGGTCCGGAGTCCAGCTTCCACAGGCCTCCGGGCCGCGCCGACGCGAACTCACATGCCGTCATTCCCGAGCCCCAGAGACCTCATTCTGATTCCAGTCCTAAGACCAGCCCGCCGTCCTCGGCCCGGTCCTCAACGCCGTCGCCCTGTGGAACACCCGCTACCCGGACGCCGCCCTCGCCCGGCTCCGCACCGAGGGCCACGACGTCAAGGACTTCCGGGACCCCGGCGCCATCGAGGACGACGCCGACGAAGGCTGAGCGCCGGTCAGTACCCGTTTCCGAGCCTGGCCGGCGGCTTTCGGTCCTTGGAGGTGCTGGGCGGCCGGGAGCTTCACCTATGTGTCATCGAGGTACCGCTCGGCCGTCTGCCTCGGTGCCGCCGTCGGCGAGCAGATCGTCCGGAGCCAGGGAGCGGATGCGCGGTATCGGTGAGGGGAGCAGCCAGAGCAGCGACAGCGCTCCTCCGACGGCAGCGGTGATCAGGGTGGTCCTGAGTCCGATGTGGGTGGCGAGCATGCCCCCGGTGATGGCGCCGATGGAGCGTATGCCGTAGTTGACCGTGCTGTAGGCGCCGGCCACGCGACTGCGCATGCCGTCCGGTATCACCGCGGCTTGCAGGGAGTTGAGGTTGACGTCGAACAGCATCACGCCGATTCCGGCGAGGAACTCCGCAACGCCCAGGGCGCCTGCGCGGGCCCATGTGGGGCCGCTCGCGGTGGCGGCGATGGCGATGGGGGCCGGGAAGAGTACGGCGCCTGCCGCGATGCCGCGTCCCACGCCGATCCGTCGCGAGATCTTCGGGGCTATCACCGCGCCCGCGAGAGCTCCGGTTGATCCGATTCCGAATGCCAGTCCGATGGTCCCTGCGGACAGGCCGAGCACCCGGTCGGCGAACAGGACGGTCAAGCCGGTGCCTGACACGAAAGTGAAGAAGTTGACGGTCGTCGCGCAGCCGAGGCTCGCCCGCAGGACCGGGTGACGGACGACGAAGACCAGCCCCTCTCCGGCCCGCCGCAGCAGCGAGGGTCCTGCCGTCTCACCGTCGGCGATGGCTGGTTCGTCGACCCGGATCGGCCCGAGCAGGGCGGCCGAGGCCAGGAAGGACAGGGCATCGGCGATCACGGCGACGGGCGCGGTCAGGGCCTGGACGAGTGCGCCGCCCACCGCGGGGCCGAGGACAAAGGAAGCGGATCGGCTGGCGCCGAGCTTGCTGTTCGCGTCGACGTAGGACGAGCGTGGTACGAGGTGGGCGAAGAAGGGCGGATAGGCGGTGTTGAACAGCACCGCCGCGGCGCCGGTCAGCACCGCCACGGCATACAACTGGAGAAGCGTCACGGTGCCCAACAGGTATGCGGCGGGCAGGGTGAGCAGCACGCACGCGCGTATCAGATCGGCGAGGATCATCAGGCGGCGCTTGTGGACGCGGTGGTCGACCCAGGCGCCCAGCACGATGGCGAGGAGATTCGGGGCCCAGGCAAGCGCGGTCAGCCACGCGACCTGGCCGGCCGAGGCGTGCAGCGCCGCCACGGCGATCAGGGGTAACGCCAGTTCGGAGATCCGGTCGCCGAACTGCGAAACCGACTGCCCGGCCCAGAAGCGGACGAAGCGCCGATCCCGCCACAGTGATAGCGAAGGGGCCGTGTCCTGGGGGGAGTTCACGCCGTGTCGCCCGTCCGCTCCTGGGCGGCCTCCGGCAGGACGTAGCGCAGCAGCCGGACGCCACGGCTGCCGCTCGGCCGCTGTCGGCAGCGGCGAGATCGGGTGGGCGTGGACGTCGACGAAGGCGATCGCGCGCAGCGTGCCGACGTCGGTGAGCCGTTGGGCGATGCGGGCGGTGGCCTCGTGGGCGAAGAGGTCGGCGAGGTAGCCGGCGTGGTCGTCGTCCAGGGACAGGCGGGCCAGGCCGGCGCGCACGGCCGCCAGGGCGTCGGGACCGGATGTGACGGCCGGACAGGGGCCTTGGGGGAACCGGTGTGACGGCGGGTGGGCGGCGTTCGTATCCTTCGTCGGATGAGCGCCTTCGAACCGCTGTCCGAGCCGCGCGGGCCGGCCGTCCCCCCACCGGGGCCGCCAGGGACCTCCGGCTGCGGCGACCGTATCCGCCCGCGCCGGACCCCGTACCGCCTGCGCCCGCGCCCGGTGCACTCCCCCGCCGGGCGGCGCCCGTGAACGGGGACCGGGACCGGGACCGGGACCGGGACCGGGACTGGGCCGCCACTCTGCGGTGGGTGGAGCGCGGCCTTCCCCCCGGCCACCGCGTCCGGGCGGTCACCGAACTACGGGGCGGCTGGACCTCGCGGATGCGGCGCCTGGACATCGACACCGGCAACGGCCCGGGGGCCGGCCCGGATCCGGACACGGACGCGGGCGCGGGCGCGGGGGTGGCCGCGGACGCGGCCTCGGGCGGGTACGCGCTGGTGCTGCGCTCGTTCGTCAAGCCCTTCTACCGGCGCCACGCGCCCGCCCTGCTGACCCGTGAGGCCGGTGTGCTGCGGCTGCTCGCGGACGGCGGCGTGCCGGCGGCGCGGCTGCACGCCCTGGACGCGGCGGGCGAGTTCTGCGACCACCCGTCGCTGGTGATGTCGCTGCTGCCCGGCGGTGTGCGGGTGGCGCAGGACGGAGACGTGGAGCGCCGGGCCGCCCTGCTGGCCGGTCAGCTGGCCGGCGTGCACGCCCTCGCGGTGGCGCCGCGCTCGCGGCCCCGTGCCTTCGAGGCGTGGACGGCGCCGGAGCGGGTGCGGGTGCCCGAGGCCACGGCGCGCCCCGGGGTGTGGCGGCGGGCGGTGGAGGTGATCCGCCGCGAGGTGCCCGCGCACCGGCCGTGCTTCCTGCACCGCGACTTCCACCCCGGCAACGTGCTGTTCACCGGGCAGGGCGCCGACCTGGCCGTCAGCGGGGTCGTGGACTGGGTGGAGACGTCCTGGGGCCCGGCCGACCTGGACGTGGCCCACTGCTCCACCGCCCTGGCCCTGCTGCACGGCGTGGACGCCGGCCTGGGCTTCGCCCCCCGCTACCTGGCGGCCGGCGGCACGCTGGAGGCGGATCCGGGCGCCCACCTGTACTGGCGGCTGCTGGACGCGCTGGCGTTCGCCCCGGACGCGGAGAAGGTCGCCGTGCCGTGGCGGGAGCTGGGGCGCACCGACCTGACGCCGGCCCTGCTGGGCCGGCGTCTGGAGGACTACCTGGAGGCGCTGCTCGACCAGTACGCCTGAGCGCCGCTCACCGTTCGGTTCCCGGTGGGCGGCTCACGAGGCCTGCCCGGCCCCGGTGAACGCGGCGATCAGGGCGTGGGGCGTGTCGTCGCCGTTGAGGAGCTCGTGCAGCTGCGCGCCCTCGGCGGCGGCTTCGGCGCCGCGGGGGAACATGGCCCGCTCGTACGCGGCGAGGGCGGCCTCGACGTCGCCGGGGTGCGCGGCGAGGGCCTGGCCGAGTTCGGCGCCGTCGAGCATGGCCAGGTTGGCGCCCTCGCCGTTGGGGGCCGCGAGGTGGGCGGCGTCGCCGAGCAGGGTCACCCCCGGCACCCGCTCCCACCGGTGGCCGATCGGCAGAGCGTAGTGGGGGCGCAGGAGCGGCGCGGTGTCGCCGTCGGTGATCAGCGCGGTGAGCTCCGGTGCCCAGCCGTCGAACTGCGCCGCGATCCGCGCCCTCGCCGCGGCGGCGTCGGTGAAGTCGACGGCGGCGAACCAGTCCTGCGTCCTGGCGAGCATCACGTAGGTGTGCAGGGTGTCGCCGCTCTCCCGGTGGGCGAAGATCTCCGCGCCCGGCGAGGGCGCCATCATCGACCCGCCGCCGACCGCCTTCGCGGCGGCCGGGTGGCGGGTGTCGGCGTCGAACAGGTAGGTCTCGACGAACGACGTGCCGGTGTACTCGGGGACGGCGGCGGACAGCAGCGGCCGCACCCGTGACCACGCGCCGTCCGCGCCGACCAGCAGGCCCGTGACGGCGGTGGTGCCGTCGGCGAACGTCACCTCGTGGCGGCCGGCTCCCAGGGCCCGGACGCCGGCGGCCTTGTGGCCCCACCGGACGGTGCCGGCCGGCAGCGAGTCGAGCAGCATCTGCCGCAGTTCGGCGCGCTGCACCTCGGGGCGCCCGCCCGTGCCGTCGTCGGCCTTGTCGAGCAGGACGCTCCCGTCCCGGTCGAGGATCCGCATCGCCTGGCGGCCCTCCAGGACGAGGGCGTCGAACTCGTCCATCAGGCCGGCCGCCCGGACGGCGAGCTGCCCGTTGTCGTCGTGGATGTCGAGCATCCCGCCCTGCGAACGCGCCGCCGGCGAGGCCTCCGCCTCGTAGACGGCGGCCGGGATGCCGTGGAGGTGCAGGACCCGGGCGAGGGTCAGCCCGCCGAGTCCGGCGCCGATGATCGTGATGTCGGTGGTCATGGTGGTTCCCTGCCTGTCGCGCGCCTGCCGGATGGGCACCCGGCCTGTCTCCGGAAAGGTCCCAGAGCCCACCGGCAGGCCGCTGACAGGCCACCGGCACCACACCCACAGCCCCGGCAGGCGACCGTCACCACGCCCGCGCCGCCCGGTCGCCCGGGGGCCGGGAGAGCCCAAGGCTCAGGCCGGGGGCCGCGCAGGCACGCGGTCCGCGACGGCCCGCAGCAGGGCGTGCGCGCTGCCGGGGGCGGCCGTCCAGCGCCGCACCTCGGCGCGGACGGCGCGACGGTGGGGGCTCAACGCCCGTACGGGGAGGGAGAACTGGCCGTGCAGGCACCACCACCGCACGGCCCGGTCGAGCGGGCGCCTCACGCCGGCTCCGGCGGGTCGCCGGCGACAGCGGCAGCGGTGTCGTCGGCGGGGCGCAGGTAGATCGGGTGGGCGTGCAGGCCGACGAAGGCGATCGCGCGCAGCGCGCCGACGTCGGTGAGCCGTTGGGCGATGCGGGCGGTGGCCTCGGGGGCGAAGAGGTCGGCGAGGCAGCCGGCGTGGTCGTCGTCCAGGGGCAGGTGGGCCAGGCCGGCGCGCACGGCCGCCAGGGCGTCGGCGAGCCTGGTGAAGGTGGCGGTCTCGGTGACGCCGCCGATCTCGACGGTGACGGGGTGCGGGTACTCGTGCGGCGGGGTCGTGGTCACGCGGCGGCGCCGGTCTGCGGTCCGAGGACCGCCCACACCGCCTTGCCGACCCCGCCCGGGCGGGGGCTGCAGCCCCACCGGAGGGCGAGTTCGGACACCAGCCACAGTCCCCGCCCGCACTGCTCGTCCGCGTTCGTGTGGCGCAGCACGGGCTGTTGGGTGCCGGCGTCGTGGACCTCCAGTCTGAGGTCGTCGGCCGAGAGGGCGAGGCGTACGTACAGCAGCCGGTCGCGCGGGGTGCGGGCGTGCTGGACGGCGTTGGTGACGAGTTCGCCGAGCACCAACTCGCCGGTGAAGCCGAACGGTTCGGTGCTGTTGTGGTCGTCGAGGAAGTCGCGCAGCAGCCCCCGGGCGGTGGGCACGGACTTCTTGTGGCGCGGCAGCCAGCAGGTGCACTCCCCCGCCGTCTCGGGCTGCTCCTTCAACATTTCGGACATGGCCTCACTCGTCTCGGGGTTGTCCGGGGTGCCGGAGTTCGGCCGCTCCGGCCCGCGCCGCCGGGCCGCTGGTTGATCGTTCGTCATGATGAGCCCTCTGTAGCACTTGATCGCCGCGCACAATCTCACTGTGCGTACATCAAGCGTCGCTCTGAGCGGCTACCCTGGGAAGGGTGACCACGTGTCACGCCACGATTGGGCACATGGAGGGTGAGCATGGGGTTCCAACCAAACGAGCTGGATCCCGGGCGGTCGGCGCGAGACCAGTTCGGTTGGGAGATGCGTGCCCATCGTGACCGAGCGCGTATGTCGCTCGACCAGCTTGCCAAGATCGTCAATATCTCGAAGGGCCATCTCGGGCGGGTCGAACGCGCCGAGTCGATGCCGCCGCCGGACCTGCCACGCATGCTGGACGCGGCATTCGGCACCGACGGCCGGTTCGACCGCGTCTACCAGTTGGCCAAGAACGAGAAGTTCCCCGGCAAGTACCGGCAGGCCATTCAGATCGAGGGACAGGCCGCCATCATCGAGGAGTACGCCGCTGCCACCATCCCAGGCCTGTTGCAAATTCCTTCCTTCGCCCGGTGCTCACTGCGTGCAGGCCAACAGCACGCTACCGAGGAAGAGATCAACGCACTGCTCGTCGCACGACTCGAACGCCAGAAGCGGTTGGATTCCACGACGCCTCCGCGCTGTTGGTTCATTCTGGACGAGGCGACGCTCCGGCGACCGGTCGGCGGGCTCCACGTGATGTGCGAGCAACTCGCCTCTCTCTCAGCCGAAAAACGCTCCTTCATCACGCTCCAAGTCCTGCCCTTCGCAGCCGGCGAACACCCAGAGATGGGCGGCTCCCTCATGCTGTACACCCTCCCAGCGGGCGGTGAGATCGCTTGGGCAGAAGGCGCGAAGAACGGTGAGGTCATCGACGAAATGCCCAGGGTCGCAGAACGGCGTGAGTCCTACGATCTACTGAGGGCCCAGGCCCTGTCGCCCCGGGACTCCCGGGCGATGATCAGGCTCATTCTGAAGGAGTACGGCCGTGCGAGCAGAAATGCAGGAGAAGTGGCGCAAGAGTAGCCACAGCAACAATGACGGCGGTGTCTGTGTCGAGGTCGACGACGCACACCCGGGCCGTGTCCGGGACTCCAAGGACCCCGACGGCCCCCGGCTGGCCTTCTCCCCCGACGCCTGGCGGTCCTTCGTGACGGCCGTGCGCGGCGGGGAGTTCGGCCAGGTCTGACGAACGGCGCATCCGGGCCCCTGCCGCTGCGGCAGGGGCCCGGACACTTCCACGGCTCCCCGAGGACGGCGGCATGACCGGCTCGGAATTGCCGAGGCCGCTGGATGGCGATGGCCCAGCAGGCGGGCGCTCGCGGCGGGGTCCGGGCCGCGGTCTGGGCCGACCAGGGCTTCGCCGGCCGCCTGGTCGGCTGGACCGCCCAGATTCTTGGCCGCGAGCTGGACATCGTCCGTAAAAACCCTGGCCAGCGCGGCTTCCAGGTCCAGCCCAAGCGGTGGGCGAGCGGACCTTCTCGTGGCTGACCGCGCCCGCCGCCTCGCCCGTGACGACGGGACCAGCCCGGCTCGCTCCGAGACCGTGATCCGTTGGGCGGTGACCGGCATCATGGTCCGCCGTCCCACCCGAGGGCAACCGGCCTCACGGCCTGGCCCGCGCTTGACAACGACGTACACCGCCGCCCCGTGACGAGCTGAAGGCACACGGCCTGGTTGGATGCAGGTATGAACAGCGGCAGCCATCAGGCATCGGGTCTCTCGAAGAGCGTCTGGAGCGATACCGACTTCGAGGAGATGGGCTGGCACGACGCCACCATCCACGGCCTGTATGTCCAGCAAACCGATGACATCCTGCCTCGGCTTCTGCTCGACCTCGACTACATCATCCGCTGGGTCCACCCAGTCCGGCCCGCGAAGAACTTCTTCTTCTGGATCGCCCCTGCGACGCTCGTCTTCGAAGACGTCTGGGACCTTGAGGGCGACCTTGGTTTCAAGGGCATGCACCCGGAACTGGAGATAGACGAGGTGCACCGGCTGGCGCCGGACGACGGCCGGCGGGATCTGCCGCAATGGCACGTCCAGGGCCACGCATTCGACCTGAAGTTCCGCGCGTCGGGCTTCCGCCAGTACTTCCGCCGTGCCCCGCAGCTCACGTCGACACAGGTCCTGTCCGACGCCGAGCGCGGAGGTTGCTGCTTCACCGAGGTCGGCTTCGGCTGAGCGAGTTCGGCACCCTGGCCTCGACCGGAAGCGGGCAACACCCAGGCCCGGCAAAGGCCACATGGCAGATCTCAAACGCCCACTGACAGGTGGTCTCGGCCGTTTGCCGGGTGAGTTCGGTGGACTGAGTGGCGGCCCTGACGCCGTCACCATGCCGGTGCCTCGAATTCCGTGGCGGTCCGGTACCGGTGGTGGTCATCCTGGACGGATGGGTGATCGTGCGAACGTTGTCGTTGTCCGCGAGAGCGGCGAGTACGAGCTGTACCTGTCGCGGTTCGGGGCGATAGGAATCGACCTCGACCTCCTGGCCGGGCCGGCGGAGGCTCTCTCGATGGCCCGGCACCTGAAAGCGGTCGACTGGTGGCTGGACGATGTGCACTGCCAGGGTGCGGCACTGCTCGACCTCGGCCGGAAGGTGCTGATGCTGTTCGCCTGGGAAGGGCCGAGCGCCGAGATGCGCCACAGGGCAGCCACCCTGGAACTGTTGCAGGAAGCATGGACGGGGTGGGAGGTCCGGTGGATGTACGACGGCCCGGCCGAGCTGCGGACGTACCTGGGGCTGGACCCCGGACACGTCCGTGCTCGTGGGAGCGGGCTTGCCGTGGGGCCGCTGCTCGAACCAGACGACGAGGAACTGGCGGACCCCGAGCCGATGCTTGCGGTGGTGACGGTCGGAACGGAGCACTGCTACGTGCTGGCGAACATCAGCGACCATCCGGTCCGGGAGGGGGCTGCACTGCTCGACCGCCTGGCGGGCGGCCCCGAGCACGGGGTCTGCCGGGCGCCGGCCGATGCCGGCATCCACGTTGATCCGCTGCGCCGGCGGGTGGGCTGGTGGGTGCTCGGGGCGTCGGCACAGGCCTACGAGATGCCGCAGCGATGGCCTGGTTGGACGGTGGAGTTCTGGCAGGACCGCTGGGAGGAGCACGTACTGACGGCGCCCGGACGCTTCTCGCCACCGCCGGTCGACCACGCAAGGGCGCTGGCGGACGTACGGAGCGCGGCCGAACGCCGTCGAGAGACACGGACACGCCCGTGAGCGACTGTGCCGACTCGTCGAGATCGGTTGGCAAACGGCCGAGATCACCTGTCAGAGGACACCGGTTGGCTTCTCGGGGCTTCGGCTGACCGGCCCTGCGGGACTGCGCCGACGTGCTGGCCGACCCGGCGAACCTGGAGCGCACCATCGGCCAGACCGCCCTCGGCCTGACCGCCCTCGGCCGGATCGGCGAGGTCCCGGACATCGCCGACGCGGTCGCCTTCCTCGCCTTCGACGACGCCCGCCGGATCACCGGCACCAGGATCGACGTCACCGGCGGCGTCAACCTGTGACGACCCCCACGAGAAGGCCGCACCCGGGCCGGGCGGCACGGCACTACCGGAGGCCAGACGCCCCCGGCCCCGGCGGCGCGGCCGGGGGTCCGAACCACACGTGCAGGGCCGCGCGCAGCTGTTCGGCGGCAGCGGTGGTGTGGGGCGGGGCGCAGGGTGGTGCGACCCAGGCGGCGTGGCCGTCCGGGCGTACGAGCACCGCGGGCGTGTCCGGCAGGGCGCCGGGCCGTACCGCGGCCGCGCGCACCCGGTCGGCCCAGGGTGCGGCCGCCGTGCGCAGCGCCTGCGCCGCCGGGTCGTGCGCCAGGAGCAGGACGGCGGCGCCGGTGCGGGCCAGCAGCGGTAGCAGGGCGCCGTGTTGCAGGGGGACGTCCGGGACCATCGCGCCCTCCCAGGGGTGGCCGCTGCCGTGGTGGACCGGGTAGCGGGTGGCGATGCCGGTGATCTCCTCGGCGAGGCGCCCGGCCGTCTCCTTCGTCTGCGCCAGTTCGGCGAGCAGGTCGCGCAGCGGCGCCAACTCCTCGTCCCCGGCGGCGAGCAGCGCCTGCGCGCGGGTGTTGCGCAGCAGCCTGGCGCCGGCCGTGTGGCGTTCGGTGTGGTAGGTGTCCAGGAGGGTTTGGGGGGCTTGCCCGCGGGCGACGAGGGCGAGTTTCCAGCCGAGGTTCATCGCGTCGTCGATGGCCGCGTTGACGCCGATGGCGCCGGCGGGCGGGTGGATGTGGGCGGCGTCGCCCGCCAGCAGCACCCGGCCGTGGCGCAGCCGTTCGGCCAGGCGGGCGGCGTCGCCGAAGCGGGTGAGCCAGTGGGCGTGGGCGATTGGGACGTGCCGTCCCAGCGCCTGGTCCAGTACCTGCTGGAAGCGGGGCAGGGTGAGCGGCTCGTGCCGGTCCTTGGGCGGGTGGGGGTCGGCGGTGATGAGGCGGACGTAGCCGGGTCTGGGGATGGCGAAGACGGTGCCGTTGTCGCCGGCGCTCACGCCGTAGGGGATCGCTTGCGGGTGAGTCAGGACCACGTCCCCGAGGAGGGTGAAGCGGCGGGCGGGGGTGCCGGGGAAGGCGATGCCGGCGAGTTCGCGTACCGTGCTGCGGCCGCCGTCGCAGCCGGCCAGCCAGCCGGCGCGCAGCTGCGCGGGCCCGTGCGGGGTGTCGGCGTGGGCGTGGACGCCGTCGTCGTCGAGGTCGAGGGCGGTCAGGCGGTGGCCGCGCAGGATGCGTACTCCCAGGGCGGTGGCCCGTTCGGTGAGGATCTCCTCCACCCTGGTCTGGGCGATGCCCAGGACGTAGGGGTGGCGGGTGCGCATGGCGGCCAGGTCGAGGTGGGCCTTGGCGGTGAACGCGGTGGTGGCCACGGTGGGGCCCTCGGCGAGGAGGCCATCGGCCAGGCCCCGGCGTTCCAGCAGTTCCAGGCTGCGGGCGTTGAGGTTGAAGCCGCGGCAGAAGCCGGGCGGGGCGAGGTGGCGTTCCAGGAGGACGGTGCGGACCTTGGCCAGGGCCAGTTCGCAGGCCAGCATCAGGCCGGCGGGGCCGGCGCCGACCACCAGGACGTCCGCGTCGGCGGCCTCGGCGGCGGGCGCGGGGGCGGGGGCGGGGGCGGGGGCGGGTAAGCGCTGTCCGGTGCGGGCCGCCACGGGCGCGGGAGCCGTGGCGGGTGCGGGGACGGCGGTGGGCGCGGGCGCGGGTGCGGGCGTGGGCGTGGGTGCGGGTGCGGGCGTGGGTGCGGGCGCGGGTGCGGGGGTGGGTGCGGGCGCGGGTGCGGGTGCGGGGGTGGGTACGGGGGTGTCAGGCATCGGGGGCGGCCTCCGGCCAGGCCAGGGTGCCCTGTTCGATCTCCTCGGCGGTGCGCAGCACCCATTGGCGTTCGGCGTGCAGCATGGCGTGGGCGTACTCGGCCTCGATGACGAACAGCCGTGGGGCGTGGTGTTCCCGGGTGGCGCTGCGGTGGGCCTGTTCGCTCTCGGTGATGCGGGTCTGCAGGGCGGCGGCCCGTTCGCGCAGTGCCTGCGCGGCGCGCTGCGGTCCCAGGGCGCCCAGGTAGCTGACGGCGGACAGGAATTTCGGGTATTCGCGGGAGGGCTCGCGGATGAGTTCGTCCAGCCACTCGGTGAAGCAGGTCCGGCCCTGGGGGGTGTGGCGGTAGACGGTGCGGGCGGGGCGCGCCCCTACTTGTTCGGTGTCGGTGGCCTCGATCCAGCCGTCCCGGGCCAGGGCGCGCACGGTGTCGTACAGCGAACCGGTGGTCAGTTTGAAGGCCTGGTCCAGTTGCCGCTCGCGCAGGGTGGTGGCCATGGCGTGGGGGTGCAGGGGCTGTTCGAGCAGCAGGCCCAGCAGGGCGAGGGCCAGGGGGTTGGCGGGTCGTTTGGCGGTCATCTCACTCCGTGGTCGCACGCGGGGCCCGGGGACTCGGGGCCCAGGGCCGGTGATACTCGGATCGTACTACTCGGATCCGAGTATGCGGAAGGGGTGGTCTCCCGCGGCCGGCGCCGTACCGCGGGCCGGCCCCGCGGCGGGGCGTCGCGCCCCGCCGGACCCTGCGGGGCAAGGGAGTTCGGGCGTGTGCGCGAACGGGCGGGCGAGGTGGCACGGGAGCAGGAGCAGCGGCTACCGGGGCGACTGCGTGGAGGCCGGCGACGCCCGCCCGGGCCGCGTCCGGGACTGCGGGGCCCCGCGGCCCGGTGCCCGCCTTCTCGCCCGGGGCGTGGCGCGCGTTCGTCGCCAGGGTCGGGGCGGGCGACTTCCCGGCCGTCTGAGGCACCGTCCGGACGGCGGCCGGCCCGCTGCCCGGACGGCGGCCGCCGTGCGGCAACGGCCGGGCCGGGCCCGGCCGTTGCCGGCCTGTCGGCGGCTGCGATCATGGCGGGCGTGGCTTCCGACGACGCACGACCCCAGGCCGGCCTGGTCCATGAGCGCTGGCGTGCCCGCGAGGCGCCCCACGGGGACTTCATCGTGTTCGGCGACGGGTCGCTGTCGGTGATGCGCCTCATGCGGTTCTCCCCCGCGGACCGGCTCCACGACCCGCGGGCCCAGCAGTGGAGTTGGTGGGAGGTGCTGCGGGCCACCGCGTGGACCCCCTCCGACTGGACGGACGTCGACACGACGATCGCCTCCAGCACCCACGCCGGCAGCCGCGCCCTCGCGGGCGAGGCGTCCGAACACGGCAGCATCGGCTGGGTCGCGCTGACCCGCGACGACGACGAGAACACCCTGGAGTGGCTCGCGATCTCCTGCTCGTCCAACCCGTTCGACGACGTCACCCTGGACGACACCACGGTGACCGCCACCAGCACCCTGGGACGGATCTGGACCTTCCCCCGCGACGCCCCGCAGCAGGTACGGATCACCGAGGACCCCGCCTGCCCCTGGCACTCGCCGACCCCGCCGCACCCCGCGCCCTGAGCCTCCCGCCCGGGACCGGCCCGCGCCCGGGCCGCTTCGGCGCGTGCCGGCACAACCGGGCCGCGCCCGCACGGCCCCGCCGGACCGGACGCACGGCCCCGCCGGACCGGACGCCCGGGCCCGGCGACCCGGCCGCCGAGGACCTCCAGGGGCTCGAAGCCGTCGGGGTGGACCCGACCGACAGACCCCCTCACGGGTTCAGCACGACGGACGGCCCGTAGACGCCGGGCACACCGCCACACCGGCGCCCGCCACCGCGCCGCACCCGGGACGTCCGCTCGCCGGGCCAGGGGGCGGCCGTGCACGCGAACGGGCAGGCCCGGCGGGCCGGAAACACGTTCAGCGGCGGGCCGGTGCCCGCCCTTCTCCCCCACACCCGGCGCACCTTCGCCACCGCCGTGCGCAGCGGCGGGCCCGGCCAGGTCCGCCGGGCCCGGGCGGGCCCGTGGATTTTCGGCGGACGCCGGGCGCCCCTCACCGCTACCGTCGCCCGCATGGCCGACGAGAGTTTCACCCACCCCCGGCTCGCCGCGCTCTACGACCCGCTGCAGGCCGACCGCGGCGACCTGGACGCCTACCTCGACCTCGCCGGGCGCCTCGGCGCGCGCACGGTGCTGGACATCGGGTGCGGGACCGGGGTGTTCGCGCTGCTGCTGGCCGCCCGCGGGGCCGAGGTCGTCGGCGTGGACCCGGCCCGGGCCTGCCTCGACGTGGCCCGGGCCAAACCCGGCGCCGAGCACGTGTGCTGGATCCACGGCGACGCCGTCGCCCTGCCGCCGCCGCAGGTCGACCTCGTGGCCATGACCGCGAACACCGCCCAGGAGATCACCGGCCCCCGCGCCTGGCACACCACCCTCGCCCGGGCCTTCGAGGCGCTGCGCCCGGGCGGGCACCTGGTGTTCGAGACCCGCGATCCGGCCCGGCGGGCCTGGGAGGGCTGGAACCGCGACGCCACCCGCACCGTCACCGACCTTCCCGGTGCCGGCGCGGTCGAGACCTGGGCCGACCTGGTCGCGGTCGACGGGGCGCTGGTGACCTTCCGGTGGACCTACGTGTTCGCCACCGACGGGCAGGTCCTGACCTCCACCTCCACCCTGCGCTTTCGCGAACGCGCCGAGGTGGAGGCGGACTTGGCCGCACACGGCTTCGCCCTGCACGACGTCCGCGGCGCACCCGACCGGCCGGGCCGCGAACTCGTCTTCATCGCCACCCGGCCACCACGGCCGTCACCCGACGCACGCCCCGCGGCCGGCACGGCCCGGCCGCAGGGCACCTGACAGCGCGGATCCCTGCGGCCCTTCCCCGCCGGGGCGCCGCCGGGGCGGCCCGCGCGCCGGCGCGGCAGGCCGGTGCCGCGGCCGGCCGCAGCCCTGCCGACCGTGGTGCTGGCACCGGCACTGACGGCCTGCAGCAGCATCACCACCGCCGTCGGCGGCGGCGGCGCCACTGCCGTGCCGTCCGCCTCACTCGTACCGCCCGATCGGGCCCTGCACGCCCTCGACGGCCTCCTCGACGACTCCCTCGCCCAGGTCCAGCCCGCACTCACGTACTGGGACGGCTGGCCCCGCTCCACCGAGCAGGCCGGAGGAATCGACGACCACTCCCTGGGCTACGCCACCGCCGGCCGCGACCGCCACATCATGACCAAGATCGCCCCCGCCAAGTACGCCACCCCGCTCGCCATGGCCGGACAGAGCTGGAAGGCCAAGGGCTACACCGTCGCCACCCCCGCCGCCTCCCCCCTGCCATCCCTGGCCGCCTCCACACCCGACGGCCACAGCCTCAGCATCACCATCCACGACGCCGGCAACATCACCATCGGCGCGGCCGGCGACCGCATCCCCGTCATCCGCGACCACGACCCCTTCGGCACCCCCACCCCCGACCCCGTGACGGCCAACGGCAACCTCGACGTCATCCCCACGCACGACGACCCGTTCTGGTCACACTGAAAGCCGCCCCCATGACCCCCGAACAGGCCGTCCACACCCTCGACGCGCTCCTCGACGAGGCGATGTCCGCCATCCGCCCGCCACTGCGCCACTGGAACGGCTGGCCCCGCTCCACCGAACAGACCACCGGCGGCCTTCAGGACCGCACCCTGGGCTACGCCACCGCCACCCGCGACCGGCACGTGACGACCAAAGTCGCGCCCGCCAAATACGGGGCCCTGCTGGGCGTCACCGAACGCGGCTGGCAGGCCCACGGCTACCGCATCACCTCCGTCAACCCCCGCCAGCCCGCCATGTTCGCCACCACACCCGCCGGATACGGCATCGCCCTGCTGTTCGGCGCCGCCGGGAACATCACCTTCCAGGCCACCGTCGGCCCCATCCCCGTCATCCGCGACCGCGACCCCTTCGGCACCTACATACCCGAACCCACCCTGCCCAACGGCAACCTCGACGTCATCCCCCACCACGACGACCCGTTCTGGTCCACCTGACACCCCAGCAAGGCACGCCCCGGCCCCGGCAGCGGCCGGGGCCGGGGCCGGGGCCGTGGGCGCGACGACGAACGGAACGGGCCGGGAGCTGCGGCCACGGCTGCGGCCGGGCCGGGCCGGGCCGGCGGGAGACGGGCCAGGCGGGCGACGGGCCAGGCGGGCGACGGGCCAGGCGGGCGACGGGCCAGGCGGGCGACGGGCCAGGCGGGCGACGGGCCGGGCGGCCGGGCGGGGCGGGCGGGCGGGCGACGGGCCGGCCGGGCGGGCGGGCGGGGGCGTTGTCCAGCCGGTGGCCACCGGGCGTGCCTGGCACCGGGCGCGCAGTAGGATCAGCGGCGTTGTCACCACATTCCACCGCTGGTAGGAGGCTTTTCATGGCTCAGGTCACGCTGAAGGGGAACCCGGTCCAGGTCGGCGGCGCGCTGCCCCAGCCCGGCAGCCAGGCCCCGGCGTTCACGCTGGTCGGCGAAGGGCTCGCCGACAGGTCGCTGAAGGACTTCGCCGGCAAGCGCAAGGTCCTCAACATCTTCCCCAGCATCGACACCCCCACCTGCGCCACCTCGGTACGCACCTTCAACGCCCAGGCCGCCTCCCTGGACAACACCGTGGTGCTGTGCATCTCCGCCGACCTCCCCTTCGCCCAGGCCCGCTTCTGCGGCGCCGAGGGCCTGGACAGCGTCCAGACCCTGTCCACCCTGCGCGGACGCGACTTCCACGAGAACTACGGCGTGGCCCTGACCGACGGCCCGCTGGCCGGCCTGACCGCCCGCGCCGTCGTCGTCCTGGACGAGAACGACACCGTCCTGCACACCGAACTGGTCGCGGAGATCGCCGACGAGCCGAACTACGACGCCGCACTCGCCGTCCTCAACTGACGGCCCCGGCACAAAAACACCGGCCCCGCCGACACCCCGCGCCCCGCAGCACCCGCACCACGCCCGGCCCGCCCCCACACCCGGGGGGCGGGCCGGCGCCGTTCCCTCCCCACCCCCGCACACCACCAACCCCCGCACACCGCCTGCCCACCTGCCCACCTGCCCACCTGCCCACCTGCCCACCTGCCCGCCTGGTGAACTCCCGTGGCGGGCCTGCGCGAACGGGTGCGGCTCGCGGAAACGGGTGCGGGGTGCGGGAATGGTGCGGTGCCCGGGCCGGTTGCAGCCGGTGGCCGGCGGACACACGGTCCGTCCCGGGCACGGAGGCGGGCGTGAAGATCGGCGGCATGGAGGTCCTCGCGGTGGCGGACGGCATGGGCGTGGAGGTCGCCGCCGACATCCTCACCCGCCCAGGCGTGGACGACCCGTGGGCCTGCCACGACCACCACCGCGAAGACGACGCCACCCTGCGCCTGCCGCTGGGCGGGTTCTGCGTGCGCACCGGGGAACGCGTCGTACTGGTCGACGCCGGGGTGGGCGCCTTCGACGACGGCCCCTACCGCGGCGGCGCCCTGCTCGACTCCCTCGCCGGATACGGCATCACGCCCGCGGACGTGACCGACGTCGTCTTCACCCACCTGCACTTCGACCACATCGGCTGGGCCACCCACGACGGCACCCCCGTCTTCCCGAACGCGCTCTACCGCGCCCACCGCGCCGACTGGCAGCACTTCGTCACCGGCCCCGCCCCGCAGCCCCACGCCGTCGACAAGCTCACCCCCCTCGGCCCCCGGCTCGAACTGTTCGACACCGACACCACGATCGCCCCCGGCCTGGACGCCGTCCACACCCCCGGCCACACCCCCGGCTCCACCGTCTACGTCCTCTCCGACGGCGGACAACGCGCCATCCTGCTCGGCGACGTGGTCCACTCCGTGGTCCAGTTCAGCGAACGCGACTGGCAGGTCATCTGGGACGTCGACCCCGCCACCGCATCCACCGCCCGCAACCGCATCGCCGACCAGGCCGCCGAAACCGGCGACCTCCTCGCCGCCGCCCACTTCCCCGGCATGCGCTTCGGACGCATCATCACCGGCGACACAGACCGCCGCTTCGTCGCCATCTGACCCCACACCACCCCCGGACGAGCCCCGCACACCACCCGGGCCCGACACCCCACACCAGCCCCAGCCCCTCCAGGCCGCCGGGTCATCCGGGCTCCGGGCTCCGGGCTCCGGGCTCCGGGCTCCGGGCTCCGGGCTCCGGGCAACCGGACCGTCCAGACCGCGCCCCACGCCACCCGGAACCACCGGCCACCCACGCCGCCGGCCCGCCCCCCGGGGAACGGGGACGGGCCGGACGGACGCGCACGGGCACGGGCACGCACGGGTGCGGGCGCACGGACGCGCACGGGCGGGTCAGGTGATGGAGGCGCCCGAGTCGATACTGATGACCTGACCGGTCATACAGTCCTGGTCGAGGAAGAGCCCGATGGAACGGGCGACCTCACGCGGGGTGACGAACCGCGGCACCGGCACCTTCTCCCGCATCCCCGCGACCACGTGCCCGGGCAGCGTGTCCGTCATCCCCGTGATCATGAACCCGGGCGACAGGGCGTTCACCGTCACCCCCCGCCGCCCGCACTCCGCCGCCAGCGTGCGGGTCAGCCCGATCAGCCCCGCCTTGGACGCCGCGTACGCGGTCTGCCCGGCGGTGGCGATCAACGCCGACGGCGACACGATGTTGACCACCCTCCCCCACCGCGCCCGCAGCATCGCCGGCACACACACCCGCGCGGTGTGGAAGGCCCCCACCAGATTCGTGTCGATCACCTGCCGCCACTGCACCGGATCCTGCATGGCCATCAGCGCGTCCTTACGGACCGCCCCGTTGTTGACCAGCACGTCCACCGGCCCGAGCGCCGCGACGATCCGCTCGTACATCGCCGTCACCTGCGCGTAGTCACCCACGTCACCGGTCACCAGCACATGATCGCCCGCGAGCTTGCCCGCCACCTCCTCCGCGGCCTCACGGGCGCTGTTGTAGTGCACCGCGACCCGGCACCCCGCCGCGTCCAGCTCCAACGCCAGCTCCCGCCCAAGCCCCCCGGAGGCACCGGTCACCAGCGCCACCGGCGACAGGGGCCGCACCCCGAACACGTCCTTGCCGCTCACCGCGCCCCTCCCCACGTCAACAGGACCGAACCCCACGTCATCCCCGCACCGAACCCGGCCAGCAACACCGTGTCCCCGTCCTGGATCCGACCGGCGTCCAACGCCTCCGCCAACGCGATCGGAATCGACGCCGACGCCGTGTTCCCGTACTTCTCCAGATTCGTCACCAGCCGCTCCACCGGGATCCCCGTATGCCCGAGCACCGAGTTGATGATCCGGATGTTCGCCTGGTGCGGCACCACATGATCCACATCCGACGGCGCCAGCTTCGCCTGCTCCAACGTCTCGCGGATCGTGCGCACCGTGTACCGCACCGCGTTCAGATAGATCTCGTTACCGTTGATCTGCGCGTAGTGCAGACCCCGGCGCACCGTCTCCGCACTGGTCGGCATCCGCGAACCCCCCGCCAGGACCTTCAGACTGTCCTTGCACGAGCCGTCCGCGCCCAGGTTCCACGCCAGGATCCGGTCCACCTCACCCGGCTCAAGGACCACCGCCCCCGCCCCGTCCCCCACCAGGATCGACAGATCCCGGTCCCCGGGATCGGCGGTCAGCGTGTGCGTGTCCGAACCGATCACCAGGATCGGGCGCGGGTCCATCCGCATCAGACCCACCGCCGTCACCAACGCATACACGAACCCCGCACACTCCGAGTTCACATCATGCGCACTACCCGCGATCCCCAGCTCGTCATGGACGAACGCCGACGTCGCCGGCGAGGGCTGCTCCGGAGTCGCGGTCGCCACGATCAGATGCGCGATATCCGCACCCGACAACCCCGCCCGCTCCAACGCCCGCCGCCCGGCCTCCACAGCCATCGACGCCGTCGTCTGCCCCGCCGAAACCGCCCGCCGCTCACGGATCCCGCACCGCGACACGATCCAGTGCTCATCCACACCGAAACGCCCCGCGAGCTGCGCACTGGTCACCACACGCTCGGGAACCGAGATCCCCCACCCGGTGACGTCGAAGCCGCTCATCTGCGTCCCCGGCCGCGCGCTCAGACGCCGGCCCGGCCCACGAGCGCCAGAATCCGCTCGTGCACCACCCGCAACGTCGTCGTGTCATCGATGTCCGCGAACAACGACTCGTCCGCCGGAATGTGCGGGTACTGGTTCTGGAACCCGTACAGCCACTCCATCAGATCCAACGAATCCACGTCCGCGATGTGCTGCAACGCCGCGTCCGCGTCGATCTCCTGCGCCCCGGACACCGCCTGCAACTGCGCGGCCAGGTCCTCAATGGTGGGGATGTCGGACATGAGTGATCGTTTCCTTCCCTGGACGCCCCCCGCGGGGACGCCAACACGTGATGAAGCAGAACAGACCCGGAACGAACAACCCCCGGGAACCCGAACCGACACCACCCGCCCCCGCCACCCACCGCACCCCCACACACCACACCAAAAACGGGGACACACAGGCGACAGAACACCGGCAACGCCGACCCGAAACCCCCGGAAACATCCCGGGAAGGCCATGGAGGCCACATGTCTTGTCGAAACCGCATGAAACCCACCCCCACGCAAACGCCCCGCAACCCCACCCCCACACCCACGCTTGCGCACCACTTGCGAGACACACGCTTACCTGACCCGAGACACCGCACCCACACGCACGACACCCAACCCACCACCCCGCCACCCGGACGGAAACCAACCACCCAGGCCGGCAAGGACACTCACACCGACAGGCACCAGGCACCGGACACCCCCGGCACGACGACCAACCGCCCCCGGCACGACGACCACCCGGCCACCCGGACGGAAACCAACCACCCAGGCCGCAAAGGACACTCACGCCGACGGACACCGGACACCAACCGCCCGCGGCGCGACGACCACCCGGCCACCCGGCCGGCCAAGCACCAGGCAGCAGGCAGCAGGCACCGGGCACCCACGGCGGGAAGGCCGATCACACAGGCGGCGGCCACCAGCCACCGGCCACCGGCCACCAGCCACCGGCGCCAGGGAACATCCGCTCAAACAGCCGGGCACCAACCGTCCACGACGGGAGGAACGTTCACACGGACAGCGGGCAGCGGGCAGCGGCCACCCGTTCCAGGGCCGGGCCGTCCAAGGAACCAGGGCACCGACCGCCCGCCGGACGCGACGCCCCCGGCCACACCGGCAGGCGAACACCCACCCGCCAAACCGCCCGCCCATTCCCGCACGGCAGTCCACACCCGGCAGGCACCAACCGCCCACGCCACGAACGACCCGCTCGACCACCCCGGCCGGCCACCAACCCGCTCCACCCGCAGGTCAGTTCACGCCCTCCAGGCACCAACCACCTGACCCCGCACGACCGCTCGGCACCGGCAGACACCAACCACCCACGGCACGAACGACCCGCCCGGCCACCCGGACAAAAGCCACCCACCCCCGCAAGACCACTCGGCACCGGCAGACACCAACCGCCCGCCGACACCACGACCACCAGGCCACCAGGCCACCCAGGCCAGGCCGGTCGCCAACCAGAGCCACCCGCAAGGCCGTTCACACCCGGCAGGCACCAACCAGCGCCACCCGCAAGGCCGTTCGCTCCAGTTAGGCACCAACCAGCGTCACCCGCAAGGCCGTTCAAACCCGGCAGACACCAACCACCGGATCCCGCAACGGCCGTTCACACCGGGCGGCCACCGGCCGCCCGCACCCGGGACGACCGACCGCACCCAGGCGGGCACCGGCCGCCCGGCCAGGACGAACCCCGTCCACACCAGGCCGGACACCCCCGGCCACGTACCACCACGGCCCGCCCGTACCCGCACCACCGCCCAGCCCCCACAGGGCCCGGCACCCGCACCAACCCACTCCACCCGTCCCACCACCAGAACAGGGGCCCACCGCATGACCACCGCCGAAACCCGCTCCATCAACCCCGACGTCGACGCCATCCGCCACCACTACGAAGTCGGCAACGACCTCTACCGGCTCATCCTCGGCCCCACCATGATGTACTCCGGCGGCTACTGGGAGGACGGCGAGGACCTCGTCGCCACCCTCGACGAAGCCCAGGAACGCAAGCTCGACGTCTTCACCGACCTCGCCCGCGCCGCCGGCACCGCCAAGGTCCTCGACATCGGCTGCGGCTGGGGCACCATGCTCAACCGCCTCACCACCGTCCACGGCGTCCAGCAGGCCGTCGGCGTCACCCTCTCCCGCACCCAGGCCGACTTCGTCGCCGCCCTCGACAACCCCGCCATCCACGCCCGCGTCGAGAGCTGGGAAGACCACAAGGCCGACGGCGACCCCTACGACGCCGCGTTCTGCATCAACGCCCTCGAACACTTCGTGCTCTCCTCCCTCACCCCCAAGGAGCGCACCCAGCGCTACCGCGTCTTCTTCAAGCAGGTCCACTCCCTCCTCAAGCCCGGCGCCCGCTTCGTCCTGCACACCATGACCGTCGAGAACCCCCCACTGCGCCGCCAGCTCCTCGACGACCTCAAGTTCCTCCAGCGCGAGGAGTTCGAAGGCTGCCACATCCCCCGCCTGCCCGAACTCGCCGCCGGCCTCGACGGCCTCTTCGAAGTCACCGAGATCCGCAACGAACCCGAGTCCTTCGCCCGCGCCTGCCGCGCCTGGCTCCAGCTCCTGGCCGCCCGCCGCGACGAAGCCGTCACCCTCGCCGACGAAACCACCGTCGCCCGCTTCGAACGCTACCTCGACATCTTCGCCTACACCCTCGAAGACCACATCTTCAACAACTTCCGCGTCACCCTCACCCGCCGCGCCTGACCAGAGGAAACCGGGCCATGACCACCACCGCCGAACACCCCACCCCCGCCAACCCCGACGACCCCACCCCGGCCACCGCGGTGCCCGGGGCCGCCGACGACACCGCCACCACCCCCCACCCCACCACCCCCAACCCCCTGCGCGTACGCCACCTCAAAGCCGCCATCATCGGCGCCGGCATCTCCGGCCTCGGCACCGCCATCCGCCTCCTGCAGACCGGCACCGACGACTTCCTCGTCTTCGAACGCGCCCACGACCTCGGCGGCACCTGGCGCGACAACACCTACCCCGGCTGCGCCTGCGACGTCCAGGCCCACCTCTACTCCTTCTCCTTCGCCCGCAACCCCGCATGGAAATCCACCTTCGCCACCCAGGCCGAAGTCCACACCTACCTCAAAGACACCGCCCGCCGCTTCGGCATCGAACCCCACCTGCGCTACGGCCACGAACTCCTCGACGCCACCTGGGACCAGGACCACCGCCACTGGCGCATCCACACCACCCACGGCCACTACACCGCCCAGATCCTCATCACCGGCACCGGCTACCTCTCCGAACCCGCCATCCCCGACCTACCCGGCCTCGACACCTTCACCGGCACCGTCTTCCACTCCTCCCAATGGCGCCACGACCACGACCTCACCGGCCGCAACGTCGCCGTCATCGGCACCGGCGCCTCCGCCATCCAGTTCGTCCCCGCCATCCAACCCCAGGTCGCCCGACTCCACCTCCACCAGCGCACACCCCCCTGGGTCGCCGCCAAACCCGACAAACCCAACACCCCCCGCCACACCTGGATGCTGCGCCACCTCCCCGGCTACCAACTCCTACGCCGCAACTTCAACAAACACGGCCGCGAAATCGTCGCGTTCTTCATGTCCCGCCCGGGACGCACCACCGGCATGAGGAACATGGCCGCCGGCCACCTCAAAAAATCCGTCCCCGACCCCGACCTCCGCAAACGCCTCACCCCCGACTACACCGTCGGCTGCAAACGCCTCCTCTTCTCCAACACCTGGTACCCCGCCATCCAACAACCCAACGTCGACATCATCCCCGACACCATCACCGACATCGGCCCCACCCACATCACCACCGCCGACGGCACCCGCCGCACCGTCGACACCATCATCCTCGCCACCGGCTTCACCGCCACCGACCGCCCCATCGCCCACCGCATCCACGGACGAAACGGCCACACCCTGCACCACACCTGGACCACCCACGGCATGCAAGCCCACCGCGGCACCACCATCCACGGCTTCCCCAACCTCTTCATGCTCCTGGGCCCCAACACCACCCTCGGCCACTCCTCCCAAACCGTCATGATCGAAGCCCAGATCACCTACATCATCAACGCCCTCAAAACCCTCGACAAACACCACCTCACCTCCCTCGAAATCCGCCCCGAAGCCCAAACCGCCTACAACAAAACCCTCACCAAACACCTCACCGGCACCGTCTGGAACGCCGGCGGCTGCACCAGCTGGTACACCGACAAACACGGCAACAACCCCTCCATCTGGCCCACCTACACCTTCCGCTTCCGCAAACAAACCCGCCACTTCGACCTCCCCAACTACCAAACCGCCACCCTCACCCACCCCCAACCCCCCAACCCCACCTAACAACCACCACCACACCGCAGAAACCAGACAACAGACCACGAAGCACCAACCACCCACCACCGACCACGGGAACCGGACAACAGGCCACCGGCCACGGGGCACGGGGCATGGGAACCGGGTAACGGACCACGGGAACCGGCAACGGGCAACGGGCAACCGGAACCGGGTAACGCGCCACCGGAACCAGGCAACGAGCAACGAGCAACAAACAGGCCGCGGAAAGCGCGAGTCCGGCAACGCCCCACCCGACACGGGCAGACAGCCGTCGGAACCCGCGGAACCCGGCCACGGGCCACGGCACGACCAGACCGCGCAAACCCCGAGTCCGGCAACGACCCACCCGACACGGGCACACAGCCGGCGGAACCCGGCGAAATCCGGACGACGGCCCAACCGGCACAAACAGGCGACGGAGAGCGCGAGTTCGACCACCGCCCACCCGACACCACCACCCGAACACCGGAACCCGCGCAGTCCAGACCACACCACACGAACACGTAAACACCGGAACCCCGCGAAGCCCGGACGACGGCCCAACCAGCACAAACAGGCGACGGAGAGCGCGAGTTCGACCACCGCCCACCCGACACCACCACCCCGCCACCGGCTCACGACACACACGCCGCCGGCGCCGGCACCGGCACCCGCCACAACCGCACCCCCGAACCACCAGCACCACACCAGGCCGCCACCGTGGCCGGCCCACCAGGCCGGCCACGGGCACCACCCCCACCCCGCAGACACAGCACCGACCAGACCCCCGCAACCACCAACCACCACCACCGGCCCACCCACCCCGGCCACCACCACCGGCCCACCCAGGCTCCCGGGCCGCCAACCAGCCGCCCACAAACCGCAACCGAGCCCCCCCCCCCCCCCCCGCCGCCCCCCGCGCGCCCCCGCGGGGCCGGGGGCGGGCGCGGCGGGCCCGGCCCGGCCCGGGCCGGCCCCGCCGCGCGGCCCCCCCGCG
>NZ_JARXYZ010000007.1 GCF_029894125.1 Kitasatospora sp. MAA19
GTGGAGCGGTTGGGTGTGCCGGGTGGTTGGCGGATGCTGGCGGGGACGTCGGTCAATTTCGATGTGTCGGTGTTCGAGCTGTTCACCACGCTGGGCACGGGCGGCACGGTGGAGATCGTCCGCGACGCCCTGGTGCCGGCCGAGGGTGACGGATGGCACGGCGGGGTCCTCAGTACCGTCCCGTCCGTCCTCGCCGAACTCGTCCACCAGGCCCCCGGACGTATCCGGGCCGATGCCGTCGTCGTGGCGGGCGAGGCGCTTCCGGCCTCCCTCGTGCAGCGGGTGCGCGAGGCGATACCCGGGGTGCGGGTGATCAACGCCTACGGCCAGAGCGAGAGCTTCTACGCGACCGCGTACGTCGTGCCCGAGGAGGGCGTGGGCGCTGGTTCCGGCAGTGTGCCGGTGGGTGTGCCGATCGGGAACATGCGGGCTTATGTGCTCGGTGCGGGGTTGTTGCCGGTGGCGCCGGGTGTGGTGGGTGAGTTGTACGTGGCGGGGGCGTGTCTGGGGCGTGGATACCGGGGCCGGGCGGGGCTGACGGCGGAGCGGTTCGTGGCCTGCCCGTTCGGTGCGGCGGGTGAGCGGATGTACCGCACCGGTGACCTGGCGCGGTGGACGGCCGGCGGGGTGCTGGAGTACGCGGGGCGGGCGGACGCGCAGGTGAAGGTGCGCGGGTTCCGGATCGAGCCGGCGGAGGTGGAGGCGGCGCTGTTGTCGCACCCGGACGTGGAGCGGGCGGCCGTGGTGGCGCGTGAGCGTGGTGACGGCGGCCGGCACCTCGTCGGTTACGTCACCGGAGCCTCCGTCGCGGCGGACAAGCTGCGCGCGCACGTGGCCGGGCTGCTGCCCGAGTACATGGTGCCCTCGGCCTTCGTCCTCCTGGACGCCCTGCCGCTCACCCCGAACGGCAAGCTCGACCGCAAGGCCCTGCCCGAACCGGAGTTCACCACGGGTGCTTATCGGGCGCCGCGGACCGCGTGGGAGGAGGTGTTGTGCGGGGTGTATGCCGAGGTGTTGGGCCTGGGCCGGGTGGGTGTGGACGACGACTTCTTCGCGGTGGGCGGCGACAGCATCCGGACGATCCAGGTGGTGGCGCGGGCGCGGGTGTTCGGGGTGAGGATCACCCCCCGGCAGGTGTTCGACTGCCGGACGGTGGCCGAGCTGGCCGCCGTCGCGGTGGCCGAAGGCGCCTCGGACGCGGTCGTCCTGGCTGAGTTGGAGGGCGGTGGCACCGGCTGGGTGCCGCTGCCGCCCATCGGCCACTATCTGCTGGACCTGACGGACCACCACAGCCGCTTCTCGATGTCCCTCCCGCTGGAACTCCCGGTGGGCATCGACGAGGCGGGTTTGGTGGCGGTGCTGGGTGCGGTGTTCGAGCGGCATGACGTGCTGCGCTCGTGCCTGGTGACGGGTGCGGGTGCGGGTGCGGGTCTGCTGGTCGGTGGGTCGGGGTCGGGTTCGGTGGAGGTGGCGTCGCTGGTGCACCGGGTGGAGTGCGCGGCGGAGTCGTGGCGTGACCTTGCTGGGGCTGAACTGGCGGCCGCTGCGAGTCGGTTGGATCCGGTCGGTGGGGTGATGGCGCAGTTCGTGTGGTTCGACCTGGGTGCCGGGGCTGCCGGGCGGTTGGTGGTGGTGTTGCATCACTTGGTCGTGGACGGGGTGTCGTGGCGGATCCTGCTGCCGGATCTGGCGGATGCGTGGCGTCAGGTGTGTGGGGGGTCGGTGCCGGAGTTGGCTCCGGTGGGTACGTCGGTGCGGCGGTGGTCGCATGCGTTGGTGGAGGAGGCCTGCTCGTCTGAGCGGGTGGCTGAACTCCCCTTGTGGCTGAGGGCTGTCGGGGGTTCGGATCCGTTGCTGGGGTCGCGTGTGCTGGATCCGGTGGTGGACGTGGTCTCGACGGTGGAGCAGGTGCGGGTGGAGTTGGCGCCGGAGGTGACGGAGGCGTTGCTGACGCGGGTGCCGGCGGTGTTCCGGGGTGGCGTGAACGACGGTCTGTTGGCTGGTCTGGCTATCGCGGTGGCGCGGTGGCGGTCGGTGCGTGGGGTGGACGAGTCGTCGGTGCTGGTGCGTCTGGAGGGGCACGGGCGTGAGGAGGCGGTGGTGCCGGGGGCGGATCTGTCGCGGACGGTGGGCTGGTTCACGAGCATGTTCCCGGTGCGGCTCGATCTCGGTGGTGCCGACGTCGAGCAGGCACTTGGCGGTGGCGCTGCGGCGGGCCGGGTGGTCAAGGCTGTCAAGGAACAGCTGTTGGCGGTGCCGGACAAGGGTGTCGGGTACGGGTTGCTGCGGTATCTGAACCCGGAGACGGGTGGGGTCCTCGCGGCGGCCGGATCGACTGGGCAGATCGGGTTCAACTACCTGGGCCGGTTCTCGACGGCCGACATGCCCGAGGAGCTCCGCGGCCTCGGCTGGACCCCCGCCGCCGACGCGTCCGGGCTCGCCGCGCCGCTCGACGCCGACATGCCCGCCATGTCCGTCCTGGAGGTCAACGCCCTGGTCACCGACGGCCCGGACGGTGCCCCTCGGCTGGGCGCGACCTTCGGGTTCCCGGCCGGACTCCTCGACCACGAGGAGGTGGCGGAGCTGGCCGAGCTGTGGTGCCGGGCGCTGACCGGGATCGCCGAGCACGTCTCCGGTCCGGAGGCTGGCGGCCTGACGCCGTCCGACCTGACGCTGGTCGCCGTCGGCCAGGGCGAGATCGAGCAGTGGGAGCGCGACTACCCGGGCCTCGCGGATGCCTGGCCGCTGACCCCGCTGCAGTCCGGCCTGCTCTTCCACGCCCGGATGGCCGATGCGGCCTTCGACGCCTACCAGGTGCAGCTGACCCTGCACCTGGCCGGCCAGGTCGACGCCGAGCGCCTGCGGGCGGCCGGTCAGGGGCTGTTGGAGCGGCACGCCAACCTGCGGACCGCCTTCGTGGACGCCGCCGACGGCACCCCCGTCCAGCTCGTGGTGGACGGCGCCCGCCTGCCCTGGCGCGAGGTCGACCTGCGCGAGCGGGGCGAGCAGGAGCGCGCGGAGGCGCTGCGGCAGCTGCTGGCCGAGGACCTGGCCACGACCTTCGACGCGGCCGTGCCCCCGCTGCTGCGGATGACGCTGGTCCGGACCGGTGAGGACCGCGCGGAGCTGGTCTTCACCCACCACCACATCCTGCTGGACGGCTGGTCGCTGCCGGTGCTGATGCAGGACCTGCTGCGGCTCTACGCCGCCGGGGGCGACGTCGCCGCACTGCCGCCGGCCGGCCGGTTCCGGGACTTCCTGGTCTGGCAGTCCGCCCGCGACCGCGCCGAGTCCGCCCGCGCCTGGGCGGCCGAACTGGACGGCATCGAGGAGCCCACCCTGCTGGCACCCGAGGCGGTCGGTCGGGCGAGGCAGGAGGCGTCGGCCGTCGGCAAGCTCGACGTGCGGCTGTCGCCGGACGACGCGCGGGCGGTGGTGCGGCGCGCCGCCGAGCTGGGCATCACGGTCAACACGCTCGTCCAGGGCGTCTGGGCGGTGCTGCTGTCCCGCCTCACCGGGCGCGAGGACGTCGTGTTCGGCGCCACGGTCTCCGGGCGGCCCGCCGACCTCACCGAGGTGGACACGATGGCCGGGATGTTCATCAACACCCTCCCGGTGCGGGCCCGTTGTGCACCGGACGGATCGCTCGCCGACCTGCTGACCGGACTCCAGCAGCGGCAGGCGGCCCTGCTCGACCACCATCACCACCCGCTGGCCGACATCCAGCACGAGACCGGCCTGAGCACGCTCTTCGACACCCTGGTCGTCTTCGAGTCCTACCCCGTCGACCAGGCGGGCATCGCGGAGGCCACCTCCGCGTCCGGCCTCACGGTGACCGGGCTGACCCCGGCCACCGGCACCCACTACCCGCTGACCGTCATCGCCGCCGCCGACCCGGACCTGCGGCTGATCCTGGAGTACCAGCGACACCTGTTCGACGGCGCGGCGATCGAGGCCGTGGCCGACCGCTTCCTGCGGGTCCTGCGGCAGCTCCTCGCCGACCCGGGCATCCAGGTCGGCCGGATCGAGGTGCTCTCGCCCGAGGAGGAGCAGCGGGTCCTGGTCGAGTGGAACGCCACGGCGGCCCCGCTGCCGGACGGCACGCTCGTGGACCTGGTGGAGGCGCAGGCCGACCGCACCCCGGACACCCCGGCGGTGACTGATGGTCAGAACCTGCTCACGTATGTCGAGTTGGACCGAAGGGCCAACCGGATCGCGCACTGGCTGGTCGAGCGGGGCGTCGGTCCCGAGACCCTGGTAGGCGTCGCCCTGCCCCGGTCCACGGACGCCGTCGTGGCCCTGCTGGCCATCCTCAAGGCCGGCGGCGCCTACCTGCCGATCGACCCCGACTACCCGGCCGAGCGCATCGAGTACATCGAGCGGGACGCCCGCCCGACGCTCACCCTGACCGAACTGCCCGACGCCTCGGCCCACCCGGACACCCGGCCCGAGGTGGCGGTCGCGCCCGGCCATCCGGCCTACGTGATCTACACCTCGGGCTCGACCGGCCGCCCCAAGGGCGTGGTCGTCGCTCACCGCGGTGCGGTGAACCTGGTGGCCTGGGCGGTGGACCGGTTCGGCGTCGCCGCACTGAGCCGGGTGACTGCCGCCACCTCGCTGAACTTCGACGTCTCGGTCTTCGAACTGCTCGCGCCGCTCGCCTGCGGCGGCACCGTGCGGATCGTCGCCGACCTGCTGGCCCTGGCCGACGACCCGGCCGCGATCGCGCCGGGCGGACTGCTCAGCGGTGTCCCGTCCGCCATGGCGGCGATCGCCCGCGACCCCCGCGTCCTGGGAGCGGTCGGGCATGTCGTGCTGGCCGGCGAGGGCCTGGCCGCGCACACCCTCGCCCAGCTGCGTCGCGCCGCTCCCGAGGCGGTGCTCTCCAACATCTACGGCCCCACCGAGGCCACGGTCTACGCGACCGCCTGGACCGCCGACGACCAGGGCCCGGCCGGGGACGCCGCGCCCATCGGCCGCCCGGTGGCCAACACGCGGGTGTACGTGCTCGACACCCGGCTGCGCCCGGTCCCGGCCGGCACGCTCGGCGAGCTGTACCTCGCGGGCACCGGACTGGCCCGCGGCTACCTGAACCGCCCGGACCTCACCGCGGACCGGTTCGTGGCCTGCCCGTTCGGCGCCGGCGAGCGGATGTACCGCACCGGCGACCTGGTCAGCTGGAACGCCGACGGCGACCTGGTGTTCGCCGGACGTGTCGACGACCAGGTCAAGGTGCGCGGGTTCCGGATCGAGCTCGGCGAGGTCGAGTCCGCGCTGGCCTCCTGCCCGGGCGTGGAGCAGAGCGCCGTGGTGGTGCGCCCGGACGCCGAGGGCGGCCGCCGGCTGGTCGGGTACACCACCGGCGCGGCCGAGCCGGAGGCGGTCCGCGCGCACGTGGCCGGGTTGCTGCCCGAGTACATGGTGCCGGCGGCGCTGGTCCGCCTGGACGCCCTGCCGCTGAACCCGAACGGCAAGCTCGACCGCCGGGCGCTGCCCGAGCCGGAGTTCGCAGCCGGCTCCTACCGGGCGCCGCGCACCCCGCAGGAGGAGGTGCTGTGCGGGCTGTTCGCGGAGGTGCTCGGCCTGGAGCGGGTCGGCATCGACGACGGCTTCTTCGAGTTGGGCGGCCACTCGTTGCTCGCCACCCGGCTGGTCAGCCGGATCCGCGCGGTCCTCGGCGTCGAACTGCCCATCCGCACCCTCTTCGAGGCGTCCACGGTCGCCACCCTGGCGGCCGGGCTGGACGAGGCGCGGCGCACCCGCACCCGGCTGGTGCGCGCCGCCGAGCGTCCGGAGCACCTGCCGCTGTCCTTCGCGCAGCGTCGGATGTGGTTCATCCACCGGCTGGAGGGCCCGTCCGCGACCTACAACATCGCCTCGGCGCTCCGGTTGTCCGGCGCGCTGGACCCGGACGCCCTCGCCGACGCTCTGCAGGACGTGGTGGGGCGGCACGAGGTACTGCGTACCCTGCTGGCCGAGGACGCGGACGGCACGCCGTACCAGCGGATCCTGCCGGTGGACCAGGCGGTCCTGGACATCCCGGTGGTGGAGGTCGCGGCCGAGGCGGTCCAGGCGGCGATCGCTGGGGCGGCCGACCACCGCTTCGACCTGTTCGCCGAACTCCCGCTGCGGGCCCGGGTGCTGCGCTGCGGCGAGGACGAGCACGTACTGGTCCTGGTGCTGCACCACATCGCCGGGGACGGCGAGTCGGTCGCCCCGCTGGCCCGTGACCTGGCCGCCGCGTACACGGCGCGCCGGGCGGGCCGGGCGCCCGGGTGGGAGGAGCTGGCGGTCCAGTACGCCGACTACACGCTGTGGCAGCGCGAGCTGCTCGGCGACGAGGAGGACCCGGACAGCCTGCTCGCCGGCCAGTCCGCCTACTGGCACGCGGAACTGGACGGCGTGCCGCAGCCGCTTCGGCTGCCCACCGACCGACCCCGGGCGGCCGTGGCCGGTCACCGCGGAGGCAGCATCGAGTTCACCTTCGAGGCCGAACTGCTCGTCGGCCTGGAGCAGTTGGCCCGGGAGCGGGGCGCCACGGTGTCGATGGTGCTCCAGGCCGGACTGGCGGTGCTGCTGCGCCGGCTCGGTGCCGGGGACGACATCGCGATCGGCTCCCCGATCGCGGGCCGGACCGACGAGGCGCTCGCCGACCTCGTGGGCTTCTTCGTCAACACCTGGGTGCTGCGCCTGGACCTGTCCGGCGACCCCTCCTTCGAGGACCTGCTGGCGCTCGCCCGGGACAAGGCGCTGGCGGCGTACGACAACCAGGACGTGCCCTTCGAGCGGCTGGTGGAACTGCTCAACCCCGAGCGCTCCACCGCCTACCACCCGCTGTTCCAGGTCCTGTTCGCCTGGCAGAACCTCACCCGGGGCGAGTTCGAGCTGCCGGGGCTGCGGATGACGCCCGAGCCGGTCTCCATCGACACCGCCAAGTTCGACCTGTTCTTCAACCTGGCCGAGGCCCCCGACGGGGACGGCGCGATCGGTGTGGTCGAGTACGCGGCCGACCTGTTCGACCGGTCCACCGTCGAGGCGATCACCGAGCGCTTCGTCCGGGTGCTGCGGCAGGTCGTCGCCGACCCGCGCACCGCGGTGGGCGACGTGGACGTGGTCTCCGCCGCCGAGCGGATGCTGCTGGACACCCGCAACGAGACCGTGCTCGACGTGCCCGCGACCCCCGTCCCCGGGCTGGTCGCCCGCCGGGCTGCCGAGACCCCCGGCGCCCCGGCCGTGCTGTGCGGGGACGTCGTCCTGACGTACGCGGAACTGGACGCCCGGGCCAACCGGGTGGCGCACTGGCTGGTCGAGCGGGGCGTCCGCCCGGAGGCGCCGGTGGCGGTGCTGATGAACCGGTCCGCCGACCTGGTGGTGGCCCTGCTCGCCGTGCTGAAGGCCGGCGGGGTGTACGTCCCGCTCGACCCCGACTACCCGGCCGCCCGCATCCAGTACGTCCTCGACGACGCGGAACCCGTCCTGGTGCTGCGGGACGAGGACCTGGCCGGCGACTTCGCCGGGTACCCGGACGCCGACCCGGCGGTCGCCCTCGCTCCGGCCCACCCGGCGTACGTCATCTACACCTCCGGCTCCACCGGACGGCCGAAGGGCGTGGTGATCCCGCATGCGGCCCTGGGCAACTTCCTCGCCGCCATGCGTGAGCGGTTCCCGTTGACCGCCGAGGACCGGTTGCTCGCCGTCACCACGGTCTCCTTCGACATCGCCGGTCTGGAGCTCTACCTGCCGCTGGTCTCGGGCGCCGCGGTGCTGCTCGCGGACAAGGAGACCGTCTCCCGGCCCTCCGCCGTCACGGAGCTGATCCGCCGGCACGGCGTCACCGCCGTCCAGGCCACCCCGTCGCTGTGGCAGACGCTGGTCGCCGAGGACCCCGAGGGGGTCCGCCGGGTCCGGGTACTGGTCGGCGGTGAGGCGCTGCCGGCGGACCTCGCCGACTCGCTGTGCGCCCTGGCTCCCGAGGTCACCAACCTGTACGGGCCGACCGAGACGACCATCTGGTCCACCGCGGCCCGGCTCACCGAGGGAGGCGGCACCCCGATCGGCGCGCCCATCGCCAACACCCGGGTGTACGTGCTCGACGACCGCCTTCGGCCGGTGCCGCCCGGCGTGCCGGGCGAGCTGTACCTGGCCGGCGACGGCCTCGCCCGCGGCTACCGGGGCCGGTCCGCGCTGACCGCCGAGCGGTTCACCGCCTCCCCGTACGGCCCGGCCGGCAGTCGGATGTACCGCACCGGGGACCTGGCCCGCTGGAACGGCCAGGGGCAGCTGGAGTACCTCGGGCGGGTCGACTTCCAGGTCAAGGTGCGCGGGTTCCGGATCGAGCTCGGCGAGATCGAGTCCGCACTGGCCGGCCACCCCGACGTCGCCCGCGCCGTGGTCGTGGCCCGCGAGAAGCAGCCCGGCGACCAGCGGCTGGTCGCGTACGTCGTGCCCGCCCGGGACCGCTCCGGCTCCGGCGCCCGTGACCAGGTCCGCGAGTGGCAGGAGGTCTACGACCAGGCGTACGCCGACGCGGCCGAGGCCGCCTGGGGCGAGGACTTCGGGGTGTGGCAGTCCGCCTACACCGGCGAACCGATCCCGCTGGAGCAGATGCGGCCCTGGCGGGACACCGCGGTACAGCACATCCTGTCCTTCGCCCCGCGCCGGGTGCTCGAACTGGGTGTGGGCTCCGGTCTGCTGCTCGCCCACCTCGTCGAGGCCGTGGACGAGTACTGGGCGACCGACTTCTCGGAGTCGGTCGTCGAGCGGCTGCGCGGCCAGGTCGGCGAGGCCGGCTGCGGCGACCGGGTACGGCTGCTCTGCCGGCCCGCCGACGACACCGACGGGCTGCCGCTCGGCTACTTCGACACGGTCGTGGTCAACTCGGTGGCCCAGTACTTCCCCGACGCGGCCTACCTGGACCGGGTCCTGGCGCAGGCCATGGAGCTGCTCGCCCCCGGCGGTCGGATCGTGGTCGGCGACGTCCGCCACGCGGGCTCGCTACCCCTGCTGCACGCCGCCGTGCAGCAGCTCCAGCAGCCGGGCGCGGAGCCGGAGGGCCTGCGCGCCGCCGTCGAGCAGGCCGTCCGCGCGGAGCGCGAACTGGTCGTCGACCCCGAGTGGTTCGCCCGCTGGGCCGAGGAGCACGCGGCCGGCGCGGTCGACATCCGGCTCAAGCCCGGTCGGGTGCACAACGAGCTGACCCGCCACCGCTACGAGGTCGTCCTGCACAAGGCGCCGGTCCAGGCCCTGGACGGCGCCGGGCTGCCCGTCCTCGTCTGGGGCCGGGACGTCGACGGCCTCGACGACGTGGAGCGGCGCGGCCGTGCGCTCGACCCGGCCGGCCTCCGGGTCACCGGCATCCCCAACGCCCGCCTGACCGGGGAGGCCGCCACCGCCCACGCCCTGGAGGTGGCGCCGCAACCGCAGGCCCCGGACGCCGGCGCCCCGCTCGACCCGCAGGACCTGTGGGACTGGGCCGCCGGGCTCGGCTGGGAGGCGGTGCCGACCTGGTCGCCCGAGGCGGTGGACCGGATGGACGTGCTGGTGCTGCCCGCGCCGCCCACTGCCGGCCGCCTCCTCGCCGGCACCTACACCCCGTCCCGGCGGGCCGACCGGACGCTGGTCAACGACCCGGCGGCCGGCCGCGGCGCCGGCGCCCTGGTGGCCTCCCTGCGCGGCTACGTCCGAGAACGGCTGCCGGAGTTCATGGTTCCCTCGGCCGTGGTGGCGCTCGACGCGCTGCCGCTCACCCCGAACGGCAAGGTGGACCGCCGGGCGCTGCCCGAGCCGGAGTTCGCAGCCGGCTCCTACCGGGCGCCGCGCACCCCGCAGGAGGAGGTGCTGTGCGGGCTGTTCGCGGAGGTGCTCGGTCTGGAGCGGGTCGGCATCGACGACGGTTTCTTCGAGTTGGGCGGGCACTCGCTGCTCGCCACCCGGCTGGTCAGCCGGATCCGCGCGGTCCTCGGCGTCGAACTGCCCATCCGCGCACTGTTCGACGCGCCCAGCGTCGCAGCGCTCACCGAGGCCGTCGGCTCCGGCTCCCGGGCCCGCACCCGGCTGCGCCGGGCCGAGCAGCGCCCGGAGCACCTGCCGCTGTCCTTCGCGCAGCGCCGGATGTGGTTCCTGCACCGGTTGGAGGGCCCCTCGGCGACCTACAACCTGGTGTCGGTGCTGCGGCTGTCCGGCGCACTGGAAACCGACGCGCTGGCCGGGGCCGTGCGCGACGTGGTGGGGCGGCACGAGGTGCTGCGCACGCTGATCGCCGAGGACCCGGACGGGGTGCCGTACCAGCGGATCCTGCCACTCGACGAGGCCGCCCCGGAGATCCCGGTGGCGGAGGTCGCCGCCGCCGAGGTGCCGGCTGAACTCACCGCCGCGGCCGGGCACCCCTTCGACCTGTTCGCCGAACTCCCGCTGCGGGTCCGTCTGCTGCGGACCGGGGAGGACGAACACCTGCTGGTCCTGGTGCTGCACCACATCGCCGGGGACGGCGAGTCGGTCGCGCCGCTGGCCCGCGACCTGGCCGCCGCGTACACCGCGCGCCGGGCGGGCCGGGCGCCCGGGTGGGAGGAGCTGGCGGTCCAGTACGCCGACTACACGCTGTGGCAGCGCGAGCTGCTCGGCGACGAGCACATCCCGACCCCGCTGCTGGAGGCACAGCAGCGCTACTGGACCGAAGAACTCGCGGACATACCGCAGCCGTTGAACCTGCCGACCGACCGGCCGCGACCCGCCCGGGCCGGCTACCGGGGTGACACCGTCGAGTTCGGCTTCGAACCGGAGCTGCTGGCCGCGCTGGAGCGGATCGCCCGGGACCGGGGCGCCACCGTGTCGATGGTGCTGCAGTCGGCGCTGGCCGTGCTGCTGTCCCGGCTCGGCGCCGGCCACGACCTGACCATCGGCTCGCCGATCGCCGGCCGCACCGACGAGGCCCTCGTCGACCTGGTGGGCTTCTTCGTCAACACCTGGGCGCTGCGCCTGGACCTGTCCGGCGACCCCACCTTCGAGCAGGTGCTGGCCGGTACCCGCCGCAAGGCGCTGGCGGCGTACGACAACCAGGACGTGCCCTTCGAGCGGCTGGTGGAACTGCTCAACCCCGAGCGCTCCACCGCGTACCACCCGCTGTTCCAGGTGATGTTCGCCTGGCAGAACTTCGCCGCCGCCGACCTCGAACTCCCCGGCCTGCGGGTGTCCCCGCACGCCGCCTGGACCGACACCGCGAAGTTCGACCTGTTCTTCAACGTGATGGAGGTGTCCGGAGCCGACGGCCGGGGTGTGCGCGGCGGCATCGAGTACGCCACCGACCTCTTCGACCGTGCCACGGTCGCGGCGCTGGCCGACCGGTTCGTCCGGGTGTTGCAGCAGGTCGCCGCCGAGCCGCGGTTGCGTCTGGGGCAGGTCGAGGTGCTGTCGGTGCAGGAGCGGCGGCGGGTCCTGGTGGACTGGAACGACACCGCGACGGGTGTGCCGGAGGGGGCGGTCGCGGAGTTGTTCCGCCGTCAGGCGGCCGTGACGCCGGACGCGGTGGCCGTGGTGGGTGAGGAAGGGGTGCTGACGTACGCGGAGTTGGACGCGTGGTCGAACCGGGTGGCGCACTGGCTGATCGGGCGGGGTGTGTCGGCGGAGGTGCCGGTGGCGGTGCTGATGGAGCGTTCGGTCGAGTTGGTGGTGGCGTTGCTGGCGGTCGCCAAGTCCGGCGGGGTGTACGTGCCGTTGAATGCCGCGTGGCCGGGGGAGCGGCTGGAGTGGATCCGCCGGCAGGCGGGTGCGGCGGTGCTGCTGAGCGACGGTGATCTGGCCGGGGCCGAGGGGTGTCCGGAGACTGATCCGCAGGTCTCGGTGCACCCGGACCAGTTGGCGTACGTGATGTACACCTCCGGTTCCACCGGGGAGCCGAAGGGCGTCGCGGTTCGGCAGAAGGACGTCGTGGCGCTGGCGTCGGACCGGGCCTGGCAGGGCGGTGCGCACGAGCGGGTGCTCCTGCACTCGCCGCACTCCTTCGACGCGACCACCTACGAGCTGTGGGTTCCGCTGCTCGGTGGCGGCACCGTCGTGGTCGCGCCGCCCGGGGAGCTTGATCTGGCCACTTTGGCCGGGTTGTTCTGCGATGCGCGGATCACCGGAACCTGGCTGACCGCGGGTCTGTTCCACCTGCTCGCCGAGCATCGTCCGGATTGCTTCGCCGGGGTGCGTGAGGTCTGGGCCGGTGGGGACGCGGTCGCCGCGGAGGCCGTTCGGCGGGTCCTTGCCGCCTGCCCGGGCACGGTGGTCGTGGACGGGTACGGGCCGACGGAGACCACGACCTTCGCCACCCGCCATGCCATGCGAACGCGTGAGGAGGTGCCCGTTGCCGTTCCGATCGGTACGCCGTTGGACAACATGCGGGCCTACGTCCTCGACGAGCGGCTCAGCCCGGTCCCGGTCGGCGTGACCGGCGAGCTCTACCTCGCCGGAGCCGGACTGGCCCGCGGCTACCTGAACCGGCCCGGCCTGACCGCCGAACGCTTCCTCGCCGACCCGTTCGCCGGCGACGGCACCCGGCTCTACCGCACCGGCGACCTCGCCCGGTGGACCGGCGACGGCTTGCTGGAGTACGCCGGCCGCGCCGACGCCCAGGTCAAGGTACGCGGCTTCCGGATCGAGCCCGGCGAGGTCGAGTCCGTCCTCGCCGCCCACCCCGGAGTAGGACAGGCCCTGGTGCTGGTGCGGGAGGACACCGCCGGCGACAAGCGGCTGGTGGCCTACCTGGTCGGCGACGTCGACCCGGCGGAGCTGCGTGAGCACAGCGTCGAGCGGCTGCCCGGCTACCTGGTCCCGTCGGCCTTCGTGGTCCTGGACGCGCTGCCGCTGACCGCCAACGGCAAGCCGGACCGGGCCGCACTGCCGGCCCCGGAACTGCCCGCCGCCGCCTACCGGGCGCCGCGCGACGCCCGGGAGGAGATCCTGTGTGCCCTGTTCGCCGAGGCCCTCGGCCTGGACCGGGTCGGCATCGACGACGGGTTCTTCACCCTCGGCGGCCACTCCCTGCGGGCCATCGGACTGGCCAACCGGGTTCGTGAGCTGCTCGGCGTCGAGGCGCCGCTGCGGACCCTGTTCGAGGCGCCCACGGTCGCGGAACTCGCGGCCCGGCTGGCCGGTGACACCGGCACCAGTCAGTCCGCCGATCCCTTCGCCGTGGTCCTGCCGCTGCGCACCGGCGGTGAGGAGAAGCCGCTGTGGTGGATCCACCCGGGCGGGGGCCTGTCCTGGTGCTACCTCGGCTACGCCGGCCGGGTGGCGGACAACCGGCCGGTGTACGGCATCCAGGCACGTGGGCTGGACGGCACCTCGCCGCTGCCCGCATCGATCGAGGAGATGGTCGACGACTACCTGACGGAGCTGCTGGCGGTGCAGCCCGAGGGGCCGTACCACCTGCTCGGCCTGTCGTTCGGCGGCACCCTCGCCCACGCCATGGCCGCCGAACTGCGCCACCGCGGCCACGAGGTGGCGCTGCTCGCCCTGCTCGACTGCGCGCCCAGCGACTTCTTCGCGGAGACCGCCGGGACCGCCGACGCGGACGAGGACCAGATCCGGGCCATGTTCCGGCTCTACGTCGGACACCTGGCCGGAACGGAGGAGTACGACTCGCTCTTCGAGACCATGACCAGGATCCAGATCGAACACATGGCCCTGATGGGGAAGTTCGACGCGCCCGTCTACGACGGCGACGTGGTCTTCTTCCGCGCGGCCCACAACTCCTGGGCGTCCTACGCGCCCCAGTGGAAGCCCTACGTCATGGGCGGGATCCGGGAGTTCGACATCGACTGCACACACCACGGAATGCACCTGCCCGAACCCGCGGCGCAGATCTGCGCAGTCGTCAACCAGTTGCTCGACGGACAGTGACCGGCCGGCCGGCCGGACACAGGAGGGAAACACCATGACCAGCACAGCGATCGACACGGACCTGCGCGACAAGATCCGCGACATCGTGGCGGACGTCCTGGAGGTCGAGGTCGAGGAGGTCTCCTGGACCGCCCACTTCCAGGACGACCTCGACTCCGACTCGATGCGGGCGATCGAGCTGCTCGCCCAGCTGGAGCGGCACTTCGACGTCTCCATCAAGCAGCAGGAGCTGCTGCGGATGCAGGACCTCGCCAGCACCTACGAGGTGGTGCTGGAAGCGCGGGGCGGCAAGTAACGGACGGGCACGAACGGAGGAACCCGATATGGCAGGACAGACATCCGCGCGGCGACGCGTGGTGGTGACCGGTCTGGGGGTCATCAGCAGCATCGGCCTGGGCGCGAAGGAGTTCGCCCGGGCGCTGCGGGAGGGCCGCTCCGGGGCACGGACCATCACCAGCTTCGACACCAGCGGTTTCGAACACACCACGGCTTGCGAGGTCACGGACTTCCATCCCGAGGAGCTGCTCCACCGCCTCGTGCCGGCCGACACCGGCCGGGCGAGCCAGCTCGCGGCGGTCGCCGCCCGGCTGGCCGTCGAGGACGCGGGCCTGGCGGCGGAGGAGGTGCGCCGCCGCCGCTCGCTGATCGCGGTGGGCACCCTGAGCGGCGGGGCCGACGAGATCGGCATGTCGGTCCGCGAGCAGCTCGCGGCCGGAACGGGGGCGGTCGACCGAGGCCGGGCCCGCCGGGCTCGGTCCGGGCGGTTGTCCGCCGACATCGCCCAGGAACTGGGCCTGCTCAGCACCGAGGCGGTGACCGTGCCCACGGCCTGCGCGGCGGGCAACTACGCGATCGGCTACGGCTTCGACGCAGTGGCCGCAGGCGAGGTCGAGCTGGCGCTGTGCGGCGGCGCGGACGCGTTGGTGCGCAACATCTTCGTCGGCTTCTACCGGCTGGGCACCATCGCCCCCGACGTCTGCCGGCCCTTCGACAAGGGCCGGCAGGGCATCCTCACCGGCGAGGGAAGTGCCGTCCTCGTCCTGGAGAGCCTGGACTCGGCGCTCGCCCGGGGCGCCCGGGTCTACGCCGAGGTCCTCGGCCATGGACTGGTCTGCGAGGCGCACCACCCGGTGGCCCCCGACCGCGACAGCATGGCCGCCTGCATGAGCCGGGCGCACGCCAATGCGGGCATCACCGCCGACCAGGTGGACCTGATATCCGCGCACGGCACCGGCACCCTGGCCAACGACGCCACCGAGGCCTCGGCCATCCACCAGGTGTTCGGCGACAGCCCGCCGCCGGTGACGGCGCTGAAGTCGATGCTCGGCCACTGCATGGGCGCGTCCAGCGCGCTCAGTGCCGCCGCCTGCGCGATCGCCCTGGACGAGGGATTCATCCCGCCCACCATCAACCACATCGAGACCGACCCGGAGATCGAGATCGACTGCGTGCCCAACACGGCCCGCGCGGCCGACCTGCGCATCGTGCAGAACAACGCGCTCGCCTTCGGCGGCAACGACGCCGTCCTCCTGATGGGCCGAATCGACCGGGAGGTTCGTCCGTGAACAGTGTCATCACCGCGTGGGAAGCGCACTCCCCGCTCGGCCGGACGGCCGAGGGGCACCGGCAGGCCGTGCTCGACGGTCCCGCCGCCCCCGAGGCCGGATCCCGCCTGGTGCCCGGCTTCGACATCAAGGAGGCCCTCGGCCGCAAGGGCATCCGGTCCATGGACCGAGCCACCGCACTCGCCGTGGTGACCACCGGCCGGCTACTGGAGCGGACCGGGCTGGGCAAGGACGACCGTCGCTGCGCCGACGACGAGCTGGGTCTCGTCCTGGGCACCACCGAGGGGAGCCTGCAGAGCCTGACCGAGTTCGACCACGACTCCTACACCCGGGAGAAGCCCTTCGACGTGCCGCCCAGCCTCTTCCCGGTCGTGCTGATGAACTACCACGCCGGACAGTGCGCGATCTGGCACCGGATCAAGGGCCCCAACTCCACCATCTGCGGTAGCCACCTCACCTCGCTGCTCGCCCTCAGCTACGCCTGCCGGCTGCAGAGCAACGGGCACGCCAGGGCGGTGCTGGTCGGTGCGGTGGAGGAGTGCTCGGACGCCCGGGACTCCTACGAGCAGGCGCGCAACGAGGACGATCCGCAGCGGCCCTCCGGCGAGGGGTGCGTGATGTTCCTGCTGGAGCCGGCCGGACCCGTCGGCAAGGACGGGCCCGGCGGGTCCGGCGGCCCGCACGGCGAGGGGGCGGCGGTGGTCGCCGTCGAGTTCGGGTTCTTCCCGGAGCCGGACCTGGTGCGCCCCGCCGTGCGGGACTGTCTGACCCGGGCCCTCGACCGGGCCGGGGTCGAGCCCGGGAAGGTCGCCGTGGTCGCGCCGTCCCCCGCCCTCGGGCCGCGCGGCGAGGCCGAACTCGCGGCGATCGCCGAGGTCTTCGGCGACGTACCGCTCGCCACCGCCAGCCTCGACGCCCTCGGGGACACCCGGGCTGCGGCGGCAGGCTTCCAGCTGGCGGAGCTGCTGTCCCGGCCCGGCGAGCCGGGCCGGCTGGTGGTGGCCACCGCGACCGACGCGGAGGGCCGGGTCGGCTGCGCGCTGCTGCGCATCGGCTGACTTCACCGCGGGTGGGACCGGCGCGCCGTGCGCGCCGGTCCCACCCGCGGGCTCCACCGTTCCCGCCCCACCTACCAGCAAGGAGGATCGACATGTCCGGACGTCCGGTGGCACTGGTCACGGGAGGCTCACGGGGCATCGGGCGCGCCACGGTGCTGCGCCTCGCCGAACACGGCTACGACGTCGGGTTCTGCTACCACTCCCGCGGCGACCTCGCCGCCGAGGTCGAACGGGAGGCGAAGGAGCGCGGCGCCCGGGTGCACGCCCACCTCGCCGACGTCTCCGACCCGGCCGCGGCCCGGGAGTTCGTCGAGGCGGGCGAGGCGGCCCTGGGCCCCGCCGAGGCGCTGGTCACCAGCGCCGGCATCACCCGGGACCGGCCGGCCGTCCTCACCTCCGACGAGGACTGGCAGCAGGTGCTGCGTACCAACCTCGACGGCACCTTCCACGTCTGCCGGGCCGCCGTGTTCGGCATGGTCAAGCGCCGCCGGGGGGCCGTCGTGACCCTCTCCTCCGTCTCCGGCGTGTACGGCAACGTCGGTCAGTCCAACTACTCGGCCGCCAAGGCCGGCGTCTGCGGCTTCACCAAGGCACTCGCCAAGGAGGTGGCCGGCCGCGGCGTCCGGGCCAATGCCGTCGCCCCCGGCTTCATCGACACCGACATGACCGCCGACCTGCCCGAGCGGGTGCGCGCGCAGGTGGTGTCACGCGTTCCGCAGGGCCGGCTCGGCACTGCCGACGAGGTGGCCGACCTGGTGCTGTTCCTGCTGTCGGACCGGGCCTCCTACATCACCGGCCAGGTCCTCGGCGTGGACGGCGGACTCACTCTCTGACCAGCCGCCGTTCCCCTTCCGCTGTCACACCTCTCCTGGAAACGGATTCCACCATGACCGAGACCTTGCTCCCCGAAGTGATGCCCGCGCCGACCGACGGCGGCGCCGCCCTGCTGGACTGGGCCTGCCGGATGCGCGAGGAACACCCCGTCGCCTTCGACGGGAAGCTGCGGATGTGGCAGGTGTTCCGGCAGGAACACGTGCAGCGCGTGCTGACCGACCACGCGGTCTTCTCCTCCGACATGTCGGTGATCGCCCCCGACCAGATGTTCCGCTCCGGGAACATCACGCAGATGGACCCGCCGGTCCACCGCAAGTACCGCAGCCTGGTCAACAAGGCGTTCACCCCGCGCACCGTCGCCGACCTCGCCCCCCGGATCAGCGAGCTGACCCACGCGCTGCTGGACGAGGTGGACGGCGCGGACCAGGTCGACCTGGTCGACGCCCTGCTCTACCCGCTGCCGATCACCGTGATCTCGGAGCTGCTCGGGGTGCCGCAGTCCGACCACGAGCTGTTCCGCTCCTGGGTGGACAACCTCTTCGACGCCACCTTCGAGAACCCCTTCGACCCGGACCTGGCGCGGAAGGCGACCGAGGCGGTCGCGCCGATGAAGGAGTACCTCCTGGAGCACGTCCGGAACCGCAGGAGCCGGGCCCGCGACGACCTCATCACCAAGCTGGTGCAGGCCGAGGTGGACGGGGAGCGGATGACCGACGAGGAGGTGATGACCTTCTCGGCGATCCTGCTGCTCGCCGGGCACGTCACCACCACCCTGCTGCTCGGGAACACGGTCCGCTGCCTGGACGACAACCCGTGGGCCGTGGACCAGTTGCGGGCGGACCCGGGGCTGGTCCCGGCCGCGATCGAGGAGTCGCTGCGGCTGCGGCCGCCGTTCAACGCCAGCGGCCGCATCACCACCCGGGAGGTGGAGCTGGCCGGCGTCACCATCCCCGCGCAGCAGCCGGTGTTCGCGAGCATCCTCTCCGCGAACTACGACCCCGCCCGCTTCGCCGACCCGCACACTTTCGACCTGAACCGCTTCGGCCAGGGCCGGGACACCCCGCCGCACTCGGCCTTCGGCCACGGCGTCCACTTCTGCGTGGGCGCTCCGCTGGCCCGCCTGGAGGGGCGGATCGCGCTGGGCATCATGCTGGAGCGCTACCGGGAGATCCGGCTCGACACCGACCGCACCGCCGAGTACTTCGCGAACCCCAACTTCAACGGCCCGAAGAAGCTCCCGGTCGTCCTGAGGTGAGGGAACCCGAGGGGGAGCACCCTTCCACGACGACGGCCCGCGGCGAGACCGCGGGCCGTCGTCGTTCGAGCTCGGGCCGGACGGGCTGTGGACTCCGCCCTCGCGGAGGGGAGTTCGGGGACCGGCCGCAGCATCCGATCCCGGGGCTGTCGGTCTGCGGCCGTGCGGCGGACGACCGACCGGCCACCGGCCCCCGGGCGCGCGACGGGTCGTGCCTGCGGTCGGTGGCCGTACCGCTCCACGTTCCGCACGCCGCCGGCCCCGTTGCAGCCGAGGTGGCGCTCCGGAGCACGGCAGAGCCCCCGGCGCCGGGTGGGCCGGGGGCTCTGCTGGGACCGCCGCCCGTTCAGGACGGGGGTGGCGAGAACGGACAACGGCCGTTCGGGGTGACCCGCGGGTCAGCGGGAGGGGGAGCGCTCGAAGGCCGAGCGGGCCCAGACGTAGCCGACGAGGCTCAGGACGACGCACCAGACGGCGGACCAGAGCACGCTGTTGCCGACCGGGGTGCCCATCAGCAGGCCCCGCACCGCGTCGATGAAGGGGGTGAAGGGCTGGTGCTCGGCGAACCACTGGACGCCCGTGGGCATCGACTCGGGCCGGACGAAGGCGCTGCTGACGAAGGGCAGCACCTGGAAGATCAGGGTGGAGCTGTTCGCGCCCTCGGGGGTCTGCGCCACCAGGCCGAACGCGACGACCAGCCAGGTCAGGGCGAAGGCGAGCATCACGACGATGCCGAGTGCGCCGAGCCAGCCGGTCAGCCCGGCCTTCGGGCGGAAGCCGACGGCGAGCGTGATGCCGACGACCAGGGCGGTGCCGATGACGGTCTGGATGACGCTGCGCACGACGTGGCCGGCCAGCACGGACCCGCGGGAGATGCCCATGGTGCGGAACCGCTTGATGATGCCGGACTTCATGTCGGTGTTCACGGCGATCGCGGTGCCCGAGGCGCCCATGATCGCGGCGATCAGGATGACGCCGGGCGCCACGTAGTCGATGTACGGGCCCGAGCTGACGCTCGGAGCGATCGAGCCGCCCAGCACGAAGCGGAACAGGATCAGCATGATCAGCGGCACGCCGAGCGAGGAGATCATCAGCAGCGGGTAGCGCATGCTGTGGCGGAAGTTGCGCCGCATCATGGTGCGCGTGTCTCGGAGCGCGTAGTTGGCGGTGCTCATCGTGCGGCCTCCTGCTTCTTCTCGGCGCCGGGACGGCTGGTCAGGGCGAGGAACACGTCGTCGAGGTCGGGCGTGTGCACCGACAGGGTCTCCGGCTCGATCCCCTCCTGGTCGAGGCGGTCGAGGACGGCGCGCAGGGCGCGGACGCCGCTACCGGGGACCTGGAGGGCGAGGGAGTCGGGCTCGGGCGAGGCGTCGAGCAGGCGGGCCGCGGCCGTGAGGTCCCGCTCGTCGGTGAACTCCAGGCGGATGTGGCCGCCCGGGATGCGCCGCTTGAGCTCCTCGGCGGTGCCCTCGGCGACGAGCCTGCCCTGGTCCAGCACCGCGATGCGGTCGGCCAGTTGGTCGGCCTCCTCCAGGTACTGGGTGGTCAGGAAGATCGTGGTGCCGCCCGCGACCAGCTCGCGGATGATCTCCCACATGGCGCGACGACTGCGCGGGTCCAGGCCGGTGGTCGGCTCGTCGAGGAAGATCACCCGGGGGTCACCGACCAGGGTCATGGCGAGGTCGAGGCGGCGCTGGGTGCCGCCGGAGTAGGTGGCGGCGACCTTCTTGGCGTGCTCGGTCAGGTCGAAGCGCTCCAGGAGCTCGTCCACCCGGCGCCGCCCGTCGGCGGGGGAGAGGTGGCACAGCTCCGCCATCAGCAGCAGGTTCTCCTCGCCGGTGAGTAACCCGTCCACCGCCGAGAACTGGCCGGTGACGCCGATCGAACGGCGGACCGAGCCGGGGTCGCGGGCCAGGTCGTGGCCGGCGATGTGCACCTCGCCGGCGTCCGCCGCGACCAGGGTGGACAGGATCTCGACGGTGGTGGTCTTGCCGGCTCCGTTGGGTCCGAGCAGGGAGAAGATCGTCCCCTCGGCCACGTCCAGGTTCAGGTCGGCGAGCACGACCTGCTCGCCGAATGCCTTCCGCAGTCCGCGTACGGTGATGGCGGACCGCCGTGGTGCAGTCATGTCCCCTCGATTCGTCATGAGCGTCAACGTCATCGGTCGTTCCTTCGATCGGGCCGGATCCGGCGGGTCGGGTGGTGTCGGGCGTTCGGTGCCGGCCGGTCCGGCTCCGGTGGGCAGGACCCGACGGTCGGTCAGTCCAGCGGGTCGGCCGTGGCGCGCCGCACGACGATGTCGCCGAACTGGGTGCGGGCGTGGACCTCGACGGTCTGCGCCGTCGCCGCGGGCTTGCCGGAGTCGTCCAGCAGGTTGCGCACGCTGCCGGTCTCGGACTGGGCGTCGACCCAGGCGGCGACGCCCTCGCGGATGCCGACCTCCAGCCCGCCGCCCCCGGACGTCAGGCTGACCTTGCCCTGCGAGACCTCGTCCACCATGATCCGGCCGGCGTCGGTCTTGGCGGTGAGCCCGGCACGGATCCGGCGGACGACGAGGTCGCCGGCCGAGGCGCGCAGTTTGGCGTCACCGGCGATGTCGCCGATCTCGCTGTCGCCGGCGAGGTTCTTGATGACCGCGGTCCCCTCGATCGCGCGGATCCGCAGCTTGCCGCCGCCGGTGCTGACCTCGGCGTCGCCGGCGACGCGGCTCACGGTGACGTCACCGAGGTCGGTCTTCAGCCGTGCCGGGCCGACCTGGCCCAGTGCGATGTCCCCACTGCCGGTGCGCAGGTCGCAGGAGCCGAGCAGGCCCTCGAAGTCGTAGCCGCCCTCCTGGACGGCGCCGCGTACCCGGGAGCCCGCCGGCACCTGGACGGTAGCCCGCACCGAGGCGCCCTTGCCACTGCCGATGCCCAGGTAACCGCGTTGCCGAGGAGCCTTCACCACGAGGGTGCCGTCCTTGAATTCGACCGTGGTCTTCTCGGCGGCGGTCACGTCCGCCGCGCTCGCGGGGTCGCCGGGGGCCACGTCGACGATCGTGTCGGAGCGGTCACCGGCGATGACGCGGGCGTCACCGATCACCAGATCGAGCTCGACGTCGATCGGGGCGGGGGTTTCGAAAGTGTGCATGACAAATCACTCCTGATGCGGGTCGGGTGCGCGGTGCGGTGCGGCGAGTCGGGGCGGTCGGGGGCGGTCGGTCAGTGCACCCAGCCGCTGAAGTTGCGGCCGGGCCGGTCGGCCCCGGCGGCGCGGAGCCTGCTGCGGTCGAGCTGGTCGATGGCGTCGGTCAGGGTGCGGGCGATCCAGGCGTTGGTCGAGAGGCCCCCGGCGCCGGCCTCCTGCTCCACCCGGGCTTTGAGCGGCTCGGGCAGGCGCAGGGTCATCCGGGCCACGGCACCGTCCGTGACGTCGAGCGGCGTCGCGGGTGACGTCATCGGCGTCACCGGTGACGTCACCGGCGTCTCGGTCGGTCGGTGCGCCTCCTCGGGGGTGGTCTGCGGTGGGGGAGTGACGACGAAGTCGGCCACCCCCTTCCGGAGACGCAGGTCCACCGAGCCGGGCGCGAGCCCGGTCGTGATCTCTTCCGCCGCGTCCGACAGGGCGTCCAGCAGTGTCAGCCGGACGGCCGCCTCCATCGGGCGCAGCAGGCGCTCGGTGAGCTCGACGGCGTCCGGCCCATTGGATTCGGCGGCCGCCGTCAGCTCCTGTCGCAGCTTGCCCACATACGCTTCGAGGTTCATGACGTCAGCTTGCCACACTTGTGACGTCACGGCAACCCCGGATGACGTCATGGTGACGTCATCCGGCGTCACTCGTGGCGTCGCGCGCCTTGCCGCGGCGCTGTTCAATTGTTCGGATTCATCGGTTGAACGCCTTGCTGGATGCCAGGAGTCGTCCGCGCGGAATAGAGAATAGCGGGGGTGCCGTCACCCTGTGCCAGTACCTTCAAGTGCACGTTCAACTGCGTAGGTTGAGTTACCGAATGGTCTTATATTCTCGCCGCGGAATTCGTTGAACCGTCCCGGAATGCGGGGCGCGGAAAAGCGTCAGGCCCCTTGTCGGCGACTATTCGTTCTCTTCGCGCCGCCGACCCCGGCAGCGCGCCCCGATCACGCCTTCCGGAAGGTGAGTTGACCATGACCGCAGTGAAGAGCCGGGTGGGACGCGGCACCTGGATCCGGCAGTACCACCAGCCCACGGGCGCCGGCCCGACGCTGCTGTGCCTGCCGCACGCCGGCGGCTCCGCGACCGCCTACGTCGGCCTGTCCAAGGCGCTGTCCGCGACGGCCGAGGTGCTCGTCGTGCAGTACCCGGGCCGACAGGACCGGATCGCCGATCGGCCCGTCGACGACATCCGGGAACTGGCGCGCCGGATCGCCGACGCCCTCGACCCTTGGCTGGACCGGCGGCCGGTGCTGTTCGGCCACAGCATGGGCTCGGTGGTGGCCTACGAGGTGGCCCTGGAGCTCCAGGCGCGCACCGGGCAGGGCGCGGCCGGACTCATCGCCTCCGGGCGGGCGGCGCCGTCGGTCCGGCAGGACCGGGGGGTGCACCTGCGGGACGACGCCGGTCTCACCGACGAACTGGCCGAGCTGTCCGGCACGGCCACCGCCCTGCTCACCAACCACGAACTGATGGCCGCCGTGCTGCCCGCCCTGCGGTCCGACTTCCGGGCCGTGGAGACGTACCAGGGCGCCCCCGGCGCGCGCGTCGACTGCCCGATCAGCGCCTACGGCGGCGCCGCGGACCCGCATGTGAGCCGCGAGGACCTGCTGAAGTGGCGCGATCACACGACGGGCGGGTTCTCCGCCCGCTGGTTCCCCGGCGGCCACTTCTACCTCCAGCCGCAGCAGTCCGCGGTGGCGGCGGCGGTGGCCCAGGACCTCGCCGTCTTCGCCTCGCGAGGCCCGGTGGGGAGCGGTGGGGGCCTGAGCGGGTAACTCCGTTGCCCCGGCGCGGGACGGCGGCGAGGATCGAGTCCGTGTCCGACACCACGTTCGACGACGCCGCGCTGCGGCCCTACCCCAAGATCCCCGCGCGGGCGCGCTCCGGTGCACCCGGCAGCCGGGAGTGGACCGCCGCGGAGAAGGTGCACGGGGCGCACTTCGCGGTGGTCTGCGACGGCGCCGGGGCGGTCCGTGCGGCCAAGCGGCGCGAACTCCTGGACGGCGAGGCGCTGGACGGCTTCTTCGGCGTGAGCCGGATCTGGCCGGTGATCTCGGTGGCGGCCGCCCGCCTCGCCTCCGCCGTCCGCGGCGTCCGCGGCGGGCGGGGTGACGAGGCGGTGGTGACGGTCTACGGCGAACTGGCCGGCGGGTCCTACCCGCACCCGGACGTGCCGGCCGCCGCCGGGGTCGAGCCGGTGCAGACGGGCGTCTGGTACGCGCCGGACCTGCGGTGGTTGCCGTTCGACGCCACCGTGGAGACCGCCGACGGCCGGTGGTGGATCGCCGACCGCGACCTGCGCGCCGCCGCGGCCGCCGCCGGGCTCAGCTGCGTACCGCTGCTCGGGCACGGCCCGCTGAACGTGCTCCAGGAGCTGCCGGTGGCCTTCCCCAGCCGGGTGCCCGCGCTGTTCGGACTGCCCGAGCCGGCGGACAACCTCGCCGAGGGGTACGTGCTCAAGCCCGCGGGGGAGTGGCGGGAGACGGGCGCAGCGGTCCGCCCCGTCCTGAAGGTGAAGCAGCAGGCCTTCGCCGAGGACGAGCGCTACGACGGCGCCCGTCCGTACCTCGTCCCGCCGCAGGGCGCGGCCGGGGTCCCCGCCTGGCTCCTGGTCCAGGCCTCGGCCCTGCTCACCCCCGCCCGCGCGGCCGCCGCCGTCAGCAAGCTCGGACCGCGGACGCCCGAGGACGTCGTGGCGGCGGAGATCACCCGGGACGTGGCGGAGGACCTCGCCGAGGCGGTGGGGGGATTGGACGGCGACGTCCTGCGCGCACTGGAGGGCGCCCTCGGGCCCGGGACGCGCACCCTGGCGGCGTTCGACGCCGAGGACCGGCGTGCGCGGACGGGCCGGGGGAGCAAGGCGCGGGACCGTTCCTGACGGCGGCGCGGCCCCCGGCGGGCGGGGGAGGGGGCAGGGGGCGAGCCGTCAGCTGCCGCCGTCGGCCTTCGTCCGGTCGCGGTGGGACTCGGGCCGGCCCGGCGCTCCGGCCGTGCCCCGGCCGGTCGTTCACTCGTGCGAGTGAGAGTCGCCGGCACCGGCCGCCTGCGCCGGTCGGCCGGGTCGGTCGGGTCGAGGGCGGGTGAAGGGGGCGTCGAGGGGGCGTCGAGGGGGCTTCCCAGGCCGCCGGGCCGGGCCCATCATGGGCACCCGGTCAGGGCCCCCGGTCGAGGGGCTCCGGGAGCGGCCCCAGGAGGCAGCAGCGATGACGATTCCACTCCCTGTCCGGATCCAGGCCGCCGTCGTCCGGGGCGCGTACGCGCTGCCGGAGGGGCTGCGCCGGGCGATCGCGGGCGCGCCGGTGGTCCGGGACGGGCAGGTGCTGGCACTGGACGCGCAACTGATCCTCAAGCTGCAGCGGCTGTCGAAGGCCGCCCTGGTGATGCCCGGCGGCGTCGGGCCGTCGCGGGCCGCGATGGAGCACGCGCGGTACCTGGTGGGCGGGGCGAGGATCGAGCCGGTCGCCGTGCGGAACGTCGGGATCCCGCAGGAGCAGGGCGAGTTGGCGGCCACGCTGTACACGCCCGGTGGGCTGGCGGCGGGCTCCGGGCTGCTGGTGTACCTGCACGGCGGGGGCTGGGTGGTCGGCAGCCGGGCCAGCCACGACCACGTGGTGCGGTTCCTGGCGCAGCGGGCCCGGGTGCGGGTGCTGTCGGTGGAGTACCGGCGCGCGCCCGAGCACGCGTTCCCGGCGGCGGCGGACGACGCGCTGGCCGCGTTCGACTACGCCTACGCCAAGGCGGTCGACCTGGGCGCCGACCCGGAGCGGATCGCGATCGGCGGGGACAGCGCGGGCGGGAACCTGGCGGCCGTCACCGCGCAGGTGGCGGTGCGCCGGGGCGGGCCGGCACCGGTGTTCCAACTGCTGCTGTACCCGGCGGTCGACGCCTCCGTCCGGCGGCCCTCGCGCGAACTGTTCGGTGACGGCTTCTTCCTGACCAGCGCGGACATGGACTGGTTCCTGGACCGCTACGCGCCCGGGCCGACCGACCCGGCCGACCCGCGGCTGTCGCCGCTGCTCGCCGCCGACCTGTCCGGGCTGCCGCCCGCGTACGTCGGCACCGCGGGCTTCGACCCGCTGCGGGACGAGGGGGAGGCCTACGCCGAGGCGCTGCGGGCGGCCGGGGTGACGGTGCGGCTGAGCCGGCAGCCGGACCTCATCCACGGCTACGCCAACTACCTCGGTGTCGGCCACCGCTTCCGGGAGGCGACGGCGGAGGCGGCGGAGGCGCTGCGGGGCGCGATCGGCGGGTGACGCGGGGCGGTGTGGGGCGGGGTCCGGGTGGGCCCCGCCCTTCGTCGTGCTCCGAAGCGGGGAGGGGGCGCGGGCCTCGGGCCGTGCGCCTGCTTGGTGCTGCGCAGGGGGTTCTCGGGGGCGGGCTCTTATTGTACTGTCCGTCTAATAAGCGGGTGAGCGGGCACCCGCGGAGCAGGCACCTGGAGGCAGCCATGGCTCTCACCAACGCGGCGGCGGGGCGGGCAGCGGGCGCGCACGGCCACACCGCGGCCGACGACGACGTCTCGAAGCGGCTGCTGGACTCCGCCGCCACCCTCTCCTACGACCCCTCGACCGAGATCGACTGGGACGCGCCCCTCCCGGACGACCACTACGGCCTCAACCCGGAGTGGAGCACCCTCTACGGAACCCGGCTGTGGGACGAGATGACCGAGCGGCAGCGGGTCACCCTCACCCGGCACGAGGTCTGCTCGATCATGAACACCGGGATCTGGTTCGAGATGATCCTCCAGCAGATGGTGCTGCGCGACCAGTACCTCAAGAACCCCGCCAACGCCGAGTTCCAGTTCGCCCTCACCGAGATCGCCGACGAGTGCCGCCACTCGATCATGTTCGCCCGCGCCTGCGCGAAGATGGGCGTCCCCGCGTACCGGCCCAACAAGGTCATCGCCCAGGCCGGGCGCGCGTTCAAGGCCCTCGCGAAGGGTGAACTGGCTTACGGCGGAATCCTGGTGGCCGAAGAGGTGCTCGACGTCATGCAGCGCGACTGGATGCGCGGCGAGAACGTCCTGGAGATCGTCCGCGGCACCTCCCGGATCCACGTGGTCGAGGAGTCGCGGCACATGAAGTTCGCCCGGCAGGAGATCCGCGAGCGGATGCGCCACGCCGGCCCCGCCCGCCGCCGCACCTCGGCCACCGGCATCGCCGTCGGCGCGTACGTCATCGTCAGCAGCATGGTCCACCCCGGGGTCTACCGCGCCGCCGGGCTCGACATCGAACGGGCGCTCGTCGAAGTGCGGGCCAACGAGCACCGCAAGGCGATGATGCGCACCAGCTCCCGGCACCTGATGGCCTTCCTCGCCGAGACCGGGCTGATCACCAGCCGCTCGGCCGCCATCTACCGCCGCGTCCACATGCTCTGACGTCACGTCAGACATCTCTCCGGATGCGTCAGTTGCCGCTCCGAATCCCCCCCACACGTCTTCACCTCCAGCGAGGACCCCACCCCGGCCATGGCCTACGCGATCACCCGGACCTGCTGCAACGACGCCTCGTGCGTGTCCGTCTGCCCGGTCAACTGCATTCACCCGACCCCGGACGAACCGGAGTTCGGCACCACCGACATGCTGTACATCGACCCGGTGGCCTGCATCGACTGCGGCGCCTGCGCGGACGCCTGCCCGGTGGACGCGGTCTTCCCCGTCGACCGGCTGCGTGGGCCCGACACCGCGTTCGGCGACCTCAACCGCGACTGGTACCGCGACCACCCCAGTGACCACGCCTGGGGCGCGCCCAGCTTCCCGCGCAGCCTGCCCGACGGGCTCGGCGTGCTGCGCGTCGCCATCGTCGGCACCGGCCCTGCCGCCGGGTACACCGCGCAGGAACTGCTGCGCAGCACCGGCGCCGAGATCACCATAATCGACCGACTGCCCGTCACCGGCGGCCTGCTGCGCCACGGCGTCGCGCCCGACCACCAGTCCACCAAGCGCATCGCCGACAGCTTCGCGAGCGTCTTCCACGACCCCCGGCTGCGGATGCACCTCAACGTGGACATCGGCGCCGACGTCACGCACGAGGAACTCGCCGCCCACCACCACGCCGTCGTGTACGCCGTCGGCGCGGCCGCCGACCGGCGGCTCGGCATCCCCGGCGAGGACCTGCCGGGCAGCCTGCCCGCCACCGCCTTCGTCGGCTGGTACAACGCCGAACCGACCGTGCCCGCCGACACGGTGGACCTGTCCGGGCCCGGCGCCGAACGGGTGGTGGTGGTCGGCAACGGCAACGTCGCCGTCGACATCGCGCGCATCCTGCTCACCGACCCCGACCGGCTCGCCGCCACCGACATCGCCGACCACGCCCTCGCCGCGCTGCGCCGCAGCCGGGTCCGGGAGGTGGTGCTGCTCGCCCGGCGCGGGCCCGCCCAGGCGGCCTGGACCACGGCGGAGTTCCTGGCGCTGCGGCAACTGCCGGGCGTCGACGTGGTGGTCGAGGACCACCCGGAGGTCCGGGCCGCGATCGAGACGGCCGCGCCGGACTCGCGGGCCGCACTGCTCGCCGGGCTGCCGCTGGTGCCGTTCGACGGGGGTGCCGAGCCGGCGCCGGGCCGGCGGATCGTGCTGCGCTTCCTGTCCGCGCCGACCGCGCTCACCGGGGACGGACAGGTGACCGGCCTGACCGTCGCCCGGACCACCCTGGTCGGCGGCCGGGCGGGCGGCCGGGCGGGTGACCAGGGTGGCGACCGGGCCGGCGACCCGACCGGCGACCGGGCCGAGCCGACCGGGCAGACGGACGTGCTGCGGGCCGGGCTGGTGGTGCGCTCGATCGGGCACCGGGGTGTGCCGGTGCCGGGACTGCCCTTCGACGAGCGGACCGCGACGGTCGCGCACCACGGCGGGCGGGTCGTCGACCCGGGGACGGGGCGGCCGCTGCCGGGGACGTACGTGGTGGGGTGGGCCAAGCGCGGACCGTCCGGCGGCATCGGTGCCAACCGGGCCTGCGCCCGCGAGACCGTGGACGCGCTCCTCGACGACGCGACCGCCCGGGCCCTGGTCGCGCCGACGGCGAGCCGCAAGGACTTCGACCGCCTCGTCCGCCACCGCCGCCCGGACGCCGTCGGCCTGAAGGAACTGCGCGCCGTGGAGCGGGCCGAGCGCACCCGCGGCGAGGCCGAGGGACGGCCCCGGGTGAAGCTCGCCACCGTCCCGGAGCTGCTGGCCGCAGCCCGCGGGCGGCGGTAGGCGGCGGTGGGCGGGTGTGGGCGGGTGTGGGCCCGGGGGAAATATGTCGACCGGTCTACTGATTCGTTCCCGTGCGCAGGAAGTCGGACAGGTGATTCTGCTGGCGAAGTAGTTGATCTGTGCGAGGTGATGTCCAGCAGGAACATGTAGACCGGTCTGCATAATTTCTCCGGAGCAGGATGAGCCCGCGCGGGGTTGATGTGCGGGCTGTGGGGTTGACGCGGCCGTGTCCGGGTCCGGACGGGGTCCGTTGGGCGGGCGTGAGTAGTAGTCCTGGGGTGATGCCGGCTCCGCGGCGGCGGTCGGTCGAAGAAACGATCCTCCAAGGTGCGGAAAGCTATCTGCACCTCGACCCGGAGGCGCCGATCTATGCCGAGTTGGCCCGGATATGGCAGGCCGCGGGGCGGACGGTCCCCGGGCTGCCCGATCCGGTGTGGGAGACGCTGGCCGCGCCGGGCGGCACCTGACCGCCCCCTGCCCGCCGCCGCCCGCCGGCGCCGCCCACTGCTGAAACGCCTACCGCCGAACCGCCCGCCGCCTCGGCCTCGGCGAGTACCGTCCGCGTCCGGGTAGAACTGCCGCACCCGGCGCCGGAACAGCCCGATCGACCGTTCCCCGGGGCACCTCTCCGGTTCGGGTCCGGGTGCCGGTGCTACCTGCCCGGCTTCACGGCCGTGTGGACGTACCAGGCGACGTACTCGCGGACGGCGTACATCTCCACGGTGGAGCGGAGGTTGAGCCACCGCGCCGGATCGCCGAACCGCCGCAGCACCGCCCACGGCAGCCGGAAGTACGCGTGCACCGCCTCCGAGGTGGGCGTGTAGTACGCCGTCGCGTCCAGCGCCTCCTCGACCTCGAACCCGGCCTCGGCGAGCAGCTGCGGCAGGTTGCGCGCGTGGTAGACCTTCGCACCGGGGAACACCATCGCGTCCAGGTACGGTTCCAGTACCGCCCGTGCCTGCGGGGCGAGTTCGTCCAGTGGCGCGGTGCTCATCGGGCCGAGCAGCACCAGCCGTCCGCCCGGGCGCAGCACCCGGTGGAACTCGGCCAGCGCGCGCGGCGGATCGTAGGAGTGGACGAGCGTCTCCATCGAGTACGCGCCGTCGAACGATCCCTCTTCGAAGGGGAGTCGGTGGTAGTCGCCCCAGGAGAAGACGGTCCGATCCGCCAGTGCCGCCCGGGCACTGAGCCGGCGGGCCTCGGCGAGGTGGAAGTCCAGCACGTCGACCCCGGTCACCAGCAGACCGAACCGGTCCGCCATCGCCCGCGCCACCACCCCCGCCCCGCACCCGGCGTCCAGCACCCGGGCGCCCGCCGGCAGCGCCAGTTTGCGCCCCAGCACGTCCTGCAGCTGCCGCTGCGCCCGCCACAGCCGCCACTTCGACTGCCCCGGCTCCGTCCAGCCCCAGTGCCGGGCGTTCCTGGCCACCCGGGTGTAGAACAACCGGCTCCCGGTGCGCCCGTAGACGCGGCGCAGCCCGGCGAGATCGAGTTCTTGAGCGCCCATGTGCCCAAAGCTAGCCCCGGACGTGGTGCTCGGACTCGCACGCCACGCATGCGGCCCGGGGCTTGCCCCGCCGGGAGGTCTTGTGCGGTCGCACGATGAGCTGATCAGATGCCTCGCTCCTCCTGGTGAGCGGAGGTCGGCCGACGTGCCGAGGCTGCTGTGCGCCGCAACCTTGCTGCCCGCTCGGCGTCGAACCGGCCGTGAACAACAACGCCGAACCGCTTGGTGCTTGGTAATCGTGGCCGGACCGCACCCGGCCGGATTCACACCCGCAGACGTGTTCCGGTCGCTCGCAGCGCTCGCGCCGCACCCTCACCTGAGCAACCACTCCCGGGTGGCCGCCGCCGGTTTCAACTCCGCCAGGCGCGCCGCAGCTCGGCCCAGCGGGCCGCCTGGTCCGGGGTGAGGGTGTCCCGCAGGGCGGCGAGCTTGAGGAGTTGGGCCTCGGCGTCGGCGCCGAGGGGTTGGGCCTCGGCGCGGTAGTGGTCGGTGAGGAGCGCGTCGAGTTCGGGGCGGGTGAGGGCGGGGTCGAGGCGCTGGGCGAGTTTGGACATGTTGCGGTAGGAGCCCTGGAGGAGGAACGGGGGCTCGGTGCGGGTGCGGTCGTCCTGGGCGGCGGAGGCCAGATAGGCGCGGTTGACGGCGAGGACGGTGGTGCGCAGGTGGAGCAGCCCGGCGAGGACGGCGGTCATCCGCTCGACCTCGGCGGCGGGCCACGCGCCCGCGAGGGGGCCGCTCGGGGAGCCGGCGGCGCGGGCCAGCAGGGTGTCCAGGTCGGCGCGGTCGGCGGTGGCGAGCGGGGCCAGGTGCGGGTTGGCGGGCAGGGCGTTCTCGACGAAGCTGAGCGCGAAGAGGTCGTCGCGCCCGGCGATGACGTCGCCGAGGTTCCAGACGTCGGCGCGGTTGGCGAGCATGTCGGGCAGCCGGAAGAGGCGGCCGGACTCGGTGTACGGGTTGGCGGCCATGACGACGGCGAAGCGCTTGCCGCGCAGGTCCCATTCGCGGGCCTCGCCGTCCCACACCCCGTCGATCCGGCGCTGGGCGTCGCAGAGCGGGATGAAGCGCTGCAGGAACTCGGGCGAGGTGTGCTGGACGTCGTCGAGGTAGAGCAGCACGTTGTTGCCCGCGTGCAGGGCGAAGTTGAGCTTCTCGACCTCGCGGCGGGCGGTGGCGTCGGGGGCCTCGGCGGGGTCGAGGGAGGTGACCCGGTGGCCGAGTGCGGGGCCGCTGACGGTGACCAGCAGCAGGCCGAGCCGTTCGGCGAGGTACTCGACCAGGGTGGTCTTGCCGTACCCGGGCGGGGAGACCAGGAGCAGCAGGCCGCTGCGGTCGACCGGTCCGCCGGTGTCGACGGTGCCGAGCTGCTTGGCGAGGTTGTCGCCGACCAGCGGCAGGTAGACCTGGTCGATGAGCCGGTTGCGGACGAAGCCGTTGAGCGGGGCCGGGCGGTACTGGTCGAGCCGTAGCCGGGTGTGCTCGGCGGCCAGCAGGTCGGCGCGCAGCCGCTGGTAGGCCCGGTATCCGGGGACTTCGGTGGCGGCGAACTCCGCCGTGCGGTCCAGGAGTTCGTCGAGCCGCAGGTCGAGTGCGCCGCCGGTGAGCCGGGGGTGGTCGCCGAGCAGTCCGGTGAGGCGGGTGGCGGCGGCGCCCTCGGCGGGTCGGCGCGGCAGGGACGGGCAGAGCAGCACGGCGGCGGCCTCGGCGAGGTCGGCCGGGTCGGCGGCGTCGGCGCTGGACTCCAGCCAGGCGCGCGCGAGTTGGCGTCGTGCGGGCAGCAGCGCGGGCTCGGCGGGCAGCGCGGCGAGGGCGTCGGTGAGCCCGGCCGACTCGGGTGCGGCGTGGAACTTGTCGAGCAGCGCGGACGCCCCCGGGGAGAGCGCGAACGCCGGCTCGGCGGCAGCGAGTTCGGCCACCAGGTACGGCCCCGCGGACGCGCCGAGCCCCGCGGACGCGCCGAGCCCCGCGGACGCGCTGAGCCCGGCGGACGCGCTGAGCCCGGCGGACCCGTCCGCCCCGGCCCCGGCGGCGAACGCCGAGACGGCCGCGCCGAGTTCGCCGGCGAAGGCGTCGAGGGCGATCAGGACGGCCGGCGCCGGGGCCGCGCCGAACGCCTGCCGGGCGAGGGCCAGCGAGCGGGCCCGGGTCCGCCAGGCCAGTCGCTGCCGCTCGTCGGCGCCGTACGCCCAGTACAGCTGCGCGGCCGCCCGGGCGGCCGCCGGGTGGCGCAACAGTCCCGCTCCGGCGTGGAGTTCGAGCAGGGCGCGGAGCAGCAGCGCCGCGTCGTGGTCGTGCACGCCGCGCTGGTAGCCCTCGTCCGGGCGCTGCTCGGCGGCGCGACGGACGAACTCCAGCAGGTCGCCCTCGGCGCGCAGGGCGTCCAGCCCGTCCGGTTCGGCGGCCAGCAGCAGGCCTGCGGCGAGGTACTCGGCCCGGTAGAGCGCGGGGGTCTCCGAGGGCAGCGGCCGGTCCCAGTAGCGCTCGGTGGCGGCGAACGCCGGGTCGGTGACGGGGGAGCGGTAGTCGGTGCCGGTGAGGGTGAAAGCGGGGCGGCCGCGCCAGGGGACGAGGGTGAGTTCGGGCCGCTGGGTGGTGACGGCGAACAGGTGGCGGCCCAGTCGCAGGGTGCCGGGGCCGTCGCCGGCGAGTTCGGCGCGGTCGCGCAGGGACCGGTGGGCGCGGCCGCGGGCGGCGCGCAGCCGTCCGGTCAGCTCCTCGGCCCTGACCCGGTCGCCGAGCGCGGTCAACTGGGCGGCGAGATCGCGCAGTTTGACGGCGGTCGGGTCGGCGGCGAGGGCGGCGTCGATCTCGGCCGCGGTGTCGAGGGCGGTCAGCCGCCGGTGCAGGGTGTCGAGGATGCGTTCGGCGGAGGAGGCGATCCGGTCGGCGCGGCGGGCCCGTTCGTCGAGCAGCTGCTGGCGGCGGGCGGTGAGGGCGTCGTGGATCTCGGCGCGCCGGTCGGTGAGTTGCTCGCCCAGCGCCGGGTCGGCGTCGGCGAAGCGGGTGTCCAACTGCTCGATGCGCAGCAGGAGTCGGCCGAGCTGGTCGGCGCAGGCCTCGGGGGTGTCGGCGGCGGCGAGTGCGGCGGTGGTGGCCTGGGCGAGCAGGGCGGTCTCGGCGGCGAACTCGGCGGCGGTCTCGCGGGTGCGCAGTTCGCGGCGGCGGACGGTGAGGGCGGCGCGGGCGCGGTTGAGCAGCCCGAGGACGTCGGCGAGCCGGTCCAGGATGGCGGTGCGGGTGGTGGCGTCGGCCAGGTCGAGGGTGCCGACCAGTTCCGAGACGGTCTGCAACGCCTCGCTCTGCGCGGTGAGTTCGGCGCCCAGCGGGTCGGCCTCGGCAGCGGTGGCGAGGGCGGCGCAGCGGTCGGCGAGTTCGCCGGCGCGCCGCCGGTGCGGGGCGAAGGCCTCGGGTTCGGCGAGCTGGCCGACGGCGCGGACGGCGGCCTCGGCCAGGCCTTCGGCGAGGTGGGCGGCGAGCGCGTCGATCCGGGCGGGGTCGGCGCGCGGCAGGTCGCGCAGTGCCTCGACCCGGCCCTGGGCGCGGCGCAGTCCGGCGAGCCGGTCGACCCACTCGGCGGCGTCGGCGAGGGTCTCGCCGCGGGCGGTGCGCAGCAGGCCCTCGACGTGGTCGGCGGTCTGTTCGGTCTGCCGGGCGGCGTGCGCGGTGAGTTCGGCGACGGCCTCGTACTCGGCGATGACCTGCCGGGCGGTGTCGCGGATCTCGGCGAGCGGCGCGGCGAGGTCTCCGAGGCCGGGCTGGCCGAGCCAGTGGCGCCGGTCGGTGGTGCGGGTGCAGGCGGCGAGGACGGCCTGGTGGCCGGCCGGGGTGTCGGCGCCGGCGGCGGCCAGTCGGGCCAGGGCGAGGCAGTCGGCGAGGCCGCGGACCAGGTCGGCGTTGCCGATCCGGGCGAGCGGGCCGGTGCCGGGCGGCTGCGCGGCGGCGTACCGCTCGCTGGTGAACGGGGTCTGCCACAGCTGGACGGGGTGCAGTCGGGTGGGCCCGTCCTCGGTCGGGCGGAGGGCGACGAGGGTGCCGTCGGCGAGCAGCGCGTAGCCCTGGCAGGGCAGCGGCGCGGCGGCCTCCTGGCGCACGCTGTTGTACGGCTGGAGCAGGGTGCGGCCGTCGGCGGGGGAGCGGAACTCGTAGAGCACGTCCTCGCCGTTGGGCGAGACGAGGGTGCGCTCGTAGGCCAGGCCGTCCACCGGCTGGTCGAAGGTGCGTACGGTGCCGTCGGCGAGGTGGCAGCCGCCGGGGAAGGCCACGCCCTGGTCGGCGGGCAGCCGCAGGCAGGCCTGGCCGAGCGCGTCGATCCGGGTGATCCGGCCGGTGGGCAGGTGGCAGACCAGGTGCCGGACGGTCTCCTCCTGGTACGGCCGCACGCGCACCAGCAGCAGGGTGCCGAGCCGGGTGTGGGCGATCTGCGCGTCGGCGAGGGTCTGCAGGGCCTCGGCGAGCGGCTCGTGGTGCAGCTCCCGGCCGTCGGCGGCGGCGATGGTCAACCGGCCGCCGTCGACGCCGAGCCGGAGTTCGCCCCCGAGGTCGGCGCGCGGCGGGCTGCCGGGGGCGGCGGGCAGCTGGTCGTCCCGGGTGAGGGCGGTCCAGGCGAGCTGCTGGCCGTCGGCGGGGGTGTGGTCGCGTTCGCCGCGCCCGTCCTGGTAGGCGGGCTGTTCGGCGTGTTCGTCGTCGGAGAGGCGCCAGCGCAGCACCCGGACGTCGGCGGCGGCCGGGCCGGTGCGGAAGACGGCGAGCAGGCGGCCGCCGACGGGGCGTAGCCGCTCCAGCCGGGCGTCCCGGAAGTAGCGGTGCAGGTCGGTGAGGTCCTGGCGCAGGCGCGGGTCGTCCAGCAGGCTGCCCTCGGCGGGGGCGGGGGAGAGGTCGGGGTGGTGGACGCCGAGGACGTCCCCGAGCAGCCCGGCGCCCCCGTCGGAGAAGGCGCCGGACGACGACGCCGCATCGGCGGCCTCGGGGGCGGTGCCGGGGCGGACGCCGAGCAGCAACAGTCCGCCGGCGGCGGTGAGGTCCTGCGGGAGGCAGGCCCGGTCGGTGGTGAGCCGGCCGGTGCCGGTGAGCCGCAGCTCCCCGGCGCCGAACTCCTCGACCCGTCGGGCGTTCAACGCCCGCGCGCGTTCGGCGAGTTCGGCGGCGGACCGGGCGAGCCGGTCGCGCAGGACCTCGTAGGTGCCGGCGTCGAGCCGGGCGTCGAGGGCGTCCACCACGTCAGTTCCTCGGGGTGATCGGGCGATCGGGTACTCAGGCGGGCGATCGGGTGCTCAGGCAGGTGACCGGGTACTCGGGCAGACGATCGGGTGCCCGGGCCGTCGGAAGCCCGGGCACCCGGCCGGTCACCTGGAGCCGTTGGCCGAGGCCAGCGCCCCGATCGGCGTCTCGGCGATGCCCAACTTCTTGGCCGAGGCGAGCAGTTGACGCAGCTGGCCGGCCTGCTCGCCGCCCCCGGAGCCGATCATCCGCATCAGCAGCGCGGACACCGTCAGGTTCTGCACGTCCGCCGTGGACACCGAGGACAGCACCTTGGTCAGGTCCTCGGTGAAGCTGGCGCTGCCGTCCAGCCAGGGGCCGGCCAGGGCCTGGGCGGTCTGCGAGTGGCCGACGAAGGCGTCCACGCTCTTGGCCGCCGTCACCGACTGCACCAGGCGGTCGAAGAACACCCCGTCGCCGCCGACGATGTCGATCTTCGCCTTCTCCAGCCCCGCCGCGACCAGCGCGGCCTGCGCCTCGGCGATCTGCCGCTGGGTGTCCAGCCCGGCCAGCCGGACGTCCTTCTCGGCGGCCAGCCGCAGCCGGTACTCCTCGTGCCCGCGCGAGGCCTCGTCCAGCTTCGCCATCGCCGCGGCCTTCTCGGTGAGGCCCTCGGCCTCCGCCTTCAGTCTGGCGCCGACCTCCAGCGCGGCGGCCTTCGCCTTCTCGGCCTGGACGGCGGCCTCGGCGCGGCCGACCTTCTCCACCGCCGCGGCCTCCTGCTCGCGCACCTGCACCTGGGCCAGCCCCTCGGCGGCGGCCTCCGCCCGGATGCCCTCGGCCATCCGGATCTTGGCAGCCGCGTCGAGCTCGGCGGCCTGCTGCCGGGCCTCGGCCAGCACCAGCGACTCGCGGGCCTTGTGCGAGGCGGCCGTCTCGGCGGCCTCGGCGGCCTTGATGTCCTTGACGAGCTTCTCCTGCGCCTCCGCCTCGGCCTGGATGATCACCGCGCGCCGGGTGCGCTCGGCGTCCTCGGTGGCGCGCAGCGTCTTGACGGCCTCCTCCTGCTCGGCGACGGTCCGCTCCACCGCGACCCGTTCGCGGACCACGTCGGCGACCTCCCGCCGGCGGGACTCGACCTCCTTCTGCTTGGCCATCGAGGCGAGTTCGGTCTCCCGGTCGCGCCCGATCACCTCCAGCAGGCGGTCCTTCTCGATCCGCTCGTTCTCCACCGCGATCACCCGCTCGCGGTTCTTCTGCGCCACCGCGACCTCGCGGGCCTGGTTCTCCCGCTGCACGCCGAGCAGTTCCTCGGTGCGCAGGAAGGCGGTCTGGGCGTTCAGCCGCTCCTCCTCCTGCACCCGGGCGATCACCGCGTCCTCCTTGGCCCGCAGGGTCTCGATCTCGCGGCGCTGGCGGATCTCGGCGTCGGCCTGGCGGCGTTGGAGCTCCAGGACGGTCTCCCGGGCGTCCACGTTCTGCCGGGTGATCTCCTTCTCCTCGGTGCGCTGGTACTCGTTGGTGCGCACGTGCTCGATCGCGGTCAGCTCGGTGATCTTGCGGATGCCCTGGGCGTCCAGGATGTTGTCGGAGTCCAGCTGGTTCATCGGGGTCTGTTCGAGGTGGTCGATGGCCGCGTCCTCAAGGGTGTAGCCGTTGAGGTCGGTGCCGATCACCGCGATGATCTGGTCCCGGAACTCGTGCCGGTGCGTGTAGAGGTCGGTGAAGTCGAGCTGCTTGCCGACGGTCTTCAGCGCCTCGGCGAACTTGGCCGCGAAGAAGTCCTGGATCGCGGACGGGTCGCTGGCCCGGGCGGTGCCGATGGCCTGCGCGACCTTGATGACGTCCTCGACGGTCTTGTTCACCCGCACGAAGAAGGAGATCCGGATGTCCGCCCGGATGTTGTCCCGGCAGATCAGCCCGTCCCGGCCGGCGCGGTGGATCTCCACCGTCTTCACCGAGATGTCCATCAACTCGGCCTTGTGCAGCACCGGGAGGACGATCGTGCCGGTGAAGGTGACGTCCACCTTCTTGGTGCGGGAGACGATCAGCGCCTTGCCCTGCTCGACCTTCTGGAACAGGCGGCCCACGAACAGCAGCATGGCGAGCACGATGAGCAGCACGACGGCGACGAGCACGCCGAAACCCACGGCGATGGTGTCCATCACGGAGTCCTTTGACGAGACGGTGCGAAGGTGAGCGGAAGGGGTCGACGCCCGGGGGCGCCAGGTGTCCGGTGGCGCCAGGTGCCCGGGGACGCGGCGGCCGGGGGACGTCGGGACGTCGGGCGTCAGCGGACGCGGGGGTGTCCAGGGACGTCAGGTGTGGGGGCGTCAGGTGCCAGGTAACGCCGCCGGGTCGAACGGCGCCACCAGGAAGTGCTCGCCGTCGGCGTCGTAGTCGAAGATCAGGGCGGTGCGGCCGGCCGCCAGCCCGGGCTCGTCGGTGAGCGTGCGGACCTGGACGGTCGCGGTGGAGCCGTCCTCGGCGGTGACCTCCGCCTGCCCGAAGTCGGCCGTCACCCGGCCGGTCCGGATCACGCAGACGCGGCCGACGAAGTCCCCCCGGGTCGCCGGGCGGTCCTCGGGGAACAGCCGGGACAGCGGGCGGACCAGCAACCGGGTGCCCGCCCAGGAAGCGACCAGCGCGACGGCGAACACGCCGCCGCGCGCCGGTGCCCCCGAGGTGAGGACGGTGCCGGCCAGGCTGACGAACCAGGCGATCGCGACCAGCAGCGACACCGCCACCGTCACGGGCACCCCGCCCAGCCCCAGCGCGCCCAGCACGCCCCCGTGGTGGTGGGTGTCGTGGTCGCCGGTGGCGTGTCCCCCGTGGCCCGCGTGCCCCCCGGCACCGTGCCCCACGTCACCTGCATGACCGACCTGGCCGCCGTGCCCGACGTGGCCCGGGTGGCCCACCTGCCCCACGTGCCCGACGTGGCCCGCATGGCCGACGCCGTGCCCCCCGTGCAGGGCGTCGAACCCGAGGCCACCGAGCAGCATCAGCAGCCAGTACCCGACGACCACCACCAGCGCGAAGCTGAACAGCGCCGTCGGAAAAGCCAACGCGGCCGCGACGAATCCCCCCATCCCGGCCACGCTCCCCCGCTTTTCCCACGGCGCCGCACTTCGGCGCCACGGAGATCGTGACAGCGCGGGGGCCGTCCGCACATTGCCAGGATCCGGCAATCTTTACGGCCCTTTGACACCCTGGTACGCACCGGCCGGGGGCGCTCGGCCACCGCCTACAGCGGCTGCTCCGGCCAGTTCAGCAGCCGGGCCCCCATCGCCGCCGTCTCCAGGGTGAACCGTTGCAGCGCGTCCGACGGGTCGTAGCCGGTCAGCGCCTTGATCCGCTCCAGCCGGTAGCCGAGCGTGCGCACGCTCAGCCCCAGCCGCCGGGCCGCCTCCGCGTTCACGTACGCGGCCTCCGCCTGCACCGCGATCGTGTCCAGCAGCGGACGCGCGCCGCCCCGCGCCTCGGTCAGCGGGCCCAGCACGCTGCGCACCAGATCGGCCATCGCCGCCCGGTCGCGCATCAGCACCGGGAAGACCAGCAGTTCCTCGGCCTTCAGCTGCTTCGCCGGCAGGTGCAGCCGGTCCGCGTAGTCCAGCGCGCCCAGCGCCTCCTCGTAGCTGCGCAGCACCCCGCTCGCTCCTGAGTGCCGGCGCCCGGTCGCCACCCGCAGCACCGGGCGGTAGCCGGGGCCGGGGTTCAGCGCCAGGTCCGTGAAGGCCTCCAGGACGGCGCGCTCGGAGTCCGGGGCGATGCACACCAGCCGGCCGTCCTTGCTGGCCAGCAGGACGTCCCGCTCGCCGAACCGCCCGACCAGTTCCCGCTCCACCCGGTGCACCAGCGGATGGACGTCCGCGAACGGCGTGCCGCCCACCGCCACCGCCACCGCGTACGCGCCCGCCAGCCGCAGTCCGAACCGCTCCGCGCGCTCCGCGAGCAGCCCGAGGTCGCTGCGGCCGTACAGCAGGTCGTCGATGAACTCCCGCCGGGCGGACTCCGCCTGATGGACCGCCATGCGCTGGGCGCGCTCGTGCCCCTCGCCGAGCGCGGCCAGCGCGGCCTCGGTCGCCGCGAGCACGGCGTCGCCCGTCCGGCGCAGCTCCCCGACGCTGCCCGCCGTGGTGATGCCCGGCAGTACCTGCCAGGCCCGTCGGGTGACCGACAGGCAGTGCGCGACCACGTCGCGCAGCCCGTACCCGGCCTCGGCGCTGCGCTCGCCCAGCGTGCGCAGGCACTCCAGCTCGTCCCGGCGCAGCAGCCTGCCGGTGCGGGAGGAGTCGGCCAGCAGCCCGAGGTAGACCTCGGCCAGTTCGGCGGGTATGTGGTGTTCGATTCCCTCGGACATCGCCGTGCTCCGCCCCCCGTGACGCCTGATGATCCGGCGCGGAACTTTAGCAGGATCCATACGGCGCGAATCGTCCCGGGGCCGGCGGTCTGACCTGGGGCTATCGTGGGCCGGACGGCGGGCCCGGCGGGGGCTCCGGCGGCTGCTCCGATCGCCGCTCCGGTCGCCGCTCCGGTCGTGGCTCGCGGAAGTTCAGGACGAAGCGCGCGCTGCTGCCGTCGATCCGCCGCCGGACGTACAGCGCCGGAGCGCCGTCCGGGGTGCAGCTGACCCCCTCGCGCACCAGCAGCGGGGTGCCGGCGGGGACGTCCAGCAGTTCGGCGTCGGCCAGGTCCGCGCCGATCGCGCCGAACGCCCGCCAGTCGTACTCCAGCTCCACCCCGGCCGCCCGGGCCAGGTCCAGCACCAGGTTCCCGGGCCGGCCGGGCCGCACCAGGGCGCCCGGTAGCGGGCCGAACGGCACCCAGTAGCTGCACACCGCCCGGGCCCGTCCGCCGAGCCGGATCACCGTGTCCACCCGGGACAGCTCCGCCGGAGCCCGGTCCAGCTGGCGGGCCGCCTCCTCGTCCTCCGCCGACCCGGACACCGGTGGGGCGCCCAGCACGAACTCGCCGTCCGTGAACCCGTCGTCCGTGAGTTCGTCGTCCGTGACGTCGCCGTCCGCGGACCCGCCGTCCGCCGTGCCGGGGAGCGCGGCGTGCACGCTGCCCAGGTCGAACCGCTGGCTGCGCGGATCCACCGCGATCGAGACGCGGACGGCCGGCGCGCGGACGAACGTGCCCACGCCCCGCCGGATCTCCACCACGGCGGCCCGCTCCAGCTCCGCGACCGCCTGCCGGACGGTCAGCCGGTTCACCCCGAACTCGGCGCTCAGCTCGGGCTCGCTCGGCAGCCGGGTGCCCGCCGGGTACGCGCCGGCGTCGATCCGCTCCTGGAGCCGCCGGGCCAGCCGGCGGTAGAGCGGGGTCTTGGGAGGGTTCGTCGCCACAGGCCCGATCCTACGAAGCCCCGGGCCTGTCGCCGGACCGCCGCCCGTCGGCCCGCCGCCCGCCGCCCGTCGGGCCGCCGTGCCGCCGCGCCCGCTTCCCGGGTCGACGGGAGCCGCGCGCGGGGGTGGGATGAAGGGGTGCGGGCGGGCGCGGTTTGCCCGACGCCCGGGGGAGAGACTAGACATCTAGACGTCTAGATGTCCGGCCCCTCCTCCTGTGGCTCCACCGAAAGGCCTCGCGCATGTCCCTGGTCAACTTCCGCGACCCCGCCGTCCTCAGTGACCCCGAGGGCCGGCGGATCCGCCCCGGCGTGCTGTACCGCTCCGCCCAGCCCTTCCCGGCCGCCGACGAGGCCACCGTCGCCCAGCTGCGCGCCTGCGACATCCGCACCATCGTCGACCTGCGCGACACCCGCGAGACCGACCCCGCCGACTGGGCCGCCGCCGAGGCCGCCGGGATAGCCGTCGTCGCGGCCCCGGTCAACCCCACCACCGACGACCTCGCCGCGCGCATGCGCACCATGGCCACCGCCGCCGACCTCGGCGACTACTACGTGCTGCTGGCCGAGTCCGCGCCCGAGGCCGTCGCCGCCGCCGTCGAGGCCGCCGCCCGCCCGGGCGCCGTCCTGCTGCACTGCGCCGCCGGCAAGGATCGCACCGGCCTGCTGACCGCTCTGCTGCTGGACCTCCTCGACGTGCCCGCCGAACGGATCGTCGCCGACTACGCCCGCACCGCCGACGCCCTGCCGCAGATCTTCGCCGGCCTCGCCGAGCGCCACCGCACCGCCCTCAACGACCGCCAGGCCCGCGTCACCGACTCCCAGGGCCGTGAACTCAGCATCCCCGCCCCGCTCCTGCAGGCCCCGGCCGAAGCCATGGCCGTCTTCCTCGACGGCGTCCGCACCCGCCACGGCGGCGCCGCCTCCTTCCTCCCCGCCTGCGGCGTCCCCGCCACCACCCTCGGCGCCTTCCGCACCAAGGCCGCCGCCCCCGCCCTCTGACGCATCCGGCCCCGGAGCCGCGACGGCGGCTCCGGGGGCAGTCAGCCGCGGTGGTGGCGGCGTGGAGGTGAGCCAGGGCCTGCTCGGCGGTGACGGGGGCGAACGGTTCGAGGAGCCGCACGCCGTGAGCCGTACGGGTCCTACACGTCCCGCCGCCGCATCAGGACCACCGTCACCGTCAGCGCGACGGCCGCCCAGGCCCCCAGGGTGACCCAGGAGTCCAGCACGCTCGGCGCGTACTTGCCCATCGTCGTCGAGGAGTTGGGGTTGAAGGTCAGCCGCACCTCGGCGGAGAGCGGCAGGTGGTTGCCGATCTCCTTCAGCAGACGGTAGCGGTCGCCGCCGAACATCATCGGCACGATGAGCAGCAGCATGACCAGCGAGACGATCGAGGCGGTGGCGTGCCGCAGCAGGGCGCCGAGGGCCATGCCGATCAGCGCGCAGACGGGCACGATCGCCGCGTAGCCGAGGACGGCTCCCAGGCAGCCCTCGTCGGTGAGGGAGAGCCCGACGTGCCGGGAGGCCAGCATGGCGTTGCTGCCGAAGAAGGACGCCGCGGACACGACGGCGCCGGCCAGCGAGGTGAGGCCGGCGATCAGCACCACCTTGGCCGCGGCCACGCCCCGGCGGTCGGGCACGGCGGCGAAGGTGGTGCGGATCATGCCGGTGGTGTACTCGCCGAACACGGTGATCGCACCGAGGCTGCCGGCGGCGACGGCCATCAGCGCGGCGGAGATGCTGTTGAGGCCGTGGTGGAGCGGGTCGTACCGGTACGGGGGGAAGCCGGGTATCGGTGCGGGCGGGTGGTCGATGTAGGTCAGGTCGGTGTGGACGGCGTTCAGGTTGATCGCGATCGCGGCCAGCGAGGCGAGGGCCAGCACCCAGTACGTGGACCGCAGCGAGCGCAGTTTGATCCACTCGGCGGCGAGCAGGTCGGCGAACCGCGGCCTCGGCTCGGCCGGGCGGGTGCCGCCGGGCCGGACGGGGGAGAGGGTGGTCGCGCTCATCGGGCTTCTCCTGCCAGGTATTCGACGCTGTCGGCGGTCAGGGACATGAACGCCGACTCCAGGGACGAGGTACGGGTGGTGAGCTCGTGCAGCACCAGGCCGTGCCGGAGGGCGAGCTCGCCGATCCGGGCGGCGGGCAGGCCGGTCACCACACCCACCTCCGGCTCCGCCCGCCGTACGCTCGCCCCCTCTGCCCGCAACACCTGCGCCAGCGCGGCCAGTTCGGGCGTACGGACGGCCACCGAGGTCACCGCGTTGCGGGCGGAGAACTCCGCCAGGCTCTCGTCGGCGATCAGCCGGCCCCGGCCGATCACCACCAGCCGGTCGGCGGTGTGCTCCATCTCCGCCATCATGTGGCTGGAGACGAACACCGTCCGGCCCTCCTCGGCGAGGCGGCGGAACAGCCCGCGCACCCACAGCACGCCCTCCGGGTCGAGCCCGTTGAGCGGCTCGTCGAACAGCAGCACCGGCGGGTCGCCCAGCAGCGCACCGGCGATGCCGAGCCGCTGCTTCATGCCCAGCGAGTAGCCGCCGATCCGGCGCCCGGCGGCCTTGCCGAGTCCGACCTCGGCGAGCACCTCGTCCACCCGCCCGAGCGGGATGCGGTTGCCCCGGGCGAGCGCCGACAGGTGGGCCCGGGCGCTGCGCCCGCCGTGCACGTCCTGGGCGTCCAGGAGGGCGCCGACGTGGCGCAGGCCGCGCGGCCGGTTCGCGAAGGGCACCCCGTCCACGGTGACGGTCCCCTCGGTGGGGGTGTTGAGGCCCAGGATCATGCGCAGGGTGGTGGACTTCCCGGCGCCGTTGGGGCCCAGGAAGCCGGTGACGGTGCCCGGCTGGACGGTGAAGGTCAACTGGTCGACGGCCGTGGTGGCGCCGTACCGCTTGGTCAGTCGCTCGATCTCGATCACGGGGACCACGGTGCCGCCCGGGGCCCCGCCCGGACATCGGGCCGCGGGCCACAACCGGTGGCCGCCGGACCGGCCCCAGGGATTACGCCCACGGGCCAATGCACCGGCCCGCGGGCCGCCGCTACCATCGGACGGTGATCATCAACCCTCGTCCGCCCCTGCTCAGGCGCCTGCCGCCGGCCGCGTGGGTGGCGGCGTTCTGGGTGACGGTCGTCGGGGTCCGCTGCTTCCAACGGGACGACGAACTGGCCCACCTGTTCCGCTACAACGGCAATGTCGAGGACATGCCGCTGCTGGTCACCGCGGTGGTCACCGTCCTGATGGCGTCGCTGCTGGTCCGCCTGCCGCTGCTGGCGGTCGCGATCCCGCTCGCGGCGTGCGTCTTCACGATCGGCATGCGGATCCAGGAGACGGCCGCGGTGCAGCTGCTGCTCGCCGAGGCGGCGATCGGCTACTGCGCGGCCACCCGCTCCCGGGCCGTGTCGCTGTGCGCCGCCGCGATGCCGGTCGCCGTGGTGGCCGCCATGGCGGCCTGGCGCCTGGCGAGCGACTACCCCACCGACCTGTTCGCCCAGGCCGCGATCGCCTCCACCGCCGCGATCGCCTGGCTGGTCGGCAACACCGTCCGGCAGAACCGCGCGCACGCCGAGGCGCTGCGCGGCCGCGCCACCGAGCAGGCGATCACCGCCGAACGGCTGCGGATCGCCCGCGAGTTGCACGACATGGTCGCGCACAACATCGGCATCATCGCGATCCAGGCCGGCATGGGCAGTCGGGTCATGGACACCCAGCCCGCCGAGACCCGCAACGCGCTGAACGCCATCGAGGACACCAGCCGGGAGACCCTGGCCGGCCTGCGCCGGATGCTCGGCGCACTGCGCCAGGGCGAGCCGGAGTCCGCGCCGCTGGAGGTCGCCCCGGGGCTGGGCGAGTTGGACCGGCTGGTCGAGAAGACGGCCGGCGCCGGAGTCCGGGTCGCGCTCACCCGCCGGGGCGAACCCCGCGCGCTGCCGCCCGAGGTGGACCTCGCCGCCTACCGCATCGTCCAGGAGTCGGTCACCAACGTGGTCAAGCACGCGGGCACCCGGGACTGCCACGTCACCGTCGACTACGGCCCGGAGCAACTCGCCGTCACCGTCGTCGACCTCGGCGCCGGCACCACCGGGCCGTCCGCGGGCTCCGGCTACGGCATCGCCGGCATGCGCGAGCGGGTCGGCCTGCTGCACGGCCAGTTCAGCGCCGGACCGCGCCCCGACGGCGGCTTCCAGGTCGCCGCCCGACTGCCGCTCCCCGTGGAGGTCTCACCATGATCCGCGTCCTCCTGGTCGACGACCAGCCGCTCATCCGCACCGGCCTGCGCGTGCTCATCGCCGACACCCCGGACCTGGAGGTCGTCGGCGAGGCCGGCAACGGCGCCGAGGCGGTCGAACTCGCCGCCCGGCTGCGCCCCGACGTCGCCGTGATGGACATCCGGATGCCCGGCATGGACGGCATCGAGGCCACCCACCGGATCACCGCCACCCCTGACCTGCCGACCCACGTCCTGGTCCTCACCACCTTCGACGACGACGACTACGTGTACGGCGCGCTGCGCGCCGGCGCGAGCGGCTTCCTGGTCAAGGACCTGGCCCTGGAGACCATCCTGGACGGCGTCCGGGTCGTCGCGGCCGGGGACGCCCTGATCGCCCCGAGCATCACCCGCCGCCTGATCGGCGAGTTCGCCGCCCGCCCGCAGCCCGCCGCGGTCCGGACCGGCCGGACGGCCGTCGACGGGATCACCGAGCGCGAGCGCGAGGTGCTGACCCTGGTCGGCCGCGGACTCTCCAACACCGAGATCGCCGAGGAGCTCACCATCAGCGTGGCCACCGCCAAGGCGCACGTGGCCCGGCTGTTCACCAAGCTCGACGCCCGCGACCGGGTCCACCTGGTCATCCAGGCCTACGAGTTCGGCCTCGTCGCCCCGGCCTGAGCCCCCCTGCACGACGGTGCGGCGCCCACGGGACCGTGAGCCCCGAGAGAACCGCCCACGGGACCGTGAGCCGCCGAGTGAACCCGAGTGAACCGCCTACGGCACGGCCAGCTCCCCGATCCGCATGATCCGCCCGTGCGAGTCCAGCACCACGTCGTACGCGTTCCCGAAGCACCCGTAGGGCGAGCCGGGGTCGCGGCCCGCCAGGCAGTCGTCGAGGTGGCTGATCACCGCGTCCAGCCGGACCGGTCTGACCGGGTCCCCGTGCGCGCGGTCCACCAGGGTGGCCTCGACTCCCGCCGTGGCGAAGCCGTAGTGCTCCGCGGTGCCCGCCGCGTCGTAGCGGGCCTCGTCGCAGAGGTAGCGGGCGGGTTGGGCGGTGAGGTCGTTCTCCTCCACCGCGACGACCAGGAGGACGGTGTGGCCGGGGAGTTCGGTCGGGGTCGGGGTGGCGCACTCGGCGGTGGGGGCGGCGGGGACGGAGGCGGTGTCCATGCTGGGCTCGGGGTCGGCGAGGTCGTCGTCCAGCAGGTCGTCCTCGTCGTCGTAGGCCCCGTCGGCGACCGCGGCGGCGGAGGCGGCCGCGACGGTGGGCGCGGAGTCGGCGGGGGTGCAGGCGGCGAGGACGGCTGCGGCACTACAGCACAGCAGAGCGGCGAGGAGGGTTCGAGGCACGGCCATGGCACTAGTCTCCCCGCTGGCGGTCGCCGTCGTCACCCAGGTACACGACCGGTGCACGGTCCGTGGTTCCCGCCCCCGTCGGATGTGCGGATCCGGCGGGGGCGGGGGTCTTGGGGGGAACCGTCAGGCGGCGACGGGCCGTTGCGCCTCGTACGCCCGGCGCAGCCGGGCCTGGGCCTCGGCGCCCGCGTCGAGGTGGTCGAGCCCGAGCAGCGCCGAGCCCAGGACGGGCGCTGCGACGACGACCCGCGGTTCGGCGAGCGGCGCGGCCTCGGCCAGCCGGGCGGTCACGTTGTCGAGCAGCAGCGGCTGCCGGGAGGCGAGCACGCCGCCGCCGAGCACGACCGGGGTCGGCGAGTCGAGCAGTTCCAGCCGCCGCAGGGCGACGACGGCGAGCCGGACGATCTCGTCGGCCTGGCGGTCGATCAGCCCCAGCGCGACCTCGTCGCCCGTCTCGGCGGCGGCGAACAGCACCCGGACGATCTCGTGCAGCCGGCTGTTCGGCAGGTGCCCGAGGTGGACGGCCTCGGCGACGGCGCCGGCGCTGGGCAGGCCGAAGTGTTCGGCGATGGCGCGGGAGAGCGCGGTGGGGCCGCCGCGGCCGTCCTCGTGGCGGACGGCGTGCCACATGCTGGTGACGGCGAGGCCGCCACCGCCGCCCCAGTCGCCGGTGAGCTCGCCGAGGGCGGGGAACCGGGCGGTGCGGCCGTCGGGCAGCAGGCCGACGCAGTTGATGCCGGCGCCGCAGACGACGGCGACGCCGCGCGGGCCGTCGGTGCCGGCCCGCAGCAGGCCGAAGGTGTCGTTCACGACGGTGTTGCTGGCGCCCCAGGGGTGGGACTCCAGAGCGGTGCGCAGGGCTTCTTCCTCGACGGGCAGGTCGGCGTTGGCCAGGCAGGCGCTGACGTGGCTGGTGAGGACACCGCTCCAGGCGGGGTGGCCGGCCGCCGCGGCGGCCTGCTCGACCAGCGGGACGAGGCCGGCGACGGCGGCGGCGCCGCCGATCTTCTGGGGTGCGAAGCCGCCGCCGCGGGCGGTGCCGTGGACGGTGCCGTCGACGCCGATCAGGGCGACGTCGGTCTTGGAGTTGCCGGCGTCGATGGCGAGAACGCCGGGCAGGAGTGGTTCGGGCTGGTGGGTCATCAGGTCCCCGCGGCTCGTACGTGGCCCGGCCGTGGCGTTGTCCCCGGCCGGGGGTGGTCGGTCTCCTCGCCGTGCCCGGCCCGCGACACCCTCATATCGCGGGCCGGGCGGCTCGGTGGGCGTCAGGCCCAGGCGAGGTGCTCGCGGTTGTGGGCGAGCAGCCGATCGGTGAGCTGGTCGGCGAGATCGATCTGGCCGACCAGCGGGTGGGCGAGCAGGGCGTCGAAGACCCGGTCGCGGCCGCCGTGCAGGGCGGCGTCGAGCGCGAGGTGCTCGTACGAGGTGACGGCGGCGATGAGGCCGGCGTACAGCGGCTCGACGGCCCGCTGCGGGAGCGGCCGGACGCCGTCGGCGTCGACCTCGGCCGGGACCTCGATGACGGCGTCGTCGGGCAGGAACGGCAGCACGCCGTCGTTCCGCGCGTTGACGACCTGCACGGAGGTCGCGCCGCCGGTGCCGAGCAGCGCGGCGATCAGCTGGACCGCGGCCTCGGAGTAGAACGCGCCGCCGCGCTTGCCGAGGAGTTCCGGCTTGGTGTCGAGCGTCGGGTCGGCGTACATCTCCAGCAGCTGCCGCTCGATCTCGGAGACCTGGGCGGCCCGCGAGCCCTGCACCCTGAGCTCCTCGACGACCGCGTCGTGCTGGTAGAAGTAGCGCAGGTAGTAGGACGGCACGACGCCGAGGCGCTCGATGACGGGCTGCGGCAGGTGCAGGTCCTCGGCGATCTCCTTGCCGAAGGAGGACAGCAGCTCCGGCAGCACCTCCCGGCCGGTGGCGGCCCCGGGCGCGTCGAGCAGGGTGACGCCGCGCTCCCAGGTGAGGTGGTTGAGGCCGACGTGGTCGAGGCGGATCAGCTCCGGGTCGACGCCGAGGTGGGTCGCGAACTTGCGCTGGAAGCCGATGGCGACGTTGCACAGGCCGACGGCCTTGTGGCCGGCGTTCTGCAGGGCGCGGGTGACGATGCCGACGGGGTTGGTGAAGTCGACGATCCAGGCGTCGGGGTTGGTGCGCCGGACCTTCTCGGCGATGTCGAGGACGACCGGGACGGTGCGCAGCGCCTTGGCGAGGCCGCCGGCGCCGGTGGTCTCCTGGCCGACGCAGCCGCACTCCAGCGGCCAGGTCTCGTCCTGGTTGCGGGCGGCCTGGCCGCCGACGCGCAGCTGGAGCAGGACGGCGTCGGCGTCGGCGACGCCCGCCGCCAGGTCCGTGGTCGTGGTGACGACCGCGCCGTGCCCCTGTTTGGCGAAGATCCGCCGGGCGAGTCCGCCGATCAGTTCCAGGCGTTCGGCGGCCGGGTCGATGAGCACCAGCTCGCCGATCGGCAGGGTGTCGCGGAGCCGGGCGAAGCCGTCGATCAGCTCCGGGGTGTACGTCGAACCGCCGCCGACGATTGCCAACTTGAGTGCGGACATCAGCCCTTGACCCCTGTCAGTGTCACGCCTTCGATGAAGGCCTTCTGTGCGAAGAAGAAGAGGATGATCACCGGCGCCATCACGAGGAGGGTGGCGGCCATGGTGAGGTTCCAGTTGGTGTGGTGGGCGCCCTTGAACGACTCCAGGCCGTACGAGAGGGTCCACGCGTCGTGGTTGTTGCTGGCGTAGATCTGCGGGCCGAAGTAGTCGTTCCAGCAGTAGAAGAACTGGAACAGCGCGACGGCGGCGATGGCCGGCTTGGCCATCGGCAGGACGACCTTGAGCAGGGTGCGCAGGTCGCCGCAGCCGTCGATCCGGGCGGCCTCGATGTACTCCTTGGGGATGGTCAGCAGGAACTGGCGCAGCAGGAAGATCGAGAACGCGTCGCCGAAGGCCATCGGGATGATCAGCGGCCAGAGCGAGCCGCCGAGACCGAGCTGCTTCGCCCAGAACAGGTACATCGGGATGACGGTGACCTGCGGCGGGAGCATCATCATGGCGATGACGGCCATCAGCGCGAGGTTGCGGCCCCGGAAGCGGAACTTGGCGAGCGCGTAGGCGACCGGCAGGCTGGAGACGATGGTCAGCACGGTGCCGAGGCCGGCGTAGAGCAGGGTGTTGCGCCACCAGGTCAGGAAGCCGGGGGTGTCCCAGACCTTGCCGTAGTTGCCCCACTCCCAGGAGGTGGGCCAGTAGTCGGTGGTGAGCGCCTGCTGGTCCGTCATCACCGAGGTGAGGAAGGCGAACACGAACGGCAGCAGGAAGAAGAGCGCGGCGGCGATCGCCAGGGAGTGCACGGCCACCCAGTTGAGCAGCGCGCGGCGACGGGCGACCCGGGCGGCGGCGCCGCCGGTGCCGGAGGCGCCGGCCGGGGACGGCGCCTTGGTGAGCGTGGAGCTGAGCGTCATGATGGGGTCCTCACTGGTCCGCTGGGGCCGTTAGGGCGTGTCTGTCAGACACGCCCTAGTCGTCGCTCGCCATGAAGCCGGACTTGCGGCGGAGCAGGATCGAGGTGACGGCCATCGAGATGACGAACAGCACCAGGGCGACGACGCAGGCCGCGCCGTAGTTGAAGCGTTGGAAGCCGAGGTTGTAGACCATCTGCGGCAGGGTCCAGGTGGAGCCCTGCGGGTAGCCCGGTTCGAACTGCTGGCCGGAGTTGCCCGCGATGCCGCCGGCGACCTTCCCGGCGACGATCGCCTGGGTGTAGTACTGCATGGTCTGGATGACCCCGGTGACCACCGAGAACATGATGATCGGCGAGATGTTCGGCAGCGTGACGTACCGGAAGCGCTGGAAGGGCCCGGCGCCGTCCAGTTCGGCCGCCTCGTACTGCTCCTTGGGGACGTCGAGCAGCGAGGCCATGAAGATGACCATCAGGTCGCCGATGCCCCACATGGCGAGCAGGGTGAGCGCGGGCTTGGACCAGGTCGGGTCCGAGAACCAGCCGGGCTGCGGCAGCCCCAGTTCGCCGAGCAGGTGGTTGACCGGTCCGGTGCCGGGGTTGAGCAGGAAGGCGAAGGCGACGGTGGCGGCCACCGGCGGTGCCAGGTACGGCAGGTAGAACACGGTGCGGAAGAAGCCCACGCCGGTCTTGACCTTGGTGATGAGCAGTCCGATGCCGAGTCCGAACACCACCCGCAGGCTCACCATGATGACGACCAGCCACAGGGTGTTGCGCAGGCCCTGCCAGAACGCCGGGAGGTCGTTGAAGACGTAGTCCCAGTTCTTGAGGCCGCTGAAGGTGGGGGCGCCGAAGCCGTTGTACTTGGTCAGGGAGAAGTAGATGGTCGAGATCAGCGGGTACAGGAAGAAGACGCTGAAGCCGATCAGCCAGGGGGAGAGGAAGGCGAGGGTGCGGGCCGCCTCCCGGCGGCGCTTCCGGCGCAGCAGGTGCTGCGTGGAGGGCGCCGCCGGGGCGGGCGATCCGGTGCCCTTGCGGGTGCCGAACGCGAGTGACATGGGAGCTCCGTGGACCTTGGCCGCTACTTGGCCTGGGCGATGGCGGCGTCGATCTCCTTGGCGGTGGCCGCCAGGCCGGCCGCGAGGTCGCCCTGCTTGCCGGACTCGTAGTCGTAGCCGAGGTTCTGCAGCGAGACGATGTAGCCGCCGCCGTTGACGCTCGCCGGGGTGGTGCCCGACTGCGGGTGCTTGGCGATGTCCAGGAAGGTCTTGAAGTTCGGGTCGCTGACCAGCTTCGGTGAGTTGAGCGCGTCGAAGGTGCTCGGCACGTTGTGGATCGCGTTGGCGAAGTTGACGACCGCGTCGGTGTCGGTGGTCAGGTACTTGACCAGCTCCCAGGCGGCGGCCTGCTTCTTGCTGCCGCTGGCGATGCCGATGATGGTGCCGGTCTGGTAGCCGCGGCCCCAGGAGTCGGCCTGGTCGTCCGGGACGGGGAACGGCGCGGTGGCCCAGTCGAAGTCGGGCTTGTTCTCGGCGAGCGAGGTGGTGCGCCACTCGCCGTCGATGGCCATCGCGACCTGGCCGGTGTGGAAGGGGTTCTTGGCGCTGAACTCCTCGCCGAAGGTGGAGCGGTACTTGTCCAGCTTGGCGTAGCCGCCGAGCTTGTCGACCATGCTCTTCTGCCAGGTGAGCATCTGGGCGACCTTGGGGTCGGTCGCGATGGCCGACTTGCCGTCGGCGTTGAAGTAGGTGGGCCCGTACTGGCCGAGGAAGTGCTCGGTGGTGGACTCGTAGCCGTGGTACAGCGGCATGAAGCCCAGCTGCTTGTAGCTGTCGCCGTCGTTGACGGTCAGCTTGACGGCGTCGGCGGCGAACTCGCTGAAGGTCTTCGGCGGGGCGGTGATGCCCGCGTCGGCGAAGGCCTTCTTGTTGTAGTAGAGGCCGTAGGCGTCGCCGAGCAGCGGCAGCGAGCACTGGTTGCCCTGGAACTGCGTGTAGCTGAGCATCGCGGACGGGAAGGTCCGGGCCGTGTCGATGCCGCTCTTGTCCAGGAAGGGCTTGAGGTCGGCGAAGGACTTGGTCGAACAGAACATGCCGACGTTGTTGGTGGTGAAGGAGGACACCACGTCCGGTGCGTCGTCGCCGCCGGCCCGCAGCGCCTGGTTGACCTTGTCGTCCGCGATGTTGGCGACGGCCTTGACGTGGATGTTCGGGTGGGCCTTCTCGAAGGCGGCGATGTTGTCGTTGATCGCCTTCACCTCGTTGTCCTGGCTCCAGCCGTGCCAGAAGGTGATGGTGACGTCCTTGCCGCTGGCCGAGTCGTCGTTGCCGCCGGCGTCGTTGCTGCCGGTGCAGGCGGTGGCGAGCAGGGCCAGGACGGCGCTGCCGGTGATGGCGGCGATCGTGCGGCGGCCTCTGCGGGAGGTGGTGGAGTGCACTTCGAGGTCCTCCTGGGGGTGCGCGGACAGGCGTCATTGCCTCGGGGCCCGCGTTCGGGGGTGGGGAGAGGTGGGTGCAGGGTGCGTGCGGGGTGGCGGGGGAGCGGTGGCGGCGGGTGGTGTCAGGGGGGCGCGTCAGTGCGTGGAGAAGACCGCCTCGCGGGCGTCCGCCAGGGCGCGTTGCAGGGCGCCGAGCAGGACGGGCGAGCCGGACAGGGCGCTGCTGCGGACTTCCGGTCTGGCCATGGAGAGCCGGGCCAGCTCGTCCTCGACGAGCGCGCGCAGGCGTTCGCCGCCCGCGCTGGGCACCGCGCCGGAGAGGACCACCAGTTGGGGGTCGACGACGGCGACGATCGCGGCCAGTCCGACGGCGAGCCGGGCCGCCAGCTCGGCGAGGAACGCGTCGCCGGCGCCCGGGGTCTCCAGGGCCTTGGCGATCGACTCCTCGGCGGTGGGCGCGCCGAGCCCGTGTTCGCGGGCCAGGGTCCGGACGGCGGGTGTGCCGACCAGGTCCTGGAACCCGCCGAAGTTGCGGCGGCGCACGTCCCGCACGACCGGTGAACCGGGCACCGGCATGTAGCCGACCTCCCCGGCGCCGCCGGTGAAACCGCGGTGCAGCCGGCCGGCGATGACGATCGCGGCGCCGGTGCCCGTACCGGCCCAGAGGAGGACGAAGTCCTCGCAGCCCCGGGCCGCGCCGGAGGACTGCTCGGCGACGGCGGCGAGGTTCACGTCGTTCTCGATCGACACGGACGCGCCGATCGCCTCGGACAGCTCCTCGACCAGCCGCGGCGAGTGCCAGCCGGGCAGGTGGGAGGCGTAGCGCAGCTTGCCGGTGACCGGGTCGGGGGCGCCGCCGACGCCGATCACGGCGGCGTGCAGGTCGCCCTCGGCGAGTCCGGCGGCGCGGACGGTCCCGGCGACGACGGCGGCGACCTTGGCGACGGTCTCGGCGGCCGGGACGCCCTTGGTCGGCACGGTGTGCTCGGCCAGCGTGGCGCCGGTGATGTCGGCGACGGCGACCCGGATCTCACTGTTGGTGACGTCCAGCCCCGCGACGTGGGCGGCGGCCGGATTCACCTGGTAGAGCTGCGCGTTGGGGCCGGGGCCGCCCGCGGTGGTGCCGACCGGCAGGACCAGTCCGGCCGCCTCCAGGCGGCCCAGCAGCTGGGAGGCGGTGGGCTTGGAGAGTCCGGTCAGGGTGCCGATCTGGGTGCGGGAGAGCGGGCCGTTCTCCAGCAGCAGTTCGAGGGCGGCGCGGTCGTTGATGGCGCGCAGCAGGCTGGGGGTACCGGCGAGAGGGGCCTTGGCGGTGTTCTTGGTCACGCGCGAATCCTCCTCTTTCGGCTGGTGGGGGGCGACGAGGGGCGCCGTCGAGCCCGGGGACCCGAACTGTTAGGAAAGTTTCCAGTCGCTTGGGAAGGACCGTACGGGCCCCGTCAGCGGAGTGTCAATGGTCCGCAGCTCGGTGGATGCCGAAGCGTTACCGGGCAGCACGAAGCCCCGCCCCCAAGGCGGTTGGGGGCGGGGCTTTCGTCCGTTTCGGTCCTGCCCTGCGGCGTTCTCGGCCCGGGCGCGTCCGCTACGGCGTCTCCGACTTGGGCAGCGGGATCGGCTCGGTCGCCCGGTACCGCGGCGAGGCGGGGTCCGACAGCGCGGACGGCGGGGCCGGCTCGGTCGCCGGGGCGATCACCACCCCGGTGGCCGGGGCCGCCGGCGCCGCGGCGGCCACCGCCGGGGCCTCCTCCTTGACCTTGATCCCGGCCAGGTCGAAGGCCGCCTTCAGGCGCTGGCGCAGCGCCCGGGACACCGTCGGCGACTTGCCCGGCGCGGTCCGCGCCTCGATCCGCACCATCACCGAGTCCGCCGCGACCGACTCCACGCCCAGGATCGACACCGGCGCCCAGACCAGCTCGTCGTACGGCGCCTCCTTGGACAGCGCCTCGGCCGTCGCCCGGATCAGGTCCTCGACCCGCAGCAGGTCCTCCTTGTAGCCGACCTGGACGTCCACCGAGGCGGTCGACCAGCCCTGGCTCATGTTGGCGATCCGCTTCACCTCGCCGTTGCGGATGTACCAGATCTCGCCGTTGGCCCCGCGCAGCTTGGTCACCCGCAGCCCGACCTCCAGCACCGTGCCGGTGGCCACCCCGGTGTCGATCTCGTCGCCGACGCCGTACTGGTCCTCCATGATCATGAAGACCCCGGAGAGGAAGTCCGTCACCAGGTTGCGGGCGCCGAAACCGATCGCCACACCGGCCACACCGGCGCTCGCCAGCAGCGGCGCCAGGTTCACGCCCAGCGCGGAGAGCACCATCAGCGCGGCCGTGCCCAGAATGGAGAACGACGCCACGCTGCGCAGCACCGAGCCGATCGCCTCCGAGCGCTGCTGGCGCCGCTCCGGGTTCACCACCCCGGTGTTGGCGAGCAGACCGCCCAGCCGGCTCTCCTCGTGGTGGTCGTGCGTGCGCGCCATCCGCGTTATCAGCTGGGTGATCAGCTTGCGCACCACGGCGCGCAGCACCAGCGCCAGCAGCACGATGAAGACGATCCGCACCCCGCCGGCCAGCCAGCCCTGCCAGTGCGTGTCGAACCAGCTGGCGGCCTGCCTGGTGGTGTCGCTGACCTCCTGCGCGCTGGTCGGGATTCTCAGGTCCAACTGCGGCAGCTGCGGTGCGGTCGGGCTGGGCGCCGGCGTCGGAGTGGAGAGCGTCGAGGACGCGTCGGCGATACCGGTGGCACCGGAGCGGAACACGTGCGGGACCTTCCTGCAGGGGGCAAGGCGGGCCCGCGCCGCGGCACGCCGCCCGCGGACCGTCCGCCATAGCCTATCCGGCACCGAACACCCGACCGGACGCGCCGAAGGGCGTACGGGACCGCTCGGACGCCCCGTCAACGCACCGGTGCGCTCCCCGGACACCGGGCGCGGCCGCTGCTCCGACCGGCCGAGCGGTCCCCCGGGAGGGCCACCGGACGGCACCCCGACGGCGCCCGGGTGCAACCCGACGGTCCCCAGGGCATACCGGCTATGACGGAAGCCACACCGGAAGTTCAGGTCAGGTCCGTTACACAGGAGTGGTGGCGCCGTACAAAGGCGTAAGGCGACACTGGGGGAGATCGCGCACCAGTTGTGCGATCCAACCGCTCGTCCCGGCGCGAGCCACGCGCCGCAGGCGTCCAAGGAGGCATCCGTGCCACATGTCCTGGTCCTCAACGCGTCCTACGAGCCACTCGGCGTCGTATCGATGCGCCGCGCACTCATCCTGGTCCTCAACCACAAGGCGGTCAGCCTGGAGGACTCGGGAGTCACTCTGCACAGCGCCACCAGCGCCCTTCCGGCGCCGTCCGTCGTCCGCCTGACCCGCTTCGTGCGGGTCCCGTTCTGCGGGCCAGTCCCGCTCACCCGCCGGGCGCTGTTCGCCCGCGACCACGGCCGCTGCGTCTACTGCGGGGCCGCCGCCACCAGCGTCGACCACGTCATCCCGCGGAGCCGGGGCGGCCAGCACCGGTGGGACAACGTGGTGGCGGCCTGCCGCCGCTGCAACCACACCAAGGCCGACCGCCACCTCACCGAACTCGGCTGGCGCATGAAGCGCCCGCCGGCTCCGCCCAGCGGCCTCGCCTGGCGGATCATCGGCACCGGCATCAAGGACCCCCGCTGGCGCCCCTACCTGGAGCCCTACGGCGGCGGCGACCAGCTGCGCGCCCCGCAGTGGGGCGAGTACGAGCACCACGACCGTATCGAGCAGGGCCATCCCGTCCCGCTCGGTCGGGCGCACTCCGCCCACTCCGCCCCGGTCCGCCGCGGTGAGCAGCCCGAACCGCTCTCCGCCTGACCCCGCTCCACAAGGGCCAGCCCGTCACATCGTCGGTACGCCTCATGGGCCGCCGCGCCCCCCACCGGGGAGCACGGCGGCCCGCCGCGTTGTCCGGGCGCTCCCGCGCCTCCGCGGACGGCCGGCGGCTACTGCTTCGGCGCGGACCCGCCCGTCGGCGCGGTCGCCGGGGGCGTGGCCGGGGCGGTCGGCTGGACCGGGGCCGTGGACGGCGGGGTGACCGGGGTGACCGGGGTGGCCGGGGTGCCGCCCGACTGCGCCGGGGGTACGGTCGGCGGCTGGGCCGGCGGGGTGACGGCGTACAGCTCGACGCCCCACAGCGAGTAGCCGTACTTGGTGGCCCGGGTCACGCCCTGCACCCGGAGGAACCGGGCGCCGGCCGCGTCGAAGCGCACGGTCTCGTCGCCGCCCTTGCCGTTGTCCACCGTCGCCGCGTCGGTCCAGGTGGTCCCGTCCGCCGAGACCTGGAGCTTGTACGAGGCGGCGTACGCGGCCTGCCAGTGCAGCACCGCCGCGCCCAGGTGGGCGGCCTGCGGCAGTTCCAGCTGCACCCAGGCGTCGTCCTTGGCGGGGGAGGACCAGCGGGTCTTCGGGTCGCCGTCGGCGACCGCCGAGGCGGGGAAGTTGGCCGTCTCGTCGCCCGAGGAGGTCGCCTTGGCGCCGAGCGCCAGGTCCGGCCCGCCGGTCGGCGGCACCACGTGCACCTGGAGCACCTGCTTCACCGTGGTGGTGCCGGCCACGAACTGCACCGGCACCTGGTACGTCCCGGACGGCGTCCCGGGGGCGGCGCTGACCAGCAGCGGCACGCCCACCCGGCCGCCGCGCGGCACGGTCACCCCGCTCGCCGGGGCCACGGTCAGGCCCTTGGCGGCGGCCGGCACCTCGGTGCGCAGCTCGCCGCTGGTCCCCTCGGGGCGCCCGGCCTCGACGGTGGCCCGGGTCTGGGCGGGCGCGGCCGCACCGGTCACCACGTCCAGGGCCGGGTCGGACAGGCTGAGCCGGGCCGCCGGGACGTCCGAGTACCAGGGGATCACCTGGTTGACCACCGGCGGGTCGCCGCCCGGCTTCCAGGCCAGCCGGAACGCGTCGGCGACCTGCCCGCCGGCCGGCAGCTCGTTGTAGCCGGGCTGCACGGTGCCGATGTCCGTCCAGCCGCCGTCCGGCCGGCGCACCGAGACGGTGGCGGTGGCGTGCACGCTCGGGTCGGTGAGCACGGTGAGCCGGTCGAGCGGACGGGCGGTGCCCAGCTCGACGGTGAGCGGCTCGTCCTGCGCGGTCGGCGGCTTGGCGGCCCGGTACGCGGTGTCCGGGTTGCCGTCCAGCACCGAGGCCACCGAGGAGCCGGGCAGCGCGTCGGGGCCGCCGGTGACGCTGGCCGGGGCGTCGTCGGGCGCGGTGACGCTGAACTCGCGCACCGCGACGGCGGTCTTCTGGGCGGCGGTGGCCCGCAGCCGGACGGCCCGCACCACCGTGCCGGCCGGCAGGCGGGCGCTGACCGTCTTCTGGTTCCTGACCGTGGTGAGCGGCTGCCAGCCGCCCTCGCCGGTGGTGTACTCCAGCACGCCGTCGCGGATGTAGTCGTCGACCGCGTTCTCGCCGTCCGGCCCGCCGCCCCAGGAGCCCATCAGCACGGTGACGGAGCCGACCGGACGTCCGCCGCCGAGGTCCACGCCGACCGCGTCGCCGGGCTGCGGGGGAGCGGAGCTCCAGTAGAAGGTGTCGGCCACGCCGTCGGTCATCAGCGCGGGCAGGTGGTCCTGCGCGGTGCCCATGGTGGTGGTCGGGGTGACCCCGCCGCCGACCACGCCGGCCCAGTTGTCGGCGGCCCGGACGGCGCGCTCCAGGAACGGTCCGAGCACGCCCGCGCCGATCGTGGCGGGGCTCTGGACGAGCTGCTCGCGCAGCCGGTTGAGCTGCACCCGGGCCTTCCAGGCGGCCGCGCCGTCGCCGCCGTGCTGGGCCAGCAGCATGTCCAGCGCGGCCTGCCCGGCCTGCCCGTAGTCGCGCAGCGGGGCGAGCCAGGGGGCGGCCTCGGCGGCGAGCTGGGCGGTGGCCTGGGTGCCGGTGAGGGTCTGCTGGGCGGTGGCCATCGCGGCGAAGGCCTCGCGCAGCGGCGCGGCCGCCTCTATCAGCTTGGCGAGGTCCGGCGCGGTGCCCGAGGTGGGTTCGGCGTTGGCCCAGAACCGGTCGAGCAGCGGCGTCAGGTAGCCGGACTCCTGCGCGGACAGCGGCGAGGAGGAGCTGTTGCCGGCCAGCGCGGTGACCGCGGACAGGGCACTGCCGACGGGCGTGCTGCCGGCACCGGTCGGGCCGGCGAGCGAGCGCACCGCGGCCTGCCAGGAGTCCTCCGGCTTGTAGCCGGTCGGGTTCCAGGCGAAGTCGCCGGCCGTGGCGAGGGCGATCCGGGAGGCCACCGGCTGCTGCATGGCGCCGGTGAGCATCACCGCCGAGCGGGTGGCCAGTTCCGGCTCGCGCCCGGTGTAGGCGCCGAGGAAGAGCCGGTCCGGGCTGGCGTCGTTGACCGGGTAGTTGTCCATGGTGACCAGCGGATGCCCGTACAGGGCACCGGTGTCGGCGGCCTGGGCGCCGGTGATCTTCTCCGGGATCACCCCGACCCCGCTCCAGGCCACCTGCACCCCGTCCGGCAGCGCCGCGGCCAGCGCCTTGCGGTACGGCGTGGCGCCCTGCTGGTGGTACTCGGTGGGCACGACGGACAGCGGGGCCAGGCCCGGGTTCTTCGCGATCAGCCGGTCCTGCACCTTCCTGACCAGCTCGGCCTGCGCCTTGGCGGCCGCGGCGGGCCCGGTGCCGTACTCGTCGCGGTCGTCACCGCAGTGCCACTCGTCGTAGCTGACGTCCAGGAACTGCAGCTGGAAGGCCGTGAAGCCGAGCTTGCGCAGCCCGTCCAGCTTGGCCACCAGGGCGTCCACGTCCTTGCCGGAGCTGAAGCAGAGCGACTGGCCCGGGTCGATCGCGTAGCCGAGGGTGACGTGGTTCTGCCGGGCGCGGCCGCCCAGCTCGCGCAGCTCGTCGGTCCGGGCGGCCGGGTAGGCGTCGCGCCAGCGGGAGAGCCGGAACGGGTCGTCGCCGGGGGCGTAGAGGTAGAAGTTCTGCTTGGAGCGGCCGAGGAAGTCGACCTGGTCGAGCCGCTGCTGCGCGGTCCACGGGGTGCCGTAGAACGCCTCCGCGGTGCCGCGCACCGGCGCGCCGCTCGGCCAGTCCCGCAGCGTGATCCCGGGCAGGCCGAGCCCGGCGGCGCCCGGTGCCTGCCCCTGCCCGGCCGGTACGGCGGCGAGCAGCTGGCGCAGGCTCTGCGCGGCGTAGAAGGTGCCCGCCGCGTCCGCGCCCGCCAGCACCACCACGCCGTACGTCCCGCCGCCCTGGGCGGGCAGCTGGCCGGCCGACAGCACGTACCCGCCGGCCGGCAGGCCCGCGGTCGAGGGCGCGGCGCCGTTCTTGCCGCCGGCCGCGGCGGACAGCTCGCTCAGCGCCCGGTCCACCGCGCCGTCGGCGCCCTCGGCCGGCCCGCCGACGTACACCACCAGCGATCCGGCGGCCGGCGTCCCGGCGTCGGGCCGCGGCGTCACGTCCGTCGCCCCGGCGACGCCCAGCACCTCGTGGACGGCGTCGACCGCGCCGCGGTCGACCTTCGGCGCGGGCACCAGCGTCACCGCGGCCGGCACCGCGACCGGCTTCCCGGCCACCGTCTGCTCCTGCGGCCGGGGGAACACCTGCGGGTTCGTCACGCTCCCCAGCGGCGTCTGCGGCGCGCTGCTCACCACGTCCGGCCCCGTCGCCGCGTACGCCGCCGCGGACGGCACCGGCCCGGCCAGCAGCCCGCCGACCACCGCCGCCGCCACGACACCCGCCGCGATCTGCAGGGTCCGCCGCCCCGGCAGCCCAGCCGCCCGCCCGGCCCGTTCCGCCCGCACCGACGCCAACAGCGGTTCCGTCCCCTTGAGGTCGGCGATCAGCCGGTCCGCCGTCTTCGGCGCCAGCTGACGGCACGTCCGCGCCGTGGCCCGCCGCGCCGCCAGCGCCGTCGGGTGGTACAACACCTCCCGCAGCGCCGCACTCTGCTCCAGCTGCTGCCGCAGCCGCCGCCCGGCCACAACGGACACTCGGGCTTGCACAGGGGCCTCCTCGCCAGGCCTGGACCACATCGCCGCCACCCCACCAGCTACCCAAACCCGGTGTCAACGTCACCGACTGCTATGCCCGCTTTACCCCGATTGGCGAATTCGGTGAAGCCGCCGTGAGAGCGCCCGGCACCCGACCGATCCATCCGCGCGCTCGTGTCGCGCAGCGTCGTCGGGCCGTCACACGGGTAGGACTGTGGTCGTCCTGACCAGGCGTTGCCGAGACATCGCAGGAGCCGCGAGTGGCCGCTTATCTCGACCGTGACGGAGCCGACGGGCTGAGGGTACCGGCGCAGGACGCGCCACCACCGCCGGCGGAGCTGGTGGCGCTGGCGCAGGCGTACGGGGTGGACACCCGGAATCCGGGTCCGGGGGGTCCGGCCGTGGGGGCCCGGACGCTGGTCGCGGTGCTGGGGGCACTGGGGGTGGCGGCGGGGACGCCGGAGGAGGCGCGGGAGGCGCTGGAGCGTCACCGGGCCGAGCAGCAGGCCCGGTTGCTGCCGCCGTGCGTGGTGGTGCGGGCCGGGCGGCGGACGGCGCTGGACGTGCCGGCCGACGCGCGGCTGCACGTGGCGCTGGAGGACGGCGGGGTGTGGGAGCTGCCGCGCGGGCACTCGCACTGGCTGCCGGCCGACCTGCCGCTCGGCCGACACGTCCTCAGGGCCGAGACGGGCGAGGGCAAGAGCGAGGCGGCGCTGATCGTCGCCCCCGAGAAGCTGCCCGCGCTCCCCGGCCGCGGCTGGGGGTTCCTCGCCCAGCTGTACTCCGTCCTGTCCGACCGCTCCTGGGGCATGGGCGACCTCGGCGACCTCGCCGAACTGGCGCAGTGGGCGGGCGCCGGCCTCGGCGCGGGCTTCGTCCAGATCAACCCGCTGCACCAGGCGCTGCCCACCGCCCCCGCCGACCCGTCCCCCTACCGCCCCTCCTCCCGCCGCTTCGCCGACCCGGTGCACCTGCGGGTCGAGGCGGTGCCCGAGTACGCCTACCTGACGGGCGACCAGCGGGCCGAGGCGGAGGAACTGGGCCGCCGGGCCGCCCGGCTGCGCGACGAGGTGCTGGCGCACGACGGCCTGATCGACCGGGACGCCGTCTGGGCGCTCAAGCGCGAGGCGCTGGAACTGCTGCACGAGGTGCCGCGCGGGGCCGGCCGCCAGGCCGCGTACGAGGCGTACCAGCGCCGGGAGGGCGACTGGCTGCGCCGGCACGCGCTGTGGAACGCGCTCGCCGAGGTGCACGGCGCCGACTGGCACGGCTGGCCGAAGGGGCTGCGTCACCCGGACGGCCCACAGGTCGGCCAGGCCGCGCGGGACCTCGCCGACCGGGTCGAGTTCCACCGCTGGCTCGCCTGGCAGGTCGACCAGCAGCTCGGCGACGCCCAGCGCGCGGCCCGCCGGGCCGGCATGCCGGTGGGCCTGATCCACGACCTGGCCGTCGGCGTCCACCCGGACGGTGCCGACGCCTGGGCGCTCCAGGACGTCCTGGCCGGCGGCATCTCGGTCGGCGCCCCGCCGGACGCCTTCAACGCCCACGGCCAGGACTGGGGCCTGCCGCCCTGGCGCCCGGACGCGCTGGCCGCAGCCGGCTACGCCCCGTACGCGGAGCTGCTGCGCTCGGCGGCCCGGCACGCGGGGGCGATCCGGATCGACCACGTGATGGGCCTGTTCCGGCTCTGGTGGGTGCCGGACGGCCACCCGCCGACCGAGGGCGCGTACGTCCGCTACGACGCGGAGGCGATGCTCGGCGTGCTGGCCCTGGAGGCGCACCGGGCCGGGACGGCGGTGATCGGCGAGGACCTGGGCACGGTGGAGCCGGGCGTCCGGGAGGAGCTGGCGGCGCGCGGCATCCTGGGGACGTCGGTGCTCTGGTTCGAGCGGGACTGGCAGGCGGGGGGCGAGATCCTCGCCCCGGACCGCTGGCGCCCGGGCTGCCTGGCTACCCTCACCACCCACGACCTGCCGAGCACCGCGGCCCGGCTCTCCGGCGAGCACGTCGAGCTGCGGCACCGGCTCGGGCTGCTGGCCCGTCCGCTGGGCGAGGAGCAGGAGGAGGCGGCGGCCGAGCTGGCGGACTGGCGGGCCGAGCTGACCCGGCGGGGGCTGCTCACACCGGGCGAGCCGCTGTCGATGCCGGTGCTGTACCGCTTCCTGCGCTCGACCCCGGCGGAGCTGGTCGGGGTCTGGCTGCCGGACCTGGTCGGCGACCCGCGTCCGCAGAACCTGCCCGGCACCTGGGACCAGTACCCGAACTGGCGCCTGCCGGTCGCCGACCACGCCGGCGACCCGGTCACCCTCGACCGCCTGGCCGCCACCCCGGCCGCCCGCCTGCTCGCCCACCTGCTGGCCCCGCCCGGGCCCCACCCGTCGGTCTGAACCCGTCCGGTTGTCGAGCGCCCCCGTCCCCGACCGGCCGACCCGGCCCCCACCTGCGCCCCCGGCCCCGAACCCCGTGCCCGAAGGGCCGACCCCGGCGCGCGGGGGCGCGTAAGGGGCGGGTAAGTTGGAAACGTGGACAAGAGGAACGCTTTGCGAGCCGGCGCGGTCTCCGCAACGGTCACGCTGATGATGCTGCTGTCGTCGCCCGCCATGGCCGTCACCCGGGACGACGGCGACGACCCGGGGGCCGGCCTGAGCGTCGGCCAGACCATCGGTCTGTACGTGCTGATCCCGATCGCCGCCTTCGTGATCATCGCCGCCCTCGCGGGCCTGCCGTACGGCAAGGGCAAGAAGAAGTAACCGCCGCGTCCACCAGGACCGCACAAGCCTCGAAGGGGCACCGGATCTCTCCGGTGCCCCTTCGAGGCTTTTCAGCGGGTCAGCCGGTCAGCGGGCGCCCGCCGCCCGGTCGACCACCTGGGCCTTGAGCGCGCGCTCGATCCCGGCCCGGGCCTCGACGACCTGGCGCCGCAGCGCCGGCGCCGGCTCGGCCTCGGCCAGCCACGCGTCGGTCGCGTCCACCGTCGCCTGCGTGACCTGCAGCGACGGGTACAGCCCGCCGATGATCTGCTGCGAGATCTCGTGGCTGCGGGTCTCCCAGATGTCCTTGACGGCCGCGAAGTACTTGGCCGCGTACGGGGCGAGCAGCTCGCGCTGGTCGCTCTGCTGGAAGCCGGCGATGGTCGCTTCCTGGACGTAGTTGGTGAGGGTGTCCGACTCGACGACGGCGGCCCAGGCCTCGGCCTTGGCCTCGGCGGTGGGCCGGGCGGCGCGGCAGGTGGCGGCGTGCTCCTGGCCGGCCGCGGTGTTGTCGCGGGCCAGCTCGGCCGTGACGGCGGCCTCGTCGGCGCGGCCGGTGGCGCAGAGCCGGGTGAGCAGGCTCCAGCGCAGCTCGGTGTCGACGGCGAGGCCCTTGATCTCGGCGGTGCCGTCGAGCAGGCCGTCGAGCAGGCCGAGCTGCCCGTCGGTGCGGGCGACGGAGGCCAGGGTGCGGGCCCAGGCGAGCTGGTGGTCGCTGCCGGGTTCGGCGGCGCGCAGGTGCTCCTCGGCGGCGGCGGCCCACCGGGCGAGGCCCTGCTCGCGCCAGCCGGGGTCGGTGTAGGCGTCGAGGGCGAGCCTGACCTGGCGCTGCACGGACTGCACGACGCCGATGTCGCTCTCCCGTCCGATGCCGGCGAGGGCGAGCGCGAGGTAGTCGCGGGCGGCGAGTTCGCCGTCGCGGGTCATGTCCCAGGCGGAGGCCCAGCACAGGGCGCGCGGCAGCGACTCGGTGAAGCCGCCGAGGTGCTCGGTGACGACGGCCATCGAGTCCTCGTCGAGCCGGATCTTGGCGTACGAGAGGTCGTCGTCGTTGAGCAGCACGACGGCCGGGCGGTGCCGGCCGACGAGCTCGGGCACCTCGGTGCGCGGGCCGTCGACGTCGAGCTCGATCCGGTCGGTGCGCACCAGCGCGCCGTCGGCGAGCTCGTACAGGCCGATGGCGATGCGGTGCGGGCGCAGCACGGCCTCGCCCTTGGCGCCGGCGGGCAGCGCGGGGGCCTCCTGGAGGACGGCGAAGGACTCGATCTCGCCGTCGGTGTTCAGCACGATCGAGGGCCGCAGCACGTTGATGCCGGCGGTCTCCAGCCAGGCCTTGGACCAGGTCCGCAGGTCGCGGCCGCTGGCCTCCTCCAGGGCGCCGAGCAGGTCACTGAGGCGGGTGTTGCCCCAGGCGTGGCGCTTGAAGTAGGCCTGCACGCCCTGGAAGAAGGCGTCCTGGCCGACGTAGGCCACCAGCTGCTTGAGCACCGAGGCGCCCTTGGCGTAGGTGATGCCGTCGAAGTTGACCTGGACGTCCTCCAGGTCGTTGATGTCGGCCATGATCGGGTGGGTGGACGGCAGTTGGTCCTGCCGGTAGGCCCAGGTCTTCATCTGGTTGGCGAAGGTGGTCCAGGAGTGGGGCCACTTCGAGCCGGGGGCCTCGGCCTGGCAGACGGCCTCGGCGAAGGTGGCGAAGGACTCGTTCAGCCAGAGGTCGTTCCACCACTCCATGGTGACGAGGTCGCCGAACCACATGTGGGCGAGCTCGTGCAGGATCGTCGCGGCGCGGGCCTCGTACGCGGCGTCGGTGACCTTGGAGCGGAACACGTACTGGTCGCGCAGGGTGACGGCGCCCGCGTTCTCCATCGCGCCGGCGTTGAACTCCGGGACGAACAGCTGGTCGTACTTCGCGAACGGGTAGGGGAAGTCGAACTTCTCCTGGAAGTAGTCGAAGCCCTGCTTGGTGACGGCGAAGACGTTCTCGGCGTCCAGGTACTCGCGCAGCGAGGGGCGGCAGTAGACGCCCAGCGGCACCTTCTGCGCGCCGTTCTCGTAGGTGTCGAAGACGCCGACGTACGGGCCGGCGATCAGCGCGGTGATGTAGCTGGAGATCCGGCCGGTGGGCTCGAACGTCCACACCTGCGCGGAGCCCTCGCCGACCGGCGTCGGGGTGGGCGAGTTGGAGACCACGACCCAGCCCGTGGGGGCCGTCACGGTGAACGCGAACGCGGCCTTCAGGTCGGGCTGTTCGAAGGAGGCGAAGACGCGACGGGCGTCCGGCACCTCGAACTGGGTGTACAGGTAGGTCTCGCCGTCGACCGGGTCGACGAACCGGTGCAGGCCCTCACCGGTGTTGGTGTAGGCGCAGGTGGCGACGACGCGCAGCTCGTTCTCCGCGGCCAGGTTCGGCAGCGGGATCCGGCTGTCGGTGAAGCTCGCCGGGTCGAGCGGCGCGCCGTTGAGGGTGATCTCCTCGACGCTCGGCGCGACGAGGTCGATGAACGTGTCCGCGCCGGGGGTCGTGGCGGTGAACCGGACCACGGTGGTGGACCGGAAGGTGCCACCTTCGCGGGCCGAGCTCAGGTCGAGCTCGATGTCGTACGCGTCCACGTGGAGGAGGTCGGCCCGGGTGCGGGCTTCCTCACGGGTCAGGTTGGTGCCGGGCACTCGCTGCACTCCTTCGTCAGGCTGATGGGGCGAATCCTCCCATGACCCAACGGACGAGCCACCTGAAAAATCACAGGCGGGGCGGGCCCGGGCCGATGGCCCGTTCCCGCCCCGCCCCGTCCGGCCCGAGGGCCTGCGCCCAGTGGCCTGCGCCCGGTGGGGGGTCAGCCCCGCGGCGTCACTTCTTCCACTTGGTCAGCGGCGCGTCGGAGCTGCCGCGGCGGAAGGCGTACACCGCGCTGCCGTCGGTGGAGACGACGTACTCGGACAGGCTCATCCCGATGTCCAGGCCGTTGGGCATGGCCATGGTGCCGAGGTCGGTCATCGAGCCGTCGGTCGGCGAGAGCGTCACCAGCCGGGCGGGCTTGTTGTAGCCCTGGCTGACGATGGCGCGGACCTTGCCGTCCTTGTCGGTGCCGGACACCAGCCGGATGTCCTGGCTGGACGTGGCGCTGGCGGCGGACCAGAGGCGCTTGCCGGTGGTCAGGTCGTACGCGTTGACGGCCGACTTGGTGCCGGTGATCTGGGCGTACAGGGTGGTGCCGCTGACCACGTTCTGGGTGTAGGCGTCGGACTGGCCGGACAGGCGCAGGCTGTCCGCGCCGGGCTCCTTGACCGACATCTGGTTCCCGGGCTTGTTGGTCTTGTCGAACGGCAGGATGTAGTCGCCGTTCGGGCCGCTGCTCATCAGCAGCACCAGCGGCTGGTCCTGGACGACCTTGTCGATCCGCTCGATGGTGCCGGTGAGGGTGATCGGCGTGCTGGCGGCCTTGCCGCTGTCGGCGTCCACGATCACCAGCTGCGACTTGGGACCGGAGCCGCCGTAGCAGCGGTCGCTGACCGCGAGCTGGTTGCCGGCCGCGCGGCCGTAGAGGCTGCAGTCCTTGTCGCGGGGCTGGAACTGCCAGACGGCGGAGCCGTTGTCGATGCTCAGGCCGCCGACCACGTTGCCGCCGATGGCGACCACCTTGTCCGTGACGCTGAGGGTCGGCGAGGACACCCGGTCGTTGGAGACCTTGACGGTCCACAGCAGCTTGCCCTGGCTGATGTCGACGGCGCCGACGGTGGAGCAGTCGCTGTCACCGGTGTTGAAGGAGACGGCGGCGATGCTCTTCGAGTTGGTCGAGTAGGAGGCGCTGCACAGCTCCTTGCTGCCGGCCGGCACCGGGATGGTCCAGGCCTCCTTGCCGTCCGAGGTGTTGAACGCCCGGATGCCGGCGCTGTCGGCGCGCACCGCGACCTTGTCGGTGCCCCAGATGCCGAGCATCTGCGTACTGCTGTCCGCGTTGGCGGCCTTGGCGGCGCTCCACGCGATGTTGTAGCCGGCCCCGCCGCCGGTGCTGTCGGCGGTCGGGGCGTCGGTGACGGTGCCTCCGGAGGTGCCGCCCGAGGTGGTGGTGCCGCCGGAGCTGGCACTCGGCGCGGGGTCGGGGTTGCCCTTGAGGAGCACGATCAGCCCGGCGACGATGGCGATCGCCAGGACGCCGCCGATGATCCCGCCCCAGAGCATCACGGGGTTGCGCTGCTTGGGCGCGGGGGGCACCGGCGCACCCGGGTAGCCGTACCCGGGCTGCTGCTGCGGGTATCCGTAGCCGGCGCCGTAGGCCTGCCCGGCGTCCGGCGCACCGTAGGCACCACCGGGCACCGGGTCGTACGGGCCCATCGGCGCACCGGCCGGCGGCGGCGGGGCCTGGCCGGGGAAGGCGGCCGCGGTCGGCGCGTACGGCTGGAATCCCCCGCCGCCGGCCGGCGGCTGCGCGGGCGGTGCCGGCGGTTGGGCCGGAGGCGGTCCGGCGGGCGAGGCCGGGCCCGGGATCGCCGAGCCGTCGAGCTGTGTCATCTGGTCCGCCACGGCGGCCGGGTCCACGCCGCCGGGCGGGCGCCCGAACGAGACGCCCCGGTTGTCCTGCGGCCCGCTGCCGGGCTTTTCGCCCGCCCCCGGCGTAGGGTGATCCCCTGCCATCTGATTCCCCGTCATGTCTGGAAGTGCCCCCTGCCGGTACCGTCCGCGGTTCCGGGGGGACGCGTGAGATAGGGCACCATGGTAGTGGTGAGTGGTTTTCGGCCAACGCCAGGACTCCGGTAGCCCGTTTCCGCAGCTCCCGGCCGTGCCGGCCGCGCGGCTCCCCGCCCCGGCCGCCGCCGGCCCCACCGGCCTCGGCTAAGACCATGTGCCAGTCGGTCTCAGGTCCGATCCGCGCCGATCCACGGCACAGGCCCTACCCTTCAGGAGTTGAAGGGGACGTCCGGCGGAGGGGTCCCCGCCCTGGGAGGGTGGATCATGTCGACGGACACACCGGGCTCGCAGTCGTCACTGCACCGGGCGAACCTGGAACGGGTGCTGCGTGCGGTGCGGATGGCCGGCTCGCTGACCCAGGCCGAGATCGCCCGCGGCACCGGCCTCTCCGCGGCCACCGTGTCCAACATCGTGCGGGAGTTGAAGGAGAGCGGCACCGTCGTGGTCGCCGACACCTCCTCCGGCGGCCGGCGCGCGCGCAGCGTCTCGCTCAGCGGGGACGCCGGCATCGTGGTGGGCATCGATTTCGGTCATACCCATCTGCGGGTCGCGGTCGGCAACCTCGCGCACCGGGTGCTGGCCGAGGAGAGCGCCCCGATCGACGTGGACGTCTCCGCCGCGCAGGGCTTCGACCGGGCCGAGGCGATGGTGGAGCGGCTGCTCCAGCAGGCCGGGTTCCGCCCGGACAAGGTGATCGGCGTCGGCCTCGGCGTGCCCGGCCCGATCGACGTGGAGACCGGCGCGCTCGGCTCCACCGCGATCCTGCCCGGCTGGACGGGCATCGCCCCGGGCCGGGAGCTGGCCGAGCGGCTCGGCATGCCGGTGCACGTGGACAACGACGCCAACCTGGGCGCGCTCGGCGAGCTGGTCTGGGGTGCCGGGCGGGGGCTGAGCGACCTCGCGTACATCAAGATCGCCAGCGGGGTCGGCGCCGGTCTGGTGGTCAACGGCCAGATCTACCGGGGGCCGGGCGGCACCGCCGGTGAGATCGGGCACATCACCCTGGACGAGGCCGGGCCGGTCTGCCGCTGCGGCAACCGCGGCTGCCTGGAGACCTTCGTGGGCTCCCGCTACCTGCTCTCGCTGCTCACCTCGACCCTCGGCCCGGACCTCACCCTGACCCGGGTGGTCGAGCTGGCCCACCAGGGCGACCTCGGCTGCCGCCGGGTGATCGCCGACGCCGGCCGGCAGATCGGCACCGGCGTCGCCACCCTGTGCAACCTGCTCAACCCGCGCCGGGTGATCCTCGGCGGCGACCTCGCCGAGGCCGGTGAGCTGGTGCTCGCCCCGATCCGCGACTCGGTGGCCCGCTACGCCATCCCGAGCGCCGCCCGCCAGCTCTCGGTGGTCCCCGGCACCCTGGGCGGCCGGGCGGAGGTGCTCGGTGCACTGGCCCTGGTGATGAGCGAGATGGGCGAGTCCGGGGCGCTCGGGCTCGTCTGACGAGCCCGGGGCGCACCCGAGCCGCTCCGCACGCCCGTTCGTCAATCCGTCTTGACGCGCACCCCCGGGCCGACCTCCGGGAATGGCGGTATCGGGTCGGTGGCACCGGGCGCGCCGCTCGGTGTCCGGCAAGCGGACATTAGACTCGACCGGTCGGCACCGGCCGCGACCGCCGGCCAGCTGCCAGACCGGGCAGCGACGCCCGTCGGACCGCCCGCGGTCCGCGAACACTGAACGAGGAGGAACGGGTGGCCCTGCTGACCCGCATTCGGGGACCGCGCGATCTCGACCGGCTCACGCCCGGACAGCTGGCCGCACTGGCCCAGGAGATCCGGACCTTCCTGGTGACCGAGGTCTCCAAGACGGGCGGCCACCTCGGCCCCAACCTCGGCGTCGTGGAGCTCACCATCGCGCTGCACCGGGTCTTCGACTCGCCGCGCGACCGCATCCTCTTCGACACCGGCCACCAGAGCTACGTCCACAAGCTGCTCACCGGCCGCCAGGACTTCTCGATGCTGCGGATGAAGGGCGGTCTGTCCGGCTACCCGTCCCGCGCCGAGTCCGAGCACGACGTGATCGAGAACTCGCACGCCTCCACCGTGCTCTCCTACGCCGACGGCCTGGCCAAGGCCAACCAGCTGCGCGGCACCTCCGACCCGGTGGTCGCGGTGATCGGCGACGGCGCGCTCACCGGCGGCATGGCCTGGGAGGCGCTGAACAACATCGCCGACGCCGAGGACCGCCCGCTCGTCATCGTCGTCAACGACAACGAGCGCTCCTACTCGCCGACCATCGGCGGCATGGCCAACCACCTCGCCACGCTGCGCACCACCCGGGGCTACGAGCGCTTCCTCTCCTGGGGCAAGGACGCCCTGCAGCGCACCCCGGTGGTCGGCCAGCAGCTGTTCGAGACGCTGCACGGCGCCAAGAAGGGCCTCAAGGACTTCATCGCCCCGCAGGGCATGTTCGAGGACCTCGGCCTCAAGTACATCGGCCCGATCGACGGCCACGACCTGACCGCCCTGGAGTCCGCGCTGACCAAGGCACGCGGCTTCGGCGGCCCGGTGATCGTGCACTGCCTCACCGAGAAGGGCCGCGGCTACCACGCCGCCGAGAACAACGACGAGGACCGCTTCCACGCGGTCGGCAAGATCCACCCGGAGACCGGCCTGCCGATCAAGAGCGGCGGCGGGCAGAGCTGGACCTCGGTCTTCGCCGAGGAGATGGTCGCGCTCGGCCACGAGCGCGAGGACATCGTCGGCATCACCGCCGCGATGCTCCACCCGGTCGGCCTGGCCCCGTTCGCCGAGGCCTTCCCGGACCGCATCTTCGACGTCGGCATCGCCGAGCAGCACGCCGTCACCAGCGCGGCCGGCCTGGCCACCGGCGGCCTGCACCCGGTCTTCGCGGTCTACGCGACCTTCCTGAACCGCGCCTTCGACCAGGTCCTGATGGACGTCGCCCTGCACAAGCTGGGCGTCACCTTCACTCTGGACCGGGCCGGTGTCACCGGTGACGACGGCGCCTCGCACAACGGCATGTGGGACATGTCGATCCTGCAGGTCGTCCCGACCCTGCGGCTGGCCGCCCCGCGCGACGCCGACCAGCTGCGCGCCCAGCTGCGCGAGGCCGTCGAGGTCAAGGACGCGCCCACCGTGGTCCGCTACTCCAAGGGCACGGTCGGCCCGGCCGTCCCCGCGGTCGGCCGGATCGGCGGCATGGACGTGCTGCGCGCCGCCGAGGCGCCGGGCGGCACGCACCGCGCGGACGTGCTGATCGTCTCGGTCGGCGCGATGGCCGCCACCAGCCTGGAGGTCGCGGACCTGCTGGCCGCCCAGGGCATCACCGCCACCGTGGTGGACCCGCGCTGGGTCAAGCCGGTCGACCAGGCCCTGCCCGGCCTGGCGGCCGAGCACCGGGTGGTCGTCACGATCGAGGACAACGGCCGGGTGGGCGGCGTCGGCGCCGCCGTGGCGCAGGCCCTGCGCGACGCGGACGTGGACCTGCCGGTGCGCGACTTCGGGATCCCGCAGGAGTTCCTGGACCACGCGAGCCGGAACGAGATCCTGGCCGAGATCGGCCTGAACGCCCCGGACATCGCCCGAAAGGTGACGGCCCTGGTCGGCAATCTGGACGCGGCGCCGGTCGAGGCCTGAGGGCGCAGCCCGGAGCGCGTTCCGTCGACGACCGTTCGTCGTAACCCTGTAACAGTTCGTCACGAAACAAGCTGACAATCGCACCGAAAGGCGGGACCGGCGCGGCCCGCGCCGATCCCGCCGGGTAGGTTGTCACCCGTGCCCACCCCCACCCGCCTCCGCCTCGCCGGACTGGCCGAGCGCCTGCCCGAGCGTGTCCGTACCCAAGTCCTGATCGGGTACTGGACCAGGCTGGTGCCGGTGCTCGCGCTGGTCGCGCTGCTCACCCACATCCCCTCCTTCGCCCGGCCCGTCTGGAGCCCCGACGAGGGGTTCCTGGCCACCCAGGCCCGGATGCTGGCCGACGGCGGCGTGCTGTACGACACCGTGGTGGACCGCAAGCCGCCGCTGCTGCCCTGGCTCTACCAGGCCTGCTTCGCGGTCTTCGGCTCCGCCTCGCTGTGGCCGCTGCGCACCCTGGCGGTGGCCGCCCACCTGGGCACCGCGATCCTGCTGGCCTCCCTCGCCCGCGGCCGCTGGGGCAACCGGGCCGGGGCCGGCGCGGGACTGCTCTACCTGCTGGTCTCCATCGGGCTCTCCCCGGAGGACACCCAGGCGGCGACCTTCGAGGTCTTCATGCTGCCCGCGATGGTGGCCGCCTTCCGGTACGCCGAGCGCCGCCGCTGGCTGGCCGCCGGCATCGCGGTGGCGCTCTGCTCGCTGACCAAGCAGACCGGCGGCGCGGTGCTGCTGCCGGTGCTCTGGATGCTGTTCCAGGACGCCCGCCGGCGCGGGGTGCGCTGGCCGCCCGCCCTGTTCAAGATCGGCTTCGGCTTCACCCTGCCGATAGCGCTGGTCGCGGTCATCCTGACCAAGCCCAAGGGCTTCCTGTTCTGGGTGGTCACCGGCAGTGGGGACTACGCCTCCTTCGGCGGCGCCTGGCTGCAGATGACCGGCCGCGCGCTCGGCAACTCGGCCATCCTGGTCGCCGCCGGGCTGGGTTTCCTGCTCCCGGTCGGGCGCCGGCTCTGGCTCAAGTACCGCCACCGCCCGCTGCCGGTCGCCGGGGAGGAGCACGGCTCCACCGCCGACCTCTGGGTCTGGCTGGCCTCCTCGGTCGTCGCGGTCAGCGTGGGCTTCCACTTCTTCGGCCACTACTACCTGCAGCTGATCCCCCCGCTGGTGCTGCTGGGCACCGGGGCGGTGGCCACCTCGGCGGTCCGCTGGAAGCCCGTCCTGGTGTACACCACGGTCGCCTCGACGGTCTTCTGGGCGCTGGCCCTGGCCTGGCCGGGGGAGCGGCTCGACCGCACCACCGAGGTCGCCACCGCGGTCGCCGCCCAGACCAGCCCCAAGGACACCGTGCTGGTCTGGGGCATGCACCCCGAGCTGTACTGGCTGGCCGACCGCAAGCCCGCCACCCGATACCTGACGGCCGGCTTCCTGACCAACTACAGCGGCGGCAAGGACGGCAACCCCAACGTGGGCGAGCAGTTCAGCGTCAGCAACGCCTGGCAGACCTTCGACAAGGAGCTCGCCGACAACCTGCCCGAGGTCGTGGTGGACGACTCCGGCATCGCCCCGTACCAGCCGGGGATGGTCCCGCGGATCGAGAACCTGCTGGACACCCACTACGAGATGGTCGGCGTCTTCGCGGACACCGTGGTCTACCGCCTCAAGCACTGACCGCCCCCGCACACGCCGGAGCCCCGGTGACCTGGACCAGGTCACCGGGGCTCCGACGTTCGTACCGCTGCGCCCTACGCGGGCACCGAGGCCACGCCGGGGGCGAGGAAGCGCTTGCCGTTCACCCGCTCCGAGACACCCTCACGGTCCAGGTACGGGGTGATCCCGCCCAGGTGGAAGGGCCAGCCGGCGCCGGTGATCATGCAGAGGTCGATGTCCTGCGCCTCGGCGACGACACCCTCCTCCAGCATCAGGCCGATCTCCTGCGCCACGGCCTCCAGGGCGCGGGTCAGGACCTGCTCCTCGGTCAGCACGGTGTCGCCGAAGGACAGCAGCTCCAGCACCTCGGGGTCGAGCACCTGCTTGCCGTCCACCCAGGTGTAGAAGCCGCGCTTGCCGGCCTTGACCACCTTGCCGAGGTTCTCGGAGACGGCGAACCGCTCCGGGAACGCGCCGTGCAGGGTCTCCGAGACGTGCAGCGCGATGGCCGGGCCGACCAGCTCCAGCAGCACGATCGGGGACATCGGCAGGCCGAGCGGCTCGACGCCCTTCTCGACGGTGGCGATCGGGGTGCCCTCGTCGATGATGGTCTGGATCTCGCCCATGAAGCGGGTCAGGATCCGGTTCACCACGAACGCCGGGGCGTCCTTGACCAGCACCGAGGTCTTCTTCAGCTTCTTCGAGACGCCGAAGGCGGTGGCCAGCGAGGCGTCGTCGGTCTGCTCGCCGCGGACGATCTCCAGCAGCGGCAGGATCGCGACCGGGTTGAAGAAGTGGAAGCCGACGACCCGCTCGGGGTGCTTCAGCTTCGAGGCCATCTCGGTGACCGACAGCGAGGAGGTGTTGGTCGCCAGCACGCAGGTCGGCGAGACCACGTTCTCCAGGTCCGCGAAGACGGCCTGCTTGACGCCCATCTCCTCGAACACGGCCTCGATCACGAAGTCCGCGTCGCCGAAGGCGGCGGCCTTGTCGAGCGAGCCGCTGACCAGGCCCTTGAGGCGGTTGGCCTTGTCCGGGCCGATCCGGCCCTTGCCGAGCAGCTTGTCGATCTCGGCGTGGACGTAGCCGACGCCCTTGTCGACGCGCTCCTGGTCGATGTCGGTGAGGACCACCGGCACCTCCAGACGGCGGGCGAACAGCAGCGCCAGCTGCGAGGCCATCAGACCGGCGCCCACGACGCCGACCTTGGTGACCGGGCGGGCCAGCGACTTGTCCGGCGCGCCGACCGGGCGCTTGGCCCGGCGCTGCACCAGGTTGAAGGCGTAGATGCCGCTGCGCAGCTCGCCGCTCATGATGAGGTCGGCCAGGGCCGCGTCCTCGGCGTCGAAGCCGGCCTGCAGGTCGGAGTCCTTGACCTGGGCGATGATGTCCAGCGCCTTGTAGGCGGCCGGCGCGGCGCCGTGCACCTTGGCGTCGGCGACCAGGCGGCCCCAGGCGACGGCGTCGTCCCAGGCCTTGCCGCGGTCGATCTCCTCGCGCTCGACGACGACGTCGTCCTTGAGGACCTTGGCGGCCCACAGCAGCGACTGCTCCAGGAAGTCGGCCGGCTCGAAGATCGCGTCGGCGATCCCCAGCTCGAACACGTCCTTGCCCTTGAGCTGCTTGTTCTGGTTCATCGAGTTCTCGATGATGACCTTGATCGCCTTCGAGGGGCCGATCAGGTTCGGCAGCAGGGTGCAGCCGCCCCAGCCGGGGACGAGGCCCAGGAAGACCTCCGGCAGCGAGAACGCCGGGACGCCCGCGCTGACCGTGCGGTAGGTGGCGTGCAGGCCGACCTCGACGCCGCCGCCCATCGCCGCGCCGTTGTAGAAGGCGAAGGACGGGACGGGCAGCGCGGCGATCCGCTTGAAGACCTCGTGGCCGCCCTTGCCGATGGCCAGCGCGTCCGCGTGCTCCTTGAGGATCTCGACGCCCTTGAGGTCGGCGCCGACCGCGAAGATGAACGGCTTGCCGGTCACCGCGGCGCCGACGATCTTGCCCTCGGCGGCCTCGGCCTCGACCTGGTCCAGTGCGGCGGACAGCTTGAGCAGCGAACCCGGGCCGAAGGTGGTCGGCTTGGTGTGGTCGAAGCCGTTGTCCAGGGTGATCAGGGCCAGCCGGCCGGCCTGCAGCGGCAGGTCCAGGTGGCGCACGTGCGCGGTCGTGACGACCTCGCCCGGGAACAGTTCGGCGCCGTGCTGCAGCAGCTCAGTCGTGGTGCTCATGCTCACTTACCACCCTCGGACTCGGACGACTTTTCCGCTCCGCTCCAGTGCGGGTTCTCCCAGACGATGGTGCCGCCCATGCCGAAGCCGATGCACATCGTGGTGAGGCCGTAGCGGACGTCCGGGCGCTGCTCGAAGCGGCGGGCCAGCTGGTTCATCAGGCGCACGCCGGAGGAGGCCAGCGGGTGGCCGAAGGCGATCGCGCCGCCGTACGGGTTGACCCGCTCGTCGTCGTCCGCGATGCCGTAGTGGTCCAGGAAGGACAGCACCTGGACGGCGAAGGCCTCGTTGATCTCGAAGGCCTGGATGTCGTCGATGGTCAGACCGGCCTTGGCCAGCGCCTTCTCGGTGGCCGGCACCGGGCCGATGCCCATGACCTCGGGCTCGACGCCCGCGAAGGCGTAGGAGACCAGGCGCATCTTGACCGGGAGGCCGAGCTCCTCGGCGACGTCCTCGGCGGCCAGCAGCGAGGCGGTGGCGCCGTCGTTGAGACCGGCCGAGTTGCCCGCGGTGATGTTGCCGTGCGGGCGGAAGGGGGTCTTCAGACCGGCCAGGCTCTCCATCGTGGTGCCCGGGCGCATCGGCTCGTCCACGGTGGCCAGGCCCCAGCCGGTCTCGCCGACCTCGGGGTTGGTGTTGCGGATCGAGATCGGCACCAGGTCGGGCTGGATGTCGCCGTTGGCGTACGCCTTGGCGGCCTTCTCCTGCGAGCGCACGGCGTAGGCGTCGCAGCGCTCCTTGGTCAGGTGCGGGAACCGGTCGTGCAGGTTCTCCGCGGTCATGCCCATGAACAGGGCGGACTCGTCGACCAGCTTCTCGGAGACGAAGCGCGGGTTCGGGTCGACGCCCTCACCCATCGGGTGGCGGCCCATGTGCTCGACGCCGCCGGCCACGACCACGTCGTACGCGCCGAAGGCGATGCCGCCGGCGGTGGTGGTGACGGCGGTCAGCGCGCCGGCGCACATGCGGTCGATCGCGTAGCCGGGGACGGACTTGGGCAGGCCGGACAGCAGGGCGGCGGTGCGCCCGATGGTCAGACCCTGGTCACCGATCTGCGTGGTGGCCGCGACGGCGACCTCGTCGATGCGCTCGACGGGCAGGTTCGGGTTACGACGCACGAGCTCCCGGATGCACTTGACGACGAGGTCGTCGGCGCGCGTCTCGTGGTAGATGCCCTTCGGGCCGGCCTTGCCGAACGGGGTGCGGACGCCGTCGACGAAGACGACGTCCCTCACGGTACGAGGCACGGGGGCTCTCCTCCCAGGGACCAACATTTCGAGGTGGGCAGGCTGCCGCCGGCGAAGATCCGAGCGGCGCCGCTTCACCGTCATGCTACCGGTCGGTAACCAACCTGCCCAGGCCCCTCGGAGGGTTCGGACCGTGTGTCCCGCGACACGTCCGACCGGCGCGGTCGCCCCGGACACGCCGAAGGGGGCGCCGCCGCAAGGACGGTGCCCCCTTTCGGGTGGGCTCGCTCAGGCCTGTGCGGCCGCGGCCTCGGTGAAGGCGGCGGCCACCACCGGCGCCACCAGGTCCACCTGCCACTGCCGGGCGCCGAGCCGGCGCAGCGCGGCGGCCACGCCCTCGGTGTCCGGGGCGGCCGGCGGCTCCCAGGAGACCCGGCGGACCAGGTCCGGGGTGATCAGGTTCTCGGCCGGCAGGTTGTGCCGCTCGGCGAGGTCCGCGACCGCGGCGCGCGCCCCGGACAGCCGGGCGGCGGCCACCGGGTCCTTCTCGGCCCAGGCCCGCGGCGGCGGCGGCCCGTCGTGCGGCGCGGCGGCCGGCGGCAACTGGTTCTCCGGGACCTCCCGGCCCCGCTGGACGGCCGCCAGCCACTGCTCCAGCTGGCGCCGGTGCACCCGCGGCCCGAAGCCCTGGACGGCCTGCAGCGCGGCGATGTTCAGCGGCATGGCCAGCGCGGCGTTGACGATCGCGGCGTCCGAGAGCACCCGGCCCGGCGAGACGTCGCGCTCCTGCGCCAGCCGGTCCCGGGCCAGCCACAGCTCGCGCACCACGGCCAGCTGACGGCGCCGGCGGACCTTGTGCAGCTGCGAGGTGCGGCGCCACGGGTCGGTGCGCGGGGCCGGGCGCGGCGCGGCGGCGATCGCCGCGAACTCCTCCAGGGCCCAGCCGAGCTTGCCCTGGGCGTCCAGCTCCTGTTCGAGTGCGTCGCGCAGCTCGACCAGCACCTCGACGTCCAGAGCGGCGTAGCGCAGCCACGGCTCGGGCAGCGGGCGGGTGGACCAGTCCACCGCCGAGTGCTCCTTGGCCAGGCTCAGCCCGAGCACGCTCTCGGTCATCGGCCCGAGGCCGACCCGGGCGAAGCCGGCGATCCGTCCGGCCAGCTCGGTGTCGAAGAGCCGCCGGGGTCTCATGCCGACCTCGGCCAGGCAGGGCAGGTCCTGGGTGGCGGCGTGCACCACCCATTCGGTGTCGGCGAGGGCGTCGCCCAGGCCGCTGAGGTCGGGGCAGGCGATCGGGTCGATCAGCGCGGTGCCGGCGCCCGCGCGGCGCAGCTGGATGAGGTACGCGCGCTGCCCGTAGCGGTAGCCGGAGGCCCGCTCGGCGTCGACGGCGACCGGTCCGGTGCCCGCGGCGAAGGCGGCGACGGTGGCGGCCAGCGCCTGCTCGTCCGCCACGACGGGCGGGATCCCCTCCTTCGGTTCGAGGAGCGGGACCGGGGCTGCTTCTTCTGGGATGGCTGCTACGGCGTCGGTCACCCACCAAGGGTACGACGGTCCTCGCGGCCGGGAGTGTTGTCGGACTGGTCAGACCGGGTCCATGACCGCCCTGCGGGGGCCGGACGGGTGGCTGCGGCACACGCCGACGGCGGTCGAGGAGGAAACGTTCCTCCTCGACCGCCGTGGCGGGCCCGTTCGGGGACTCAGTGGATGATGCCGGTGCGCAGCGCGACCGCGACCATCCCTGCGCGGTCACCGGTGCCCAGCTTGCGGGCGATCCGGGCGAGGTGGCTCTTGACGGTGAGTGCGGACAGGCCCATCGCCACGCCGATCGCCTTGTTCGACTGGCCCTCGGCGACCAGCCGCAGCACCTCGACCTCGCGGCCGGACAGCTCGCGGTAGGCGGACTGCTGCGCGCCCGGCGCACCGGGTGCACCGGGGGCTCCGTGGGCGCCCGGCGCACCGGCGGCGCCCGGCACGCCCGGCATGCCGGGGCGGCGCATCCGTCCGGCCAGCCCGGCGGCGCCGAGCGGCAGGCCCGGGCGGCCGGGCATCGCGACGTTGGTGCGGGTGCCGGTGACGACGTAGCCCTTCACACCGCCGGCCAGCGCGCTGCGGACGGCGCCGATGTCGTCGGCGGCGGACAGGGCCAGACCGTTGGGCCAGCCCGCGGCGCGGGTCTCGGCCAGGATGGTCAGGCCGGAGCCGTCCGGCAGGTGCACGTCGGCGACGCAGATGTCGCGCGGGGTGGAGACCCGGGGGCGGGCCTCGGCGATTGACGACACCTCGATCACGTCCCGGACGCCTAGCGCCCACAGATGACGGGTGACGGTGTTTCGGACGCGGGGATCGGCGATGACCACCATGGCGGTGGGCTTGGTCGGCCGGTAGGCGACCACGTTTGCGGGGTGCTCAAGAAGGACCGACACCAGGCCTCCTGCGGGGAGTGGCGGACGGAACCCCGAGGGGGCGGTCGGAGTGTTCCGCGTTCGGAAAGGGTCACAGTCTGCTTCGGCAGCTACCGCGCCCGGCTTTAGCGAATGATCACGATCTAGTGAGTAACAATACGGACAAATCGCGCATATGAGTGATGGGACATGCCCCGTATTCGCACAAAATCGATCAGATCCGGTGCTGATCGATCGGCTTCGACCGGTTAATTGACGCAGAGCGGGGTCGAAGTCACACTCCGTCAGTCCTGGGGGTGGCGCGCGGGCCGACCGGTGCCGCCCGGCCCGCGCGCCACTCCTCAGTGCGAACGCGGACGCCGCCGCGCGGGCATCGGGACCACCCCACCGAGTGACGGCACGTCGGCCGGCGCCTGCGGGGCCGGCGCGGCCGGCGGCAGACCGGCGCTGATGCACAGCAGATCCCCCCAGGCCGCCAGGTGCCGCTCGAACCGGCCGTCGGCCGGCGTCCAGGAGGCCCGGATCTCGATCTCGGTCGAGGACGGACGCTCCGCCAGCGCGCCGAAGTACTGCGAGGCGCAGTGGGTCACCGTGCCGGACGGCTCCGCGTACCCGGCGCCGTGCGCCTGCAGCGCGTCCAGCAGCCAGGCCCAGCCGACCTCCGACAGCATCGGGTCGCCGGCCATCTCCGGCTCCAGCTCCGCCCGGGTCATCGTCACCACGCGGAAGTCCCCGTTCCAGGCCTCCTGCCCGGCCGGGTCGTACAGCAGCACCAGCCGGCCGTCCGCCAACTCCTCGCCGTCCACCTCCACCGAGGCGGTCACCGCGAAGGCATGCGGGGCGAGCCGGCGCGGGGCCGGCGCGGGAGAGAGCTGGATCTCGGGCCGCAGCCGTGCTCCGTCGAGGGCCTCCAGGGCGGCCCGGAACTCGCTCGGCGCCCCCTCCCGACCTGTTCCGCCACCTGCTCCGCCACCCTGCGCGGGGTGCCCGCCGACCGCTGCCATGACCCGAAGACTAGGTCGAAAGCTTCGGTTAACGCCGCAACTTCCGTCCGAGCGGCGTGCCGGAACGGCAAACCCGGTCAGATCTTGGAGGAACCCACGAGACCGGCCGGGAAAGCCGCCCCGAGGCGCATGCGAAGATTTGAACCGTGAGCGAGACTACGGCAGACACCACGGCGGCCACCATCGACGGCCCGCCCACCCCCGCGCGCCGCGGCGCCGCGCACGACTCCGCGTTCCTGCGCGCCTGCCGGCACGAGCCGGTGCCGCACACCCCGGTGTGGTTCATGCGCCAGGCCGGCCGCTCGCTGCCCGAGTACCTGAAGGTCCGCGAGGGCATCCCCATGCTGGAGTCCTGCATGCGGCCCGAGCTGGTCAAGGAGATCACCCTGCAGCCGGTGCGCCGGCACCAGGTGGACGCGGCGATCTTCTTCAGCGACATCGTGGTGCCGCTCAAGGCCGTCGGCATCGACGTCGACATCAAGCCCGGCATCGGCCCGGTCATCGCCGACCCGATCCGCACCGCCGAGGACCTCAAGCGGCTGCGCCCGCTGGAGCCCGACGACGTCCCCTACATCACCGAGGCCGTCGGCCTGCTGGTGGACGAGCTCGGCACCACCCCGCTGATCGGCTTCGCCGGCGCCCCGTACACCCTGGCCAGCTACCTGATCGAGGGCGGGCCGTCCAAGAACCACGAGAACACCAAGGCCATGATGTACGGGCAGCCCGAGCTGTGGGCCGCCCTGGTCGACCGGCTCGCCGACATCACCTCCGCCTTCCTGAAGGTGCAGATCGAGGCCGGCGCCTCGGCCGTCCAGCTCTTCGACTCCTGGGTCGGCGCGCTCGCCCCCGACGACTACCGCCGCTCGGTCATGCCGTCCAGCACCAAGGTGTTCGACGCCGTCGCCCACTACGGCGTGCCGCGGATCCACTTCGGCGTCGGGACCGGCGAGCTGCTCGGCCTGATGGGCCAGGCCGGCGCGGACATCGTCGGCGTCGACTGGCGAGTGCCGCTGAACGTCGCCGCCGAGCGGGTCGGCCCCGGCAAGGGCCTGCAGGGCAACCTCGACCCGGCCGTGCTGTACGCCCCCACCAAGGTCGTCGAGACCAAGGCCCGCGAGGTCCTGCACGCCGCCCAGGCGCTCGGCACCAGCGGCCACATCTTCAACCTCGGCCACGGCGTCCTGCCGTCCATGGACCCGGACGCGCTCTCCCGTCTCGTCGCCTTCGTCCACGAGGCCAGCGCCCGCTGACGGCCCCCTGGCGGCGGCCCCCGGTCCGGGGCCGCCACCGGCGCGGTCAGTCCTCGTCCGGTTCCTCCGGGCCGGGCTCCGGGGGCAGCGCGGCCGCCGGGCGGCGCCGGCGCCACACCCGGTACACCAGCGCCGCCGGGACGCCCAGCACCAGCAGGAACGGTGCCACCGCCGCGGCGGCGTTCGGCGCTGCCGCGGGCGCGGCCGGTGCTGCGGCGTCCGCCTTCCCCGCCGCCGAGCCGGCCGACGCATCCCGCTCGGCCCCCGCGCCGCACCCCCCGAGCAGCAGGACGGCCACCGCCACCGCCGCCGACGCCCCTGCTCCCGCTCTTCGTCCCCTCATCGGGCCCTCCCCAAGTCCGTTGGCAGATCTCCTCATTGGACGAGAGGGCGGGCCGAACGGACCCCACCGGGAGATCGCGACTCGAGCACGGCTCGGCGGCGGGCCGGACACGCCGCTACCCGGTCGCGACCTCGATCCCCGCCCGCCGCAGCAGCGCCGCCGTCACCCCGTCCCCGGGGCGCAGCTCCCCGGTGAACGTCCCGTCGTACACCCGGCCGCAGCCGCAGGACGGGCTGCGCGCCATCAGCAGCGCCCGCCGCGCTCCCGCCGCCTCGGCCGCCGCCAGCGCCGCCCGGGCTCCGGCCACGAACTCCGCCGTGCAGTCGGCCCCCGTCGCGTCCACCACCCGCGCCCGCCCGTCCAGCACGTCCGCCCCGTCCCCGCCCACGATCTCCGCCGGGGGCCGCGGCGTCGGCAACCCGCCCGCCCCCTCCGGACACACCACGACGGCCCGCCCCTCCTCGACCAGCCGCACGGCGCCCGGGGAGGTCTTCGCCCGTCCGTCGTACCGGCACGGCACCCCGGCCAGACACGCACTCACCACGATAGGTTCCACAGCGCACAGCCTAAGCAGTGGCTCTCCGCGCCTCGCAAATCGCTATCTTCGGACCATGCGTGAGCTGCCGGACTGGATGTACGCGCCCAGGGACGAGGGCTGGTTGGCCGATGACCTCGACCACCTGCCGCAGGCACCGCGGCACACCGAACTGATCGATGGAGCCCTGGTCTTCATGATGTCGCCCCGGCGTTCCTGGCACAGCCGGACGGTGACGAGGCTGACCACCGCCCTGGAGGATCTGGCACCGGCGGGGTCGCTGGTCGATCGCGAGATGACGATCAAGCCGGATCGGCGCAATCGCCCGGAGCCGGACGTGGTGGTCACCACCGTTGCCTACGACGCCGATCGCACCTGGTTCGCTCCGGCCGACGTCACGCTCGTGGTCGAGGTCGTCTCCCCGGAGTCCGCGCACCGGGACCGTACGGTCAAGCTTCGCAAGTACGCCGAGGCCGGGATCCCGCACTACTGGATCGTCGAGGAGGACGGCCTGCCGGTCGTGCACGTCTACGAGTTGGATGTTCCGACCTCCACCTACGCACCCGCCGGGATCTTCCGGGGCGTGCTGGAGCGGCCGGTGCCGTTCCCGATCACGATCGACCTGGACAGCCTGGTGCCGAAGCGGGCGGGTTGAGGCCTGCGTGTAAAGACCTGCGAGACTGCGAGGCATGTCGGATGCACAGGTCGTCGTCGTCGGTGGTGGGATCGCGGGGCTGGCCGCGGCCGCTTTTCTGAGCGGGGCCGCCGGGGGGCCGGTGCGGGCGCGGGTGACGCTGCTGGAGGCGTCGGAGCGGGTCGGCGGAAAGCTGTGGGGCGGCGAGGTCGGCGGGGTCCGGGTGGACCTGGGGGCCGAGTCGATGCTGGCGCGGCGGCCGGAGGCGGTGGAGCTGGCGCGGGCGGTCGGACTGGCGGAGCAGCTGGAGCCGCCGACCACCGCGAAGGCGTCGATCTGGACCCGGGGGGCGCTGCGCCCGCTGCCGGGCGGGCAGGTGATGGGCGTCCCGGGCGATCTGGACGCGCTGGCGGCCTCCGGGGTGCTCACCGCCGAGGGGCTGGAGCGGGCCCGGCACGAGGGCGCCACCGAGGTCGGGGACGACGTGGCGATCGGCCGCTACGTCGCCGACCGGCTGGGGCAGGAGGTGGTGGACCGGCTGGTCGAGCCGCTGCTGGGCGGCGTCTACGCCGGGCGGGCCGACGAGATCTCGCTGCGCGCCGCCGTACCGCAGCTGCTGTCGATCGCCCGCGGCGGCGGTTCGCTGGTCGAGGGGGTGCACGAGCTGGCCTCGCGGCCGAAGGTGGTCGGCACCCCGGTGTTCCAGGGCCTGCACGGCGGCCTCGGCACCCTGCCGGAGGCCGTCGCCGCAGCCTGCGTGAAGGCGGGCGTGGACCTGCGCACGAACGCGCCGGTGGACGAGCTGCGCCGCACCCCCGAGGGCTGGCGGGTGGTGACCGGCGGCGAGGTGCTGCACGCGGACGCCGTGGTGCTGGCCGCCCCGGCCCCGGCCGCGGCCCGGCTGCTGCGCGCGGACGCGCCGACGACGGCCGCCGAGCTGGACACCGTCGAGTACGCGGGTATGGCGCTGGTGACCCTGGCGTTCCGCCGGGCCGACCTGGCCGAGGTGCCGGTCGGCAGCGGGTTCCTGGTGCCGCCGGTGGACGGGCGGCGGATCAAGGCGTCGACGTTCTCCTCCAACAAGTGGGGCTGGCTGGAGCGTTCCGCCCCGGACGCGTTCCTGCTGCGCACCTCGCTGGGCCGCTACCGCGAGGAGGAGGCGCTGGAGCTGCCGGACGAGGAACTGGTGGCCCGCTCGCTGGCGGACCTCGGGGAGGCGATCGGCCTGACCGCCCGGCCGTACGACACCGCCGTCTCACGCTTCCGGGCCGGTCTGCCGCAGTACCCGGTGGGCCACCTGGACCGGGTGGCCCGGGTGCGGGCGGCGGCGGCCCGGGTGGGGGGACTGGCGCTGTGCGGCGCCGCGTACGACGGGGTGGGCATTCCGGCCTGCATCGGCTCGGCGGCCGCCGCGGTGGCCGCCCTCGACAAACTGTTGGCCCCGGCGACCGGGGAAGGTTCCACGGAGAGGACAATGGGCGCATGACTGAGACCGTTGAGCGGCAGCCGGAGCAGCCGGAGCAGCAGCCCGAGAAGAAGAAGGCGCGCGACCTGAACCAGGTCATCCGCTACACCATGTGGTCGGTGTTCAAGCTCAAGGGCGCGCTGCCCGAGGACCGCAGCGCCCTGGCCGCCGAGGTGGACGAGCTGTTCGCCCAGCTGGCCGCGAAGGACGTCACGGTGCGCGGCACGTACGACGTGTCCGGGCTGCGCGCGGACGCCGACATCCTGGTGTGGTGGCACGCCGGCGACTCGGACGACCTGCAGGAGGCGTACAACCGCTTCCGCCGCACCGGCCTGGGCCGCCAGCTGGAGCCGGTCTGGTCGAACATGGCGCTGCACCGCCCCGCCGAGTTCAACAAGTCGCACATCCCGGCGTTCCTCGCCGACGAGCGCGCGCGCGACTACGTCTGCGTGTACCCGTTCGTCCGCTCCTACGAGTGGTACCTGCTGCCGGACGCCGAGCGGCGCGCGATGCTCGCCGAGCACGGTCAGATGGCCCGCGGCTACCCGGACGTGCGGGCCAACACGGTGGCCTCGTTCGCGCTCGGCGACTACGAGTGGCTGCTCGCCTTCGAGGCTGACGAGCTGCACCGCATCGTCGACCTGATGCGCGACCTGCGCCCCTCCCGGGCCCGGCTGCACGTCCGCGAGGAGGTGCCGTTCTTCACCGGCCGCCGCAAGCCGGTCAGCGAGCTGCTGAACGGCCTGGCCTGACCACTTCGGGGCCGGAGAACGGGGTCCGCTTCGGCGGGCCCCGTTCCGTTTGTCACGTCCGGTGCGTCTGGCGCGTCCGGTGCGTCCGGCGCGGCGCCGTCACGTCCGGTGCGGGCGGAGGGCGGCGCGCAGGCGGGCGTCGGGGAGGACGGCGGGGCCGTTCATGGCGACGGCGGTGAGCAGTTCGCGCTCCTCGTCGTCGGCGAGGCCGCGCTGGCGGGCCGGGCGGACCTCGCGCAGCACCTCCTGGCCGACCGGGGACGCCCAGCGGGTGTACGGGTAGACGTCGACCCGGGCCATCAGCAGGGTGCCCGAGGTGAGCACCAGCGGCAGGGAGAACCAGGCGAGCGGGGCGAGGGCGTCACCGCCGGTGAAGCCGCTGAGGGCCAGCGCGGCGGCCAGCAGGAGCAGCGACAGCAGCAGCGCGTGCCGCACCTGCCGGACCACCAGGACGGTGCTGCGCTGGATCAGGGCCGGGGTGGCCAGGCCGGCCAGCGAGAGCCGGGCGCCGATCTCCAGGACGGTCGGGTGCTCGGCCATCGCCCGGCGCAGCTCGTCGGTGCGGCACTGGCCGTCGGGGCCGACGGTGGTGATGATCGCGCGTTCCAGGCGGCTGCGGCCCTTGGGGTCGACCACCGTGGTCCAGCCGGTGTGCGCCAGGTGCAGCCGGCCCCGGCCGGCCATCAGGACGAGGGCGAGTTCGACCACCCGGCCCGGGCCGCCGGCCAGGTAGGCCGTCTCGTACAGGCCGATCCCGACGGCCTCCGGCGGCCGCAGCCCGTCCGCCTCGGCCAGGGCGTCGGCGGCGGCGGTCGTCCGGACCAGCCGGATGCAGGACAGGACCGCGGCGACGCACGCCGGTATCAGGAACAGCAACCACATGGGCTTGTTGTATGCCTGGGCCGATGGCGCGGGGAACGGCTTACCGGACCGCGATACCGAACTGTGACGTCAGGAGCCGCAGCCGCCGCCACCGCAGCTCGACCCGCAACTCGACGAGGACGAGCCGCAACTGGAGGACGAGGACCCGCAGCTGGAGGACGAGGAGCCGCAACTGCTGGAGCTGGAGCCGCAGCTGCTGCCGCTTCCGCCGCAGGAGTGGGAGTGGGAGCCGGAACCGGAGTCGGAGGAGCCGCACCAGGCCGCGGAGCCGCCCCCGCAGGAGGAACCGGAGGAGCTGGAGCAGCTGGACGAGCCGGACGAGGAGGAGCTCGTCGAGGAGGAGTAGGCACTCGCGGCGGCCGACTTCACCGCCTCCTCCTGGGCGGCCGCCAGCATCACCTCCTGCAGTTCGTCGTTCTCCAGCCCGGCGGCGGCCAACCCGCCGAGCGCGAGGGCGCCCAGCAGCGCGCCGCCCGTCATCTTCGGCGACAGGCCGGCGCTCGGCGTCCACGGCGAGCCGACCGTCATCAGGGAGAGCTGGCGCTGCCCGGCCGGGGTGATCCGGCCCTTGACCGTCGGGGTGACGAGCAGGCTGACCACGCCGATGAACAGGAGCAGCAGCGGGATCCACACCGCGGGCCGGTCGGAGCCGGCGCCGCCGTCGTCCAGCACGTAGGCGAGGACGGTGAAGACGACCACGCCGAGCAGCGCGAGCCAGAGCAGGCGCCGGGCGGTGCGGGCCCGCCGCAGCCGCTCGGGCCGGCGCAGCAGACCGCGGTCGGCGAGCCGGTCGCCGATCTCCTGCACGGCGGCGGAGCGCATCACGGCGCGGCGCAGCGGGGCGAGTTCACGGCTGCCGCCCGGGCCGACGGCCTCCAGGATGGCCTGGTCGACGGCGTCGTACGGCTTGTGGCCGATGAGGGTGACCAGGCCGGCGCGGTTGATCACGGCCCGCTCGGCCAGGTGCATCCGGACCAGGGCGGTGTCGAACACCCGGCCCGGGCCGCCGGACAGGAACGCGGTGTCCATCAGCGGCAGGCCGCGGCCGGGCAGGCCCCGGGCGTACCGGACGTGACCGATCCGCTGCCTGGTCCGGGTCGCGTACAGGGCGGCCGCCGCCAGCAGGACGGCGGGGATGACGAAGTAACTGTTGTGCCACATGGGCGGGTTCCCCCGAGGTGTGCGGTGAAGGCGGGTACTCAGCGCCGCAGGGCCTGGCGCAGACGGGCGAGCGGGCCGGTCGGCCGCTCGGGGGCCGGGTGGAGCCACTGCTCCAGGGCCCGGCGGCGGTCGGCGGCGAGTGGGCCGTCGTCGGCCAGCGCCCAGGCGGCGAAGGCCCGGGCGTCGGCGCGGTAGCCGCCGGTCTGCGGGTGCCGGCGGGCGTAGCCGAGGAACAGCGGCCCGTACTGCGGGCCGAGCAGGCGGGGCAGGTCGGGGGCCACCTTGGCGACGGTGTCCCGTCGTTTGGTGGCCAGGCCGGTGGACTGGGCGCGGACCTGGTCCGGGTCGAAGCCGGGCGGGACGGGGCCGCCGGCCACCAGGGCGGCCAGCAGCTCCTGCTGGCGCCGTGCCAGCCGGGCGCGGGCTGCGCCGGTCGCGCACTCGCCTCCGGGGCGCTCGGCCCCGGTGCCGGCGGCGGCACCGGCGGGCCCGTTCGGTTCGACGCGGGTGGTCAGGTCGCTCATCCGCGGGTGCTCCCCTCCAGCACCCGGCGGATGGCGTCCAGTTCACCGGCCAGCTCGGTGGGCGGCGGGAAGGCGGCGTCCCGTTCCAGCAGGACGCCGGGTGGTGCGATCCGCGCGCAGAGTTCGGCCAGGACGTCCAGCACCGGTTCGGTGACGGGGTGGGCGTGCGTGTCGTGCCAGACGCCGTCGATCAGGGTGCCGCCCGCCACGTGGACGTAGGCGAGCGCCTCTAGCGGCAGGCGGTCGAGTTCGGCGGCCGGGTCGACGCCGAGGTTGACCCGGTTGGTGTGCAGGTTGGCGACGTCGATCAGCAGCCGGACGCCGGTGCGCTCGACCAGTTCGGCGAGGAACTGCCCCTCGGTCAGTTCGTCGTCGGGCCAGGCCAGCTGGGCGGCGATGTTCTCCAGGGCGAGCGGGACCGGGAGCTGGTCCTGGGCGATCCGGACGTTCTCGGCGATGACCCGCAGCGAGTCCCGGGTGCGGGGGACCGGCAGCAGGTGGCCGGCCTCCAGGCCGCCGGCCCGGACGAACGCCAGGTGCTCGGTGACCAGCGGGGATTCGAGTGCGAGCGCCGTCTCCGCGAGCCGGGCGAGCCGGGCGGGGTCGGGCAGGTCGGCGCCGCCGAGGCCGAGCGCGACGCCGTGCGGGACGACGGTGACGCCGCGGGCGCGCAGGACCGTCAGGGACTCGGGCAGGTGGTCGGCGCAGATGTTCTCGGCGACCACCTCGACCCAGTCCAGGCCGGGTTGGCGTTCGACCACGATGTCGATCTCCGCGCGCCAGCCGAGGCCGACACCGAGGCGGTTCGCGGTGGCGCGGTCCGCGGCCGTCCGGTCCGCGGTCGTCCGTTCCGCCGCGGTCCGGTCCGCGGTGGCGGGGCCGGCGGTTGCCCGTGCGGGCAGTTCCAGTGCAGGGGAGGTCATCGGTTCGCCCCCTTCGGAGGGCTGGGTGGGGAGGGCCGTCGGGTGGTGCGGGCGTCGTCGCCAGGACCGCGCGGCCGTGCTGCTGAGGATGTCCCCGGGTGGGGTGGCTGCCAAGCCTCACCCGGTCATCTCAGAGCATTATTTGAGCTTGCCGTCCTGGTGATGAGGGACTTTAGTCCCCGGATCCGGACGTTGCCGCAGGTGGGGTGCCACAACGGCGGGCCCGCCGGCGGAAAATGCGAAGCGGCGGGCGGCCCACTGCGGATAGCGTGCGAATCCATGACTTCGAAGACTTCATTGACAATCCGTGACTTCCGCCCCGACGACGCCGAGGCGGCCGTGGCCGCGCACCGGGCCGGGCGCGCGCACCTGGTGATGACCGCCGAGAACCTGGTCTGGATGAACGACCGGCAGCTGCCCGGCGAGCACTTCCGCACCTTCGTCGCCGAACTGGACGGCCGGGTGGTCGGCTCGGTCCGCTGCGCGGTGGCGGTCGGGACGACGACCGTGGGCGTCGGCTACGCCAACGGCAGCGTGCTGCCCGGGGCCCGGCGGCGCGGCGCGTTCACCGGCCTGCTCGCGGCCGCCGAGCGGCACCTGGCCGAGCACGGCGTGACCGAGGTGCACGGCTGGGTGGACGACGCACCCGGGTCGCTGGCCTTCGCGGCCGCCCGGGGCTTCGTGATCGGGCGGCAGGGCTACTTCTCCGGACGGGACCTGACGCTGCCGCTTCCGCAGGCGCCCGTCCTCCCGGCCGGCGTGGAGCTGCGCCCGGGGAGCGACTGGGCGGACGACCCGCTCCCGCTCTTCGTGATCGACGAGGACGCGAGCCGCGACGAGCCCGGCGAGGTGGTGCTGGACGCCACCGAGTACGAGGACTGGCGGCAGGGCGTCTGGAATCGGCCGGACCTGGACCAGGCGCTGACCACGGTCGCGGTGGTGGACGGCGAACCGGCCGCGTTCACCATCGCGCAGACCGACGGACGGGGCCTGTACTGGTCCGGATTCACCGCCTGCCGTCGGCAGTTCCGCGGGCGGGGCCTGAGCAAGCTGGCCAAGCTGGAGTCGCTGCGGCTGGCCGCGGCGGCCGGCGTCCGGCACGCGTACACCGCGAACGACGCGACCAACGCGCCGATGCTCGCGATCAACGCGTGGCTGGGGTACGAGCGCTGTGCCGGGGAGTTCAAGGGGATCAAGCGGCTTGGCGCCTGAAGTCGCCGTCTGGCAAGTGGATGTGACGGTACGTCGGAATGGGCGGAGCCGGATCGGTTGAGGATATTCCCCGGGAAGGCGGCGGGGAATTGTGTGGGCGGAGGTATTCGGGGCGCGGTAACGGGGGTATTCCGGTCCGTCGGCGGGGACTTACCTGAGGGCACACAGTTCGTGGCCGAGTCTTCCCCCGGGGGAATGATATGGAGATCCTGCTTCAGGTCCTGATCGCCTCGGTTCCGGCCGTGATCGGTTTCCTCGTGGCCCGTTCCCTCGCCCGCACCCGGCTGTTCCTGCAGTACGGCTTCCTCCGGGCCATGCTCGCCCCGTACGGCCGGGTGCAGATCATCACGCCGAGCATCGAGGTCGAGGAGTTCGCCTTCGCCGTGGACGGCTGCCAGCTGACCAGCCGGGGGCCGAAGAACGTGCTGTTCATGCCGATGGCCGAGGCCAGGGCGATAGCGCAGCTGACGGACCTGCTGCGAAAGGTCAACCGGAAGGCGACGATCGAACTGGTCGTGGCCGGCGCGCAGGACCCGCGGATGCCGACCTTCTCGATCGGCGGCCCGGGCGTCAACTCCTACTCCCGGGGCGTCCTGGACGCGGTGTTCCCGGACTTCGGCATCGAGTACCCGGACGAGGCCCGCGCCCGCTGGGGCGGAATGACCTTCGAGTCGCTGTACAACCCGGCCGGGGAGCTGATCCGGGACCACGGTTTCATCTTCGTGACCCGGACGCCCCGGCAGGCGCCGTGCATCGTGCTCTGCGGGGTGTTCGCCTTCGGGTCCGCGATGGCGGTGGAGGCGCTGGCCGCGGCGGGCCGGCAATCTCCGCTGGCGGCGATCTTCCGCTCCGGGGAGAAAGGATTCGTCGCGGTCGAGGGGCGGGTGATCGGCCTGGACCCGGTGGACGTCACGGTCGAGGTCTGCCGGATCCTGCCGACGCTCTGATCCGGGCCCCGCCTTGGTCTCCGCCCCGGCCCCGTCCCGATCGCCGCGCGGGGTGTCCGGGCGTTCCAGGTGTCCACGGACGATCCCGAACATTGAGACGATTGGTCTCGACCACCAGGGGTGAAACCGGACAGCTCGGGAGAGTCTGGGGCAGCAACTCCTGGCGGTCGTACAGGTTTTGCCCCACTCCTGACACGGTATGGGCATAATCGCGCACATGACGATCAACCGTGCGAACGTGAGCGCGATTGCCGAGGACCTGTACGTGTGGCTCCCCCCGAAGCGGGGCTGGGGCCTGGCCAACTGCGGGCTGCTGGCCTCGGCGAAGACCGCGCTCTGGATCGACACCCCCTACGACCCCACCCTGGCCGGGGAGTTCCTGGCCGCCAGCCGCCGCCTGCTGCCGGCCGGGGTCGAGGTCGACCGGGTGATCGTCACCCACGCCAACGGCGACCACCTGTGGGGTGCCGGGGTCGTCCCGGACGCCGAGGTGATCTCCACCCGCGAGGCGCTGGAGCACATCCACTACGAGCCCACCCCGCAGCAGCAGCACGCGCTCGTCGTCGGCGGCGACCCGCACTCCCCGCTCGGCGGCTACCTCAGGGAGCACTTCGGACGGTTCGACTGGTCCGCCACCGCGCCCGTGCACCCGGACACCGTCTTCACCGGCGAGCTGGAGCTGCGAGTGGGGGAGTACCCGGTGCAGGTGACCGGGCTGCCCGCCGCCCACACCGGCGGCGACCTGATCGTCCACCTCCCGTACCAGCGCACCGTGTTCACCGGCGACGTGATCTTCGGCTCGACCCCGGAGTACCCGGGCGACCACCCGGTGCACTGGGCCGGCCCGCTGGAGAACGTGATCGCCGCCTGCGAGCTGGTCCTGGCCACCGGCGCGGAGATCTTCGTCCCCGGCCACGGCCCGGTGCTCGACCGCGACGGCGTCCGCACCCAGATCGCCTACCTGGAGTACGTCCGGGAGCGCGCACACGCCCTGCACACCGCCGGGCTCCCCGCGCTGGACGCCGCCCGGCGGGTGATAGCCGAGCAGCGCCACCCCGAACTCGGCCTGCCCGAGCGCTTGGTGCTCACCGTCGCCGCCGAGTACCGGCACCTGGACGGCACCGAGGTGCCGAACGTCCTGGAGGCCATGAGCGAGGTCGCCCTGGTGGCCCACGAACTGGCCGAGGACGCCGCCCGCATCCCGCGTCCGCGCGCCGCCGCCCGGGACTGACCGTCCGGGACCGACCGACCGCCCGCCGGGCCCGGGCCGGACCGCCACCCGCCCGGCCCCGGCAGCAGCCCACCAGCCAGGACCCCCTGAGGACTCCCGAGGACTTCGATGACGCAGATCGCGCTGGTCGCGCTGATCGCCCTGGCGCTGGTCGCCGCCGCGACGGCGGCCCTGCTCGCCCGCGGCCGGGCCCGGGCCCTCGCCCGGGCGGTCGCCGCCGAGACGGCCCGCGGCCACGGCGAGGAGCGCGCCCGCGCCGCCGAGGGCCGGCTGGCCCGCGCCGAGCAGCAGTTGCGCGAGGCGCAGGAGGCCGCCCGGCGCTCCGTCGAGGAGACCCGCCACGCGGAGGGCCGCTACCGGGCCGCGGAGGAGCGCAGCCGGGAGGCCGAGAGCCGCGGCCGCGCCGCCGAGGACGCCACCCGGGAGGCCGACCAGCGGGCCACCGCCGCGGGCACCCGGGCCGAGGAGGCCGAACGGCGGCTCGCCGCCGCCGAGGCGCACACCGCCGCCCTGCTCGCCGAGATCGGCCACCTCGCCCAGGAACGGGTGGCCGCCACGGCCGTCCGGCTCAGCCACGCCAACGCCCCGCTGGTCGGCCCGCTGGACCCGCAGACCGTCGGCCCCGAGGCGGTCCGGGCGCTGCAGTCCGTCCTGGACGCCACCACCGCCGCCCTCACCGACGAGCGCGAGCGGGTCGACGCCGCCGCCCGCGCCGCCATGCGCGGCGCCACCTCCCGGATCCAGACCCTGCTCTACCAGATCCAGAGCCTGGTCCAGCAGCTCCAGGACGACAACGACGACCCCCGGCTGCTGGAGGTCGACTTCCGCAACGAGGTCGCGCTGCGCCGGATCCAGACCGTCGCCGTGCTCTGCGAGGCCTGGCCGGGCCTGGCCCGCACCGACTCGCCGCTCGCCGAGGTGGTGGTCGGCGCGCTCTCCCGGGTGCCCGGCTACGCCCGGATCAAGGTCGCCAACCACCTGCGGGAGCAGCGGCTCGCCGTGGTCGCCCGGGCCGCCGAGCCGCTGGCCATCACCGTCGCCGAACTCCTCGCCAACGCCTCCGCTTATTCGCATCCGGAGACGGACATCCCGGTCACCGTCCAGCAGGGCGGCCGCGGCGCGCTGGTGATCATCGACGACAGCGGCATCGGCATGGACGACGACCAGCTGCGCCGGGCCCGCCGGCTGCTGGCCGGCCCGCCCGACGTCCTGCTCACCGAACTCGGCAACCCGCCCAAGACCGGCTTCGCCGTGATCGGCAAGCTGGCCCGCCAGTACGGCTTCTCCTGCCACATCGAGCCCTCGCCGTACGGCGGGATGCGCACCCTCCTGCGGATCCCGGCCGCGCTGGTGACGGTCGTCGACGACGAGCAGCAGCTGTCGGTGCTCACCCCGCTGCCGCTGCGGGCCGGTGCCGGCCCGGCCCCCGCGCCCACCGTCCAGGCCGTCCCGCCGATGCGCGACGCCGACGAGGGCGACGGCCCGCCCGCGCTCGCCGACCGGCACAACCAGCCGGGCCCGCACCCCGCGCCCGCCATCCACGTGGTGCCCGACGCGTCGGCCGGCCCCGCCGACCCGGCCGACGACGGCACCGGCCTGCCCAGCCGGCGCCGCCGCCGTCCGCTCCCCGCCGACGGCCCGGGCGCTCCCGAGGCCGCCGCCCGGCCGTCCGCCGGACCGGCCGAGCCGCCGGTCCGGACGCCCGAGCGGGCCGCCGAGCACTGGCAGGCGCTGCAGCAGGGCACCGGCTCCGGCCGGGCCGCCGTGACCCAGGCCGCCCGTGAGACCCGTACGAACGACGAGACCGGTCCGAACGGCGGGACCAGTCCGAACGACGAGACCGGTCCGAACGGCGGGACCGGCGCGACGGGCGAGCCCGGCCCGACCACGGCCGCCCGCGACACCGGTGCCCGCACCACCGGCCGCCCGCCCGCCCCGACCCCTGAAGGAGCCGAGCAGTGAGCAGCACGCCCAGCCCGACCACCACCGACGAGATCTCGTGGGTGCTGACCCCGCTGCTGGAGCTGCCGGGGGTGCTGCACGCGGTCATCGCCACCGGCGACGGCCTCGTCGAGGGCGCCTCGGACGGGCTCGACCGGGCCTCCGCCGAGCGGGTCGCCGCGATGACCGCCACCGTGCACGCCGCCGCCCGCGCGTTCACCAGCGCCTTCACCGGCACCGAGCGGCCCCGGCTGGCCCAGACCGTGGTCGAGTCCGACCTCGGCTACGCCGTCGTCGTCCCGGCCGGGGAGAACACCTCGCTCGCCGTGTTCACCTCCCTGGAGGCCCAACTCGGCAACGTGGCCTACCAGATGCAGGTGCAGGTCGCCGCCCTGGGCCGTGCCCTCGCGAGTCCGACCCGGCAGCCGGACAGCACCGCCCGATCATGACCGCCGTACCCCGCAGGCGGATGGTGCCCGCCTACCTGGCCACCGGCGGCCGCACCCGCCCCGGCACCGCCGGCTTCGACCGGCTCACCGTGCTGTTCGCGGACCGCGCCGAACCGCCGCGCGAACTGGAACCCGAACACCACCGGCTCTGGGAACTGCTGCGCCCCGGCGCGCTGACCGTGGTGGAGGCCGCCGCGCACCTGCGCCTGCCGGTCAGCGCCACCGTCTTCCTCGCGGCCGATCTGGTCGAGGCGGGCTGCCTGCGCGCCCGCGCGCCGATCCCCCGCGCCCAGCAGACCGACCGCTCCATCGTCGAGAGGCTCCTCGTTGGACTCCGTGCGCTCCGGTAGCCCGGCCGACCGGCCGAGCCGGGTGGGCTACCTGCCCGACCGGGACCAGACGCTGATGAAGCTGCTGGTGGCCGGCCCGTTCGGGGTCGGCAAGACCACGCTCATCCGCACCCTCTCCGAGATCGCCACCCTGCACACCGAGGAGGCGATGACCGAGACCGGACGACCGGTGGACGACCTGGCGGGCCTGCCCGAGAAGGCCACCACCACGGTCGCCGTCGACTTCGGCCGGCTGACCCTGCCCGGCAACCTCGTGCTCTACATGTTCGGCACCCCCGGCCAGCGCCGCTTCTTCCCGCTCTGGCAGGACATCGCCCGCGGCGCGCTCGGCGCCCTGGTGCTCGCCGACACCCGCCGGCTCGCCGACTCCTTCGAGATCATGGACATGGTCGAGGAGCAGGGCCTGCCGTACGCCGTCGCCGTCAACTGCTTCCCGGACGCGCCGGGCCACTCGGTCGAGGTGCTGCGCGCCCACCTGGACCTGCACCCCGCCACCCCGCTGCTGCTCTGCGACGCCCGCGAGCGCGGCGCCAGCCTCGACGCGCTGATCGCGCTGGCCGAGCACGTCCTGGACGGCCTGCCCGCCGAGGCCGCCCCCGCCCCTGCCGCTTCCGTGCCGCCCGCCCCCGCCCCTGCCGCTTCCGCCGCCGAGGAGCGCCCGTGACCACCGAGACCCGCCCGACCCCGATCTACGGCCCGGTCTTCGCCGCCGATCCACAGCTGGTCTACGACCGGCTGCGCCGCCACGGCGCGGTCGCCCCGGTGGAGATGGCGCCCGGCGTCGAGGCCCTGCTGGTCACCGACTACCAGGCCGCCCTGGACCTGCTGCGCGACACCGACACCTTCTCCAAGGACTCCCGCGCCTGGCAGCGCACCGTCGCGCCGGACAACCCGCTGCTGCCGGTGCTCGGCTACCGCCCGACCGCCCTGTTCAGCGACGGCGAGGTGCACGCCCGCTACCGCGCGGTGATCACCGACGGCCTCGCCCTGCTCGAACCGCACCGGCTCCAGCGCCGGGTCGCCGAGGTCGCCCACCAGCTGATCGACCGCTTCGAGGCGGCCGGCACCGCCGACCTGATCGCCCAGTACGCCCGCCAGCTGCCCGCCTTCGTCCTCACCACCTGGTTCGGCGTGCCCGAGGAGCACAGCGCCCGACTGGTCGCCGGGATCGCCGGGATGATCGAGTCCACCGAGAAGGCCGTCGTCGCGTACGCGGACCTCGTCGCGGTGGTCACCGCCATGGTCGCCGAGCGGCGCGAGCGGCCCCGGCACGACCTCGCCTCCTGGTTCGTCACCCACCCGGCGGAGCTGGACGACGAGGAGGTGATCCGGCAGATCACCCTCACCATGATCGCCGGGCACGAGCCGACCACCAACCTGATCGGCAACGCCCTGCTGCGCCTGTTCACCGACGCCCGCTACGCCGGCTCCCTCATCGGCGGCGCGATGACCGCCTACCAGGCGATCGACGAGGTGCTCTGGCACGAGCCGCCGCTGGCCAACCTGTCCGCCCACTACCCGCGCTACGACATCACCTTCCACGGTCGGGAGATCCCGGCCGGCACCCTGGTGCTGGTCTCCTACGCGGCCGCCAACTCGCAGGCCGCGCCGCCCACCGACGGCACCGAACTGCGCAGCGGTGAGAGCGCCCACCTGGCCTGGGCGGCCGGCCCGCACGCCTGCCCGGCCCGGGACCCGGCGCTGCTGATCGCGATCACCGCGATCGAACAGCTGACCAGCCGGCTCAGCGACCTCGAACTGGCCACTCCGGCCGAGGACCTGCTCTGGCGCCCCGGCCCCTTCCACCGCGCCCTGGTCCACCTCCCGGTCCGCTTCGCCCCGGTCGCCGGATAGCACGGGACGGCACGGGACCGCACGAAGGCCCGGGCCGCCGGCACGGCTGCCCGGGCCTCCTGTGCCGTCCTACTCGGCCGGCTTCAGCGTCAGCGAGACGCTGTTGATGCAGTAGCGCTGGTCCGTCGGCGTGCCGTAGCCCTCGCCCTCGAACACGTGGCCCAGGTGCCCGCCGCAGCGGGCGCAGCGCACCTCGACCCGGCGCATGCCGAGCGTGGTGTCCTCGATGTACTGGACCCGGTCCCCGGCCAGCGGCGCGTAGTACGACGGCCAGCCGCAGTGGCTGTCGAACTTGGTCTCGGAGCTGAACAGCTCCGCGCCGCAGGCCCGGCAGCCGTAGACGCCGACGGTCTTGGTGTCGGTGTACTCACCGGTGAACGGGCGCTCGGTGCCCGCCTCGCGGAGCACGTGGTACTCCTCGGGGCTCAGCTGCTCCCGCCACTCGGCCTCGGTCTTCTCGATCTCGTAGCTCATCACGGCTCCCGGTCGGGGTACGTCAGACGTTGGAGGCAACGTTCGAGAGGTGCTGCAGGCTTCCCTTGATCTCGTCCAGGACGGCCGGCCCCAGGTTGGTGACGTCGCCCGCGCCCATGGTGAGCAGCAGGTCGCCCGGGCGGGCCAGGCCGGCCAGCAGGGCGGGGGCGGCGGCGAAGGAGTGCTCGGCGGTGACGTCGGCGCCGGCCCGGCGGGCGGCGTCGATGATCAGCTCGCTGGTCACGCCCGGGATCGGGTCCTCGCGGGCCGGGTAGATGTCCAGCACCACCGAGGCGTCGGCCAGCGCCAGCGCCTGGCCCATCTCCTCGGCGAGCTGCTGGGTGCGGCTGAACAGGTGCGGCTGGAAGACCACCAGCACCCGGCCCTCGCCCTCCAGGCCCTCCCGGATCGCCTCCAGGTCGGCGGTCATCTCGGTCGGGTGGTGGGCGTAGGAGTCGATCACCTGGACGCCGCCGGCCTCGCCCTTGAGCTGGAGGCGGCGGCGCACGCCGGTGTAGGCGCCGAGCGCCTTGGCCAGGTCGGCGGCCGGGACGCCCAGCGCGACGCCCGCGGCCAGCGCCGCGACCGCGTTGTGCGCGTAGTGCCGGCCGGGCACCGAGACGGTGAAGACCAGCTCGGCGCCGTCCAGCTCGACGGTGACCTCGCTGGTCATGCCGTGGGCGACCACCGAGCGGACCCGGACGTCGGCGTCCTCGGCGGCGCCGACGGTCACCACGGTGAGGCCCTCGCGGCCGGCCACCCGGGCGGTCAGCTCGCGGGCACCTTCGTGGTCGGCGGAGACCACCAGGGTGCCGCCGGGGGCGATCCGGCCGACGAAGGTCTCGAAGGACTCGTAGATCTCCTCGATCGAGGCGTAGTTGGCGTGGTGGTCCAGTTCCACGTTGAGCACGATCGCCACCTCGGGCTCGTACTTGTGGAAGCTGCGGTCGCTCTCGTCGGCCTCGGCGACGAAGATCTCGCCGACGCCGTGGTGGGCGTTGGAGCCGGGCGCGTCGAGATCGCCGCCGATCGCGTAGGACGGGTCCAGGCCGAGCTCGCCGAGGGCGACGGCGAGCATGCTGGTGGTGGTGGTCTTGCCGTGGGTGCCGGCCACCGCCAGCGCCCGGCGGCCGCCCATCAGCGCGGCCAGCGCGTCGGAGCGGTGCACCACCGGGATGCCGCGGTGGCGGGCGGCGGCCAGCTCCGGGTTGTCGGCGCGGATCGCGCTGGAGACCACCACGCTGCTGGCGCCGTCCGGCACGTGCTCGGCCGCGTGGCCCACGTGCACCGTCGCGCCGAGGGCGCGCAGCGCGAGGACGGTCTCGGACTCCTTGGAGTCGCTGCCGGAGACGCTGGCGCCGCGCACCGCGAGGATCTTCGCCAGGCCGGACATCCCGGCGCCGCCGATGCCGATGAAGTGCGGGGCGTGCAGGTCGTGCGCGGCGTCGTTCAAGGCGGGGCTCCGTAGGGCGATGGGGACCCCTCCTGCCCGGCGGCGGGCGAGGAGGGCGGGACAGATCGGGCGGACGAGAGGGGAATCGTCCTCGCGGGCGGACCGCAAGGACGATTCTGCACCACCGGCCGGGTGACTCAGGGCCTGTCCGGCCGATCCTGCCGGGCCCGCGCGGACCGACCGGACCGGCCCTAGGAGTCGCTGGCGAACAGCCGCAGCACCGGAACCCCCACCTTGTGCCGGGCCTGGGAGGCCCAGTCGCGGTGGAAGAACTCCTCCACGAAGTGCGGGGAGGTGAGCACCACCACCTCGTCCGCCCGGTGTTCCTCGACCGCCGCCCGCAGCCGGTCCAGCGGCTTCTCCTCGACCAGCTCGCCGACCGCCTCGGCCCCGGCCTCGCGCAGGTGGCGCAGGCTGTGTTCGAGCGACTCGGAGGCCACGGTCGGCCCGGTCTCGGACTCGTCGTGCTCGTGCACCATCCTGTCGAGGTGGCCGAGCGCGACGTCGTCCAGCGCCCGCAGCAGCTCGTCCTGCTTGCCGCGCGGCTGCATCAGGACGACGAAGGAGACCTTCTCGTCGCTGTGGAGCGTGGTGACGAGCTCCACGTCCGCGTCGGAGAGAGCCTTTTCGATCATCAGTACCGTCTTGAACACGTGAGTCCCTTCCAGTGGCCGGCCCCCGGGCCCCGGCGTCGGATCCCATGGTGCCCGGGGGAAGCTTTCGCCACGCGTCGCTCGTCCGGGCTCCCCCGGCGCACCGGCCACGCGTGACGAAGGCCCCACTGGGGAACGGGATCGGGACCTGGGGGTCACGGGGTCGGCGGACGCAGGTAGCGGGTGAAGAGGAATCCTTTCTGCTCGATCAATGAGACCAGTCGCATCCGCTGCACGTCAGGCATTTCCGCATCGTGGATGATCCGCGGCGCGTCGCTGCCCGTGATCAGCGGGGCGAGCGACAGGCACAGCTCGTCCAGCAGGCCCGCCGCCGCCAGCTGTCCCAGCAGCCGCGGGCCGCCCTCGCTCAGCAACCGCGTCCAGCCCCGTTCCGCCAGCGCCGACACGCCCGCCCGCAGGTCCACCGACCCCTCGCCGGCGAGCACCAGGTCGGCCACCTCGGCGACCGCCCGGCGGCGCTCCTCGGGGGCGTCCGCGGTGGTGATCACCACCGTCCTGACCAGCGGCGCGGTGAACAGCGGCGCGCTCAGGTCCAGGGTCAGCGAGCGGCTCACGACCGCGATCGCCGGGGCCGGCGCCTGCCCGGCCGCCGCCCGCGCCGCCGCGAACTCGGCCCGCGCCCGGGCCGGCCGGTAGCCCTCCGTGCGGACCGTCTCCGCGCCCACCAGCACCACGTCCGACAGCGCGCGCAGCACACCGAAGATCCGCTTGTCCGCGTCCCCGGACAGGCCCTCCGAGAGGCCGTCCAGCTTCGCCCCGCCGTCCAGGCCGGCCACCATGTTGGCGCGCAGCCAGGGCCGTCCCCGGTTCACCTGGTCGGGGTACGCGTAGACGGCGGCGAGCGACTCCAGCGAGGCCGGGTCGGCGACCGGCTCGCCCAGCGGGCTGATCAACTGTTGCATGCCAACAGTCTTCCACCGGAGGCCGTCCGGAGGGGGGTGGGAGCAGGCGTACCCTCTACTAACGTGCCCGCAGCTCCCCGCCCCGACACCGCGACCGAGTCGATAGCCGCCGCGAGCGCGGCCGGCTCCCCGATCGCGCTCGCCGACCGCCGCCCCGTCGTGCCCGCCGAGCGGCTGGTCGCCGAGATGGTCCCGCCGCCCCGGTTCTCCGACGTGAGCTTCGGGACGTACCTCCCGGACCCGAACCAGCCCAGCCAGTACGAGGCCGTCCAGGTCCTGGAGCAGTTCGCCACCACCCTCGGTGGAGGAAACGGTTCCGCGCCCAAGCGCAGCTGGTTCCGCCGCTCCGCCCCCGCGCCCACCGGCCCGGCCGGCGTCTACCTCGACGGCGGCTACGGCGTCGGCAAGACCCACCTGCTCGCCTCGCTCTGGCACGCCGCGCCCGGTCCCAAGGCCTTCGGCACCTTCGTCGAGCTGACCAACCTGGTCGGCGCCCTCGGCTTCCAGCAGGCCGTCCGGACCCTCTCCGGGCACACGCTGCTGTGCATCGACGAGTTCGAGCTCGACGACCCGGGCGACACCGTCCTGGTCTCCACCCTGCTCGGCCGCCTCGTCGACAACGGCGTCAAGCTGTGCGCCACCTCGAACACCCTGCCGGAGAAGCTCGGTGAGGGCCGCTTCGCCGCCGCCGACTTCCTGCGCGAGATCCAGGGCCTGTCCGCGCACTTCCGCCCGATGCGGATCGACGGCCAGGACTACCGCCACCGCGGCCTCCCGGACGCCCCGCCGCCCTACTCCGACGAGACCGTCGAGGCCGTCGCCGCCCGCACCCCCGGCGCCTCCCTGGACGACTTCGACACCCTCCTCGCCCACCTCTCGGCCGTCCACCCCAGCCGCTACGGCGCCCTGCTCGACGACGTCGCCGCCGTCTGCCTGCGCGGCGTCCGCCAGGTCGACGACCAGTCCACCGCACTGCGCCTGGTCGTCCTCGCCGACCGCATGTACGACCGCGAACTCCCCATCACCGCCTCCGGCCTCCCCTTCGACCAGGTCTTCCCCGAGGACATGCTCCGCGGCGGCTACCGCAAGAAGTACCTCCGCGCCATCTCCCGCCTGGTGGCCCTCGCCCGCGACAGCGCGAAGGCCTGAGCCCGTAACCCGCGACTCCGGTCGGACGTTGCTCCCTCGTGGAACAGAGGGGGGACGCATGGCCGGTGGCGGGTCCGTAGCGGGCTACTCGATCGAGATCGAACCCGAGGTGCGCGAGTGAGCAGCGGCTATCACACGCGGTGGGTCGTGCCGCCGGAGCATCGGGAGAGCGAGGAGTATCGGGCGGCGGATGGCGCTGGCCGAGGCCGTGTACGCCCGCCGGTCCGCTCTCGGCTGGACGCCCGCCGAGCTCGCAGAGCGTGCCGGGCTGGACGAGGAGACGGTCGAGAGCATCGAGGAGAGCGGCGTCGATCCGACGCTGCCGCTGATCGAGTGACTGGCCGCCGCCTTCGACTCCGTGGTCCGGATCGACCCCGCGCGCGAGCCCGCCATGAGGTTCGAGGCGCACGCGGCCTGAGCGGACCGGTGCCGCTTGTCAGTGATGGGTCGTACGGTGGACCCGTGCGACCCATCACGAGTATTGAGCGGTCAGTGGCGCCCTTCGAGGTCGTCAGTCCCTTCCAGCCGAACGGGGACCAGCCGGCGGCGATCGCCGAGTTGGAGCGGCGGATCAAGGGCGGGGAGAAGGACGTCGTCCTGCTCGGTGCCACCGGTACCGGGAAGTCGGCCACCACGGCCTGGATGATCGAGCGGCTGCAGCGGCCCACCCTGGTGATGGCGCCGAACAAGACGCTGGCCGCCCAGCTGGCCAACGAGTTCCGCGAGCTGCTGCCGAACAACGCGGTCGAGTACTTCGTCTCGTACTACGACTACTACCAGCCCGAGGCGTACGTCCCGCAGACGGACACCTACATCGAGAAGGACTCCTCGATCAACGAGGAGGTCGAGCGGCTGCGGCACTCGGCGACCAACTCACTGCTGACCCGGCGGGACGTGGTGGTGGTCGCGTCCGTGTCCTGCATCTACGGCCTCGGCACCCCGCAGGAGTACGTGGACCGGATGGTGCCGCTGAAGGTCGGCCAGGAGATCGACCGGGACGTCCTGCTGCGCCGCTTCGTGGACATCCAGTACGCCCGCAACGACGTGGCGTTCACCCGCGGCACCTTCCGGGTCCGCGGCGACACCATCGAGATCTTCCCGGTCTACGAGGAGCTGGCCGTCCGGATCGAGATGTTCGGTGACGAGATCGAGGCGCTGTACACCCTGCACCCGCTCACCGGCGAGATCATCAGCCAGGACGAGTCGGTGTACGTCTTCCCCGCCTCGCACTACGTGGCCGGCCCGGAGCGCATGGAGCGGGCGATCACCGGCATCGAGGCGGAGCTGGAGGGGACGCTCGCCAGGCTGGAGAAGCAGGGCAAGCTGCTGGAGGCCCAGCGGCTGCGGATGCGCACCACCTACGACATCGAGATGCTGCGCCAGATCGGCACCTGCTCGGGCGTCGAGAACTACTCGATGCACTTCGACGGCCGCGAGCCGGGCTCCCCGCCGAACACCCTGCTCGACTACTTCCCGGAGGACTTCCTCCTGGTCATCGACGAGTCGCACGTCACCGTCCCGCAGATCGGCGCGATGTACGAGGGCGACGCCTCGCGCAAGCGCACCCTGGTCGAGCACGGCTTCCGGCTGCCCTCCGCGATGGACAACCGCCCGCTGAAGTGGGAGGAGTTCCTGGAGCGGACCGACCAGACGGTGTACCTGTCGGCGACGCCGGGCCCGTACGAGCTGTCCCGCGGCGACGGCCAGGTCGAGCAGATCATCCGCCCGACCGGCCTGATCGACCCGGAGGTGATCGTCAAGCCGACCGAGGGCCAGATCGACGACCTGGTGCACGAGGTCCGCCGCCGGGTCGAGCGGGACGAGCGCGTCCTGGTCACCACGCTGACCAAGAAGATGGCCGAGGACCTCACCGACTACATGCTCGGCCTGGACATCCGGGTCCGGTACCTGCACAGCGACGTGGACACCCTGCGCCGGGTGGAGCTGCTGCGCGAGCTGCGGGCGGGCCGGTACGACGTGCTGGTCGGCATCAACCTGCTGCGCGAGGGCCTGGACCTGCCCGAGGTGTCGCTGGTGGCGATCCTGGACGCGGACAAGGAGGGCTTCCTGCGCTCCGGCACCTCGCTGATCCAGACGATCGGGCGCGCCGCCCGCAACGTCTCCGGCCAGGTGCACATGTACGCGGACCGGATCACCCCGTCGATGGAGAAGGCGATCGACGAGACCAACCGCCGCCGGGCCGTGCAGCAGGCCTACAACAAGAAGCACGGGATCGACCCGCAGCCGCTGCGGAAGAAGATCGGCGACATCCTGGACACCCTCGCCCGCGAGGACGTGGACACCGACGAGCTGCTCTCCACCGGCTACCGCGGGGCCGCGTCGAAGGGCAAGGCGCCGGTGCCGGCCCTGGGCATCGAGCGCAAGCAGGGCGAGAGCCTGCCGGCCACCGAGCTGGCGGAGCTGATCCAGTCGATGACGGAGCGGATGCACGCGGCCGCCGCCGACCTCCAGTTCGAGGTCGCGGCCCGGCTGCGCGACGAGGTGAAGGAGCTGAAGAGGGAGCTGCGTCAGATGCGGGAGGCCGGCGTGGCCTGATCGAGGGGGTGGCGGGGGCCGCCGGGCCGGGCCGGTGTGACACCGGTCAAGCCCGGCGCTGTCTCAGCCTTGCCACAAAGCGGCGAACGCCGGGGGAAGCGGGGTTCCGCAGGCCCTAGGCTGGCCTGCGGCATCGACCTCGGGACGGGGCGGTGCGGCAGCAACAGGGGGCCTCAGCCGGGGGACGGCACGGGGTGTTCCACCGTGGTGCCGCGCGGGGACCGACCGCGCGGCCGGGCAGAGAGGACAACGCCGTGTCGGTGAACCTTGCCAAGGGCCAGCGGGTCAGTCTCCAGAAGGGGCCCGGCGGCACGCTCACCGTGGTCCGGATGGGGCTCGGCTGGCGGGCCGCGCCCAAGCGGGGCCTGTTCGGCAGCCGGACCAGGACGATCGACCTGGACGCCTCGGCGCTCCTGTACGCCGAGAAGACCCCGTCCGACGTGGTGTTCTTCCAGCACCTGGAGAGCACGGACGGTTCCGTCCGGCACACCGGGGACAACCTGGAGGGCGGCTCCGGCGCGGAGGACGACGAGGCGATCCTGGTGGACCTGCTGCACGTGCCGCCGCACATCACCCAGGTGGTGTTCACGGTGAGCTCGTACACCGGGCAGACCTTCGCGGAGGTGCAGAACGCGCACTGCCGGCTGGTGGACGAGACCACGGGCGAGGAGCTGGCCCGGTACGAGCTGGCCGGGGGCGGGCCGCACACCGGGCAGATCATGGCGAAGGTGTTCCGCGACGGGTCCGGCGGCTGGGAGATGCAGGCGATCGGCGCGCCGGCCAAGGGGCGGACCTTCCAGGACCTGCTCCCGGCGATCGAGCCGCACCTCTGACGGTTCTTTACCTTCTTTACCTTTCTTTGGGCTTCCTGTTACTCTCGATGGCAGCGGAGGGGAGTATTCCCCCGCAGTTGTCCCGTCATCACGGGTGCCCACGAGCGGCGCCCCGGGGCGCTGGTCCGTGCGGACGCCCCGGAGCGGGCCCGGCGGGCGGAAGAGACCTCCGGCAGTGACGATGACTGTCTCGCCTACCTGCCGGAGGAGCAGTAGTGGACGTTTCCATAGCCATGTGGGTCACCACGATCGGTGTGCTGATCGCACTGATCGTGGCGGACTTCTTCATCGGGGGTCGCAAGCCGCACGAGGTCTCGATCAAGGAGGCCGGGATCTGGACCGCGGTCTGGATCGTGCTGGCGCTGATCTTCGGCGGGTTCCTCTGGTGGCACTCCGGCGCGCAGCCGGCCGGTGAGTTCTTCGCCGGTTACATCACCGAGAAGTCGCTCAGTGTCGACAACCTCTTCGTGTTCATCCTGATCATGGGCAAGTTCGCGGTGCCGAGGATCTACCAGCAGCGCGTGCTGATGTTCGGTGTGATCATCGCGCTGGTGCTGCGGGCGGTGTTCATCGCCGGCGGCGCGGCGCTGGTCTCCGAGTTCTCCTGGGTGTTCTTCATCTTCGGCGCCTTCCTGATCTGGACCGCCTGGAAGCTGATCAAGGAAGCCCGGGCCGGCGAGGAGGACGAGGAGTTCGAGGAGAACCGCCTGCTCAAGTCGATCGAGCAGCGCTTCCCGTCCACCGACAAGTACCACGGCACCAAGCTCTTCGTCCGGGAGAACGGCCGCCGGCTGATGACCCCGATGCTGATCGTGATGCTGGCGATCGGCACCACGGACGTGCTGTTCGCGCTGGACTCCATCCCGGCGATCTTCGGCCTCACCCAGGACCCGTACATCGTCTTCACCGCCAACGCCTTCGCCCTGATGGGCCTGCGCCAGCTGTACTTCCTGATCGGCGGCCTGCTGAAGAAGCTGGTCCACCTGTCGTACGGCCTGTCGGTGATCCTCGGCTTCATCGGGGTGAAGCTGGTGCTGCACGCGGCGCACGAGGCGGGCGCGAACGTGCCGGAGATCGGCATCCCGCTCTCGCTGGGCGTCATCGTGGTCGTGCTGGCCGTCACCACGGTCACCAGCCTGATGGCCTCGAAGAAGCGGGAGCGGGCCGAGCGCGAGGCCGAGAAGCTGGACGCCTGAGCCCGTTGACGGCCGAGGCCCCCGTGACCGCTGACGGTCGCGGGGGCCTCGGCCGTGTCCGGGTTCACCAGCCGCGCTCGCGCCACTCGTCGAGGTGCGGGCGCTCGGCGCCGAGGGTGGTGTCGTTGCCGTGGCCGGGGTAGACCCAGGCCTCGTCCGGGAGGACGTCGAAGATCTTCTCGTTGACGTCCCGGAAGAGGGTCTTGAACGCCTCCGCGTCGCCCCAGGTGTTGCCGACGCCGCCCGGGAAGAGGCAGTCGCCGGTGAACACGTGCGGGTGGCCCTGCGGGTCGTCGTAGACCAGCACGATCGCGCCGGGGGTGTGCCCGACCAGGTGCCGGACGGTGAGCTCGACCTGGCCGACCCGCAGCCGGTCGCCGTCCGCGAGCAGCAGCTCGGTGGGCACGTCGATGCCCTCGGCGTCGTGGGCACCGGCGGCGGTGCGGGCGCCGGTGGTGGCGACCACCTCGGCGAGCGCGCCCCAGTGGTCGTGGTGCCGGTGGGTGGTGACCACCGTGGCCAGTTCGTCGCCGATGCTCTCCAGCAGCACCGGGGCGTCGGCGGCCGCGTCGATCAGCAGCTGCTCGTCGGTGGCCCGGCAGCGCAGCAGGTAGGCGTTGTTGTCGTACGGGCCCACGGCCGCCTTGGTGATGATCAGGTGGGCCAGCTCGCGCACGTCCGGCGGTCCGCCGACCTTGACCGCTCCGTGGTACGTCATCCGTCCGCTCCTCGTCCGACTGCAGGGGTCAGGATCATCGTCCCGCCGTCAGCCCATGGGGGGAAGCTGGGGGAGCGCGGTGTCGGGGGTGCGACGCAGGCCGTCGCCGTCGGAGCGGCCGGAGAGCCAGGCCAGCAGGGCGCGGACGGGGCCCTCGACGGTCAGGGCGGGCTCGCCCGCGCCGATCGTGCCGCGGTCCTCGGTGTCGTCGGCGACGAGCCGGACGGCGGGCAGCCCGGTGTGGCCGGCCAGCCCGGCGGCGAGCCTGCCGAACTCGGCCACCGCGAACACCTCCGGCCACTGCGCGGGGGTGTAGCCGGCGTCCAGGTCGACGTGGTGGTACTCGACCTCGGCGAGGCGCTTCCACGGGATGTCGGAGGCCGGGAAGACGTAGCCGGTGCGGTGGCGGACCTCGACCGTCCAGGCCTCGCCGGTCATCGGCGCGGCCGCCGCGGCGAAGCGCTGGTGGCTGGCCTCCAGGTCGGCCAGCTGGACGTCCACCGGGCGGGGCGCGTCGTCCTCGATCTGCCGGTCGCGGGCCTCGGTGCTGGCGTACTGCGGGATGTCGGTGCCGGTGCGGGCGCCGTTCAGCAGGTTGACCAGGGAGTCGGCGTTGCGGGCGATGTGGGCCAGGACGTGGCCCCTGGTCCAGCCGGGCAGCGCGGAGGGCTCGGCGGCGGCCGCGGGCTTCAGCTCGGACACGGTGCGCAGCAGGTGCCGGGTGCTCTCCTCGACCAGGCCCAGCCGCTCGGTGGCGAGGGCGGCGGAGGCGGCGGCGGTCTGCGGGTCGGTCATCGGATCGGCCTTCTGTGGGAGACGGCGCGTTGCCCGCACGGGGCTTCGCTCGTTGACCAGCTGACGCTACCGCCGAATCCGGCCGCTGAGCAGGGCCTTTTTCGGTCCGGGTGCGGACGGTCCGAGGGGCGCCCTCACTCGTTCGGGTGGACTCCACTGGACAAGGTCGATATTCGAACGCCTGAGCTATAGGCTGGCTGCCGCATCCTGGAAGAAGTACCGAATCTCACCGCAAGCCCTCTCGCCCCGGAGAAAGGCGCCAGAAGCAGTGGCCGACCGCCTCATCGTCCGCGGTGCTCGCGAGCACAACCTCAAGAACGTCTCGCTCGACCTGCCCCGCGACTCCCTCATCGTCTTCACGGGCCTCTCCGGCTCCGGCAAGTCCTCGCTCGCCTTCGACACGATCTTCGCCGAGGGCCAGCGCCGCTACGTCGAGTCGTTGTCGTCCTACGCCCGTCAGTTCCTCGGGCAGATGGACAAGCCCGACGTGGACTTCATCGAAGGCCTCTCCCCGGCCGTCTCGATCGACCAGAAGTCCACCAACCGCAACCCCCGTTCGACCGTCGGCACCATCACCGAGGTCTACGACTACCTGCGCCTGCTGTTCGCCCGGATCGGCAAGCCGCACTGCCCGCACTGCGCCCGCCCGATCGCCAAGCAGTCGCCGCAGGCGATCGTCGACAAGGTGCTGGAGCTCGCCGAGGGCACCCGTTTCCAGGTGCTCAGCCCCGTGGTGCGCGAGCGCAAGGGCGAGTTCGTCGACCTCTTCGCCGACCTCCAGTCCAAGGGCTACTCGCGCGCCCGGGTGGACGGCGAGACGATCCAGCTCGCCGAGCCGCCGAAGCTCAAGAAGCAGGAGAAGCACACCGTCGAGGTGGTCATCGACCGCCTGACCGTCAAGGAGAGCGCCAAGCGGCGGCTCACCGACTCGGTGGAGACGGCCCTGCGGCTGTCCGGCGGCATGGTCGTGCTCGACTTCGTCGACCTCCCCGAGGACGACGCGGAGCGCGAGCGGATGTACTCCGAGCACCTCTACTGCCCGTACGACGACGTGTCGTTCGAGGAGCTGGAGCCGCGCTCGTTCTCCTTCAACTCGCCGTTCGGTGCCTGCCCGGACTGCTCGGGCCTGGGCAACCGGATGGAGGTGGACCCGGAGCTGGTCATCCCCGATCCGGAGCGCTCGCTGGAGGAGGGCGCGATCCACCCGTGGTCGGCCGGCCACGCCAAGGAGTACTTCCAGCGCCTGATCGACGCGCTCGCCGAGGAACTGGGCTTCCGCACCGACATCCCGTGGGCCGGGCTGCCCGCCCGGGCCAAGAAGGCGCTGCTGTACGGGCACAAGCACCAGGTGCAGGTCCGCTACCGCAACCGCTTCGGCCGCGAGCGCTCGTACAGCACCGGCTTCGAGGGCGCCGTCCCGTTCATCCAGCGCCGGCACACCGAGGCGGAGAGCGACAGCAGCCGCGAGCGCTTCGAGGGCTACATGCGCGAGGTGCCCTGCCCGACCTGCGACGGCACCCGGCTCAAGCCGGTGGTGCTCGCGGTCACCGTCGAGGACCGCTCGATCGCCGACGTCTCGGCGATGTCGATCAGCGACTGCGCCGAGTTCCTGGGCGCGATGAAGCTCAACGACCGGGACAAGCAGATCGCCGAGCGCGTCCTCAAGGAGGTCAACGAGCGGCTGCGCTTCCTGGTCGACGTCGGCCTGGACTACCTCTCGCTGAACCGCGCGGCCGGCACCCTGTCCGGCGGCGAGGCCCAGCGGATCCGGCTGGCCACCCAGATCGGCTCCGGCCTGGTCGGCGTGCTGTACGTGCTGGACGAGCCGTCCATCGGCCTGCACCAGCGGGACAACCACCGGCTGATCGAGACGCTGGTGCGGCTGCGCGACATCGGCAACACCCTGATCGTGGTCGAGCACGACGAGGACACCATCAAGACGGCGGACTGGGTGGTCGACATCGGCCCGGGCGCCGGCGAGCACGGCGGCAAGGTGGTGCACTCCGGTTCGCTGAAGCAGCTGCTGACCAACAAGGAGTCGCTGACCGGCCAGTACCTCTCCGGCAAGCGGTCCATCCCGATCCCGGCCGGCCGCCGCGACCGGGACAAGAAGCGCCAGCTGACCGTCCACGGCGCCCGCGAGCACAACCTCAAGGACGTCACGGTCGGCTTCCCGCTCGGCACCTTCACCGCGATCACCGGCGTCTCCGGCTCCGGCAAGTCGACGCTGGTCAACGACATCCTCTACACCCACCTGGCCCGGGAGCTGAACGGCGCCCGCAGCGTGCCCGGCCGGCACACCCGGATCACCGGCACCGACCTGGTGGACAAGGTGGTGCACGTCGACCAGTCGCCGATCGGGCGCACCCCGCGCTCCAACCCGGCCACCTACACCGGGGTGTTCGACCACGTCCGCCGGCTCTTCGCGGAGACGCAGGAGGCGAAGGTCCGCGGCTACCTGCCGGGCCGGTTCTCCTTCAACGTCAAGGGCGGGCGCTGCGAGAACTGCTCGGGCGACGGCACCATCAAGATCGAGATGAACTTCCTGCCGGACGTCTACGTGCCGTGCGAGGTCTGCCACGGCGCCCGGTACAACCGGGAGACGCTGGAGGTGCACTACAAGGGCAAGTCCATCGCCGAGGTGCTGGACATGCCGATCGAGGAGGCGCTGGCCTTCTTCGAGGCCGTCCCGGCGATCGCCCGGCACCTCAGGACGCTCAACGACGTCGGCCTCGGCTACGTCCGGCTCGGCCAGTCCGCGCCGACGTTGTCCGGCGGCGAGGCGCAGCGCGTCAAGCTCGCCTCCGAGCTGCAGAAGCGCTCCACCGGGCGGACGGTCTACGTGCTGGACGAGCCCACCACCGGCCTGCACTTCGAGGACATCAGCAAGCTGATCAAGGTGCTCAGCGGGCTGGTCGAGAAGGGCAACACGGTGATCGTCATCGAGCACAACCTCGATGTGATCAAGACCGCCGACTGGGTCGTCGACATGGGCCCCGAGGGCGGCTCCGGCGGTGGCACGGTGGTCGCCGAGGGCACCCCGGAGCAGATCGCGGCCGTCTCGGAGAGCCACACCGGCAAGTTCCTGCGGGACATCCTGCCGGGCGGGTTCGCGGACGCCCCGGTCGCCGCCCCGGCCAGGACGCGGGCCAAGGCGGCCGCCCCGCGCAAGCGGGCCACCGCAGCGAAGAAGTAGAGCCGCAGCGAAGAAGTACGGCCGACACCGCCCCGCCGCTCCCGTCCCCGGGAACGGCGGGGCGTGTGCCGCATAGACTTCCGACGTCCCACGCAGCACGCCGAACCGCAGGAGCGCACCGATGTCAGAGGCCCCCGAGACGAGCCCCGCCACCTCCCGCCGCACCCTGCTCTGCGGGGCCGCGGCCGTCCTCGCGGCCGGCGGCGCCGTGGCGGTCACCGGCTGCGGTTCCTCCGCGAGTTCCTCCAGCTCTAGCACCGCCGCCAAGGGCCCGGTGGACCTCGGCCCGGCCTCGGCGGTGCCCGAGGGCGGCGGCAAGGTCTTCCGCGAGCAGAAGATCGTCGTGACCCAGCCGGCCGCCGGGGAGTACAAGGCTTTCAGCGCCAAGTGCACCCACGCCGGCTGCATCGTCGACCAGGTGAAGAACCAGCAGATCCAGTGCCCCTGCCACGGCAGCCGGTTCGCCATCACCGACGGCGCCGTCCAGGACGGCCCGGCCCCCAGCCCGCTGCCCGCCTACACCGTCACGGTCGACGGCGGGAACCTCAAGGTGACCCCGAGCTGAAGCAGTTGATCTCCCCTCCGCAGCCCCGGCCCCACTCGGTACGGTGGACTCATGGCTGACCCGAGCACCTACCGGCCGGCGCCGGGCGCGATCCCGACCTCGCCGGGCGTCTACAAGTTCCGTGACGCCCACGGCCGGGTGATCTACGTCGGCAAGGCCAAGAGCCTGCGGCCGCGCCTGTCGTCCTACTTCCAGGACCTGGCGGGCCTGCACCCGCGCACCGCGACGATGGTCACCACGGCCGCCTCGGTGGAGTGGACGGTGGTGGCCACCGAGGTCGAGGCGCTCCAGCTGGAGTACTCCTGGATCAAGGAGTTCGACCCGCGGTTCAACGTCAAGTACCGCGACGACAAGAGCTATCCGGAGCTCGCCGTCACCCTGAACGAGGAGTACCCGCGGGTCCAGGTGATGCGCGGGGCGCACAAGAAGGGCGTGCGCTACTTCGGCCCGTACGGGCACGCCTGGGCGATCCGCGAGACGGTCGACCTGCTGCTGCGCGTCTTCCCCGTCCGCACCTGCTCCAACGGCGTGTTCAAGCGCGCCCGGCAGGTCGGCCGGCCCTGCCTGCTCGGCTACATCGGCAAGTGCGCCGCGCCCTGCGTCGGCAAGGTCACGCCGGACGAACACCGGGCACTGGCCGAGGACTTCTGCGACTTCATGGCCGGGCGCACCGGCAACTACCTGCGCCGGCTCGAAGAGCAGATGCGGGAGGCCGCCGAGGAGATGGAGTACGAGAAGGCGGGCCGGCTGCGGGACGACATCGGCGCCCTCAAGCGCGCGATGGAGAAGAACGCCATCGTGCTCGCCGACGCCACCGACGCCGACCTGCTGGCCGTCGCCGAGGACGAACTGGAGGCCGCCGTCCAGATCTTCCACGTCCGCGGCGGCCGGGTGCGCGGCCAGCGCGGCTGGGTCACCGACAAGGTCGAGGACGTCGACACCGCCGCCCTGGTCGAGCACGCCCTCCAGCAGCTCTACGGCGGTGCCGGGCAGGACGAGCGCAACGAATCCGTCCCGCGCGAGGTGCTGGTCCCGGCGCTGCCCGAGCCGGCCGGTCCGGTCCGGGAGTGGCTGAGCGGCCTGCGTGGCAGCCAGGTCGACCTGCGCATCCCGCAGCGCGGCGACAAGAAGGACCTGATGACCACCGTGCAGCGCAACGCCCAGCAGGCGCTGGCGCTGCACAAGACCAAGCGCGCCTCCGACCTCACCACCCGCAGCCGCGCCCTGCAGGAGATCGCCGACGCGCTGGAGCTGGACTCGGTGCCGCTGCGCATCGAGTGCTTCGACATCTCCCACCTCCAGGGCGAGGACGTGGTCGCCTCGATGGTCGTCTTCGAGGACGGCCTGGCCCGCAAGAGCGAGTACCGGCGCTTCCAGATCAAGGGCTTCGAGGGCCAGGACGACGTCCGCTCGATGCACGAGGTGATCGGCCGGCGCTTCCGCCGCTACCTCCAGGAGCGCGAGCAGACCGGTGAGTGGGCCGTCCCCGAGGCCGACGACCCGGGCGCCGCCGACGGCACCGGGGCCCCGGCCGGCCCGATCGACCCGGAGACGGGCCGTCCGCGCCGCTTCGCCTACCCGCCGCAGCTGCTGGTCGTCGACGGCGGCCAGCCGCAGGTCGCCGCCGCCAAACGCGCCCTGGACGAACTCGGCATCGACGACGTCGCGCTGTGCGGCCTGGCCAAGCGCCTGGAGGAGGTCTGGCTGCCCGGCGAGGACGACCCGGTGGTGCTGCCGCGCTCCAGCGAGGGCCTCTACCTGCTCCAGCGGGTCCGCGACGAGGCCCACCGCTTCGCGATCACGTACCAGCGCAGCAAGCGTTCCAAGCGACTCACCGCCGGGGAGCTGGACTCCGTCCCGGGCCTCGGCGAGACTCGCCGCCAGGCGCTGCTCAAGCACTTCGGCTCGCTGAAGAGGCTCCGGGCCGCCACCGTCGACGAACTCTGCGCCGTACCCGGCATCGGACGCCGCACGGCGGAGACTGTTGCGGCGGCGTTGTCGTCCCGTACACCCGCCGCCCCCGCGGTGAACACCGCGACCGGCGAGATCATCGGGGACGGGGACGAGCCGGTGGCCGCAGCACCCCAGACCGCACCATCCCAGGAGACGCCATGACGGCCGACGTCGCCCGTCGGGCGGCGCGCCCCACTCCCGCCCGCCTGTCCGGGCGGGGGAAGGGCGGCCGTGCCCTGCGCGTTCTCCCCAGCAGAAAGACCGAGAACGGGGAACCGAAGTGACCGTGTCAGACGTGGCCGAGAACGCGCCGGAGCTGGTGATCATCTCCGGCATGTCCGGAGCCGGCCGCTCCACCGCCGCGAAGTGCCTGGAGGACCTGGGCTGGTTCGTGGTGGACAACCTGCCGCCGGCCCTGATCCCGACCATGGTCGACCTGGGCGCACGCTCCCAGGGCAACGTCGCCCGGATCGGCGTGGTCGTGGACGTCCGGGGCCGCCAGTTCTTCGACGACCTGCTCACCTCGCTCGACGAGCTGGAGAAGCGCGGCGTCCGGCTCAGCGTGGTGTTCCTGGACTCCTCCGACGACGCGCTGGTGCGCCGCTTCGAGAGCGTGCGCCGCCCGCACCCGCTGCAGGCCGACGGCCGGATCGTCGACGGCATCGCCAGGGAGCGCGACCTGCTGCGCGACCTGCGCGGCGAGGCCGACCTGGTGATCGACACCTCCAACCTCAACGTGCACCAGCTGCGCGCCAAGCTGGACGCCCAGTTCGCCGACCACGACGAGCCCGAGCTGCGCGCCACCGTGATGTCCTTCGGCTTCAAGTACGGCCTGCCGGTCGACGCCGACCTGGTGGTGGACTGCCGCTTCCTGCCCAACCCGCACTGGGTGCCCGAGCTGCGCGCCCGCACCGGCACCGACGCGGACGTCGCCGACTACGTGTTCCAGCAGCCCGGCGCCAACGAGTTCCTGAACGGCTACGCGGAGCTGCTGCGCATCGTCACCGAGGGGTACCGCCGCGAGGGGAAGCGCTACATGACGCTTGCCGTAGGCTGCACCGGTGGCAAGCACCGCAGCGTCGCGATGTCCGAGCGCCTGACCAAGCGTCTCATCGCCGACGGAGTGGAGACGGTGCTCGTCCACCGTGACATGGGACGGGAGTGACCGCCGCCTCCTAGCCGGGTCGCCGGCGGGGCCGGTGGCGGCGGCGAGGAACGCGAGGTGAGTGTGGCGGGATACGTGCCCGGGCGGCAGCCGCAGAACAGGAGTGCCGACCGGGCGGGTGGCCCGGCCCGGCCGCCGGCCCCGAGCCGGCCGCGCAGCAGCCCCGCCCGGGCCAATCCGGCCCCCCGGATCACCGCGCTGGGCGGCGGCCAGGGCCTGTCCGCCTCGCTCTCCGCGCTGCGCCGGCTCACCAGCGACCTGACCGCCGTGGTCACCGTCGCCGACGACGGCGGCTCCAGCGGCCGGCTGCGCACCGAGCTGGGCGTGCTGCCCCCAGGCGACCTGCGCAAGGCGCTGGCCGCGCTGTGCGGGGACGACGACTGGGGCCGCACCTGGTCCGAGGTGATCCAGCAGCGCTTCACCGGCACCGGCGAGCTGGGCGGCCACGCCGTCGGCAACCTGCTGATCGTCGCGCTCTGGGAGAAGCTCGGCGACCCGGTCGCGGCCCTGGACTGGGTCGGCCGGCTGCTGAACGTCCAGGGGCGGGTGCTGCCGATGTCGGCGGTGCCGCTGGACATCGAGGCGACCGTGCGCGGCCACGACCCGGAGCGCCCCGGCGAGGTGACGGCCGTCCGCGGCCAGGCCAGCGTCGCGGTCACGCCCGGCACCGTGCAGTCGATCCGGCTGCTGCCGGACGGGCCGCCGGCCGTCCCGGAGGCGGTCACCGCCGTCCGGGAGGCGGACTGGGTGGTGCTCGGGCCCGGCTCCTGGTTCACCAGCGTGCTGCCGCACCTGCTGGTGCCGGAGCTGGCCAAGGCGCTCACCGAGACCCGCGCCCGCCGCCTGCTCACCCTGAACCTGGCCCCCCAGCCCGGCGAGACCGAGGGCTTCACCCCGCAGCGCCACCTGGAGGTCATCGCCGACCACGCCCCCGGCCTCGCGGTGGATGCGATCCTGGTGGACGAGCGCGCCGTCACCGGCGGCGCCTTCGGCCAGGCGGACCTGGCCGGGCTGGAGAAGGCCGCCGAGCGGATGGGCGCCGCCCTGGTGCTCGGCCGGGTGGCCCGCACCGACGGCACCCCGCGACACGACCCGGAGCTGTTGGCGGCCGCGTACGACCGGATTTTCCGGACACATGGAAGGATCGGGCCATGGCGATGACTCCAGCGGTGAAGGACGAGATCAGCCGGCTCCCGGTCACCCGGGCCTGCTGCCGCAAGGCGGAGGTGTCGGCGATCCTGCGGTTCGCGGGCGGGCTGCACATCGTGAGCGGCCGCATCGTGATCGAGGCGGAGCTGGACACCGGCGCGGCTGCGCGCCGGCTGCGCAAGGACCTGCTGGAGATCTTCGGACACTCCTCCGACCTCGTGGTGATGGCCCCCGGCGGACTGCGGCGCGGCAGCCGCTTCGTCGTCCGGGTGGTCAAGGACGGCGAACTGCTCGCGCGCCAGACCGGCCTCGTGGACGGCCGCGGCCGACCGATCCGGGGGCTGCCCCCGGCGGTCGTCTCCGGGGCCACCTGCGACGCCGAGGCGGCCTGGCGCGGGGCCTTCCTGGCCCACGGCTCGCTCACCGAGCCGGGTCGCTCCTCCTCGCTGGAGATCACCTGCCCCGGCTCCGAGGCCGCGCTCGCCCTGGTCGGTGCGGCCCGCCGGCTCGGCATCCCGGCCAAGGCCCGCGAGGTGCGCGGCGTGGACCGGGTGGTGATCCGCGACGGCGACGCGATCGGCGCGCTGCTGACCCGGCTCGGCGCGCACGAGTCGGTGCTCGCCTGGGAGGAGCGCCGGATGCGGCGCGAGGTCCGGGCCACCGCCAACCGCCTGGCCAACTTCGACGACGCCAACCTGCGCCGCTCGGCCCGCGCCGCGGTGGCGGCCGGCGCCCGGGTGGCCCGGGCGCTGGAGATCCTCGGTGACGAGGTGCCCGACCACCTGGCCGCGGCCGGCCAGCTGCGGATGCAGCACAAGCAGGCCTCGCTGGAGGAGCTGGGCGCGCTCGCCGACCCGCCGCTGACCAAGGACGCGGTGGCCGGCCGGATCCGCCGCCTGCTGGCGATGGCGGACAAGCGCGCCTCCGAGCTCGGCCTGCCGAGCACCGAGGCCAACCTGACCGACGAGATGGCGATGAACTGACCGCCACGCTGCGTGACTGATTCGCGGCCGGTGTCCGGATTCCGGGCACCGGCCGCCGTTGTCTCCGGACGGGGTGCCCGGACGCGCCCGGGCATCGAAATTGGTAGAGACCACTGGGCCGGGACCAACTGCCCTGACGGCCAAGGACGGTCGGCCTGATTTCGCGCCACGCCAGGTCGTCGCACGTGGCGCGATGTGCCCTCCCAGGCGTAGGAGGGGTAGGGTCATAGGCGGTCGGGGACTTCCCAAATCTCACCCCCGTCGGCTTAGCTCCGGCGTACCTAACGAGGAGATCGGTTCGTGACGATCCGGGTAGGCATCAACGGATTCGGCCGCATCGGCCGCAACTTCTTCCGCGCGGTCAAGGCGCAGGGCGCGGACATCGAGATCGTCGGTGTCAACGACCTGACTGACACGAAGACCCTGGCTCACCTGCTCAAGTACGACACCACCCTGGGCACCTTCCCGGGCACGGTCTCGCACACCGAGGACAGCATCACCGTCGACGGCAAGACCTTCCAGGTCACCGCCGAGCGTGACCCCGCCAACCTGCCGTGGGCCGCCCTGGGCGCCGACATCGTCGTCGAGTCCACCGGCATCTTCACCAAGGCCGAGGCGGCCAAGAAGCACCTCGCCGCCGGCGCCAAGAAGGTCATCATCTCGGCGCCCGCCACCGACGAGGACGTCACCATCGTGATGGGCGTCAACGACGACAAGTACGACGCCGCGAACCACACGATCATCTCCAACGCCTCCTGCACCACCAACTGTGTGGCGCCGATGGCCAAGGTGCTGAACGAGAGCTTCGGCATCGTCAAGGGTCTGATGACCACCGTCCACGCGTTCACCAACGACCAGGTGACCCTGGACTTCCCGCACAAGGACCTGCGCCGCGCCCGTGCCGCGTCGCAGAACATCATCCCGACCTCGACCGGTGCCGCCAAGGCGACCGCCCTGGTCCTGCCGGAGCTCAAGGGCAAGCTGGACGGCACCTCGCTGCGCGTCCCGGTCCCGACCGGTTCCATCACGGACCTGGTCGTCACCCTGGAGCGCGAGGTCACCAAGGACGAGGTCAACGCCGCGTTCCAGAAGGCCGCGGAGGGCCCGCTCAAGGGCATCCTGGCCTACACCGAGGACCCGATCGTCTCCTCGGACATCGTCAACGACCCGGCCTCCTGCATCTTCGACTCCCAGCTCACCATGGTCCAGGGCAACCAGGTCAAGGTGCTCGGTTGGTACGACAACGAGTGGGGCTACTCGAACCGCCTCGTCAACCTGACCTCCCTCGTCGGCGGCCAGCTCTGACGCAGCGGGAGCTGACGTGATGTAGGGGCGAGGGCCCGGCTGGCGCACTGTGCCGACCGGGCCCTCGTCCTGCGCACAAGGACTTCTCAGGCGGCCCCTGCGCCGTGCCGCCTCTGCGCATCAACCATCTCCCCAGGAGAGCCAATCCCCGTGAAGACCATCGAAGACCTCGACGTCGCCGGCAAGCGCGTGTTCGTCCGCGCGGACCTGAACGTCCCGCTGTCGGACGGCCGGATCACCGACGACGGCCGGATCCGCGCCGTCGCCCCGACCATCGCCAAGCTCGTCGAGCGCGGCGCCCGGGTCGTCGTCGCCTCCCACCTCGGCCGTCCCAAGGGCGCGCCGGACCCGCAGTTCTCCCTCGCGCCGGTGGCCGGCCGCCTCGGCGAGATCCTCGGCAAGCCGGTCGCCTTCGCCACCGACACCGTCGGCGACAGCGCCACGGCGACCGTCGCCGCGCTGGGCGACGGCGAGGTCGCGCTGCTGGAGAACCTGCGCTTCAACGCCGGCGAGACCAGCAAGGACGACGCCGAGCGCGGCGCCTTCGCCGATCAGCTGGCCACCCTCGCCGACCTGTACGTCGGCGACGGCTTCGGTGCGGTGCACCGCAAGCACGCCTCGGTGTTCGACCTGCCGCAGCGCCTGCCGCACGCCGCCGGCGACCTGATCGCCACCGAGGTCGGCGTGCTGAAGAAGCTCACCGACGAGGTCGCGCGCCCGTACGTGGTCGTGCTCGGCGGTGCCAAGGTCTCCGACAAGCTCGGCGTGATCGACAACCTGCTGAAGAAGGCCGACCGGATCCTGATCGGCGGCGGCATGGCGTACACCTTCCTCGCGGCCAAGGGCCACGAGGTCGGCATCTCGCTGCTTCAGGAAGACCAGAAGGGCAGGTGCCTGGAGTACCTGGCGGAGGCGGAGAAGCGCGGCGTCGAGTTCGTGCTGCCGGTGGACGTCCTGGTCTCCAAGGACTTCCCCGACCTCAAGACGAAGGCGCCGGCGGACTTCGGGACCGTCGCCGCGGACGCCATCCCGGCCGACCAGGAGGGCCTGGACATCGGCCCGAAGACCCGTGAGCTGTTCGCCGCGAAGCTGGTGGACGCCGGGACGGTCTTCTGGAACGGCCCGATGGGCGTCTTCGAGCACCCGGACTACGCCAACGGCACCAAGGCCGTCGCGCAGGCCCTGCTCGACAGCCCCGGCTTCACCGTGGTCGGCGGTGGCGACTCCGCCGCGGCCGTCCGCATCCTGGGCTTCGACGAGAACGCATTCGGACACATCTCGACCGGCGGTGGCGCCAGCCTCGAGTACCTGGAGGGCAAGACCCTCCCCGGTCTCGCCGCCCTGGAAGGCTGAAAGCAATGACTGAGCGTCTCCCGCTGATGGCGGGCAACTGGAAGATGAACCTCAACCACCTTGAGGCCATCCAGCACACCCAGAAGCTGGCCTTCGCGCTGGCCGACAAGGACTACGAGGCCGTCGAGGTCGCCGTCCTGGTCCCGTTCACCGACCTGCGCTCGGTGCAGACCCTGGTCGACGGCGACAAGCTGAAGATCAAGTACGGCTCGCAGGACATCTCGCAGCACGACTCCGGTGCCTACACCGGCGAGGTCTCCGGCCCGATGCTGGCCAAGCTGAAGTGCACCTTCGCGGTGATCGGCCACTCGGAGCGCCGCCAGTACCACGGCGAGGGCGAGGAGATCGTCAACGCCAAGGTGAAGGCCGCCTACCGGGCCGGGATCACCCCGATCCTGTGCATCGGCGAGCCGCTGGACATCCGCAAGGCCGGTACCCACGTCGAGTACACCCTGGCCCAGCTGGACGGCGCCCTGGCGGACATCCCGGCCCACCAGGCCGAGTCCATCGTGGTCGCCTACGAGCCGGTCTGGGCGATCGGCACCGGCGAGGTGGCCACCCCGGAGGACGCGCAGGAGGTCTGCGCCGCCATCCGCCGGCGGATCGCCGAGCTGTACGGCGCCGAGCTGGCCGGCAAGGTCCGTGTCCTGTACGGCGGTTCGGTGAAGTCGTCGAGCGCGGCCGGTCTGATGGCCAAGCCCGACATCGACGGCGGCCTGATCGGCGGTGCCTCGCTGGACGCCGACGAGTTCGTCAAGATCGTGCGCTACCGTGAGCAGGCAGTAGGCTAACGCCTCCGCAGCAACGTAGGCTTTGGGGCCGGACCGCCGTAAGCGGCCCGGCCCCGTCGCCGAAGAAGATACGAGAGAGTTGGTCCCGTCGTGGTTCTCGGGTTCTCGATTGCCCTGATCATCTTCAGTCTGCTGATGATCCTGCTGGTGCTGCTGCACAAGGGGAAGGGCGGCGGCCTGTCGGACATGTTCGGTGGCGGCGCGATGTCCACCGGCGGCGGTTCGGCGGTGGCCGAGCGCAACCTGGACCGCATCACGATCGTGGTCGGCCTCGGCTGGTTCGCCTGCATCATGGTGCTGGGCCTGGTGCTGAAGTACAAGAGCTGACGTTACCCTGACGCCCCGTCGCCCGAGCGCCTATCCTGGGACGGTCGGGGGCGGAGGCGATGGCGGTGGACGCTTAACTCCTGCTTACACTAGGACGACTTTCGCCACCGACGCGCACCGCGGCGGGTCGGCGCACCAGCACGCAGGGAGTCAGACCGTGGCAAGTGGCAACGCCATCCGTGGCAGCAGGGTCGGAGCGGGCCCGATGGGTGAGGCGGAGCGCGGCGAGTCCGCCCCGCGCAACCGGATCTCCTTCTGGTGTGCCAACAAGCACGAGACCCGGCCGAGCTTTGCCGCCGAGGCCGTCATCCCGGACACCTGGGACTGCCCGCGGTGCGGCTTCCCCGCCGGCCAGGACGAGCACAACCCGCCCGCGCCCTCGCGCAACGAGCCGTACAAGACCCACCTCGCCTACGTCCGCGAGCGGCGCACCGACGCCGACGGCGAGGCGATCCTCGCCGAGGCGCTGGCCAAGCTGCGCGGCGAGATCTGACCCTGACGACCGAAGGGCGCCACCGTCGACGACGGTGGCGCCCTTCGGCGTGTGCCGGCCGCTAGGCCGAGGCCGGCGGGTACAGCTGGGGCGGGATCCGCTCCGCCGCGGCCCGGTCCAGCAGCCACAGGGTGCGGCTGCGGCCGTACGCGCCGGAGGCGGGCGCCTGGAGCTCGCCGGGACCGGACAGGGCCATCGCGACCGCGCCCGCCTTGTCCTCGCCGGCCGCCAGCAGCCAGACCTCGCGGGCCGTCCGGATCGCCGGGAGGGTGAGCGAGATCCGGGTCGGCGGGGGCTTGGGGGCCCCGCGCACGCCGATCACGGTCAGCTCGATCTCCCGCACGCCCGGGTGCTCGGGGAAGAGCGAGGCGACGTGGGTGTCCGGGCCGACGCCGAGCAGCAGCACGTCGAAGGCCGGGACGCCGAGCCGGTCGCCCGGACCGGCCGCCTTCGCCAGCTCCTCCGCGTAGCGGGCGGCGGCGGCCTCCACGTCCGAGCCGTCCACACCGTCCGAGGCGGGCATCTCGTGCACCCGCGCCGGGTCGAGCGGGACGGAGTCCAGCAGTTCGGCGCGGGCCTGGACGGCGTTGCGCTCGGGGTCCCCGGCGGGGACGAAGCGCTCGTCGCCCCACCAGAGGTCCAGCCGCGCCCAGTCGACCGCGTCGCGCGCCGGGGAGGCGGCGATCGCGGCCAGCAGGGCGTTGCCGTTGCGTCCGCCGGTGAGCACCACCGAGGCGGCGCCGCGGGCGGCCTGGGCGTCCACGATCCGGGTGATCAGCCGGGCCGCGGCCGCCTGGGCCATCAGCTCCTTGTCCCGGTGGACGACCAGCTGCGGGGTGGCGGCGGTCATGCGCTCCCCTTTGCGGCACGCTTGGCGGGCTTCTTGACCGGGGCCTGCTCCGCCGCCTCGTCGGCCGACGCCGCGCCCTCGGCGGTGACCTTGGCGGTCACCCGGGCGGGGTTGGCCACCGCGGCCTCGGCGGCCGCCGCGCGGGCGACCCGCTCGGCCGCCGTCGTCTCGGCGTTGACCGGCTCGCGCAGCTGCTCGACGGGCGTGCGCACGGCCGTCGCGTAGATGTCGTCCGGGTCGAGCCGGCGCAGCTCCTCGGCGATCAGCTCCGCGGTCTCGCGCCGCTTGAGCGCGACCTGGCGGTCCGGGGAGCCGGGCATGCAGAGCGTGCCCATCAGGCCGTCCGGGCGGTCCAGGGTGATGTCGCCGTCCTTGGTGCGCAGGTGCACCGCGGTGATGCCGGGGCCGCCGGTGACGACCCGCTCGACCGGCACGTGCAGCCGGTTGTGCAGCCAGAGGCCGAGCAGTTCGACGCTGGGGTTGTAGGACTCGCCCTCGACCGCCGCGGAGGTGATCGTGGCCGGGCGCTGGTCCAGCGCGGCGGCCAGCATCGAGCGCCAGCCGGTGATCCGGGTCCAGGCCAGGTCGGTGTCGCCCGGGGTGTAGCTCTGGGCCCGCTGGGCGAGCTGGCCGACCGGGGACTCGGCGGTGACCGCGTCGGTGATCCGGCGCTGGGCGAGCGCGCCCAGCGGGTCCTGCGCCGGGTGCAGCGGCGCGTTGTCGGGCCACCAGACGACGACCGGGGCGTCCGGCAGCAGCAGCGGCAGGACCACCGACTGGGCGTGCGCGGCGAGTTCGCCGTGCATGCGCAGGATGACCGTTTCGCCGGATCCGGCGTCGGTGCCGACCAGGATCTCGGCGTCCAGCCTGGTCTCGGCGCGGGCCCGGGGCGAGCGCCCGGCGCGCTTGATCACCGCGAGGGTGCGCGAGGGGTGCTCGCGGGAGGCGTCGTTGGCGGCCTTGAGGGCGTCGTACGCGCTGCCCTCGTCGGTCACGATCACCAGGGTGAGCACCATGCCGGCGGCGGTGGAGCCGCTGGCCCGACGCGCCTCCATCAGCGCGGCGTTGATCTTGCTGGACGTCGTGTTGGTGAGGTCGATCTTCATGGCCGGCGCCAGCTCCTGCCGTCTCGTGCGAGCATCTCGTCCGCCTCGACGGGGCCCCAGGTCCCCGCCGCGTACTGGGCGGGCTTGCCGTGGGTGTCCCAGTACCTCTCGATCGGGTCGAGGATCTGCCAGGAGAGCTCGACCTCCTGGTGGCGCGGGAACAGGTTGGCGTCGCCGAGCAGCACGTCGAGGATGAGCCGCTCGTACGCCTCCGGGCTGGACTCGGTGAAGGACTCGCCGTACGCGAAGTCCATCGTGACGTCCCGGACCTCGAAGGAGGTGCCCGGCACCTTGGAGCCGAACCGCACCGTCACGCCCTCGTCCGGCTGGACCCGGATGACCAGGGCGTTCTGCCCCAGCTCCTCGGTCGCGTAGGAGTCGAACGGCAGGTACGGGGCGCGCTGGAAGACCACCGCGATCTCGGTGACCCGGCGGCCCAGCCGCTTGCCGGTGCGCAGGTAGAACGGAACGCCCGCCCAGCGGCGGTTGTTGATCTCCAGCTTGATCGCCGCGTAGGTGTCGGTCTTGGAGTCCGGGTTGATGCCGTCCTCGTCCAGGTAGCCGACCACCTCCTCGCCGCCCTGCCAGCCGGCCGCGTACTGGCCGCGCACGGTGTGCCGGCCGAGGTCGGTCGGGAGCTTGACGGCGCTGAGCACCTTGAGCTTCTCGGCCACCAGCGCCTTCGGGTGGAAGGACGCCGGCTCCTCGATGGCGGTGAGCGCCATCAGCTGGAGCAGGTGGTTCTGGATGACGTCGCGGGCGGAGCCGATGCCGTCGTAGTAGCCGGCCCGGCCGCCGATGCCGATGTCCTCGGCCATGGTGATCTGCACGTGGTCGACGTACGACCGGTTCCAGATCGGCTCGAACATCTGGTTGGCGAAGCGCAGCGCCAGGATGTTCTGGACCGTCTCCTTGCCCAGGTAGTGGTCGATCCGGAAGACCTCGTCCCGGGGGAAGACCTCGTGGACGATCCGGTTCAGCTCCTGGGCGCTCTCCAGGTCGTGGCCGAAGGGCTTCTCGATGACGGCGCGGCGCCAGGAGCCCTGCGGCGGGTCGGCCAGGCCGTGCTTCTTGAGCTGCTGGACGACGGTCGGGAAGAACTTCGGCGGGACGGACAGGTAGAAGGCGAAGTTTCCGCCGGTGCCCTGCGCCTTGTCGAGCTCCTGGATGGTCTCGCGCAGCTTGTCGAAGGCGTCGTCGTCGTCGAAGGTGCCGTGGACGAAGCGCATGCCCTTGGCGAGCTGCTGCCAGACCTCCTCCCGGAACGGGGTCCGGGCGTGGTCCTTGACCGCGTCGTGGACCTCCTTGGCGAAGTCCTCGTCGTCCCACTCGCGGCGGGCGAAGCCGACGAGCGAGAAGCCCGGCGGCAGCAGGCCGCGGTTGGCCAGGTCGTAGATGGCCGGCATGAGCTTCTTGCGGGAGAGGTCGCCGGTGACTCCGAAGATGACCAGCCCCGACGGCCCCGCGATGCGCGGGAGCCGTCGGTCGGCCGGGTCACGAAGCGGGTTGATCGGCGCCGGCGGGAGGTCGTCCGCGTCCGACTCCGATGTCAACTCGGGGAAATCAGTGCTCACTTGATGGGCTCCGCTTTCGTGCGCTGGCTGTGTGAGCGAACGGTCACTTCTCGTCGGCGAAGGAGGCGAGCGAGGCGGTGACGGTGTCGAGCAGCTCGTTCCAGGACTGCTCGAACTTCTCCACGCCCTCGTCCTCCAGCACCTGGACCACGTCGTCGTAGTCCACGCCGGCGGCGGTGATGGCGTCCATCACGGCCTTGGCGTCGGCGTAGTTGGGGACGATGGTGCCGCCGGTGACCACGCCGTGGTCGGCGGTGGCCTCCAGGGTGGCCTCGGGCATGGTGTTCACGGTGCCGGGGGCGACCAACTCGGTGACGTACAGGGTGTCCGGCAGGGCCGGGTCCTTGACGCCGGTGGAGGCCCACAGCGGGCGCTGCGGCTTGGCGCCGGCGGCCTCCAGGGAACGCCAGCGGGCGCTGCCGGCGGTCTTGCCGTCGACCGAGCCGAAGACCTCCTCGTACGCCTGGTAGGCGAGGCGGGCGTTGGCCAGGGCGGCCTTGGAGCGCAGGTTCTTCGCCTCGCCGCCGATCTTGTCCAGGCGCTTGTCGATCTCGGTGTCCACGCGGGAGACGAAGAACGAGGCGACCGACTCGATCTGGGAGAGGTCCAGGCCCTTGGCCTTGGCGGTCTCCAGGCCGGTCAGGTAGGCGTCGATGACGGCCTTGTAGCGCTCCAGCGAGAAGATCAGCGTGACGTTGACGCTGATGCCCCGGCCGATCACCTCGCTGATCGCCGGCAGGCCGGCCCTGGTGGCGGGGATCTTGATGAAGACGTTCGGGCGGTCGACCAGCCACCACAGCTGCTTGGCCTCGGCCGCGGTGGCCGCGGTCTCGTGGGCCAGGCGCGGGTCGACCTCGATGGAGACCCGGCCGTCGCGGCCGTTGGAGGCGTCGTAGACCGGGCGCAGCACGTCGGCCGCGTCGCGCACGTCCGAGGTGGTGATCATGCGGACGGCCTCGTCGGTGGTGACCTTGCGGACGGCGAGGTCGCGCAGCTGGCCGTCGTAGGAGCTGTCGCCGCCGCCGATGGCCTTCTGGAAGATGGTCGGGTTGGTGGTGACACCCACCACGTGCTTGTTCTGCACCAGCTCGGCGAGGTTGCCGGTGTTCAGCCGCTTGCGGCTGAGGTCGTCCAGCCAGATCGCCACGCCTTCGTCGCTGAGGCGCTTCAATGCGTCAGTCATGGTGCTTCAGTCCTTTTTTCCGCTGTCTTCGTGGGGTAGTCGGAGGGGCCGTGTGCCCGCGTGCGGGCGGGCACACGGCCCGAGGAGGCGTCAGCGGTTGACGGCCTCAAGGGAGCGGAGGGCGTTGTGCGCCTCGGCCACCACGCGCTCGGCGGTCAGGCCGAACTCCTCGAACAGCACCTTGTAGTCGGCGGAGGCGCCGAAGTGCTCCAGCGACACGATCCGGCCGTGGTCGCCGACCAGCTCGCGCCAGCCCTGCCCGATGCCGGCCTCGACCGACACCCGGGCCTTGACCGACGGCGGCAGCACGCTGTCGCGGTAGGCCTGGTCCTGCTCCTGGAACCACTCGAAGGACGGCACCGAGACCACCCGGGCGGCGATGCCCTCGGCCTCCAGCACCTCGCGGGCCTTGACGGCCAGCTGGACCTCGGAGCCGGTGCCCAGCAGGATCACCTGTGGGTCGCCGGTGGAGGCCTCGGCCAGGATGTAGGCGCCCTTGGCGGTGCCCTCGGCGGAGCCGAAGACCTCGCGGTCGAAGGTCGGGACGTTCTGACGGGTGAGCGCGAGGCCGACCGGGCCGGGGTGGCTGGTCTGGCGCTCGATGACGGTGCGCCAGGCGACGGCCGTCTCGTTGGCGTCGGCCGGGCGGACCATGGACAGGCCCGGGATGGCGCGCAGCGAGGCCAGGTGCTCGACCGGCTGGTGGGTCGGGCCGTCCTCGCCGAGGCCGATCGAGTCGTGCGTCCAGACGTAGGTGACCGGCAGCTTCATCAGCGCGGCCAGGCGGACGGCCGGGCGCATGTAGTCGGCGAAGACCAGGAAGGTGCCGCCGTACACGCGGGTCTTGCCGTGCAGCGCGATGCCGTTCATGGTCGAGCCCATGGCGTGCTCGCGGATGCCGAAGTGGATCGTCCGGCCGTACGGGCTGGCGCTCTTCAGCGGGTTGCCCTCGGGCAGGAACGAGCTGTCCTCGTCGATGGTGGTGAGGTTGGACTCCGCGAGGTCGGCCGAGCCGCCCCACAGCTCCGGGATCACCGCGCCGATCGCCTTGAGGGTCTCGCCGGAGGCCTTGCGGGTGGCGACGTCCTTGCCGGCCGGGAAGGACGGGACGGCCTTCTTCCAGCCCTCGGGCAGCTCGCCGGCCTGGATGCGGTCGAACTCGGCGGCGCGGTGCGGGTTGGCGGCGCGCCAGGCCTCCAGGGACTGCTCCCACCCGGTGCGGAAGGCCTTGCCGCGCTTGATCACCTCGCGGGCGTGCTCGATCACCCGGTCGTCGACCTCGAAGGTCTTCTCCGGGTCGAAGCCCAGGACCTTCTTGGTGGCGGCGATCTCGGCGGCGCCGAGCGCGGAGCCGTGCGCCTTGGCGGTGTTCTGGGCGTCCGGGGCCGGCCAGGCGATGATCGTGCGCATCGCGATGATCGACGGGCGACCGGTCTCGGCCTTGGCCGCGGCCAGCGCGTCGGCCAGGGCGGCCACGTCGATGTCGCCGTTGGACTTCGGGGTGACCCGCTGGACGTGCCAGCCGTACGCCTCGTAGCGCTTGAGGACGTCTTCGGAGAAGGCGGTCTCGGTGTCGCCCTCGATCGAGATGTGGTTGTCGTCGTACAGGGCGACCAGGTTGCCCAGCTTCTGGTGGCCGGCCAGCGAGGAGGCCTCGGCGGAGATGCCCTCCTCCAGGTCGCCGTCGGAGACGATGGCCCAGACGGTGTGGTCGAAGGGGGACTCGCCGGCCGGGGCGTCCGGGTCGAACAGGCCGCGCTCGTAGCGGGCGGCCATCGCCATGCCGACCGCGTTGGCGATGCCCTGGCCGAGCGGGCCGGTGGTGGTCTCCACGCCCGCGGTGTGGCCGTGCTCCGGGTGGCCCGGGGTGCGGCTGCCCGCGACGCGGAAGGCCTTCAGGTCGTCGAGCTCCAGGCCGTAGCCCGAGAGGTACAGCTGGGTGTAGAGGGTCAGGCTGGTGTGCCCCGGGGACAGCACGAACCGGTCGCGGCCGACCCAGGAGGGGTCGGTCGGGTCGTGGCGCAGGAACCGCTGGAAGATCAGGTACGCGGCCGGGGCCAGCGACATGGCCGTCCCGGGGTGTCCGTTGCCGACCTTCTGGACGGCGTCCATGGCCAGAACCCGCGCTGTGTCAACCGTGCGCTCATCCAGTTCGGACCACTCGAATGCGTTCGTCGGCGTCGTGCTCACCCTGTCTCAGGGCTCCTTCCGTTGTGAAGAGTGACCCCGTGAATGGGGACCGGGTCGGCCACGGCGCTGTGGTCTCGACGCTGGGTGGTGCCGGTCACGGAGGGTAGATCCCGCTTCTGCGTGCGAGCCTACCGCCCGGGCCGGGGCTCACCCTCCGTGCTGGGACAACCAGGAAATCCGTATGGTGATTCCCACGAGGGCGGTCTGCATGCTTTTGCCCCAGCCTCTCCTGTTTTACGGCACCCTGCCGCTCCGGTGGTCAGGACGGGGGAGCGCACGCGCGCCGGGGCGGTTTCGTCGCTTCACCCAGTCGGTTCACTCGGGGGTGTGCCATCGGCCTCGCCGAGGGACCCCGGAGCCGGATGGGATATATGGAGCGTCTAAGGTGGCGTGGTACGCGCAGAGCGGACGATTTCGGGACCTTCGTTCCTGTGGACGCCTGCGAGGATTCATCTTCAGTTGGGGTGTTAGTGACCGCCGTCGAAACCCGTCCCGCCGGGGTCACCGGGGCGACTCCTGCGCACCGGCCCATCGGGGCCCGTGTCGGCGCCTTCGTCGCACTGACCAAGCCGCGGATCATCGAACTGCTGCTGATGAGCACGGTGCCGGTGATGTTCCTGGCCCAGCAGGGTGTCCCGAACATGCTGCTGGTGCTGAAGGTCGTGGTCGGCGGCTACCTCTCGGCGGGCGGCGCCAACGCCCTCAACATGTACATCGACCGCGACATCGACGCGGTGATGTCGCGGACCGAGCGGCGCCCGATCGTCACCGGGATGGTGTCGCCGCGCGAGGCGCTGGTGTTCGGCGTCGTCCTCGCGATCGTCTCGACCCTGCTGCTGGGCTTCGGCGTCAACTGGCTCTCCTCCGGACTGGCCCTCGGCGCGCTGCTGTTCTACGTGTTCGTCTACACGCTGGGGCTCAAGCGGCGCACCTCGCAGAACATCGTCTGGGGCGGCATCGCCGGCTGCATGCCGGTGCTGATCGGCTGGTCCTCGGTCACCAACTCGCTGTCCTGGGCGGCCGTGGCGCTGTTCCTGGTGGTGTTCTTCTGGACGCCGCCGCACACCTGGGTGCTCTCGATGAAGGTGCGCGAGGACTACGAGCGGGCCGGTGTGCCGATGCTGCCGGTGGTCAAGGGCAACGTCGCGGTCGGCAAGCAGGTCGTCGTCTACTCCTGGGTGATGGTGGCGACCTCGCTGGCGGTGTGGCCGCTGGGGCACATGAGCTGGCTGTACCCCGTCACCGCGGTGCTGCTCGGCGCGTTCTGGCTGCGCGAGGCGCACGCGTTGTACGCGCGGGCCAAGGCCGGGGTCGTGGGCGCGAAGCTGAAGGAGATGCGGCTGTTCCACTGGTCGATCACCTACCTGTCGCTGCTGTTCGTGGTGTGCGCGATCGACCCGTTCGTGAAGTAACACCTGACGTAGGCAAGCGAGGAGCCCCGGTCCGCGGACCGGGGCTCCTCCGCGTTCGGCGGCTTCAGCGGCTCGAGAGTTCGGAGGGGCCGACGTGGTCGTCCAGCCAGTCCTTGAGCGGCTGGGAGGCACGCAGGAAGGCGGTGATCCGGGTGTGGGCCGTACGCGTGCCCAGCCACTTCGCGGGCGCCCACTCCTGCCAGGCCACCAGGCCCTTGTGGCGCAGCAGCTCGATCCTCGGGTGGTCCTTGGGGAAGCCACGCGGGGCGGACTTGAGGGAGTCCCGGCCGAACACCTGCGGGCCGTCCGCCGCCACCGCGGCGATCACCCGCTCCAGCTCGGCGCCGCTGACGTCCTCGGCGACGGCGGCGCGGTAGCGCTCCAGCTGGTCGGGGGCGAGCTGGTACATGCCGTTGCCGCAGGCCAGGCCGTCGGCGGAGAGCTGGATGTAGCCGCCGGCCTCCAGGTGCGCGCCGATGTGCGTCTTGTACGGGGACTTGTCGGCGCTGAAGCGGACGTCGCGGTTGGGGCGGAAGATCTTCCCCGGCCCGAACTCCGGCTCCAGGTCGGCGAGCAGCAGCTCCATCGGGGCCCGTACGGTGTCGTCGTACTGGTCCTTGTGGCCCTGCCAGAAGGTCTTCGAGTTGTCGGCCTCCAGGTGCTCGTAGAAGTCGAGAGCCTCGGTCGGCCAGCCTTTGAACGTCACGCCTTCAGTATGTGTCCCGGTGCACAAGGTGCTCCCGTCGCCAGGTCGCTTACCGGTGGGTAGCATGCGGGCATGAGCAGCGCAGAGACCGCCACCGCCGCCGCGCCGGACGCCCGTACCGAGCGTCGCGCCAAGCGCATCGCCAAGCACCTCAGCAGCTTCGCCCGCCAGCACGGGGGCGGCGCCGATGCGGTCGTCGAGTACGTCGGCGCCGTGGCCACCCGGATCGTCGTGGTCGGCGCGGACGGCGCCTGGGGCGACCAGGTGGCCCCGAGCTACGCCGTCGGCCGCCGGGCCGCCGAGCTCGCCGGGCTGACCCTGCACGACGACTTCGAGGGCGAGCTGGCCCTCAAGGTGAAGACCGGCCCGTACGAGTGGAAGCGGATGGCCGGGATCCAGCTCGGCGGCTGAGGCCCTGGTTCTGAATACGGCGACGGCCCGGCTCCCCAGGTGGGGAGCCGTGCCGTCGTGGTGTGCCCGGCAGCACGTGGCCCGGAGGCTGCTATGTTCCAGGCGTGAACCGTGACGTCAGCGCTCTCGTCTCTCGTCTTGGCCGGCCTCTGCGGCTGATCGTCACGGGCGGCGGGACCGGCGGCCATACCTATCCGGCCCTCACCGCGATCCGTGCCCTGCGCTCGCGTCTCGCCGAGGCTGACGGCGCGCTGGACGTGCTGTGGATCGGCACTGCCACCGGCCTTGAGACCAAGGTGACCGCCGCCGAGAACATTCCGTTCAGGACCGTCGCCACCGGGAAGATCCGGCGCTCCGCCAACCCGCTCAAGCTGGTGTCGCCCGCCAACGTCAAGGACATGGGCCGTGTCCCCCTGGGCGTCGCGCAGGCCCGCTCAGCGGTCGCCGAGTTCGCTCCGGACGTGGTGCTCGGCACGGGCGGCTACGTCGCGGTGCCGGTCGGGATGGCCGCCCGGATGTGCCACCGGCCGCTGGTCGTCCACGAGCAGACCGTCCGGCTCGGCCTGGGCAACCGGGCCCTGGCCCGGATGGCGACGCGTGTCGCGGTCTCCTCCGAGTCGACGCTCCAGTTCCTGCCCGAGTCAGCCCGTGCCACCGCCGTGGTGACCGGCAACCCGGTACGCCCGGAGGTACTGACTGGCCAGGGCGACAAGGCGATCCAGGCGCTCGGGCTGTGGGGCTTCGACCGTTCCCTGCCGACCGTGTACGTGACCGGCGGAGCGCAGGGCTCCCAGCAGATCAACGAGCTGGTCAGCGAGATCCTGCCGTGGCTGCTCGGCCACGCCAACGTGGTCCACCAGTGCGGGCCCAGCCACGAAGCGCGGTTGCGGGAGCGGGCGGCGTCGCTTCCCGAGCACCTACGTGCCCGGTACCTGGTGACCGGCTTCGTCGGCCCGGAGCTGCCGGACGTGCTGGCCCTCGCGGACGTGGTCGTCTCCCGCAGCGGTGCGGGGACGCTGGCCGAGCTGACCGCGCTGGGGCGGGCCGCGGTGTTCATCCCACTGGGGACGTCGGCCGGGAACGAGCAGGAGCACAACGCCCGTCACCTGTCGGATGCCGGAGCGGCGGTAGCCCTGATCGGCCGGGCCGCTCCGGACACCCTTCAGGACGCGATCGGGCCGCTCCTCACCGACCCGGCCCGCCGCGCGGACATCGCGCGGCGGGCCGCCGAGCACGGTCGGCCGGATGCTGCTGACCGTCTCGTGGACGTGCTGCTGTCGGTCGTGGACCGTTAGTTCTCCAGGTCCAGTAGGTGCCGGACGGCGCCGGCCTGGATGGTGTCCACGCACAGCAGGTAAGCCGGGTAGTCGCTCTCCCAGGGGTCGGGCACGTCCTCGCCGCTGATGTACAGGTCGAGCTTTCCGGCGGCCGGGGTGCCGTCCGTCATGGTCTGGAGTTCGGCGAGGACGGCGTGGTCCATGGCCAGCACGGCGTCGGCCCAGTCGAGCATGCGGTGGTTGACCTTGACCGCGCGGTGGTCGCGGATGTCGTGGCCGGCGTCCTCGGCGGCCCGGATGGCGTTGCTGTGCGCCGGGGCGCCGACGTGGCGCTCGCGCAGCCCCGGCCGAACGTACCTCGACCTTCTCCCCGCCGAGGTGGGCGAGCACCGCGGCGGCAAGCGGCGAGCGGTTGTGGTTGCCCAGGCAGACCACCAGGATGCGGTGGCGCTTCGGGTGGCGGAACGTCTCGCTCATCTTCGGCTCCTTGGTGTCGGTCACGCGGTGGACTTGATCGCGTCGGCGAGCGCGGCGACCGTGTAGCGGACGCTGTCGTGGGTCATGGCGGGGTGGAACGGCAGTCCTCTCGGAAGAACTCCTGGAGCTCACCGCGGACGTCGTGGTTGGCGGTCGGGGCGAAGGCGAACGCGCCAGGGATGGCGAGTGGGCGACCGTTCATCGGCGGCTTTCCGTGATGGATGGGCTGGTCCGGTACGGCGCGCGGAAGGGACCGCTCGGCGTGGGAGTGGAGTTCCTGCTGTGCATGGACAGCGAAGCCGAGCAGGATGGCGGGGGCGGTTTCGGCTCGGGTCAGGACATGGCTGTGCTCCTTTCGGGATGAGCGCTGGTGATCTCGGCCGCGCCGCCGGGCCGGCGGCGCGGCCGGGAGTTCAGCGGGAGCGGTTGATCAGCACCAGGGCCGCGGTGATGACGTGCAGCCCGGCAGCGGCGGACACCCCGTAGGCGGCCAGACCCACGTGGGATCAGGGGCGGAGGGTGGAGGCGGCGCATCGTCGGAGTCGTAACTCTCCTCCGGAGGCCGCGAGTTCACCGGGGGATCGGCGCGGGTGTCGCGAGGTCGGCGTGGACGACCTTTCCGAACGGGAGGGGCGTGGCGCCCCAGCGGCCGTGGGTGAGCCGGTGGACCATCGCCAGACCCCGGCCGGACGTGGCGTCGGGCCCGGCCTGGACCATCACGGGCATCGAGCGGGAACCGTCACCGACGAGGATGCGGACGATCCGGTCGGTCGGACAGCGGACGCCGACGAGCATGTGGGTCTGGCAGCAGGTCTCGACCGAGTTGGTGACCAACTCGCTGACGATCACGACGGCGTCGTTCACCAAGTCGTCCAGGCCCCATTCCCGCAGCTTCGCCACGACGAACCGGCGGGCCACAGCCACCGACTCCGGCAGGTAGGGCAGCAGCAGCTCCGCTGCCGTTGACGCCGACATCGAGTTGGTGTCGGGAGTCGCACGACTCTCCGTCGAAGCGTGCTGCATGGGAACTTCCAGGATGTCGGCCTCGGACACGACCATCTCCTCTAAATGAGATGTTTCCATGCACTCATGTACATGAGTGACGGGTAGAAGAGTGCCCGACTCCTGTACATGAGTCAACCCGTCGCGGGAGGAATCTCGCGACGGGTTGAGGGAGTTGATCACTAGTCAGTCATGTGCGGGGAAGCGATAGTCGAGAACGAACTGATCGGCGGCCATGACGGTGTCGCACACCTCCACCACGCGGCCATCCGCAGTGATGGCATCACGAACGAGATGGATCACTGGCGCACCGGGGCTCAGGGTGAGCGCTTTGGTCTCAGGCTTGGTCGCGAGTCGGGCCTGCACGGACTCGGTGAACTCGGCGAGGGAGTAGCCGTGTTCTTCGAGGCGGGCGTAGATGCCGCCGCCACCGGGGTTCTCGGCGAAGACTTCAGGGATGTCCTTGACCACGTCCCACGGCAGGTATGACGTGGCCTCCTCGGTGGGCACCCCATCTCGGAAGTACCGGCGTTTGCGGGCCAGTACCTGGGTGCCGGCGGGAAGACCCAAGCGATCGGCAATCTCGGGAGGTGCTGCTGTGGGGCCCACGAACAGCACGGTCACGGACGGGATGCCGCCGGAGGTCTCCGCCTCTGCGAGGTACGCGGCCTTGCCGGCTTTGCGATGGGCGCGGCGGAATCGGTCCGCAGACTTGCGCTGAACCGGCGGGCGGGAGCGGACGAATGAGCCTCGACCATGGTGCGTCTCGATGAGCTGAGTCGTTCGGAGTTCGGCGATGGCCTTGCGAACCGTCCCGGATGCGACTCCGTACCGCTGCATGAGCTCGGCCTCGCTGGGCACGGTCGCGCCGGGAGCGAGAGCGCCCGACTTGATCTGTGCGGCAAGATCAGCCGCGATCTGCAGGTACTTCGCCGTGGCCGACGAGGCCACCTCACTACTCGCCATAGTCCTTCAGGGCTCCTATTCTCCTGCACATGAGTAACAGTGCCGGGAAGTTCCAGTCAACGCCGCTCCACTCGGTGTCCGTCGCCGGGGTGGTGGTGCGGGAGGACGGTCGGGTACTGGCGATTCGCCGGGCCGACAACGGAACTTGGGAACCCCCGGGTGGCGTGCTGGAGCTGGGTGAAGCCATTGAGGACGGCGTCCGACGCGAGGTCTGCGAGGAGACCGGGATCAAGGTCGGCATGGAACGGCTGACCGGCGTGTACAAGAACGTAAGTCGAGGGATCGTCGCCCTCGTCTTCCGCTGCACACCGGAGGGCGGTGCCGAGCGGCCTTCGGATGAGTCGGTCGAGGTCGACTGGCTCACACCGGCCGAGGTCTCCGACCGCATGGCCGAGGTCTACGCCGTACGCGTCCTGGACGCGCTTCGGGGCGATACAACACCGAGTATCCGAACCCACGACGGCCGACACGTACTGTGACAAGGAAGGTCCCCCCTTGGGGGTGGGTGAACAAGCGGTAGTCGTTTGCCCAGGTGCCGCTCGGTTAGTCGAAGTAAACGACCATGTTGGAGCTGATCATCGATGGACGCGACCCGGAGCCGCCGTTTCACGTTGCGATAGCCCTTCGGTCGATGTGACTCCTTGGCGTACGGCGAAGGCCCCATCGTGGGATGGGGGCCTTCGCCGTACGTCGGGCTTGTGTTCAGACGGTGGCAGCTTGTGGGGTCTGCGCGGGCAGCTGCTCGGGGGCCGCTTCGGCCTCGCGGGTGCGCAGGGCGAGGGGGATGCGCAGGGCGGCGATCCAGGTCAGGGTGGCGCCGAGCATGTGGAGGCCGACCATGAGCTCGGGGGCATCGGTGAAGTACTGGATGAAGCCGAGGACGCCTTGGAGGAGCAGGACCGCGAGCAACTCCTTGGTGCGGGCCTTGGCGGCCGGCGGGGCCTTCACGGCGGCGAAGACGAAGATCATCGCGATGGTCAGGCCCACCGACACGAAGGCGAAGTCGGCGTGGAACTGCGCGAGCCTGTCGTAGTCGATCGGGATGCGGGGGACGATCTTGTTGTCCTGCGGCGTGCCCGGGTGGTGGCCTGCGCCGGTGACCAGGGTGCCGGCGGCGACCAGGAGGCCGACCACTGTGACCAGCACGTAGGAGAGCTGGTGGATCGGGCGGGCGACCGCGAGCTTGGGGGCGCCGTCGCCTTCCTTGGAGCGCTCCCACATGAGGAGTGCGACCCAGACGAGGGCCATCGCGGCGATCATGTGCAGCGCCACCGTGTACGGGTTCAGGCCGGTCAGCACGGTGATGCCGCCGAGCACCGCATTGCTCATCACCAGCCAGAACTGCGCCCAGCCGAGCTTGGTCATGCTCCGCCGCCACGGGCGGTGGCAGCGGGCGGCGAGGATCGCCCAGCCGACTGCCGCGCTCAGTACATAGGTGAGCATCCGGTTGGTGAACTCGACGATGCCGTGGAAGCCCATCTCGGCGGTCGGCGTCAGGCTCTCGGCGGTGCAGCGGGGCCACGTCGTACAGCCGAGGCCGGAGGCGGTGAGTCGGACGGCGCCGCCGGTGACGACGATCACCACGCTCATCACCAGCGCGGCGAACGTGGCGCGCCGGACCATCGCGGCGGTGGGCTGCCAGCGCTCGGCGAGCAGGGAGAAGGGGTTCAGCACGCGCTCCATCGTAGGCGGCCTTACGGGCGATCTTGGGGCGGGGCGCGGGGTGCGGCGCTCGGGGAGCAAACCGGACTGTTCGGGCAAGGTGGTCAATGGTCTTGACCAATCACCCGTTCGGCCGAAAGAGTGCGGATTGGTCCATACCTTTCTCGGGCCTCTCCCACTCCTCCCGCACGTAAGCGGAGATCCTGCACATGCGCATATCCACGTCCGCCGCCGCGCTCGCAGTCGGCGGCTCGCTCGCACTGGCCGGCCTGATCGCCCCCGCCGCCCACGCCGCCGACCCCGGCCAGGAGTGCCGCAGTCTCGGGGTCGCCAACCTCTACGGCGAGTTCATCGAGGGCGACGACACCCACACCCCCGACGCCGAGGGCGCTGTCGCGGTGGGCGGGAACGCCTACTTCGGCGGCGGTTTCTCGGTCGGTCAGGAGCTCACCGCCGCCGAGGTCGACGCGCTGCCCGGCAAGAACGCCCTGGTCGTGGCGGGCAAGCTCAACGGCGGCAACACCCAGGTGATGAAGGGCAACGGCGTCTACGGCTCCAAGGCCGACGGCGCCGTCGTCCAGGCCCACCGGGGCACCGTCGCCCAGGGCGCCTCCCCGATCGACTTCAAGGCCGAGTTCGCCAAGCTGCGCGCCGCCTCCACCGCGCTGGCCGCCGCACCGCAGACCGCCGGTGCCGGCGCCCAGGCCGAGGGCGCCAAGCTGACGTTCACCGGCGGGGACGCGAAGTACAACAGCTTCACCGTCGACGCCGCGAAGCTGCAGGGCGCCAAGGACGTCTACCTCAAGGTGCCGGCCGGCTCGGTCACCGTGGTCAACGTGACCGGCGGCTCCTACGACATGGCGGCGGCCGGGACCACCGGCTTCCACCTGTGGGGCGAGGGCAAGGCGTCCTTCGTCCTGGACGACAAGAACCAGAGCGCGGCGGGCGGGGCGGTCCGGGCCAAGCTGCTCTGGAACTTCCCGACCGCGACCAAGGTGGTCAAGAACGGCGCCGCCGCCTGGGCCGGCACCGTGCTGGCGCCGAACGCCGCCTTCGACCTCGGCAGCGGCGGCCCGGTCAACGGCTCGGTGATCGCCGCCTCGCTGACCGGCAAGGGCGGGGCGGAGACGCACCACTACCCGTTCGCCGGGTGCCTGCCCGGCGTCGTCGTCCCGACGCCGTCCGCCACGCCCACCGTGCCGCCGGTGGTGCCGAGCGGCACGCCGTCGGCCTCCATCACGCCCACCACGCCCACCACGCCCGGGACGCCCGGCGCCTCGGCCACCCCCGGGACCTCGGCGAGCCCCTCGGCCACGCCGTCCGCCTCGGGGAGCGGCAAGCCGGGCACGGGTGCCTCCGCCAGTCCGTCGGCCACCGGCTCGGCGGGTGTGCCGGCCGCCTCCGCCGCGCCCTCGGCGAGTCCGTCCGCCCAGGCGAACGCGGGCGGCAACCTCGCGCACACCGGGTCCGGGCCCGTGGTGCCGCTGGCGATCGGCGGCGCGGTGGTGCTCGCGGCCGGCGGCGCGATCGTGGTCGCCACCCGGCGTCGGGCGGCCCGGAAGGCCTGACTGTTCGCCGGTCGACCGGTGCTGCGCCCTCGGTGATTGAACCTGATCGCCGGGGGCGCACGTTTTTCAGTCAGGTGACGAAGTTCATTCAAGTTTGCCGAATCCGCGTTCTGCGAGGTGGCGGCTGTGATGGGCTGGTCATACACATCAGGCGACGGACCAACAGACGAAATCCGGTCGTGCGGCGGGGTGTGGAGAGGTGCGGGAGTGCCGGTAGAGTCCCCCGGACAGTCGTAGCGGGCCACCGCGAAACCTTCAACACGCCTGCTGCGCAAGACCATTCGGAGGGGAACAGCGTAAATGGCGCGACAGCAGCGGCACATGCGGATCGGCGCGGCGGCACTCGCCGGGACGGCGGCGGCCGGAATTCTCCTGCCTCTGGCGCTGGCAACCAACGCCTCGGCGCACGTGCCGAGTTGGTCGGTGACCTGCGACAAGATCGTGATCGATCTGATCAACTACAGCCCCAAGCCTGACGTGAAGAACACCGTCAGCCTCACCATCGACGGCGAGAAGGTCCTGGACGCCAAGGCCTTCCCCGCGGAGTTCCACGGCACCTTCCCGGTGAAGGACCACACGGCCCCGATCAAGGCGAACCTCGTGGTGAACACCACGGAGAACCCCAACGAAAAGGGCTGGAACATCAACGAGACCAAGACGATCGAGCCGTGCCACACGCCGACTCCGACGCCCACTCCCACCCCGACGCCCACCCCGACCCCGACTCCGACTCCGACTCCGACGCCCACCCCGACCCCGACCCCGTCGCGGACCGTGACGCCGACCCCGAGCACCCCGCCGGTCACCCCGACCCCGTCGGCCTCGCCCACCGCGAGCAAGACCGCGACCCCGACCCCGGTCCCGTCGCCCACCAGCAGCGGCCCGGCGCTCGCCCAGACCGGTAGCAGCGACGCCACCCCGATGATCGCGGCGGCCGGCGGCGGCGTGCTGCTGGTCGGCGGCGCGCTCGTCCTGCTGGCCCGCAAGCGCCGGGGCAACCAGAGCTGACGTTCCGTGGCACACGTGACCGCCCCCCGGCCGAAGTGGCCGGGGGGCGGTTCGCGTACGGGGTCGGGAGGGCTACTCCCAGCGGAAGAAGCGGGCCGCGGCGGCCAGGCCGAGGACGGCCCAGCCGGCCAGGATGCCGAGGTCCGACCAGGGCACCGAGGCCCCGTGCTGCAGGACCGACCGCAGGCCGTCCGAGAGGGCGGAGATCGGCAGCAGCTCCAGCGCCGACTGCACCGCCGAGGGGAACCTGCTCAGCGGCACGATCACGCCGCCGGCCAGCAGCAGCAGGATGAACACCAGGTTCGCGGCGGCCAGGGTGGCCTCCGCCTTGAGCGTGCCGGCCATCAGCAGGCCGAGCCCGGAGAAGGCGGCGGTGCCGAGGACCAGCAGCGCGGCGACCGTCAGCGGGTTGCCCTGCGGAGACCAGCCGAGCGCCAGCGCGATCACCGACAGCAGCGCGACCTGCAGCGCCTCGGTGACCAGCACGCAGCCGGTCTTGGCGGTGAGCAGCGTCCAGCGCGGGAGCGGGCTGGCGCCGAGCCGCTTCAGCACGCCGTAGCGGCGCTCGAAGCCGGTGGCGATGGCCTGCCCGGTGAAGGCGGTGGACAGCACGGCCAGTGCGAGCAGGCCGGGGGCCAGGAAGTCGACCCGCTTGCCCGGGCCCTCGACCGCGACGATGTCCACGGCCGAGAACAGCACCAGCAGCACGGTCGGGATGACCACGGTGAGCAGCAGCTGCTCACCGTTGCGCAGCAGCATCCTGGTCTCGAAGGCGGTCTGGGCGAGCAGCATCCGGCCGACCGGGGCGGCGCCCGGCTTGGGGGCGTAGTCAGTGGCGTCCGGCGTGGGCGCGTAGTCAGTGGTACTCACGAGCGCAGGTCCCGTCCGGTCAGGTCGAGGAAGACGTCTTCGAGGCTGCGGCGCCGCACGGACAGCCGTTCGGGCAGGATGCCGGAGGCCGCGCACCAGCCGGTGACGGTGGCCACCAGCTGCGGGTCGACGGGCGCCTCGATGCGGTAGCCGCCGGGGGAGGTCTCGGCGGCGGTGGCGCCCTCGGGCAGCTCCTTGAGCAGCGGGCCGAGGTCGAGCCCGGGCGGGCCGTCGAAGCGCAGGGCGTTCTCGGCGCCGCCGCGGCACAGCTCCTCGGGGCTGCCGGTCGCGATCACCCGGCCGCGGTCGACGATGGCGACCTGGTCGGCGAGCTGCTCGGCCTCGTCCATGTGGTGGGTGGTGACGACCACCGTGACGCCGTCCCGGCGCAGGTCGCGGACCAGCTCCCAGGTCGCCCGCCGGGCCTGCGGGTCGAGGCCGGCGGTGGGCTCGTCCAGGAAGACCAGCTCGGGGCGGCCGACCACGGCCATGGCCAGGGCGAGCCGCTGCTGCTGGCCGCCGGACAGCCGCCGGTAGGTGGTGCGGCCGCAGGAGCCGAGGCCGAGTCGTTCGACCAGCGCGTCGACGTCCAGCGGGTGGGCGTGCAGCCGGGCGGTGTGGCGCAGCATCTCGACGGCGCGCGCGCCCGCGTACACGCCGCCGGACTGCAGCATGACGCCGATCCGGGGGCGCAGCGCGGCGTTCTGGGCGACCGGGTCGAGGCCGAGGACGCGGACGGTGCCGGCGTCGGGGCGGCGGTAGCCCTCGCAGGTCTCGATGGTGGTGGTCTTGCCGGCGCCGTTGGGGCCGAGGACGGCGGTGATCGCGCCGCGTGCGATGGTGAGGTCGAGGCCGTCCACCGCGGGCTTGTCGCCGTAGCGCTTGACCAGCCCGGCGATCTTCACCGCGGGTTCGGAGTGCATACCGGCGAGTCTAAGAGGGGCGAACGTCCGGCCCGGACGGCGGCCTCGATGATCGTTTCCGCAGGCCAGGTAAGGCTTGCCTGCGTGACAGATGACACGAGTGAGGCCTGCGTCACGGCTTGTCCTGTCGGAAGTAATTACGCAACACTGGTGTTGTGAAAAACATGCGCGAGCACGCCACGCACCAGGAGGCCGAGTCGGCCCCCGGTTGGGACGTGCCCGTGACGGCGGCCGAGGTGCTGCTGGAGGGCCACCGGGCCACCCGGGACCGGGTCGCCCGGTCGATCCTCGACCACGGCCCCTCCTCCGCCGCCGACCTGGCGAGCCGGCTCGGCCTCACCGCCGCCGCCGTCCGCCGCCACCTCGACGGGCTGGCCGCCGCAGGCCTGGTCGAGTCCCGCGAACAGCGGGTCTACGGCAGCCGCGGCCGGGGCCGTCCGGCCAAGGTCTTCGCCCTCACCGACGGCGGCCGGGACGCCTTCTACCAGGCGTACGACCAGCTCGCCGCCGACGCGCTGCGCTGGATCTCCGACTCGGTCGGCGGCGGCAAGGCGGGCGAGGAGGCGGTCGCCGCCTTCGCCCGGGCCCGGTTCGGCAAGCAGGGCGAGAAGTACCTGGAAATCCTGCGGCTGGCCGAGGCGGGGGAGCGCACGGAGGCGCTCGCCCAGGCGCTGAGCGCCGACGGGTACGCTGCCACGGTGCGGCGGGTCCCGCCGGCCGTGGCGAAGGCCCCGGCGGGCGCCCAGCTCTGCCAGCACCACTGCCCGGTCGCGCACATCGCCGAGCAGTTCCCCCAGCTCTGCGAGGCGGAGACCGAGGTCTTCTCGCAACTCCTGGGCACCCATGTGCAACGGCTGGCCACCATCGCCCACGGCGACGGGGTCTGCACGACCTATGTGCCGGCACCCGGTGCCGCATCGTCGCCTGCCCGGCGCCCCGCCGGTCAGGACTCCGATGCAGTGCCGACTGCCGGTACGTCCACCGAAGATTCAGCGTCCGCGCGTTAGGAAGCTCGCATGACTGACACCGTTTCGCACCCGGAGCTCGAAGGCCTGGGCACCTACGAGTACGGCTGGGCGGACCCGGACACCGCCGGTGCCACCGCCAAGCGCGGGCTCAGCGAAGACGTCGTCCGCGACATCTCCGCGAAGAAGAGCGAGTCCGAGTGGATGCTCAACCTGCGTCTCAAGGGCCTGAAGCTGTTCGGCAAGAAGCCCATGCCGACCTGGGGCTCGGACCTCTCGGGCATCGACTTCGACAACATCAAGTACTTCGTCCGTTCGACCGAGAAGCAGGCCGAGTCCTGGGAGGACCTGCCCGCCGACATCAAGGCGACGTACGACAAGCTCGGCATCCCGGAGGCGGAGAAGCAGCGCCTGGTCGCCGGTGTCGCGGCGCAGTACGAGTCCGAGGTGGTCTACCACCAGATCCGCGAGGACCTAGAGCAGCAGGGTGTCATCTTCCTGGACACCGACACCGCGCTGCGTGAGCACCCGGAGATCTTCAAGGAGTACTTCGGCACCGTCATCCCGGCCGGCGACAACAAGTTCGCCGCGCTGAACACCGCCGTGTGGTCCGGCGGCTCGTTCATCTACGTGCCGAAGGGTGTCCACGTCGACATCCCGCTCCAGGCCTACTTCCGGATCAACACCGAGAACATGGGCCAGTTCGAGCGGACGCTGATCATCGTCGACGAGGACGCCTACGTCCACTACGTCGAGGGCTGCACCGCGCCGATCTACTCCTCCGACTCGCTGCACTCCGCGGTCGTGGAGATCATCGTGAAGAAGGGCGGCCGCTGCCGCTACACGACCATCCAGAACTGGTCGAACAACGTCTACAACCTGGTCACCAAGCGCGCCGTGGCGTACGAGGGCGCGACCATGGAGTGGGTCGACGGCAACATCGGCTCCAAGGTGACCATGAAGTACCCGGCCGTCTACCTGATGGGCGAGCACGCCAAGGGCGAGACCCTGTCGATCGCCTTCGCCGGCGAGGGCCAGCACCAGGACGCCGGCGCCAAGATGGTGCACATGGCGCCGAACACCTCCTCCAACATCGTCTCCAAGTCGGTGGCGCGAGGCGGCGGCCGCACCTCCTACCGCGGTCTGATCGAGATCGGCGAGGGCTCCAAGGGCGCCAAGTCCAACGTGCTCTGCGACGCCCTGCTGGTCGACACCATCTCCCGCTCGGACACGTACCCGTACGTGGACGTCCGCGAGGACGACGTGTCGATGGGTCACGAGGCGACGGTCTCCAAGGTCAGCGAGGACCAGCTCTTCTACCTGATGAGCCGGGGCATGACCGAGTTCGAGGCGATGGCGATGATCGTCCGCGGCTTCGTCGAGCCGATCGCGCGCGAGCTGCCGATGGAGTACGCGCTGGAGCTGAACCGGCTGATCGAGCTGCAGATGGAGGGCTCCGTCGGCTGACCAACGGCCGCACGCAGTCCAGTCCGCACTTTTGAGGAAGAGAGCACCACGACAGCCATGGCTGACGTCAACACCCCCACCGGCTCCACGACCGCCGGTTCGATCGAGGTCGGCACCGCCGGCGCCGGCGCGCAGCTCGCCGGCCCCGGCACCGGCCGCGCCACCGTCCAGCAGCCGATCGATGCCCGCGTCGCGGTCAAGCCCTCGTTCGACGTGAACGACTTCCCGGTGCCCACCGGCCGCGAGGAGGACTGGCGCTTCACCCCGCTGCACCGCCTCGGCGGCCTGCACGACGGCTCGGCCGTCAGCGCCGCGAAGGGCGAGGACAAGGTCGAGCTGAGCCTGCCGGACGGCGTCACCGCCGAGACGGTCGGCCGCGACGACGCCCGCCTGGGCAAGGCCGGCACGCCGGTCGACCGGGTCGCCGCGCAGGCGTTCAGCGCCTTCGAGCAGGCGCTCGTGGTCACCGTCCCCAAGGAGACGGTGCTCACCGAGCCGGTGAAGATCGACGTGCACGGCGAGGGCGGCACCCGCTTCGCCCACGTGGTGATCGACGTCAAGCCGTTCGCCGAGGCCGTCGTGGTGATCAACCACACCGGCACCGGCACCCGGGCCGCCAACGTCGAGCTGCTGATCGGTGACGGCGCGAAGCTCACCTTCGTCTCGGTCCAGGACTGGGAGCGCGACGCGGTGCACGCCGCCCAGCAGACCGCGCTGGTCGGCCGGGACGCCTCGTTCAAGTCCGTGGTCGTCACCTTCGGCGGCGACCTGGTCCGGATCCACCCACGGGTCAACTACGCCGCGCCCGGCGGCGAGGCCGAGCTGTTCGGCCTCTACTTCGCCGACGCCGGCCAGCACCTGGAGCACCGTCTGGTCATCGACCACGACACCCCGCACTGCCGCTCCAACGTGGTCTACAAGGGCGCGCTGCAGGGCCAGGACGCGCACGCCGTCTGGGTCGGCGACGTGCTGATCCGCGCCGCCGCCGAGGGCACCGACACCTACGAGCACAACCGCAACCTGGTGCTCACCGACGGCGCCCGGGTCGACTCGATCCCCAACCTGGAGATCGAGACCGGCGAGATCGTCGGCGCCGGTCACGCCTCCGCGACCGGCCGTTTCGACGACGAGCAGCTCTTCTACCTGCAGGCCCGCGGCATCCCGGCCGACGAGGCCCGCCGCCTGGTGGTGCGCGGCTTCTTCGCCGAGCTGGTCCAGCAGATCGGCGTCGCCGAGATCCAGGACCACCTGATGGAGAAGATCGAGGCCGAGCTGGAAGCGGCGGTCTGATCCCGATGACCTTCCTCCGTGCCTGCGCGCTGAGCGACCTCCAGGAGGACGTCCCCAAGCGCGTGGACCTCAACGGCGTGCCGGTCTCGATCGTCCGCACCGACGAGGGGGTGTTCGCGATCAACGACATCTGCTCGCACGCGAACGTCTCGCTCTCCGAGGGCGAGGTCGAGGACTGCATGATCGAGTGCTGGCTGCACGGCTCCAGCTTCGACCTGCGCACCGGCAAGCCCTCCGGCCTGCCCGCCACCAAGCCGGTCGCTGTCTACCCCGTAAAGATCGAAGGGGACGATGTGCTCGTCTCCGTCAACCAGGAGTCCTGAGTACACATGGCAACCCTTGAAATCCGCGACCTGCACGTCTCCGTCGACGCCGAGACCGGCCCGCGCGAGATCCTGAAGGGCGTCGACCTGACCGTGAAGCAGGGCGAGACCCACGCCATCATGGGTCCGAACGGCTCCGGCAAGTCCACCCTGGCCTACTCGCTGGCCGGCCACCCCAAGTACACCGTCACCAGCGGCTCGGTGCTGCTGGACGGCGAGAACGTCCTGGAGATGTCCGTCGACGAGCGGGCCAAGGCCGGCGTCTTCCTGGCCATGCAGTACCCGGTCGAGGTCCCGGGCGTCTCGGTGAGCAACTTCCTGCGCACCGCCGCCACCGCCGTCCGCGGCGAGGCCCCCAAGCTGCGCCTGTGGGTGAAGGAGGTCAAGGAGGCGATGGCCGCCCTCCAGATGGACCCGGCCTTCGCCGAGCGCAACGTGAACGAGGGCTTCTCCGGCGGTGAGAAGAAGCGCCACGAGATCCTCCAGCTGGAGCTCCTCAAGCCGAAGATCGCGATCCTCGACGAGACCGACTCCGGCCTGGACGTCGACGCGCTGCGGATCGTCTCAGAGGGCATCAACCGGGTCCGCTCGACCGGCGAGGTCGGCACCCTGCTGGTGACCCACTACACCCGCATCCTGCGGTACATCAAGCCCGACTACGTCCACGTCTTCGCGGGCGGCCGCATCGTCGAGTCCGGCGGCGCGGAGCTGGCCGACAAGCTGGAGAACGAGGGCTACGAGGCGTACGTGAAGGGTGGCGCTTCCGAGTGACCCATGCCCATGAGTCGGCGTCCCTGACGGGTCTGCTCGACACCGATGCGATTCGCAAGGACTTTCCCGTTCTGCAGCGCCTGCTGCACGACGACAAGCCGCTCGTCTACCTGGACAACGCGGCCACCTCGCAGAAGCCGCGCCAGGTACTGGAGGCGCTGACCGCCTACTACGAGCGGCACAACGCCAACGTCCACCGCGGCGTGCACGTGCTCGCCGAAGAGGCCACGGCGCTCTACGAGGGCGCCCGGGACAAGGTCGCGGACTTCGTCAACGCGCCCAGCCGCAACGAGGTGATCTTCACCAAGAACGCCTCCGAGTCGCTCAACCTCGTGGCCAACATGCTCGGTTGGGCCGACGAGCCGTACCGGGTGGACGCGGACTCCGAGATCGTCATCACGGAGATGGAGCACCACTCCAACATCGTCCCGTGGCAGCTGCTGTCGCAGCGCACCGGCGCGAAGCTGAAGTGGTTCGGGCTCACCGACGAGGGCCGGCTCGACCTCTCCAACATCGACGAGCTGATCACCGAGAAGACCAAGGTGGTGTCCTTCACCCTGGTCTCCAACCTGCTCGGCACCATCAACCCGGTCGAGACCATCGTCCGCAAGGCCCAGTCGGTCGGCGCGCTGGTCGTCATCGACGCCTCGCAGGCCGCCCCGCACATGGTGCTGGACGTCCAGGCGCTGGAGGCCGACTTCGTCGCCTTCACCGGCCACAAGATGCTCGCCCCGACCGGCATCGGCGTGCTCTGGGGCCGCCAGGAGCTGCTGGAGGACCTCCCGCCGTTCCTCGGCGGCGGCGAGATGATCGAGACCGTCACCATGGGCTCGTCCACCTACGCCCCGGCGCCGCACAAGTTCGAGGCCGGTACCCCGCCGATCGCCCAGGCGGTCGGGCTCGGCGCGGCCATCGACTACCTGTCGGGCATCGGCATGGAGAAGATCGCCGCGCACGAGCACGCGATCACCGCGTACGCGGTCGAGCGCCTGCTGGAGATCCCGGACCTGCGGATCATCGGCCCGCGCACGGCCGTCGACCGCGGCGCCGCGATCTCCTTCACCCTCGGCGACATCCACCCGCACGACGTGGGCCAGGTGCTGGACGAGCAGGGCATCGCGGTGCGCGTCGGCCACCACTGCGCGCGGCCGGTCTGCCTGCGGTACGGAATTCCGGCGACCACGCGGGCGTCGTTCTACCTGTACTCGACGCCGGGCGAGGTCGACGCGCTGATCGACGGCCTGCACCACGTCCGGAACTTCTTCGGCTGACGGGACAGGGCAGGACATGAAGCTCGACTCGATGTACCAGGACATCATCCTGGACCACTACCGCAACCCCCACGGCAAGGGGCTGCGGGACGGCGACGCCGAGGTGCACCACGTCAACCCGACCTGCGGTGACGAGATCACCCTGCGGGTGCGGCTCGACGGCTCGACGGTCGCCGACGTCTCGTACGAGTCCCAGGGCTGCTCGATCAGCCAGGCCAGCGCCTCGGTGCTGAACGACCTGGTCGTGGGCAAGACCGTCGGCGAGGCGCAGGCCGTCCAGGAAGCCTTCCTGGAGCTGATGCAGAGCAAGGGCCAGGGCGAGGGCGACGAGGAGGTGCTGGAGGACGCGGTCGCGTTCGCCGGCGTCTCCAAGTACCCGGCCCGGGTCAAGTGCGCGCTGCTCAGCTGGATGGCCTGGAAGGACGCCACCGCCAAGGCGCTCGCCCAGAACCCCGCCGTGAACGACTGAATCCGCGAAGGAGGACAGACCATGAGTGACAACACCACCGACGCCGCGTCCCCCGTCGCGGAGGACACCGGCCAGCTCAACATCGTCGGCACCACCGCCGGCACCGTGTCCGTCGAGGACCTGACCGAGGCCCTGATGGACGTCGTCGACCCCGAACTGGGCATCGACGTCGTCAACCTGGGCCTGATCTACGGCATCCACATCGACGAGTCCGACGTGGCCACCATCGACATGACGCTCACCTCGGCGGCCTGCCCGCTGACCGACGTCATCGAGGACCAGGCCAAGACCGCCACCGACGGCCTGGTCCAGGACCTGCGCATCAACTGGGTCTGGATGCCGCCGTGGGGCCCCGACAAGATCACCGACGACGGCCGCGAGCAGCTCCGCGCACTCGGCTTCAACGTCTGACGGACGGCCTTTCGGTCAACCCGCTGCCGCGCGATTCTTCCTTCGGGGGAAGGGTTCGCGCGGCAGCGGTGTATCTGCGGTATCTGCGCCTCAGTGGGCGATGGCCTCGCCGGGGCGAGAGCCGGGGTGGGAGCCGGGGCGAGAGCCGGGGAACGGCGCCCCGGCCGACAGGAGGGCTGCGCGTGCGCGTGCGGCACCTCTGGCCGCCACGGAAGCCCCGCCCCCGACCGCGACAGTTCGTCTTCCGAGGCCCGCGCAGGCGCGGCAGATGCCCGGCCGGGGTACCGGGTCGTGGCACTTGGCGCACTCGGAGTAGCGGGCTTCCGGGGGCCGCTCCTGCGGGCGTGAGGGAGGCATCTTGTGCTCCAGGCGGTAGCGGAGCACGGCCGCCGCCGAGTGCACCGGGACGGGCAAGCCCGGCAGCAGGGCCTGGGCCAAGTCGGCCTGGGTGCTGCCGCGTTCCAGCCACTGCGCGACCAGGGGCGCCAGCTCCTGTGCTTCAGCCTGGCCCAGGCGCAGGCGGGGTTCGGGCCGGATCACACGGAACAGGGTGGCCACTGCTTCGCGGACCTCTTCATCCGGCACGGCAGTTGACGTTCGGGCGTTCCCGGGAGTTCCCTCCCCTCCGCCCGGGTCTTTCCCGCCGGCGGGATTCGCGGGGAGGGAGGTTCCTTCCTGCCGGTTCTTTACAACAGGGCCGCCAGCAGCGCCGGTTGCCGCTTCACCGGGCGCCGGAGGGGCGGCACTCGGAGCGGAACGCTGCGGGGTGTCGTAGACGTGGGCCTCGCTGCGGATCGTGCCGTCGGGCATGCGGATCTTCTCGACGCGGTAGAAACCGGCGGCGGTGAGCTCCTTGAGGGCTTTGCGGATCGCGCCGCGCCCCTGCGGACTGGTGTCGGCCATGTGCCGACCGTCCTCGCGCCAGCCGTCGGGACGGGAGAGGAGATCCGCGAGCAGGCCGCGGGCGGTGTAGGACAGTCGCCGGCACTGGAGTGCGGCGTTGGGCAGCACGGTGAAGTTGCGCACGTGGGCGCTACGATGGACGCGCATCGGGAGTTTCTGCTCCTGTTGCCTGACCCCGGGGTGTTCGAGCACCGCCGGGGTCGCCTATTTTCTGTTCGAGTACGGAACGTACCACGGTACTTGACGCAGCGTGAGACCTTTTGTGGCATCCAGCGCCAGAGCAGTGCATATGACACAGAACCTCGGGTGCCACGTGCACGCCGATCTCCTCGGCCAGTTCCTTGCAGGCCTGGCGGCGCAGCTCGTTCTCGTCCAGCGTCCGGCCTACGGTCGGCGGTTCCACGTTGCCGCCGGGGAACTGCCACCGGCCCGGGGCCGCGGTCGAGCCGGACATGCGCCCCACGATCAGGGCGCCGTCGTCGGTAGGCTGAGCGACGGTCACGAACACAGACGACACGGCGGGCGCCTCCGGCACGCGGCGCAGCGCGAACCATCGGTAGGTGACGGGGGCCCAGGACAGCACGATGGCTTGGTCGTCGTTCTTGACGCCCGTGCACGCCACCGCCGGACCGTCGAAGAGGTCAAGGTTGGCCTGAGTGGCGGCTCTCCACACCCTGTCCATGGCGACCTGATGCTCCTGGGCGAGCTGTGGGACGGCCGCTTCAACAAGACGCAGCGCGCTGACCTTCAGCACCTGGAGGGGGTTCGGCAGGTGGGTTGAGGTCGTCATAGCGGCACTCCGGCTCCCACGAAGTCGCCGGAGCGGTAGGTCTTCCATGCGGCGGTGAGCCCGGCCGCGAGTTCGGCCGGGGGTGGGGGCTGCACATCGACGCCGACCCCGGCGGCAGTGTCGTGAACGGCACGGGACAGCTCGCGCATCATCGCCCGGTCGGCGCCGTGCATCGCGCGGTGGGGGGCCCGTTGGCCGAGGACCACCGACACGTCGGCGTGCAGCGCGGCCGAGATTCGCAGTAGCGTTTGGAGACTCCCGCCGAGGTTGCGTTCCGCCTTGCGGATCGTCGCCACCGACAGGCCCGATGCTTCGGCAAGCTGTTCCTGTGTCATGTCTGGTCCGCGTAGAAGCTTGATGCGCTCGCCCGTGGTGTAGTCGGTCCACTGCGTCATCCTGGTCCCCTTCCGGGTACACGGCCGTACTCGGAAGGTACTCGCTCCCATGGGCGGGCGGACATGCTTCGGTTCGGCCGGGCCTTCGTCAACCTGCTGCCGCGCAAACCTCTCCTTCGGGGGAAGGTTTGTGCGGCAGTGGTATATCTGCCAGCGGGCGGCCAGGCTGGAGCCGCGACCTCGGAGGGAGCGAAGTCATGTCGGTAGTTGCGTTCGCGCAGTTGCTCTTGCCTGACTCGCCGTACGCCATGTGGGTCCGGGGAGAACTCGGTGAGTACCTCCGGCTCCCGGATGACGGCACGCGGGTTGAGGTGATCGGAGGGGAGATCGTCGTGTCGCCGGCGCCGGTATACGCCCACGGAGGGATCCTCTCGGACATCCAGCGGGGCTTCGAGCGTGCTTGGTTCGTGGATCCGGCCTTCCCGTGGCGAGGCGTTCAGGCCGTCAACCTGGACCTCATCGAGATCGGGGATGGCTACATCCCGGACATGGTGGTGGTGAGCAAGGACACCGATGCGGACAAGCGGGCGGAGGACGTCTTGCACCTCCGCCCGCACGAGCTTGAGCTGGTGGTCGAAGTGACCTCCTCGTCCAATGCTCGCCATGATCGCCGCCCGATGTTCGGCCGGCAGATCAAACCCACCAAGTGGAGTGGGTACGCGCGGACCGGTGTGCCGTACTACCTGTTGGTGGACCGTGATCCGCGACAGCCCGGTGTCACCTTGTTCGGCGAGCCGAATCGGGGTGAGGGGATGTGCGAGGTGCTGGGCGAGTGGAAGTTCGGCGAGTCCGTCCGGCTGCCGGAGCCGTTCGACGTCGAAATCAGCACGGATGCCTGGAAGCCCTGGAGCGCATAGGCCCGAGGTGAATGCGCCGCCGCCCGGGACGAATCCTCGTCCCGGGCGGCGGTGTTTCTGGGGTGGTCAGGCCTGCTTGGGCTTGCGGGCGACGGCTATCGCCAGGGCCGCGCAGAGGGTGGCGGCTAGGGCGGCGAAGCCGCTGACGGCGGGGAGGAGGCCGTAGTGCTGGACCAGGGCGCCGACGGCGACGATGGGGAGGGAGCTGCCGAGGTAGACGATGATCCACAGGGAGCTCAGCTCGGAGCCGCGGCGTTCCGGGTCCATCGCGGCGACGGCGGTGGTGAAGAGGGAGCGGAAGGCCACACCCTGGCAGATGCCGCCGAGGACGCTGCCGATGAACAGCAGTGCCGGGGTCTCGGTGTACTGGGCGGCGACGACCAGGGCCAGGCCGGCGGCCAGGCCGGTCATGCCGAGGGCGATGACCAGGCGGTCGGAGGTGGGCGGGACGAGCAGCTGGGCCAGCGCGGACGAGCCGAGCAGCAGGGCGGCCACGATCGCGCCGGTCAGGTGCGAGGAGGTGTGCAGCAGCTTGGCGGAGAAGGCCGGGGCGAGCGCCAGGTAGACACCGAACACCGCGTACGAGATGAAGCCGGCCGAGGCGGCGAGCAGGAACTCGCGGCGGCCGGTGCGCGGCAGGGCGAGTCGGCGCGGGCGCAGGTGGGCCGGGGTGGTGATGCGGGGCGGGGTGGTCGGCGGGCGGTTGCGGCCGGGCATCCGCGGGTGGACGAGGGCCAGCGGAACGCAGAGCGCCAGCAGGGCGATGGCGTGCAGCAGGAAGGGCGTCAGCAGCGGGTCCGCGCCGTTGGCGAGCAGGGCGCCGACCACCGGGCCGAGCGCGACGCCGCCGGCGGAGCAGGCCAGGGTGAGCTTGGCGGCGAGCGTCGGGTGGTCGGGCAGCAGGTCGCCGAGGGCGGCCCCGGCGGCGCCGGTGGACAGGCCGACGGCGATGCCCTGGACGGCCCGGCCGGCGGCGAGCTGCCAGAAGCTGCCGGAGGTGGCGAACACGACGTCGCCGATGGCCGCCAGCGCGACGGCGGGCAGGATCAGGGCGCGTCGGCCCAGGTGGTCGGACCAGTGGCCGACCACGGCGAGCACGGGGACCAGCGCGAACACGTAGATCGTGAAGAGGATCGTGGTGTCGAGCGGGCCGAGGCCGAGGCGCTGTTGGAGGAGCGGGTAGATCGGCGTCGCCAGATTGGCGCCGATGAGCATGAACAGCAGGGCGGCGGCGACCAGGCCGACGCGGACGCCCCGCAGGGCGTTCCAGCGGCTGATCGCGGCGAGCTGGAGCTGGGCACGCGGCGCGAGCTCCAGGGGAAGCAGGGCCTCCGACAGTCGGCGTCCGTCGAGCTGCGCGGTGCGCAGGCCGGAGCCGGCGGGGGAGAGGTCCGCCATGGCAGGGGTCTCCTGTAGCCGGGCACCACCGGGGTCGGCTGGGTGTGCCGGCGCGCCCGTCCTGAGGCGCTGTGGTGGTGGCCGCGGTGCGGGGCTCCCTGGTGGAGCGGGTGAGCTGAAGTGGGCCCCTCCTGCCCGGGGTCGGGCGGGGAGGGCGAAGGGCTTCGTTGCCCGATGGCCCGTACGGGGTGTGCACGGTACCGAGTCGAAGGATAAGGGGTGGGCGCACGGTTGCGGCGCGCGCCCCGTGAGGCCGGGCATCGGGGGTGCCCGGCCTATACGCTGAGGTTGTGGATCGGGACGCTGAGCTGATGGGCGGACCACTGGCTGAGGGAGAACGCACAACGATGGCCGGACGACGTCGGAAGAACGCCGGGGCTTCGGCGGAAGAGAGTGCGGCCGAGGCGGTCCTGCCCGCCGACCTGGAGCTTCAGGACCTCTACGGGGCGTTCGCCGCGCACGGGCTGGACGACGAGGACCTCGACGACGCGGCGGTCCTGGTGCCGCCGGTGAAGCTGCCCACCGAGGAGGAACTGGCCGCCCAGGCGAAGGCCGTACCGATGTTCGGGTACGCGCTGGCGCTGGCCCGCTGGGCCGCCCCGCACCGGGCGGTGGACGAGTTCGGCGACCTCGTGGACGAGGACCGGACCCCCGCGGCGCGGCTGCTGGGCCTGGCCCCGGCGGAGGGGGAGGTGCCGGAGGACGCGGAGATCGAGGCGATGCGGGCCTGGTCGCTGGCCTGCGACCTGGACCTGGTGGAGATCGGGACGACCGCGGCCGGCGAACACGTCGCCGTGCCCGGTCCGGACCTGGAGCCCGCCGAGCAGGGGGACCCGGACACCGTCCTGGAGCTGTGGCTCACCGCCGCCGGGATCGTCCGGGAGCTGGCCGTGGAGGCGGACTCGCTGCCGGAGGAGGAGGCCGAGGCCGCTGCCGGTGCCGAGGCCGGTGCTGGTGCCGAGGCCACGGCGGCCGCAGCGGGCACGGAGGAGGACGAGGGCGGCCTGAACGAGGTCGAGGAGGCCCGGGACGCCGCCGCCGAGCTGCTGGACGAGGCGTTGCAGGTGCTGTACGAGACCACCGCCTTCGCCGAGCCCGGTAACGAGACCGTGCCGCTGGGCGTGCTGGCCGCGCTGCTGGTGGTGCCGGAGGGCGAGGAGCCGAGCGAGGAGCTGCTGGGCGACATCACCGATGTGATGGTCGCACTGGACCCGATGCTGGGCGACCTGGCCGAGCTGGGCCTGCTGGAGTACCGGCCGATCGACCCGGAGCTGTTCGACGAGGAGGAGGGCGCCGAGGGCGAGGAGCCCGCCCTCGTCGGCGAGGCACCGCTGGACGAGGAGGAGTCGGCGCGCTTCGGGCTGGTCCGGCTCACCCCGCTCGGCCAGTACGGCATCCGGCAGTGGCTGCTGGAGGACGGCTACGACGCGCCGCTGGTCGGCGAGCTGGCCCAGGGGGACGCGGCCGAGCTGCTGCGCGCGGTGTGCGAGTCCGCCAACGTGCTGCCGGAGGAGGAGCTGCGGGTCTGGATCACCGCCCGGGAGCCGGTGGCGGCGGCGCGCGAGCTGCTGGCGGCGGCGCGCGGCGAGGACGCGTACGCCCCGATGCGGCGGATGCTCGCCGTCTCGGCGCTGGACCTGCTGGGCGCGCCCGCCGAGCCGGCCGTGCGGGACGTGCTGGACGACCCCGAGCTGGGCGGTGCCGCCCGGGCCTGGCTGACCTCGCTGGGCGCCACGGACGTGCCGGTGCCGGAGCGGGCGATGGCGCTGTGGACGGTGGTCGACACCTTCGCCGCCCAGCTGCTGGACAGCGGCGGCGATGCCGGGCTGCTGCGCGAGCTGATCGCGGACCTTCCGGTGACCGGCAACCCGGCGTCCTACTTCGGCGAGCTCTGGCGGGTCGACCACCCGTACACGGCGGACGTCCTGGAGGCCGTCGGGGAGCTGCACCTGGACCGGGCGGTGGCCAAGGAGGCCCGCAAGGCGGCCTTCAAGGCGCGGTCCAAGAGCTGACGGGCTGCGCGGGGGCGGCTTCCTGCGGTTTCCTGCGGCTTTCCGTGGCTTCCTGCGGCGGCCCTAGGGAAGGTCGAGGGAGCCGTCCTCGGCGAAGGGGAAGAACGGGTTGTGGGCCAGCTCCCAGAGGTGGCCGTCCGGGTCCTCGAAGTAGCCCGAGTAGCCGCCCCAGCTGGTCGGGACCGGCGGCTTGACCACCACGGCGCCGGCCTCGACCGCCGTCTTCAGCGCGGCGTCCACCAGCGCGGGGGACTCCAGGTTCACCGCGAGGGTGACGCCGCGGAAGGCGGGCTCGCCGGTGGCGGGCACGCCCGCGTCGGCGGCCAGTTCCTCGGTGGGGAAGAGGCCGAGCACCGAGTCGGCGGTGCGGAACCAGACGATCTCCGGGCTGGAGGCGGAGGACCGCCGCCAGCCCAGGTCTTCGTAGAAGCGGGTGCTGCGGTCGAGGTCGGCGACCCCGAGGGTGACGATGCTGATCCGGGCGGGGAAGCTGCTGTCTGCTGTCATGCCGCCAGGGTAGGGAGCACGGCTGACAACCGCGCGTCCTGACACGGTCTGCGTCCCTGCCCCGCCCCCGAGCTGATGACCCGGCAGGTCCCCGGCACGTAAGGTGGCGTCGGCGATGCGGGCGCGAGGACTCGGGGGTGCGGCACAGGATGATGCGGGAGAGCGGCGGCAGGCCCCCGGAGCGAAACGCCGAGCGGACGGGTCGTGCGCGCGTGCCCGACCCGAGGAGCCAGGAGGATCGTTTCGCCGCCATGGAGGAGTTCTCCCGCCGGACCCTGGCGGCGGCCGACTTCCCGGTGTACGGCGTGGTCGCCGGGCTGGACCGCGGGGGCGACGCGCTGGCCGCCTTCGAGACCTCCGGCGGCGAGCTCTCCTGGGTCGAGGTGCAGTCCGGCGACCGGGGCTCGGCGGCCGGCCCGTACGTGACCGTGCGCACCTACCGGCCGAGCGCCGAGCTCGGCGAGGACCTGCCCGAGTTGGAGGACGTGGTCGAGGACGAACGCGACCGCGTCTACGACCACCTGGGGGTCGACGAGGGCGACGGGCCCGGCCGGGTACGGGCGTTGCGCGAGTGGATCACCGTGGACGGCGAGCCGTACCCGGTGGAGGTGCACGAGGACCGGCCGGTGCTCTGGCCGGGTGCGCCGGCCGGCGGCGGGGCGGGCCCGGTCTGGGCCGGGCGGCTGCGGATCGGCGGGCTGACTGTGACGGTGTGCGGGCGCGGGGTGTCGCCCGGCGGCGTGGATCTCGGTGGGATCGCGGACTTCGAGCCGTACCTGCGCGGCCGCACCGAGGTGCTGGACGACCTGGCCGCCCGGCGGGCCCGGCAGGTCCCGGTCGAGGAGCGCGAACTGCCGCCCGCTGTCGGGCTGGAGGCGCACCGGGAGCTGATCGTGCAGAGCATCGCCGAGTCCGCCGCGATCGAGGCGCAGGTCCGGGCCGGGCGGACCCCGCGGCGTCCGCGCGGGCTGCGCGGGGACGGCTACGCGGTGCGCTGGGAGGTGGCGGTGCGTCAGCAGATGCGGCTGGCCACCGAGACCCGGGAGGAGGCCACGGTGGCGGTGACCGGGATGGTCAACCACCTCAACCGGCTGTCCCGGCAGACGCATTGGCTGATCGGGACGCCGGAGGGCGCGGCGGCCGTCGAGGAGGTCGTCCGGTACACGGTGTTCGCCAGCGAGGTGGCGAGCCTGCCGGCGCAGCGGGCCTGGGAGCAGCTGTGGCGGGAGCGGCCGGGCGGCGGCGGGCCGGAGATCTGGGAGGAGCAGCGGCTCGCCGAGCAGCTGTGGCTGTCGGCCTGGGAGCAGTGGCGGACGACGCGGGCCGGATGACCACCGGCCGGGCACGCGGATGACCACCTGCCGGGTGCGCCGGGGCGGGTTCGAGGACGGACCGAGGCAAAGCGGAGGTCATGTGTCGGTCATCGGTTGGCAAATGGCCGCCTCGGCGTGAGGTGGGCGTCATACCCGGTTCATCCCTGCGGCGGAGTCTGCTGGGCGTCGACGACCTGCCTCGACGCCCCGCTCGCCGGCCACCGGGCCCACCCCGGTCCGGCGGCCGATTCCTCAGGAGTTGCTGCCATGTCGCTGTCCCGCCGGGACTTCGTCAACCGTTCCACCCTCGTCGGGGCCGGCGTGCTGATCGCCGGCAGCGCGGAGGCGCTGGCCAGCGCCCCGGGCGCGATCGCCGCCCCGGCCGGTGGCGAGCTGCCGGACGCGGCCGCCGCCGCTGTCGCCGACGGCGCGCGCGCCGCCGTCGGCTACGGCCCGCTGGTGCAGGACCCGGCCGGGCTGCTGTCGCTGCCGAAGGGCTTCTCGTACAAGGTGGTGAACCGCGCCGGCGTCACCAAGCTGCGCACCGGCGAGTTCACCCCGAGCAACCACGACGGCACCTCCGCCTTCGAGGACGAGCGCGGCGGCAACCTGCTCGTCGTCAACCACGAGCTGTCCGGTGCCCGCGCCAACTGGCCGTACCCGGTGCCGCTGACCGAGGGCCACGTCTACGACCCGGGCGCGGCCGGCGGCTGCACCATCGTGCACGCCAAGCGGAACGGCTCGGTCGAGCAGTGGGTCGGCATCGCCGGCACCTCCACCAACTGCGCGGGCGGCGTGACCCCGTGGGGCACCTGGCTGTCCGGCGAGGAGACCGAGGACAGGGCCGGCAAGAACGGCTTCACCAAGGACCACGGGTACATCTTCGAGGTCGACCCGTTCGACGACGACTACAACCGCGACCCGCAGCCGGTGAAGGCCTTCGGCCGATACGCGCACGAGGCCGTCGTGGTGGACCCGAAGCGCGGCCACGTCTACCTGACCGAGGACGCCTCGAACCCGAACGGCCTGCTGTTCCGCTGGACCCCGCCGGCCGGCTTCAAGCACGGCCGCTACCAGCTGCGCAAGCTGGCCGCCGACGCCGGCGTGCTGGAAGCCTTCAAGGTCTTCGACGCCCAGGGCAAGTTCGTCGACGACCTCTCCCGCGCCACCAAGGTCGGCACCACCTACGGCGCGGACTGGGTCAAGGTCCAGGACCGCGACGCCAGGACCGTCTCGGTCCGCAAGCAGTTCAAGGACGGCGAGGTCACCCGCGCCCGCAAGCTGGAGGGCATGTGGTGGGGTGACGGCGGCTTCTACTTCGTCTCCAGCTTCGCCCGCTCGGAGAGCCCGGTGCAGCACGACGGCCAGGTCTGGTTCTACAACCCGACCCGCCGCACCATCACCCTGAAGGTGCTGCTCGGCGTCAACACCGACGTCTGGGGCGACCACGACAACTTCGACGGTCCGGACAACATCACCGTCTCGCCGTACGGCGGCATCGTGATCGCCGAGGACGGCGAGGGCGTGTCGCACCTGTTCGGCGCCACCGAGGACGGGCTGACCTACTCGATCGCCCGCAACGAGCTGAACATCGGCACCGCCGAGAAGCCGGAGTTCAGCGAGTTCACCGGGGTGACCTTCTCGGACGACGGCAAGACCCTCTTCGCCAACATCCAGACCCCGGGCATCCAGCTGGCCGTCACCGGCCCGTGGCACCGGCTGAACGAGCACAAGCGCGGCCAGGGCTACGGCGAGTGACCCGGGGTTCGTAGTGTGAGGTGAATCGGCTGCCCGCGGTCACTCGTCCGCGGGCAGCCGCAGTTGCAGCATCGCCAGCAGGCGCTGCTGCGGCTGGGCGAGGTCGATGCCGGTCAACTGCTCGGCCCGGCGCACCCGGTAGCGCAGGGTGTTGGGGTGGATGTGCAGGGCGTCGGCGGCGACCCGGACCTCGCCGAGCGCGTCCAGCCAGGCCAGCACCGACTCGGCGAGCCGGGTGCCGTGCCGGCGGTCGTACGCGGCGAGCGCGGTCAGCCGGGGGTCGCGCAGGCCGGCGCGCTCCTGCAGCAGCGCGAGCATCTCGCTGACCAGCACCTCGGCCTGGACGTCGATCAGCGCCGCCACGTCGAGGTCCACCCCGCCGCGGCCCATCGCGTCCAGGATGCGGTCCGCCTGCGCGCGGGAGTCCGGCACCTGGGCCAGGCCGTCCACGGTCGAGCCGATCGCGGCGCGCAGCGGGACCCCGAGGTGCTCCCGGGCGGCCGTCACCACCTCGTCCGCCCAGCCGCGCACGGTGGCCATCGGCAGGGCGGACGGGAGCTCGGGCAGCAGCACGTACACCCGGGACTCGATCGGGGCGAGCAGCGCGGTGCGGTGCCGGGCGGCGGTGTGCACCGAGATCAGGCCGGTGACGTCGGAGCGGTGCAGCGCCTCGGTGGTGTGCGCGCTGTACGCGAGCACGGTGGCCGGGCGGCGCAGGTCCAGGCCCAGGTGGGTGGCGAGCGACTGCGGGCCGGTGGAGCCCTCCAGCAGGCCGGTGAGCAGGGTCCGGGTGAGCCGCACGTCGGCGGACAACTCGCGTCGGCGGCGCACCAGTTGGGCGGCGGCCACCCGGGCGGCGCCGACCAGGGCCTGCTCGGCGAGCGGCGCCAGCGGCTGCGCCCCCTCCTGCACCCAGATGGTGCCGAGCGGCTGCGCCCCGGCCCGGATGCCGATCGCCAGGCGGCGGCGCAGGCCCAGCTCGGGGTGCGGCTCGACCGCGATCGGGGCGTCCGAGCTGCGCAGGTGCTGGAAGATGCCCCACTCGCGGAGCTTGGACAGGTACGGCTCGGGGCCCTGCCAGCCGAGGATGGAGAGCCGGCGCAGGTCGTCGACCTCGTCCGAGTCGGAGGAGCGGGAGTACGCCAGCACCCGGCTGGAGGTGTCCTCGATCGAGACGATGCCGTTGGTGAGCACGGCGACGGTCTGGGCGAGGGAGAAGAGGTCACCCGCGTTGGGCTCGGGGGCGCCGGGGGTGTCGGGGGCGTCCGGGCCGGCGATGATCGCGCGGGCGAGCGAGTCGAGGTGTTCCCAGCGGGTCTCGCGGCGGACCGAGAGCAGGGCGACGCCCGCGTCGGTGGCGGCCTCGCGCAGCGCGTCCGCCTGGCCGGGGCCGTCCAGCTTGACGGCCACCGCCGCGGCGCCGGCCCGTCCGGCGGCGCGCAGGGCGGGGAGGGCGGCGCGGCCGCGGGCGCCGATCGCGAGAACGAGTTCGCCGGGGGCGGCGGTCGGCGGGTCCTCCGGGTCGAGGATCGCCACGTCGCGGACCGGGACGTCCAGGCCGTGCGGGGCGGCCTGCAGTTCGACCAGGGGTTCGCCGAGGGACATCAGGAGCTGCCGGAGCGGGAGGCCGGGGGTCGTCATCGGGCCTCCTTCATCCGCTCGGACAAGGCCGTGTGGTTGATTTTAGCCGGGCGGACAGCTTTTCGGTCCGGCTTTCGTAGATAGTTGACTCTGACTATTCAGGAATGGATAGTCGGTACTGACCAAGAGATGAGGACGTCTCGTGGCGAAGCGACGCAAGGTGTCGAACCCGCTGGCCCTCGCGGTCCTGGCCGAGCTCGTGGCCGAGCCGATGCACCCGTACGAGATGGGGCGCCGGCTCAAGGAGCACGGCAAGGACCGCAACATCAAGTACAACCGCAGCTCGCTCTACATGGTCGTGGAGCAGCTGCGGAAGGCCGGGTTCGTCGCCGAGCAGGAGACCGTCCGCGACACCCAGCGACCGGAGCGCACCGTCTACGCCGTCACCCCCGAGGGCAGGGCGGAGCTCCGTGACTGGATGCGCGAACTCGTCGCCGAACCGCAGCACGAGTACCCCGCGTTCGGGGTCTCGCTGTCGCTGCTCATGGTGCTCCCGCCGGCCGAGGCCGTGGAGCTGCTGGAGCAGCGCCTGGCCGCGCTGGCCGCCGAGGTGGCGGGCATCCGGGCGAGCCTGCGGACGGCCCTGGACGACGGCGTGGCCTGGATGTTCCTGATCGAGGAGGAGTACCGGGCCGGCGGGCTGGAGGCCGAGAGCCGCTTCGTCGAGCACCTCGTCCGACAGCTCCAGGAGCCGGAGTTCCTCCGGACCTGGCACGAGATCTTCGGGAGTCTGCAGTGAACGCAATCCGCACCGCGAAGAAGGCGCTGGTCATCGGCGGCGGGATCGCCGGACCGGTGATGGCGCTGGCCCTGCGCAAGGCCGGCATCGAAGCGGTCGTCTTCGAGGCCTACGACGCCTCGGCCGAGGGCATCGGCGGCACCTTCATGATCGCGCCCAACGGGCTCGACGCCCTGGCGGTCGTCGGCCTGGCGGCGGAGGTCGGGGCGATCGGGCAGCCGATCGGCCCGATGCTGATCGAGGACGGCAAGGGCGGCGTGCTGGCCGAGTTCGCCGGCCTCGCCGACCTGCCGCCCGGCCGGGTCATGCGCCGCGCCGAACTGTACGAGGTGCTCCAGCGGCGGCTGCGGGAGACCGGCATCGAGGTCCGGTACGGCAAACGGCTGGTCGGCGCGGAGGAGGGCGCCGACGGCGTCACCGCCCGCTTCGCCGACGGCGGCACCGCCACCGGCGACCTGCTGATCGGCACCGACGGCACCCGCTCCACCGTCCGCACGCTGATCGACCCGGCCGCGCCCGGCGCGCAGTACACCGGCCTGCTCGGCGTCGGCGGCTACAGCCCCCACCGGCTGCCCGGCCGGGCCGGACGCGGCGAGACCATGCACTTCGCCAACGGCGCCCGCGCCTTCTTCGGCTACTGGGGGCTGCCGGACGGCGCCGGGACGGCCTGGTTCAGCAACATCCCGCAGCCCGGGCAGCAGAGCGCCGAGCAGGTCCGCGCCGTCAGCCGGGAGGAGTGGCTGCGCCGGGTCCGCGACCTGCACGCCGACGACCTGCCCGCCCGGGACGTGCTGCGCGAGGCCGACGCCGACACCGTCGAGGTCTTCCCGCGGCTGGAGATCATGCCGTCCGTCCCGCACTGGTACCGCGGCCGGATGGTGCTGGTCGGCGACTCCGTGCACGCGCCCTCCAACAGCTCCGGCCAGGGCGTCTCGCTGGCCGTCGAGAGCGCCGTCGAACTCGCCCGCTGCCTGCGGGACCTGCCCGACCACACCGCCGCCTTCGCCGCGTACGAGGCGCTGCGCCGGCCCCGGGTCGAGAAGATCGCCGCCAACGCGGCGCGCACCAACGACCAGAAGGCCTCCGGTCCGGTCGGCCGGGCGCTGTTCCGGCTGCTCGCGCCGATCGCGATGCGGACCTTCATGAGCCCGGAGAAGATGCTCCGCCCGGTGCACGGCCACCGGATCGACTGGGACCGCCCGGCGACGGCGGCTCCCACCGCGACGGGCCGTCAACGGCGCGCCGTGACCGCGCCGTGACCCCTTCGTCGGGCCGGACAACGCCGTACGGGGGAATTTAGCCTTCCGGCCAATCAAGTGGCCCCGGGGGCAGGAATAGCGTTCGTGCTGTGGCCGGCGTGCGACCCGCGCCGGCATCCCCCCGCAACAACGAAGGAGAGCGTGCGCTCTATGGACGCTGTGACCCAGGTCCCCGCGCCGGTGAACGAGCCGGTCCACAGCTACGCCCCGGGCAGCCCGGAACGGGCCCGCCTGGAGGCCAAGCTGAAGGAGCTGGGCGGCCAGGAGCCGGTCCAGCTGACCATGACGATCAACGGTGAGCGCCGCATGGGCGGCGGCGCCGAGATCCACGTCGTCCAGCCGCACAACCACGCGGCGAGGCTCGGCACCCTGCGCAACGCCACCCAGGCGGACGCGCAGGAGGCCATCGACACTGCCCTGGCCGCGGCCCCGGCCTGGCAGGCGCTCTCCTTCGACTCCCGCGCCGCGATCTTCCTCAAGGCCGCCGACCTGCTGGCCGGCCCCTGGCGCGAGACCCTGGCCGCCGCCACCATGCTCGGCCAGTCCAAGACCGCCCAGCAGGCCGAGATCGACACCCCCTGCGAGCTGGTCGACTTCCTGCGGTTCAACGTCCACTTCGCCCGCCAGATCATGGCCGAGCAGCCGATCTCCTCGGACGGCGTGTGGAACCGCAGCGACCACCGCCCGCTGGAGGGCTTCGTCTACGCCATCACCCCGTTCAACTTCACCGCGATCGCCGGCAACCTGCCGACCGCGCCCGCGCTGATGGGCAACGTGGTGCTGTGGAAGCCGTCCCCGACCCAGCAGTACTCCGCGCACCTGCTGATGCAGCTGCTGCAGGAGGCCGGCCTGCCCAAGGGCGTCATCAACATGGTGACCGGCGACGGCCTGGACGTCTCCGCCGTGGCGCTCAAGCACCCGGCGCTGGCCGGCATCCACTTCACCGGCTCCACCGCCACCTTCCAGCACCTGTGGCGCGAGGTCGGCACCAACATCGCCTCGTACCGCACCTACCCGCGGATCGTCGGCGAGACCGGCGGCAAGGACTTCCTGGTCGCCCACCCGTCCGCCGACCCGGCCGTGCTGAGGACCGCGATGACCCGCGGCGCCTTCGAGTTCCAGGGCCAGAAGTGCTCGGCGCTCTCCCGCGCCTACGTCCCGGCCTCGATCTGGGCCGGCCTCAAGGACGAGTTCGCGGCCGAGGTCGAGGGCCTGACCATGGGCGACGTGACCGACCTGGCGAACTTCATGTCCGCCGTCATCGACGACCGCGCCTTCGCCAAGAACAAGGCCGCCATCGACCGCGCCCAGGCCGACCCCGAGGTCGAGGTCCTGGCCGGCGGGACGTACGACGACTCGGTCGGCTACTTCGTCCGCCCGACCGTCCTGGTCTGCGAGGACCCGGCGTCCGAGTACTTCCGTGACGAGTACTTCGGCCCGATCCTCGCCGTGCACGTCTACCAGGACGAGAACTACGAGGAGATGCTGGCCCAGATGGAGTCGGTGTCCCCGTACGGCCTGACCGGCGCGATCATCTCCCAGGACCGCGCGGCCGCCCAGGACGCCATGCACAAGCTGCGCTTCGCGGCCGGCAACTTCTACATCAACGACAAGCCGACCGGCGCCGTCGTCGGCCAGCAGCCCTTCGGTGGCGGCCGGGCCTCGGGGACCAACGACAAGGCCGGCGCCAAGCAGAACCTGGCGCGCTGGACCTCGACCCGCTCGGTCAAGGAGACCTTCGTCCCGCCGACGGACTACCGCTACCCGCACATGGGCTGAGTGCCCCTCCCGACCACATCGGTCACCTGACGCCCGGCCCCGCAGCCGGGCGTCGCCCGCCGGGGCGGCGGGCCCCACTCCCGTACCGCCGCCCCGGCCCCTTTCTGCCACCCTTAGAAGCACCAGCTCCAGGAGTCACGATGCTCCGTTCCGCCCTTCTCGCGGCCTCCCGGTCGCCGCAGGTCCGCACCGTGGTCGAGAAGTTCCCGCCGACCCACGCGATAGTCGAGCGCTTCGTCGCCGGTGAGGCCCTCGACGACGCCGTCACCGCCTGCGACGACCTGGTTGCCACCGGCCGCAAGGTCACCCTGGACCACCTCGGCGAGGACACCCAGGACGCCGCCCAGGCCGCCGGCACCGCCGAGGCCTACGAGCACCTGCTCAAGGCGCTCAAGGAGACCGGCCTCGCGGCCGGTGCCGAGGTGTCGGTCAAGCTGTCGGCCGTCGGCCAGTTCCTCCCGGTGGACGGCGAGAAGATCGCGCTGGAGAACGCCCGCCGCATCTGCGAGGCCGCCGCCGACGCGGGCACCACGGTGACCCTCGACATGGAGGACCACACCACCACCGACTCCACCCTCGCCATCGCGCGCGAGCTGCGGGCCGACTTCCCCTGGCTGGGCGTCGTGCTCCAGGCCTACCTGCGCCGCACCGAGGCCGACTGCCGCGAGTTCTCCGGCCCCGGCTCGCGCGTGCGCCTGTGCAAGGGCGCCTACAAGGAGCCCGAGTCGGTCGCGTACCAGGGCAAGCACGAGGTCGACCTCGCGTACGTCCGCGCGCTGAAGATCCTGATGGCCGGCGAGGGCTACCCGATGATCGCCTCGCACGACCCCAACATGATCAAGATCGCCGGCCAGCTCGCCCAGTGGAACGGCCGCAAGCGGGACTCCTTCGAGTACCAGATGCTGTTCGGCATCCGCCCCGAGGAGCAGCTGCGCCTCGCCGGCGAGGGCAACACCATGCGCGTGTACCTCCCGTACGGCCAGGAGTGGTACGGCTACTTCATGCGCCGCCTCGCCGAGCGCCCGGCGAACCTCACCTTCTTCCTGCGCGCCATGGCCACCCGCGGCTGACCCTGACGCCACGTCGAACGGCCCGCACCCCCGGTGGAAGGGGGGCGGGCCGTTTTCGCGTCAGAGGAACGGTTTGGTGTCCAGCTCGAAGCCGAAGGGTTCGGGCAGCGCGAGAGGCTCGCCGAAGGCGGCCAGATGGACCTCGGTGTACTCGTCGCGGTGGGGCTTGCCGAACAGGCTGATCTGCGACCTCTCGCGGTCGATGAGGAGGTAGAGCGGGATCGCGGCGCGGGCGTAGCAGTGGCGTTTGGCGATGCGGTCCTGGTCGGGCTTGCCGGACGTCACCTCCGCCACCATGGCGACACCGTCCGGCTCCATCCAGGACGGGGCGCCCCGGAAGAGGCGGAGATCCTCGGGGGCGAAGGTGGCATCGGGGATGACGTGGTTCTTCGGGCAGAGACCGCCACTCACGAGTCGAAGGCCCTTGCCGCCGGAAACGCTCATGTCGGTCGTGGAATGCCGGATCACCTGCTTGATCAGGTGACTGATGTGGTCCTCGTGATCGCCGTCCGGCGGTGGTGCCACGACGATCTCTCCCTCGATGAGCTCGGCTCGGAAGCCTTCGGGGGAGTGCAGGCTCAGGAAGCTCTCCAGCAGGATGTCGGCCTGCGACGGGGAGTCCGTGATCGGTTGCTCATGCGCCACAGCACTCATGATGCCCCTCCTTCAGATGGACGTCACGCTAGCGAGTGCCGAACCGGGTTATGCCGTGCACGGTTTGATTTCACTCGATGGTGTGGGTTTGAGTTTCGGACTAGGATCGGAGCTTGGTGAACTGGGCGTTTGGCGGGAGGAGTTGGGGATGCTGAAGGAGTTCGCGGGGCTGTCGACGCCGGTGGTGGCGGATGCGTGTGTGCGGTTGGGGGTGGAGCTGCGGGCGGCGCCGGTGGGGGTGGTGGCGGTGACGGCCGGGGGCCGGGTCGCCGGGCGGGTGCTGCCGGTGCGGCACTACGGGAGCGTGGACGTGTTCCTGGAGGCGTACGGTGCGGCCCGGGACGGGGAGGTATTGGAGACGGCCGCCGCGATCGCCCGCACCGAGCGGGCGCAGGCCGAGCGGATCGCCGCCGGCGACACGCTGCGCCGGCAGACCGCCTTCGACGCGTACCTCGAGCGCCGGGCCGCCGACCCGTCGTACAGCTTCCGGCAGCACCTGCGGCGGGTCGGCGGGGCGATCGAGGAGTAGCGAAGTTCCCTACAGGGGCCGGTGCATGACGTGCAGGCCGACGTAGCCCTCGGTGGGGTGGTGGAAGCCCTCCGGGAGGGTGCCGATGACGGTGAAGCCGAGCGACTCGTAGAGCTTCACCGCGTGCGCGTTGGAGGCGACCACGGCGTTGAACTGCATCGCCCGGTAACCGGCTTCACGGGCCCACGCGATGGTGTACTCGGCGAGGGCCCGGCCGATGCCCCGGCCGGAGTGGGCCGGGTCGACCATGTAGCTGGCGCTGGCGATGTGCGAGCCGTTGCCCTGGTGGTTGCGGTTCATCTTGGCGGTGCCGAGCACCGCGCCGGTGGCCTCGTCGACGGCGACCACCGTGCGGTTCGGGGCCGTGAGCAGCCACCAGCCCCGGCCCTGCTCGAAGTCCAGGTCGAGCGGGAACGTGAAGGTCTCGCCGGCGGCGACGATGGCGTGGAAGAAGGGCCAGATGGCCGGCCAGTCCTCGGGGGTGGCTTCGCGGATGAGCATCCGCTCAGCATGATCCGCACCCGGCGGGCGGGGCAACTGCTTTTCGGGACTCCGCCCGCCGGGTGTGGATCGTCCGGTGTGGATCGTCCGGGCGCGGTCAGCCGAGGATGGCGTCCTCGACCAGGGCGGCCGCGTGGGCCTGGCCCTTGGCGTTGGGGTGCACCAGGGCGTAGTGCAGCGGGATGATGCTGGTCAGCACGCCGTCCAGCCAGTGGTCGTCGTCGCAGACGCTGTGGCCGGCGGTGGAGGGGTAGAGGTCGACGAAGGTGTCGCCGTGGGCGGCGGTCTCCTGGGTGATGACCGCGTTGAGCGGCTCCAGGATGGCGGTGCGGGCCCAGGCGAGGTCGCCGGTGGTGAAGGTGGCGAACTGATGCAGGTCGCCGTACCGGCAGCGGGTGGCGTCCTCGGGGATGAGGTGCGGGTAGCCGACGGTCAGCAGCCGCGCGAACGGGGCCTTGGCGTGCAGCGCGCCGAGCATCTGGTCGTAGTCGCCGCGCAGTTGGTTGAGGCGCCCGGGCAGGCTCGCGTCGTACTTGTCCTTGCAGGGCGTGCCCTTGCCGAGGTTGCCCGCGCCGAGTTCGATGCAGGCCTTGAGGATCTCGGCGAAGCCGAGGGTGTTGCCGCCGACCCCGACGGTGATCAGGTCGGTGTCGGGGGAGACGGTGTCGATCTGCGGCGGGACCGGTGGGAAGGGGGCGTCGGGGTCGGTGCCGAAGGGCGGGAGCGGGCGGCCGAGCGGGGTCAGCTTGGTCTGGTAGACGTCCTTGGCGGTGGCGCCGCTGCAGCTGGCGTTGCGCAGGTCGAGCAGTGGGCCGAGGCGGCGGCGGATCACCTCGGGGTAGGAGAGGGTGGTGCGGGCGCAGCCGTCGTGGGGCTCGGTCTCGCCGCCGGTGGCCTCGATGACGCCGGCGGTGTAGGAGTCGCCGAGCGCGGCCCAGGTGAGGGCCCCGGCACGGCCGGACGGCTTGGCGGCGGCCTCGGCGGTGGACGGGGTGATGAGGCCGGCGGTGAGTGCGACGGCGCTGCCGGCGATGACCAGGCGGGACAGGAAGCGTGGCACGGTCTCTCCCTCAACGAGTGCGCGGGAGAGCGCGATTCACCCCCCTAGAGGTAGATCGAGTCGCCGTGTGGACGACTTGATGCCTCAGGAGGGTGAATTCGTCGGCGTGACCGTGACGTCGGGCCGTTCGGCCGGAGTGGGTCAGAGCAGGGCGGCGGACGGATCGGCCATCGCCCGGGCGGTCTTGGCGTCGACGTACTCGCCGAGCGCGGTCATCACCCACTCGCCGGACGTCTGGCGGACCAGCTTGCACATCACCACGCCGGTGCTCGGCTCGGAGTGGGTGAGGTCGAAGCGGACCAGTTCCTCCTCAGTCCGGGCGTCCAGCAGGCGGCAGTAGGCGTTCTTCACCTCGGTGAACCGCTGGCCGGAGAAGGAGTTGACGACGAAGACCAGGCCGGTGACCTCGGCCGGCAGGCCGTCCAGGTGCACGGTGATCGACTCGTCGTCGCCGGCGCCGCCGCCGGTGAGGTTGTCGCCGGAGTGGGCGATCGCGCCGTTGAAGACGGTCAGCTTCATGAACCAGGCCGTCTCCAGCTTCTTGCGCCGGGCGTCGAAGGCGAGGCAGGAGGCGTCCAGGTCGACGCTGCGGCCGCGGCCGGCGGGCTCCCAGCCGAGTGCCATCCGGACTGAGGAGAGGAAGGGGCGGCCGTTCTTCACCAGGGAGACCGAGCTGCCCTTGACCAGGCTGACCCGGCCCTTGTCCAGGGTGACCTTGGCGGGGGCGGGCGGCGCCGGCGGTGCGGCCGGGGGCGCCGGAGGTACGGGCGCGGTGGAGGCGAGGGCGATCCGCGGGTCGACGGGGGCCGGGACCGGGACCGGGGCGGGGGCCGGCGGGGCCGCCGGGGGAGCGACGGGTGCGGCGGGCGGCGCGGGCGGGATGGGCGCGGTCTGGGCCGGGGTGGCCGGGGCCGGGGCGTCGTCGACGGTGACGCCGAAGTCGGTGGCGATGCCCGCCAGGCCGTTGGCGTAGCCCTGGCCGACCGCGCGCACCTTCCAGGCGCCGCCGCGCAGGTAGACCTCGACCACGATGAGCGCGGTCTCCCGGCCCAGCTGCGGCGGGGTGAAGGTGACCAGGACCTGCCCGGTGTCGGCGTCGCGGACGGTGGCGGTCGGCTCCATTCCGGCGAAGGTGGCGGAGTCGTCGGCGGGGCTGGCGGTCACCACGATCTTGGTGATGTCGGCCGGGACGGCCAGCGTGTCGACGGTGATCGCGTCCGGCGTTCCGGCGGTGGCCGGGCGGTGGCTGACGCCGGGGCCGTGCGGGGCGTTGAAGAAGACGAAGTCGTCGTCCGAGCGCACCTTTCCGGCGTCGGTCAGCAACAGACCGGAGACGTCCAGCGCCTTGGGTGCGGTGACCTCGACAGTCACCCGCGCGGCGGTCAGCGGGGCGTTGCCGCCTTGGGTCAGGACGGTGGACACGGACTCCTCCTCGGGTGCGGAACGGCGACCGGCCGGGGCCGTCGGGGCCGCCGGGCCGGGTGCTGCCCACAGTAACGAACGGGGGTGCCGGGATGAGCCCGTCCGGGGCGGTGACCTGTCGGATCGTCGGACGGTACGGCTGGGCCTCAGCGGGGTGCGATGGCCGGCGGCGCGGTGTTCTGCGGCGCAGTGTCTTGCGATGCGGTGTCTTGCGATGCGGTGGTGCGCGGTGCGGTGGTGCGCGGTGCGGTGGTCGGCGGGAGCCCGGGCGCCTGCGGTTCGGCCGGCTGGGGCGCGACCGGGCCGAAGGAGCCGAGGGCGGCGACCGCCCGGGGGTGGTCGATGCCGAAGGCGGCGGCGCTCCAGCTCTCCAGCGCGACGGGCTTGCGGACCAGGCCGGACGGGCCGGACGGACCGGCGGTCGGGCGGGTGCCGCGCACGCCGAAGGCGTACCGGCCGGGCGGGACGTCGGTGCCGGCCGGGGTGGTGAAGCGGTAGACCAGGGTGCCGCGGTCCTGCTGGGCGGTGACGACCGCGCCGGGCAGATCGGTCCAGGCGGTGCCGCTGCCGGGGGCCAACTCGCCCGGGGAGAGCCGGAATTCGGCCTGAAGCGCGGTCAGCGGCTCGGCGACGGCGAGGTCGAGCTGGTGCCGGAGGCCGTCGCGGCCGAGCGGCGTGACGGTCGCGACGCCGACCAGGGCCTGGTCGACGTCCGGCGCGGTGTCCGGGTCGGCGCCCGGGGCGGGGGTGCCGGTGCCGGTGCCGTCGGAGGGGCCGGACGGGGCGGTGGACCCGCCCGGGGCGGGCGCCGGGCCGGACACCGGGCGGGGCCCGGGCGCGTGCGGCACGGTCGGCGAGGGGGAGGTCGAAGGCGTCGCGGCGGGTTGGTCGGTGGCGGGCACGCCGGGCTGGGCCGACGGCGAGGGCCCGGCGGCGGCGTCGGCCTGCGTGGCGGGCGTGCCGGTGCCGGCCGGCCAGGAGCCGGGCCCGCGGCCGGAGCCGCGATCGGCGGCGGCCTGTCCGCCGGTCTCCTCCGGGACCGCCGACCGGGTGCCGGACTCGCTGGGCGAGGCCGATCCGGAGGCCGTGCTCGACGCCGCCCCCGAGTGTTGCGACGGGGACCGGGACTCGACGGGCCGGGGCGCCGAGGGCCGGCCGGTGGCCGGGGGATCGGTGGGGTTCTGCCCGGCCGGGACCTGGTCGGCGGCCGCCTGGGCCTGCTCGCCCGGAGTGGGCGTGGGCGGCGGAGTGGTGCCGACCCGGGCGACCCCGGCCCGCCGGCCCACGCCCTGCTGCTCGTTGAGCAGGAGCGTGGTGGCGATGCTGATGCCGACGACGGTGGACATCGCCATCGCGGCACCGGAGAAGCGCAGGGTGGGCAGCCGGAACCGGCCGCCGAACGGGCGCGGCCGCCCGTGCCGGCCGTGCCGTACGGGCTCGTGCTGCACGTCCCGTGCGGCGTCCTCGCGCACAGCCACCGGACCCCTCCCTCCCCGAAGTCGCCGTTGCGGTCGCGGTATTCTCCCACGCGCCGAGGCCGGGTCGGCATCGGCCGCCCGGGGTCGGTCGGCCGGGGGCCGGGTGGGGCCCGCGCCGGGAGGGGAGAGCGTACCAGCGGGTGATCGCATCCCGGACGGTTTCCATCCATTGCGTGGACAGCCGTTCGACATGCGGAAGTTGACGATCCGTCTGACAAGGTCGGTCAGGGGTCTGCTCGCTCGAACGGAGGATATTGCAACCTCCTTGCAACCCTTGCCCGCCCGGCCCGCGGTGGACCAGGCTGAGGTCATCCCACGCCGTCCCGGAGAGACCGTCATGCCGCCCGACCCGCTGTCCGCAGCCTCCAGTCCACCCCTCGCCGCCACCCCCACGGGCGGCGATGGGGACGGCTCCACCGCCGCTCCGGCGGCGGTGGAGGAGGTGCTGACCCTACGGATCTCGCTGGGCGAGGAGGTGGTCGGCGAGGTGCGCACCCGGTTCCGGTTCGACGCCGCCCGCCCGTACGAGGTGGTGCTGACCTTCCACCTGGGGCGCTCGGACGAGGCCGACTGGGTGTTCTCGCGCGAGCTGCTGCGCGACGGCCTGCACACGCTGAGCGGTCAGGGCGACGTCAAGCTGTGGCCGGCGTACTGCCCGTGCCACGGCTCGACGTTGCACCTGGCGCTCGAATCGCCGCACGGCAGCGCCCTGCTGGAGGCCTCCAAGCCCCGGGTGCGGGCCTGGCTGGACCGTACCTACGCGCTGGTCTCCGTCGAGGCGGAGCGCGCCTGCGGCCCGACCGACGACCAGCTGGCCGCGCTGCTCGCGGGCGGCTGAGGCGCGGTCGGGGCGTCCCCGGGCGCGCGCGGCTGCGGGACGGACGCCGTGCCGGGCAGCCGGACCGTCCCCGCGGCCAGCCCGGCCCGCAGCCGCCGGACGGCCGGGGCCGAGGAGGCGGGCAGCAGGTCGTACGGGTCCTCCGGCCCGTCCACCGTGACCAGCACCGACTCGGCGAAGCGGTACGGCCGGTGGGCCAGCAGGCTGCCCAGGTAGCGGCGCAGCCGGGACAGCTCGGCGCGCACCGTCACCGTCCGGCCCGGGTCGCCGAACAGCGCCTCCGCGAGCTGCGCGGCGGTGCTGCCCTCGCGGCCGGTGGCGAGCAGGAGCAGCAGTTCGGCGTGGCGCGGGCTGAGCGGGTGCGACCAGCCGTCGGCAGCGCCCTGCACGGTCAGCTCCGGGCGGTCGTGGCGGCGCAGGTCGAGCCGGAGCCGGGCGCCCTCGGCCTGCTCGGCGGTCACCGTGCCGGAGCCGTCCGTCTCGGGCGGCCGGACCGGCCGGACCAGCCAGCCGTCCGCGAGCGGTTCCAGGGCGCACTCGCCGAGGCCGGGCACCCAGTGCACGGCGGCGGTGCCCCAGCCGTCGACCGGCACCCGCAGCCGGCCGAGCGGCGGCAGGCCGGCCGCGGCGGCGGTCCACCCGGCGGCGTCCACCACCAGGGCCGGGCCGGCCACCCGGGCGAGCATCGGGGCGGCCAGGGTGCGCAGCTGGTTCAACGCCTCCAGCCGGTGCGCGCGCAGCTCGGTCTCGGCGAGCCGGGCGGCGGTGGCGGTCAGCTGGAGCAGGTACGGGCGGATGCTGCGGGCCGGGCCGCTGAGGTTGATCGCGCCGACCAGCCGTCCGGTGCCCGGGTCGCGCACGGGGGCGGCCACACAGGTCCAGGAGTGGTGGCTGCGCAGGTAGTGCTCGGCGGAGTGGACGTGCATCGGGCGCTGGGCGCGCAGCGCGACGGCGATGCCGTTGGTGCCGACGCTCTCCTCGATCCAGCGGGCGCCGGTGAGGAAGCCGATCCGGTCGGCGCTGCGGCGCAGGCCGCGCTCGCCCTCCTGCCACAGCACGTGGCCCTCGGCGTCGGCGATGGCGAGGATCAGCGGGGTCTGGCCGGCCGGCTCCAGCAGGGTGTCGCGCAGCACCGGCATGACCGCGTCCAGGCCGCTGGCGCGGCGGCGCTGCTCGATCTCGGCGGGGCCGAGGTGGACGGCGGCGGCGCCGGCGTCGGGGTCGAGCCCGAGGCGGCGCAGCCGGGCCCAGGAGTCGCCGATCTCGGGGCGGGGTTCGAGCCGGCCGGGGGTGGCGGGGTCGGGGGACAGGGGCTGGGCGAGTTCGCGGGCGGCGGCTTCGGCGAGGGTGCGCTCGTGGACTCTGGCCAGCTCGGCCGCGGTCGGCGGGGTGCGGCGTTCTGGTCGTCGGGACTGCCGTCCGGTCTGCCGCACTCGCGTTGCTCCTCGCCGCCGTTCGAGGACGCGCCGGGGTCGACGCGCTGACGAAAGAGTACGGGGGCGGTGGGTATCTGGGGATGGGGTCTGCCAACTCGGCATACCGGACGGTACGACCGTGGACAGGTCGAGGTGTGATGGCTAAGGGCGGGCCGGCGGGATCGGCCGGACGGGCCTCGGCCGCCGGGTCGAGGGCCCTGGCGTCGCCGGAGTCGTGGGTGCCGGGGTCAGCGTTCCGCGCCGGTGCCGCGCTGGGCCGCCTCGACGGTGTGGTGCAGGTCGGCGGTGGCCTCCAGGGTGGCGGCGGTGCTCAGGGCCAGGCAGGCGGCCAGCGCGATCGCGGCCGGGCGCAGCCGGGCGCCGGTGGTGGCCGGGCGGGGCTGGAGCAGGGCGGCGACCCGGCGCGGGACCGGCCCGGAGTGGGCGGCGGGGACCAGCCGGGGCCGGGCCGGCCAGGGGGAGTGGCTGGCGGCCAGGGCGGCCCGGCCGACCGCGCGGGCGGTCACCGCGCGGTCGCCGACCCGGGCGGCCGCCACCTCGTCGGCCCAGCGCTCCAGGTGGTACCCGAGGGGCGCGCGCAGCGGCCGCAGCGCCGGGTGGAGGTCGGCGGCGTGCTCGGCGAGGGCGAGGAAGACGTGGTGGCGGGCGGTCAGGTGGGCCCGTTCGTGGGCGATCAGGGCGGCCCGCTCGGGCCCGGTGAGGGCGCGCAGCATGCCGGAGGTGACCACGATCCGGCCGGGTTCGCCGGGTCGGCCGGGTCGGCGCAGCCGCCCGGGCAGGGCGAAGGCGTCGGCGCGCTCGTCGTCGAGGACGGCGAGCGGGTGCTCGCCCGGCTGGAGCAGGGCGTGGGCGCAGGCCAGGACGGCCTGCGGGGTGCGCGCCCGGCGCATGGTGGCGTGCCGGGGGCGCGTGTCCGGATGCCGGTCGTCGGCCGCCGCCGGGCAGGCCGGGAGGGCGGCCCGGGCCGCGCGCAGCTCCAGCCGGTGGCGGCGGGCGGTGCGGACGGCCTGGGCGGTCAGCGCGGCGAGCACCAGGCCGGCCGCGGCGGCCGCCGGCGGCGCGCTGGGTGCGGCGGCGGTGAGCCAGGGCAGCGACAGGTGGCCGATGGCGGCGACCGGCGGCAGCTGGAGCAGCCCGGCGGTGGCGAGCAGGCCGAGCGAGCAGAGGGTGCCGACGGCCAGGACGGCGGCCGTCCCGGCGAGCATCCAGGCGGCGGCCCGGGGCGGCAGGGCGTCGGCGAGGCGGCGGGCCAGCGGGGCGGCCAGGAACGGCAGCAGCAGCGGGGCCCAGACGGCGATCATCACGATCCGGCCGCCCCGGGGGTTCCGTCGCCGAGGCTGGGGGCGCTGTGGCCGAAGCCGGGAATGCCGTCGCCGAGGCTGGGGGCGCTGTGGCCGAAGCCGGGAATGCCGTCGCCGAGGCCTGGGGCGCCGGCGCCGTCGCCGGGCCCTGGGGTGCCGTGGCCGAGCCCTGGGACGCCGTCGCCGAGCAGGTCGCGCAGCAGCTGCTCGTCCTCGGCGGAGAGGTCGGAGACGAAGCGGGCGAGCACGGTGGAGCGGTCGGCCTCGCGGCCGAGCTCGGTGTGCATCCGGCGGGCGGCGAGGCCCGCGGTGTCCTGGACGGTCGGGGTGTAGGCGTAGGCGCGGCCGGCCCGGGTGCGTTCCACGGTGCCCTTGTCGTGCAGCCGGGCGAGGATCGTGGCGATGGTGGTGCGGGCGAGGTCCCCGCCGAGCGCCGTCTGGACGTCCTGCGGGGTCATCGGCTGCCGGGCCGACCAGAGCGCGGCCAGCACCTCGGCCTCCAGCTCCCCGGCGGGCCGGCGGGCGGACGGTACGTCGGACATGGCGGCGCTTCCTCCAGGTTTCGTCTACAGTCATGTAGACCGTCTACGTCACTGTAGACGGTCAGGGTGGGTTTCGCTGCGATCCGCCCTCCAACGTACGGGAGGTCCGCCAGCCTTGCTTCAGTTCCTCGCCGATCCGGCCGCTCACCTCGCGGTGAACCCGCTGGACGCGTCCTCGTTGCTCGCCGCCTTCGGCGCGCTCGGCATCGCCGTCGTGCTCTTCGCCGAGACCGGCCTGCTGGTGGGCTTCTTCCTGCCCGGCGACTCGCTGCTGTTCACCGCCGGCCTGCTCTGCGTGCCCGGCGCCACCAAGGGCCCGCAGCTGGAGCTCTACCAGGTGCTGCCCGCCGCCCTGGTCGGCGCGCTGGCCGGTGCCCAGGTCGGCTACCTGATCGGCAAGCGCGGCGGCCGCGCGCTGCTGCGCCGCACCAAGCGCAGGAGCCTGCTGGAGGGCGTCGAGCGGGCCGAGGAGCTGCTCGGCAAGTACGGCCACGGCAAGGCGATCGTGCTCGCCCGGTTCATCCCGGTGGTCCGAACGGTGCTGAACCCGCTCTGCGGCGTGCTCGAAGTGCCGGCCCGCTCGTTCACCTTCTGGCAGGTGACCGGCGGTGCGATCTGGACCGTCGGCGTGGTGCTCGCCGGGTACGGGCTCGGATCGTCGATCCCGAGCATCGACAAATATCTGCTCCCGATCATCGGTCTGGTAGTAGTTGTCTCCGTGCTCCCCATTGTTCTCGAACTGTTCCGCGCCCGTAAGGCGCGCCGTCACGGAGGTGACGCGTGATGTCCTCTCGGGCTCTGGCCGTGTACGACGGCAGCGGCATCGACGGCTCCCTCTACACCCGGGTGAACGGGTGGGCTCAGGACGCCCCGCACTGGCTGGACGAGCTGATCAAGGTCTGGTCGGCGATCGGCCTCGGCCTGTTCGCGGTCTTCATGCTCTACGCCTGGTGGCGGGCGCGCGGCGCCGACTCGGTGGTGATGGCCCGGGTGCTCGCCTCGCCGGTGATCGTGGTCGTCGCGTACGGCGTCAACTCGGTCCTCAAGGGCATGGTCGAGGAGGTCCGGCCGTGCGCCCAGATCCCCGGCAGCGTCTCGCTGGAGACCTGCCCGGGTGTCGGCGACTGGTCCTTCCCCAGCAACCACACCGTGATCGCCTTCGCCGCCGCCACCGCGCTCTGGTTCGCCGACCGGCGGCTGGGCTGGATCGCCGGGATCTTCGCGGTGCTGATGGGCGCCTCCCGGGTCTGGGTCGGCGTGCACTACCCGCACGACGTGGCCGTCGGCGCGCTGGTCGGCCTCCTGGTCGCGCTGGTGCTGGCGCCGCTCGTCGGGCGCTGCGGACCTCTGGTGGACCGGATGCGGGCGGGCGCGCTGCGCCCGCTGCTCGGCCCGGGGACGCTGCCGGTCGTCGCCCGCGGCCACGCCTCGTACGAGACCCGACGGCACTGATTCCGTAGCCTGCCCGTAGCCCGTCCGACCCTTGTCTGGCCGGGGTGGCGGGTAGAGCATGTGAGCCGGGCGTGGGGCCCCTTCGCGGGGAACCCGCCCGGCTCAGTCGTGCCGGGGCGCGGGAGCGCCGGGCGTGCCAGCGGAGGGAGTGCCAATGCCGTACCGACTCGACATCACGCAGGGGGACTGGCCGGGCGAGTCGCCGCACAAGGGCGTCGAGGGCCTGCTCTCGGAGGCCATGGTGCTCACCCTCGCCACCGCCGGTCACGAGCACGGCCCGCACGCCAACCTGGCCTTCTTCGCGTACGACGACGACCTCGTTCTCTACTTCGTCAGCGAGCGCTCCACCCGGCACAGCCACCATCTCGCCGAGGAGGCCCGGGCCGCCGCCACCGTCTTCCTGCCGCCGCCGGTCTTCGGCGAGCAGCTGCGCGGCCTGCAGCTGACCGGCGGCGCGAGCGAGGCCTGGGGGCGGCAGGCCGAGGCGGCGCTGGCTGCCTACCAGGGGCGGTACCCGTCCTTCGCGCAGGACGAGGAGGTCCGGCGGCAGTTCCTCACCGGGGGCGGGGCGGCGGCGCTGTACCGGTTCCAGGTGGAGGAGCTGACGGCGGTGGACGAGCCGAACTTCGGGCGGCGCAACTACCTGCGGGCGCGGGTGCTGCGGTGACGGCCCGGTGGCGGGGTCTCTGATCGGGTTGCCCGGCAGGGTTACCGGGCTGGGTCGTCTGGCCGGGCTGTCTGTCCGGGTTATCCGGCCGGGTTGTCTGTACAACTTTTCGGGTGATTCATCTGCGGGACGTCACCCGGACGCCCCTCGGACACCTGGCCGCATCAGCCTGGCCGCATGAGAGTCATCGTCGTAGGAGCAGGCGTGCTCGGCACCATGCACGCCTGGCAGGCCGTCGAACGCGGCCACGAGGTCCTCCACCTGGAGCGCGAGACCGAGGCGCGCGGCGCCTCGGTGCGCAACTTCGGCCTGGTCTGGGTCAGCGGCCGCGCGCAGGGCGAGGAACTGGACACCGCGCTGCGCGCCCGCGAACTGTGGGAGGGCATCGGCGCACGCGTCCCCGACCTCGGCTTCCGCGCCAACGGGTCGCTCACCGCGATCCGTACCGAGGCCGAACTCGCCGTCGCCGAACAGGCGCTCACGCTGCCGGACGCCGCCGCCCGCGGCTACCGGCTGCTCGACGCCGACCAGGCCAGGGCCGCCAACCCGGCCCTGCGCGGCAAGCTGCTCGGCGCCCTGTCGTGCGACCGCGACGCCGCCGTCGAACCCCGCACCGCCCAGCCCGCGCTGCGCGCCGCCCTGCAGGCCACCGGCCGCTACACCTTCCTGCCCGGCCGCGAGGTCCGCGACGTGATCGGCGAGAACGCCGTCCGCGACGACCACGGCGACGTCCACACCGGCGACCTGGTCATCCTCTGCACCGGCGCCTGGCTCGGCGGCCTCGTCCGCGAACTCGCCCCCGCCCTGCCCGTCCGCCGGGTCCGGCTGCAGATGATGCAGACCGACCCGCTCGGCGAGACCCTCACCACCTCCGTCGCCGACGGCGACAGCTTCCGCTACTACCCCGCCTTCGCGGGCAGCGCCCTGGACCGCCTGCGCGAGACCCAGCCGCAGCCGGACGTCGCCGCCGAGCACAAGATGCAGCTGCTCATGGTCCAGCGCCGTGACGGCGGCCTCACCATCGGCGACACCCACGAGTACGACCAGCCGTTCGGCTTCGACGTCGTCGAGGACCCGTACGACCACCTGGTCGGCGTCGCCGAGGAACTGCTCGGCCGCCCGCTGCCGCGCGTGCGCCGCCGCTGGGCCGGGGTGTACGCCCAGTGCGTCGACACCACCCGGGTCGTCCACCGCGAACGCGTCCGCGACGGAGTCTGGCTGGTCACCGGCCCCGGCGGCCGCGGTATGACCTGCTCTCCGGCCATCGCCGAGACCACCGCTGAACTCGCAAATCTGTAAGGGTAGTTGACATGTCTCCTGATATCCGCCTGGTCGTCCTCGACATGGCCGGCACCACCGTGGCCGACGACGGTCTCGTCGAGCAGGCCTTCGGCGCCGCCGCCGCCACGCTCGGCGTCGAGGCCGGCAGCCCCGCCTACGAGCCCATGCTGGCGCACGTGCGCGCCACCATGGGCGAGTCCAAGATCTCCGTCTTCCGGCACCTGTTCGGCGAGGAGGAGAAGGCCCAGCAGGCCAACACCGCCTTCGAGGCCGCCTACCACGACCTCGTCGACGCCGGCCACTGCGCCGCCCTGCCCGGCGCCGCCGAGGCCATCGCCGAACTCCGCGGCCGGGGCCGGAAGGTCGTCCTCACCACCGGCTTCTCCCGGGCCACCCAGGACCGCATCCTCACCGCGCTCGGCTGGCAGTCCATCGCCGACCTCACCCTCTGCCCCGCCGAGGCCGGCCGCGGCCGCCCGTACCCGGACCTCGCGCTCACCGCGCTGCTGCGCACCGGGGTTGACTCGGTGCGGCAGATCGCGGTCGCCGGGGACACCGGCTACGACATGCTGACCGGTGTGCGGGCGGGCGCGTCGGTCGTCGCCGGCGTCCTCACCGGCGCCCACGACGAGGCCCGCCTGCGCGCCGACGGGGCGACCCACGTGCTCGGCTCGGTGGCGGAACTGCCGTCGCTGCTCGGCTAGAGGCGGTTGGTCCAGCGCGCTACGGGTGGGCGGAGTCGCGGGGGGTGCCCCGGACTCCGCCCACCCGGCTGAACGGGACCCGCCGCGGGCGACCGTTGCGGACCACGGCCACGCCCAGACCGCCGACGGCCGCCATCAGGACGGCGTCCAGGCCGCCGGCGATGGCCAGGTCCTTCGAGAAGTCGATGTCGTCAGGGGTGCGCGCGGCCGCGACGCCCCTGGGGTCGTAGCGGACGGTGAGCCGGTCGCCGACCGCGTGCGAGTGGAGGCCCCCGTACACCGTGCCGTTCGGGATCGGCACGCCCCACTCGTCGGCGAGGTCGTACGTCGAGTCCGGGTGCTTGCTCTCGGGGTGGTCGTGTGCCGCCGTGATCCGGGCTGAGGTGGTGACCCCGGTGGTGTTCAGGACCACCGCGTCCCGGGCCGCGATCACCTCTCCCAGCGCGCCGCCCCACAGCGCGACGGACAGGATCGCCACCCAACAGCCCACCACCCCGACCAGCCGGACGACGCCCACGATCCAGGCGACCCCGACAACCAGCCCGAGCAGCCACGCCAGGCCCCCGCTGACGTACGTGCTCAGCAGCACCAGCCCGAACGTCCCCACCGGCACCGCCGCCACCAGCGCGCCCGCCAACGCGATGGTTCTGCGGCGGCTTCTCTCCCTGGCCATGGCGGCCCCCGATCTCCCTACGACGAGGTGGAAGGCTACGCCCGGATCCTGACGGCCTCCGGGCGGGGTCCCGGTCATCGGCGGCGACGCCGGATGGCGAGTTCAGCGAGGCCGACGCTCGTCAGGACGGCGACGGCGGCGCCGGGGAGGGCGAAGTCGGTGGGCCGGTGTACTCGGGGCGGGTGGTCCACTCGACGCCGCCGCCCACAAAGGCTGAAGCCTCAATCGGGTGGGATCGGAACTTCCTCGGAGCCGAGGAGGAGGTACGCGTGAACCTTCTCCAGATACGCGTACATTTCCTCGTCTGTCTCGAACTCGACCCAGGTGAGTTCGCAGTACTCGCCCCGGGTGAGGTCCCGCTCCTCGAAGAGTTGCTTGAACCATTTCTGCAGGTCCTCGCCCCATACGGGGTTCGACATGTTGATGGTCCTCTTGATGCGCTCCAGGTAGGAGTGAGCCATCTCGACGTTCAGATACTGCTGCATGAATCCGGCGAGTTCTGGTTCCATGATGTCCTTACGGGTGCTTTCCCTGTGCGGGATTCGCATAGGAAGTGACGAGATGCCACTTTCCATGTGCATCAGGTTCGTAGAAGGTGGCGATATTTCCGCCTTCGAAGTCGACCGGCAGGTAGCGGCTCGGATCTTGTGGGTCCTTGTAGAAGCCGGTGAACCGCTTGTGCCCCTCGGGGCCGAGGATATCTTCGGACACACTGGTGCGATGGCCGGAAAGATCGACTCCGTCCTCAGGGACGCTCTTCGTGACCCTGCTCAAGGGCTGTTCTTGGTCCACCACGTCGCGCACACGATGACTTGTGTCATCGAAGGCCGCCCGCTCGCGCTTGTCGAGGTAGGCATGGACCTTCGTCAGGTAGGCGTACATGTCGTCGTCGGTCTCGAAGTCGATCCAGGTGTTCAGGCAGAACTCGCTGCGCGGCATGGTCCGTTCGGCGAGCATCCGCTCGAAGATCCGCTGGAGGGCGTCGTGCGAAGGGAAGCTGGAGATCGTGCGCCGGGTTCCGAGCAGGTGGTACGGGACGGCTGTTTCGACGTTCAGATATACCTGCAGGAAGCTGGACAGGTCGTCCCACTGCCCGGATTTCTCATTCGGGCGGGATCGGGAGCTCCTCGCGGTCAAGGAAGAAATATGCGTAAACCTTCGTCAGGTAGGCGTACATGTCGTCGTCGGTCTCGAAGTCGACCCAGGTTCGTTCGCAGTACTCGCCCCGGGTCATGCTTCGCTCGGCGAGCATCTGCTCGAACAGGCGTCGCTGCTTCTCGCGCCAGCCGGATGTTCTGACGACTTCCTTGATGCCGTCCATATAGGAATATGCGACTTCGACGTTGAGGTATTGCTCGAAGAATCCTGCCAGATCGGGGTCCATGACGTCCTTACGGGTGCTTCCCAGGGGCGGGGTTGGCGTATGATGTTACCAGTTTGTGTCCGCCATTTCCGTCCGGTACATAGACGGCGACAATGGTTCCACCCTCGAAATCAACGGGTAGGTACCTGCTCGGATCCTGGGGATCTTTGTAGAAGCCGGTGAACCGCTTGTGCCCATCCGGTCCGAGAATATCTTCGATGGGAGTTGAAATGTCGGGAAGATCGCCGGTTTGCTTCAGGTGTTTGCGGACATATTTGTCGACCGTGACCAGATCTGCAGGGTCGTTGTAGCGGGTCGCGTACGGCCCGCATTTGTGGGGGCCGCCGCTATCGGCGTCCACTGTCGTACCGGTCAGTGGGTCGATGTGGTCCCTCGACTTCACGTGCCCGGCATTGGCCGATGCGGGGGTGAAGATCTTGGGGGATCCGTCGGGGTTGGTCATGGTGGTGCCCAGCCTGATCTGAAGGGCAGTGTCGCTGGCCTTGACGTGGCGGCCTGGACCGTGGCCCTGGTCGCCGAGTTCGGTGACCCGCTTCGCGGTGTCGACGCCCTTGCCGCTCGGGCCGGTTGCGCCGCCGACGGCGCCGAGGACGAGGTCGAGGGGCATGACCGGGCCGGTCTGGAAGGTGGCGTCGTAGCCGTAGGTGAGGCCGGCGCCGGTGACCATGCGGCCGGGGAGGGTATCTGCGGCGGTGGCTACCTTGCTCATGGCGGAAGCGAGGGCGACGGAGGTGCTGTCGGAGACCTCCGCGGCGGTGGCGACGACGCGGCCGCCGGCGCCGAGGGCGGAGCCGGCGCCGCCCATGATGCCGCCGGTCTCGGCGGAGTCGACGGCCTCGGTGAGGCTGAACCCGCCGTCGCCGAAGGACATCCGGACCGGCTGGGCGACGGCGATGTCCACGGTGATGGCCTCGACGGCGCCGAAGGCGGCGCCGACCAGCACGGTGGCGGCGATGGTGGCGATGGTTTCGGAGACGGCGACGCCGAGGCCTGCGGCGGTGGCGATGATGCCCGCGGCGGCGGTGCCGGCGGCGGCTTCGGAGATGCCGGCGGTGAAGAAGGCGAGGGCGGTGCCGGCGACCAGGGTGGCGCCGACGATCGCGGCCTCCTCCTTCAGCTTCTTGAGCGCCTTGTCGACCTCGTCGGCGAAGGCCCGCAGGGCTTTGGCGAGGGCGCGACAGACGGCGGCGGCGTCGGGGAGCCAGCCCTTGCCCTGGCCCGCGCTGTCCTTGCCGCCGTAGTAGTTGCCCCAGAACTTGCCGAAGGCGTCGATGGCGGGGCCGTGGTTGTTGGCGACGATGGCGGCGGCGGCCTGGTTGGTGGGCGCGGTGACGTTGTCGATGGCGGTGGCCATCGTGTCCCAGGCGGCGGCGACCGTGCGGAGCTTGTCCGGGTCGGCGTCGGGCCACCACATGCCGGTGACCTTGCGGACGATCTTCTCCGCCGTGGACTCACCCATGCGCCGACTCCCTCCGTGCAGGGCGGCCGATCACGGCGTCAGGTTCTTCCGGACGTGGTTGTCGGCGTCGGTGTGGTTGTCGGCGTGGGCGTTCAGCCCGTCGTGGATGCTGGTGAGCCCCTTGACCAGGGTGTCGAGTGCGGAGAGCACGTGGTCGTGCGGGCCGTTGTAGGCCTGGGCGAACTCCTTGCCCTGCTTGTCGTCGCCCCACGGGCTACCGGCGTCGGCGAGGCTGTGTTTGAGCTTGTCGAGGGCGTCCTTGAGTGCCTTGCTCTGAGTCTCGAAGGTCGGCGCGGCCGCCTTCAGGTCCCCCGGCCGGATCTTGAACTCCGGGCCGCCGGCTTTCGGTCCGTCATCCGCCATGGCGTCATCCCCCGTGCGTGACCGTCAGTGTGTCGGAAAGTGCGAGGGGTGAGACGGTGGGGCGGGATGACGAGGTTTCAGCAAGCTGGTGTGAGCTGGGTCACGCATCAGAGGAAGAGGGTGAGGACGAACCAGGCGGAGCCGGTGGCGAGGACGGTGACGCCGGGCTTGACGGTGTTCTTGTCGGTGACGAGCCAGCAGGAGCAGGCCGTGACGGCGAGCACGTACAGCGCGAACAGTCCGGTGGTCAGCGGACTGCCGACGTACTGGCGGGCGAGCAGGTAGGCCAGCAGCCAGGGCGCGGTGACCGCGCTCCAGGCGAGTGCGGTACGGGCGGCGCCGAGGCGGCCGGCCCGTTCGCGGCCGGTGCGGGAGCGGGCGGCGAGGCGGTCCCGCAGCGGGCCGGCCGGGCGGCTGGAGAGGCCGAGGCAGGCCACGGCGAGGGCGGCGGCGAGCAGGACGGCCACGGCCCAGAAGAGGTCGGTGCCGAGGTCGAGCTGCTCGGGGCGCTTGGGCCGGGCGGTGCCGTCGGGGTCGAAGCGGACGGTGACCTGGTCGCCGACCCGCAGGGACTGGTCGCGCTGGTTGAGGCGGCCGCCGGGCACGGGGGAGCCGTCGACGGACGCCAGGCTGTAGTCCCAGGAAGGGTCGCGCGTCCCGGCGGTGCGCTCCTTGCCGACGACGCGGGCGGTCACGGTGGGCCCGGAGCTCAGGACCAGGTCGTCGCGGACGTTGCTCGTCGCGGACGCCGCGACGAGGAGCGCGATCGGGACGAGCAGGGCCGCGAGGCAGCCGCGGGTCCCGCCGGCCAGTCGGCCGAGGCCTGTCGACAGGACGGCGGTGGCAAGCACCAGGACCGCGAGGCCGGCGGGCCAGCCGTAGGCGCCGTAGGCGGCGGTGAGGCCGACGATCGACAGCGGCGCGGCGATCGCCAGGGCGATCGTCAGCGGGATAGAGCCCCGGCGGGGTTCGGCCTTCGGCGGAGCCGAGTCGGTGGTGGCCGTCATCCGAAGGCCTTTCGGATGTTGTCCCACTGGTGGGGCGGCAGCGCGTCGGCGCTCTCGTTCCGGGGCGGGTGGAAGGCGATGCCGCGGAACGCGGTGGCCAGGAGCGGCAGCCACTCGTCCCAGTACTCGAGGTCCTCGGTGGTGAAGACGGCGGCGACCACGTGCGGGCTCCACGGGTGCGGGATCAGCAGTTCGAGCTGGCGCACCGTGTTGACGGTGGACTCGGGCACGCCGAACACCGCGCCGGGCACCGGGACGGACAGGTCGCGGGCGGCGAGGGCGGCGCGGCCGATCGGCAGTTCCACCACGCCGACGTCGGCGTCCGGCCAGGCCTCGGCCAGCTGTTCGGCGACCCGGGCGGGGTAGCTGCCGGGCGCGCCGAGGTCCTGCGGGCGGACGAAGACGGTGAGCATGCCGTGGATGGGCTCGCCGTCCTCGGCCCGGACCAGGCAGCTGGAGACGTGGACGGCGCCCTCGCGCAGTTGGGCCTGCAAGGCGGTCTCGGCGGCGATCACGGTGCTGAGCTTCTGCTCGGGCCGGGCGCCGGGGAAGGCCGCGTCCAGGCTCTCCGCCGTGCGGGCCATCCGGTCGCCGAGGTCCTCGTCCAGGTCGAGGGTGGTGAAGCCTGCGGGCAGGGTGAGCCAGAGCGGCGGAACCTCGGTGGTCTCAACGGCCATAGCCGGCCGCCCATCCGCCCATGCCGAGCAGGTTGCCGACGGTGGACACGGTGCCGATGACGGCGTTGGCCTTGCCGCCGCCGGTGCCGACGCCGACCGACCCGATGACGCTGTTGCCGCCGGTGGTGTAGTTGACGGCGCTGGTGAGGCCGTCGCTCGGGTTGTCCTGAGTGAGGGCGTACGCCGTCGGGGCGTTGAGCCCGACGGTGGTGACGGCCTGGACGCCATCGGAGACGTTCATCGCGGTGGCCTTGGAGACCCCGAGCGTGATGGCGGGCTTCTCGATCGCGGTGGTGAAGATCGGGTTGGCCGGGTCGACGGCGCGGGCGGCGGTCCGGACCTCGGTCGTTCCGGCGCTCACGGCTCCACGGACGCCCGCACCGGCGGCGCTCGCCTCCCGGGCGGCGGTGAAGCCGGACTTGGCGACGCCCACCCCGGGGATCGCGCCGAGCACGTCGCCGCCCAGGGTCAGCCAGTTGCTGATGTTCTTCTGCGGCGGCAACAGCTTGCCCTCAAGGGCGTACTTGGTCGCGTGCGTACCCGCCGCGGCGGCGCTCAGCAGGATGGCCGGCAGCGCGAAGGCGGGGAAGAAGATCGCCGCGACGCCGCAGATGCCGGCCGCGACCGTCAGCATGTCCGCGCCGTGGTTCTTCAGCCAGTTGCCGACCTTGCTGAGCCAGCCGGGCTCCGGTGGGGCCTTGCTGTCGGCGGCCTTGCGGATGGCGTCGGCCGTCTTGCGGGCGTCCGCCTTGTGGCCTTCGGCGAGTTCGTGGGCCTGGCTCTGAAGGCCGGTGAGGTCGGCGGCGGCGCTGCTGACGAGTTTGGCGGCCGCGTCCAGATGGTTCTTCGCCTTGGTGTAGCGCTGTTCGGCGGCGGCGAGGCCGGCGTCGTCGGGGAAGGTCTGGCCGGCGAGTTTGAGGTCGGGGGCGGCGGCCGCGGCGGTGTGCGCCTGGTCGGCCTGCTCCTTCTGCTGCTTGGCGGCGACTGCGGCGCGGGCCAACTCGGCGGCCTTGGGCTGGTGTTCGGTCAGCGCCTTGTACCAGACGTCGAGGGCCTGGTAGGCGGCGGTGATCGAGTCGGCGGCGTCCTGCAGGTAGGTGGGGAGCTTGCCGAACTGGCCGGCGAAGGACTTGGCGGCCTCGCCGGTCCACTGGCCCTGGTTGGCGGAGAGCTGCGAGAGCGTGGTGTGGACGTCGGTCAGGTGCTGGCCGACCCGGCGCAGGCTCCCGCTGAGGCCGGTGACGGCGGCGGCGTCGCCGGGGGCCGGGTTGAAGCCGAGGCCGGACCAGTCGGGCGCGGGGTCGGTCACGACTGCCCCGCCGGGGTGAGGGCCTTGGTGATGCTCTGTTCGGTGCCGTCGTAGGTCTGCTGCACCTTCTCCAGCCCCTCGTCGAGCACCTTGACGCACTCCCGGACCTTCTTGAGCCCGTACTCCCACTTGCTCTGGAAGTGCCCGCAGGCCTCGTCGAGGAAGTCGTAGCCCAGTCCGCTGCGGCTCGCCTCCTTGAGCGCCTTGAGTCCTTGGTCGAGCTCGTCGCCGCAGCCTTTGAGATCCTTGGCCAGCTTGGCGAGGAACTCGGTGCTGACCGTGAAGTCGGCCACTGCTCCCCCGGTGTGTCGATGGCGTGACCGGCCGAGCATAGCCGCAGTCGGTACGCGGGCGATCCGTTCTGACGGCGGCTTTCCGCCATGCTGACGGGTTCTGTACGGGGCGGGCGGCGGCCGCCGGACGGGCAGCCGCCCCGGGGGTCAGCGGCGCCAGAAGCCGCGCTTCTTCGGGGTGACGAGCTTCGCCACTGCGGCGACGAAGAGCTCGGCGACGGGGGAGGGCCCCTGGCCGTGGTTGAGGTGGCCCTCGGCGGACCACTCGCCGAGGACGGTGCCGGGGCTGCCGTCGAGCGGGCTGAGCGCGTGCTCCAGGGTCACGTAGCGGACGTCCTTGGTGCCCTTGGGGTGGACGGCGGCGACGAAGTGGGCCTCGGTGGCGCCGACCGGGGTGGGGAGGACGACCAGCAGCAGCGGGTGGCCGTCGGCCTCCAGGTGGCGGCAGTCGAGGCCGTGGCTGGGCAGACGGTCCTCGGGCGGCAGGGTCCGGCCGAGGTCGTCCCAGATGCCGGTGAGGACGGGCAGGAGGCTGCCGCCGCCGTCCGGGACGGTCAGCCGCGGGCCGAATTCGAGGATCTGGCGGGGGAGTTCGCGGTGGACGAAGCGGTAGTGGTGGGGGCGGGGATCCGTCATGGGGCCACGGTAGCGAACCGGTCGGAGCGGGCAGTCGGCCCACCCGACGTCCCGCTCCGAAAGGGGAGTTGACCAGTATGTTCGGGACGGACGGGCCGTCAGGACGTCAGTGGCTGCTCCTGAGGTTGAGGACGACCACCCCGACGATCACCAGGGCGATCCCCAGCCACTGGAGGCGGCCCAGCGACTCGCCGAAGGCGATCACGCCGATCCCGGCCACCGCGGCCGTCCCGGCCCCCGACCAGACGGCGTAGGCGACCGAGACCGGTATGTGCTTGAGCGCGCGCCCCAGCAGGGCGAAGGACAGCACGTAGCCGACGGCCACCCCCACGCTCGGCCAGAGGCGGGTGAAGCCCTCGGTGAGCTTGAGGCAACTGGTGGCGCAGACCTCGCTCAGGATGGCGAGGGAGAGCAGGAGATAGGGCATGTCAGCGTCAAACGGTCGGAGCGGCGCCGAGCTTCCCCAGCAGGGCGAGGTCGGCCTGTTCCAGGCTGGCGAGCAGGGTGATCCGGGCGCCGTCCGGCATCGGCGTCGCGGTGGACGGCACGGCCAGCACCGCGCAGCCGGCCGCGGTGGCGGAGGCGACCCCGGTCGGGGTGTCCTCGACGGCGACGCAGGTGACCGGGTCCAGCCCGAGGCGCTCGGCGGCGGCGAGGTACGGGTCCGGCGCGGGCTTGGTGCGCGCGGTGTCCTCGGCGGCGAGGGTGACGGCGAACCAGTCCCGGCCGATGGCGGAGAGGACCAGGTCGACCACCCGGCGCGGCGAGGCGGAGACCAGCGCGGTGGGCACCCGGGCGTCCCGCAGCGAGGCCAGCAGGGCGAGGGCGCCGGGGCGCGGCACCGTCTCGGCGGCGACCTTGCCGGCGAAGGACTCGCCGAGCCGGTCGGCGAGTTCGGCCTCGGAGAGGGTGGTGCCGCTGACCCGGTGCAGGTGGGCGGCGGTGTGCTCGACGGCCTGGCCGAGCACCTCGGGGGCGTCCCGGTCGGTGAGCGGGTGGTGGAGCTCGTCGGCGAGTTCGGCGGCGGTCTGCCACCACAGCTGCTCGGTGTCGACCAGGGTGCCGTCCATGTCGAACAGGACGGCGGCGGGCAGGGGGGTCTCAGGCATGGCGGTACCTTCGGTGGTTCATCAGGTGGAGATACGAGGGTTTCAGACGGCGCGCCGATCGGGCGCCGCCGCCTGGACGGGATGGTCAGGCACGGCGGTCGGGCGCCGAGCCGGGACGGGGCGGTCAGGCACGGCGGTCGGGCGCCGAGCCGGGACCGGGCGGTCAGGCGCGGCGGTCCACCAGCACCGGGCGCTCCGGCAGCACGAGTTCGGCGCGCGCGCCGGCCGGCAGGGCGGCGGTGGCCTCGGTGGGCAGGTCGGCCTTGACCTCGGTACCGTCGTCGAGCCGGACGGTGAGCCGGGTGACGGCGCCCAGGAAGGACGCGGCGACCACCAGGGCCGGGCCGTTCTCGGCCGGCGTCAGGGTGACGTTCTCCGGGCGGACCAGCACCTGCAGCTCGCCGTCGGCCGGCAGCTCGCCGTCCACCGCGTGCCGGCGGCCGAGCACCTCGACGCCCTCCGACGTGCGGGTGCACGGGATGCGGCTCATGGTGCCGACGAACTCGGCGACGAAGGCGGTGGCCGGCCGGCCGTACAGCTCGGACGGCGCGGCGCACTGCTCCAGCCGGCCCGCGCGCAGCACCGCGACCCGGTCGGCCATCGACAGCGCCTCCTCCTGGTCGTGGGTGACGAACAGGGTGGTGATCCCCAGCTCCTGCTGGAGCCGGCGGATCTCCTCGCGCAGCTGGAGCCGGACCTTGGCGTCCAGCGCGGACAGCGGCTCGTCGAGCAGCAGCACGCGCGGCTGCAGGGCGAGCGCGCGGGCGAGCGCGATGCGCTGCTGCTGGCCGCCGGACATCTGGTGCGGGTAGTGCTCGGCGCGGTGCGGCAGGCCGACCAGTTCCAGCAGTTCCTGGGCGCGCTTGCGGCGCTCGGCCTTGCCGGCGCCGCGCATCCGCAGCCCGAAGGCGACGTTGTCCAGCGCGGTCAGGTGCGGGAAGAGGCTGTACGACTGGAACACCATGCCCGCGTCGCGCTTGTGCGCGGGGATCGCGGTGATGTCCTGGCCGTCGACCAGGACCTCGCCGGAGTCGTGCTGCTCGAAGCCGGCCAGGATCCGCAGCGCGGTGGTCTTGCCGCAGCCGGACGGGCCGAGCAGGGCGACGAGTTCGCCGGGGTGGACGGTCAGGTCCAAGCCGTCCAGGGCCGTGGTGGCGCCGAACGAGCGGCGGAGGGACCGGAACTCGACAGTGGCGCTGCCGGGGGCGAGCGCGACACCGGTGACGGGGGCGGTAACCGTGGTCATGGCTGGTAACTCCTGGAAAGCGTGGGGTGGTTCAGGACCGTGCGGCCTTGCGGCCCCGGCCGACGGCGGACATCAGCAGCAGGACGACCCAGACGATCAGCAGGCTGAGCATCGAGACGGCGACGGACATCTGGCCGTCGCTCTTGCCGTTGGAGTTGATCCACACCGAGAAGGGGGCGAAACCGAGGATGGAGGCGGTGGTGAACTCGCCGAGCACCAGGGCGACGGTGAGCACCGCCGCGTTCAGCAGCGCGCTGCGCAGGTTCGGCAGGACGACGGTGAACACCGCGCGCAGCCAGCCGGCGCCGCAGTTGCGGGCGGCCTCGACCAGGGTGGCGACGTCCACGCCGCGCAGCCCCGCGTCCAGCGCGCGGTAGGCGAACGGCAGCGCCATCAGCACGTAGGCGACGACCAGGACGATCGGGAACGTCGGGTCCTGGATGGCCACGATGGTCTGGAACAGCGGGGTGTCCTGCAGGTAGTCCGGGCCCCAGCGCAGCACACCGATGATGCCGGTGGTGAGCGCGACCACCGGGACGACCAGCGGCATCGAGCACATCACCTCGATCACCGGGCGTAGCCTGGGCGCACCGAGCCGGGCGGCGAGCATCGCCGGGACCAGCAGGAGCAGCAGCACCGCCACGGTGACGCCGGCCAGCTCCAGGCTCAGCACCAGGCTGTCCGTGAAGCCGGGCGCGTTCAGCAGGTCGGTGTAGGCGCGGAAGGTGGTGCCGCCCTTGTTGTCGTCGATGCTGAAGTACACCGACGAGGCCAGCGGCACCGCGAAGTAGACGCCGCAGAGCAGCAGGACGAGGCCGCGGCCGAGACGGATGCGGTTGATCAGGCGAGCCACTTGGCACTCCGGCGCTGAAGGGGCAGGTACACGGCCATCACCAGGCAGGCGACCACGATCATGTCGAGGCCGAGGGCGAGGGCGAGGTTGCCCTGGCCGACCAGGACGTTGCCGGACAGTGCGTCGCCGATCTGCATCGAGATCAGCGGCACCGAACTGCCCACCATGGCCTCGGCGGTGGCGTACGCGGCGAAGGAGGCGCCGAACAGCAGCACGAAGCCGCCGAGCAGCGAGGGCACCAGCACCGGCAGTGCCACGTGCCGCCAGTACTGCACGACGGTGGCGCCGTTGTTGTACGCGGCCTCGCGCCACTGGGTGCGCAGGCCCTCCAGGGCCGGGGTGACGGTGATGACCATCAGCGGGACCAGGAAGTACAGGTAGACCACCGAGAGGCCGGAGAAGGTGTAGAGGCTCCAGCCGTGGGAGGTCAGGCCGAACCGCTTGGTGACCTCACCGGCGTTGCCGAGGGTGGCGACGAACATGAAGGCGAGCGGCACACCGCCGAAGTTGGCGAGCACGCCGGAGGCGGACATCACCGCCTCGCGGAACATCCGGAACCGGGACGTCGCCACGGCCTGGGCCAGCGGCAGACCGACCACGGTGGCGATCAGCGCGGTCAGCAGCGAGAGCTTGACGCTGCCCCACAGGGCGGTCCAGTAGGCGCCCTGCAGCGAGTTGGTGAGGTTGTCGGTGGTGAAGGTGCCGCCGCCGTCGGGGGCGTCGGACGAGGTGGTGAAGGCGCCGATGGCGATTGCGACGGCGGGCAGGCCGAAGCCGACCAGGAAGAACAGCAGCAGGGGGAGGGCGGCCAGCCAGGCGCGGCCGCGGCCGGTTCGGGCCTGGCCGGGGCGGGGCGCCTTGGAGGCCTTGGAGGCCTTGGCGCCGGAGGTGGTGGTCGTGGGGGCGGTGGCGTTCGCGGCGGTGGCCGTGGTGGCCTTCGCGGCGTCGGCCGTGCTGGCGGGGGTTGCGGGGCCGGGGGCGCCCCCGCCGCTCTGGGCGGCGGAGGCGGGGGCCGGCACCGGGGTGGGAGCCGTGGTCATCGTCAGGTCAGCCCGCGATCGCCTTGGCCCAGTTCTCGGTCACGGTCTTCTTCGCCGCGTCCGTCTGCTCCTGGGTCGGGAAGGTGGTGAAGGGCTTCTCGACCGGCGGGAGCTTGGCGGCCAGCGTGTTGTCCAGGGTGCCGGCCGTCTTCATGGCGTCGAACAGGGCCGGGGTGGCGTAGCCGCCCAGGAAGCCGTTCTGGCCCTCGGCGCTGTACAGGTACTCCTCCCACAGGCGGGCGGCGGCCGGGTGCGGCGCGTCCTTGTTGATCGCCTGGTTGTAGTACTGCGCGTAGGAGCCGTCCGAGGGGATGGACACCTGCCAGTCGATGCCCTTGTCCTTGAACTTGTCGGCGTAGCCGGCGTTCAGGTACGACCAGTCGATGCTGATCGGGGTCTCGCCCTTCTCGATGGTCGCCGGGGTGACCTCGACCGGGTTGAAGTTGCCGGCCTGCTTGACCTTGGCGAAGAAGTCGATGCCGGGCTGGATGTTGTCCAGCGAACCGCCGTTGGCGAGCGCGGCCGCGTAGACGGCGCCGAACGCGGCGCCGGCCTTGGTCGGGTTGCCGTTCAGGGCGACCATGCCCTTGTACTCGGGCTTCAGCAGGTCGGCGAAGGTCTTCGGGCAGGCGGCCACCTTCTTGGCGTCGCAGGCGATCGACATGTAGCCGCCGTAGTCGTTGTAGCGCAGGCCGGCCGGGTCCTTCATGGTGTCCGGGATCTTGTCGAAGTCGACGACCTTGTACGGGGCCAGCAGGCCCTGCTTGGCGGCGCTGATGGCGAAGGCGGAGCCGAGGTCGAGGACGTCGGGGGCGCGGTCCTGGCCCTTGCGGGAGGTGACCGCGTTGATCTCGTCCTGGCTGGCGCCGTCCGGGTTCTCGTCCTCGATCTCGATGCCGTACTTCGCCTTGAAGTCGTCCATCAGCTTGCCGTAGTTCGCCCAGTCGCGCGGCAGCGTGATGACGTGCAGCTTGCCCTCCTTCTTGGCGGCGGCGACCAGGCCGTCCATCCCGCCGAAGTCGGCGACCGAGGTGGCGGTCTTGGCGTTCTTGCCGCCCGCGGCGTCGCCGGACTTCGCGGAGGAGGAGCCGGCGGAGCCGCAGGCGGTGAGGGACAGCGCGGCGGCGGTCAAGACCGCTGCGAAGGCGGCGGAACGGGCGCGGTGCACGGACACGGGTCAGTCTCCTGATCGGGTGTACTGCAAGGGGGTGAGCTGCGGGGGTTGTCTGATCGGGGGATCGTGCGAGTGGCCGTTCGGAGCCGTTCTGGTGTGCCCGGTGCCGTTCGGAATCATCCGGAGCCGTTCGAGACCGTCCGAGTTGACTAGCCAACTTCGCTGACGGAGGTAAGTACGCCGGAGTCCGGTGACGGGAAGGTGAACGGACGGCCCAGAACCGGGGTCGGCTGCGGGAACGGTGGAATCAGGCCATCGGAGCGTGATCCGTTCGGTGCGATGCTTCAAAGGCGCAGCGGGATAAGGTCGGGCTGTCCGTGCCGGTACGGCTGCGTAGGACACCGCCCCAGGAGGGACATTGACTGACGTGGCACTTGAGCCCGAGCGCCCGGCGGCCGAGCGGCGCCCGGCGGCTCAGCAGCGCTCTGCGGCCCAGCAGCGTCCGGCCGCCGAGCAGCGCCCGGCGCCGGTCGTGGAAGGCGCCTCCGGTGCGCTCTACCGCAAGGTGGCCGCCGACCTGCGTGAGGCGATCACCACCGGTGCGTACGGCGAGGCCGGCCGGCTGCCCGCCGAGGGCGCGCTCGCCGAGCAGTACGGCGTCTCCCGCGGCACCGTCCGCCAGGCGCTCGCCGTCCTGCGCTCCGACGGCCTGGTCACCTCCCGCCGCGGCACCCGGCGTGTCGTGCTCGGGGGCGCCCGGGTGCAGAGCTTCTCCGAACTGCTCAGCTTCACGCACTGGGCGTACTCGATGGGCGAGGAGCCCGGCGGCATCCTGGACTCGCTGGTCCGCCGCCCGGCCGACGCCGCCGAACGCGAGCAGCTGCGGCTGGAGCCCGGCGCCGAGGTGTACGTGACCGTCCGGCTGCGGACCCTCTCCGGCGCGCCCGTGATGGTCGAGCGCACCATCTACCCGCCGCGGGTCGGCGAGATCGTCGCCGAGCTGCCGCCCGACGTCGTCTCGCACACCGAGGTCCTGCGCGAGCACGGCATCCTGTTCACCGACGCCGACCACACCATCGACATCGTGGCCGCCAACGCGGAGGACGCCCGCCTGCTCGGTTGCCGCCGCGGCGGCCCGCTGCTGCGCGAGCGGCGGCGTACGACGGACCCGACCGGCACCCCGGTGGAGTGGTCCCAGGACCGCTACCTGCCCGGGACGGTGGCGTTCAGCATCCACAACTCGCTGGCCACGTCGGCGCTTTCGCGGCACGCGCGGGAACAGGACTGAGCGGAGGCCCCGCCTGGGCGGGGCCTCCCGACTCGGCCCTAGCCCATCAGCCCTGCCCGGGCGGGGCCTCCCGACTCGGGGCCCTAGCCCATCAGTGCGGTCAGCAGCGGGCGGTAGTGCTCGAAGCCCGGCGTCGGTGCACCGGCCACCTTCGCCTGCTCGTCCCAGCGGCGCACGGCCAGCGCGTCGGCGGCACCCGGGAGTTCGGCGAAGGCGGCGGCCTGTCGCTGGTCCATCGGGCCGCCCTGCACCTGCAGCGTGTACTCCGAGGCCTCGGACAGCTGCTGCCGGTAGCCCGGCTCCACCGCGCACAGGTAGCGCTTGGCGGCCACGTGCAGGCGGACCGGTTCGGTCACCTCGGGGCCGAACCAGCGCGCCAGCCAGTCGGCGCCGGTGTCGCTGTGGCGGTTGTCCTGGCCTCCCATCAGGTCCCGCCCGTGCAGGGCGCCCCGGAAGTGCCCGACGTCGTGCAGCAGCGCGGCGGCGACGAGGTGCGGCGGCGCCCCGGCCGCCTCGGCAGCGGCGGCGGCCTGCAGCATGTGCTCGGCCATGGTGACCTCCTCGCCCAGGTACTCCCCGGCGCCCTCGCCCGCGAACAGTTCGGCGATCGCGTCCAGGGCGGCGGTGCGGCGGTGCAGCACGGCGAGGGTGCTCGCCAGGCAGTCGAGGTCGGCGTAGCAGCCCTGGAGGTGGCGGTGGCCGTCCTGCTGGAAGGCCGTACGGGCGTGCAGCAGGCGGGTGTTGTCGAAGATCAGGCAGTCGCCGCGGTCGAGGCGGAAGGTGAGCTGCAGCTCCGGGCGCAGGGTGATCGCGGCGAAGCGGCGGTAGGCGGCGTAGAAGGCGTTCAGCTCCTCGGGGGTGCCGCGCAGGGTGCCGATCGAGCGGTTGTTGAACCGCACCTCGCGGATCCGTCCGAGCGCGTCCAGCTCGATCAGCGGGCGGTCGGCGCGCAGCTCGGTGCGGCGGTCGCGGAAGACGAACGGGACGGGTGTGCCGGTGAGCGCCGCGAAGTCCGCGGGCGCCTCCTCCCGGAGGATCGCGGCCGCCGTGAAGCCGTCCACCAGGCCGGAGTCGCCGCCCGTCGCGGAGTTCTCCAGGCAGTGCAGCAGCTGGAGGGTCGGCACCGGGTCCCGGTACGGGTTGTCGGTGTGCGGCGCGATCGCGACGCTGGTGAAGGCCAGGTTGTTCGGGTCCGGCTCGACCCGGACGTCGAACAGCTCCCCGTAGTTGGTGACCCGCACGTACCCGAAGGTCCCGGCCACCCGGAGGACCTGCCGCTCCACCGCCGGCACCCCGCGCAGCACCGCGAAGCCGCTGCGGCGCACGGCGGTGAGGACGGCGGCCTGCTCGGCGGGGTCCGCCAGGTAGGCGGCCCACTGCGCCTCGGGGAGGCCGCGGGCGAAGTCCGCCGCCGCCCAGAGCCGCTTGTCGGCCTCCGTCCGCCCGTCGCCGTCCTGCTCCGCGTCGAGCCACGCCAGCGGGTACCGCGACCGGTGCCCGTCCGACCAGAGGACCTCCAGGTGGCCGTCGATCTCCGTGCTCGCGGAGATCGTCAGCCCCTCCTCCAGATCGTTGATCTGGAACAGCTTCTGCCCGTTCCGGGGGTCCCGGCACTCGGCGCACGGGCAGTTGTCGCGCAGCCAGTACGGCGGCAGCTCGGTCATGGTGGTCTCCTCCTCGGCGACTTGCCGGGCGGAGTTGTATAGCCAACTTCTCCCTGGCCGGAGCCTGCCGGTCCCCGGTGAGATCGGCGTGCCGGACAGATGAACGCCGGGGGAACTGTGTCGGGAGGCGATGGCCGAAAGCCGCCGTGCGCGGAGGCTCGGCCCCGCTTCGCTCCGCTCTGCCGCCGGACCTCGGCGGCCGGGACTCCCTCGACCTCGCGGCGGATCTGCGGGCAATGCTGGCGGGGTGGGCGACCAAACGGCTTGCGGAACCGGCCGCGCTGCGACTCCGATCGGCACAGCGGCTGTCGGTGCTCAACCAGGAGCCGAAGTAGGGCAAGCCGCCGGTGGAGGTGGGGCGGAACGGGCTACCCTCGGACCGACGCTGAGCAGGAGGATCAGAACGTGGTCTTTCCCGACGATGAACCGCTCGTGGAGTGGTACGCCGCCCGCGCCGACCGTCACCGGCCGCCAGGGACCCGTGACGCGCTGGCGCTCGTTCCCGAGGGCCGCCGGGAGCTGCACCCCTTCGAGGACCTCCCGCGCCTGGTGGTCGAGTGGGACGGCCGAGCCTGGCAGCCGCTTGCCGTCGCGGACGACTTTGCGGAGGCGTATCCGCTGCTTGTGCGGCGGGACGGGGAGCTCATCGAGCCGCAGGAGGACACGCCTCTGGCGCTGCTGCGGAAGGGTGCTGGTCGGCATCGGCGGCCGATTCCGCCCGCGTGAACGGAGCGGCCCCCGTGCGAACGGGGGCCGCTCCGGCGTGCTCAGCCCTGGACGGTCGCCGTCCAGGCGGCCTCGGCGGCGGCGAGGGCCGGGGCCGGGTCGGTGGCGGTGGCCGTGGCGAGGGCCGTGAGGCAGGCGTGGACGGTGGCCAGGGAGGCGGCGGGGCCGTAGTGGTTGACCCGGAGCATCGAGGCGGCGAGGGGGCCGCCGCCGGGCTGGACGGGGAGGGCCGGGTCGAGGCGGAGCACGGCGGCGGCGAGTTCGGCCGCGTGCACGCCGGCCGGGGTGCGCAGGGTGGTGGCGACGGGCGCGGCGTGGGCGTCCTCGGAGACGAACGGGGTGAGGGTGCCGAGGGCGCGGACGCCGGCGCGGGTGGCGGCGGAGGCGGCACGGTGGCGGGCGATGACGGCGGGCAGGCCGTCGGCGGTGATGCGGTCGAGGCAGGCGCCGAGGGCGAGCATCTCCAACTGGGCCGGGGCGTGCGGGAGTACGGTGCGTCCGGCGTCCGTCCAGCGCTCCTTCCAGTCCAGCAGGGAGAGGTAGGAGCGGCGCGGGGCGGCCGGGTTGGCGGCGATCCGCTCCCAGGCGCGCTCGGAGACGGAGACGGCGGAGACCCCGGCGGGGCCGCCCATGGCCTTCTGGCCGCCGATGACGCACAGGTCGACGCCCCACGCGTCGGTGAGCAGCGGCTCGGCGGCGACGGAGGCGACCGCGTCGAGCATCAGCAGGGCGCCGTGCGCGCGGACGGCGGCGGCGATGTCGGCGACGGGGTTGGTGTTGCCGGTGGCGGCCTCGGCGTGGACCAGGGAGACGAAGTCGACGGCCGGGTGGGCGGCGAGGGCGTCGGCGACCTGCTGCGCGCTGACCGCGCTGTCGAAGGGGACGGCCAGGTCCACGACCTCGACCCCGCAGGAGCGCAGCCAGTTGCCGAAGGTCTGCCCGTACGGGCCGGTGACGATGTTGAGCGCGGTGGAACCGGGGTGCGCGGCGCCGCGGATCGCGGCCTCCAGCGGCAGCAGCGCCTCACCCTGGGTGACGATGACATCGGCGCCGGTGTGCAGCAGTGCGGCCACCTGGTCCTCGATCGCCGCGAACTCGGCGGCGCTGAGCGGGGGGAGATCCAGGAAGGGGCTCACGTCGAGATGGCCTTTCGCTGCGGGGGATGGTGGGGACGGGAACGAGTCTGCCGCATTCTCGCCGCTCACCCGGAACCCGCCCCTCGGTAGAGTGCGGCCATGAGCGATGGCGCGGTGCTGCACGTTCGGGGTCGGGTGCTGGTCGGTCCGGAGGACGTCCGGGACGAACTCTGGGTGGTGGACGGCCGGGTGAGCTTCACCTGCCCGCCCGGCGCCGAGGACGTCCGGACGGTCACCGGCTGGGTGCTGCCCGGTCTGGTGGACGCGCACTGCCACGTCGGCCTGGACGCGCACGGCGCTGTCGACGCGGAGACCAGCGAGAAGCAGGCGGTCACCGACCGTGACGCCGGCACCCTGCTGATCCGCGACGCCGGCTCGGCCGCCGACACCCGGTGGATCGACGAGCGCGAGGACCTGCCCCGGATCATCCGCGCCGGGCGGCACATCGCCCGCACCCGCCGCTACATCCGCAACTACGCGCACGAGATCGAGCCCGGTGACCTCGCCGCGTACGTCCGCGCGGAGGCCCGGCGTGGCGACGGCTGGGTGAAGCTGGTCGGCGACTGGATCGACCGCGAGCGCGGCGACCTCGCCGCCTGCTGGCCCGGCGACGCGCTGGCCGAGGCGATCGCGGCGGCGCACGAGGAGGGCGCACGGGTCACCGCGCACTGCTTCGCCGCCGAGTCGCTGCCGGACCTGCTGGCGGCCGGCATCGACTGCGTCGAGCACGCCACCGGGCTGACCGAGGAGCTGATCCCGGCCTTCGCCGAGCGCGGCGTGGCGATCGTCCCGACGCTGGTCAACATCGCCACCTTCCCGGGCCTGGCGGCGGGCGGCGAGGCCAGGTTCCCGGCCTGGGCGGCCCACATGCGCCGGCTGCACGAGCGCCGTTACGCCACCGTGGGCGCCGCGCACGACGCGGGCATCCCGGTGTTCGTCGGGACGGACGCGGGCGGCTCGCTCGCGCACGGGTTGGTGGCGGACGAGGTGGCGGAGCTGGTGAAGGCGGGGCTGAGCCCGGCGGAGGCGCTGTCGGCGGCCACGTGGGGCGCGCGCGAGTGGCTGGGGCGGCCGGGGCTGGAGGAGGGCGCGTCGGCCGACTTCGTGGTCTACGGGGAGGATCCGCGGGCGGACGTCCGGGTGCTCGCCGATCCCCGGCTGGTGGTGCTGCGCGGCCGCCCGGTCGGGTGATCGCGCGGGGCGTCGGTCACCTGTCGCGAGCCGTCGTCGACCTGTCGCGCGGGCCGGCGTCCACCTGCCTCGCGGGCCTGCCTCGGGGGTCTTCGCCCACCTGCCTCAAGGGCCGGCGCCCACCTGCCTCGTGGGCCGTCGCTCACTTGCCTCGTGGGCCTTCGTTCACATGATCATCCGCTGAACGCGCTGTCGGTGTAGGCCGATAGGGTGGCCACCATGGCACCGCGTCCACTGAACGAGATCGTCGAGCCCGGCTGGGCCGCCGCCCTGGAACCCGTCGCCGGGCGGGTCGCCGCCATGGGCGACTTCCTGCGCGCCGAACTGGCCGCCGGCCGTACCTACCTGCCGTCCGGCCCGAACGTGCTGCGGGCCTTCCAGCAGCCGTTCGCCGACGTGCGGGTGCTGATCGTCGGGCAGGACCCGTACCCGACCCCGGGCCACGCCGTCGGGCTCAGCTTCTCGGTGGGGCCGGAGGTGCGGCCGATCCCGGCCAGCCTGATCAACATCTTCCAGGAGTACGGCACCGACCTCGGCCTGCCGCAGCCGTCCAACGGCGACCTCACGCCGTGGACGCAGCAGGGCGTGCTGCTGCTCAACCGCGCGCTGACCACCGCGCCGCGCAAGCCCGCCGCGCACCGGGGCAAGGGCTGGGAGGAGGTCACCGAGCAGGCGATCCGGGCGCTGACGGCGCGCGGCGGTCCGCTGGTGGCGATCCTGTGGGGGCGCGACGCCCGTAACCTGCGGCCGTTGCTCGGGGAGATCCCGGCGATCGAGTCGGCGCACCCGAGCCCGTACTCGGCGAGCGGCGGCTTCTTCGGCTCGCGGCCGTTCAGCCGGGCGAACGAGCTGCTGGCGCGGCAGGGGGCCCAGCCGGTGGACTGGCGGCTGCCGTAGCGGGGCCGGGCACGCTCTAGCAGACCGGAGTCAGTGGTAGGCGTCAATCTCACTCCAACGAGTGAAATGACGTTCTGTGTGACTCATGTGACGGATTGTTCGAGAAGACTGGCGGCTCACCGTTCGGAGCACCGGCCCCTCCCCGCCTGTCGCGGGTGACGTCCTGGGCGCGCTCCGGAGCAACAGCACCTGTGGGGGTACCGCCATGTCTTCCCGGCCTTCTCGCCGAATCGTTTCCGCCGCCGCCGTCGTCGCGGCCTGCACCCTGCTCACCGTTCCACCGGCCTACGCCGCCCCGGCGGCTCCGGGGGCCGCCCCGGCGCCCACCGGATCCGGGGCGCCCGCCGGGACGCCCGCCGCGTCGCCCGGCAAGGCGCGTGCCGTCACCGCCGAACTCGCCCTGGACGTCAGCCTGTTGAACAAGGCGGTGGACGTTCCGGTGAACATCGCGCTCAACAAGGTGGAGACGCCCGCGCAGCGCGACGGTTCGGTCCTCACGGCCAAGGTGGACGGCGTCGACCAGCAGGGCCCGGTCACCCTGGTCAAGGCCGACATCGGCAAGTCCGTGACCCACGCCGACGCCAAGGGCGCCGCCGCCTCCGTCCAACTGGTCAACGCCGACGTGCACGCCCCCGGCCTGCCCGCCACCACGCTGCTCGGCCTGGAGGCGATGAGCGCCGAGGCGACCTGCCCGGTCGACGGGCAGCCGACCGCCAACGTCGTCGCGCCCGCCAGGCTGACCGTGCTCGGCAAGCCCGTCACCATCGGCCTGTACGGGCCGACCAAGGTGGACGTGCCGCTGATCGGCAGCGTCTCCGTGGAGCTCTCCAAGAAGACCACCACCTCGACCACCGCCGCCGCCTCCGCGCTGGAGGTGCAGGTGGAGGTGAACCCGCTGAACCTGAACGTCGCCAAGGTCACCGGTACGATCACCGTCGCCTCGGTGAGCTGCGAGAAGCCCACCGCGCCGCCCACCACCCCGGCCACCGCCCCCGCCACGGACGCGCCCACCACCGCCCCCGCCGCCCAGCCGGTGGCCGACACCACCACCGGCGCCGCCGCCCCGCCGCCCGCCACCGGGAAGCCCGGGAGCACCGGGAGCACCGGGAAGGCCGAGAAGCCGGCCCCGGCCGCCGGCCTCGCCGCCACCGGCGGCAGCAGCGCCACCGGCCCGCTGGCCGCCGGGGCCGCCGCCCTCGTCGCGGGCGGGGCCTGCGCGCTGTGGGCCACCCGGCGCCGCCGGGCCGCGCACGCCCGCCGGCACTGAGCCTCGGCGCCCAGCGGTGCGGGAGTGCCGTCCCCGGCACTCCCGCACCGTGACCGTGCCAACGCGGACGGTTGGTTCACATGCGCGTTACACGAGAGGAACAACCGGGAAACGGCGGCTTGCGACGCTACGCGGGCACCCACCACCCAGCTATGCGAGGTACACCGCCGTGGCAATCAAGGCCGAGTACATCTGGATCGACGGCACCAAGCCGACTGCGAAGCTCCGTTCCAAGACTCGTGTCCTGGCCAACGCGGACAAGATCCCCACCTGGGGCTTCGACGGTTCCTCCACCAACCAGGCCGAGGGCCACGCCTCGGACCGTGTGCTCGCGCCGGTCGCCACCTTCCCGGACCCGATCCGCGGCGGTGACAACATCCTCGTCCTGTGCGAGGTCAACGAGATCGACGGCACCCCGCACGAGTCCAACACCCGTGCGCTGCTGCGCCCGATCGCCGAGCAGTTCGCCGCTCAGGAGTCGATCTTCGGCATCGAGCAGGAGTACACCTTCTTCAAGGGCTCCCGCCCGCTCGGCTTCCCCGAGGGCGGCTTCCCGGCCCCGCAGGGCGGCTACTACTGCGGCGTCGGCGCCGAGGAGGTCTTCGGCCGCGAGATCGTCGAGCTGCACCTGGACCGCTGCATCGACGCCGGCCTGGCGATCTGCGGCATCAACGCCGAGGTCATGCCCGGCCAGTGGGAGTTCCAGATCGGCCCGGTCGACGCCCTGACCGTCTCCGACCACATGTGGGTCGCCCGCTACCTGCTCTACCGCACCGCCGAGGAGTTCGGCATCGACGCCACCCTCGACGCCAAGCCCGCCCGCGGCGACTGGAACGGTGCCGGCGCGCACACCAACTTCTCCACCAAGGCGATGCGCGAGAACTACGACGCGATCATCACCGCCTGCGAGTCGCTCGGCGCCTCGCAGGAGAAGGTCCTGGAGCACGTCACCCAGTACGGCGCCGACATCGAGTCCCGCCTGACCGGCAAGCACGAGACCGCCCCGTGGAACGTCTACAGCTACGGCGTCTCCAACCGCGGCGCCTCGGTGCGCATCCCGTGGCAGGTCGAGGTGGACCAGAAGGGCTACATCGAGGACCGCCGCCCGAACGCCAACGTCGACCCCTACGTGGTGACCCGCCTCCTGGTCAACACCTGCTGCTCCGCCCTGGAGAAGGCCGGCCTCGTCTGAGCCGCCCTCCCCTGAGCACCCCGCCGGGCCTCCCCTCCACGCGAGGGGAGGCCCGGCGGCCGTTCCTGGCCGCCCGTAACCTGTGGACCCGGCCGTGAGTCCGCACGCCGGTGGTCGATCCACTCGTTGAACGTCGATCCGGTCATCGATTCCGTCATCGATCCGGTCATTGATCCCGTGGTCAATTCGGTGGTCAATCCGCCGGGTCAGCCGGAGAATTCAGGGATGACGCTGCCCCTGCTCCTCCTCGACGTGGACGGACCGCTCAACCCCTACGCCGCGCCGAAGGCGCGCCGGCCGGATGGCTACGACACCTACCGCATGCTCCCGGCCTGGTGGGCGGACCGGCAGGCGCACCGCTCGGACACGCAGGCGAAGCCGCTGCGGGTGTGGCTGAACCCGGCGCACGGGCCGGAACTGCTCGCCCTGCCCTACGAACTGGTGTGGGCGACCACCTGGATGGCCGACGCGAACACCCACATCGGCCCGCACATCGGCCTGCCCGAGCTCCCGTACATCCGCTGGACGGACCTCTTCGGGGCGGACCCGGACGGCCTGCACTGGAAGACCCGGGACGTGGTGGCCTGGGCGGACGGCCGCCCGTTCGTCTGGGTCGACGACGAACTCGGCCCGCAGGACGACGAGTGGATCGCCGCCCACCACCCCGGCCCGGCGCTCGCCCTGCACATCAACCCCCGACTCGGCCTGCGCGAGGGCGACTTCGCGACCCTGCGCGAGTGGGCGGCCGCGGCATGAGGCTCGGGACGGTCGAACGGCTGCGGCGCTACCCGGTGAAGTCGCTGCTGGGGGAGGAGCTGGCGGCGGCCGAGGTGGATGCGCGCGGCGTGGACCGGGACCGCGCCCGCGCCCTGCTCGACCTCGGCACCGGCAGGATCGCCAGCGCCAAGAACCCGCGCCGGTGGGCCGGCCTGCTGGGCTACACGGCGACGGTCACCGCCACCGCGACGACGGGCGACGGCGTGGCGATCACCGGGCCGGACGGACGGCACGTGGACGAGGCGGAACTGTCCGAGGCACTCGGCCGCAAGGTCGCCCTGGTCGCGGAGCGCCCGCCCGGGGCGACGATCGAGCGGGCCGTCCCGGACGAGGTGCTGGCGCACGGTATCGAGGTCGAAGTCGAGGTCACCGTCAACGAGTTGGGGCGGGCGGCGCCGGCCGGCGGGTTCTTCGACTTCGCCCCGCTGCACCTGATCACCACCTCCACGCTGGCCGCGACCGGCGCCGAGGCGGAGCGCTACCGCCCCAACCTGGTGATCCGCACCGAGGGCGAGGGGTACGTCGAGAACGCCTGGGTGGGGCGGGAGTTGACCATCGGGCCGGCGCTGCGGCTGCGCGTCGTGGTGCCCACCCCGCGCTGCGCCGTGCCCACCCTGCGGCACGGCCCGCTGCCCCGGAGCACGTCCGCCCTGCGCGGACCGGCCGAGCACAACCGGCTGGTCCCGCTGGAGGGCATGCCCGCGCTGCCCTGCGCGGGCGTGTACGCGCAGGTGCTGGCGCCCGGCCGGATCGCGGTGGGGGACGAGGTCGGGCTGGGCTGAGCAGCCACCGGGGGCAGCGGGCGGTCAGGCCGAGCCGAGGACCGCCGCGAGGGCGTCCAGGAAGCGGTCCGTGGTCGCCTCGTCCCGGACGGCGATCCGCAGCCACTCCTCGCCCAGCCCGGGGAAGGTGTCCCCGCGCCGCACGGCGAAGCCGCGCCCGCGCAGCCGCTCCCGGACGACCGCCGCGCCCGGCAGCCGTACCAGGACGAAGGAGGCGGCCGGCTCGCCGTACACCCGCACCGACGGGAATCCGGCCAGCCCCTTCAGCAGGTGCTCACGCCAGAGCGCCAGGTCGGCGGCCGCCTGTTCGGCCTCGGCGAGCGCGGCCGGTGCGCTGCACGCCTCGGCGGCGGCCAGCGCGGGGGTGGAGACCGGCCACAGCGGCTGCGCGGCGCCGAGCGCGGCGATCAGCGGCGCCGGCCCGAGCACGTAGCCGATCCGCAGTCCGGCCAGGCCCCAGGTCTTGGTGAGGCTGCGCAGGACGACGACCTGGCCGGGCAGGTCCCGGACCGGGGCGAGGGACTCGCGTTCGCCGGGCACGGTGTCCATGAACGCCTCGTCGACCACCAGGGTGCGCCCGGGGCGGGCGAGCGCGGCGACGGCGTCGGCGGGGTGCAGGACGGAGGTCGGGTTGGTCGGGTTCCCGAGGACGACCAGGTCGGCCTCCGCCGGGACGGACCCCAGCCGGAACCCGTCGTCGGGGGAGAGCAGCACCCGGTGCACCTGGTGCCCGGCGTCCCGCAGCGCCGCCTCGGGCTCGGTGAACTGCGGGTGCACCACAACGATGTGACGAGCCGTCACAACGCGTGCGAGCAGCACGAAGGCCTCCGCCGCCCCCGAGGTGAGCAGCACCTCGGCGGCGGGCCGCCGGTGCCGGGCGGCCACGGCGGCGCGGGCGGCGCCCTGGTCGGGGTAGGCGGCGAGGTCGCCGAGGGTGGCCGCGAGCCGTTCGCGCAGCCAGGTCGGGGGAGTGCCGGTGCGGACGTTGACAGCGAGGTCGACCAGGCCGGACCCGTCGGCGCGCACCTCGGCGTCGCCGTGGTGGCGAAGGTCGGGTTCGGGGGCGGTCACGCGGGGTCTCCTTGCGGATGGGCGGGCAGGCCGGGGACCGGTGGGGCGGGCAGGCCGGGGACGCGGTGGACGTCGTACGGGCCGGGCGGCACGGTCGGTGCGGCGCCGTCGCCGAGGGCGACCAGCGCGACGGCGTGCCCGTGCGCGGCCAGGGTGAGGGCCGCCTCGGTGCAGTCGTCCGTCACGATCCGCCGGGTCCCGGGCCGGAGCAGTCCGGCGACCGCCTCGACCGCGCCCGGCGTGCCCACGACCGCCGAGGCGCGCCGCAGTTCCGCCAGCGCGCGGGGCACCAGCAAGTCCTGCTCGCCGGGCCCGAGCCCGACGACGGCGAGCCGCCCGCGCGGCGCGGTACGGGCGATCGCGACCGTGGCCGCGGCCGACTTCCGCTTGGTGGCGACGAGTTCGCCGCCGGGCGCGCTCGCCAGGGCGGCCGCCTCGGCGACGCTCGGCGTGCCCACGGCCGCGCCGACCAGCTCCGACGGGGTCGGCACCGGCACCGCGGCCAGGGCCGCCGCCGGGTGCTCGTCCACCGGTACCCCGCCGAGGCAGAAGGCGGCCCAGCGCACCGCCGGGTGGTCCGCCTTGCCGGCCACGGTGGCCAACCGGGCCACCGACGACCGGGCCAGGCCGCCCTCCTCCAGCGTGTCCATGAGCAGCCGCATCAGCTCGCTCTGCTCGGCACCGCCGCCCGCGCCGACCCCGACGACCAGGGTGCGGGGGTGGACCAGGAGCACGTCCTCGCCGGGGTAGCTGCGGTCGGTGACCCGTAGCACGGGGGCGTCGGCGGGCGCGTCGGGACGGACCGAGGGCGGAAGGGCGGGCAGCGGGTACGCCAGGTCGTTCTCCAGCCGGACCGGCCGGCCCTCGGCGACCGCTTGCGAGGCCGCCGCTCCGCGCGGGCCGCGGGTGGCGGTGGAGGCAAGCCCGTCGAGGTGCCCGGCCAGGGTCGGCGTCAGGGCTGGAGCCAGGGTCGGCGCCAGAGCCCGGCCCGGGGCCTCGGCGGGCGGCGGGCCGCCGGTCAGGACGGCCCGGACGCCGAGCAGGGCGGCCAGTTCCTCGGCCAGCTCCTCGGCGCCGGTGCCACGGTCGGTCAGCGGCACGGCGTAGCGCAGGCCCAGGTCCAGGCTGACCAACCCGGGCCGGCGCGAGCCCTGGTGCGAAGCGTCGGAGAACAGCCGCACGGTGGTCGCGACGGACGCGAGGCAGACCACCAGGTCGTGTCGGTCGAGGGCGTGGTTCAGGGCCTCGGTCGGGCCGAAGCAGGAGGAGACGGAGGCCTTGTAGACGTGGGTGGTGTCGGGCCAGGCGGTGTGGATCTCCCCGGCCAGCAGGCGGCCCGCCCCGTTGAGGGCGACCAGTCCGATCACGTCCCGCTCCTTCGCCACGAGCCCCCACGGGCCCCCGTGGTCACAAGCCCCCGTGATCCCACCACGCCCGGCCGGAACGGGTCAATCGGGGCGGCTGTGACGCGCATCGCCGGCGGGCGGCAGCTGTTCGTCTGTTCTTCATCCTTCTTGTGCGGTACACGACACCGGCGCGATCCTACTGTTCTGGGCGCTCCATCCAGGCAGCCCCGACGCACGGAGGACCCGATGGCCTTCGCACAACTCCGCACCCTCGGAACCACCAGCCCCCGCCGCCCGCTCCGCCGCCCCCTCACCGCCCTCGCCGCCGGACTCGGTCTCGTCGGCGGCTCGCTCGGCCTGTGGGCCGCCGGCGGCAGCGCGGCCGCCGACGCCGCCGCCGGGCTGCCCTCGCCCGACCACGTGATCGTCGTGGTCATGGAGAACCACGCCTACTCGCAGGTCATCGGCAGCTCCAGCGCGCCGTACATCAACAACACGCTGGTCGCCGGCGGTGCGACGCTGACCCAGTCCTTCGCGCTCACCCACCCCAGCCAGCCCAACTACTACATGCTGTTCTCGGGCAGCGCGCAGGGCGTCACCGACGACAGCTGCGTCGACGTCGGCGCCCTCCAGCAGCCCAACCTGGGCTCCGAGCTGCTCGCCGCCGGCCAGACCTGGGCCAGCTACAACGAGGGCCTGCCCTCCCAGGGCGCCACCGACTGTCGCGTCGACAACTACGCGCAGAAGCACAACCCGTGGTTCGGCTTCGGCAACGTACCCGCCTCCAGCGCCTACGGCATGGACGCCTTCCCGACCGACTACACCACCCTGCCCAAGGTCTCCTTCGTCGTGCCGGACCTCTGCAACGACATGCACGACTGTTCCGTCGGCACCGGCGACACCTGGCTCCAGACCAACCTCGCCGCCTACGCGGACTGGGCCAAGAGTCACAACAGCCTGCTCGTGGTCACCTTCGACGAGGACAACCGCCTCGCCGGCAACCGCATCCCGACCCTCGTCTACGGCGCCCACGTCACCCCCGGCAGCAGCACCGGCACCAGCTACAACCACTACAACGTGCTGCGCACCCTGGAGGACCTCGCCGGGCTGAGCACCCACGCGGGCAACGCCGCCAACGCCACCGACATCGCCGGCATCTGGAACTGACGCCCGTGTACGTCGCGGATTCCCGCAGCTCCAAGGCCCCCGCCGCCCCGGCCCCCGCATCCGGCGGGCCGGGGCGGCGGGGGGCCCTGCGCGCCGTACCCGGGACGGTGCTCGCCCTCGGTGCCGTCAGCCTGGTCACCGACGTCTCCTCCGAGATGGTCAGCGCCGTGCTGCCGCTCTACCTGCTCACCGGGCTCGGCCTCTCCCCGCTCGGCTTCGGCCTGCTCGACGGCATCCAGAACGGCTTCAGCGCGCTCGTCCGCCTCGCCGGCGGCCACCTCGCCGACCGCCGCGGCCGTGACGGCGCCGCCCGCCACAAGGCCGTCGCGGCCGTCGGCTACGGCCTGTCCGCGCTCTGCAAGCCGCTGCTGCTGCTCGTCCACACCGTGCCGCTGATCGGTGCCGTCATCGCCGTCGACCGCACCGGCAAGGGCCTGCGCACCGCGCCCCGGGACGCGATGATCTCGCTCTCCACCGAACCCGCGCACCGCGGACGGGCGTTCGGCGTGCACCGGGCGATGGACACGGCCGGCGCCCTGCTCGGCCCGCTGACCGCCTTCCTGGTGCTGCGTCTCGCCGGCGGGCCGCTGCTCGCCGACGGCGGCGAACGGCACGGCTACGACGCGGTGTTCACGGTCAGCGCGTGCGTCGCCGCGCTCGGCGTGCTGATCCTGCTGCTGTTCGTGCCGAACCGGCAGGTGGCTGACGGTCCGTCAACTGCTGCCCCCTCGCTGCGGGACAGTCTCGCCCTGCTGCGGCTTCCCGGGCTGCGCCGGCTCACGCTCTGCGCCGTCCTGCTCGGACTCACCACCGTCAGCGACTCCTTCCTCTACCTGCTCATCCAGCGCCGGCTCGGTCTCGACACCAGCCTCTTCCCGCTGCTGCCGCTCGGCACCGCCGCCGCCTTCCTGCTGCTCGCCGTCCCGCTCGGCGCACTCGCCGACCGGATCGGCCGTCGCCGGCTCTTCCTCGCCGGGCACGCGGTCCTGCTGCTCGCGTACGGGCTGCTGCTCTCGCCGGTCAGCGGCGTGCCCGCGGTCGTCTGCGTCCTGCTGCTGCACGGCGCGTTCTACGCGGCCACCGACGGAGTGCTCGCCGCGGCCGCGGCCGACGCCGTCCCGGCCGGGCAGCGCGGCGCCGGGCTCGCCCTGGTCGGCACCGGGCAGGCGCTCGCCCGGTTCGCCTGCTCGCTGCTGTTCGGTGCGCTGTGGAGCGCGGTCGGCGGCACCGGCGCGCTGGGCTGGTCGGCGGGGGCGCTCGCGGTGTGCGTGCTCGGCGCGGCCGCCGTCCTGCGCGAACCCGCCGCCCCGGGTGATCCCGCTGCCCCGGGTGATCCTGCCGCCCCGCGCGAGCCTGACACCCCGCGCGATCCCGCCGCCACCGCCTCCGAGGAGCCCTCGTGAACCGACTCCAGAACCGGACCAGGGTGATCGTGCTGCTGGTCGCCGTGCTGCTGCTCGGCGCCGTCGGCACCGGGGCCGTCCTCTACGCGGCCGACCGCACCGCCCAGCGCGACCAGGCCCAGCCCGGCGGCCCCGCCGTCGCCGAAGGCGCCGTCACCCTGCAAGGACCCTCCGGTGGGCGGGAGTTGGTGTTCCGCAACATGGCCTGGGGCCCGCACCGCGACGAGCTCACCGCCGTCCCCGCCGACCGGCCCGACGGCCCGCGCACCGCCTCCGGAGTCCAGTGCCTGCGCTTCTACGCCGCCGCCGGCACCGGTATCTGCCTCCAGTCCCAGCACGGCGCCCTGGAGGACACCTACCGCGCCGTGGTCCTCGACGACCACCTGCGCGAGCGGCGCTCCTTCCCGGCCGCCGGCATCCCCACCCGCTCCCGGGTCTCCCCGTCCGGGCACCTCGCCGCCTGGACGGTCTTCGTCAGCGGCGACTCCTACGCGGGCACCGACTTCTCCACCCGCACCTCGATCGTCGACGTCCGCGACTGGAACCTCCGGGACAACCTGGAGACCTTCGACGTGATCAAGGACGGCCACCCGTACCAGGCCCACGACATCAACATCTGGGGCGTCACCTTCGCCGACGACAACGCCTTCTACGCCACCCTCGCCACCGGCGGCCACACCTACCTCGTCCACGGCGACCTCGCCGCCCACAGCCTCACCACCCTGCACGAGAACGTCGAGTGCCCCTCGCTCTCCCCGGACGGCACCCGCATCGCGTACAAGAAGCGCGTCCCCGGTGCGTCGCCGGACGCGCCCTGGCGGCTGTACGTCCTCGACCTCGCCACCATGACCGAGACCGCCACCGCCGAGCAGCGCAACATCGACGACCAGGCCGTCTGGTCGGACACCGGCACGCTCCTCTACGCCATGCCCGGCGACTACGGCGCCGACCTGTGGACCGTCCCGGCCGACGGCGGCGGCGCTCCCCGGCGGGTCACCCAGGCTGCGGTGGCCCCCGCCTACCTGGGCTGAGGAACTCTGGGCTACGGTCCCTCGTCGAGCACAGTGACGTCCTGATCGAACGGGGGAACGAGAACCGTGGACGGCATTCCACCCGAGCGTACGGTCACCGACTCCTGGCCCGCCCTGCACGGCCGACCCGTCCTGCGGCGCACCGTCGCCGTCGGGCTGGTGCTCTGCGTGTCGGTCGCGGCCGCCCTGGTGGTGCGTGGGGTCAACTCGCTCACCGTCGGTGGCACCGGCCGCGAGACCGACCGCGACCGCGCCGAACGCCTCGCCGGCCTCCACCCCTCCCAGCACCCCGGCGCCGGCCGCTACTACGTCCCCGTCGGCGCCATCTACACCCGCACCGCCGACGGCACCCCCATCGCCTACCTGCACTACCGCATCGCGGGCAAGGATGTCGGCCTCGGCGATTTCCTGCGCACCTACGACCTCCCCGCCCCGGGCGCCACCGCACCTCTCCCGCCCGACCTCACCGCCGCCCTCGGCGGCGACGAACCGGCCGAGGCCCCCGAACTCCCCGAAGACCCCGAGCCCACGCCCGCCCCTACTCCCACGCCATCACCGGCCGCCACCGCCGACCCGGCACCCGCGGCACCCCCGGGCCTCCAGGCCGCCGACACCGACCCCGATCCCGACGCCGACCCCGATCCCGACGCCGACCCGGGCCCGGACCTCGCCGACGACACCCCCGCCCCCACCCCCGCCCCCTCCCTCACTCTCACCCCGACCCCCACCCACCCCCAGGCCACCCGCCGCATCTACGTCGCCACCATCCCCGGCGGAGCCCCGGGCGCCGCCGACATCTACATCCGCGCGACCGGCTGACCACACCGCGGCGTCCCCGCTCGGGCTGGGACTATCACGATCTAGGTGTACGGCACCCGGTTGGCTCAGGCTCGCTGTCAGAGCGGTGAAGGCGGCCCGGATGTCGACGCGCAGCCACCCCGCCGGTGGGAGCGTGGCGGGGTGGCTGCGCGCTGGGGGTGCGGGTCAGGCCGGCAGGCCGGGGACGGCGGCGATGGTGACGGGGTGGCCCATGGTGGCGGTACGCCATGCGGCGAGGGCCTGGTAGGCGGGGGAGTCGTACCAGCCGCGGGCGTCGGCCTCGGTGGGGAATTCGAGGATGGCGGTCTTGGTGTAGGCGGTCTCGCCTTCCAGACGGGCCGGGGCGTCGAAGGCGAGCAGGCGGCCCTGGTAGGGCTCCATGGTGGCGCCGACGTTGGCGAGGTAGTGGCCGAGGGCGGCGTCGGGGGTGTGGTCGGTGCGGGTGATGACGACGTAGTGCATGGCGTGACTCCTTGTGCCGGTCAGCGGGTGACAGGGGTGGCGGGGGCGACAGGGGTGAGAGGGGGTACGGCGGGTTTGGGCTGCCGGGCGGGGGCCTGGCCCGCGAACATGGCGCTCAGGGCCAGCAGCAGGCCGAGGAGTTGCCATCCGGTGAGGGTCTGGCCGAGGACGACGAGGCCGCCCGCGGTCGCTACGACCGGGTTGATCAGTCCAAGGAACGAGGCCGGGCCGGCGCCGAGGCGTTCGATGCCGCGAAACCAGAGGACGTACCCGAGCGCGGTGCTGAAGACTCCGAGATAGGCGAAGCCGGCCAGGTTGGTGGCGCTCAGGGACGGCGGTGCGCCCTCGACGAAGCCGGCGAGCGGGACCAGGAGAGCGGAGCCGGCGAGGAGCTGCCAGGCCGTCAGATCCAGCAGGGTGGCACCCTCCGGCCGCCCCCAGCGCCGGGTGAGGACGGTCCCCGTCGCCATCAGGGCGATCGCGCCGACCATCGCGGCGATCCCGACGCCGTCCAGCCGGGCGCCGCTCTTCAGCACCAGCAGGGCGACGCCGCCGACCCCGGCGAGTCCCGCGAGCAGCGCCCGTCGTCCTGGCCGTACGCCGAGCACGCCGATCGAGAGCCCGGCGACGAGCAGGGGCTGGATCGCCCCGATGGTGGCCGCGACGCCGCCGGGCAGGCGGTAGGCGCCGACGAAGGTGAGCGGGAAGAACAGCCCGATGTTGAGCATCCCGAGCACGGCCGCGCGCCCCCACCAGCGCCCCTTGGGCAGCTTGCGGCCGATCAGCAGCAGGAGCAGCCCGGCCGGGAGGGCGCGCAGGGCGGCGAGCAGCAGCGGACGGCCTTCGGGCAGGAGCTCTGTGGTGACCAGGTAGGTCGTGCCCCAGGCCGCCGGGGCGAGTGCCGCTGTGACGGCCACTCCTGCGCGTGTTCCCCTCATGACATCCCCCTCAACGTTGACTATCTGAACGTTGAGATGATTAGTACGCCCAAAGGTGAGTGAACGTCAAGTATGTGAATGTTAAGCTAGTTGCCGGCGGTCCGGCCCGGGCCGCGGGAAGCAGGGAGGCGACAGGACATGCAGCAGCGCGACACCGTCGACGACATCGTCGAGCAGTGGACCAGGACCCGCCCCGACCTCAACACCGAGGCCATCGGCCTGATCGGCCGGATGCGACGCCTCAACGTCCGCGTCGACGGCGCCCTGCGCGAGTACTTCAACTCCTGCGGCCTGGACTCCTCCGAGTTCGACGTCCTGGCCACCCTGCGCCGCTCCGGCGAACCCTACGAGCTCAACGCCCGCGCCCTCCTCAAGGCCGCCATGGTCACCTCCGGCGCCATCACCAACCGGGTCGACCGCCTGTCCGCCAAGGGCCTGGTCGAACGCAACCCCTGCCCCGACGACCGCCGCGCCGTCCTCATCCGCCTCACCCCGGCCGGCAAGGACCTCATCGACGCCGCCCTGGCCGGCCACGTCCGCAACGAGGAGCGCATCCTGGCCGGTCTCGACGCCGACGAGCGCGCCCAACTCGACGTCCTGCTCAGGAAACTCCTCATCGCCCACGGCGACACGGAGTCCCTGTCGGGCTGAGTACGCGTGGCCGGAACTCAGACCTCGGCGATCAGCGCGTACCGTTCGTCGTCCACCGGACCGCCCCAGAGCTCCGGATCCCCGCTCAGCACCTCGACCCGCAGGCCACGCGCCAACGGCCGCACGGCGGCGGCGAGTTCCGCCGCCCCCACCCCGCCGTTCCAGGGCAGCCGCTCGGCGCCCGAGACGTACGGAATGCCGGTGGTACGCCAGCGGCCCTCGACCAGCACCAGCCGCCCGCCGGGCCGCAGCCGGCCCACCCAATCGGCGAGCGCGGCACGGGGGGCGGACAGCGTCCACAGCAGGTGCCGGGCCAGCACGACGTCGAACGCGGCCTCGCCGGTCGGCGGCGAGGCCGCGTCTCCGACCAGGAACCGCCCCGGCCGACCGGCCTCCGCCAGCTTCCGCTGGGCCCGCGCCACCATCCCGGGCGCCAGATCCACCCCGGTCACCCGATGCCCCGCCTCCGCGAGCAGCAACGACAACGACCCGGTGCCGCACCCGACATCCAACACATCGGCCGAGCCGGCCGGCACCCAGTCCGCGAGCCGCCGACGCCACGCGGCGCGCGTCGGCCCGGCCTGCAACCCGTGATCGGGCTCATCGTCGAACGATGCGGCGGCGGCGTCCCAGTAGGCGCCGATGGCGTCGGGTTCGACCATGGTCAGAGCGCGCCGAACTCGCCGCTGCGGATGGCGGAGAGGAAGGATTGCCAGGCGTCGGCAGGGAAGAGGAGTGCGGGGCCCTGGGGGTCCTTGGAGTCGCGCACGGGCATCAGGCCGGTCAAGCCGGGTGAAACCTCGACACAGTTGCCGCCGTTGTTGGAGTAGCTGGACTTGACCCACTGTGCGCTGGCCAGGTCGACGTGCATCATTCGTGTTCCTTTCGAACAGCGCGGATCATGCTGAGTGAAGCCGTCTTCGACAGGGACTCCACCTGCAGCTGATCGTAGTCACTTTCCCAAGCGGCGACCGCTTCGCGTCCCCGTGCGAGATGGCCCCGTGCCTGGGACTCCGCATAGCCGACCACGGATCGGTCCGGCAGCGTCAGCAGGACGATGGGCATCGTGAACGGGACGTGCTCCGCAAGACTGAACGGAGCTACCTGGATCGTCACGTTGGAGAGGCGGGCCAGCTTCTCCAAGTGGTCGAGCTGCGCGCGCATCACGTCATGGCCGCCGACGGGTCGAACCAGGCAACTTTGATCCAGTACCGCGTGGACGACCGGAGCAGCCTTCTGTTCGAAGATCCGTTGACGGTTGGCGAGGAATTCCACCCGCTCTGCCGCCTGCTCTTCGGTGATGCTGCCTCGGAGGACGGCGGCGGCGGCCAGTGCGCTCGCGTACTCCTTGGTCTGGAAAAGACCTGGCATGACGCTCAGTTCAAAGGTGCGGAGCTTCCGGCATCGACCCTCGGCCTCGGCGAACTCGGGGAATCCCTCCAGGAGGCTGGCGCGCGAGTATCGGCGCCACAGCTCGTAGAAGGTGCCCCCGGTATCGAACACCTCGTCGGCTCTAACCGCGAAGTTATGGGTTACGGGCTTCTTCGCCCGTTCGACGTACGACACCATCCCATTCGAGTAGCCCATGCGCCGCCCGAGTTCGGTCTGCGACCACCCCATTGCCCGCCTCATCCTGCGGAGTTCTGCGCCGAATCGGGCGAGTGGCGATGCGGTCGCGTCAGGCTCGTTGAAGTCCATGACAGGTGACCCCCCTTAACCAGATGGAACCGTCAAGGTCAGACTCTGGCGATCGTAACTCCACCGTGGGCACTATGGATACAGCTCGTGATGAATCAAGTGCGTAGAGCTATCAAGGAGCCCCCATGCCCGCATCCCTCTACCAACCCCAACTCGGCGAGATCGTCCACGACCTCGCCCACAAGGACGCCGTCGGCAACCCCGCCGAGGGCGTCTACATGGACACCCTCGGCGCTCTCGTCTACCTCCGCCTCGAGCGCGGTGGTTGCGAGTGGACCACCCGGCCCGAGCACGTCCGGCCGTCCGGCAGCCCCCGCCTCGTCCCCGTCCAGCACCCGAGCCGGCCGCGCACGCGCGACGCGGCGTGACAAGACGGAGCCACGGATGTTGAACCCCCTGCGCGTGCGCCCCCGGACCCACCATCAGGCTCTCGTCCTCAACGAGGCCGGGGAGATCCTGCTCGTCGAGACCGCGCGTCGGACCGCCCTCGCCCTCCCTGGTGGCGGCGCCGACCGGAGCGAGCCGCCGCACCTGGCCGCCCGTCGCCACCTCGAGGCCGCGAGCGGCCTCGTCCGCTCCCTGCACTGCATCCTCGTCGTGGACTACGTCGGGGCCCGCCCCTTCCACTTCGTGCATTGCGGTGGCCAAGTCGCCGCCGATCAGGTCGAATCGGTCGCCCGCCGCCGCGCGCTGCACTGGGTGGACGAGGAGCGGCTTCCGGACGTCGTCGCCCCTGACGAGCACCGCCGCATCTCCCACGCCCTCGCGTTTCAAGCGTGGGGTTCGATGCTCCCCGCCCTCGTGCATGGCATGCGGCCGTAGGGGGCCGGCGATCCGCGTGTCCATGACTTCCCCGGGCGCGTTGTAACGGTGGGAACCCGGAGCGGAGGAGAAGGCCGATGAAGGACAGGAGGCCCAGGGACATCGCCGTCGGGGACCAGTTGCGGGCGGCCGGTGCCGAGGGGCCCAGTGGCTCGCCGCGTCCGGGTGGGGGCCGCCGGTGACGGTCCCCTTGCGGAAGGCCGCCAAGTGGCAACAGGAGACCCGGGCCCGGATGCTGGCGTCGCAGGCGGACAAGTCCTGCACGTGGTGTGTCCACCTGCTCCACGGCGGCCCCCGGCCCGTCGTCGTCCACGCCGAACACCCGACCCACCTGGTCTGCCGTGTCTGCTCGATCGCCGCCCGCGCCCAGCGCACCTGCCTGGACTGCGGCGGGCCGGCCGGCTCCGAGTCCCCGGCGGACGGCCGCGAGGACGTGTGCATGGGCCCGGTGGCGATCTACACCCGCCTGCGCTGCGCCGCCTGCCACCGCCCCGACCCGCTGGCCGGCGCTTTCGGCAACGGCGCGTCCTGAGGGGCGCAGAGTGTGGGCGGGCGGCCTTTCCGATTGACTTCGGAATGTATTCCGAATTAGTGTCGAGTCATGTCGACTCCCACTGTGTCGTTCTCCGACCTGTCGAAGAACTCCAAGCGCGTCGCGGACAGCGTGGAGCGAGTCCAGCGCGTGCGTGTCACGCGCCGCGACGGGGAGGACCTGTACCTCACCACCGGGCGCCACGACCGCCAGCGCGAGGAGACCGCGGACGTCACCGCGCGCCTGTTCGCTGCGCTGATCGGCAGTGATGAGGGCACGCGGGCGGTACTCCTCGCCCTCCCCGCCGTCTTCCCCTGGGCCCGGCACCTGTCGGCTGAGGAGGTGCGTGAGTTCGTTGTCGACCTCGTCGGCGCGACTCGCGATGCCGTGGAGCTGGACGTGCACGCCAGCCTGCACCGGGTGATAGTGGAATGGCGTGCCACCGCGAGAGTGCTTGCGGATCCGGAGTTGGCGGCAGAGCTCTCCAGGCCCCTTCCCGGCGATGATCACGGCGAGGTGGTGGAGCCGTGAGCCCGAAGCGCGGTGATGATGTCGCGCCCCCACTCGTCGGTGAGGAGTGGCGGCTGCGATTCGGCACGACGGAGGCTGCCAAGGGGTGGGGGCAGCTGTGCGCGGAGGCGGCCGGGAACGCCCGTCGCTGTTTCGAGGCGCTCCGGGTGAACCCGCTGTCCATGAGGGATCCGGATCGGCAGCATCGATTGCGGGGCCGTCTGGCGACCCGCGTGTTCGGGGGCGTCGAGCTGCCGCAGTGGGAGTACGAGGTGACCGCCGGCGGGCGAGTGCGGTACGTGGTGGACGAGGTGGCCCGCGTCGTCCACCTCGTCCACGCCTCGCCTCGGCATCCTCAGGACACCGAGGCGTAGCGGGTCGGCGGCCCTCAGGCCGTGCAGGGCTGGGCGGCGGCTCCCGCAGGCGGCGGGCGATGCTCGACCAGCCCGAGCCGGAGCCGTCGTTGAGGGCGGCTACGTCTCCGCAGCCGCCCGGTGAGCGGCCGCGGCGGAGGCGAACGAGGCGGCCAGCGACGGCGTTCCGGCCCAGTGCAGGTGCAGGTACGAGGCGTGGACGTTGCCGTCCGTGAAGCCCTCGGTGCGCGGCCCGGTGGGCAGCCGCCAGCCCCAGGCGGGGAGTTCGCCCTCGCCCGGTTCGCAGACCGTCCGGTGGAACTCGTGGCCGCGCAGCCGGGTGCCGGCCCGGGCGAGCGGGGAGTCGTGCAGGGCGACGGCCTCCCGGTAGCCGAGGGTGAGCCGCTCGGTCATCCGGGCGCCGGTGTCCAGCACGCCGCACATCGGCAGGCCGTCCAACTCCCGCCCCAGGTAGAGCAGTCCGGCACATTCGGCGGCGATCGGGCCGCCGCCGGCGGCGAACGCCGCGATGGCCCCGCGCAGCGCGGCGTTGCCGCTCAACTCCCGGACGTACAGCTCGGGGAAGCCGCCGCCGATCACCAGGCCGGACGTGCCCGCCGGCAGGGCCGAGGCGTGCAGCGGGTCGAACGGGACCACCTCCGCGCCCGCGGCGGTGAGCAGTTCGGCGTTCTCGGCGTACGAGAAGGAGAAGGCGGCGCCGCCCGCCACCGCGATCCGCGGGGTGCCGGACACCGGGTCGACCTCGGCCGAGGCGTCCCACGGTTCGGCGTCCAGCTCCGGTGCCGTCCGGGCGAGTTCGAGCAGGGCGTCCAGGTCGACCGAGGCGGCGACGAGTTCCCCCATGTCGGCGACGGCCTTGAGGGCCGCCGCCGAGCGCTCCACGGCCGGGATCAGCCCGAGGTGGCGGGACGGCGTGGCGACTGCCGTCGAGCGGCGCAGCGCCCCCAGCACGGGCACGCCCGAGCCCTCCTCCAGGGCCTCGCGCAGGAGGTGCTCGTGCCGGTCGGAGGCGACCCGGTTGAGGATCACCCCGGCCAGCCGCACCTCCGGGTCCCAGGAGGCGAAGCCGTGCACCAGCGCGGCCACCGACCGGGACTGCGAGGAGCCGTCCACGACCAGCACCACGGGCGCCTTCAGCAGCTTGGCGACGTGTGCGGTGGAGGCCAGCTCGCCGCGCCCGGACGCCCCGTCGAACAGGCCCATGACGCCCTCGACCACCGCGACGTCCGCCCCCGCCGCGCCGTGCAGGAACAGTGGGGCGATCCGCTCCGGCCCGCACAGGAAGGCGTCCAGGTTGCGGCCCGGCCGCCCGGCGGCGAGCGCGTGGTAGCCCGGGTCGATGTAGTCGGGGCCGACCTTGTGCGGCGACACCGCCAGCCCGCGTGCGGCGAGCGCCGCGATCAGGCCGGTGGCGACGGTGGTCTTGCCGGCGCCGGAGGAGGGCGCGGCGACGACGAGGCGGGGGACGGCGTTCGGACGGGGGGCGGTGCTCGGACCGGGGACGGTGCTCAACGGCCTACCACTCGATACCGCGCTGGCCCTTGCGGCCGGCGTCCATGGGGTGCCTGATCTTGGTCATCTCGGTGACCAGGTCGGCGAATTCGGTCAGCGGCTCGGGGGCGTACCGGCCGGTGATGACGACGTGCTGGCTGCCCGGACGGTCCTTGAGCACCGCCAGCACCTCCTCGACGTCGATCCAGCCCCAGTGCATCGGGTAGGTGAACTCGTCGAGCACGTAGAAGCGGTAGGACTCGGCGGCCAGGTCGCGCTTGACCTGCTCCCAGCCCTCCTTGGCCGCCTCCTCGCTGCTCTCGATGTCGCGCTGCACCCAGGACCAGCCCTCGCCCATCTTGTGCCAGGCGACCGTCCCGCCCTCGCCGGAGGCACCGAGTACGCGCAGCGCGTTCTCCTCGCCGACCTTCCACTTGGCGGACTTCACGAACTGGAACACCCCGATCGGCCAGCCCTGGTTCCAGGCCCGCAGCGCCATGCCGAACGCGGCGGTGGACTTGCCCTTGCCGGGGCCGGTGTGCACGGCGGTGATCGGCAGCGTACGGCGCTGGCGGGTCGTCAGGCCGTCGGCGGGGACGTTCTCGGGCACTCCCTTGGGCATGGCGCTCAGGCCGCCTTTCGCATCGTCGAGGGTCGGTTCTCGCGGACGAGCGAGGCGACGCCCTCGGGGCGCAGCTCGTCCAGGCTGACGGCGGTGCCGCCGAGCAGTCCGGCCAGGGTACGGGCCAGGCCGAGACGGACCGGGCCGGACTCGCAGTCCAGCACCACGCTCGCCGTGCCCTGCGCCGCGAACAGCCCGGCCGCGCGCTGGGATCGGGCGAGCGCGTCACGCCCGCCGGTGGCCCGGCCGTCGGTCACCACGACCAGCAGCGGGCGGCGGCTCGGGTCGCGCAGCCGCTCGACCCGCAGCACCTCGTGCGCGCGCAGCAGCCCGGCGGCCAGCGGGGTCCGCCCACCGGTGGGCAGCGACTCCAGCCGGGCCGCGCCGACCTCCACGGACGAGGTCGGCGGCAGCGCCAGTTCGGCGTCCGCGCCCCGGAAGGTGATCATGCCGATCTTGTCGCGCCGCTGGTAGGCGTCCATCAGCAGCGACAGCACGGCGCCCTTGACGGCGGTCATCCGCTGCCGGGCGGCCATCGAGCCGGAGGCGTCGACGACGAACAGCACCAGGTTGGACTCCCGCCCCTGGCGGACCTGTTCGCGGAAGTCGTCCTTGTGCAGCACCAGCGCCCGGCCGGTCCGCCCGCGCGCCGCCTGGTGCGGTGCGGCGGCCTGCAGGGTGGCGGTCAGGTGCAGCCGGCTGAGCGTGCCCTGCGGGCGCCGGGCGCGCACGGTGTGCCCGCCGGAGGTCTCGGCGGGGGAGCGGCGGCCCTGGGCGCCGTGGCCGGTGCCCTGCACGGTGAACAACCTGGTCCGGTACGGATCGCCGGCCGCGACCGGCGCCGACTCCCGGGCAGGGGCGGGGTGTTGGGCCGGTACGGGCTGCTGGGCCGGCTGCTCGGTGTCGGTGGCGGCGGACGCCTCCGGCCCGGCGTCCGAGGGCTCGGGGGCCCCGCCGCCGTCCGGGCCGCCGCCGGGGCCGCCGTCCGGGCCGGAACCGTCGTCCTCGGGCCCGTCGCCGTCGCCCTCGGTCTGACCCTCGCCGCCGCCCTCGCCCTCGGGCTCGCCCGCGTCGTCCGCCGGCTGCGCGTGCTCCTCCAGCGTCCGGTCCAGCTGTTCCTCGTCCAGCCCCGGCGCGTCGAAGGGGTTGCGGCGCCGCCGGTGCGGCAGCGCCAGCCGGGCGGCCTTGCGGACGTCCTCCTCCAGCACCTCGGTCCGCCCGTCCCAGGCGGCGAGCGCGACGGCGGTGCGGGCCATCACGATGTCGGCGCGCAGTCCGTCCACCTCGAACGCGGCGCACACCGCAGTGATCTGACGCAGCGCCACATCATTCAGCTCCACCTTGGGCAGCAACTCCCGGGCGGCGGTGATGCGTTCGGCGAGCGCCCGCTCGTCCTCGGCGAACCGCGCGGCGAAGCCGGCCGGGTCGGCGTCGTAGGCGAGCCGGCGGCGGACCACCTCGGCGCGCTCGACCGGGTCCCGGGTGGCGGCGATCTCGACGGTCAGGCCGAACCGGTCGAGCAGCTGCGGCCGCAGCTCGCCCTCCTCCGGGTTCATGGTGCCGACCAGCAGGAAGCGGGCCGCGTGCCGCACCGACACGCCCTCGCGCTCGACGTAGGAGCGGCCCATCGCGGCGGCGTCCAGCAGCAGGTCCACCACGTGGTCCTGGAGCAGGTTCACCTCGTCGATGTAGAGCACGCCGCGGTGCGCCTTGGCGAGCAGCCCCGGCTCGTACGCCTTGACGCCCTCGGCCAGCGCCCGCTCCAGGTCGAGCGAGCCGACGATCCGGTCCTCGGCCACGCCGACCGGCAACTCGACCAGCTCGGACGGTCGTCGGTGCGAGCCGGCGTCGAGGTGCGGGCCGTCCGGGCACTGCGGGTCCGGAGCCGACGGGTCGCAGGCGAAGCGGCAGCCGTCGACGGCCGCGAGGGACGGCAGCAGGCCGGCCAGCGCGCGCACCATGGTCGACTTCGCGGTGCCCTTCTCCCCGCGCACCAGCACGCCGCCCACGGCCGGGGAGACCGCGTTGAGCAGCAGCCCGAGTCGTAGGTCGGCCATGCCGACGATCGCGGTGAACGGATAGCGGACGTCACTCATGCATACTCCCCAGGTGCCCCGGGCGCCAGGAACGGCAGCGATCCGGCCGCCGGCACCCCGCCCTCGATCAGCTTCCACAGCGCGTCGGTGTCCGCGTGCTCCTCGATCAGGTCGCCCAGCCGGTCCAGCCGGGCCTCGCGCGCCTCGGCGAACGAGGTGTCCGGCGCCGGCACGAACGCCCGGCCCGCCAACTCGGCGACCTCGCGCAGGAGTTCACGGCGGAACCCGTCGTTCTCCAGCGCGCCGTGCCAGGTCGTGCCCCACACCGAGCCCACCCGGCAGCCGTCCAGGAAGGGTTGGCCCCCCTCGACCGCCACCACCCCGTGGTGGATCTCGTACCCCACGACCCGCTGCCCGTACGCCTCGCCGACCGGCCGCGCCAGCACCTTCTCGGCGCCGAACCGCACGTTCGTCGGCAGCAGTCCCAGGCCCTCGACGGAGCCGGCCTTGGACTCCACCTCGTCCTCGATCGAGCGGGCCAGCATCTGGTAGCCGCCGCACACCCCGAGGATCGGCAGCCCGGCCGCCGCCCGCGCCCTCAGCGCCGGTTCCAGGCCGCGCTCGCGCAGCCAGGCCAGGTCGGCCACGGTGGCCCGGGTGCCGGGCAGCACCACCAGGTCGGCGTCGGCCAACTCCTCCGGCCGGGTCGCCCAGCGCACCAGCACGCCCGGCTCCTGCGCCAGCGCGTCCAGGTCGGTGAAGTTCGACAGCCGGGGGAAGCGCACCACGGCCACCCGCAGCACGTCCGCGCCCAGCGGCCCGCGCCCTTCGGTGCGGTCCACCACGGTCGTCAGATCGAGCGAGTCCTCGGCGTCCAGCCACAGGCCCGGCAGCATCGGCAGCGTGCCCAGCACCGGGCGGCCGGTCAGCCCGTGCAGCATCTCCAGGCCGGGCGCCAGCAGCCGGGCGTCGCCGCGGAACTTGTTGACGAACCAGCCCGCCACATGCCGCTGGTCCTCCGCCGACAGCAGCGCCAGCGTCCCGTACATCGCGGCGAAGACGCCGCCGCGGTCGATGTCCCCGACCACCACCACCGGCAGCCCGGCGGCTGTGGCCAGGCCCATGTTGGCGATGTCCCGGTCCCGCAGGTTGATCTCGGCGGGTGAGCCGGCGCCCTCGCACACCACCACGTCGTAGCGGCTGCGCAGATCCGCCAGGCACTCCAGCGCCCGCTCCAGCAGGACGGGCTTGCGCTCGCGGTAGTCCAGCGCGCCCACCTCGGCGACCGGCCGACCCAGCAGCACCACTTGGCTGCGGCCGTCCGCGCCCGGCTTCAGCAGCACCGGGTTCATCGCCGCCTCCGGCTCCACCCGGGCCGCCTGCGCCTGCATCGCCTGCGCCCGGCCGATCTCGGCGCCGTCGGCGGTGACGAAGGAGTTCAGCGACATGTTCTGCGCCTTGAACGGCGCGACCGAGACCCCCTGACGGGCCAACCAGCGGCAGATGCCCGCGGTCACCACGCTCTTGCCCGCGTCCGAGGTCGTCCCGGCGACCAGCAGCGCGTTGCTCATGCCGTGCCCCTCCTTCTCGAAGCCGTCCGTGGCCTCGAAGCCGCCAACGACCGGATCGCCAGATGCCCCGCGACCGTCGTACCCAGGGCCAGCACGCCCACCCGCCGGGAGAGCGCGCAGGCCCGCTCGATGTCGTCCACCGTCACCGGCCGCAGCTCCGCGCCCAGCACCGGCCGGTGCTCCACCCGCTCGCCGTACCGCAGGGTCCCGCCCAGCCGGACGCCCACCGCTCCCGCGAAGGCCGCCTCCGCCTGGCCCGCGTTCGGGCTCGGATGCGCCGAGCCGTCCCGCCGCCAGACCCGCCAGGCCGTCCGCGGCTCCGGCGCGGCGGCCACCGTCAGCAGCGCCGTCAGCCGGGCGCCCGGCCAGCCCGCCAGGTCGTCCAGCCGGGCCGACGCCCAGCCGAACCGGGCGTACCGGGGCGAGCGGTGGCCCACCATCGCGTCCAGGGTGTTCACCGCGCGGAACGCCAGCAGCCCCGGCGTGCCCGCCAGCGCGCCCCAGGCCAGTGCGTTCACCACGGCGTCCGCCGTGTTCTCCGCCACCGACTCGACCACCGCCCGGGCGATCTGCGGCCCGTCCAGCGCGCTCGGATCCCGCCCGCACAGGTGCGGCAGCCGCTCCCGCGCGGCCGCCAGGTCGCCCGCGGCGAGCGAACGGCCGATGGTGCGCGCCTCCCTGGTCAGCGAGGTGCCGCCGAGCACCGTCCAGGTCGCGGCGGCCGCCAACGCGGCCCGGCCCAGTGGACGCCGGCCCACCGTACGGTCCAGGGCCACCGCGCCGGCCGTGACCGCGCCCACGCACACCGCCGTGTACCCGGCGCCGGTCACCCGGTCGTCCCGCCACACCCGGCGCTCCAGCCGGGTCGCCGCAGCGCCGAAGGCGGCCACCGGGTGGCCGCGCCGGGGATCGCCGAAGCGGGTGTCGGCGGCGTAGCCCGCGACGGCGCCCAACGCGAACGCGGCGGCGCGGGTCAGCGGGCGCACGACGGGTGCGAAAGTATCGGCAGGCGCGACAGGTTCGGCGGAAGGCCGCGTGGGGTCCGGCGGGGCGGGGCAGCCTGCATCGCGTGCGTGTCCTCACTCAGGGTCCGCGCCCTGGATCGACGTAGCGGGGGGCGAGAGTCTCCTGGCTTCCGGGTCGAACGCACCCCCGGGCCTTCCAGCGGCTTCTGACGGCCCGCCGTGGCAAAAATCCGAGCGTGCTCCCCGGTGACAGTGGCGGGACCGCGCCGGACTCGCACCGGCTTCCTCTGCATGCCTCCGTTTGGCCCCAGGATCCCATCACGCGGCCGAACCGGGCGTCAACCGAGGTTACGGAGGGGTTGGTCACACGCGCCCCGTCGCTACCTCCGATCAGGCCGCCCGCAGGGGCATGACCCCCTGGGCGATCGTCCAGCGGCCCGAAGGGGCCTCCGGGGCCGCTTCGGGCGTTCGGCGGCTGGGGTCCGTCACGCCCCGCCCCTACCGTTCGTTCCCGTGCGACGCAGACAGCCCCCCCGCCGGATCGGCACCCGCTTCCCCGTCCCGTTCCCGCCCGCACCGCCGTAACCCGGACGGCCCAGTCCGGTGGCCGCCCGCGAGGCCCCTCGATGAACTGGTGTACGAACACCGTCCGGTCCGAGACCAGCAGAGCGGGGAGCGATATGCGTTGGGGAACCGCGGCCGCCGTGGCGGCCGCCGCCGTCGGCGCCGGGGCCGCCGTCCTGGTGATAGGCCGCCGGGCCTCCGAACGGATGGTCCACCCGGCGAGCGCCGTCCAGGAGTCCGGCCCGGTCCGCGTGCAGAGCCTCGCCGCCGGCCGGGTCACCTTCACCCGCAGCCCCGAGAGCCTGCGCCCCGGCCGCTGGGCCGTCGAATGGGACGAGCACGGCCACGCCGTCGTCGAGGACGTCCTGCACAGCGACGAGCACGGTGTCACCCGCCGCCTGGTCCGCGCCGACCGGGGCGCCCTCGTCCCCGGCACCGAGGTCCGCTTCACCCCCCGCGTCCATCTCGGCGACCCCACCGAGGCGCTCGGCCTCCCGTTCACCGACACCGCCGCCGACGGCGAACTCGGCGCCCTCCCCGCCTGGCGCCTGGACGGCAAGCGCGGTGTCTGGGTGATCCTGATCCACGGCCCCGGTGCCGACCGCCGGCAGACCCTCCCGGTCCTCCCCGTCCTGGACCGTCTCGGGCTTCCCGTCCTCGCCGTCACCTACCGCGGCGACCAGGGCGCCCCCGCCTCTCCGGACGGGCTCGGCCACTTCGGCGAGACCGAGTGGCGCGACGTCGAGTCGGCGGTCCGGCTCGCGCTCGACAGCGGCGCCGGCCGGGTCATCCTGTACGGCTGGTCCCTCGGCGCGACCATGGCCCTCCAGACCGCCGCCCGCTCCGCCTGGGCCCACGCCGTCAGCGGCCTGGTGCTGGACTCGCCGGTCCTCGACCTGCCCGCCACCGCCCGCCGCGGCGCCGCCCGGGCCGGCTACACCGGCGCCGCCGCCGCACTCGGCGTCCTCGCCGCCGAGGGCCGCACCGGCGTCGACCTCGCCGACTTCTCCCGCATCGCCGCAGGCGCCGACCTGCGCGTGCCCACCCTCCTCCTGCACAGCCCGGACGACGAGCTCGCCCCCTACGGCGCCGCGGAGCGCCTCGCCGCCGCCCGCCCCGGCGTGGTCAGCCTCCAGCCCTTCCCCGGTGCCGGCCACGCCACCCTGTGGAACTCCGCCCCCACCCGCTACACCGAACTCCTCCGCCGCTGGCTCACCCCCTTGCTCTGATTCCGCCCCCCCGCGAGTCGGCACCCGTTTCGGGATGCCGGGTACGGCCTCTCCACCCACCCGATGCGCACGCAACGTGACCGCGTGAACGGGTAGCGCGACCGGCGTTCCGGGCGTCCGGCCGTCCTGACATGACCCCGCCACCTGTTTCCGGCCAGGCGGTTTGCCTCTGTTGCCCGATCTTGGGGAGGTGCCGTCGACGGCAGCCCGTCCGTACGGCCAAGCGGATGTGACAGAAGGCCGGTACAAGGGGAAGACTGCTCGACGTGACGTCTCGGAATCCGCGCGACCGTGATGCCCCGCTCCCGCCGACGATCGGTACCGGTGCGACGGTGACCCGTCTCCCTGGTACAGCCCATCGACCCGCCGCAGGCAGGCCGGGCGGGGCCGGGGTACCCCGCCGACGAGGGCCCGCTCCGGCGCCCGGTCGAGGGCGGGTTCCCATGCCGGACGGCTTCCCGGCGCCTGCCGAGCTGGCACCGCTGGCCCGCCGGATGCTGGTGGACGCCGTCCGGATCGCCCGCTGGGCCGGGGAACTGGAGGAGGTCGACAAGCGGGGCGAGCTGCTGCCGGAGGACGCCCGTGCGGCGGGCCGGGCGCTGGCCATGACGGTCGCCGCCGCCGCCAAGGCGTGGGGGCAGGCACTGCTGGTCGGCCTGGTCGAGGCCCGGGACGGGGGTGCCGGCCCGGGTTGGCGCCTGCACGCCTGGGAGCACGACGACGAGGCCGTGATCCGCGGCTGGTCGGCGCTGTTCGACGCCTGGACGCTGCTGGCCCCGGTGCCGCCCGCCGCCCTGCGCGGCGTGTTCGCGGTGCTGGCCGGGCAGGCGGTGGACCAGGTGCCGCAGCTGCTGTCCTTCCTGCACCTGGTGGCCGGCCCGGTCTCGGACAACGAACTGCTGGAGCTGCTGCGCCGAGGCCTGGACGAGCGCCGGGTGGGCGGCGCCGACGGTTCGGGCCTGTCGCCCGTGCCGCACGCCGCCTCGGCGGTGTCGGCGGTCCGCGGGACCTGCCGCGAGCCGCAGATCGACACCCCGCCCTCGCCCTCGGACGTGGCCGCCGTCCTGGACTGGATGCTGGACGGCCTGGCGGCCGTCGGCGCGGTGGTGCGCAGGAACGACGCCGCCGAGCTGTCGCCGCTGGGCCACTGGGCGGTCCGCGCGAAGCTTGAGGAGATCTGCACGGTCGCGCAGACCGCGGCCGGCCACATCGAGCAGAGCGCCTTCGAGCTGCTGAACGCCTGCGCGGACTACTCGCCGGGCCCGGCCCGGGCCGAGTTCCGCGCCTGGGTGGCGGCCCGCCCGGCGGACCGGGCGGTCGCGGAGCTGCTGGACGCGGCCCAGGGGGACGACGCGCTGGTGCGCGGACTGGCCTTCGAGGCGCTGCGGGTGGCCGGCGGCCCGGCGGAGCAGGCGGTGCGGGCGGCGGTGGACGAGCCGGTGCTGCGCCCGTACGCGCTGCTGTGGCTGGCGGAGCGCTCGGACGAGGGCGTCTCCCCGGCGGATGTGCTGGGCGCGGAGGACGCGGCCTGGCTGTGGGTGGACACCGCGGCCGCGGTGCTGGACCACGGGGAGACCGAGCTGTTGGTGGGCCACGTCGAGGGCGCCTCGGCCGGTGATCCGGTGCGGCTGTTCGCCCGGGCCCGGCAGTCGGGGCACCCGCGGGCGGCCTCGGTGCTGACGGCGGTCTCGGGCGTGCACCCGGATCCGGGCGTGGCGCGGGCGGCCCGCCGTTCGGCGTTCAGCGTCCACACCGGCGGCGCGTAGGCCCTAGCCGCCCAGGAACGCGGGAAGGGCCCGGATCCGCTACCGGATCCGGGCCCTTCCTCATGCGCTGTGCGATTCCGTACGGCTGGCAACGGCTCAGCCGAGGCGGGACTCCGCCCGCCGGGCGCGGACGTCGCCGACCTTCTGCCCGACCTTGCGCCGGATGACCAGCAGCGGGGCCATCGCGGCGAGCGTGATCTGGGCGACGGCGCCGACGTGCATCAGGGCGTCGCCGCCGGGCAGACCGGTGGCCCAGGCGGCCAGGCAGCCGATCGAGACGACGATCCAGCAGAGCGTCGCGGTGGCCAGCAGCCCCTGCGGCTTGGGGTACTCGATCCGGCTGACCATGAGGTACGCGGCGCCGAAGATGGCGACCAGACCGGGCAGGAACGGCGGGTCGAGCAGCACGATGGCGATGACCGTCATCGCGCCCATCGGGCAGGGCATGCCCTGGAACACCCCGGGCCGCATCTTGACGGCCGAGAAGCGGGCCAGCCGCAGGACGACCGCGAGCAGCACGGTCAGCGCGATGACCGCCGAGAGCTTGGTGTTGGAGCCCTGGGAGACCATGCCCCAGACCGCGACGAAGTAGGCCGGCGCGATGCCGAAGCTGATCAGGTCGGCCAGGTTGTCGAGTTCCGCTCCGAGGGCGGAGGAGCGGAGCTTGCGCGCCACCAGTCCGTCGAAGAGGTCGCACATCGAGCCGATGAGCAGCAGCGTGACCGCGGTCGCGGCGCTGTGCCGGTCCGGAGCGACGTCCGGGTTGGTGATGTGCGGGACGAGCACCCCGGTGGTGATCGAGTAGATCGCCAGGAAGCCGCAGACGGCGTTCCCCAGGGTCAGGAAGTCGGCGGTGGACAGGTGCTGGGGAGAGCGCGGGGCGCGCAGCTCGCGGTCACGTGCCCAGCGGCGGCGGCGCAGGGCCGTCTCCTCGTCGTCCAGGCCGACGATTGTCTCAGGATCAGTCACGGTCAAGGCGCGTCACCCCGGCTGTGGTCTTCTGGCCGACCTCGACGCCGACCTCGACGCCGGCCGGCAGGTAGGTGTCGACCCGGGAGCCGAACCGGATCAGGCCGATCCGGTCGCCCTGCTCGACCTTGGTACCGGCGTCGACGTACGGCACGATGCGGCGGGCGACGGCTCCCGCGATCTGCACCATCTCGATGTCGCCGAGCTCGGTGTCGAAGTGCCAGACGACCCGCTCGTTCTGGTCGCTGTCCTTGTTGAACGCGGGGACGAAGCCGCCCGCGACGTGCTCGACCGAGGTCACCGTGCCGGGCAGTGGCGCGCGGTTGACGTGGACGTTGAGCGGGCTCATGAAGATCGCGACCCGGGTGCGGCCGTCCGGCCAGGCGTCGATGCTCTGCACCACGCCGTCGGCGGGGGAGATCACTCTGCCCGTGCCGATCTCACGCTCGGGGTCGCGGAAGAACCACAGCATGCCCGCGCCGAGCGCACAGGCGGGTACCGCTGCCAGGGCCCACTTGCCGCTGCGCCGGGTGAGGGCGGTGGTCACGGCGGCCGTGGCGAGGGTGGGGACGAACCAGGGGGTGGCTCCGCGCGCGATGGTCACGCGGGGTCGCCGACCGGCCGTCGTGGCTGCGAGGGCATCGCGGTCCGTGACGGAGGTGTGAGGGGACGGGCTGATGGGCATCGAAGACCTTTGTCGCGGGGGATCATGGCCGCTGGACGGGGGCCACCGCGGGATCGGGTAATAGAGGGACGGCTTGCTGTCCCGGTGGATGCTATCGGGAGCACACGGTGGGTGGGCAACCCGCCTGCTCGTTCAGGTGTCCGGTGGCAGCGCGTATGCGCGTCCACCGCTACGACCGTAGCTCGACCCGGTCCGGTTCCCAAGGGACCCGACGGGGCTGGTGACACTTGTCTCAACAGGTGTGCCGACGGAACCCGGTGCGGGGGCAGGGCCGTTCGCGCGCTGCGGAGGGCGGCGGACACGGCCTGCCGAGGGTGTGCGGAAGCGGCCGCAGGGCGTGTCGTCGCAGCTGTACGCCCTGCGGCCGCTTCCGGAGGGCCGTGCCGGACCCCAGGCGGACCAGGCCGGGGTCGGGTCGGCACGGCAGGCTGCCGGGACGGGCCCGCACGCCCGTCGACCGGCGGTTCGGAGAGGTCGTCCGGCCGGCCCGGAGCGGTCCTGCGGCCGCTCGTCGAGCCGGGGTGACCTGGTGCTCAGTCCGCGATCCGGTACTCCTCCAGGAGCCGGCGTCCGACGATCATCTTCTGGATCTCCGCAGTTCCTTCACCGATGAGCAGCATCGGGGCCTCGCGGTAGAGCCGCTCGATCTCGTACTCCTTGGAGAAGCCGTAGCCGCCGTGGATGCGGAAGGCGTCCTCGACGACCTCCTTGCAGTACTCGGAGGCGAGGTACTTGGCCATGCCCGCCTCCAGGTCGTTGCGCTCCCCGCCGTCCTTCTTGCGGGCGGCCATGACCATCATCTGGTGGGCGGCCTCGACCTTGGTGGCCATCTCGGCGAGCTTGAACTGGATGGCCTGGTGCTCGGCGATCTTCTTGCCGAAGGTGGAGCGCTGCTGGGCGTAGGAGATGCCGAGCTCGAAGGCGCGGCGGGCGACGCCGCAGCCGCGGGCGGCGACGTTGACGCGGCCGACCTCGACGCCGTCCATCATCTGGTAGAAGCCGCGGCCCGGGACGCCGCCGAGGACGCGGTCGGCCGGGATCCGGACGTCCTGCAGCACCAGCTCGGTGGTGTCGACGCCCTTGTAGCCCATCTTCTCGATCTTCCCGGGCACGGTGAGGCCGGGCACGGTCGGGTTCGGGCCGAAGCCGGCCGTCTTCTCGATCAGGAAGGTGGTCATGTTCCGGTACGGGCTGTCGCCGCCCTCGTCGGTCTTGCACAGGACCGCGACGAGGGTGGAGGTGCCGCCGTTGGTGAGCCACATCTTCTGGCCGTTGAGGACGTAGGAATCGCCGTCCTTGACGCCCTTGGTGGAGATGGCCGCGACGTCGGAGCCGAGGCCGGGCTCGGACATCGAGAAGGCGCCGCGGATCTCGCCGGCGGCCATCCTCGGCAGGAAGTGGTCCTTCTGTTCCTGGGTGCCGTGGGCGTTGATCATGTGCGCCACGATGAAGTGGGTGTTCACGATGCCGGACACGCTCATCCAGCCGCGGGCGATCTCCTCGACCACCAGGGCGTAGGTGAGCAGCGATTCGCCGAGGCCGCCGTACTCCTCGGGGATGGTGAGCCCGAAGAGGCCGAGCTGCTTCATGCCCTCGACGATGGCGGTCGGGTACTCGTCCTTGTGCTCCAGCTCGGTCGCGACCGGAATGATCTCCTTGTCGACGAAATCCCGCACGGTGGCGAGGATGTCCCGCTGGATCTCGGTGAGGCCGTCGGTCTGTGCCAGGCGTCCCATCGTGCGGCTCCGAAAAAGTCTGAGGGTCGGGGGGGGGGATTGCCGGGGGCCCTGCCGGCGTGGCTGCGGCAGCAGGGCCCCCGTTCCGGGTGGGGGTCGGCCGATGACGGCGGCCTGCCCCTCCGGGGTAACAGAGGGGTGGAGCGGATCAGGAGAGCGGGGTGGGGCGGCCGGGCTGCTCGCCGCCGCGCTCCTTGATGTACGTCTCGGTCGGCACCATCACCTTGCGGCGGAAGATGCAGACGACCGTGCCGTCCTGCTTGTACCCCTTGGTCTCGACGTGGACGATGCCGCGGTCGTCCTTGGACTTGGACGGCCACTTGTCGAGGACGGTGGTCTCGCCGTAGAGCGTGTCGCCGTGGAAGGTCGGCGCGATGTGCCGCAGCGACTCGATCTCCAGGTTGGCGATGGCCTTGCCGGAGACGTCCGGGACGGACATGCCCAGCAGCAGCGAGTAGATGTAGTTGCCCACCACGACGTTCCTGCCGAAGTCCGTCGTCCGCTCCGCATAGTTGGAGTCCAGGTGGAGCGGGTGGTGGTTCATGGTGAGCAGGCAGAAGAGGTGGTCGTCGTACTCGGTGACGGTCTTGCCGGGCCAGTGCTTGTAGACCGCGCCGACCTCGAACTCCTCGTAGGTGCGTCCGAACTGCATGGCTTCGGTCCTCAGCTTTCCGGGATCTCGAACTTGGTGGTGCGCTCCATGCCCGCGGCCCGGCCCTTGCCGGCGACGACCAGGGCCATCTTGCGGCTGGCCTCGTCGATCATCTCGTCGCCGAGCATCGCGGAGCCCTTGGCGCCGCCCGCCTCGGAGGTGCACCAGTCGTAGGCGTCGAGGATCAGCTCGGCGTGGTCGTAGTCCTCCTGCGAGGGCGAGAAGATCTCGTTCGCGGCGGCGACCTGGTCGGGGTGGAGCACCCACTTGCCGTCGAAGCCGAGGGCGGCCGAGCGGCCGGCCACCTCGCGGTAGCCCTCCTGGTTGCGGATCTGCAGGTACGGGCCGTCGATCGCCTGCAGGTCGTTGGCGCGGGCGGCCATCAGGATCCGCATCAGGATGTAGTGGTAGGCGTCGGCCGGGTAACCGGGCGGCTGCTCGCCGACCACCAGGGACTTCATGTTGATCGAGGCCATGAAGTCGGCGGGGCCGAAGATGATGGTCTCCAGCCGGGGCGAGGCCTCGGCGATGGCGTCGACGTTGACCAGGCCCTTGGCGTTCTCGATCTGCGCCTCGATGCCGATCTTGCCGACCTCGAAGCCCATGGTCTTCTCGATCTGGGTGAGCAGCAGGTCGAGCGCCTTGACCTGCTCGGCGTCCTGGACCTTGGGCAGCATGATGCAGTCGAGGTTGGGGCCGGCGCCCTCGACGACGGTGATCACGTCGCGGTAGGTCCAGTGCGTGGTCCAGTCGTTGACCCGGACGGCGCGGGTCTTGCCGCCCCAGTCGCCGTTGTTGAGCGCGTCGACGACGAGGTGGCGGGCGCTCTCCTTGACCAGCGGGGCGCAGGCGTCCTCCAGGTCGAGGAAGACCTGGTCGGCGGGGAGGCCCTGGGCCTTCTCCAGGAAGCGCGGGTTGCTGCCGGGTACGGCGAGGCAGGAGCGGCGCGGGCGCAGGCGGTTCATGGTGCTCATGAGGGTTTTTCGGTTCCTTCCCAGTGGTCAGCTGGTGGGCGCGGGTGCGGGCGTCCAGGGCTGGAGCTTGTTGGCGAGCCGGATCTCGTCCACGATCCGGCCGATGATGGTCGTGATGCCGAAGTCCTTCGGGGTGAACACGGCGGCGACGCCGGCGGCCTTGAGGGCCTCGCCGTCCGCTGCCGGGATGATGCCACCCACGATCACCGGGACATCCTGCACCCCGGCCCGGCGCAGCCGCAGCAGAACGTCGGGTACCAGTTCGGAGTGGGCGCCGGAGAGGATCGACAGACCCACGCAGTGCACGTCCTCCGCGACGGCGGCGGAGACGATCTGCTCCGGCGTCAGCCGGATGCCCTGGTAGACCACTTCGAACCCGGCGTCGCGGGCCCGGACGGCGATCTGCTCGGCGCCGTTGGAGTGCCCGTCCAGGCCGGGCTTGCCGACCAGCAGGCGCAGCTTGCCGGCGCCCAGCTCCTCGGCGGTGGCGGCGACGGCGGCGCGCACCGCGGCCAGCTCCCCGCCGGGCTCGGCGGCCACCGCGACGGGTGCGCCGCCGACGCCGGTGGGCGCGCGGTACTCGCCGAAGACCTCGCGCAGGGCGAAGGACCACTCGCCGGTGGTGACGCCGGCCCGGGCGCAGGCGAGCGTGGCCGGCATCAGGTTGGCCTCGGTGGCCGCGGCGGCCTTGAGTTCGGCCAGCGAGGTCTGGGCGGCGGCCTCGTCGCGCTGTCCGCGCCAGGCCTCCAGGGCGGCGAGCACGGACTGTTCGGAGGCCGGGTCGACGACCATGATCGCGGTGTCGAGGTCGGCCGTGAGCGGGCTCTCCTCGGTGGTGTCGAAGCAGTTGACGCCGACGATCCGGTCCTCACCGGACTCGATCCGGGCCCGGCGGGCGGCGTGCGAGGCGACCAGGTTGGACTTCAGGTAGCCGGACTCGACGGCGGGGATGATGCCTCGATTGCCTGCTTTGGCACCCATCTCCAGCACCTTGGCGATCTCCGCCTCGGCGCCGGCGAGCAGGTCGGCGGTCTTGGCCTCGACCACCTCGGAGCCGTTGAAGAGGTCGCCGTACTCCAGCAGGTCCGACTCGTAGGCCAGCACCTGCTGGATCCGCAGCGACCACTGCTGGTCCCAGGGCCGGGGCAGGCCCAGCGCCTCGTTCCAGGCGGGCAGTTGGACGGCGCGGGCGCGGGCGTCCTTGGAGAGGGTGACGGCCAGCATCTCCAGGACGATCCGCTGGACGTTGTTCTCCGGCTGGGCCTCGGTCAGGCCGAGGGAGTTGACCTGGACGCCGTAGCGGAAGCGGCGCTGCTTCGGGTCCTGGACGCCGTAGCGCTCCAGCGTGACCTTCTCCCACAGCTGGGCGAAGGCGCGCATCTTGCACATCTCCTCGACGAAGCGCACGCCGGCGTTCACGAAGAAGGAGATCCGGGCGACCACCTCGCCCATCCGCTCGGCCGGCACCTGGCCGGAGTCGCGGACGGCGTCGAGCACCGAGATGGCGGTGCACATCGCGTAGGCGATCTCCTGGACGGGTGTGGCCCCGGCCTCCTGCAGGTGGTAGCTGCAGATGTTGATCGGGTTCCACTTGGGGATGTGGCCGACGGTGTAGGCGATCATGTCGGTGATCAGGCGCACCGAGGGGCCGGGCGGGAAGACGTGCGTCCCGCGCGACAGGTACTCCTTGACGATGTCGTTCTGGGTGGTGCCGGTGAGCTTGGCGATGTCGGCGCCCTGCTCCTCGGCGACCACCTGGTAGAGCGCCAGCAGCCACATCGCGGTGGCGTTGATCGTCATGGAGGTGTTGGTCTGTTCGAGCGGGATGCCGTCGAACAGGGTGCGCATGTCGCCGACGTGGCCGACCGGGACGCCGACCCGGCCCACCTCGCCGCGGGCGAGGATGTGGTCGGAGTCGTAGCCGGTCTGGGTGGGCAGGTCGAAGGCGACGGAGAGGCCGGTCTGGCCCTTCGCCAGGTTCCGCCGGTAGAGCGCGTTGGAGTCGCTCGCGGTGGAGTGCCCGGCGTAGGTGCGCATCAGCCAGGGGCGGTCGCGCTGGACACGTTGGTCGGTCATCGGATCGGCCTCAGACGTTACGGAAGCGGTTGATGGCGTCGAGGTGCCGGGCCCGGAACTCCGCGTCGCGCACGCCCAGGCCCTCCTCGGGGGCCAGGCAGAGCACGCCGACCTTGCCCTGGTGCTTGTTGTGGTGCACGTCGAGGGCGGCCTGGCCGGTCTCCTCCAGGGAGTAGACCTTGGACAGGGTCGGGTGGATCCTGCCCTTGGCGATCAGGCGGTTGGCCTCGAAGGCCTCGCGGTAGTTGGCGAAGTGCGAGCCGACGATGCGCTTGAGCGACATCCACAGGTAGCGGTTGTCGTACTGGTGCATGAAGCCGGAGGTGGAGGCGCAGGTGACGATGGTGCCGCCCTTGCGGGTGACGTACACCGAGGCACCGAAGGTCTCCCGGCCCGGGTGCTCGAAGACGATGTCGACGTCCTCGCCGCCGGTGAACTCGCGGATCTTCGCGCCCAGGCGCTTCCACTCGCGCGGGTCCTGGGTGTGCTCGTCCTTCCAGAACCGGTAGCCCTCGGCGGAGCGGTCGATGATCGCCTCGGCGCCCATGGCGCGGCAGATCTCGGCCTTCTGGTCGTTGGAGACCACACAGATCGGGGTGGCGCCGCCGGCGAGCGCGTACTGGGTGGCGTACGAGCCGAGGCCGCCGCTGGCGCCCCAGATCAGCACGTTGTCGCCTTGCTTCATGCCGGCGCCGTTGCGCGAGACCAGCTGGCGGTAGGCGGTGGAGTTGACCAGTCCGGGGGAGGCGGCCTCCTCCCAGGTGAGGTGCTTCGGCTTGGGCAGCAGCTGGTTGGTCTTCACCAGGGCGAGCTGGGCCAGACCGCCGAAGTTGGTCTCGAAGCCCCAGATGCGCTGCTCCGGGTCCATCATCGTGTCGTCGTGGCCGTCCGGGGACTCCAGCTCCACCGAGAGGCAGTGCGCGACCACCTCGTCGCCCGGCTTCCAGGCGTTGACGCCGGCGCCGGTGCGCAGCACCACGCCCGCGAGGTCGGAGCCGACGACGTGGTACGGCAGGTCGTGGCGCTTGGTGAGCGGCGACAGCCGGCCGTAGCGCTCCAGGAAGGAGAAGGTGGAGACCGGCTCGAAGATCGAGCTCCAGACGGTGTTGTAGTTCACCGCGCTGGCCATGACGGCGACCAGGGCCTCGCCGGGGCCGAGCTCCGGCAGGGCGACCTCGTCGAGGTGAAGGGACTTGCGGGGGTCCTTGTCGCGGCTGTCGAGGCCCGCGAACATCTGCTCCTCGTCCTTGTGGAGCGTCACCGCTCGGTAGGACTCGGGCAGCTTGACGGCGGCGAAGTCCTCCGACGTGGCGTCGTTGCTGAGGATCGCGTCGAGGATTTCCTGCATGGCTGCCTCCGAAGGCGTACCTGTGTGAGGGCACAGGGCGTCTGGGGTAGCCGGGAGCGGACACCGGCTTCGCTGAGGTGGGTGGTGGTCGGTCAGGCTGGGCGCCCGGGTGGACCGGGCGGGACGCTGCTCCCGGGGTGTGGGAACGCCGGACGACGGCGCGCCGAGGTGGGGAGCCGCGGCGCCGCGACTGGTGGGTAACAAGGTAGTGGCACCCTGTGCCACTCGTAAAGACACCGGGTGTCACGAATTCCGGCGCGCTGGAACGGCCGGTGGCGGCATTCGGGCGGGCATGCGAAGGGCCCGCGCCGACTGTTCGGCGCGGGCCCTCGATACTGCTCTGACCTGTGTAAACGCTGCTCCTAGGACTCCCGGGTGCCACTCAGTGCGGCCCGGATGCTGTCCACCACCACGTCCAGCGGAGCGTCCGTCCGGGCGACTGTGATGAGGACCTCACCTCCAGGGCTGGCACTCAGTGCGCTCTCGGCCAGGACATCCCCGGGCGCCCCACTGGCACCCGGTGCCACCAATGAGCCCCGGCGCCTGGCACCCGGCGCGCTGGAGGCCCAGAAGGTCCGCCGGATCACCTCGAAGGAGTGGTCCAGCTGCGCCTCCACGTCCCCGCGCCCGCCGGCCCGCAGCCAGCGCCGCAGCACGTGGTTGTGCGCCGCGACGACCGCCGCCGCCGACACCTCGGCCAGCATCGAGTCGTCCTCGCCGCCGCGCTGCCACCCCGAGGGGATGGACTCGCCGGTGTCGAAACGGCCCAGCAGGTACCGGGTGAACAGCCGCTCGTACCGGGCCACCACGGCGATCTCCCGCTCGCGCAGCGCCGGCACCTGACGGATCAGCTGGTACCGCGCGACCGACACCCCCGGCGTCGAGGCGTACATCCGCAGCACCTCCTTGATGCCGCGGCAGACCACGTCCAGCGGGTGCTCCTCCGGCTCGGCGCTGGCCAGCAGGTCGGCCACCCGGACGAGGGTGTCGTCGTGGTCGGGGAAGATCGCCTCCTCCTTCGACCGGAAGTACCGGAAGAAGGTCCGCCGGGCCACCCCGGCGGCGGCCGCGATCTGATCGACCGTGGTCTCCTCGTAGCCCTGCGAGGAGAACAGCTCCATCGCGGCGGTGGCCAGGTCCTGACGCATCTGCTGGCGCTGCGCCGCCGCCCGGCGGCTGCCCGGCCCGCCTTCCGGCCCGGTGCCCCCGGTCGAGGGGGCCGGCCGGTCGGCGCCGCGAGGTCCGGCGGAGTGCTGCGGGGTGGCTGACTGAACCCGATCCATGTCCGGAACGCTACACGGCCCCGACGGCACGGCTGCGGCCCTTCCCCGCAGGACCGGCGCGACCGGGCCGGTCACGGCCGGTCTGGGCCAGCGCGCGGACACCGCCCCAGGGCTCCAGCCCGGCCGGGCCTGGTCGGGAGATGTCCCGGGCGGCGCCGCCCCGCGCGCGGCGCCCCCGGCCGGTGGCGTGGTCACCGGCGCGCGTGGTCGCGGAAGCCGCGGCCGGTCTTGCGGCCCAGGCAGCCCGCCGCGACCAGGTGTTCCAGCAGCGGCGCGGCGGCCAGGCCCGGCTCGCGGAACTCCTGGTGCAGCACCTGCTCGATGGCCAGCGAGACGTCCAGCCCGACCACGTCCAGCAGCTCGAACGGGCCCATCGGGTAGCCGCAGCCCAGCTTCATCGCGGTGTCGATGTCGTCCACCGTCGCGTAGTGCTCCTGGAGCATCCGCACCGCGTCGTTCAGGTAGGGGAAGAGCAGCGCGTTGACGATGAAGCCGGCCCGGTCGCCGCACTCCACCGGGTGCTTGCGGACCTTGGCGGTCAGCTCCAGCACGGTCGCGGTGACGTCCGGCGCGGTGAGCACGGTGGAGACCACCTCGACCAGCTTCATGGCCGGCGCCGGGTTGAAGAAGTGCATGCCGATCACGTCCTGCGGCCGCGAGGTCGCGGTCGCGCAGCTGATCACCGGCAGCGAGGAGGTGGTGGTGGCGAGCACCGCGCCCGGCCTGACGATCTTGTCCAGGGTGGCGAACAGCTCGCGCTTGACCGTCAGGTCCTCGGCCACCGCCTCGATCACCAGGTCCGCCTCGGCCAGTTGGGTGTACTGACCGACCGGCGTGACCAGCGCGAGTGCGGCGTCCCGCTGCTCAGCGCTCAGCCGGCCCCGGTCGACCGAGCGGGCCAGCGACTTCGCCAGCTGCGCCTTGGCCCGGTCGGCCTTGTCCTGGCTGCGGGCGGCCAGCAGCACCGGGTGGCCGGCCTTGGCGAACACCTCGGCGATGCCGGTCGCCATGGTGCCCGAGCCGCAGACGCCGACCGTACGGACCTCCCGACCCGCCACCCCGGGCCTCGCCGGTCCGGTCGCCGCGTCCACGGCCCGGGACGAGCCGGGCGCCTCGTAGGTGTAGAAGCCGCGGCCGGACTTGCGGCCCAGCAGCCCGGCCGCGACCAGCTGGCCGAGGATCGGGGCGGGCGCGTGCAGGCGGTCCCGGGACTGCTCGTACATCGCCTCCAGGACGGTCCGCGCGGTGTCCACGCCGATCAGGTCGAGCAGCGCCAGCGGGCCCATCGGCAGGCCGCAGCCGAGCCGCATCGCGGCGTCGATGTCCTCCCGGGAGGCGTACTTGGACTCGTACATCGCGGCGGCCTGGTTCAGGTAGGCGAACAGCAGGCCGTTCACCACGAAGCCGGCCCGGTCGCCGGCCGCCACCGGCTCCTTGCCGAGGTCCCGGGCGAACGCGGCGGCGTCCTCGGCGGTCTGCGGCGAGGTCAGCACCGTGCGGACCACCTCGACCAGCTTCATGGTGTGCACCGGGTTGAAGAAGTGCAGGCCCAGCACCCGCTCCGGGCGGGCCGTCGCGGCGGCGATCCGGGTCACCGAGAGCGCGGTGGTGCCGGTGGCCAGCACCGTCGCCTCCGGGCAGATCCGGTCCAGCTCGGCGAAGAGCTCCCGCTTCAGCTCCAGCTGCTCGGGCACCTCCTCGATCACCAGGTCCGCCTCGGCGGCGGCCGACAGCTCGTGGCCGACCGAGATCAGCGCCAGCAGCGCGGTGCGCTCCCCGGCGGTGATCCGCTCCCGGTCGACCGCGTGCGCGGTCGCCTCCTCGATCCGGGCCAGCGCCCGGGCGGCCGAGTCCTCGGTGGCCTCGATGCCGATCACCCGGCGGCCGCTCCTGGCGACGGCCACCGCGACACCGGCACCCATCGTGCCGAGGCCGACGACGGCGACCGTGGAAAAGGGACGCTTCATCTGTCCTGACTCCTAGTCATGAGGGGCCCGCGCGTGCTCCGGCGGGCGGGCCGCCGCGCCCGCGGGTCCGTGCGGGGGCGGCCGTCGCCGGAGGAGGGTCCGCGCGCGGGGGTGGGGAGATGACGGGTTCCGGCACACCGGCGCGGCGGCCGGTCCGCTCCGGCCGAACTGCGGGTGTGCCGTGGTGCTCAGGCGCTCAGGGGTGACGAGGAAGCGGCTCTGATACGAGGAAGGGAACCCGGCCCGCCGCGGTTCGCGGCACCGGCCGGTGAAAGACGCACCGCGCGCCCGCCGCAGACACGGCGACCGCAGGCCCCCGCCGGTGCGGCTCCCGAAGCCCGGCGGTGATGCGTGCGGCCACTGTAGCGAAGCTACTCGCGAGTAGGAAGGGGGTGCGAGCGGAAACGTCGACGAGGGCGGGCCCGCCTGCGCCGACCCGAACGGGTGAACGGGTGGACGGGCGTCCGGCCGGACCACCCGATCGGGGTATTACCCGGCCCCGGCGGGCCGGGCAGCATGGACCGCATGACCCTCGGAACCGCCGCCGGCCCCACCGCGTCCCCCTCCGGCCCCACCGGGCAGGACGCCGGCCTCGACGGGCAGTCGGCCGCCGTCGCGCTGCCCCCGCGCTCCGTGCGGGTCGAACAGGCCGAGGCGGCCGCCGGCCGGCTGCGCACGGCCGCCGTCGAGGCGGTGGCCGTCACCTGGGTGGACAACGCGGGCATCACCCGGGTCAAGGCCGTCCCGCTGGGCGGCCTGGTGCACGCGGCGCAGTGGGGCGTCGGCGCCGCGCCCTGCTTCGACGCGATCCTCGCCGACGACGGCTTCGCCACCGGCCCGGGCGTCGGCGGCCCGATCGGGGACCTCAGGCTCTACCCCGACCTCACCCGGGTCGTCCCGCTGGCCGCCCAGCCCGGCTGGGCCTGGACCCCGGGCGACCGGTACACCCAGGACGGCTCCCCGCACCCCGGCTGCCAGCGGCTGTTCGCCCGCCGGATGGAGGCGGCGGCCGCCGAGCGCGGGCTGACCCTGAAGGCCGGCATCGAGGTCGAGTGGGTGGTCGCCCTGGCCGGCGGGCCGCAGGACGAGCCGCAGTACCCGACGCACGGCCCCGCCTACGGGATGCACCGGCTCACCGACCTCTCCGACTACCTGCGGGAGGTCCTGCGCGCCCTCGGCGAGCAGGGGCTGACCGTCCTGCAGATCCACCCCGAGTACTCCCCGGGCCAGTTCGAGGTCTCGGTGGCCCCCGAGGGCCCGGTCTGCGCCGCCGACACCTCCGTCCTGGTCCGGCACACCGTCCGGGCCGTCTCCGCCCGGCACGGCCTGCGAGTCTCCTTCGCCCCCGTGGTCGAGCCCGACACGGTCGGCAACGGCGGGCACCTGCACCTCAGCCTCTGGCGGGACGGCCGCAACCTCGGCCACGGCGGCTCCGGCCCGCACGGCCTGACCGCCGAGGCCGAGGGCTTCCTCGCCGGCGTGCTGGACGCGCTGCCCGAACTGCTGGTGCTGGGCTGCTCCAGCCCGGCCGGGTACCTGCGGCTGGTGCCCTCGCACTGGGCCGGCGCCTACCAGTGCTGGGGCCTGGAGAACCGCGAGGCCGCGCTGCGCCTGGTGACGGGCTCCACGGGGGAGCGGGCGGCCGCCGCGAACGCCGAGGTCAAGTGCTTCGACGCCAGCGCCAACCCGTACCTGGCGGTCGGCGCGGTGCTCGCCGCCGGCCTCGCCGGTCTCGACCAACACCGTTCGCTGCCGCCGGAGTTCACCGGCGACCCGGCCGCCGCCGAGCCCGGCACGGTGCCCCGGCTGCCGGCCGGACCGGCGCAGGCGCTGGCCGCGTACGAGCGCTCGACGGTGCTGCGCGAGGCGCTCGGCGGGCCGCTGTACGAGGCGGTGCTGGCGGTGCGCCGGGCCGAGGACGAGCAGTACGCCGCCGCCACCCCCGAGCAACTGGTCGCCGCCACCCGCTGGCGCTACTGACCGACACCCCGGCCCGCGGGCGAGGCGCTCGAACCGACACCGCTCGGCAGGCTCTTGTGCGCCGCCGACGGGTCCGGGCTGCCCGCACTGTATCCGATGGTTCGCCGACCAGCTCCGTCGGCGAACCATCACTTTTTAACACTCTTCACTCTGTTTCCACGGTTGAACTGTGGACTCCTGCCCTCCGCTGTTGGCCAAGATGTGACGATTAGATGACTACCTCTTGCGCATATCAGCGAATATTCATTAGCGTCCCGATCATTCCAGCGCACCTGCCACACCGCAGCTGCCGCATGACGACTCGGGAGGGCCAACCCCTATGAGAGTTCCTCGGATCAGCCGGACCCGGTTCGCGGCGGTGGGCCTCGTGCTCGCCACCGCCGGCGCCCTCGCGCTGCCGGCCGGCACCGCCGTCGCGGCCGCCCCCTCGGCGGGCTCGACGACCGGTCCGCTGCTCAGCTACGTCGTCAACACCAAGGCCAACCACGGTCAGGTGCAGAAGGTCGAGAAGGCGATCACCGCCCTGGGCGGCTCGGTGGTGTACTCGTACGAGCAGATCGGCGTCGTCATCGCCCGCTCGAACGACACCGCGTTCGCCGCGAAGCTGCGCCAGACCAAGGGCGTCGACTCCGTCGGTGCCAGCCGCACCAAGGGCATCACCGCCGCCGACCAGACGAAGGCCGACGTCGCGCCCGCGCCCGCCGCCGCCCCCGCGGACGGTCAGGAGCCGTACGAGGCCAACCAGTGGGACATGCGCCAGATCGGTGTCGACAAGGCGCACAAGCTCTCGCTCGGCAGCCGCAACGTCACCGTCGGTGTGCTGGACTCCGGCATCGACGCGACGCACGAGGACCTGGCGGCCAACGTGGACGCCTCGCAGTCGGTCTCCTGCATCGACGGCGGCAAGCCGAACACCGACTGGAAGTCCTGGCAGCCCACCACCAGCGACCACGGCACCCACGTGGCCGGCACGATCGGCGCCGCCAAGAACGGCAAGGGCGTCGTCGGCATCGCCCCGAACGTGAAGCTGGCCGCGGTCAAGGTCGTCGACGACGGCGGGTTCATCTACCCCGAGTACGCGATCTGCGGCTTCGTGTGGGCCGGTGAGCACGGCTTCAAGGTGACCAACAACAGCTACTACGTCGACCCGTGGATGTTCAACTGCCCGAACGACAAGGACCAGGCCGCGATCACCGCCGCCGTCCGCAAGGCGGTGTCGTTCTCGCAGCGCAAGGGCGTCCTCAACGTCGCCGCGGCGGGCAACGAGAACATCGACCTGGCGCACAAGACCACTGACGTCTCCAGCCCGGACGACACCACCCCCGGCACCCGCCCGGTCACCAACGACTGCCTGTCGCTGCCGACCGAGCTGCCCGGCGTCGTCGCCGTCTCCGCGGTCGGCGTCAAGGGCGAGAAGTCGTACTACTCCAGCTACGGCAAGGGCGTCGTGACCGTCGCCGCGCCGGGTGGCGACGCCCGCTACCAGATCCCGGACACCCCGGACAAGAACGGCCGGATCCTGTCCACCATCCCGGGCAACAAGTACGGCTACATGCAGGGCACCTCGATGGCCACCCCGCACGTCACCGGCGTGGTCGCCCTGCTCGCCAGCACCTTCCCGTGGGCCAGCCCGGACGAGCTGACCGAGCTGCTCACCAACCAGGCCGAGTCGCACCCGTGCCCGACCGGCGAGTACAACCCGGGCGGCACCGGGCAGTACAAGGCCACCTGCGAGGGCGGCGCGGACGACAACGGCTTCTACGGCGCCGGCATCATCAACGCCGAGAAGGCGGTCCAGTGGTGGCGCTGACGCGCTGACCACGGCGACACCTGAACACTGAGCCGGGGAGCGGGCCTTGGGGTCCGCTCCCCGGTCGTTTCCCGGGGTCGGGCCCGGCGCTCACTCGACGTGGCGGTCCCAGACCGTCTCCACCGAGGGCTTGCCGTGCAGGTCCGGGACCTCCTGGAGCCAGGCGGGCCGGCCTGCCCGCATCCGGGCCTCCCGGCGCCGTTCGGCCTCGCGCAGCTGCTCGGGGGTGGCGAAGCCGTCCGGGAGCCACTGCCCGGAGAGCACCACGCGGGCGGCCAGGTGGGTGACGTAGGCGTGCCGGACGGCGTCCACCGAGTCGAAGCCGGGCTCGTCCGCCAGCCACGCGTCCGGGACGAGCGCCAGCACCTCCTCCAGCAGGCCGACGGTGACCAGCGGTCCGAGCTCCTCGTCGGCCAGCCGGACGTCCGGGGCCGAGCCGCCGAGGGCGTGCGCGCTGAGGTCGTACCGCTTGCCGACCGCCGCCTCGGCGGTGGCCCAGCGGTGGTGGAAGATCAGCGCGGCGCCGTTGTCGATCAGCCAGAGCCGCCCGTGCCAGACCACCAGGTTGGGGTTGTGGACGGTGCGGTCGACGTTGCCGGTGAGCGCGTCCAGCCAGACCACCCGGCCGGCCTCGGCGGAGTCCACCGGGATCAGCCCGGGCCGGAAGTCCCGCGCGCCGGGCAGCAGGTCCATCCCGAGGTTGAGCCCGTCGCTGGCCTTCAGCATGTCCTGGATCTCGGCGTCCGGTTCGTCCGCGGCGACCGCCGGATCGAAGTCCACCAGCCGCAGTTCCGGGACGCGCAGGCCGAGCCGCCGGGCCAGCTCGCCGACGATCACCTCGGCGACCAGTGCCTTGCGGCCCTGCGCGGCGCCGGTGAACTTGACCACGTACGTTCCCAGGTCGTCGGTCTCCACCACGCCGGGGACGGAGCCACCGGAGCGCAGCGGGTCGACGTAGCGCACTGCTGTCACCAGATCGAGCACATCGGCCACCCTATCCCTCCGTTCCCTCCGCCCCGGCGGGCCGTCCGGCCGGCTGCGAGCCCCGGAGGGTTGTGGCTCCGGCGCTGTGATTGGCTTGCCGGTGAGACCGGAAGACCACCAGACGAGGAGAGCAAGGTCATGGGACAGGTGCAGGCCACCACCGAGCGGGACTACGACGCCGCCCCCGAGCGGGTCTACGAGGCGCTCGCCGACTACCAGGTGACCCGCCCGAAGCTGCTGCCCGCGCAGTACAGCGAGTACGAGGTCCGGGTCGGCGGCACCGGCGCCGGCACCCAGGTGCACTGGAAGCTGCAGGCCACCGAGAAGCGCGTGCGGGACTGCCTGTTCACCGTCTCGGCGCCCAAGCCCGACCAGCTGGTGGAGAAGGACGCCAACTCCAGCATGGTGATCACCTGGACCGTCTCGGCGGCCGGTGAGGGCCGGTCGAAGGTCACCGTCTCGGCCACCTGGCAGGGCGCGAGCGGCATCGGCGGCTTCTTCGAGCGCACCTTCGCCCCGAAGGGCCTGAACCGGATCCACGACCAGGTGCTGGCGAACCTGGCCGCCGAGGTCCGCTGACCTCCTCCGGGACCCGTCGAGGCCCGCCGGGATCCGTGGAGATCCGGCGGGCCCCGCATTTCCCCCCGGTAATTCGCCCGGGAATTCGAGCAGCCCGTCCACCCATGCGAGCGGAAAGCCGTACGGGTGGACGGCCCGCCACCTCCGGGTGACGGGGGCCGCCCGGCATGGGGGAGCCACCCTAGGCTCGCCGCCGTGCATATGACGATCCTTCACATTTCACAGCCGGTGGACGGCGGAGTCGCCCGCGTCGTCGTCGATCTGGTCCGGGGGCAGCGCGAGGCGGGCCACCGGGTGCTGGTGGCCTGTCCGCGCGGTGGCCGGCTGGCCGAGGAGGCCACCGCCGTGGGCGCACTGGTCCAGGACTGGCCCGCCGAGCGCTCGCCCGGCGCGGGCACCGTCACCGAGGCCTGGCGGCTGCGCCGGATCGTCCGGGCGGCCGCGCCCGACGTGGTCCACCTGCACAGCGCCAAGGCCGGGCTGGCCGGCCGGCTGGCCGTGCGCGGCGCGGTGCCGACCGTCTTCCAGCCGCACGCCTGGTCCTTCGCCGCCGTCGAGGGCCCGCTGGCCGCCGCCACCTTGCACTGGGAGCGCTTCGCCAGCCGCTGGGCGCACCGCCTGCTCTGCGTCAGCGTCCAGGAGCGGGCCGACGGCGTGGCCGCCGGGGTGAGCGCGGACTGGGCGGTGGTGCCCAACGGCGTGGACGTCCGCCACTACGCGCCCGCCGACCGCCGGGCCGCCCGGATCGCGCTGGGTCTGGACCTGCACGCCCCGCTCGCGGTCTGTGTGGGCCGACTGTGCCGGCAGAAGGGCCAGGACGTGCTGCTCGCGGCCTGGCCGGAGGTGCTGCGGACGGTGCCGCAGGCCCGGCTGGCGCTGATCGGCGGCGGGCCGGAGGAGCGGCGGGTGGCGGACCTGGTCCGGGAGTCGGCCGAGCCGTCCCGGGTCCGGCTGGTCGGGGACGTGCCGGACCCACGCCCGTGGCTGGCGGCGGCCGACCTGGTGGTGCTGCCCTCCCGCTGGGAGGGCATGGCGCTGGCCCCGCTGGAGGCGATGGCGGCGGCCCGCCCGGTGCTGCTGACCGACGTGCCGGGCGCCCGGGAGTGCCTGCCCCAGGCCGAGCGGGGGCAGGCGGTCGTGCCGCCCGAGGACGCGGCCGCGCTCGCCACCCGAATGGCGGAAGCGCTGTCCGATCCGATCGAGTGCGAGCGGCGCGGTGCACGACTGCGTGATCACGTGGTCGCCCGGCATGACGTCCGCACGGTGGTCGAACAGGTGGACGCGCTGTACCGCCATCTGCTCGGCGCCGGACCGGCGGCCGGACGGCGCCGGGCCCGTGTCCCAGAGCGGATCTGATCGTTTCACATGCCGTGAATGCCCGCCGATCCGGCGCTGTCGTATTCGCACCCTCAACCGGATGAGGAAGAGGCGTAAAATCCGAAATACCTATTAATGGGCGGCTGGAATGAAATGGCAAGTCACCTTCCAGCCCGTGTGTCCCGGTTCTGTATTGTCGGATTTTGCCTGCTTCGTTTTCAATTCACACCGGAAATTCGCGGCTGAGCCCTTCGCGACCGGATCCTTCGCGACCGGATCCGTCGTGACCGAGTCCTTCGCGGCCGGGCCCTGCGCGAGAGAACCGAGAGCCGCCAGCGGCAGCAGGTGCTGTCAGGACCGCGCCCACCGGGCCGGGACGGCCGCTCCGCGCCAACCGGTGCCGGGGCGCCGTCACCCCGGGCACACAGCAGGGGAGTTCGTGCGCTGATGACCATTGACCACGACAGCGTGCCGCGATCCGGTCGCCCCCTGTCCGGCCCGCGGCGGCCCGGCACCGGGCTGCTCGACCGACCGGCCGGATCCGCCCAGACCCGGGCGGTGCCAGCGCCCCGCCGGCCCCCCCGGGCGGTCCGCTCCCGAATCGCGCTGCCGCTCGCACTGGTCCAGGTCGACGCGATCGCACTCTGCACCGCCACCGGCCTCGCCAACCGGGCCGTCGACCCGACCGTCCCGCTCACGCCGCTGCTCGGCGTCGCCGCCGTCCTGCCCGTGCTGCTCGCCCTCAACCTGACCGGCGGCCTCTACCGCACCCGGCTCACCCTGTCCGTCCTGGACGAACTGCCCGCGCTGGCCGTCCGGGCCGTGGTCGCCACCACCTTCGCCGTCACCCTGGCCGGCTGCCTGGAGGGCCGCTGGCCCGACTGCGGCCCGGCCACCCCGGCCCGGCTCACCATCCTGCTCGGCGTCCAGCTGCTGATCGCCGCCCTGGGCCGCGTCGTGCTCTACCACCTGGTCCGGCGGATCCGCCGCAGCCGCCCCAGCCCCGTCCTGGTGCTCGGCGCCGGGCGGCTCGGCCGCCGGGTCGCCGCCGCCCTCAGCGAGCGCGGCGAGTACGGGATGCGCCCGGTGGGCTTCCTCGACGCCGACCCGCCGCTGCTCGCCGGCGACACCGACCTGCCCGTCCTCGGCGGCCGCGAGGTGCTGGAGCGCGAGGTCCGCAGGCGCCGGATCCACCACGTGGTCGCCACCGCCGGCGCCGCCGACGAGGCCGAGACCGCCGCGGCCCTGCGCGACGCCGTCCGGCTCGGCTGCCAGGTCTGGCTGGTGCCCGCGCTGCGCGAGTACGGCTCGCTGCCCACCAGCCGGGTGACCGGCGGCGACCACCTGTGGGGCTTCCCCTGCCTGCGGGTCGGCCGCCCGGCGATGCGCCGTCCCGGCTGGGTCGCCAAGCGCGCCCTGGACGTCACCGCCGCCGGGCTCGGCCTGCTGCTGCTCGCCCCCGTCCTGGTGCTCTGCGCGCTGGCCGTCCGCTTCGACACCGGCCCCGGCGTGCTCTTCCGCCAGCAGCGCACCGGGCTGGACGGCCGGATCTTCACCGTCCTCAAGTTCCGCACCCTGCGCCCGAGCAACGAGCACGAGTCGGCGACCCGCTGGAACATCTCCCAGGACCACCGGATGGGCGCCGTCGGCCGACTGCTGCGCCGCAGCTCGCTGGACGAGCTGCCGCAGCTGTGGAACATCCTGCGCGGCGACATGAGCCTGGTCGGCCCGCGCCCCGAACGCCCCTACTTCGTCATGCGGTTCGGCCAGGCCCACCCCGAGTACGCCGACCGCCACCGCGTCCCGGTGGGCCTCACCGGCCTCGCCCAGGTCAACGGCCTGCGCGGGGACACCTCGATCGAGGACCGGGCCCGGTTCGACAACCGCTACATCGAGAGCTGGAGCTTCTGGCAGGACGTCAAGATCCTGTGCCGCACCGCGGCCCTGATGCTCCACCCGGACGGGAGCTGACCCGCGTGGCCCTCACCCTCCCCGCCTTCCCGCGGCCGGCCTTACGGAAGGCGGGTGCGGTCCTGGCCGACCGGACCAGCCTGCTCGCCGCCGCGACCGTCCTGCTGGTCTGCGTGCCCACCGGCGAGAAGGACGTCACCGCCGCCGTCCACGTCACCGCCGCCGACGTGGCCTCGCTGGCCCTGGTCGCCGTCACCGCGCTCAACCTGCTGCGCGGGCGGCTGCCCGCCGTCAGCCGCGCCACCTGCGTGCTGTTCGGCGGGATCGTGGTCGCGGCCGCCGTCGCCACCGTCGGCTCGATCGACCCGGCCACCAGTCTGACCGGCTTCGTCCGGCTCACCCAGGTCTTCGTCCTGGTGCCGGCCGGGGTGCTCTGCTCGCTGCGCGACCGCGTCGACCAGCGGCTGGTCCTCGGCTCCTTCGTGCTCGCCGCACTGATCCAGGGCCTGGTCGGTGCGAACCAGTACCTCACCCGGACCGGCGCCTCCTACGCCGGCCAGCCGATCCGGGCCGTCGGCACCTTCGGCGCCCTCGACATCATGGCGATGTCCACGGTCGTCAGCTACGGGCTGCTCGCCGCCCTGGCCCTGGCCCTGGCCGAGCGCCGCCCCGGCGGCGACGCCCGGCTGCGTCGCGCGATGTTCGCCTCCGCCGCCTTCCTGGCCTTCCCGCTGGCCGTCTCGTTCAGCCGCGGCAGCTGGATCGCCACCGGCGCCGCCGCCATCGTGCTGCTGCTGCGCGCCGACGCCCGGCTCGCCGTCCGCGGCGCCGTCCTCGGCCTGGCCGCCGCGGTCGTCCTGGTCGGCGGCCTCGGCCTCGGCGCCTCCGGTGTCACCGAGCGGTTCAGCTCGATCGGCTCCGTCTCCGCCGCCCCCGACCAGTCCGTCTCCGACCGCTACGACCTGTGGGCCACCGCCGGGCGGATCTGGCAGGACCACCCCGTCCACGGCGCGGGCCCCAAGGCCTTCCAGCAACTGCGCGACAGCCACGCCCCGTTGCGGCTCTCCTCCGGCAGCGACGCCGCCGACTCCACCATCGGCTTCCAGCGCGAACCTCTGCTCTCCCCGCACAACATGTACTTCCTGGTGCTCAGCGAGCAGGGACTGATCGGCATCGTCGCCTACGCCGCGCTCTTCCTCGGCCTGCTGCTCGGCTGCCTGCGCCACTCCCGGGGTTCGGCCCTGGCCGCGCTGGCCCTGCTCACCTGGGTGCTGATCGACTTCCTGTACGCGGACATCGGCGGCACCACCACCGTGCTGACCTCCGTCGTCCTCGGCCTCGCCGCCCGGGCCTGCGTTGCGGAGGCCGACCCGCGATGACCACCGACCAGCCGGCCCTCACCTCCGCGGTGCCCGCCCCGCGCAGCGCCCCCGCCGGCGACGCCGGACCCGGGCCCGGCCCGGCCCCCCGGCGCGGCTTCCTCGCCAAGGCCTTCGGCATCACCGCCGTCCTCAGCGCCGCCGGCTCCGGCCTGGGCCTGCTGCGCGACCTGCTGCTGGCCCGCTACTTCGGCGCCAACCAGGGCACCGACGCCTTCCTGGTCGCCTGGACCGTACCGGAGACGGCCGCGCCGCTGCTGATCGAGGACGCCATGTCCTTCCTCATGGTGCCCGCCTTCGCCCTCGCCCTGGTGCTGCGGGAGGAGCACCCGGACGCCCCCGACCCGGTCCGCCAGCTGGTCCGCGCCACCCTGCCCTGGCTGTTGCTCGCGCTCAGCGGGCTCGCGCTGGCCGTCGCCCTGGGCGCCCCGGAGCTGGTCGACCTGCTCGCCCCCGGCCTGGCCGACCCCGGCCTCGCCGTCGCCTGCACCCGGATCACCGCGATCACCGTGCTGCCGTTCGGCGTGGCCGGCTACCTCGCCGCCGCGCTGCGCGCCCACCACTGCTTCACCGCGCCGGCCGGCATCTACGTCGCCTACAACCTCGGCATCCTCGCCGTGCTGCTCGGCTGCCAGTCCTTCCTGGGCGTGCGCTCCGCCGCCCTCGGCGTCGCGCTCGGCAGCCTGCTGATGGCCGGTCTGCTGGTCGGCCCGTTCCTGCGCCGGCTGCGCCGGGGCGCGACCGCGGGCCGGGCCCGGCGCTCCCGCAAGGCCCTGGTGCTGATGCCGCTCGCGCTGCTGCCGGTGGCCGCGTTCACCCTGACCCGCCAGTCGCAGGTCTTCGTCGAGCGCTACCTCGGCTCGGCGCTGCCGCCCGGCACCATCTCGCACCTCAACTACGCCGCCAAGGTCTCCCAACTGGCCATGACGGCGGGCATCCTGATCTGCACCGTCACCTTCCCGCTGGTCGCCCGGGCGCTGGCGGCCGGGGACCTCACCGCCGCCCGGGACCGGGTCGAGAAGGACCTCGGCCAGGCCGCGGCGGTCGTCCTGTTCGGCACCGCCTTCCTGATGGCCTGCGCCCCCTCGGTGGTCTCGCTGCTGTTCCAGCGCGGCGCCTTCGGCCCGCAGGACACCGCCGCCACCGCCGCCGTCATCCGGGTCTACAGCTTCGGCCTGCCCGCTCAGGCCCTGATCGGCGTGATAGTCCGTCCGTACTTCTCGCTGCGCCCGGTGGTCCGCCGGGCCGACGACCCGGGCACCGAGGACGGCGGCCGCCGGCTGCTGGACTGGTACCCGGTCGCCGCGATGCTGCTCGGACTCGGCGTCACCGTCACGGTCGGCCTGCTCGCCACCCCCCGCTTCGGCGCCCTCGGGCTCGCCGCCGGGAACGCGGCCGGCATCACCGCCGCCGCCGCGCTGCTGCTGCACGGCCTGCTGCTGCGCGGCATCCCGCTGCGGCTGCGCCGGGTGCTCGGCGGACACGGCCGGCTGGCGGCCGCCGCCGCCGGGGCCACCGTGCTCGGCGCCGCCGCCGCCGGCCTGGCCGCCGACCCCCTGCTCTCGACCCTGCTCGGGGGCCTCACCGTTGCGCTGGCCTTCGCCGCCCTCGGCACCGGTCTCGGTGCGCGTGAGGTGCGCGGTCCGGTCCTCGCCGCGGCCCGGGCCCTGAACCCGCCAACCGTCGCCGATGAAGGGAAGCTTCCCCATGGACAATGAACGGGGAACCGTCCGTTCGACCCAGGCGGGGGTCCGCCGCCAGGCCGTGCCGGTCGCCGCCGCACCACGCGGCGACATCCCGCTCGCCGACCCCGTTGGGCCGAAGGCGCGATTGCCCAGGAGCCGTCACCCGGTCGGCGAACCGCCCGGCCCCGGCGCCTCCTCGCCGTGGATCCTGATGTACCACTCGGTGGCGGTCGAGAAGGAGGACCCGTACCGGCTGACCGTCAGCCCCGAGCGGTTCGCCGAGCAGATCGCCTGGCTGCACCGGCGCGGTCGGCGCGGCGTCTCCGTCCGCGAGCTGATGCGGGCCCGCACCGCCGGCCGGGACGACAAACTGGTCGGCCTGACCTTCGACGACGGCTACGCGGACTTCGCCCGGTACGCCGTACCGATCCTGCAGGCGTACGGCTTCACCGCCACCGCGTACGTGGTCGCCGACCTGCTCGGCCGGCACAACGACTGGGACGCCAAGGGGCCGCGCAAGCAGCTGCTCACCGTCCAGGAGGTCGCCGAACTCGCCGCCGCCGGTTGGGAGATCGGCTCGCACGGCCTCGGCCACCAGGCGCTGCCGGGCCTGCCGATCGACGTCCTGACGGTGCAGACCCGGGAGAGCCGGCGCCTCCTGGAGGACGTGGTCGGCGGCCCGGTCGCCGGCTTCTGCTACCCGTACGGCGCCGTCGACCTGCCCGCCACCCAGGCCGTCCGCGACGCCGGCTACGACTACGCCTGTGCGATCGGGCACTCCCCGCTCACCGGCCTCTTCGCGCTGCCCCGCTGCTACGTCGGCGACCGCGACGGCGCCTGGCGGCTGCGCGCCAAGCGCGGCCGGCACCGGCTCCGCGACACCGTCACCGAGCTGCGCCGAAGCCGCCCGGTGTTCCGGCGGGGGAACCGGCCATGAGGGTCCTGCACATCGTCACCGGTCTCGCCTCGGGTGGTGCCGAGCGTCAACTCCACCTGCTGCTGCGGCACTTGCCCGCGCACCAGCAGTGCGAGGTGGTCGCGCTGACCAACCCCGGCACGGTCACCGCCGCGTTGCGCGCCGACGGGGTGACCGTCCACCACCTCGGCATGCGCGGCAACCGGGACCTGGGCGCGTTGCCACGGCTGGTCCGGCTGGTCCGCTCCGGCCGCTACGACCTGGTGCACACCCACCTGTACCGGGCGCAGCTGTACGGCCGGCTGGCGGCCCGGCTCGCCGGGGTGCGCGCGGTGGTCTCCACCGAGCACTCGCTGCACGCCGGGGCGATCGAGGGCCGCCCGGTCACCCGCGGCGTCAAGGGCCTCTACCTGGCGGCCGAGCGGCTCGGCAGCACGACCGTCGCGGTCTCCCGCCAGGTCGCCCAGACCCTGTATTCCTGGGGCGTCCCGCCGAGCCGGGTCGAGCTGATCCCCAACGGCATCGACACCGCGCGCTACCGCCGCCCGGCCGCCGACCGGGCGGCCGCCCGCCGTCGCCTGCGGGCCGAACTCGGCCTGCCGGAGGGGAGTTGGGTGGTCGGCGGGGTCGGTCGGCTGGTCCCTGGCAAGCGCTTCGAGGTGCTGCTGGAGGCCCTCGCCGAACTCGACCCGGCCACCCGGCTGGTGCTGGTCGGCACGGGCCCGGAGCGCGCCGCGCTGGAGCACCGGGCCGCCGAACTCGGCGTCCGGGAAAGGCTGGTGCTCACCGGCGAGCGCGACGACGTGCCCGACCTGCTGACCGCCCTGGACGTGCTGGCCTCCCCCTCCACCGAGGAAACCTTCGGCCTCGGCGTCCTGGAGGGCCTCGCAGCCGGTCTGCCGGTGCGGCACAGCTCCTGCCCGGCGCTCGACGAACTGCCGCCCAGCGCCGCCCCGCAGGCCCGCCGGATCCCGTCCGAGGCCGCCGCGTACGTCGCCGCGCTGCGCGACCTGCGGCACCTGAACGACCACAGCGCCGACCCGCTGCCGCACCCCCCGGCGGTCGGCCACTACGACATCGCCCGGGTCGCCGCCGACCTGGGCGCCCTCTACGACCGGCTGGCCCGCGCTTGACCGGCCGCCGCCGCCGGATCCGCCCTTCCATACCCAAGGAGTCACACCCATGACCACACCGCGCCGAAGCGCCCGCCGTCTGGTCCGCCGCTGGTGGCCGGTGGCGCTCGCGGTGCCGCTGGGCGCCGCGGCCGGCGCCGGGTACGCCGTCGTCTCGCACCCCTCGTACGCGGCCAGCGCCTACGTCCTCGTGGTGCCGCAGAACCCGGGGGAGGCCGCCATCGCGACCAACTTCGCCCAGGCGTACGGGCGGTTGGCCGGCCAGCCGCAGGTGCTCACGGTGGCGGCCGCCGAGACCGGCCACACCCGGGCCCGGCTGGAGTCCCTGGTGCACGGGACCACCTCCCCGGACGCCCCGATGATCGAGATCACCGGCACCGGGACGCGCCCCCAGGAGGCCGCGCAGACCGCCGACGCGGTGGCCCGCTCGCTGGTCTCCTTCGCCAACGCCAGCAGCAAGGACACCGACGTCCGGCTGGTGACGCTGGCGCCGGCCGCCGAGCCGGACCGGCCGACCACGCCGTCCGCCAAGCTGGACGTCGCAGTGGGCGGCGCGGCCGGGCTGCTGGTGGGGGCCCTGGTGATGATGACCCGCCGCCGGGTCGAGGCCGCCGCCCCGACCGCGGCCCGGGAGGCGCCGGAGTCCGCGGAGACCCCGGCGGTCGCGGCGACGCCGACCGCCCCGCGGCCGCGGACCGAGGAGCCGCCCGCCGCCGAGCGGGCCGAGCAGACGGCGCAGACGGCCAAGGCGGAGAAGGGGACCAAGGCGGAGAAGGTGGGGAAGCCCGGGGCCGCGGAGGAGCCCCCGGCCAAGGAGAAGGCCGCCACCGGGAGCGGACGATGAGCACCGAGACCCGGCGCACCGGCCTCCCGGCCCGGTCGGCGGCGTCGGGCTGGACGACCGAGCTGCGCCGCGAGGACGACGCCCTGGACACCCTCGCCGAGGAGTGGGACGCCCTGGCCGGCCGCTGCCGGACCGCCACCTTCTTCCAGGCCGCCGCCTGGCAGCGCTCCTGGTGGCGCCACTACGGCAGCCCGGGCGGCCTGCTGGTGGTGCTCGTCCGCCGGGACGGCCTCCTGGTCGGCGCGGGCGCCTTCATGCGCCGTGGCGGCCTGCTCGGCGGGCTGACCGCCCTGGGCGCCGGGCTGGTCGACTACTCCGACGTCCTGCTCGACGACGACTGCGCCGACCGGGCCGCCGCCGAGTTCGCGGCCGCCCTCCCGCTCACCCGCCCGTGGCACTCGCTGGAACTGCGCGAGGTGCACCCCGAGGCGGCGGTGCAGCGGGTGTACGAGCACTGGCACGGCCGGCGCCGCCGCTACCAGGACTCGCTCTGCCAGTACCTGCCGGCCGTCCCGATGGACCGGCTGCTCAAGCGGGTGCCCGGCAAGACCGCCCAGCGCAGCCGGGTGAAGCTGCGCAAGATCGCCGAGGTCGGGGTGCAGGTCAGCCCGACACCGGTGGCCGAGGTGCCGGAGGCGGTGGAGAACCTGCTGCGGCTGCACTTCCTGCAGTGGCAGGAGCGCGGTGTCACCGCGGAGCACCGTACCGAGCGCTTCGCCCGCCACCTGACCGAGTCCACCACCGGCCTGGTCGCCACCGGCAAGGCCGCCGTCCACCGGTTCCGGCTGGACGGCGAACTGGTCGCGGTGAACCTGCTGCTGCTCTGCCCGTCCTTCGGGGGCCTGTACATGTACGGCGCGCACCCGGTGCTGCGCGAGCGGTTGGACATCGCCGGGCTGCTGTTCGGCGCGGCCCTGGACGAGACGGTCGGCGCAGGCGTTCCGGTACTCGGCCTGCTGCGCGGCCAGGAGCCGTACAAGCAGCGCTGGCGGCCGGACCAACTGCCCAACCAGCGCCTGCTGTTCGGTCCAGCCGGGGCGGCGCCGGCGGTCGCCGTCCAGGCCGGTGCGGTGCGCGCCCGGCAGCAGGCGGTGCACGTGCTGCGCACGCGCTTCCCGCGCCTCAAGGAGGCCCTGCTGGCCCGGCGCCGCAGCTGACCGGAGCCCGCCCGGGCTCAGCGCCGGGCGGGCGTCCCGGCCCCGGCCGGGCTCGCAGCCGGGCTCGGCGAGGCGCTCGGCGCCGGGCTCGCCGCCCCGGGCAGGCTCGGCGGCTTGGGCGGGCTCGGCGCCACCGGCGGGGCGATCGGCGCGGTGGGCACCTGGGGCGCCGTCGGCACGACCGCCGGCGCCCCCTTCGAGCTGGACATCAGCTGCTTGAACCGGGCGGCCGAGCGCGGGTTGCGGTCGCACTGGAAGAAGCCGTGCGGGCAGTAGTCGGTGACGGTCTGGTAGGCGGTGTCGTGGGTGCGCATCCACTCGACCATCCGCTGCACGAACTCGGGATTGTCGCCGTTGCGGAACAGTCCCCACTCCGGGTACGAGACCGGCTTGCCGTGCTTGGCGGCGAACTCCACCTGGTCCTGCAGCCCGTACGGCTCGCGCACGTAGTCGTCGAAGGTGGCCCCGGCGGGCTGGTCGTAGCTGTCCATGCCGATGATGTCGACCACGTCGTCGCCGGGGTAGCACTTGGTCCACGGGATGGCGTCCAGGCCCCGGGTCGGGGCGAAGTCGAAGCGGAACCGCTGCCCGGGCACCGAGCGCATCACGCCGACGATCCGCCGCCAGTAGACCTTCCACGCGGACGGGTCGGGCTTGCAGCGGTGCGTGTAGGTGACGCCGTTCATCTCCCAGCCGAGGGTGAGCACGGTGTCGGTGCCGCCGAGGGCGACCAGTCGGTGGGCGAGCTGCAGGAAGTGCCGGTCGAAGTCCCCGCGCGCGCCCTGGGCGAGCAGCTTGGCGACCTCGCCGTCCGGCACGTTCGCCTCGTTGGGCACCAGCATCGGCACGCCGAGGACGAGCAGCCGGGACGGGTCGGCCAGCCGCCACTGCGACCACATGCCGAGCACCACCGGTTCGCCCTCGACGTCGGCCCAGCCGTTGCCCGCCAGATAGGTGTGGCCGACCTGGAGGTTGGCGTCGCCCAGCCACCTCGCGTACCGGCCGACCTGCGGGATGTAGTTGTCCCAGGAGCCGACGAAGGCGCCGAACGGCGGCTCGTGCGTGGGCCGCTGGACGGGCGGGCGGGGGGCGGCGCCGCGCGGCTCGAAGGCGTCCGAGGCGAGGGCGTGCCGTTCGGTCTGGCTGAGCGGCGTCCCGGCCGGGACGCTGGCCGTGGCCGTCAGCAGCAGGGCGGCGGCGGCCAGCGTCAGGCGGCCGTATCGCATGGTCTCTCCTCCGGGCGTCTCGGGGCGGGGGCGCACTGGACGGACCGTGGCGCTCCGCTCGCCGACAGTAGGCCCGGCGCGCGTCGGAAAAGCCGAATGTCACCCTAAAGTGGGCGATATTCGAACGCCGTCTGCCGCAACGGCCGCCGGCGGAGCGCTCCGTGTATCAGCTCTGTAACGGTCCGGTCGGGCCCGGGCGGTCGGCCCCGGAACGGGCGGCGGTCCGGCCGCGGCCCCGACGGCGCAGGTGGGCGGGTGGGTGCGCGGGGAGGGCGCACGTGTCCGGGCGTGCGGTCCGCGGTCCGGACCGGCGGCGATTCCGGGCTGACTCCCGTGCCCGCCGAAAGGTACGCTCCGGCCGTGTCCCCGAAGCCGCTGCGTGTACTGACCCCCCGCTCGATCCTGCCTGCCCTGGCGGTGATGCTGGTCCTTGCGGCCGGTGCGGCGGCGCACGCCAACAAGCCGGTGCCGTTCGGCGACCGGGTGGCGGGGCCGGGCGACGCGGAGGCCACGCCGGTCAACTCGCAGTCGCTGAGCGCGGCCGACCTGGACCTGAAGGTCGGCCCGGGGCTGGAGGCCTTCCACCGGCAGAGCGGCGAGCAGGCTTGGTCCTACCGCCGCGAGGGCGCCACCGCGCTGTACCTGTCGATGGCGGGGGAGAACGCCATCGTGGTCTGGGACGACGGCCTGATCACCTCGGTGCGCCCGGGCGACCACGAGGTGCGCTGGCACCGGGCGGTGCCCGGCCTGGCGGACTGGCTGCGCGGCGACGGCGAGCCCGGCGCCGACAAGCGCACCGAGGAGCAGCGCAAGGAGCTGGCCCGGGAGCGGGCCGCGGCGGCCCTGCACACCGTCCCGCGGGGCGCCTCCGCCTGGGTGGCCGTGGTCACCCCGAACCTGACCATGGGCCTGCGCGACGCCGACGGCGACCTGCGTTACAACTCCAAGCCGCCCGGCAACTGCGTCTACGACCCGCTGCGCACGGTCGGCACCGAGTACGCCGTGCTCGTTCCGCGCAGCTGCACCAACAGTGCCGGGCTGGCCGTCTCCGGCGGCATCAGCGGCTACCGGCTGGACAGCAGCGGCTGGCAGTTGAACACCGGCCCGGCCGCGTCGATCAAGGCGCTGGACGGCAGCCGGGTGCTGATCACGGACGGTCCGATCGTCCCGGCCCGGGTGTTCGACACCAAGGCGGCCGCGCCCGAGGCGGCCTGCGGCAGCCCGACGGTGCCGTTCGCCGCGGTCCGTCCGCAGGGCGGCTGCACCGACCCGGCGGCGAGCCCGGCCGCGGACAACCCGGTGCCGGACGCCCTGGCCGGTCAGGACGCCCCCGCGGGCGACCAGCCGTCCACGCAGCCCCAGCAGTAGCGCCGGCCGCCGGTACCCCGGGGAGGTAGCCCCGGGGGTTCCCGTGCGGCCCGGTAGACTTGCCGTCATGGCTGACTTCTCCGGGCAATAGCGGGCGCGCGGCACCGCCCCGTGCGCTGTGCCGACCACCGACGACGCCCCTTCCCGCTGTCCGGCCCCGGGCCCCGCCCGGCCGCCCGCCCACGTCCCAGGAGTAGTTCCCGCCATGATTTCCGCCAACGCCCTTGAGCTGCGCGCCGGTGCCCGGGTCCTGATCGAGTCCGCGAACTTCAAGGTCGCCGCCGGCGACCGGATCGGCCTGGTCGGGCGCAACGGCGCCGGCAAGACCACGCTGACCAAGGTGCTGGCCGGCGAGGGCCTGCCCGCTGCCGGCACGGTGACGCGCTCGGGCGAGGTCGGCTACCTCCCGCAGGACCCGCGCACCGGCGACCTCGACGTCCTCGCCAAGGACCGCATCCTCTCCGCCCGCGGCCTCGACACCGTGCTCAAGAAGATGCGCGAGAACGAGGACCGGATGGCCAACGGCAAGGGCGCCACCCGGGACAACGCGATGAAGAAGTACGCCCGGCTGGAGACCGAGTTCCTCACCAAGGGCGGGTACGCCGCCGAGGCCGAGGCCGCCACCATCGCCGCCGCGCTGGGCCTGCCGGACCGCATCCTCGGCCAGCCGCTGCACACCCTCTCCGGTGGTCAGCGCCGCCGCGTCGAGCTCGCCCGGATCCTCTTCTCGGACTCCGACGTGCTGCTGCTCGACGAGCCCACCAACCACCTGGACGCCGACTCGATCGTCTGGCTGCGGGACTTCCTGAAGACCTACAAGGGCGGCTTCATCGTCATCTCGCACGATGTCGAGCTGGTCGAGACGGTCGTCAACAAGGTCTTCTACCTGGACGCCAACCGCTCCTGCATCGACGTCTACAACATGGGCTGGAAGCAGTACCAGCAGCAGCGCGAGGACGACGAGAAGCGCCGCAAGCGCGAGCGGGCCAACGCCGAGAAGAAGGCCGCGACGCTGAACGCGCAGGCCGACAAGATGCGCGCCAAGGCCACCAAGACGGTCGCCGCGCAGAACATGGCCCGCCGCGCCGACAAGCTGCTCTCCGGTCTGGAGCAGGTCCGGATGAACGACAAGGTCGCCAAGCTGCGCTTCCCCGACCCGGCCCCCTGTGGCAAGACCCCGCTGACCGCCAGCGGCCTGTCCAAGTCCTACGGCTCGCTGGAGATCTTCACCGACGTCGACCTGGCGATCGACCGGGGTTCCCGGGTCGTCGTGCTGGGCTTCAACGGCGCCGGCAAGACCACCCTGCTGCGGATGCTGGCCGGGGTGGAGAAGCCGGACACCGGCGAGGTCGTCCCGGGCCACGGGCTGAAGATCGGCTACTACGCCCAGGAGCACGAGACGCTGGACCCGGAGCGCTCGGTGCTGGAGAACATGCGCTCGGCCGCGCCGGACACCGACCTGGTGCAGATCCGCAAGATCCTCGGCTCCTTCCTGTTCTCCGGCGACGACGTCGAGAAGCCGGCCGGGGTGCTCTCCGGCGGTGAGAAGACCCGCCTGGCGCTGGCCACCCTGGTGGTCTCCTCCGCCAACGTGCTGCTGCTCGACGAGCCCACCAACAACCTCGACCCGGCCAGCCGTGAGGAGATCCTGGGCGCGCTGCGCGAGTTCGCCGGCGCGGTCGTGCTGGTCACCCACGACGAGGGCGCCGTGGACGCGCTCCAGCCGGAGCGGATCATCCTGCTGCCGGACGGGGTCGAGGACCTCTGGAGCCCGGCGTACGCCGATCTGGTCTCGCTGGCCTAACCGGACGTAGACGCGACCTCCGTTTTTCGGACCAGAAAAACTAGTACTTACGGCGTGTCCGGGAATGAAGAAAGCCCGGATTCCGTTTAAGGACTTCCCGTCGGCCCGCCACTCGATCGTGGTCGGGCCGACGCTGCTGATCAGCTCTTTCGCGGCGGACGGCGTAATCCGCCCGGGGGCGTGCACTCTACGTAAGCGCCCTGATGCGCTCGGATCACCACCGCAGGACCGCGCATTCCCGACATCGACCTCGTCGAATGGGTGGCCAGGACGCGGTGGATGGGTGATCATGGGAATCTGACCGAGCAACGCTACGAGGAGGCACGGGTGGCCGAGACTCTGAAAAAGGGCAGCCGGGTGACCGGTGCCGCGCGTGAGAAGCTCGCGGCCGATCTCAAGAAGAAGTACGACTCCGGGGCGAGCATTCGCGCTCTCGCGGAGGAGACCGGTCGTTCGTACGGCTTCGTGCACCGGATGCTGAGCGAGTCCGGAGTCATTCTCCGGGGCCGCGGTGGTGCCACGCGGGGCAAGAACAAGGCAACCGCCGGGGCCGGTTCCTGACGGTCCATCAGCTCATGGCTGGATGACGCGGCGGCAGGGTGTCGACCGAGGAGACGACCATCGATCGTCCGCCCTCGGGTCGAGTGGACCGGCCGCCGATCGTCATGTCCGGGGTGTCGTCCGCCCCCGGCGTTCGGGGCCCGTGGATCTTTCCGGGCCGGTGGTCTGCCGCCGCGCGTCCAGGTTTGTTACTCTCCGGTAGCCAAGCCCCTCGCCACCGGAGGTCCCCGCATGACCGCGCCCGTCACCGACCCGCAGGCCCCGAGCTGGGAGCAGGACGGCGTCCGTCTGGAGATCGACGGCGAGCTCGCCGTCGTCACCCTGTGTCAGCCCAAGCGGCGCAACGCCCAGTCGCCCGCGCTGTGGCGCGCCCTCGCCGCCGCCGGCCGTGACCTGCCTGGCGCCGTCCGGGTCGTCCTGCTGCGCGCGGAGGGCGTCTCCTTCTCGGCGGGCCTGGACCGGGCCATGTTCACCGCTGAGGGCATCCCCGGTGAGCCCACCTTCCTCCAGCTCGCCGGCGCGGCCGACCAGGAGCTCGACGACACTATCGCCTTCTACCAGCAGGCCTTCACCTGGTGGCGCCGCCCCGACCTGGTCTCCATCGCCGCCGTCCAGGGCCACGCCGTCGGCGCCGGCTTCCAGCTCGCCCTCGGCTGCGACCTGCGGGTCGTCGCCGACGACGTCCAGTTCGCCATGAAGGAGACCTCGCTCGGCCTCGTCCCCGACCTGGCCGGCACCAAGCCGCTCACCGAACTCGTCGGCTACGCCCGGGCGCTGGAGATCTGCGCCACCGGCCGCTGGGTCGGCGCCGAGGAGGCCGCCGCCATCGGGCTGGCCAACCTGGCCGTCCCCGGCGTGGAGCTGGACGCCGCCGCCCGCGACCTCGCCGCCGCCCTGCTGGCCGCGCCGCGCAACGCCGTGATCGAGACCAAGGCCCTGCTCCAGGGCGCCTCCGGGCGCACCTTCGACGAGCAGCGCTCCGCCGAACGGGCGGCACAGGCCCGCCGCCTGCGGGACCTCGCCGGGATCGGCGACTGACCGCACGCCTCGCGTGGCAGGGCCCGGCCCGGGGGAGCGCCCCGGCCGGGCCCTCGGCGTTCCGGGGGTCCGGCCGGCGGTGCCCGGGGGTGCTTCCGGCGGGCGCGAATCGTGGCGAAATGCCAGAGTTGGGGGGATTTGCGATATAGCTGGAGCCGTACGACGGGAGATGTGCCCCTCATGCCTGACACTCCGACGCCCGCCACCCTGCACAAGCACCTCGGCAACGCCCCGGCCGCCGGCCCCGCCGCCCACGGCCCGTCCGCCACCCACGGCCCGTCCGCCGCGACCGACAGCGGCAAGCCGGTCAGCGAACGCGGCCGCACGGCGCTGGCCGTCGGCGTGGTCGAGAAGATCGCCGGTATGGCCGCCCGTGAGATCAACGGCATCCACGCGCTCGGCTCCGGCCTGACCCGGACCTTCGGTGCGATGCGCGACCGGGTGCCCGGCGGGAAGTCCAGCATCGGGCGCGGCATCAAGGCCGAGGTCGGCGAGAAGCAGACCGCCATCGACATCGCCCTGGTCGTCGAGTACGGCGTGGTCATCCCCGAACTCGCCCGCCAGGTACGGGAGAACATCATCGACGCGGTCGAGCGGATGACCGGCCTGGAAGTCGTCGAGGTCAACATCGCGGTCAACGACGTCCACCTCCCCGACGAGCCGGACGTCGAGGAGGAGGAAGAGGAGACGATCGTCCAGGGGCAGCGGCCCAAGCTCAAGTAGCGCGCCCACCGAGCGCCCACCGGGCGCGCGGCGGCAGCGGAAGACGAGGAGTAGCGGATGAACCTGGCCATCGTCGGCCTCGTGGTGGGCATGGCCCTCGGCTTCGCCGGGTACTTCGGCGGCTTCGCGGCGTTCCTGCTGGTGGCCGCGCTCGGGCTGGTCGGTTTCGTGGTCGGACGCCTGCTGGAGGGTGACATCGAGCTGGGCGACCTCGGTGACCTGCTCCGCGGTCGCGACCGGCGCCGCTGATGGAGGCCCTCACCACCACCCGCCGCGAACCCGCCACCCGGGGCCGACTCCGGGTCGCCGACCGCGCCTACGCCCGAATCGCCGCCCGGGCCGCCCGCGAGGCCCTCGCCGACGCCTGGGCCGGTCGCACCGCCAAGGGCGCGCCGCCGGCCGTCTCGGTGGCGGTGCCCGGCAGCACCGTGACCGTCCGGGTCGCCGTCGAACTGCCCTTCCCCGCCGACCTCGTGGCGCTCGCCCGGGCCGTCCGCGAGCGCGTCGCCGCGCAGGTCGCCGGCTTCACCGGGACCAGGGTGTCCGAGGTGGTCGTCGTCGTCGAGCGGCTGGTGACCGGGGGAGTGTCGTGAGCACCGGGGGCGAAGCGGCACCCGGGAGCGAGGTGGGGGCGGGGGGCGAGGTGGAGGCCGGTGGCGAGGTGACGGCGCCGGAGGCCGAGCCCTCGTCGGAGCAGGTGCGGCGGCTGCGGGCGCCGCGGACCACCGTCGCGGTGCTCGTCGCCACCGTGCTGCTGGTGGGTGCGGGCGCGCTGCTGTACGACGTGATCTCCGTCCGGGCCGGGTACCCGACCCGCCGGTGGCGCGCCCGGATCGCCGACGAACTGGCCACCCGCCACCTCGACGACCTGTGGGTACTGGTGGGTGCCGGCGCCGCCGTCCTGCTCGGCGGGTGGCTGCTCTGGCTGGCCGTCGCCCCCGGTCTCGGCCGCTGGCTCCCGCTGCGCCCGCACGGCGACACCGGCGCCGCCATCGACCGGGCCGGCATCGGGCACCTGCTGGCCGACCGCGCCGCCGGGCTCCCGGGCATCGACGACCTGCGGATCCGGATCAGCCGCCGGCGCGTCCGGGTCGCCCTGACCGGGACGGCGGATCCGGTGTCGCTCCAGCGCCAACTGCGCGACGAACTGGCGCGGGTGACGCTGGCCCGGCCGTTGCGGCTCGACGTCCGGACGGTGCCCGGGGCGACGCCCGCGGCGAACCGTGAGGCTGGGGTGGCGGGATGACGCGGACGACCGTCAACCGGGTGCTGCTCGGGGTGGTCGGGCTGGTACTGCTGGCCGCCGGTGTGCTGGTGCTGGCCGGCGGGCTCGACCTGTACCGGTGGCTCGGCGCCGATCCGCCGAGCTGGTGGCCGCTCACCTCCCCGGACCAGCCGGTGGTCAGCGCCCGCTCACGCACCCGCTGGGTGGACTCGACCTGGTGGTGGCCCACCGTCATCGGCGGGCTGGCCGTGCTGGTCGTGGGCACGGCCTGGTGGCTGGCGGCGCAACTGCGGCGCAGCGGCTCGGCCAGCATCGCGGTGCCGACGCCCGGTGCCGGCGGTCTCAGGTTGCGCGTCCGCACCCGGGCACTGGAAGAGGCACTGGAGACCGGGACGGCCACGCTCCCCGAGGTCGAGCGCGCCGGCGTGCGCCTGGTGCGCGCACCCGGGCACCCGCGACTGCGGGGCGCCGTTCGGCTCACCCCCGGCGGCGATCCGGCGGCCCTGGTGGAGCACTTCGACACCGGGCCGCGAGCGGATGCCCGGACGAGCCTGGGCTGGCCGGAACTCCCCGCCGACCTGCGGATCCGGGTCCTGCAGGCGGCCCCGGCCGAGTCCCGGCGGCACCGGGGGCGCCGGCGCAGGCACCCGCGGGTGGAGTGAACCGGGGGCGGGCCGGAATCGGGTGCCCGCCCCCGTTCGGAGCTCGTCGGCGCTCAGAGGGTACGCAGCGCGCCGCCGTCGACGGGGATCATCACACCGGTCAGGTAGGAGGCGGCGGGGGAGAGCAGGAAGGCCGCGACCTTGCCGAACTCCTCCGCGGTGCCGTACCGGCCGAGCGGGATGGTCGCCACGGCCTGGGCACGGGCGCCGTCCGGGTCGCCGCCCAGGGCGTCCAGCTCACGCACCCGGTCGGTGTCGATCCGAGCCGGCAGCAGGCCCAGCACCCGGATGCCGCGCGGGCCGAGCTCGTCGGCGAGCGACTTGGCGGCCATTGCCAGGCCCGGGCGCAGACCGTTGGAGATGCCCAGGCCGGGGATCGGCTGGCGCACCGAGGCGGAGAGCACGAAGCCGATCACGCCGCCCTCGCCGAGGGCCTCGGCGGCGGCGCGGGCGATCCGCAGCGCGCCGAGGAAGACCGACTCGAACGCGCCCCGCCAGGCCTCGTCGGAGGCGGTGGCCACCGGGCCGGCCGGCGGGCCGCCGACGCTGATCAGCACGCCGTCGAGCCGGCCGAAGTGCCCGGTCGCCTCCGCGATCAGCCGCTCGGCGGTCGCCGGGTCGGCGTTGTCGGCGACCACGCCGTGGGCGGTCCCGGCGCCGCCGGCGGCGTCCAGTTCGGCGACGGCGGCGTCCACGGCCTCCTGGCCGCGCCCGCTGATCAGCACCCGGGCGCCGTCGGCGGCCAGTTCCCGGGCGGCGGCGAAGCCGAGGCCCCGGGTGGCGCCGGTGACCACGTACACCTTGTCCTTCAGTCCAAGATCCATGGGCCCATCCTGCCGGGTGGTGGTCGCCCGGGATAGCAGGGGGCGGCGGGGCTGGCGTTGACGTCGGCGTCAAGGTCTACCGTCGGTCTCGGCGGCGTGCGGAGGCGGGCCGGGAGAGCGGGTGCACGGATGCGGATCGGGGAGCTGGCGGATCGGGCGGGGACGACCACCCGGACGCTGCGGTACTACGAGCAGCTCGGCCTGCTGCCGGCCCGGCGGGCGGGCAACGGCTACCGGGCGTACGACGAGGAGGACCTGCGGCTGCTACGGCAGATCCGTACGCTGCAGGACTTCGGGTTCGGCCTGGAGGAGACCCGTCCGTTCGTCGAGTGCCTGCAGGCGGGCCACCCCGAGGGGGACTCGTGCCCGGCCTCGCTGGAGGTGTACCGGCGCAAGCTGGCCGAGCTGGACGAGTGCATCACCCGGCTGCAGGACGTCCGGGCCCAGGTGGCCGGGCAGTTCGACCGGGCGGTACGGGCCCGGGACGGGCTGGCGGCCGAGCCCTCCGGACAGGCGCCGCACTGTGAACTGGCGAACGAACGGGCGAAGGAGTAGACGATGGTGCAGATCCCAGGGGTGCCGGCGGTGACGGACGACACGTTCGCCACGGAGGTGCTGGCGGCCGACGGGCCGGTGCTGGTGGACTTCACGGCGGACTGGTGCCCGCCGTGCCGGATGATGGCGCCGGTGCTGGCGGACGTCGCCCGCGAGGAGGCGCACCGGCTGCGGGTGGTCAGCCTGGATGTGGACCGCAATCCGCGCACCCAGGCGGCGTACGGGGTGCTGTCGATGCCGACGCTGATGGTGTTCCGCGGGGGTGAGCCGGTGCGCTCGGTGGTCGGCGCCCGGGCCAAGGCGCGGCTGCTGCGCGAGCTGGAGGACGTGATCTAGCCACGGCAGGGCCCCGGGCGGTTCAGGCCGCCGGCACGGCCTCCACCGCCACCTCGGCCTCGGCGGCCTGCTTGGCCCGGTCCTTGGCCTCGCGGCGGGCCAGCACCCAGACCCCGACCGGGATCATCGCCGTGAACAGCCACCACTGGATCGCGTACGCCATGTGCGGGCCGATGTCGGAGTGGTTGGGCTCGGGGATCAGCTCGGGCTGGTCGGCGGGGGCCGGGGTGGTGGCGGTGAGCTCCAGGTAGCCGCCGAGCAGGGTGGCGCCGGTCTCCTTGGCCTGCTGCTCGGTGTTGATCAGGTTGAACTGCCGGTCGGGCAGGCCGGCGCGGTCCTTGATGCCGCTGCCGCTGGTCTCGTCGGCGCGCATCCGGCCGGTGAGGGAGACCTCGCCGGTCGGGGCGGCCGGGACCGCCGGGTACTCGGTGGCGCCGTTGCCGGAGGCCACCCAGCCGCGGTTGACCAGGATGCTGCCCTTGCCGTCGGCGAGCTTCAGCGGGGTGATGACGAAATAGCCGATCGTGTCCCCGCTGGAGTCGGTCCGCTTGCGGACGACGAACTCGTGCGCCGGGTCGTACTGCCCGGCAGCCGTCACCGTGCGCCAGGTGAGGTCCTTGGGCACCGCGAAGCCGGGGGCCGCCGACAGCGTGTCGAACGGCACCGGGCCGGCGGTGAGGGCCTTGCCGATCAGCTCGTTCCGGGCCACCCGCGCCTCGTGGCGGTGCAGCTGCCAGAAGCCCAGCTTGATCGTCGCGGGGATCAGCAGCAGCGCGATCAGCATGGTGATCAGCCACTGGCGAGTCAGCAGAAAACGGTACACATGGGCACGGTACGCCGACCTCACAACCGGCTCACGCACCGGGGTGCGGGGCGACCTCGCGCAGCAGTTGGAGGAAGGCGTCCTCGCCGACCACCGGGGTGCCGACCTCGCGGGCCCGGCGGGCCTTGCCGCTCCAGCTGTTCGGCTCGTTGGTGACCAGCAGGCTGGTGAGCCGGCTCACCGAGGTGGCGATGTGCAGGCCGGCCTCGGCGGCGCGGTCCTCCAGCAGCTCGCGGTCGGTGGCGGTGTCGCCGGTGAAGGCCACCCGCATGCCCTGCACCAGTGGCTTGCCGTCCTCCCAGCGCCCTGGGTTGGGGTACGGGCAGGGCGGGCGCTTCTTGGCCTGGCGGTAGGCGGCACCGGTCCAGGAGGACCGGCCGGGGGCAGCGGGCTCGTCCTCGCCGAGGTCGGTGACGGCCACGCAGTTCTGCAGCGGCAGCGGAACCCCGCCCAGGCGGGCCAGGTGCAGGCTGGGGCGGAAGGCCTCGGCCAGCACCCGGGCGTCGTCCAGGGCGTTGTGCGCGTGCTGCTGCCGGACGCCGAAGTGGGCGGCGAGCGAGGACAGCTTGCCGTTGGGCAGCGGCAGCCGCAGGTCGCGGGAGAGGACCATGGTGCAGATCCGCTGTTCGACCGGGGCGTGCAGGCCGGCCCGGGAGAACTCGCGCGAGATCATGTTCCAGTCGAAGAGCGCGTTGTGGGCGACCAGGACCCGGCCGCTCAGCCGGTCGGCGAACTCGGCGGCGATCTGCGGGAAGGTCGGGGCGCCGGAGAGCAGCTCCGCGGTGAGGCCGTGGATCCAGACCGGGCCCGGGTCCCGCTCGGGGTTGACCAGGGTGTACCAGTGGTCGGTGACCTCGCCGTCCGGGTCCAGCTGGTAGACGCCCGCCGAGATGACGCGGTCCGTGCGGCCGAGGCCGGTGGTCTCGACGTCGACCACCGCGAAGCCCTCGGCGGGGGCGGCGGAGCGCTGGGCGGGGACCGGGGCGGTCCGCGGCGCGCCGTACGTCTCGGGCTGGATCGGTTGCATGGTCCAACAGGATAAGCGCCGCGGGGGTCGTACCCGGTCGAAATGTTCCGGCGGACCAGCCGGAATAGAGTGGTCCGTATCGACGTCGTACAAGCGATCGATACTTTGCCCGGCCGTCGACACCCCCTGACAGCCGTCTTCGTAAGGACGAAATCCCATGCGTGCCACCGTGATCCACGGCCCCAATGACATCCGGATCGAAGAGGTCCCGGACCCGGTGATCCAGCACCCGACGGACGTGGTGGTCCGGGTGCTGAACGCCTGCATCTGCGGCAGCGACCTCTGGGCGTACCGCGGGGTGGCGGAGCGGGTGGCCGGGCAGCGGATCGGCCACGAGTTCCTGGGCGTGGTCGAGGAGGCGGGCGCCGAGGTGCGCGACTTCGCGCCGGGCGACCTGGTGGTGGCGCCGTTCGTCTGGTCGGACGGCAGCTGCGACTTCTGCAGGGAGGGCTTGCAGACCTCCTGCCCGCACGGCGGGTTCTGGGGCGAGGTCGGCTCCGACGGCGGCCAGGGCGAGGCGGTCCGGGTGCCGTTCGCGGACGGGACGCTGGTGAAGCTGCCGAAGGAGGCCGCGGGCGACGAGAAGCTGCTGCCGGGCCTGCTGGCGCTGTCCGACGTGATGGCCACCGGGCACCACGCGGCCGTGTCGGCCGGGGTGCGCCCGGGCGTGACGGTCGCGGTGGTCGGCGACGGCGCGGTGGGCCTGTGCGGCGTGCTGGCCGCGCGCCGGCTGGGCGCCGGCCGCATCATCGCGCTGGGCCGCCACACCGCCCGCACCGACCTGGCTCGCCGCTTCGGCGCGACGGACGTGGTGGCCGAGCGTGGCGAGGCCGCGATCGAGGCGGTGAAGGAGCTGACCGACGGCCAGGGCGCGCACGCGGTCCTGGAGGCGGTCGGGACCGAGGAGTCGATGCGCACGGCCGTCTCGATCGCCCGGGACGGTGGCGCGGTGGGTTACGTCGGTGTCCCGCACGGCGGCAGTGCGGGCGTCGACATCGGTCAGATGTTCGGCCGAAACGTTTCGCTCAACGGCGGCGTCGCCCCGGCCCGCGCGTACATCCCCGAGCTGCTGCCCGACGTCCTCTCCGGGGCCATCGAGCCGGGTCTGGTGTTCGACCGCACGGTGGGCCTGGACGGCGTGCCGGACGGCTACCGGGCGATGGACGACCGCTCGGCGCTGAAGGTCCGGATCACTTTCTGACGGATCGTCAGAAGGGGCGGCACCGTTGGACGGTGCCGCCCCTTCCGTATGTGGCGGCGGTGTTCCGAAGTGACACGAGTGGTGGTTTTCGGCCAATTGGGTAGTACGAGGGGGTGAACGACTGGCTGATCGCGGTCAACCCCTTTCGGGGTGGGCACGACGCTCCTAGCATTGCGCGGCGCGCACACGGATTGTGACGCCCCTCACGTCCGATCGTTCCCCCTGTGCGACCGCTACGCCGAAGGAGTGAGGAGAGACAGAGTGGATTCGCCGCCGATCACCACTGCCCCTACGGAAGTCCAACTCATCGACGACAGCGAGGAGTTCCGTACCCTGCGGCGCTCGTTCCGGAGCTTCGCCTTCCCGGTCACCATCGGCTTCGTGCTCTGGTACCTGCTCTACGTGCTGCTCTCCTGCTACGCCCCCGGCCTGATGGGTGCCAAGGTCGTCGGCCACATCAACGTGGCCCTGGTGCTGGGGCTCCTGCAGTTCGTGACCACCTTCGCCATCGCCGCCTGGTACGCCCGCTACGCCGACCGGCGGATCGACCCGCCCGCCGCCGCGATCCGCGAGGCCCACGGCGCCGTCGTCCACGCTCCCCGGGAGTCCGCCGAATGACCCTGCTCGCCAGCTCCGCCACGGAGCACCGCGGCATCACGATGACCCTGTTCGGGCTCTTCGTGCTGGCCACCCTCGGGATCACCGTCTGGGCCGGGCGGCAGACCAAGGATGCCGCCGACTTCTACGCCGGCGGCCGCGGCTTCACCGGCTTCCAGAACGGTCTGGCCATCTCCGGCGACTACATGTCCGCCGCGTCCTTCCTCGGCATCGCCGGCGCCATCGCGCTCTCCGGCTACGACGGCTTCCTCTACTCGATCGGCTTCCTGGTCGCCTGGCTGGTCGCGCTGCTGCTGATCGCCGAACCACTGCGCAACTCCGGCCGCTTCACGATGGCGGACGTGCTCGCGTTCCGGATGCGCCAGCGCCCGGTGCGCACCGCGGCGGGCGTCTCCACCATCGTGGTGTCGATCTTCTACCTGCTGGCCCAGATGGTCGGCGCCGGGACGCTGGTGGCGCTGTTGCTGGGGGTCAACGGGGACGCCGCCAAGCGCTGGACCATCGTCGCGGTCGGCGCCCTGATGGTCGTCTACGTGGTGATAGGGGGGATGAAGGGCACCACCTGGGTGCAGATCGTCAAGGCCGTGCTGCTGATCGCCGGCACCGCGCTGATGACCGTCCTGGTGCTGGCCAAGTACCACTTCAACCCCTCGGAGCTGCTCGGCGCCGCGGCCAGCGCGAGCGGCAAGGGCGCGGCCTTCCTCGAACCGGGACTGAAGTACGGGGCCAGCGACACCAGCAAACTCGACTTCATCAGCCTCGGGATCGCGCTGGTGCTCGGCACCGCCGGTCTGCCGCACATCCTGGTCCGCTTCTACACCGTGCCCACCGCCAAGGCGGCCCGGAAGTCGGTGCTCTGGGCGATCGGCATCATCGGCGTCTTCTACCTGATGACCCTGGCGCTCGGCTTCGGCGCGGCGGCCCTGGTCGGCCCCAAGGCGATCAAGGCGGCCAACGCCGCCGGCAACACGGCGGCCCCGCAGCTCGCCGAGGTGCTCGGCGGCGGCGCCGGCACCACCGGCGGCGCGATCCTGCTCGCGGTGATCTCCGCGGTCGCCTTCGCGACCATCCTGGCCGTGGTCGCCGGCCTCACCCTGGCCTCCTCCGCCTCCTTCGCACACGACCTGTACGCCAACGTGATCCGGCGGGGCAAGGCCACCGAGAAGGAGGAGGTGCGCTCGGCGAAGTGGGCCGCCGTGGCGATCGGCGCGGTGGCCATCGTGCTCAGCCTCTTCGCGGGCAAGCTCAACACCGCCGCCCTGGTCGCGCTGGCCTTCGCGGTGGCCGCCTCGGCGAACCTGCCCACCCTGCTCTACTCGCTGTTCTGGAAGCGCTTCACCACCTCCGGCGCGGTCAGCTCGGTCTACGCCGGTCTGATCAGCTCGGTGGTGCTGGTGGTCTTCTCCCCGGTGGTCTCCGGCGCGAAGACCTCGCTCTTCCCGGACGCCGACTTCCACTGGTTCCCGCTGGAGAACCCCGGCCTGGTCTCGATCCCGATCGGCTTCCTGGCCGGGTGGATCGCCACCCTGCTGTCCAAGGACCGACCCGATCCGGCGAAGTACGCTGAACTGGAGGTCCGCGCACTGACCGGGCTGGGCGCCCACTGATCACGCTGCGATGACTAAGCTGGCCCGGCCCGCCGTGACGGTGGCCGGGCCGGCCGCATTTCGGGAAGGGACGCACGTGCTGCTCGACACCTTCGGACGACAGGCCGTCGACCTGCGGGTCTCCCTCACCGACCGGTGCAATCTGCGCTGCACCTACTGCATGCCCGAGGAGGGCCTGCAGTGGCTGGCCAAGCCCGACCTGCTGACCGACGAGGAGATCGTCCGGCTGATCACCGTCGCGGTGCGTGACCTGGGCGTGCGGGAGGTCCGCTTCACCGGCGGCGAGCCGCTGCTGCGCCCCGGACTGGTCGCCATCGTCGCGGCCTGCTCGGACCTGGACCCGCGCCCCGAGCTGTCCCTCACCACCAACGGCATCGGGCTGGCCCGGACCGCGACGGCGCTGCGCGAGGCCGGGCTCGACCGCGTCAACGTCTCGCTGGACACCCTCGACCCCGAGGTGTTCCACTCCCTCACCCGCCGCCACCGCCACCAGGACGTGCTGGACGGGCTGGCCGCGGCCGAGGCGGCCGGGCTGGCGCCGGTCAAGCTGAACGCGGTGCTGATGCGCGGGGTCAACGACCGCGAGGCGCCCGACCTGCTCGCCTGGTGCCTGGCGCACGGCTACGAGCTGCGCTTCATCGAGCAGATGCCGCTGGACGCCCAGCACGGCTGGGACCGCTCCGCGATGGTCACCGCCGAGGAGATCCTGGGCCTGCTCGGCACGCGTTTCACGCTCACCCCGGAGCCGTCCGCGCGCCGGGGCGCGGCGCCCGCCGAGCGCTGGCTGGTGGACGGCGGCCCGGCCGGGGTGGGCGTGATCGCCTCCGTCACCCGCCCGTTCTGCCGGGCCTGCGACCGGACCCGGCTGACCGCCGACGGGCAGGTGCGGAACTGCCTGTTCGCGACCGGGGAGACGGACCTGCGCACCGCCCTGCGCTCGGGTGCGGACGACGTCGAGCTCGGCGCGCTGTGGCGGGCGGCGATGTGGGGCAAGAAGGCCGGGGCCGGGATCGACGACCCGGAGTTCCACCAGCCCGAGCGGCCGATGTCGGCGATCGGCGGGTAAGGCGGTCGGGGCGGTCGGGCGCCGGTCGGGCGGTCGGGGCGGTCGGGCGCCGGTCGGGCGGTCGGGGCGGTCGGGCGCCGGTCAGGCGGTCTCGGCCGATTCGGGGGTCCAGTCGGCGAAGGCGACGACCTCCTTGAGGAAGCCGCGCACGCCGAGGAACTGGGACAGGTGCTCGCGGTGCTCGTCGCAGGCGAGCCAGGTCTTGCGGCGGTCCGGGGTGTGCAGCTTGGGGTTGTTCCACACCAGCACCCAACGGGCGTCCGCCCGGCAGCCCTTGGCGGAGCAGGTCGGCGTCTGCGGGGTGTCCATCGGGCCGTCCTCAGCGATAGGCGGGTGGTCTGCACCGCCAGTGTTTCACGCGTCCCGCACGGCCCGGAGCGGGCCCGTCCGGATCCGGACATGGCGACGCCGGGCAGCCACGGGGGGAGCCGCCCGGCGTCGGTCCGTCGCTCCGACGGGGGATGCGGAGCGCGTACGCAGTATGTCACGCCAAGGGCCTCGGATGGGGAGGTCTTGCATGATTAATCTGAGCTTCTTCTGAGCTTTCTTCGAGTCGAATTCACTCGAAACACCGTGAAACGGACGGTCAGCTCGGGCCCTGTGAATGATCGGTGGCAGCTGCCTTTGCCCCACCTGCACCAGTGGCCGCACCCGCCCCACCCGTCCCGCCGGGGCCCAGCATCAGCGGGGTGTCGAGCGGGATGTCGAAGGTGCTCGGCAGGCCCGGCGCCCGCTCCCGGCCCGCGTTGGCGATCAGGACGGCGAAGTACGGCAGCAGCACGCCGCCCGCCAGCGCCGCGAACGCCAGCCACCGCTGGACGTCCCACAGCACCACCGCGAGCAGCACGCAGACCGTCCGGAGCAGCATCGAGACCACGTAGCGGCGCTGGCGTCCGCGGACGTCGTCGGTGAGGCTGCTCCGCGCCCCCGTGATCCGGAAGACCTGCCCGCCCTCGGCGCTCTTGCCCATGTCCTACCGCCCTCGTCCGCGCGCCCGCGCGCCTCGCCGCGCGGCCTCCTCACGGTACGCCCGGTCGGCGGCGGCGACGAGACCGGGTGGGCCGGGGCCACCCGGTCGGGGGCGCCACTGGCCTGTCCGGCGTATCCCGGGCAGGCCGGTGGCGGCGTCAGGACCGCCGGGAGAGGTACTGCGGGGGGACGGCGTCGGTGAGCCAGACGCCGTTGTCGCTGATCCGGAACTCGTGCCCGGCCGCCGCCATCGCGGCCGCGTTCACGGTGAGCACCACCGGGCGGCCGTGCCGGGCGCCGACCCGGACCGCGGTCTCGGTGTCCGCGGACAGGTGGACGTCCTGCCGGGCCATCGGGCGCAGGCCCTCCCGGAAGATCGAGGCCAGGTGGCGGTCGGCGGTGCCGTGGTAGAGCACCGGCGGTGGCACGGTGGCGGCCAGACCGAGGTCGACCACCACCGTGTGGCCCTGGTTGGCACGGATCGAGAGACCGTCCGCGGAGTAGCCGAAGCGGCGCTTGTTGTTGGCCGCCACCACGTGGTCCAGATCGGCCCTGGTCAGCCCGTTCCCCTTCGCCGCGAGGGCGGCGAGGAGTACGTCGACCCGGACCCAGCCGGCCTCGTCCAGCGTGACGCCCACCCGCTCCGGCTCGTGCCGCAGGATGCGCGACAGCATCTTGCTCGTCTTGACCAGCCGCTTCTCGTCCATCATGTCTCTCGTATCCCCCCGTTGGTCAGTGGCTATGAGGCCGGGCTGACCGAACTCATGTTGAAGTCCGCGATACGCACGGGTGGCATCGCGGCGCGGGTGAAGTCGTCGCTCCACTCGCGGGGCAGGCAGCGCTCGGTGCGGCCCGCCTCGGTGATCCGGCCGAGCAGGTCCACCGGGGACTCGTTGAACCGGAAGTTGTTGACCGCGCCGACGACTTCGCCGTTCTCGATCAGGTAGACGCCGTCCCGGGTCAGGCCGGTGAGCAGCAGCGTCGCCGGGTCCACCTCGCGGATGTACCAGAGGCAGGTGAGCAGCAGGCCGCGCCCGGTGCGGGCGATCATCTCGTCCAGGGTCGGCGCGCTGTCCTGGTCGGCCGTCTCCAGCACCAGGTTGTCGACGGCCGGGCGCAGCGGCAGGCCGGTCAGGTCGGCGGAGTGGCGGCTGGTGACCAGGTCGGCCAGCACGCCCTCGCGGATCCACTCGGTGGCGGTGATCGGCAGGCCGTTGTCGAAGACCGAGACGTTCCCGTAGGTCGAGTGCGCGAGGACGAACGGCGCGGCCTCCAGGCCGGGTTCGCGCGGGTCGGAGCGCAGTGTCAGCGGCAGGGCGCTGAGCTTGTCGCCGACCCGGGTGCCGCCGCCGGGCGTGGAGAAGACCGTCCGGCCCTCGTGGGCGTCGCGGCCGCCGGCGGACCAGTTGAGGTAGACCATCAGGTCGGCGACGGCCGAGGGCGGCAGCAGCGTCTCGTAGCGGCCGGCCGGCAGGTCCACCGTGCGGGTGCCCCAGCCGAGGCGCTTGGTCAGCTCGGCGTGCAGGGCGGTGACGTCCACGTCGGAGAAGTCCCGGGTGGGCGCGCCGACCCAGGCCGAGCCGGACAGGTCGGCGGTCTTGGCGTTGATCTCGACCATGCCGGTCGGCTGGTCGTGGCGCAGCCGCAGGCCGGCGGAGGTGCCCAGGTAGCTGGAGACGATCTCGTGCCGGGCGAAGCCGTACAGCAGCTCACCCTGTGCGGCGGCCCGGGCGAAGGCCTCGCCGAGGGCCTCGCCGAAGGCGTCGAACACGGTGATCGAGGTCTCGGCGGGCGCCTCGGTGAAGTCCGGCGAGGACGGCCGCTCGGCCACCAGCGGCTGGGCGTCCTCGGCCGGGCCGGCCGCGCGGGCGGCCGCCTCGGCGGCGCGGACCAGGTCCTCCACCTCTGCCGGGACGACGGCCTCGCGGGAGACCACGCCGGAGGCGGTGCCCTCGGCGCCGTCGACCGTGGCGATCACGGTGAGCCGGCGGCCCCGGGTGACGCCGTTGGTGGTGAGCGAGCCCCCCGGTTTGTTCCCAGGGGCGGCCCAGCGCAGGTTGGCGGTGGACTCCTCGTCGGCGATCACCACGCAGCCGTCGGCGCGGGAGAGGCCGAGTGCCAGCTCGACGATTTCGTGGGGCTGCATCGCGGCCATCAGTGACCCGCCTCCTGCTGGGTGTTGAGCACGTTGACGTTGCGGAACAGCGCCGACGGGCAGCCGTGGCTGACCGCCGCGGTCTGGCCGGGCTGCGCCTTGCCGCAGTTGAAGGCGCCGCCGAGGACGTAGGTCTGCGGGCCGCCGACCGCCGCCATCGAGCCCCAGAAGTCGGTGGTGGTCGCCTGGTAGGCGAAGTCCTTGACCTGGCCGGCGAGTTCGCCGTTCTTGATGGCGTAGGCGCGCTGGCCGGTGAACTGGAAGTTGTAGCGCTGCATGTCGATCGACCAGGAGCGGTCGCCGACGATGTACAGGCCGTTCTCCACCCCGGCGAACAGGCCCTCGGTGTCCGGGCCGTCGGCGGCGGGCTGGAGCGAGACGTTGGCCATCCGCTGCACCGGCACGTGCGCGGGGGAGTCCGCGAAGGCGCAGCCGTTGGAGCGCTCGAAGCCCTTCAACCGGGCCATGCTGCGGTCGAGTTGGTATCCGACCAGGGTGCCGTCCCGAACCAGGTCCCAGGACTGGGTGGCGACGCCCTCGTCGTCGTAGCCGATGGTGGACAGGCCGTGCTCGGCGGTGCGGTCGCCGGTCACGTGCATCAGCTCGGAGCCGTACCTGAGCGAGCCGAGCTGGTCGAAGGTGGCGAAGGAGGTGCCGGCGTAGGCGGCCTCGTAGCCGAGCGCGCGGTCCAGCTCGGTGGCGTGGCCGATCGACTCGTGGATGGTCAGCCAGAGGTTGGACGGGTCGATGACCAGGTCGTAGCGGCCGGCCCGGACGCTCGGCGCCTTCATCTTCTCGGCCAGCAGGGCGGGCAGTTCGGCGAGTTCGGCGTCCCAGTCCCAGCCCGTTCCCCGCAGGTACTCGTAACCGCGCCCGACCGGCGGGGCCAGCGTGCACATCGAGTCGAAGGCCCCGGTGCGCTCGTCCACCGAGGTGGCCTCCAGAGCCGGGTGCACCCGGATCCGCTGCTGGGTGGTGACGGTGCCCGCGGTGTCCGCGTAGAACTTGTTCTCCTGGACGGTCAGCAGGCTCGCCTGGACGTGCGAGACGCCCTCGGCGGCCAGCAGCCGCGAACTCCACTCGGCGAGCAGCGCGGTCTTCTCCGCGTCCGGCACCTCGAAGGGGTTCACCTGGTACGAGGAGACCCAGGTGGCGTCCCGGTACACCGGCTCGTCGGCCAGCTCGACCCGCTCGGCGGAGCCGGCGGCCCGGCTGATCCCGCCGGAGAGCCGCGCCACCGCGACGGCCTGCTCGGCGACCCGCGCCGCGGCGTCGGTGGTGAGGTCCACCCCGGCGGCGAAGCCCCAGGCGCCGTCCAGCAGCACCCGGACGGCGAAGCCGAGCTGCACGCTGTCGGAGGTGCCGGCCGGGCGGGCGTCGCGCAGCCGCCAGGCGGCGCTGCGGACCCGCTCCAGACGGAAGTCGGCGTGGGAGGCGCCGAGTTCACGGGCCCGGCTGAGGGCGGCGTCGGCGAGGGTGCGCAGCGGGAAGGCGAGGAACAGCGGGTCGACGGCGCGCCCGTGCGGGGCGCCGGCGCTGTCGGCCGGAGGGATCGGAGGCAAGCGGGCTCCCTGGTCGCGGAGGGTGGCGGTGCGGCGCCGCACAGGGGCGCCCGCACCGCATCATTTCCCGTCCACGGGGTTTCGGCCAGCGCATTCCGGCCGGTGCGCCGCCGTTCTGGTCGGTCCTCAGCCGACGGTTTCCCACCAGCCGTCGAGCTCCGGGGGGTTGTCCACGTCGACCCGCTCACCGGGGCGCGGCACGGCCAGCGGGACGGCCTGCGTCTTGGCCTCGGCCAGCAGTCGCTCGACGGGCTCGGCCCACGGGTGCAGGCCCAGGTTGAAGGTGCACCAGTGCACCGGCACCAGCAGGCCGGCCCGGAGGTCGCGGTGGGCGAGCACGGCGTCCTCGGGGGTCATGTGGATGTCCGCCCAGGCCGCGTCGTAGGCGCCGATCTGCACCAGCGCGGCGTCGAAGGGGCCGTGCTGCTCGCCGATCCGGGCGTAGCCCTCGAAGTAGCCGGAGTCGCCGGTGTAGAAGACCTTGCGGTTCGGGCCGGCGATCACCCAGGAGCCCCACAGGGTGGTGTTGCGGGTCAGGCCGCGGCCGGAGAAGTGGTGCGCCGAGGTGAGGGTGAGCACCAGTTCGCCGAGGGTGCAGGTCTCGTCCCAGTCCAGCTCGATGATGCGGTGCTCCGGGACGCCCCAGCGGCGCAGGTGGCCGCCGATGCCCAGGGGCACCGCGAACGGCGCGGACTGGCTGCGCACCAGGCGCTTGACCGTGGCCATGTCCAGGTGGTCGTAGTGGTCGTGCGAGATCAGTACGGCGTCGACCTGCGGCAGCTCCTCCAGCTCCACCGGCACCGGGTGCAGCCGCTTGGGGCCGACGTGCGCGGCGGGGGAGCAGCGCTCGCTCCAGATCGGGTCGAGCAGCACCCGGGAGCCCTCGATCTCCACCAGCGCGGAGGCGTGCCCGTACCAGGTGATCGTGACGCCCTCGGCGGCCGGGCCCGGTCCGGGGGCCGGGCGGACGGTCGGCACGGGGTGGGCGGGGACGCGGCCCTCGCGCTCGAACAGCATCCGGCGGATGGTGCCGCGGTCGATGTCCGGTGCGGTGGTGGCCCGGGCCAGGGTGGAGGGGGCGTTGTGGAAGACGCCGTCGCGGTACTGCGGCGAGTCGCGCACCCGCTCCTCGTGCTCGCCGTCCGGCCGTCGCCCGAACGCCGCCGGCAGGTCGCGCAGCGACCAGGCGGCCGCTCCCAGTCCGGCCGCCAGGGCGGTCAGGGCCAGCAGTCGTCCGCGTCGGTGGGTGCTCCGGGGCCGTGCCTTGGTCATGCGCCCTGCCTTCGTTCCTCGCCGGGATCCTTGGGGGATCGGTACGGCCGGTCCCGGGTCGGCCCACACCACGGGGGCAACGGGTGTGCCGGGCCGTGTTGTTCCCGTACCGTGGCCTCGGCTCGGCCCGGAATCGACCCCGGCCCGGCCCGGGCGCCGCTCCGGACGCGGTCCGATCAGGGCAGGTGAGCAGGCACGGGGCGCTGCGGGTACGGATTGTCGGATTGCGACAGTTCCGCTGGTGCGGCGCTGTGGGAGCCCGATGCGCCGCCACCGCCGACCGCCCGATAGCGTCACACTGCGTACGCGTTCCGACGTACGTGCTCACACACGGAGAGAGGTGGATCGTTGAGCCGCTCGGTTCTCGTCACCGGAGGAAACCGGGGCATCGGCCTCGCGATCGCCCAGGCCTTCGCCGAGGCTGGCGACAAGGTCGCCATCACCAGCCGTTCGGGTGAGGTGCCCGAGGCCCTGGAGAAGTACGACGTCCTCGCGGTGCGCTGTGACATCACGGACGCCGCGCAGGTCGACGCCGCCTTCTCCGAGATCGAGGAGAAGCACGGCGCGGTCGAGGTGCTGGTCGCCAACGCGGGCATCACCAAGGACACCCTCCTGCTGCGCATGTCCGAGGAGGACTTCACCTCCGTCCTGGACACCAACCTGACCGGTGCCTTCCGGGTGGTCAAGCGCGCCTCCAAGCTGATGATGCGCGCCCGCAAGGGCCGCGTGGTGCTGATCTCGTCCGTGGTGGGCCTCTCCGGTTCGCCGGGCCAGGCGAACTACGCCGCGTCCAAGGCGGGCCTGGTCGGCTTCGCCCGGTCGCTGGCGCGCGAGCTGGGCCCGCGCAACATCACCGTCAACGTGGTCGCCCCCGGCTTCGTGGACACCGACATGACCGCCGTGCTCAGCGACGAGCGCCGCGCGGAGATCGTCTCGGGCGTGCCGCTGGGCCGCTACGCGTCGCCCGCCGAGGTCGCCTCCACCGTGCGGTTCCTCGGTTCGGACGAGGCCGCGTACATCACCGGAGCCGTCATTCCCGTTGACGGCGGATTGGGCATGGGTCACTGAGCATGAGTGGAATCCTTGAGGGCAAGCGGATCCTGATCACCGGCGTGCTGATGGAGTCCTCCATCGCCTTCCACGCCGCCAAGCTCGCCCAGGAGCAGGGCGCGGAGATCATCCTCACCGCGTTCCCGCGCCCGAGCCTGACCGAGCGGATCGCCAAGAAGCTGCCGAAGCCGGTCACCGTGCTGTCGCTGGACGTCTCCAGCGAGGAGGACCTGGCGGGTATCGCCGACCAGGTCCGCGAGCACCTGCCGACCCTGGACGGCATCGTCCACTCGATCGGCTTCGCCCCGCAGGACGCCCTGGGCGGCAACTTCCTGGACACCCCGTGGGAGTCCGTGGCGACCGCCATGCACGTCTCGGCGTTCTCGCTGAAGTCGCTCACCATGGCGCTGATGCCGCTGATGCAGGACGGCGGCTCGGTGGTCGGCCTGACCTTCGACGCGCAGCTCGCCTGGCCGCAGTACGACTGGATGGGCCCGGCCAAGGCCGCCCTGGAGGCCACCAACCGGTACATGGCCCGCTACCTGGGCGAGCGGGACATCCGCTGCAACCTGATCTCGGCCGGCCCGCTCGGCTCGATGGCCGCCAAGTCCATCCCGGGCTTCGGCGACCTGGCCGACACCTGGAACCACCGCTCCCCGCTCAAGTGGGACCTGAACGACCCGGAGCCGGCCGGCCGCGGCATCGTCGCGCTGCTGTCGGACTGGTTCCCGAAGACCACCGGCGAGATCATCCACGTCGACGGCGGCCTGCACGCCATCGGCGCCTGACAGCTTCGCCGTACACCGCTGCCCGGCACCCTCGTGGGGGTGCCGGGCAGCGGCGTTCCACGAGGTCTCAGGCGTCGGCGGGGGCGCAGGCACCGATGGCGCGGCCGGCCTCGACGGACGCGCGCTGGGCGTCGCCGGCCCGGATGGCGTCGAGGATGGTGTCGTGGCCGATGTAGCGCTCGGCGATCAGCTCGGGACCGACGTCGTGCCGCAGGTGGGCGCGGGTGACCTCGCCGAGGTCGGCGTAGACGGCGGCGAGCACGTCGTTGTGGGCGGCGGCGACGACGGCCTGGTGGAACGAGGCGTCGGCCTGGACGAAGTCCTCGGCGTCGCCGGAGTGCCAGGCGGCCTCGCGGCGGCTGATCGCGGCGTCCAGCAGGCCGAGGTCGCGGTCGGTGCGGCGGACGGCGGCGAGCCCGGCCGCGCAGGTCTCCAGGGCGGCCCGCAGCTCGGCGACCTGCGCCTGGTCGGCGTCGGCGAAGCGGCGGTGCATCACCCCGGCCAGTTCGCTGGTGGCCAGCACGTAGGTGCCGGAGCCCTGGCGGATGTCGAGCAGCCCGTTGTGGGCGAGGGCGCGGACGGCCTCGCGGACGGTGTTGCGGGCGACGCCGAGCTGTTCGACGAGTGCGGCCTCGGTGGGGATGCGCGAGCCGACGGGCCACTCCCCGGAGGTGATCTGGGCGCGCAGCTGCGCGATCACCTGGTCGGACAGCGGGGTGCGCCTCGGCGAGGACAGCGCCACGGGGACTCCTTGCGACTACGGGTGGGTGGACGGGGCCAGTGGGTGGAAGGCCCCGGTGGGGAGCGGGTCGGCACATCATGCCAATTCGAAGGTGCATCAATTCATCCCATCATTCTATGATGGCGTCCATGCCTCCCGCAGCAGACACCACCGCCTCCCGACGAACCGAGGCCCGGCCGCAGACCGAGCGGCCCTCCACCACCCCCTCCGCCAAGTACCTCGGCTGGCTGTTCGCCGTCGCGATCGCCGCCGCCGCCTTCAACCTGCGCCCCGTGGTCACCAGCCTCGGGCCGCTGCTCGACCAGGTCCGCACCGACCTCGGGATGAACCCGACGCTCGCCGGGCTGCTCACCGCCGTCCCGTCGCTCTGCTTCGGGCTGTTCGGCTTCGCCGCGCCCTCGATGGCCCGGCGGATCGGCCCGATCGCGGTGATCACCGCCGGCCTGGGCGCGATCACCGCGGGCGTGCTGGCCCGCTCCTTCGCCGGCGGCACCGCGGTGTTCCTGCTGCTGACGGCGCTCGCGCTGGGCGGCGTGGCGGTCTCCAACGTGCTGATCCCGGTGGTGATCAAGCGCTACTTCCCGGACAAGGTCGGTCCGATGATCGGCCTCTACTCGATGTCGCTGTCGGCCGGCACCGCGCTGGCCGCCGCCGTCACCGTGCCGCTGACCAGTGCGCTCGGCGGCGACTGGCGCTACGGCCTGGGCGTCTGGGCCGGCCTCGGCGCGCTGGCCCTGCTGCTCTGGCTGCCGGTGCTGCTGACCAAGCGCGAGCGGGGCGACCGCGCCGACGGCTCGGTCCCCGCCAAGCTGCCGATCACCCGCAGCCGGACGGCCTGGGCGATGGCCTGCTTCTTCGGCCTCCAGGCCACCGGTGCCTACGTGGTGATGGGCTGGCTGCCGAAGATCTTCCAGGACGCCGGCGTCGACAAGGGCACCTCCGGGGTGCTGCTCGCGGTGACCATGGTGATCGGTGTGCCGGTCTCCTTCGTGCTGCCCAACCTGGCCGCCCGCCGCGGCGACCAGCGGCTGTTCGTCGTCGTGCTCGCCGCCTGCGGCATCGCCGGGTACGCCGGGCTGGCGCTGGCCCCGGCCGGTGCGCCCTGGGTCTGGTCGGTCCTGGTGGGCCTGTCCAACTGCGCCTTCCCGCTGGTGCTGACGATGATCGGGCTGCGCGCCCGGACCGCAGGCGGGGTCGCCCAGCTCTCCGCCTTCGCCCAGGGCGTCGGCTACCTGATCTCCATCCCCGGCCCGATCCTGATCGGCCGGATCTACCAGATGACCGGCGAGTGGTACGGGCCGCTGGGCTTCCTGGCACTGCTGCTGGTGCCCCAGATGCTGTTCGGCCTGCGGGCCGCGCTGGCCCGGCACATCGAGGACGAGGCGGTCCACCCCGCAGCGCAGGTCAAGGCCTGACCAAGGGCTGGCCAACGCCGAGGGGTCGGTGACCGACGGGCGTGTTCGGGGTGGAAGAATCCCGGACATGCCCGTTCTCGATCCCAACCCGACCGACGGCCGCAAGCAGCTCGGCCAGATCGCCCTGGCGATCGCCGGCATCGTGGTGCTGGTGGCGATCATCGCCTCCGTCGCCGCCGCCATCGGCTGACTCCCGCCCGTGACCCGCCGGCGCCGTACCCCCGGTGACGCCCGGGCGAACGGCGCGTGATGGCACTCGCCACCCCTGCGGGTGGCGGCAGCCGGGAGCGTCGCGCCCCGGAGCGGCTTTTCTGCCAAGCTTGCTGGGTATGAGCGCCGACACGCCCCGCAGGATCATCGTTCTCCGCCACGCCAAGGCCGACTGGCCCAACGGCGTGGACGACCACGAGCGGCCGCTGGCCGACCGGGGCCGCCACCAGGCCCCGGAGGCCGGCCGCTGGCTGGTCGACTCCGGCATCAACCCCGACTACGTGCTCTGCTCCACCGCGCTGCGCGCCCGCGAGACCTGGAAGCTGGCGGCGCACGAGCTGCCCAAGCGGGCCAGCAAGACGGTGTACGAGGACCGGATCTACGAGGCCAGCCCCGGTGAGATCATCGCCGTCCTCCAGGAGACCCCGGAGGAGTACTCGGATGTCGTACTGGTCGGCCACAACCCCGGCGTGCTGGGCCTGACCCAGGTGCTGGCCGGGGACGCGGGCGACCGGGACGCGCTGGAGCGGCTGCGGCTCGGGGGCTTCCCGACGGCGGCGATCGCGGTGCTCAGTTTCGGCGGCTCCTGGAAGGGCGTCGAGCCGGGCATGGCCGAGCTGGTGTCGTACTACACGCCGCAGGACTGATCCCCCGGGATCCCTGACGAGGAGGGGCGCGCGGACAGGTCCGCGCGCCCCCCTCCTACGTCCTCAGGCCCCTACTCGGTCACGCTGCCGTCGAGCGCGTCGGCCGCCTCGACCTCCTCGCGGGTGATGCCCAGCAGGTACAGCACGGTGTCCAGGAACGGCACGTTGACCGCGGTGTCGGCGGCCTCGCGCACCACCGGCTTGGCGTTGAACGCCACCCCCAGCCCGGCCGCGTTCAGCATGTCCAGGTCGTTGGCGCCGTCGCCGATCGCCACCGTCTGCTCCAGCGGCACCTTCGCCTGCTCGGCGAACCTGGCCAGCCAACGCGCCTTGCCCGCCCGGTCCACGATCTCGCCGATCACCCGGCCGGTGAACCGGCCGTCCACCACCTCCAGGGTGTTGGCGGCCGCGAAGTCCAGCCCCAGCTGCTCGACCAGGTGGTCGGTGACCTGGGTGAACCCGCCCGAGACCACCGCGACCTGGAAGCCCAGGCGCTGCAGGGTGCGGATCAGGGTGCGCGCGCCCGGCGTGAAGCGGACCTCCGCGCGCACCTTCTCGGTCACCGAGGCGTCCAGCCCGGCCAGCAGTGCCACCCGGGCCCGCAGCGACTCGGCGAAGTCCAGCTCGCCGCGCATCGCCGCCGCCGTCACCTCGGCGACCTCCTCCTCGCAGCCCGCGTGGGCCGCGAACAGCTCGATCACCTCGTCCTGGATGAGCGTGGAGTCGACGTCCATCACCACCAGGCGCTTGGCCCGGCGCTCCAGCCCGGCCGCGACCACCGCGACATCCACCCGCTGGGTGGACGCCTCCTGGGCCAGCTCGGCCCGCAGCTCGTCGGTGGCCACACCGGACACGGCCAGCTCGACCGCCGTCACCGGGTACTTGGCGAGCCGGAAGACGCGGTCGATGTTGCCGCCCGCCGCGGTGATCCGGGAGGTGAGCGCGGAGACCGCGGCGGAGGTCAGCGGGTGGCCGAGCACGGTGACGTGCGAACGGCCCTCGCGGCGCGGCCGGTTGTCGCCGATGCCGGAGAGGATCTCGGCCTGGAGCTTCTGCTCCTCCGCCCAGCGGTGCACGGTGGCCCGCAGGCCGCCCTCGGCGCCGGGGGCGGTGGGCGGGGTGACCAGTGCGCAGAGCGTGATGCGGCCACGGGTCACGACCTGCTCGATGTCGATCACGTCGACGGCGAAGCCGGCGAGGGTGGCGAAGAGGCCGGCGGTGATGCCGGGGCGGTCCTTGCCGAACACCTTGACGAGCAGGGTGCGCTCGTCCGCGGTCCGGGGCTGGGCGGCGGGGAGGGGCTCAGCGGCCAGGGGCGATGCGTTCATGGTGCCTCCCACGCTACCCGCCGACCGGCGGGCCCAGGGCACCCGTCCCACGTCGCGGACGGGTGCCCGGGTAGCAGGCTGGTCACAGTCACCCGGGGTGACTTCTATCGGCGGTCGGCAGGCTGGAATGATTCCCCCCGTCAGTTTCAGAAACATCGCACCCCTGGTCGGGGGCCACAATTCGGGGGAACCGAGAGAGCGGGGCAGGCGAGCAGTGCCGCAACTCGTCATTGATATCAACGGACAGCAGCGGACTCTTGAGCCCGGGCGGTCCTACACCATCGGGCGTAACCCGCAGTCGGACTTCCCGTTCGACGATGCCAGGGTCTCCTGGCACCACGGGACCATCAGCTTCACCGGTAGCAGCTGGCAGCTGGACGACCACGGCAGCACCAACGGCACCTACGTGGCCGGCGCCCGTACCATGCAGGCCCAGCTGTTCCCCGGCGCCGTCGTCAACCTCGGCAACCCCGAGAACGGCCCCCGGCTCGGCTTCTCCGCGCCCGCCCACGCCGCCGCCCCGCACGCCGCCGCCCCCCAGGCTCCGGCCTGGCACGAGGCCGCCACCAGCCGCGGCGCCGTGCCGACGCCCCAGCCGCCGGGCCCGCAGCAGGGCTGGGCGCCGCCGCCGGCCCCCTTCCCGCCGCAGCCCGAGCAGGCCTGGGCGGGACAGCCGCAGCCGTTCCCGCAGCAGCAGGCCTTCCCGGCCCAGCAGGGCGGCTTCCCGCAGCAGCAGTCCTTCCCGCCCGCCGCCCAGGACGCCGGCGGCCCGCAGCCGACGATCATCCGCAACCTGACGGCCGCGATGCGCACCGTCCGGATCGGCCGCGCGCTCGACAACGACATCGTGGTCTCCGACCTCCAGGTCTCCCGCCACCACGCCGAACTGCGTCAACTCCAGGACGGCCGCTACGAGATCGTCGACCTCGGCAGCCACAACGGGATCTTCCTCAACGGCGAGCGGGTGCAGCGCCAGCTGATGGGCCCGCAGGACCGGCTGACCGTCGGGCACTCCAGCTTCGTCCTGGTCGGCGACCAGCTGCAGGAGTTCGTCGACACCGGCGCGGTCTCCTTCTCGGCCCGCCACCTGACCGTCGAGGTCGAGCACAAGGGTGCCAAGAAGGTCCTGCTCAACGACGTCAGCTTCGGTGTCCCGGAGAAGTCCCTGGTCGCCGTCATCGGCCCGTCCGGCTCCGGCAAGTCGACCCTGCTGCGCGCCCTCACCGGCTACCGCCCGGCCGACCGCGGCGAGGTGCTGTACGACGGCCGCAACCTCTACAAGCAGTTCGCCGAACTCCGCTCGCGCATCGGCCTGGTGCCGCAGTCCGAGATCCTGCACAAGGAACTCACCGTCCGCACCGGGCTCAAGTACGCGGCCCGGCTGCGCTTCCCCGGTGACACCGAGGCGCGCGAGCGCGAGGCCCGGATCGACGAGGTGCTGTACGAGCTGCGCCTGGACAAGCGCGCCGACAACCGCATCACCGCGCTCTCCGGCGGCCAGCAGAAGCGCGTCTCGGTCGCCCTGGAGCTGCTCACCAAGCCGTCGCTGATCTTCCTGGACGAGCCCACCTCGGGCCTCGACCCGGGCATGGACCGCGAGGTCATGCAGATGCTGCGCGGCCTCGCCGACGACGGCCGCACCATCCTGGTCGTGACCCACTCGGTGGCCGAACTCGCGCTCTGCGACCGGCTGCTGGTGATGGCGCCGGGCGGATCGGTGGCCTACTTCGGCCCGCCGGACGAGGCGCTGCACTTCTTCGGGTACGAGACCTGGGCGGACGTCTTCCAGGCCTTCGAGAACTACCCGGACCACGACTGGGCCGGCCGCTACCGCGGTTCGGTGCACTACCAGCAGTACTCCGCCCCCGACGTGGACGCGGGCGAGGTGCAGCACGTCCGGGTCGCGCAGGAGGCGGTCCGCCCGCCCAAGCCGCAGAGCTGGGGCTCGCAGCTGTGGACGCTGATCCGCCGCTACCTGTCGGTGCTCGCCTCGGACCGCGGCTTCCTGGCCCTGTCGGTGCTGCTGCCCGCCGTCATCGGCGCGGTCAGCGTGCTGGTGCCCAATGAGGCGGGCCTGGCGCCCAACCCGAAGACGCAGCTCCACCTCAACAGCGGCGCGGCGACGATCCTCATGATCCTGGCGATCGGCGCCTGCTTCTCCGGGGCGGCCAACTCGGTCCGCGAGTTGATCAAGGAGCGGGCGATCTACGAGCGAGAACGGGCCACCGGGCTCTCCCGCTCCGCGTACATGATGTCCAAGATCATCGTGCTGGGCTTCTTCAGCGTGATCCAGGGCGCCATCGTCTCCGCCGTCGGCTTCCTGCCGCGCAAGCTCCCCGAGCACGGCCTGATCGTCAAGAACCTGCCGATCATCGAGATGACCATCGGCATGATCCTGCTCAGCTTCACCGCGATGATGTTCGGCCTGATGATCTCGGCCCTGGTGAAGACCTCCGAGAAGACCATGCCGCTGCTGGTCATGTTCGCGATCATCCAGGTCGTCTTCACCGGCTGCCTGTTCCAGATCTTCAGCAAGCCCGGCCTGGAGCAGGGCGCCTGGCTGATGCCGGCCCGCTGGGGCACCGGCATCGTGGCCACCACGCTCGACCTGTCGAAGCTCATGGGCCCCTGGAACAAGGACTTCCAGAACCCCAAGTACGACCCGCTGTGGACCAACAGCGTCGCCCAGTGGTCGATCGACGCGGGCGCGCTGATCGTGATCTCGATCGTCATCGGCGTCGTCGTGACCAGGCTCCAGCGCCGCCACGAGCCCGAGGTCATGCAGAAGGGCTGAGCCTTTCCCGACCGCCGAAGGGGTGGCCCTCCCACGGGGGAGGGCCACCCCTTCGGCGTCTGGTCCTAGGTCCCCGGACCTGCGCCCGCCCCGGCCGGGGACGGACGCGGCGGCGCCCGCGGCGGCGGTAGTTTGGCGGTATGCCCAGCACGCCCAACGGTCACCTGAGCCCGGCCGGCCCGCACCTCGACCACATCAGCCCGGCCCGCCCGATGCCTGGCTGCGACCCCTGCCTGGCCGGCATCGAGGCCGTCAGCCAGGCGCTGCTCGCGATGAGCCGGCACCTGGAGGTCCGCGAGGTGCTGCGCCGCATCACCGCCTCCGCCCGCGACCTCCTCGGCGCCGAGTACGCGGCCCTGGGAGTGCCCGACGACCACGGCGGCTTCGCCCAGTTCGTCGTCGACGGCGTCACCGACGAGCAGTGGCGGGCGATCGGCCCGCTGCCCCGCCAGCACGGCGTGCTCGCCAAGATGCTGCACGAGACCGGCCCCACCCGGCTCGCCGACGTCCGCAAGGCCCCGGCCTTCGGCGGCTGGCCGGCCGCCCACCCCGAGATGGACGCCTTCCTCGGCATGCCGATCCTGGACACCGACGCCGCCGAGGACGAACCGCAGGTCACCGGCGTCATCTTCCTCGCCAACAAGCGCGGCGGCGGCCTGTTCACCGACCACGACGAGGAACTGCTGCGGATACTCGCCGCGCACGCCGCCCTCGCCCTGTCCAACGCCCGCCTGTACGAGCGCAGCCGCGAACTCACCCTGGCCGGCGAACGCGCCCGCATCGCCCACGACCTGCACGACGCCGTCTCGCAGAAGCTCTTCTCGCTGCGGCTCACCGCCAAGGCCGCAGCCACGCTCGTCGACCGCGACCCGGCCCGGGCCCGCGCCGAACTCGCCGAGGTCGCCCGGCTCGCGGCCGAGGCCGCCGACGAACTGCGCGCCGTCGTCGTCGAGCTGCGCCCCGCCGCGCTGGAGGAGGACGGGCTGAGCGCCACCCTCGCCTCCCAGGTGCAGGTCCTGGACCGGGCCCACACCGCGGACGTCGCCTTCGCCGCCGACCAGGTCCGCGCCCTGCCGCCCGCGCAGGAGGCCGCCCTGCTGCGGGTCGCCCAGGAGGCGCTGCACAACGCGCTGCGCCACTCCGGCGCCGGCCGCGTCACCGTCACCCTGGCCGGCACGCCCGCGCGCGGCGCCGTCCTGCGGGTGCGCGACGACGGGCACGGCTTCGACCCCGAGTCCGTCCGCCGGGCGGGCCGCCACCTCGGCCTGGCCTCGATGCGCGACCGCGCGGCCGCCGTCGGCGGCACGCTCACCCTGGAGTCCGCCCCCGGCCGGGGGACGCTCGTCGAGATGGAGGTCCCCGGTGCCTGACAGCACGCCGTCGATCCGTGTCCTGCTGGTGGACGACCATCAGGTGGTCCGCCGCGGGCTGCGCACGTTCCTGGAGGTCCAGGACGACATCGAGGTGGTCGGCGAGGCCGCCGACGGGGCGGAGGGCGTCGACCGCGCCCGCGAGCTCGACCCCGACGTCGTGCTGATGGACCTCAAGATGCCCGGCGTCGACGGCATCGAGGCACTGCGCACGCTCAAGGGGGAGGGCAGCCGGGCCCGGATCCTGATCGTGACCAGCTTCACCGAGCACCGCACGATGGTCCCCGCGCTGCGGGCCGGCGCCGCCGGGTACGTCTACAAGGACGTCGACCCGGAGGCGCTGGCCGGCGCGATCCGCTCGGTGCACGCCGGCCACGTCCTGCTCCAGCCGGAACTGGCCGAGGCGCTGCTCGCCGACGACGGCCCGCGCGCCCCGCAGGGCCGCGGCGGCACCCTCACCGAACGCGAGCGCGAGGTCCTCGGCCACATCGCCGACGGCCGCTCCAACCGGGAGATCGCCCGCAGCCTGCACCTGTCGGAGAAGACGGTGAAGACCCACGTCTCCAACATCCTGATGAAGCTGGACCTCGCGGACCGCACCCAGGCGGCGCTGTGGGCCGTCCGCAACGGCGAGGCCCGGGGGGACGGCTGACCGGTCCTGGCACGGCTAGCGTTCCTCGCGCTCGTCGACCAGCGCGTTGTACGCCGCCACCTGTGCCCGCCGGGCGGTGCGCCGCAGCGGCGCCAGCACCGACTGCCGCGCCGCCATCTCGGAGGCGCTGACCGCCGCGCCGTGCCCGCCCGCGGCGATGTCCAGCAGCGCCGACACCTGCCGGGCCGACTCCAGCACCCGCACGGCGCGCGGCGGGTACCCCGGCGCCAGCAGCTCGACGTGCCCGCGCCTGCGGTACGCCTCCAGCGCCCGCAGCGCCTCCGGCCCGGCGCCCGCCACGTCCAGCCGGGTCAGCAGGACGGTCGCCTCGCGCAGCCCGTCGGCCAGCTCCCGTTCGGCCTCCTGCAGCGACGGGGCGTCGGCCGGCGGTGTGTCGTTGATCTCAAGGCAGCGCCACAGCACCGTCGCCGAGCGGTCCCCGGCCGGGCCGAACACCGTCACCTCCGGCACCAGCCCGAGCGGGACGCCCACCGCCAGCACCGCCTCGCCGGCGCCCATCGCGAGCTCGTTGAACCGCGCCGGGCCGGTCAGCCCGAGCGGGTGCCCGGCGGACGGCAGAGCCAGCCGCAGGCCCTTCACGCCCAGCACCCGCAGCCGTCCCAACGCCCAGGTGAGGCCGTGCCGCTCGCCCGGCTCGTCCCCGGGCAGACCGGTCACCCGGTGGCTCTCGTCGTCGCCCAGAACGGCCGCGGCGGCGTTGTCGGGCGGCACCAGACCGGCCAGCAGGGCGTTGCCCCACGCGGTCAGCCGCCCCGAACGGGGTTCTTCGTACGGATTGTCGGCAGGAGTCGCGAGCATCCGGCCAGCCTACGGAATCGGCGGTCATCCGCGTGGCGTAGGTTTGCCCATGCGTGTGCGGCGCACCCACCCCGTGCCCACCGGCTGCCGGAGTAGGCTCGCCGCCCGCACCGACGGCCGAGATTCTTGTATTGGGGAAGGCGTAGGCATGAGCGACGTGCTGGAGCTGGTGGACGTATCCGTGGTCCGGGAAGGGCGCGCGCTGGTCGACCAGGTCTCGTGGTCCATCTCCGAGGGGGAGCGCTGGGTCATCCTCGGCCCCAACGGCGCCGGGAAGACCACGCTGCTGCAGATCGCCGCCACCTACCTGTTCCCGACCGCGGGCAAGGTGTCGGTGCTGGGCGAGAAGCTGGGCGAGGTCGACGTCTTCGAACTGCGCTCCCGGATCGGGCTGGCCGGCGCCGCCATGTTCGACAAGCTGCCGGCCGAGCAGACCGTGCTGCAGACCGTGCTGACCGCCGCCTACGGCATGACGGTCAGCTGGCAGGAGACCTACGAGCAGTCCGACGAGTCCCGCGCGCTCGCGCTGCTCGACCGGCTCGGCATGTCCAACCTCACCGGCCGCAAGTTCGGCACCCTCTCCGAGGGCGAGCGCAAGCGCACCCTGATCGCCCGCGCCCTGATGACCGACCCCGAGCTGCTGCTGCTCGACGAGCCGGCGGCCGGCCTGGACCTCGGCGGCCGCGAGGACCTGGTCCGCCGGCTCGGCGCACTCGCCCAGGACGAGTTCGCCCCGGCGATGGCGATGGTCACCCACCACGTCGAGGAGATCGCGCCGGGCTTCACCCACGTCCTGATGATCCGCCAGGGCAAGGTGCTCACCGCCGGTCCGATCGACACCGAGCTGACCGCCCGTAACCTCTCCAAGTGCTTCGGCCTGCCGCTCACCCTGGAGCGCCACGGGGACCGCTGGTCGGCGCAGGGCCTGCCGCTGGGCTGAGCCCCCGCCGCCCCTCCGTACGCCACGCCCGCCGGGTCTCCGGAGACCGGTCGCACGTGCGACCGGTTTCCGCCCCTCGACCTGCGGGAACTGTCCGCCTCGAAGGCCCTTCGCTCCCTAGGATGGACACGTGGACAGCTGGATCTGGTGGCTCCTGGCCGCCGTCGGGCTCGGCATACCGCTGGTGCTGACCGCGATGCCGGAGTTCGCCATGTTCGCGGTCGGTGCGCTGGCGGCCGCCGGCGTGGCCGGGCTGGGGGCGGGAGCGGTCTGGCAGACCCTGACCTTCATCGCGGTCTCGGTCTCGCTGCTGGTCGTCGTCCGCCCGATCGCCTACCGGCAGCTGCGGCAGGGCCCGCACATCAAGATGGGCATCGAGGCGCTCCAGGGCGCCACCGCGGTCGTCGCGGAAACAGTCGACGGGGAGGGCGGACGGATCAAGCTGAACGGCGAGATCTGGTCGGCCCGCGCGCTCCACCCGGACAGCGTGTACCAACCGGGACAGCAGGTCGACGTCGTCGAAATCCAGGGCGCGACCGCCCTGGTCATCTAGGGGAGAGTCCGTGGAACCCGTCCTTATCGTCCTGGTCGTCCTGGTCGTGGTGGCCTTCATCGCGTTGATCAAGACGATCCAGGTCATCCCGCAGGCCAGCGCCGCGATCGTGGAGCGCTTCGGCCGCTACACCCGGACGCTCAACGCAGGGCTGAACATCGTCGTCCCGTTCATCGACCGGGTCCGCAACCGGATCGACCTGCGCGAGCAGGTCGTGCCGTTCCCGCCGCAGCCGGTGATCACCCAGGACAACCTGGTCGTCAACATCGACACGGTGATCTACTACCAGGTCACCGACCCGCGCGCGGCCACCTACGAGGTCGCGAGCTACATCCAGGCCATCGAGCAGCTGACCGTCACCACGCTGCGCAACATCATCGGCTCGATGGACCTCGAATCCACCCTGACCTCGCGCGAGGTCATCAACGCCGGCCTGCGCGGCGTCCTGGACGAGGCCACCGGCAAGTGGGGCATCCGGGTCAACCGCGTCGAGCTGAAGGCGATCGAGCCGCCGACCTCCATCCAGGACTCGATGGAGAAGCAGATGCGCGCCGACCGTGACAAGCGCGCCGCGATCCTCACCGCCGAGGGCCAGCGGCAGGCCCAGATCCTCAAGGCCGAGGGTGAGAAGCAGGCCGACGTCCTGCGGGCCGAGGGTGAGGCGCAGGCCGCGGTGCTGCGCGCCGACGGTGAGGCGGCCGCGATCCGGACGGTCTTCGAGGCCATCCACGACGGCGACGCCGACCAGAAGCTGCTCGCCTACCAGTACCTGCAGACCCTGCCCGAGCTGGCCAAGGGCGACTCCAACAAGCTCTGGATCATCCCCAGCGAGGTCGGCGACGCCCTCAAGGGCCTCGGCGGCGCGTTCGGCGGACTGACCGGCAACGCCAACGGCGGTGCGGTCGCCGCCCCGAGCATCCCGCCCGCGGCCCCCGCGGCCACCCAGGTGCCGCTCGACCCGGCGGCCGGCCCGCGCCCGGTGGACACCGAGAAGGGTGCCGCCCGCCCCCGGGTGGACCCGGCCCGCGAGTACCGCAAGATCGACCCGGAGTGACCGGCTGAGCCTCTTCCGGGCCGGGGCCGGTCCGTGAAGGCGCTCCCAGGGGCCTGCCACCGTACGGTGGCAGGCCCCTGGTGCTGTGGCGTACGTCCCGAATCGTGGGCGGCCCTGGTCCGGCCGGTCGGCCGTCCGGCATGATCCCCCGGACAGGACCGAGAGGAGAGGTGACCCATGACGCTCTGGGAAGCGATCGCCGTCCTGGTGGCGGGCGTCGGCGCCGGGATGATCAACGTGATCGTCGGCTCCGGCACGCTGATCACGTTCCCGGTGCTGCTCGCCGTCGGCCTTCCACCGGTCACCGCCAACGTCTCCAACTCCTTCGGCCTGGTGCCCGGTTCGCTCAGCGGCGTGATCGGCTACCGCCGCGAGCTGGCCGGGCAGGGGCGTCGACTGCTGCGCCTGGGCACCGCCTCGTTGCTGGGCGGACTGGTCGGGGCGCTGCTGCTGATCAGGCTGCCGAGCGGCGCCTTCGACGCGATCGTCCCGGTGCTGATCCTGCTCGCCCTCGTCCTGGTGGTGGTCCAGCCCCGGGTCGCCAAGGCGGTCGCCGCCCGCCGCCGCCCCGACGGGGACCCGGACGGCAGCTGGGTGCTGCTCGTCGGGGTCTTCCTCACCGGCATCTACGGCGGCTACTTCGGCGCCGCGCAGGGCGTCCTGCTGATGGCGCTCATGGGCATGCTGCTCCAGGAGGACCTGCAGCGGATCAACGCCGTGAAGAACGCCCTGGCGATGATCGTCAACAGCGTCGCCGCGCTCTTCTTCCTGTTCACCTCCACCGTCGACTGGGCGGCCGCCGGGCTGATCGCGGCCGGCTCGCTGGTCGGTGGCATGGTCGGGGCCAAGGTCGGCCGCCGCCTCCCGCCGACCGCGCTGCGCGGGATCATCGTGGTGGTCGGTCTCGTCGCCGTCACCAAGCTGCTGATGAGCTGAGCATCCGTCAGGAGGTGGTCCGCGCGGGGCTGTGTCGCCCGCTGCGGGCGGCCCCGGCTCGGTATGTTCCTCGGGGTACAGGCCTGACCGGACGACGAACGGAAGCGCTTCGATGAGCAGCAGGGCACGGCTGAGCGAGGACGAGATCACGGCGGCCCTGGCGGCGCTGCCGCAGTGGACCCGGGAGGGCGACAGCATCGCCCGCAGTGCCGCCGCCCCCGACTTCCCGGCGGCGATCCGGGTGGTCGTCGCCGTCGCCGAGCGGGCCGAGGCGCTCGACCACCACCCCGACATCGACATCCGCTGGCGCAACCTGCGCTTCGTCCTCTCCACCCACAGCGCGGGCGGGCTCACCGGCCTGGACTTCGGCCTGGCCGCCCGGATCGACGAGGCGCTGCGCGCCGAGTCCGCGGGCTGAGCTGCGGGCCGACCGAGGCCGGGGTGGCGCGCTCCGACGGGCGTGAGATGCTGACTGCCGCACATTGGCAGGCGGCTCGGGAGGGACGGAACGGATGGCGCAGGAGCCCTTCGGAGACGCCCAGCAGCAGCCGTGGTACCCCCAGGGCCAGCACGGCCAGCACGGCCAGCAGGTCTGGTTGGGCGGCGGGTACCACGAGGCGCAGTCGCAGTCGGAGCCGCAGCAGCCGCAGCAGTTGTCGCAGCAGGAGTACTGGCAGACGACGGCGGGCTACGGCCAGAGCGCGTACGGGGACGGCGGGTACGGGCAGACCCTGCAGTACGGGCAGGGCGAGTACGGCCAGACCGGGTACGTGCAGGGCGGCCATGTCCAGGGCGGCTACGCCGAGGAGCAGCACCGGGCGTACCACCAGTACCCGGAGCAGTTCGCGGACCAGTCCGCGGAGCAGTTCGCGGCCTACGGGCAGCAGCCGTACGAGCCGTACGCCGTCCCGCAGCAGCCCGCGGGGGAGGGGCTGTACGTTCCGGCGGGGGCGGAGTACTCGGCCGACGGGTACGTGCACATCGAGGACGCGGAGCCCGTTGCGGCGGAACCGCCCACGGAGTCCGAGCCGGAGCCGGAGGCCGAACCCGTCGCGTCGTCGCGGGCCGCCGCCCGGCGGGGTGGCTCCCCCAAGGCCGGTTCCTCGAAGGCCAACTCCTCGAAGGTCGGTTCCTCGCAGGCCGGCTCCTCGCTCTCGGCCAAGGCCCGGGCCGCCGCCGGAGCCGTGCTCTCCGGCGAGCACGTGCCCAGTCGGCGGACCCTGCTGGTGCGCACCGGTGCCGGGGTGGCCGCGTTGGGCGTGCTGATCACGGCCGGTCTGATGGTCGGTGCCGAGGGCGGCGGGACGGCGGCCGCCGACAGCGGTGGGGAGCCGGGTTTCGCCGTCGCGCACACCAGGGTCTGGTCCGCCCAGCCCGCCGCGGCCGGCCAGGCGGGCGACGACACGCTGGTCGGCAGCTGGCTGCTGGCCGACGCGGTGGTCCGGGCCGACGCCGCCGGCGTGCGCGCCTACGACCTGGCGGCGGGCAAGCCCGTCTGGTCGGTCGAGCCGCCGGCCGCCGGGGCCGTCCCGTGCGGGCTGTCGGCGGGTGTGAACCAGGCCGGGCTGGGCGCGGTGCTGTTCCGGGCCCAGGCCGACCCGAAGAGCCCGTGCACCCTGGTCGCCGCGGTGGACACCAAGACCGGCAAGACCGCGTGGACGAAGACCGTCTCGGATACCAAGGGCGCCTACGGCGCGCGGATCGGCGTCACCGAGGACAAGGTGATCGCGGTCGGCGACGACCGGGCCGTCGCCTGGGAGGCCGCGGACGGCAAGGACGTCTGGCAGTACACCGGGCAGGGCAAGTTCTGCACGCTGTCCGGCGGCGTCACCGGCAAGACCGTGCTGGTCGCCTCCTCCTGCGCCGACTCGACCCCCACCGACCAGGCCGTCGCACTGAACACGGCGGACGGCAAGGTCGCCTGGTGGCGCGGCCTGAACAACCGGCCGAAGACGGTGACCGTCCTCTCCGCCGAGCCCTCCGTCGTCCTCACCACGGGCGAGAAGCCCGCGGACGACCGGGTGTTCGCCTGGGGAGCGGGCGGCGACCCGGCCGCCGAGATCCCGGTGGTCGGCGACGGCGGCCGGTTGGACGTCGGCCACGGCACGTTCTCGGCCACTCCCGAGGTGTTCTTCCGGGACCGCACGATGGTCACCACGCTCGTCCCGGCGAACGGCGGCGGACCGGTCGTGGCGGTCGGTTACGACCTCGACACCGGCAAGCAGCGCTGGAAGGCGCCGACCGCCGCCAAGGGCACCGTCCGGGCGGTCGGCGTCGACGGCGGCGCGCTGGTGCTCGCCGCCGACGAACGCCGCGACCAGCCCGCCCGCCTCAGCCGGTTCCCGCTGGCCGGTGGGCAGGAGGCGACCGGCGGAAACTTCCCGCCGGGCACCGGCTCGCTGCTGGTCTCCGGACGGGTGCTGATCGGCGGTGGCCGGGTGGTCGTGATACCCGAGCACTCGGCCAACTACGGCACGGCGGCGGGCTACCAGGCGAAGGGCTAGCCCCGGCCCCGTCGCCCGCGGCCGGCCTCGCCGCCCCTGCCAGCCTCGCCGCCCCTGCCCGTCCCGTCGCACGCGTCGCCGGGCTCGCCCGCGGGCCAGCGGGCTCGCCGTCGACTCCGGAGGGCTGCTCACGCTGCGGGGAGGGCCGCCGGAGCGGACTGGCCCGGAACGGGCGGCAGCCAGTCGGCCAGCTCCCGGGCCTCCGAGCCGCGCAGACCGAGCGCCAGCATCAGGGTGGCCTGCGGCGTCGGCACGAACGGCCGGCGCAGCAGCTTCATCCCGGCCTGCTCCGGCGTCCGGTCCGCCTTGCGCTGGTTGTCCTCCGCGCACGCGGCCACGGTGTTCAGCCAGCTGTCCTCCCCACCGCGCGACCTGGGGTGCAGGTGGTCCACCGTGGTGGCCCGCCGCCCGCAGTACGCGCACAGGTGCTGGTCCCGGGCCAGGACACCCCGCCGCGACCACGGCGCCTGTTGTCGGAACGGCACCCGTACGTAGCGTTGCAGTCTGATCACCCGCGGCACCGGGACGCTGACGCCCGTCCCCCGGATCGTGCGCAGCGGATGCGCCTGCTCCACCACCGCCTTGTCCTGGAGCACCAGGACGACGGCGCGCTGGAGCGACACCGTCGTCAGGGGCTCGTAGCTCGCGTTCAGCACCAGCGTGTTGCGCACTTGGCACACCCTTCCCGCGGGCGTGCCACGGCGGCACGACCGTCTCCACACACGTCACTGCCGCCGCACGGCGGTGACACCACTCTGAACGGGCCCGTAGCCGACGAACAACGGAATTTCCGGTATCGGGGAGGCACCCGGAGGGGACGAGGGAGGAGCCCGGCACGATGCCTCGGGGAAAACCTGCTGGCCCCGACCGCGTAGGCTCTACCACGCTGGAGTCGTTCCGACCCGGGGCCCGACAGAACCGGGCCGCCACCGGCCGGGCGCCCGATCGAAGGAGAAGCGTGACCGTGACGGACATCGTCGACGAGCTGCAGTGGCGTGGGCTGATCGCCCTGTCCACTGACGAGGACGCACTGCGCAAGGCGTTCGCGGACGGCCCGGTCACGTTCTATTGCGGCTTCGACCCGACGGCCCCCAGCCTGCACCTCGGCAACCTCGTGCAGATCCTCACCATGCGCCGCATCCAGCAGGCGGGGAACCTCCCGCTCGGCCTGGTCGGCGGCGCCACCGGCCTGATCGGCGACCCGAAGCCCACCGCCGAGCGTGTCCTCAACGACCCAGCGACGGTGGCCGGCTGGGTCGAGCGCCTGCGCGGCCAGATCTCGCGCTTCCTCGACTTCGAGGGTCCCTACGCGGCGCGCATGGTGAACAACCTGGACTGGACCTCCGGGATGTCGGCCATCAGCCTGCTGCGCGACGTGGGCAAGTACTTCCGCGTCAACAACATGATCGCGAAGGAGGCCGTCGCCCGACGGCTCAACTCCGACGCGGGCATCAGCTACACCGAGTTCAGCTACCAGATCCTGCAGGGCATGGACTACCTGGAGCTGAACCGCCGCTACGGCTGCACCCTGCAGACCGGTGGCAGCGACCAGTGGGGCAACCTGACCGCCGGCACGGACCTGATCCGCAAGGCCGACGGCAAGTCCGTCCACGCGCTGGCCACACCGCTGATCGTCAAGGCCGACGGCACCAAGTTCGGCAAGACCGAGTCCGGCACGGTCTGGCTCGACCCCGAGCTGACCACCCCGTACGCCTTCTACCAGTTCTGGCTGAACGCGGACGACCGGGACGTCCCCAACTTCCTGCGGATCTTCAGCTTCCGCTCGAAGGAGGAGATCGAGGAGCTGGAGCGCGAGACCACCGAGCGCCCTGCCGCCCGCCTCGCCCAGCGCGCCCTCGCCGAGGAGCTCACCACCCTCGTCCACGGCGCCGAGCAGTACGAGCGCGCGGTCGCCGCGTCCAAGGCGCTGTTCGGCCAGGGCGACCTCGCCGACCTGGAGGCCCCGACCCTGGCCGCCGCCCTGGCCGAGGTCCCGAAGGCCGAGGTGTCCGAACTCCAGCCGGTGGTCGACCTGTTGGTCGCCGTCGGCCTGGCGCCGAGCCGCTCGGCCGCCCGTCGGACGATCAAGGAGGGCGGCGCGTACCTCAACAACGTCAAGGTGACGGACGAGGAGGCAGTGCCGGCCGAGGCTGACCTGCTGCACGGCCGCTGGCTCGTACTGCGTCGCGGCAAGCGCAACCTGGCGGCGGCGGAGCTGGTTCCGGCTACGGCGTGACCGAAACACGACGCCGCTGAACTGCGGCTTCGACCGCCGAGGGCGGGATCCAGCCGGATCCCGCCCTCGGCGTTTGACGATGTCGTCCGGGTGGCCTAGTGTTGAACGAGTCGCTGAAGCGGCCACCCCACTCTGCGAGACCCACTCTCACCTCGACGCCCATTCACTTGGGTCTGTTGGCGTCCCCGTCAACCGTGGTGAATGTGAATTTCGGTAAACATCCGGAATGCGCTAATGTGGAGGGCGTTGCGGAAAGCGAACCTGACCAGTTCGGGAAATCGGATGAATGAAACTCCGGAAAACGGAGCGGAAAACATCTGGTAAGCTGGAAACACGAAAGAACGAAGCGCCCGGAGGGCCCGCTGGAAGGCGGTCCGAAGGAAGTGTCCGTTCCTTGAGAACTCAACAGCGTGCCAAAAGTCA
>NZ_JARXYZ010000008.1 GCF_029894125.1 Kitasatospora sp. MAA19
CGCACTGCGCAACGTGCTGGCCCACAAGGGCCGACTGCTGATGACGGCACTCGCCGTCATGCTCGGCACCGCCTTCGTCGCCGGGACCATGGTCTTCTCCGACACCTTCGGCAAGGCCATGCGGGACAGCAACTCCAAGAGCTACTCGGACGTCTCGGTCCAGGTCGTGGACCACTCGGCCGGCTCCCGCGCCTCCGCCAAGCAGAAGAGCGAGAACGGCAACGCCTCGCTCACCGACGCCACCGTCCAGCAGCTGGCCGCCCTGCCGGGCACCGCCAACGCCCGCGGCGTGGTCAGCGGCTTCACCGGCGTCGCCGACCGCAGCGGCAACCTGATCGGCCAGTTCTGGGCGGCCAAGGGCGCCAACTACGCCCCGGGTACGGACGGCAAGGACCCGCGCTACCCGATGGCCGAGGGCCAGGGCCCGAAGAACGGCAAGGAGGTCGCCCTCGACCGCAAGACCGCCGACAAGGGCGGCTACAAGATCGGCGACACCGTCCGGGTCGCCGTCAACGGCCCGGTGGTCGAGGCGAAGCTCACCGGCGTCTTCACCACCGACGACCCGGTGGTGAACAGCGGCGGCACGCTCACCCTGTTCGACCGCGCCACCGCCCAGCAGCTGCTGCTGGAGCCCGGCCGCTACAGCGGCATCGTGCTCACCGCCAAGCCCGGCACCACCGAGGACGCGCTGCTCGCCCAGGCCCAGCCCAAGGTGCCGTCCGGCCAGCAGTTCGACGTCGAGACCGGCGCCAAGCTCAAGGCCGACGAGCAGGAGATGATCACCAAAAGCACTGATGCCATGCGCACCATGCTGCTCGTCTTCGCCGCGATCTCGCTCTTCGTCGGCATCTTCATCATCGCCAACACCTTCACCATGCTGGTCGCCCAGCGCACCAAGGAACTCGCGCTGCTGCGGGCGATCGGCGCCAGCCGCAAGCAGGTCACCCGCTCGGTGCTGATCGAGGCCCTGGTGATCGGCGCCTTCTCGGCGCTGGCCGGGCTGCTCGCCGGCATCGGGATCGGCGCCGGGATGCAGTCCCTGATGGGCTCGCTGAACGAGAACATGCCGCACGGCACGCTGGTGATCAAGCCGCTCACCATCGCGGTGACCCTGGTGGTCGGCGTCCTGGTGACGGTGCTGTCGGCCCTGCTGCCGGCCGTGCGCGCCGCCCGGATCGCCCCGGTGGCGGCGATGAGCAGCGGCGACCAGCCGACCAGCCAGAAGAGCCTTCTGGTCCGCAACACGATCGGCTCGGTGCTCGCCGGCGGCGGCCTCGCGATGATCGGCTACGGCGCCTCCACCGGCAACGACAACGGCCGGCTGCCGGTCGGCTTCGGCGCCCTGCTGGCCCTGATCGGCGTGTTCGTCCTGCTGCCGCTGCTCTCCCGCCCGGTGGTCGCGCTGATCGGCCCGCTGCTGCGCAAGCTCGGCGGCACCCCGGGCAAGCTCGCCCAGCAGAACGCGGTGCGCAACCCGCGCCGCACCGCGGCCACCGCCGCCGCGCTCACCATCGGCCTGACCCTGGTCAGCGGCCTCACCGTGATCGGGGCCTCGGTCAGCACCACCATCGACAAGGCCGTCACCAGCTCGATGAAGGCCGACTACGTGGTCTCGGGCGCCAACGGCATGAGCCTGTCCGAGCAGGTGCCCGCCGAGATCGCCAAGGCCCCCGGGGTGGCCGCCTCCTCGCCGGTGACCGCCGCCTACTGGGAGTTCGACGACACCCACGTGTCGATCACCGGTGTGAACGCGGACGCCTTCGACCAGCTCTCCGCGGTCAAGCTGACCAGCGGCTCGACCGCCGCGCTCGGCCAGGGCAAGGTGCTGGTGGACCAGGACCTCGCCACGAAGCTGAAGGTCACCGAGGGTTCGACGGTGACGGTCGCCTACTCGGACCAGTCCACCGGCCGGCTCACCATCGGCGGCGTGTACGAGAAGGGCGGCATGCTCGGTCCGGTCCTCCTGGCCAACAGCGAGGTCGCCAAGCACGAGGCGAAGCCGTCCATCGTCGACGTCCTGGTCAAGGGCAAGGACGGCGCCACCGGGGCGCTCAAGCAGTCACTCAAGGACGCCACCGGCGCCAACCCGGTGATCGAGGTCAAGTCCAAGCAGGAGATCCGCGACGACTTCAGCCAGACCATCACCTTCGCGCTGAACATGATGTACGGCCTGCTGGCGATGTCCGTGCTGGTCGCGATCCTGGGCGTGATCAACACGATGGCGATGTCGGTCTTCGAGCGCAAGCGTGAGATCGGGATGCTGCGGGCGATCGGTCTGGACCGCCGGGGCATCAAGCGGATGGTCCGCCTGGAGTCCGTGGTGATCTCGCTGTTCGGCGCCGGCATCGGCCTGCTGCTCGGCTGCTTCATCGCCTGGGCGATCAACGGGACGCTGAAGTCCAGCCTGGCCGGTCTGACCACCGTCCTGCCGTTCGGTCAGCTGGCGCTGTTCCTGGCCCTGGCCGGGGTGGTCGGCCTGGTGGCCGCGATCTGGCCCGCCCGCCGGGCGTCCAAGCTGGACATCCTGGAGAGCATCAAGACCGACTGACGCTCCCCGGAACGAGAAGGGGCCCCTGCCGGAGGGTTTCGGCAGGGGCCCTTCTACTTCTGTACTCCGCCCGGTCGCACGGCCGGCTGAGCACCACGGAGGTCGTGGTCCGGCGACACTGCCGGGCGGAGGGCCTCCGACTCATATCCCGGTGCTCCCACACCGGGATCTCAGTCGCTTACTTGCTGGCGAGTTCCTTCTCGGCGGCCGGCTTGGCGGCCTCCACGGGCTTCGTGGGCGCCGTGACCTCCTGGATCGGCAGGTACGGCTTCTCCATCTGGGAGAGGCCGACCAGCTCGCGCTTCAGGAACATGGCGAGCGTCCAGTCGGTGAAGACCCGGACCTTGCGGTTCATGGTCGGGACCATGGCGCCGTGGTACGCGCGGTGGAACCACCAGGCCAGGCGGCCCTTCAGCTTGACCTTGCCGAAGAGGATCGCGACGCCCTTGTGCAGGCCGAGACCGGCGACCGCACCGAGGTTCTTGTGCTCGTAGTTCTTCTGCGGGAAGCCCCGCATGCCCGAGATGACGTTGTCACCGAGGACGGCGGCCTGACGGACCGCGTGCTGCGCGTTCGGCGCGCACCAGGCGCCCTCGCCGACGGCGAGGTCCGGCACCTGGGCGTTGTCGCCGGCGGCCCAGACGTAGTCGAAGCCCTGGACCTGCAGGGTCGGCGCGGTGTCGACGTGGCCGCGCGGGCCCAGCGGCAGGCCGAAGTTGGCCAGCACCGGGTTCGGCTTCACGCCGGCCGTCCACACGATGGTGGAGGCGTCCATCTCCAGGCCGTTCTTCAGCACCACGTGCTGGTCGAGGCAGGAGTCCATCGAGGTCTCGATGTAGACCTCGATCTTCCGCTCCTCGAGCTTCTCCTTGGTCCACAGACCGAGGTCCGGGCCCATCTCCGGGAGGATGCGGTTGGCCGCCTCCACCAGGATGAAGCGCATGTCGTCGCGGCTGACCGTCTTGTAGATCTTGGCGGCGTCGCGCGCCATGTCCTCGATCTCGGCGATCGTCTCGACACCGGCGAAGCCGCCGCCGATGACGACGAAGGTCAGGGCCTTGCGGCGGACCTCCTCGTCGGCGGTGGACTCGGCCTTGTCGAGCTGGGCCATGACGTGGTTACGGAGGCTGATGGCCTCCTCGACCGTCTTCATGCCGATGCCGTGCTCCGCCAGACCCGGGATCGGGAAGGTGCGGGAGACCGAGCCGGCCGCGACGACCAGGTACTCGAAGGGCAGCTCGTAGCTGTCGCCGGCCGCGGGCTGGATGGTGGCGACCTTGCGGGCGTGGTCCACACCGGTGACCGCACCGGTGAGCACCTCCGCCTTCTTGAGGGCGCTGCGCAGCGGCGCGACGAGGTTGCGGGGCGCGACGTTGCCGCCGGCCGCCTCGGGGAGGAAGGGCAGGTACGTCATGTACGACCGCGGGTCGACGACCGTGACGGTCGCTTCGCCGTAACGCATCTTCTTGAGGATGCGCATCGCGGCATACAGGCCGACGTAACCACCGCCGACAATGAGGATGCGAGGACGCTCCGTGGTGCTCATATCCGAAAGTATCCAGCACCGTCCGGAGCAGCCTTCGTGAGGCCGGTCACAAGCTTCTGGACACCCCGTGCTACACTGCGCGGCCGCAAAACCGGCCCCAGCGCGGCGGCTCACGCCCCCGCGCCACCCCCCGCGCGCATGCGCCGGAGCACTACCCGCCTGAGCAGCAACGATCCGCACAGTGCCTGGGTTCCCGCTCCTGATTTCGATTTTCAAACCTCAAGCGGGGCCTGACCTGCGATCCAGGGGTCGTCACGGTGAGCAGGCCTTCGGTCCCACATTTCGGACGTAGCGGGCGAGCGGGTGCGGCGAATGACTGGATCGTCATGTGAAGAAATTCACGAACTTTCCCGCACGGGTTCGGGCGCGCCCCGGCCCCGGCCTCCCGAAAGGGCTGCCGGGGCCGGTCGGGTCAGGCCCACGCGGGGTCAGGAGGCCATGCTCCAGGCGATGCCGTCCAGGATGTCGTGCTCGCTCACGACCACCTCGGCGGCGCCCGTCCGCTCCATGATCTCCAGCAGCTCCAGCGCGCCGGCCGCGATCACGTCCACCCGGCCCGGGTGCATCGAGGGGATGGCCGCGCGCTCGGCGTGGGTGGCGCCCAGCAGCTCGCGGGCTATCTCGGCGACCCGCTCCCGGCCGATCCGCGAGTGGTGGATCGCCTGCGAGTCGTACGCCGGCAGGTCCTGGGCGATCGCGGACACCGTGGTGACCGTCCCGGCCAGGCCCACCAGGGTGGCCGCCCCGGTCAGCGGGACGACCTCGGCGGCCTTGTCCAGCTCGGCCCGCACATGCGCCCGGGCGGCGGCGACCTGCTCCTCGGAGGGCAGCTCGGCGCCGCCGAAGTGGCGCTCGGTGAGCCGGACGCAGCCGATGTCCACCGACCGCGCGGCCTGCACGTCCGCGCCGCCCAGCACGAACTCGGTCGAGCCCCCGCCGAGGTCGAACACCAGGTAGGGCGCCGGGAACTGACCGCCGGTCAGCTCCTTGGTGGCGCCCACGAAGGACAGTCGCGCCTCCTCCTCGCCGCTCACCACCTCGGGCTCGACGCCCAGGATCGCGCGCACGCCCTCGACGTACTCGTCGCTGTTCTCGGCGTCCCGCGAGGCGCTGGTGGCGACGAAGCGGGTGCGCTCCGGGCCGACCCCGAACCCCGCGATGATCTCCCCGTACTCGCGGCAGGCCGCGAAGGTGCGGGCCAGCGCGTCCGGGTGCAGCCGGCCGGTCTGGTCCACGCCCTGACCCAGCCGGTTGATGATCATGCGGCGGTCGAGGTCGGCGATCTCCCCGGTGGTCGGGTCCAGGTCGGCGACCAGCAGCCGGATCGAGTTGGTGCCGCAGTCGATCGCGGCCACCCGGGTCATGCTCACTCGGACTCCTCCGCGGCGGGCTCCTCGACGGCGCGCTTCTTCGCGGCGCGCTCGGCGGTCTTCTGCTGCTTGGCCTCGATCACGGCCTGGTGGTCCTGCTCCTTGGCCCGGTTGCGCGCGACCCGCTCACCGGCGGCCTCGACCTCGGCCGGGGAGACGCACGGGCCCTTGGCCCACCAGTCCTCCAGCATGCCGATCGCCTCGTCGCCGAGCGGGTTGACACCCTCGCCGGCCGCCAACGAGTGGCCGACCAGCACGTGCAGGCACTTCACCCGGTCCGGCATGCCGCCGGCGCTCGGGAAGCCCTCCAGCACCTCGATGGCGTCGCGGCGGGCGATGTAGTCCTCGTGCGCCTTCTGGTAGGCGGCGGCCAGCTCCGGGTCCTCGGCGAGCCGGGCGGTCTGCTCCTTCATCACGCCGTCCGCCTCCAGGGTGCCGATCAGCGAGGCGGCCTTGGGACAGGTCAGGTAGTACAGCGTCGGGAACGGCGTGCCGTCCGGCAGCCGGGGGGCCGTCTCCACGACGTCCGGGTTGCCGCAGGGGCAGCGGTGGGCCACGCTGCGCAGTCCGCGCGGCACCCGGCCGAGCTGGGCGGCGATGGCGGCGACGTCGGCGTCGGAGACGGAGGGGTGGTTCTCAGTGGTCATGGGGGGAGGTGTCTCCAGCGGGGGACGGTGGGAGCGGACGGGGGGAGGCGGGGGCCAGGGCGGCGGTGTCGGCGGCGTCGACCGAGTCCCAGATGCTGGCGTACCAGGGCTTGGCGGCCTTCGCCGGGTCGGCGGCCGCGCCGGCCGCCGAGGCCGTGCCGGAAGCGGACGCGGAGGGCCGGGAAGCGGCCGGGCCGGCCGGGTCCACCGCGATGTACGGGGTCTCCCCCGGCATCGCGTAGTGCAGCCGGGCGCGGGCCTGCGCCTTGACGTACTCCGGGTCCTGCCAGCGGGCCTTGTCCCGGCGCAGCTGCTCGACCTGCTGCCGGGCGTGGTCGGCCTTCGCCCGCTGGGCGGAGATCTCGGCGCGCTGGGAGATGAACTGCCGCGTCGGGTAGGCGAGGATCGCCACCAGCGAGCAGAGCACCAGGACGAGGACGGTCGCCCGGCTCGTGAACCGAGGCCGGGCCGCCAAGCCCGGGATCCTCCAGCCTGCCATCTCCCGTTCCCCTCCTGGTCGCGACGGTGCCCCGCCGTCCACCCTACGGGGTGAACGGCGGGGCACCGGTCAGGCGTGCGCTACCGGAGGAGCCCAGCCCCTGGTACGGGGGTGCTCGGCCCTCGTGTCGGCCGTGCCTGCTGCTCGGCTGTGCCTACTACTCGGCGGCGCGGAAGCGCGGGAAGGCGCCGCGGCCGGCGTACTCGGCGGCGTCGTCGAGGATCTCCTCGATGCGCAGCAGCTGGTTGTACTTGGCGACGCGCTCGGAGCGGGCCGGGGCGCCGGTCTTGATCTGACCGCAGTTGGTGGCGACGGCCAGGTCGGCGATGGTGACGTCCTCGGTCTCGCCGGAGCGGTGCGACATCATGCAGCGGTAGCCGTTGCGCTGGGCCAGCTCGACGGCGTCCAGGGTCTCGGTCAGCGAGCCGATCTGGTTCACCTTCACCAGCAGCGCGTTGGCGGTGCCGGTTTCGATGCCCTTGGCCAGGCGGGCCGGGTTGGTGACGAACAGGTCGTCGCCGACCAGCTGGACCTTGTCGCCCAGCTTGACGGTCATGGCCTTCCAGCCGTCCCAGTCCGACTCGTCCAGCGGGTCCTCGATGGAGACCAGCGGGTAGGCGGCGACCAGCTCGGCGTAGTACTCGATGAGCTCGGCGGCGGAGAGGGCCTTGCCCTCGAACTGGTAGGCGCCGTCCTGGTAGAACTCGGAGGCGGCGACGTCCAGGGCCAGCGCGATGTCGCGGCCGGGCGCGTAGCCGGCCTTCTGGATGGCCTCGGTGATGAGGTCCAGGGCCTCGCGGTTGCTGTCCAGGTTCGGCGCGAAGCCGCCCTCGTCGCCGAGGCCGGTGGACAGGCCGCGCTCCTTCAGCACGCCCTTGAGGGTGTGGTAGACCTCGACGCCCCAGCGGACGGCCTCGGAGAAGGACTCCGCGCCGATCGGGGCGATCATGAACTCCTGGATGTCGACGTTGGAGTCCGCGTGCGAACCGCCGTTGAGGATGTTCATCATCGGCACGGGCAGCACGTGCGCGTTCGGGCCGCCCAGGTAGCGGAACAGCGGCAGGTCGCTGGCCTCGGAGGCGGCGTGCGCCACGGCCAGCGAGACGCCCAGGATCGCGTTGGCGCCGAGCGAGGACTTGTCCGGGGTGGCGTCCAGGTCGAGCATGGCCTGGTCGATCAGGCGCTGCTCGGTGGCGTCGTAGCCGACCAGCTCCGGGCCGATCTGCTCGATGACGGCCAGGACGGCCTTCTCCACGCCCTTGCCGAAGTAGCGGTTCTTGTCACCGTCGCGCAGCTCAAGCGCCTCGAAGGCGCCGGTGGAGGCACCCGACGGGACAGCGGCACGACCGGTGCTGCCGTCGTCGAGGCCGACCTCGACCTCGACCGTGGGGTTGCCACGCGAGTCGAGGATCTCACGGGCTACGACGACATCGATGGACGGCACGAGGCATCTCCTTGCGGAAGCAGGGTCCGGCTGACGATTGGTGCTGCCGGCGGGACGATTGCGAAGTCGTTACGACCAGAGCCTAACCGCCCTGGCCGCCGGGGCCACGTTGGCCTCGGTCCCGTCTCAGCGTGTGGCCCGACTACCTGCCGGTAGTTCACCTGACTGCCCGATCGAAACGGGCGAATGCGAAGGAAGGGGGACGGAGCCCGTCCCCCTTCCTTCGCCGGGCCTCGCAGGATCAGCCGAGGTGCAGCACCTGGCCGGGCATGATCAGGTTCGGGTCGCCGCCGACGGTGCCGCGGTTGCCGTCGTACACCGACTGCCAGCCGCCGGACACGCCCTGGGCGGTGGCGATGCTCGACAGCGTGTCGCCGGCCCGGACGGTGTAGTCGTGGCCGGTCTGCGCGGCCGGGGCGGACTGCGCGGGCAGGATGGGCTGGACGCGCTGGACCGGCTGGACGGGCTGCGCGGCCCGGGGCGCGGACTGCGGCTGGGCGGCGGCCTGGCCCGCGTACTGCTGGTAGACGCTCTGGTGGCTGGTCCAGTACCAGGCGCCGTTGTTCTGGTACCAGTACACCTTCGCGTCGGCGTCCCAGCCGGCCTTGCCGGCGAAGCCCTGGGCCTGCGGCTGCGCCGGCTGCTGGGCGGCCGGCTTCGGGGCGTCCTGCTGCACCGGCTTCGGGGCCTGCTCCTGCTGGGCCGGCTTGGCGGCGGACTGCTTGGCGGGCTTGGCGTCCGAGGAGGTGTCGACGGACGCCGGGGCGCCGCCCTTGCTCAGACCGGCCTTCTGCGAGCAGACCGGCCAGGCGCCCGGGCCCTGCGAGGCCAGCACCTTCTCGGCGACCGAGATCTGCTGCCCCTTGCTGGCCTGGTTGGCCTGCGGCGCGTAGGAGGTGCCGCCGTACGCCTTCCAGGTGCTGGAGGTGAACTGCAGGCCGCCGTAGAAGCCGTTGCCGGTGTTGATGCTCCAGTTGCCGCCGCTCTCGCACTGGGCGACGGAGTCCCAGGCGGAGGCCGGGGCGGCGGAGGCACCGGTGGCGGTGAGGATCGGCATCGCGAGTCCGACGCCGGCCACACCGGCGACGGCGATGGCCTTCTCGGCCTGGGTGCGACGACGGTGGCGGCCAGTTCCAACGAACAGCATGAAGAGGTCCCTCTCCGCACGCCTGCGAGGTGAGCTGTCGGGTTCGGACCGGGAGGTGGCCCGGCCGCCGAAAGCGGAAACGATTCCGCTCGGGCGGCTTCACCCCAAGCCGTTGGGGAACGGCAACAAACCTGGTTCCCCCGCCCCTGCCCAGGGTCTGGTCGGTTTCCCGTGACGCGGCGGGCAGGATTCGGCGTTCCGCGCACGAGGTCCGCAGCTGCGGACTCCAGGGAGAGTAGACAGATCCTCAGACCAATCACAAGCTCATATCACCGATATCACACAGAAATTACGGCCCGTGTTCGGTCGCCTACCAACGGAGGCGCTATGTCCGGATTGATGATGGTTCAGACTGCCCGTGGAGGCCGTCCGGCGACGCCTCGTCAGCGCGTCGGAGCGTCGACAGGTGGAACGGGCGCATGCGGCGACCTGCTCTCCGGACTGAATTCGACCGGGAGTTCCCGCAGCCCACGCATGATCAGGCCACCCCGCCAGCGCAGATTCTCCGGGCTTTCCGCAAGCCGCAGATCCGGCAACCGGGAAAGCAGCGTGGCCAGCGCACTCCGCCCCTCCAGCCGGGCCAGCGGGGCGCCGATGCAGTAATGGATCCCGTGGCCGAAACCCAGGTGCGGGTTGTCCCTCCGGGCCAGGTCAAGGGTGTTCTCGTCCGCGAACCTGGCCGGATCGCGGTCCGCCGCGGCCAGCACCACCAGCACCGGATCGCCCACCGGGATGTCCACCCCGCCGATCGACAGCGGCCGCGTCGCGAAGCGCCACGTCGCCAGCTCCACCGGCCCGTCGTAGCGCAGGAGTTCCTCGATCCCGGTCTCCAGCAGCGCCGTCTCGCCGCGCGCCACCGACTCCTGCAGCAGCGCCCGCTGCCCCGGGTTGCGCAGCAGCGCGTAGGTGCCGTTGCCGATCAGGTTCACCGTCGTCTCGAACCCCGCGAACAGCAGGATGAAGGCCATCGCCGCGGCCTCGTTCTCGGTCAGGTGCTCGCCGTGGTCGCTCGCCCGGATCAGGCCCGAGATCAGGTCCTCCCCCGGATCCGCCCGCTTGCGGTGGATCAGCTCCAGCAGGTACGCCCGCATCCGCTTCACCGCTCGCCCCACACCGCCGCGTTGGCCGCCGCCGTGCCGGATCATCATCCCCGCCCAGTCGCGGAAGTCGTCCTGGTCCTCGGCCGGCACTCCCAGCATGTCGCAGATCGCGTAGATGGGGAGCGGGAAGGCGAACTCGTGGATCAGGTCCGCCGAACCGCGCTGCGCGAAGCCGTCGATCAGCCGGTCCGTGAGCTGCTGCACCCGCGGCTCGAACTCCGCCACCCGGCGCGGGGTGAACGCCTTCGACACCAGTCGACGCAGCCGGGTGTGGTCCGGCGGGTCGATGTTCAGCAGATGCGTCATCAAGTCCGCCTGGCGTTCCCCCGGAATGCCCACCCGGCCGGTGCGGTGGGCCTGCTCGCTGTGGTGCGCCGGGTTCTTCGACAGCCGGCCGTCCGCCAGCGCCTGCCGCGCGTCCGCGTAGCGGGTCACCAGCCAGGCCTCCACCCCGCTCGGCAGCGTCGTCCGGTGCACCGGGGCGTGCTCGCGCAGCCAGGCGTAGGCGGGGTACGGGTCGGCGGCGAACTCCCAGGTGAAGAGCTGCGGGGCGGCGGGGTCGGGCTGCACTGGCATGCACCGACCGTATCCGGTGGGTCGGGGGCGCACCGTCCCCGCCGGACCACGGTCGGTCGGGATCGGGTCGGAGTCCGGTCGGGATCCGACTGGGATCCGGTCGGCCCTCGACCCGCCCGACTCGTCCCGGCCCGACCCGGCTCGTCAACACCCGGCGGACGGCGTGCCAACGCTCCGTGGACAGCTCTTGGACAGCTCTTGGCCGGCCGGCGGGCGTGAGCCTGGTCACCTGAGGGGTAATCCCTGTTGCGGAGGGTCAGGACCTGTCTACGATCCTCCGCAGAAATCGTGGGCGCCGGTGCGGTGTCGCCCACAGGGAGGAGCAGGCCATGCGGGTCAGCGGGGCAGTCGTCGTCATCGCGGTACTCGACGGCGGGTCGGGAGCCGACCTCGCCCGCCGGTTCACCGCCGCCGGCGCCGCCGGAGTGCTGATCGCCGACCAGCAGGTCGGTGTCGCCGAGGACCTCGCCATCGAACTCGACCGGCCGGGCTGCCCCGTCGTCGGCGTCAGCGGCGACGTCCGCCGCCCCAGCGACATCGCCGCCCTCGTCGACACCGCCGAGAAGCACCTCGGCCCCATCGACCTGTTCTGCGTCGCCGGCCCCGACGGCGAGCGGATCGTCTCCCTCGCCGACCTGCCCGACCACCTCGACCTCGAACGCCTCGCCGAACTCCTCGCCCTCGTCGGCGAGGCCATCGGCGAGGTCGTCCCGCCGCAGCGGCGCCCGGCCGAGCCCACCGCCAAGGCCGCCTGAGGCCCGCTACTCGTCGGCCGGCTTGAGCCCCTCGGCCGGCTTGAGCCCCTCGGCCGGCTTGAGCCCCTCGGCCGCGCGCACTGCGTCCCGGTAGCCGCGCGCGGCCGACCGCAGCGCCGCGTCCACGTCCACCCCGGCGTCGTGCGCCCGCTGCGCCACCGCCAGCAGCAGCCGGCCCGCCGAGGCCGCCGTCAGCTCCACCGGCAGCTCGTACGGCTCGTCCGGCACGCCCGCGAACCCCGCCCGGCGCACCCGCGACACCAGCTTCGCCGCGTACGCCAGCGACGGCAGCCCGGCCGGCACGCCGTCCAGCACCGACTCCCGGTCCGCCTTCTCGGCCGCCTTCAGCTGCTCCCAGGTCGCCTCCACCTCGGCGGCGCCCGCCGCCTCGACGTCCCCGAACACGTGCGGATGCCGGTACATCAGCTTCTCGACGATGTCACCGGCCACGTCGTCGATCGAGAACGCCTCCGACGGGTGCTCCTCGGCGATCCGGGAATGGAAGAACACCTGGAGCAGCACATCGCCCAGCTCCTCGCGCAGCGTCTCCCGGTCCCCCTCCTCGATCGCCTCGACCAGCTCGTAGGCCTCCTCGACCAGGTACTTCACCAGGCTCTCGTGCGTCTGCTCGGCGTCCCACGGGCAGCCGCCCGGCGACCGCAGCCGGTCCATCACCGACGCCAGGTCCAGCAGGCGCGCCCCCGGCAGGTCGTACGACCCCGGCAGCACCTCGATCTCCGGCACCTCGCCCGCGTGCTCCACCGCCAACCGCGCCAGCGCGTCCGTCAGCCCCGGATCCCCGTCCGGGCTCCCCAGCCACACCGTCGGCCCCGCCTCCGCCGGCTGCCCGGTCAGCAACCGCGCCAGCGCCGGCGCCGACCCGGCCGGCACGACCTCCACCTCCACCCCGGCCTGCCGCACCGCCGCCACCTGCGGATGCCCCGCCTCCCCCACCAGCACCCGCCCGGCCGACCGCAACGCCTCCCACGCCGGCCACGCCAGCAACCCGGGAGCCACCCGATGGGTGGTCGTCAGCAGAATCAGCTTCGCGCCCGGAACATTCGTCGTCACACCCCCGAACCTACCCGCCACCGCCACCCCCACCCAGCGGAGGCGGGGACGCAGCGCTCTCGGCGGCCGGCCTCCTCGGGACCGTCTTCACACTCGCGTCCACGCGCCGACGCTCCCCCAGCCTCCGGCCGACAGGTGCCCCCGCTGCATCGCGTCCCTCCTCCGCCTCGCCATCCCCGCACCCCGACGCCGCCACGCCCACCGGGTGCCGTACACCTAGATCGTGATAGTCCCGGCGGGCCTGCGCGCGGGGGTGTGCGGGCGGGCTCTAGGAGGCGGGTGGCCAGGGGGTGGGGCGGTGGGGGTGGAGGGTGTCGAGGGACTGGCGGAGGCGGCGGACGGCGGGGTGGTGGGGGCCGTCGCGGCGTTCGCGTTCGAAGAGGAGTTGGAGCAGCCACTGCCAGGCGCTCTCGGTGTCGCCGGTGGCGGCGAGGCGCAGACCGATGCGTTCGCGCAGGTCGTAGCCGCGTTCGGGGTCGGTGTCGAGGCCGGCTTCGAGGCGGGCGGTGTGGGCGGCGAGCAGGGCCTGGTACTCGGCGAGCGCGTCGGGGCCGTGCCCGAGCTGGTCGAGGCAGACGGCGGCGCGGTAGCGGTGGTCGAGGCCCTGGGGGCCGTGCGGGCCGCCGTCGGCGGTGGCGGCCAGGCGGCGGTACTCGGGGAGGGCCTGGTGGGGGTGGCCCTCGTGGAGGAGGGTGCGGGCGTAGATGGTGCGGATGGTGCGCACCAGCGGGGCGCCGTCGCCGAGTTCGGCCTCGGCGCGGGGCAGCAGTCGGGCGGCGAGGCCGAGGACCTCGCCGTGGTGTCCGGCGTCGACGAGGTCGGAGAGCCGGGCGCACTCCGCGCCGAGGTCGGGGGCGGCGGGAGGCGCGGCGGGCGCCGGGGGTGGGGGGACGGCGGCCATCAGGAAGGGTCGCGGCTCGGAGCGGAGCAGCGGAGTCGCGGCGGGTGCGACGGGTGCGGCGGGTGCGGCGGCCGGCTGCGGCTGGTGCGGGAAGCGGTACGGGCGCGCCGGGTCGGGCAGGGCCGGGTAGCGGGGCTGCGGGGCGGCTTCGGCGGCGGGCAGCAGGGGGAGCAGCCGCGCGTACACGGCCTGGGCGTCGGCGGGGCGGTCGGCGGGCTGTTTGGCGAGCAGGTCGAGGACGAGCCGTTCGAGCGGCGGCGGCACCTCGGGGCGCAGGTCGCGCAGCGGTACGGGCGGTTCGTCGACGTGCCGGCGCAGGACGCCGAGGGCGGTGGGTGCCCGGAACGGCTCCTCGCCGGCGAGCATCTCGTGCAGGAGGCAGCCGAGGGCGTAGAGGTCGCTGCGCGGGTCGGTGGTGGCGGCGAGGGCCTGTTCGGGGGCCATGTAGGAGGGGCTGCCGATGGGCACGCCGGTGAGGGTGAGGCGGGTGGTCTCGGTGTCGAGCGCGGTGGCGATGCCGAGGTCGAGCAGGACGGTGCGGCCGTCGTCGCGGACCATGACGTTGCTGGGCTTGAGGTCGCGGTGGACGACCGGGACGGCGTGGACGGCGGCCAGCGCGGTGCAGAGCTGGGCGGCGACGGCCACCGCGCGCTCGATCGGGAACGGCGCGTCCTCCGCGATGAGGTCGGCGAGGCTGACGCCGGGGACGCGCTGCATGACGAGGTAGAGCTCGCCCCCGTCCTCGCCGGCGTCGAAGACGGTGACCAGGCCGGGGTGGTCGAGGGCGGCCGTGACGCGGCACTCGCGCAGGAACCGGCGGCGCAACTCGTCGCCGTGGCGGCGGCGTTCGCCGGCCGTGCCGGTGCCGAGGCCGCCGGCGGCGGGCCCGGTGCCGCCGGACAGGAGGCGGTCGGGGCGGAGCAGCTTGACCGCGACGGGACGGTGCAGGCGCTCGTCGTGGCCGGCCCAGACCTGGCCCATGCCGCCGTGGCCGATCTTCTCGGTGAGCCGGTAGCGGCCGTCGATCAGTCTGGCGGCGGTCACGGCCGGTCCTCGCGGGCCTGGCGGCGCAGCAGTTCGCCGAGTTGGCGCAGGTCGTGCGCGGTCTCGGCGGCGGGGGCGACCGGGGCGACGGGAGCGACCGGAGCGGCGATGGGCGCGGCGGGGGCCACCGGGGTGCCGTACCCGGGCATGGTGACCGCGTACGGCGAGAGGTACGGCGCGGCGGGCCGGGGCCGGCCGGCCTGCCAGACCGCGCGACTGTCCATCACCAGGTAGTGCACCGGGGCCGCGAACCAGAGCACGATCAGCGTGGTCTGGCCGGTGGCGTCGGCCGTCGGGTCCTGCAGGCTGCCGGCGATCCCGGCGGAGACGAACACGGTCAGCAGCAGCGCACAGAACACCCCCGCGCCCACGATGTCGTAGGCCCGCCGGCGGCGGACCGCCAGCAGCAGCGAGGGGACCACCCCGAGCAGGCCGACCGACAGCAGCGGGGCCAGCGCGCAGAGCACCCGACCGGGCACGCCGAACCGGCCCGGTATCGGCTCCGGTCCGGGGCGGTGCGGAGTCCCTCCGGGCGGCGGTCCGAACTGCCCGGGGTACTGCCCTGACATGTGCGCTCCTGAGCTGGTGAGGACCGACGCCGGCCGCGGCGCGGACGGCCCAGCACACCGTACCGCCCTGCCCCGTCGGCCCGGAGGGCTTCCGTCCGGTCGGCTTGAGGTCGGGTCCGAGGTCAGGTGCGAAGCCGGGTTTGAGCGGGCGTCAGGTCAGTCGGCCGGCGGTGTCGGCGCGCCCGTCGCGAGGGCGTCCGTCGCCGCCTGGGCCAGGGTGTGGGCGAGCGCGGCAGCCTGGCCGAGGGCGGTGTCGAAGGCGGCGAGGCGGGCGAACGCGACGCCGAGCCGCTGCTGGGCGGGGAGCGGGAGGCGGGGCAGTTCGACGCGGCGGATGTCGAGGCGGGCGGTGGTGGTGGCGTGACTGGCGGCGCGCCGGGTACCGGCGGTGGAGCGGAGGTGGCCGGCCAGGAACTCCGGGTCGAGGACGGTCGGATCGGGCCGGAGCAGGTGGAGTTGGCGGCCGAGGGCGGCGCCGAGCAGCGGGCCTTCGGCGGGGACGACGCGGGCGGTGCCGCCGCCGAGGGCGGGGACGAGGACGTCGCCGGGGCGGGTGCGGACGTCGCCGGCGGGGCCGGTGGCGGTGCCGAGGACGGCGCTGGGCGGGTTGCCGGCGACGAGGTCCTGGTCGGTCAGGACGGGGGTGCCACCGGGGGTGACGCCGACCGGGCGGGTGGCGGCACCGGTGCCGGAGGAGTACACCTCCAGCGCACCGGCGCGGACCAGTTCGCCGACCGAGACGACACCGGCGGGGGCCGCGCCGGCGACGGATCCGGCCCCGGGCTCCGGCAGCAGTGCGGCGGGGTCGTCGAGGCCGGCCAGGAGCTCGGCCAACCGGCCGCCGAGGTGGGAGAGTTCGGCCGCGCCGCCGACCGGGGCGGCCGGCGGGACGTGGCGGGCCGGGGAGAGGTCGGTCTCGTCGTCGAGCAGGTCGATGGCGGCCACCGCCCGGTGGACGCCCGGACGGTCGGCGGGCAGCGGCAGGCCCTCGCGGGCGGCCAGGTCGAAGCCGCGCCAGGCGTCGAGGACGGTCCGCCGCAGTGCGGGCCAGTCGACCTTGTCCCGGCCGCCCTCGGCCGTCGCCCCGGACGGCCCGGACGCCCCCGCCTGCGACGCCCACGCCGCACCGGCCGCGCCCGCCGCACCGGCGTCGAGCAGCAGGACCTGGCGGAAGTCGTCCCCCGGCCGGGGCGCGCGGAGCACCCAGAGGTGCAGCGGGACGCCGTACGGCGGGGCGGCGCCGGCGGGCAGCGCGACGACGGCGCGCAGCGCGCCGGAGCGGAGCAGTTCGGCCCGGATGCGCCGGCCGGCCCGGCGGCTGGCGACGGTGGGGGGCAGCAGCAGGGCGGTGAGGCCGCCGGGGCGGGTGTGGGCGAGGCAGTGCAGCACCCAGGCGAGCTCGGATTCGCCGCGTGGCGGGACGAGCCCGCCCGGCCAGCGGGTGTCGTACTGCAACTCGTCGTGCCCCCAGTCCCGCTCGTTGTACGGGGGCTGGCAGAGCACCGCCTCGAAGGTGTCGCCGGGGTAGCCGTCGGCGCGCAGGGCGTCGCCGGTGCGCAGGGCGAGCGGGAGCGGGCCGGGCTCGCCGGCGGGAGTGTGCAGGGCGAGCCGGAGCTGGGCGAGGGCGCCGATCACCGGGTCGGCGTCCTGCCCGTAGCGGCCGGTGGTGGACGGGTGGGCGAGCAGGACGGCGCCGAGGCCGACGGCCGGGTCGAGCACGGTGGCGGGGACGCCGGCGACGGCGGCGAGCAGGTCGGCGGCCTCCGGCGGGGTGGGGCTGAGCTGGCGGGTGTTGGCCTCGGCGTACCGGGTGAGCAGCTGCTCGTACGCGCCGGCCGGACCGGCCTCGGCCGCGAGGGCGGCGAGCAGGCGGGCTAGGTCCAGTTGGGTACTGCCGAGCAGGCCGGTCAGGCGGAGGGCGCGGGGGCCGTCCGCACCGAAGGTGTGAACAGCGGTGTCGGCGACGGCCCGGGGCAGCGCGGTGGCGAGGCGGGTGTCCGGCTGGTCGGCGAGTTCGGTCCAGCGGTCGGGGGCGCGGTGCAGCAGCAGGAGGAGGGCGCCGGCCTCGACCAGTGGGGCGGCGGGGTGGCCGGCCGGGTCGCGGAGGGTGTCGACGAGCTGCCAGACCCGCTCCAGCAGCGGGAGTTCGGCGATCTTGCCCTGGGCGCGCAGCCAGGACTCGACCTCGCCGAGGGCGAAGGTCGGGCTGGCGTCGGTGCCGCCGACCGGGAGGGGGAAGTCGGGGTGGCGGCGGCGCCAGTTGCTGACCGCGGCCCGGCCGACGCCGGCCAGCCGGGCGATCTCGACGGCGGTCACTTCGGGACGGTCCGGCACGGGGGCTCCTTCGGCGGCGCGGGCGAACCCGGAGGGCGGGAGGTGTGATCACACAGCATAGCGATGCGCTCGTCCAACGGAGTTCACATGTGAACAGAGAGGTTTCATGAAATCTCATTGACATGGTTCACGGATCAGTGGTGTGATCTCTCCGTCGCCACCGAGCAGGGGGCGACCACCAGGAAGACACCGACGACTCGGGAGCACCCGCCATGTCCGCCACCGCCCGCACCACCGCCCGCCGCGCCGCCACCCGCCGCACCGCCGCCCTGCTGCTGGGCGCCGCGCTGGTCACCCTCACCGCGACGGCCTGCAACTCCACCGGCGGCGCCTCCGTCTCGACCGAGGCCAAGCAGACCGCCGCCACCGGTGGCGCCGCCAAGCCCGCCGGGGACAAGCCCGCCGAGACCAAGGCCGCCGACGCACCCAAGGCCCCGGCCAAGGTGGGCGACACCATCGCGCTCAAGGGCATGGACAAGGGCAACACCGCCGACGTCACCACCGTGAAGGTGGCCGACCCGGCCGAGAGCGCGAACGAGTACCTCAAGCCCGCCGACGGCAAGCGCTACGTCGCGGTCCAGTTCCAGATCAAGGCCACCGGCGCCCAGGCCTACAGCGAGGCCCCCTGGGGCAGCGCCAAGGTCGTGGACGCCCAGGGCCAGGCGTACGGCCCGAGCCTCGCCGAGACCAAGGCCGGCCCCGCCTTCCAGACCCCCACCAACATCGCCCCCGGCGAGACCGGCAAGGGCTTCGTCACCTTCGAGGTCCCGGTCGACGCCAAGCTCGACAAGGTCCAGTTCGCCCTGGACAACGGCTTCGCCAACCAGGTCGGCCAGTGGAAGATCGGCTGACACACCGGCTGATACCCGGCCGACACCCCTGTTCACAGCCGCCACCCCCGAAGCGCCCGCACCCGCACCACCGCACGCGGGCCACGGTCGACACCCGAAGACACGGAACGGCGGCCCCGGGCCGAGCCCGGGACCGCCGCCGACTTCCTCCGGGGCCCGTCCGGCCCCGCCCCCTCGCGGGTGCTACTTCTTCGCCCCCGCCAGGTCGTCGAACATCGCCGACAGGAACTCGCTGCACCAGCCCAGCAGTTCCCGCCCGACCAGCGGCTTGCCGCCGATCCGCCCGGTGCTCGGCCGCGGCACCAGCAGCTGCTGGGCGGCCGCCTTGACCTGGCTGCGCGGGTAGAGCCGGTTCAGCCGCAGCTGCTGGGACTCCCGCAGCTCCACCGGCCCGAACCGGACGTTGGCCCCCTGCAGGGTGATGTCCGAGATGCCGCACCGCCGGGCGTACAGCCGCAGCGCCGCGACCAGCAGCAGGTTCTCCACCGGCTCGGGCAACTTGCCGTAGCGGTCGACGAGTTCGTCCCGGACCTGCTGGATGTCCGCCTCCGAGTTGACCGCCGCGATCGAGCGGTACGCCTGCAGCCGCAGCCGCTCGCCGGGCGCGTAGTCGTGCGGCACGTGCGCGTCGACCGGCAGCTCGATCTTCACCTCCAGCGGCTCCTCCTCCGGCTCGCCGCCGTTCGCCAGCGACTCGCGGAACTCGGCCACCGCCTCGCCGACCATCCGCATGTAGAGGTCGAAGCCGACGCCCGCGATGTGCCCGGACTGCTCGCCGCCGAGCAGGTTCCCGGCGCCGCGGATCTCCAGGTCCTTCATCGCCACGTACATGCCGGCGCCCATCTCGGTGTGCTGGGCGATGGTGGCCAGGCGCTCGTGCGCGGTCTCGGTGAGCGGCTTCTCCGGCGGGTACAGCATGTACGCGTAGCCGCGCTCGCGGCCGCGTCCGACCCGGCCGCGCAGCTGGTGCAGCTGGGAGAGGCCGAAGGTGTCACCGCGCTCGACGATCAGGGTGTTGGCGTTGGAGATGTCGATGCCGGACTCCACGATCGTGGTCGACACCAGGACGTCGAACTCCTTCTCCCAGAAGTCGACGACGACCTTCTCCAACTGGGTCTCCCCCATCTGCCCGTGCGCGGTGGCGACCCGCGCCTCGGGGACGAGGTCCTTGAGCCGGGCGGCCGCCTTGTCGATCGACTCCACCCGGTTGTGGATGTAGAACACCTGGCCCTCGCGCAGGAGTTCACGCCGGATCGCGGCCGAGATCTGCTTCTCGTCGTAGGGGCCGACGAAGGTCAGCACCGGGTGCCGCTCCTCCGGCGGGGTGGTGATGGTGGACATCTCGCGGATGCCGGTGACGGCCATCTCCAGGGTCCGCGGGATCGGGGTCGCGGACATGGTGAGCACGTCGACGTTGGCGCGCAGCTTCTTCAGCTGTTCCTTGTGCTCGACGCCGAACCGCTGCTCCTCGTCGACGATGACCAGACCGAGGTCCTTGAACCTGGTCTCGGACGAGAACAGCCGGTGAGTGCCGATGACGACGTCCACCGAGCCCTCGAACAGGCCCTCCAGCACGGCCTTGGCCTCGCTGTCGGTCTGGAACCGGGACAGCGCCTTCACCGTCACCGGGAAGTTGGCGTACCGCTCGGCGAAGGTCGAGAAGTGCTGCTGCACCAGCAGCGTGGTCGGCACCAGCACCGCCACCTGCTTGCCGTCCTGCACCGCCTTGAAGGCGGCCCGGACCGCGATCTCGGTCTTGCCGTAGCCGACGTCGCCGCAGATCAGCCGGTCCATCGGGACGGACTTCTCCATGTCGGACTTGACCTCGGCGATGGTGGTCAGCTGGTCCGGCGTCTCCGCGTACGGGAAGGCGTCCTCCAGTTCGCGCTGCCACGGGGTGTCCGGGCCGAAGGTGTGCCCGGGGGCGGCCATCCGGGCCGAGTACAGCTTGATCAGGTCGGCGGCGATCTCCTTGACCGCCTTCTTGGCCCGCTGCTTGGTCTTCGCCCAGTCGGCGCCACCGAGCCGGTGCAGCGTCGGGGCCTCGCCGCCGACGTACTTGGTGACCTGGTCGAGCTGGTCGGTCGGCACGAAGAGCCGGTCGCCGGGGTGGCCGCGCTTGGCCGGGGCGTACTCCAGCACCAGGTACTCGCGGGTGGCGCCCTGGACGGTGCGCTGCACCATCTCGACGTACCTGCCGACGCCGTGCGCCTCGTGGACGACGTAGTCGCCGGCGGCCAGGGCCAGCGGGTCGATCGCGTTGCGGCGGCGGGACGGCATCCGGCGCATGTCCTTGGTGGAGGACTTCTGGCCGGACAGGTCGGTCTCGGTGATGACGGTGAGCTTGAGGTCCTCGTCGACGAAGCCGTGCTCGATCGAGCCGCAGGAGACGTAGACGACGTCCCGGGTGGGCGCCTCGGCGAGGTCGGCGACCAGTCGGGCCGGGATGCCCTCGTTGCCGAGCACCTCGGCGAGCCGGGAGGCGGGACCGTGACCCTCCGTCACCATGACGACCCGCCAGTCCGCGGCCAGCCGCTCCTTGGCGTCGGCGATCGCCCGGGCGGTGTCGCCCCGGTAGGCCTCGACGGCGTGCATGCCGAGGGTCAGGGTGTTGGCGTCGAACTCCAGCACCTCGTTGACCGTGGACTCGCTGGTCGCGAACGGGCTGACCGACCACCAGGGCAGGCCGATCTCGGCGGCGTGCTCGCGCACGTCGGCGAGCGAGCGCAGCGAGGCGGCGGAGACGTCGATGGTCTCCAGGTCGATCGGCCGGTCCCCGCCGGCCGCGGCCGCCACCCAGGAGGCGTGCAGGAACTCCTGGCTGGTCGCCACCAGGTCGGCGGCCCGGGTGCGGACCCGCTCGGGGTCGCAGACCACGGCGACCGAGCCGAGCGGCAGCACGTCCACCAGCAGTTCCATGTCGTCCACCAGGACGGGCGCCAGCGACTCCATGCCCTCGACCGCGATGCCCTCGGCGATCTTGTCCAGGATCTCGGCCAGCCCGGGGTGCTCGACGGCCAGCTCGGCGGCCCGCGCCCGCACCTCGTCGGTGAGCAGCAGCTCGCGGCAGGGCGGCGCCCACAGGCCGTGCTCGGCGATCTCCAGCGAGCGCTGGTCGGCGACCTTGAAGTAGCGGATCTCCTCGACCTCGTCGCCCCAGAACTCCACCCGCAGCGGGTGCTCCTCGGTCGGCGGGAAGACGTCCAGGATGCCGCCGCGGACGGCGAACTCGCCGCGCTTCTCGACCAGTTCGACGCGGGCGTAGGCGGCGGCGGAGAGCCGGCGGGCGACCTCCTCCAGGTCGTGCGACTCGCCGCGCCGGACGGCCACCGGCTCCAGCTCGGCCAGCCCCTTCACCTGCGGCTGCAGCACCGAGCGGACCGGCGCGACGACCACCTGCACCGGACCGGCCGCCGGGTCGTCCGCCCGCGGGTGCACGATCCGGCGCAGCACGGCCAGCCGGCGCCCGACGGTGTCCGAGCGGGGCGACAGCCGCTCGTGCGGCAGCGTCTCCCAGGCCGGGTACTCGGCGACGGCGTCGGGCGGCAGCAGCGAGCGCAGCGAGGCCGCGAGGTCCTCGGCCTCCCGGCCGGTCGCGGTGACGGCGAGCACCGGGCGGCCCCGGTCGCCGCCGGCCTGGCCGGCGAGCGCGCGGGCCAGCGCGGCGATCGCGAACGGCCGGGCGGCGGGCGGTCCGACCAGGTCCAGGTGGCGGCGGCCGCCGGCGGCGGCTCCGGTGGCGGTCGCCGCCTCGATGGCCTCGGCGAGCGCCGCATCGCGCGCGACGACATCGAGCAGTCCGGTCAGACTCATCTGGGGTCTCTTCTTCGTCCCGTGGCTGGTGCTGCCTCCGGGCGGCGAAGGCCTGCCGGGGCAACGCGAACGGCCCGGCACGCCGAGCGGCCGGGGGTATCCAGCCTACGCCGCGGCACGGACGGGCACGCGGCGTACGGCCCCGGCGGGGCCGGGCGGGAACGAACGACCGTCCCGCCCGGCGAACGGACCCCGGACGCATCCCGGCCGGAGCCCGCGACGGGACCGCGGACGAACCACTGGACGGAGCACCGGACCGGCCGGTGGACGAACCAGCCACACGCCGGTCAAGGTCCGGCTCCGCGATCTGCCACGAACTGGACATACTCCTGTCACTGCCCGTCCATGGAGATCGCGCACCATGGTGAATGTGCCCGCCGCACCCAACCGTGGGGGATGGCTGTGGCGGCACTGTCGCACCCCCGATGGGGGTCGGAGGTGCGAGGCCGGGCGACCCTGGGTGGGGGCGCCCGCCCAAGCGCCGGGAACCGTGGCGCCCTTTCCTGGAGGGCGCCACGGGTCTCGGCCTCAACTCTTTCCCGGAGCCCTGCCGGCCCCAGCCCCGGCGCCTGCCGCGGTGACGCGGGCCGCCGGAGGTCCGCTCCGACGCGCTGGCCCGGCCGCCCGATGGGGGCGGTCGGGGCCCGGGGCGCGGAACGCACCCAGCCGAACGCGGGCCGGCCGACGGCGCAGGCGTCGACGCGAGCGCCGACGTCAGGCTCAGCGGCGCTTGTAGCTCACGGTGTTCGGGGGGGCGTAGCCGACGCCGTCGTCCACGATGACGATCTTCGGGATGATCCGGGTCTCGTCCTGCGGCTCCTTCTCGACGCCTTCGCCTTCGCCGTCGCCGTCGCCGTCGGCCGCCGGCCGGGGCAGTCCGGCCGGCTTCGGCGGGACGGCGGCCGGCGCGACCGGACCGGTCGCCACCGCGGCGGCGGCCGTCCCGCCGGAGCCGGAGGCCCCGCCGACGACCGGCATCCGCAGCGCGGCCGTCGACGTCTTCTCCCGCGCCGCCGGCGCGACGACCTTCCGCAGGCCCGCCACCGGGATCTCGCCGGTGTCCGCCTCCGAGTCCACCGGCGCCGCGTCGACGACCGCATCGGCCACCACGTCGGCGACCGGCTCGGCGTCCACCGCCGGGTGGTCGGGCTCGATCGCGCCGACCGCCGCGCCGGTGAGCGAGGCCAGCGTGGCCTTGATGTGGTCCAGGTGCTGCTGCACGGTCTCCAGCCGACCGTCGAACTCGCGCTGCTCGCGCTCGCTCTCCGCGTTGATCCGCTCGGCCTCCCGGCGGGCCTGCTCGATCATCTGGTCGGCCTTGGCCTGGGCGTCGGTCTCCAGCTGCTTGATCTGGCCGAGCACGGTGTCCCGGTGCTGTTCGGCCTCCTTGACCCGGCGCTCGGCGGTCGCCGAGACCTGGGTGTCCTCGGCGTCGGCCTTGGCCTGGGCCTCGGCGAAGTCCTCGTCGGCCTTGCGGCGCCGGTCGGCCAGCTCCGCCTCGGACTGCTCGCTCGCCTCGGCGGCGGCCACCCGCACCTTGGCGGCGTAGGAGGTGGCGGCGTCCCGGGCGTTGCGGCTCTCCTGGTCGGCCTCGGCGCGGACGCCCTCGGCCTCGGCGCGGGTGCGCTCCTCGGTGCGCCGGGCGGCCTGGTCGGCCTCGGCGCGGGTGGTGGTGGAGTACTCCTTGGCGGTGCGGTCGAGCGCCTGGCCGGCCTCGTAGACCTCGTCCCGGAGGTCCTCGGCGAAGCGCTCGGCCTTGTCCCGGACGGCGCGCGCCTCGTTCTGGGCCAGCACGGCCAGTCCGGCGGCCTGCTCGCTGAGGACCTCGTAGTCGGGCTCCGGGGCGTCCTCGGCGGCCCGACGGATGTCGGCCAGCCGGGCCTCCATCTGCCGGAGCCCGGCGCCGAGGACGCTCAGCCGTTCCCACGCCTCGTCGCGCTGCGCGGTGAGCGCGGTGAGGGCTCGGTCGACCTGCTCGGGCGCGTATCCGCGCCGGGCAGCGGTGAAGCCGTACTGGGGGACGGCGTCGCTCATGGGCTCTTCCCCTCGTGTCGCGGGCTGCGGAGCCCATGATCGGACGGAACGGACGGATCCGGAACCGGTTCGGCCGCCGGGGCCGGATTCGGTCGTCAGGCGGACCGGAATACGTCGAGGACCGGACGAATAGACCCATCCTCTTGACCTATTTTGCGCAGATCTGGGCGAAACCCCAACGAGGCACCACCGTGACGGCATGCCGGAGGGGTCGTTCCGGACACCGGAACGACCCCTCCCCACCTGCGAGGATCCGCGACGACCTGCTACAACAGGCCGTCCCAGAACTGCTCCAGCAGCACGGCCCACCAAGTGTCCGCGGTCTGCAGGGCCGCCGGGTCGATCGCGGCGAGCTGCTCCTGGAAGTCGGTCGTCCAACGACCGGCCTGGTCAGGCGTCAGCCCGTACCGCAGCCGCCACATCCGACCCAGCAGGGCCATCGCACGGACGAACTCCGGTACACCGGTGTTGACGAACCGGGGCGGCTGACCGGTTCCGTCGACGTCCACGGCGACCACGTTCGCGGTGCCGTACTGGACGCAGAGCTGGCGGCCGTAGTCGTTGCCGAGCACCAGGTAGCCGCCGAAGTCCGGCGCCGCGGGCAGACCGCGCTCGGCGGCCAGCTCGGCGAGCGTCGGGATCGGCCGGCCCTCCTGCGCCTGCGCCCAGAAGAACGGGCCGAAGTCGCGCGGCAGCCCGGCCCACATCAGGGACTGCGACACCGGCTCGGGCACGCCCTGGCGCGAGACCGCGCGCTGCTCGTAGCGGAACACGTTCGGCCCGAAGGCCGTCCCGAGCTCCTGGGCGAGCTGCTGCGGCGGGAGCGGCGGCAGCGGCTGGACCGTCCCCGGCGCGGGCAGCGGCACCCGGAACGGGCGGACCCGCTGGGCGCCGGAGGCCAGCTGGTGCAGCTCGTCCAGGTGGTCGAGCAGCTCGGCCATCCCGGCCTGCCGGGACGCGTGGTCGCGGCCGTACGCGGCGGTGTGGGTGAGCCGCACGTTCGGCCAGGACGCGGCGATCATGCGGTTGCAGTAGCCACCGGGCAGGTCGCAGGACTCCAGCTCGGTGTAGAGCTCCAGCACCTGCTCCGGCGGCACGTTCAGCCGCCGCAGGTCCTGCAGGATCTTCCACTCCGGATGCGGGGTGCCGGGCTCGCTGCGGTGCAGCAGCTTCTGCTCGGAGCCGTCCGGGCCCCGGTAGCTGAGCGCGGCGAAGTAGCCGGGGCCGACCGCCGGCACCCCGGGGGGCACGGCCGCGCCCGGCGGCGGGCCGGGCACCGGCGCCGGCGGGACGGCGGCGCCCGCGTTCGGGTAGCCGTACCCGGCCACGGGCGCGGCGGGGGCCGCCAGGCCACCGGGCGGCGGCGGGACGGCGGGGCCGCCGGACGGCGGGGTGCCCGGGTCGGCCGGGGCGGCGCCCAGCAGCGCCGGGTCGATCGCGCCGGCCAGCTGGGTCGCCTCGTAGGCCACACCGGCCGCGGGCGCGGCTTGGGCCGCCGGGGCGCCTCCGCGCAGGCCTGGCGGGGGCGGGGGCGGCGGGGTCGATCCGGCGGCGCGGCCGCCGGGGCTCGCGGCGGGCGTGCCGGTGCCCGGGGTGTGCCGCAGCTCGGCGGGCGGGGGCGGCGGCGGGGCGGAGCCGGGGTTGCGGCCCGACGCACCACCGGGCGCGGCGCCCGGACCGGGCGCACCGCCGCGCAGCGCGGCCGGCGGGGGCGGCGGCGGAGCCGACCCCGGGTTGCGGCCGCGCGCACCCTGCGGCGCCTCGCCGGCCACCGGGGCGGCGGGCGCGCCGGGGGCCGGGGCGCCGGGCAGGCCGCCCGGTCCGGGGAGATCGCCGGGCGCGGCGAGTACGGTCGGCGCGTGCTCGGCCGGGGCGGAGGACGCCGACGGCGCACCGGGCACCCCGCCGGGCGGGGCCAGCATGGTCGGCGCGTGCTCCACGGGCGCAGGAGGAGCCGGAGGCGCAGGTTGTGCAGGCGGCGCGGAGGGCGCGCCCGGCAGGCCCATCAGCCCCGGCACGGCGTCCGGCGACGCGAGCAGCGTCGGCGCCGGCTCGGCGGCCGCGGCGGGCGCGGGCGGCTGCGGGGAGGCGGCGGGTACGGGCGCGGGCCACGGCGGAGCCTGGGCGGCGGCCGGCGGCACCGGCGGCATGCCGTAGCCGCCGCCCTCCGGCGGCATCAGCATGGTCGCGGCCTCGGCCCCGGCGGGCGCGGGCGCGTCGGGCAGGTCGGACCCGGTGGTCCGCAGGCCCTCGGGCATCAGGACGGTGGCCGCCTCGCCGCCGGCCGGCGGCACCGGCACGCCCGGCGGCGGGACCGGCACGCCCGGCGGCGGGACCGGCACGGGGGCCGGAGCCTGCGGCCCGACGGCGGGCTCGGCGGGGCCGGCCGGCGGGGCGAGCATGGTCGGCGCGTCCCCGGCGGGCCGGTCGGAGACCGGCGGAGCGGTCAGAACGGCGGGCGCGGGCCACTCGGCGACCGGCACCGGCGCAGGGGCCGGAACCGGAGCCGGCGCGGACGCCGGAGCCGGAGCCGGGGCGGGAGCAGCGGCAGCAGGAGCACCGGCGGCCCCCAGCCGCTCCGCCTCCGCCGCGATCGCCGCGGCCCCCGCCTCCTGCAGCCACTGCGGCGGGCTGAGCAGGAAGGACGTCGCCTCGACCGGCCCGGGCGCGGGCTTCGCCGCCCCCGCCGGGTTGGCCGCGACCGGCCGCCCGTACACCTCCTCGTACTGCCGGACCACCTCGTTGACGGGCAGCGCGGGCCAGAGCGTGGTCGCGCCGGAGTCCCGGGCGATCACCAGTCGTGCCTCGCCCGCCGAGCCGTCCGCCGCACCCGCGGGGCCCGACGGCCCGTCCGCGGGCGCCACCGCCCAGCAGACGAAGCCCAGGTCGAACTCCCGGACCCGCACCTCGCGCTGCTGCGGCTGCGGCACCCCGCCGTTGATCCACTCCTCGGCGAGCTCCTGCGCCTGCGCGTACGTCACCACGCCCGGTTCACCCCTGTCCCCATCCTCGTCGTCCCCGCTCGTTCCACCACCGCGGCCACGTCAGCCCACCGGGACGGCCCGGGCGAACCCGCCGTCCACCATCAGCTCCGCGACCGTCTCCAGCTCCGGCGGGCTGCCGGCCAGCCGCAGCAGGAAGGCGTCGAAGTCCTCGCCGCAGGGCAGCAGCAGCCGGGCGCAGCGCTCCTCCGGGGCTTCCGGCGCACCGGTGTCGCGGGCGTCGTCGTACAGGTGGAACCAGACCGAGCCGATCCGGTCGCCGCGCACCTTGAGCGCGACGATGCCGCCCTGCGCGTAGGCGACGCCCAGGTAGTCCTTGGTCAGGTGGTCGCGCAGGCACTTGTTGGCGTACACGACGTCCTGGACGCCGTACTCCTCGCTGAGGGTCAGGAAGGGCTGGTCGAGCAGCATGCCGAGCTCGGTGTCCAGCGCCACCCCGACCGGGGTGCGGCCGCCGCCCAGCTTGAGGAAGGTGCGGTAGGCGCCGGGCAGCCGGTAGCCGAGGCGCTCCTCGGCGCGCTGCACCAGGTCCTCGGCGACGCCGATCGGATCGCCGCCGTCCTTGGTCAGCGAGAAGTGCACCGGGCGGCGCTCCTGCAGCGGGCGGGTGCCGCGGCGGGTGTGGTCGGCGGTGGAAATGGCCAGGCCGGCGTGGTGCCGCAGCAGCGCCTTGACCTCGACCGGGACGAGCTCCATCCGCCGCCAGCCGGGGGTGGCCCGGCCGACCGCGTGGTGCCAGGTCCAGCCGGGCGGGGTGGCGACGGCGGTGTCCAGGTCGGCCCAGAGCGGGTGGCCCTGGGTGAACAGCGCGGCGTTGGCCGACACGTAGTCGGTCAGCCGCAGCTCGTCCACGCCGAAGCCGTCCGGCGGGTCGGCGACCTCGGCTGCGGCGGCGGCGTACGGGCCGAAGTCCGGGTAGCCGTACTCGTCCACCCGGACCCCGGCGGGGTGACGCTCCGCGCGGACCGGATCCGGGAACTGCACCACCTGACCTGCGTACGCCGCGTTCGGTGCGGCGGCGACGCCGGGCCGACCTGTCGTCATCTGGGAGCCCCCACTGGCTGCTGCAAATTCTCGGTGCGCTTGCTGGACACCAGCGTAGGGGGTCGTCCCCGGGCCCGGCCCCCCGCCCGGGGAGAAGGCCCGGGGAGCGGGAGGCCGTCAGAGCCGGGTGCCGAGCGCCTCCGCCAGCACCCCGGCCACCCGGGTCTGCTGGGCCTCGGTGAGGTGCGGGTGCAGCGGCAGGCTGAGCAGTTCGCGGGCGGCCCGCTCGGCGACCGGGAACGCCCCGGCGCGGTGGCCGAGGTGACGGAACGCGGGCTGCGGGTGGACCGGGACGGGGTAGTGCACCCCGGCGCCGATCCCGGCGGCGTGCAGCTCGGCGAGCACCGCGCCGCGGTCCCGGCCGGGGCCGATCCGCACCGCGTACAGGTGCCAGACGTGCTCGTTGCCGGGCGCGGTGCGCGGCAGGGTGAGGCCGTCGAGGCCGCCGAGCAGCGCGTCGTAGCGGGCGGCGGCGGCCCGGCGGGCGGCGTTCCAGGCGGGCAGCCGGCGCAGTTCGGCCCGCAGCACGACGGCCTGCAGCGCGTCCATCCGGAAGTTGAAGCCGAACCGCTCGTGCCGGTACTTCTCGCGCGCGCCGTGGTCCCCGATCAGCCGGACGGCGGCGGCGAGTTCGCCGTCGTCGGTGAGCACCGCCCCGGCGTCCCCGTAGCCGCCGAGGTTCTTGCCCGGGTGGAAGCTGGTGGCCGCGATCCGTCCGTGGGCCGTGCGCCAGCGCGCCGTTGCTCAGCCGGACCGTCAGGTACGCCACGCAGGCCCGGCCGGCGCCGATCGGGTCGGCACCCTGGGCGGACACCCCGACCGGTTCGACGCCGGGCGGCAGCACGAAGTCGAGGACCGACAGGTCGTGCGGGGCGAGGTCCCACAGCACGTCGACGTCCGGCTGCACCAGTCCGAGGTTGATCCGCACCGAGTCGAAGAACTGAACGTCGCCGATCTCGCCGCCGTGCACCAGTTCGCGGATCCGGCGCACCACCGGGGTGTAGCAGAAGGTGTGGTCGCACATCAGCACCAGCCCGCTGCGCTCGGCCAGGTCGACCAGCTCGGCGGCCTCGGCGGCGGAGGTGGTGATCGGCTTCTCCACCAGGACGTGCTTGCCGGCCTCCAGCGCGACCCGCACCAGCCGGTAGTGCGCGGCCGCGGGCGTGGCCACCGCGACCGCCCCGACCCGCTCGTCGTCGAGCACCCGGCGGTAGGAGCCGGTCGCCCCGACCGTGCTGTACTCCCCCAGCACGGTACGGGCCTTGGCCTCGTCCAGGTCGCACAGCCAGTGCAGCCGCAGCGCCGCGGTGTCCTGGAACGGTACCGCCCGCGCCCACGACCGGGGGCGGTTTCGGGAAATCGGCGGACAAGTCGTGACGGCGGTGTGCGGATCCGGCCCCGGTCCGGCGAGGATCGGGTGACCACCCGGCCGGTCCCGCACGGCCGTTCGCCCGCCCCGCACCCCGGTTGTGCGGATGTCGGTGTCGTTTGACAGGCTTGCCCCGGACCGGCCCCACCGGTCCTGCCGTCAGCGGGAACGAGGAGGAGGAGGAGGACGCATGACCACCGGTGAGCCCCAGGGCCCGCCCGTGCTGCGCCACCACCGCGACAGCCTGCTGCCCGCCGTCGCCGCCGCACTGTCGCTCAAGGGCGGCGAGGTGCAGACCCTGGCGGGCGACAAGGACGCCCGGCGGCCGGTCCTGCACCCGCTGGTCGGCGAGTTCCTGGGCACGCTGCCCGTCGAGGCGCGCGAACGGTTCACCGGCCGCTGCCCGGAGGCCGTCCTGCTCTCCCAGTACCTGACCGCGGTCGATGGCCGGCGCTCCAAGCGCGCCGCCCGCAAGCCGATGAGCCTGCACGAGGCCCGCAAGGCGCTCAAGGGCTCCCGGATGACGACCGTCCGCATCCGGGAGGAGGGCGACCCGGCGCACGGCACGCACGCCCCGCCGTGCCGCTCCTGCGTCCCGATGCTGGAGCACTTCACCGTGCAGAGCGTCGCCGTCGGACCGCCCGCGCCCTGACCGCGCCCTCGTACGGCCCCTGTCCCCGAGCCCTGGAGTCCGCCCTGAACCCGCCCAGCCCGCCCCCGCCCCCGCCCCCGCCGTCCACCCTGGCCGCGGCCCCCCTCGAGCGGACCCGCCCGCGCTTCCCCGCCGATGTCGCCGCCGAGCTCAAGACGGCCGGCTGGCACCCCGGCCGCTGGCAGATTCGGCAGGCCGAGGAGTGGGCCGACACCCTGGTGGGGTACGGCGGGGCGTCCGGCGTGCGGCACGCGGTGTTCCCGGCGGCGGTGGAGGCCTGGGCCGAGTTCGGCGGCCTCGCCTTCGACCTGGCAGGCCCGGGCCGGCAGCTGGCCCGCACCCCGTTCCTGATCGACCCGCTGTGCGGGCTGCACCAGCCGCGCACCCTGCTCGACCTCGGCCGCGCCCTGGACACCCAACTCGCCCCGCTCGGCGAGGAGGCGTACGGGCAGGCGCTGCTGGCCGTCGACGAGGAGGGCCGGGTCTACAGCCTGGACCACACCGGCGAGTGGTTCCTCGGCCACGGCATCGACCAGGCGGTCGCCACCCTGGTCCTCGGCACCGCCCCCGAGCGGCTGCGCACCGCCGACGGGTCCTGACGGCGGCCCGGCGCGCCGCCGCAGGCCCGTCAGTGCAGGGGCCCGTCAGCGCAGTGGCCCGTCAGCGCAGCGGCTCGGCCCGGACGGCCAGCCGGGACGGCAGCACCGCCTCGACCCGGAACCCGCCGTCCGCCTCCGGCCCGGACGAGAAGGTGCCGCCCAGCGCGATCACCCGCTCCCGCATCCCGACCAGCCCGTTGCCGCCGCTGGGTAGCTTCGCCGCGCCGCCGCCCCCGCCCGGGCAGGCGTTCACCACGCTCACCCGCACCCCGTTGGGCGCGTACGCGAGCAGGACGGACACCTGTGCGCCGCCGGCGTACTTGTGCGCGTTGGTCAGGCCCTCCTGGACGACCCGGTAGGCGGTCCGCTCGGCCTCGCCGGTGAACTCCTGCCGGCTGCCGCTGACGGTCAGCGTCACCGCCATGCCGGCCGCCCGGGACTGGTCGACCAGCCGCGGCAGCCCGGCCAGCGAGTCCGGCTGCGGCTGCCGCTCGTCGTCCATCCGCAGCACGCCGAGGATCTCCCGCAGCTCGTTGAGCGCCTGCCGGCCGACCTCGCCCATCAGCTTGGCGCTCTGCGTGGCCTTCTCCGGGTCCTTGGCGGCGATCCGTTCCAGCGCCCCGGCGTGCACCACCATCAGGGACACCCGGTGCGCCACCACGTCGTGCATCTCCCGGGCGATCCGGGTGCGCTCCTCCAACCGGGCCCGGCGGGCGCGCTCCTGGGCCTGCTCGGCCAGCAGGTCCAGCTCGGTCTCCAGGCCGTGCGCGCGGTCCTTGAGCGAGTCGATCAGCCGCCGCCGCGCGCCCACGTACAGGCCGGTCACCACCGGCGGGACGGTCAGGCCGACGGCCACCAGGACGGCTATCAGCACCTGCCCCCAGAGCGGCGGCTGCTCCACCACGACGGAGTCGCCGGGCGTCAGCATCGACACCATCATCACGGCGACGGCCTCGGCGAAGGCCAGCCCGGACAGCGCCATCACCCGCCACCGCCGGGAGGGCCACTCCCAGGTCTCCGCCAGCGTGTACAGCGACACCACCAGCAGCAGGACGCCCAGCATCCCGGGCATCGCCACCAGGGTCACCAGCACCGGTACGGCCGGCCAGCGGCGGCGCAGCACCAGTGAGCCGCCCGCCACCGCGCCGAGCAGAGCGACCCCGGTCGCACCGGCGGAGTTCAGGTGCACCCGGGCGGAGAGGAAGGAGACCGTGGTGAGCGCGCACTCCAGCGCGGCGAGCACCGCCAGCCCGATGTCCAGGAAGGCGCTGCGCGGCCGCTTCCACCACCAGAACGACCGGACCGGCGCGCGCTCCCCAGGCGACTTGCTCATGGTTGACAGCCTAAGCGGCAACCCCCTCCCCTCCCCACCGGGATTGCCCCCGGCACCTCGCCAGGCCCTCAAGTGGTCCAGACCACGTGCGGTCCCCGGCGGTCGCTGTCCGCCATCCGGCCACCTCGCGGACAGCGACCGCCCCGACACCTATGCTGGTCGCGTCGGACAGCGCGGTCCGCACGCGTCACACCCGCCACCCGCGGGCGGACCTGTGACGATGAGCCGTTGCCGAACCCCACCACCACAGGGAGCCAGCCGTGACCGCTCCGGTCCCCACTCCGGCGGACAGCCCCACCGCCGTAGCCGACAACGCCGCCCTGCGCGCGGACATCCGCCGCCTCGGCGACCTGCTCGGCGAGACGCTGGTCCGCCAGGAGGGCCCCCAGCTGCTGGGCCTGGTCGAACAGGTCCGCCTGCTCAGCCGCACCGACGGCGAGGCCACCGCCGAGCTCCTCTCCGACATCGACCTGGGCACCGCCGCCAAGCTGGTCCGCGCCTTCTCCACCTACTTCCACCTCGCCAACGTCACCGAACAGGTGCACCGCGGCCGCGAGTTCGCCACCCGCCGCGCCCGGGAAGGCTCCCTGCTCGCCCAGACCGCCGACCAGCTGGCCGACGCCGACCCCAAGCACCTCGAGGACACCCTGGCCCACCTCGCGGTCCGCCCGGTCTTCACCGCCCACCCCACCGAGGCCGCCCGCCGCAGCGTCCTCAACAAGCTGCGCCGCATCGGCGAACTCCTCGACCGCATCCACCGCGAGGAGATCGCGGCCGGCCTCTCCCAGGCCGACCCGGCCCGCACCAGCAGCGCACGGCGCCAGGCCGACCGCCGCCTCGCCGAGGTCATCGACCTGCTCTGGCAGACCGACGAACTGCGCATCGCCCGCCCCGAGCCCACCGACGAGGCCCGCAACGCCGTCTACTACCTGGACGAGCTCTACCGCGACGCCGTCCCCGAGGTCCTGGAGGAGCTGCACGAGGAGCTCGGCCGGGTCGGCCTCACCCTGCCCGACGGCGTCCGCCCGCTCACCTTCGGCACCTGGATCGGCGGCGACCGCGACGGCAACCCCAACGTCACCCCGCAGGTCACCTGGGACGTCCTCAACCTCCAGCACGAGTACGGCATCAAGGACGCCCTGGCCGCCGTCGACGACCTGCGCAGCACCCTCTCCACCTCCGAGCGGCTGGCCGGCGCCTCGGTCGAACTGCTCGCCTCGCTCAACACCGACCTGCACCAGCTCCCCGAACTCAGCCCCCGCTACAAGCGGATGAACGCCGAGGAGCCCTACCGCCTCAAGGCGACCTGCGTCCGGCTCAAGCTGGAGAACACCCGCGAGCGCCTCGCCCAGGGCACCCCGCACATCGAGGGCCGCGACTACCTCGGCACCCGCGAGCTCATCACCGACCTGCGGCTCATCCAGGACTCCCTGCGCGCCCACCGCGGCGAGCTCATCGCCGACGGCCGCCTCGCCCGTGCCATCCGCACCATCGAGGCCTTCGGCCTCCAGCTCGCCACCATGGACGTCCGCGAGCACGCCGAGGCCCACCACCACGCCCTCGGCCAGCTCTTCGACCGCCTCGGCGAGGAGGCCTGGCGCTACGCCGACATGCCCCGCGAGTACCGGCAGAAGCTGCTCGCCAAGGAGCTCCGCTCGCGCCGCCCGCTCGCCCCCACCCCGGCCCCGCTGGACGCCGCCGGCACCAAGACCCTCGGCGTCTTCAACACCATCCGCGAGGGCTTCGAGCGCTTCGGCGACGAGATCGTCGAGAGCTACATCATCTCGATGTGCCAGGGCGCCGACGACGTCTTCGCCGCCACCGTCCTGGCCCGCGAGGCGGGCCTGATCGACCTGCACGCCGGGATCGCCAAGATCGGCATCGTGCCGCTGCTGGAGACCACCGACGAGCTCCAGGAGGCCGACCGCATCCTGGACGAGATGCTGTCCGACCCCTCCTACCGGCTGCTCGTCTCGCTGCGCGGCGACGTCCAGGAGGTCATGCTCGGCTACTCGGACTCCTCCAAGTTCGGCGGCATCACCACCTCCCAGTGGGAAATCCACCGCGCCCAGCGCCGGCTGCGCGACGTCGCCCACCGCTACGGCATCCGGCTGCGCCTGTTCCACGGCCGCGGCGGCACCGTCGGCCGCGGCGGCGGCCCCTCCCACGAGGCCATCCTGGCCCAGCCCTGGGGCACCCTGGAGGGCGAGATCAAGGTCACCGAGCAGGGCGAGGTCATCTCGGACAAGTACCTGCTCCCCTCCCTCGCCCGGGAGAACCTGGAGCTGACCATCTCCGCCACCCTCTCCGCCTCCGCGCTGCACACCGCGCCGCGCCAGGCCCCCGAGGAGCTGGCCCGCTGGGACGCCGCGATGGACCAGGTCTCCGCGGCCGCGCACACCGCCTACCGCGCCCTGGTCGAGCAGGACGACCTGCCGAAGTACTTCTTCGCCGCCACCCCGGTCGACCAGCTCGCGTCGCTGCACCTGGGCTCCCGCCCGTCCCGCCGCCCCGACTCCGGCGCCGGCCTCGACGGCCTGCGGGCCATCCCGTGGGTCTTCGGCTGGACCCAGTCCCGCCAGATCGTCCCCGGCTGGTACGGCGTCGGCTCCGGCCTCGCCGCCGCCCGCGCGGCCGGCCTGGGCGACGTGCTCGACGAGATGCACGGCCAGTGGCACTTCTTCCGCAACTTCCTGTCCAACGTCGCCATGACGCTGGCCAAGACCGACCTGCGGATCGCCCGCCACTACGTCGAGCAGCTGGTGCCCGCCGAGCTGCACCACGTCTTCGACCAGATCGTCGCCGAGCACGAGCTCACCCTGCGCGAGGTGCTCCGGCTCACCGGCGAGAACGAGCTGCTGGAGCACAACCCGGTGCTCAAGCAGACCTTCACCGTCCGCGACGCCTACCTCGACCCGATCTCCTACCTCCAGGTCGCGCTGCTGCGCCGCCAGCGCGAGGAGGTCTCGGCCGGCCGCCACGAGGACCCGCTGCGCGCCCGCGCGCTGCTGCTGACCGTCAACGGCATCGCCGCCGGCCTGCGCAACACCGGCTGACGCCGGACCCGTAGGCCGCTGGGGCCGCCGTCCAACCTCCAGGGGTGGGCGGCGGCCCCTGCGCAGGCCCGTCGGGGAACGCGAAAGGGCCGGTGCCCACCTCCGTGGACACCGGCCCCTGAGGACTCTTCGCCTACTCGCCCGGCTCGCCCGCCCGCCGGCGCTTCAACCACAGCGCGGCGCCGCCGGCCGCCACCACCAGGCCGCCGCCGACCGCCAGCAGCCCGGCGTCCGGGCCCATCGACTCACCGAGCACCGGCCCGAACTGCGCCGCCGCCGGCTCCGGGGAGATCCCCGGGTCCGGCTCCGCCACCGCGTCGGCGTGCGCCACGGCGCCGCCCGAGAGCAGCACCCCGGCCGCCCCCAGCGCACCGGCCGTACCGACCCGTCGTCCGAGCTGCTTCAGTCGGACCACCCGGAGCCGCCGCAGTCGGCGGACCGGACGAAAACCCCGCATCGAGGACTCCCCAGGACTCGTTCGCGAACCCGACCGACGCTATCCGATCCCGCACAGGCTTCTCACACCTATTCAGGTTTGGCGGGGCAAGCGTTGTACGACTGTTGCGTACCACCGCACCCGTCCTGACGGAACGTCAGGAGTTGTACGTGCCCTGCGCCCGCTCCAGCCCCTCGGTCAGCAGCGCCTCCACCGCGTCCGCCGAGCGGTCCACGAACCACTCCAGCTCCTTGCGCTCGGTGGCGGAGAAGTCCTTCAGCACGAAGTCCGCGACCTCCATCCGGCCCGGCGGCCGACCGATCCCGCACCGCACCCGGTAGTAGTCCGGCCCCAGCGACTTGGTGATCGACTTCAGCCCGTTGTGGCCGTTGTCCCCGCCGCCCAGCTTGAGGCGCAGCGCCGCGTAGTCGATGTCCAGCTCGTCGTGGACGGCGACCAGCGCCGAGGCCGGCGCCTTGTAGAAGTCCCGCAGCGCCGTCACCGGACCGCCGGAGAGGTTCATGAACGACATCGGCTTGGCCAGCACCACCCGCTCGCCCGCCAGCCGACCCTCGGCCACCTGCGCCCGGCTCTTGTGCGCCTTGAACTTGGCGCCCATCCGCTGCGCCAGCAGGTCCACCACCATGAACCCGATGTTGTGCCGGTTGCGGGCGTACTGCTCGCCCGGGTTGCCCAGCCCCACCACCAGCCAGGGGCCCTCGTACTCCGTCATCACCCTCGCTCCTCGCGCTCGCGCTCCACGTCATCTTCCCGGACACACCGCTGCCCCGGCCGCTCCGACGGGAGCGACCGGGGCAGCGGTCTCACTGGCTGGCGCGAGGCTCAGGCCTCGGTGCCCTCGGCCTCGGCGGCCTCCTCCTCGGCCGGAGCGGCCTGGGCGCCGATGACCTGCAGCACGACGGCGTCGCCGTCGACGGCCAGGGTGACGCCGGCCGGCAGGGTGATGTCCTGGGCGAGGATGGAGGCACCGGCCTCCAGGCCCTCGACCGAGACGGTCACGGACTCGGGCAGGTGGGTGGCCTCGGCCTCGATCGGCAGGGCGTTCAGCACGTGCTCGAGCAGGTTGCCGCCGGGGGCCAGCTCGCCCTCGGTGTGGACCGGGATCTCGACGGTGACCTTCTCGCCGCGCTTCACGAGCAGCAGGTCGACGTGCTCGATGGTGCGCTTGATGGCCTCACGCTGGACGGCCTTCGGCAGCACGTACTCGTCCTTGCCCTCGATCGGCACGACCAGCAGGGCGTTCGGGGTCTTGAGGGCCATCATCAGGTCGTGGCCGGGCAGGTTCAGGTGAACCGGGGCGTGGCCGTGGCCGTAGACGACACCGGGGACGAAGCCGGCACGGCGGGCGCGACGGGCGGCACCCTTGCCGAACTCGGAACGGGTCTCAGCGGCGATGCGGATCTCGGACACGACTGCACTCCTCGGGAAGACTGGCGCGGGGGTGCAGGCAACGCGAAAAACCGCCGGGACCACACCCTCAGTACGTTCGGGGGTCACTCGGCGGTAACGGCCTCTGCCACGGACGGGAACCCGTCACCGGCAGCGCGTCGATCACGGAGCGCGCACCCGTCGAGCAGGCGCACGGCATCCCTCGCCGAGCAGTTTCACGAGTCTAACCGCACCTGCGGCCTCCCGTGAAATCGGCGGCGGCCCCGGTCCGATCCGGACCGGGGCCGCCGCCGTGGGGCTTCGTCAGTGCACGCCCTCGAAGAGGCTCGTGACCGAGCCCTCCTCGAACACCTCGCGGATCGCGGCCGCGATCGAGGGGGCGATGGACAGCGTGGTGATCTTGTCCAGCTGGAGCTGCGCCGGGGTCGGCAGCGTGTTGGTGAACACGAACTCGCTCACCCGCGAGTTCTTCAGCCGGTCCGCGGCCGGGCCGGAGAGCACGCCGTGGGTGGCCGCCACCAGGACGTCCGCCGCACCGTTGTCGAACAGCGCGTCGGCCGCGGCGCAGATCGTGCCGGCGGTGTCGATCATGTCGTCGACCAGGACGCAGACCCGGTCCTTGACGTCACCGACGACCTCGGCCGACAGGATGGTGTTGGCCCGGGTCATGTCGCGGCGCTTGTGGATGATCGCCAGCGGCGCGTCCAGCCGGTCGCACCACTGGTCGGCCACCTTCACCCGGCCCGCATCCGGGGACACGATGGTCAGCTTGGAGCGGTCCACCTTCTCGCCCACGTAGTCCGCCAGCATCGGCAGCGCGAACAGGTGGTCCACCGGGCCGTCGAAGAAGCCCTGGATCTGCGCGGTGTGCAGGTCCACGGCCATCAGCCGGTCGGCGCCCGCCTGGCGCAGCAGGTCGGCGACCAGGCGCGCCGAGATCGGCTCGCGGCCGAGGTGCTTCTTGTCCTGGCGGGCGTACCCGTAGAACGGCAGGATCGCGGTGATGCTCTTGGCGGAGGCCCGCTTCAGCGCATCGATCATGATCAGCTGTTCCATGATCCACTGGTTGATGGGAGCCGTGTGGCTCTGCATCACGAAGCAGTCCGCACCGCGGGCCGAGTCCAGGAAGCGGACGTAGATCTCACCGTTGGCGAAGTCCAGGGCCTTGGTCGGGACCAGCTCGGTCCCGAGGGCCTCGGCCACCTCCCTCGCCAGTTCCGGGTGGGCACGGCCGGAGAAGAGCTTGAGTTTCTTCTCACCCGACGTCGTGATCCCGCTCACTGCACCGTCTCCTCGCGTTGCTGACGCTGAACCCCGTCACCCCGCGCAGGCAGGCGCAGCCGGCTCGCACGGTGGGGTCGGGGGAATTGTCGGTACGCCTGGACACGGGCCGTAAGCCCAGTGGCGCACGTATGTCCCCAAGGTTACGCGCCCACGCGGAAACCGTCCGCCCCGGGACCGTCCCTCGGACGACGGTCCGCCCCATCAGGCGTCCGCGGCCCCGTCCGTCGCGGTCTGCGCGGCCTGCGCGGCCTGCGCGGCCTGCGCCGAGGTGGTCCCCGGGCGCTTGCGCTCCACCCAGCCCTCGATGTTGCGCTGGTGCGCCCGGCTCACCCCGAGCGCGCCCGCCGGGACGTCGCTGGTGATCACCGAACCGGCCGCGGTGTAGGCGCCGTCGCCGATCGTCACCGGGGCGATGAACATGTTGTCGGAGCCGGTGCGGCAGTGCGCACCGATCACCGTGCGGTGCTTGTTGACGCCGTCGTAGTTCACGGTGACCGAGGCCGCGCCGACGTTGGTGCCCTCGCCGATCGTGGCGTCCCCGATGTAGGAGAGGTGCGGCACCTTGGCGCCCTCGCCCAGCTCGGAGTTCTTCACCTCGACGTAGGTGCCGACCTTCGCCTTGCGGGCCAGCTTCGCCCCCGGCCGCAGGTAGGCGTACGGGCCGGCGGCGGCCAGCTCGCCCACCTCGGCCCGGTCCGCCGTGGTGTTGCTCACACGGGCGCCGGCGCCGATCAGGGTGTCGGTGAGGGTCGAGTTCGGGCCGACCTCGCAGCCCTCGCCCAGGTGGGTGGCACCCTTCAGCTGGGTGTTCGGCAGCACGACGGCGTCCGGCTCGTACGTCACCTGCACGTCGATCCAGGTGGTCCCCGGGTCCACCACGGTGACGCCGGCCCGCATCGCCCGCTCCAGCAGGCGGTCGTTCAGCAGCCGGCGGGCCTGCGCCAGCTGCACCCGGTCGTTGATGCCGAGGATGTCCCGGTGGTCCTCCGCGACCACGGCGCCGACCCGGTGCCCGGCCGTACGCAGGATCTCCAGGGTGTCGGTCAGGTACTCCTCGCCCTGCGAGTTGTCCGTGGTGAGCTCGGCCAGCGCCTCGGCCAGCAGCTTGGCGTCGAAGGCGAAGACGCCCGAGTTGATCTCGGCGATCGAGCGCTGGACGGCGGTGGCGTCCCGTTCCTCGACGATCGCGGCGACCGTACCGTCCTCGTCCCGCAGGATCCGGCCGTAGCCGAAGGGCTCGGGGACGACGGCGGTCAGCACGGTGACCCCGTTGTCCTGGTCGGCGTGCGCCTTCGCCAGGCGGCGCAGCGTGGCCCCGGTCAGCAGCGGGGAGTCCCCGGCGGTGACGATCACCGTGCCGTCCAGCACCACGCCGTCCGCGGCCAGCGCCTCCAGCGCGGTGCGCACCGCGTGTCCGGTGCCCTTCTGCTCCTCCTGCACCACCGGGCGGGCCGCCGGGTGGTGCGCCGCCAGGTGCTCCTGGACCTGCTCGCGCTGGTGGCCGACCACCACGACGAGCTGCTCCGGCGTCAGTTCCCCCGCCGCCGACACCGAATGACCCACCAGCGACCGGCCGCACACCTCGTGCAGCACCTTGGGCAGCTTGTTCGACTTCATCCGGGTCCCGCCACCGGCGGCGAGCACGACAACGGCGGCAAGCGAATTGGCACCCATGCGGGGAGGCTCCTCGGTCGGTTCAGAGGGGGGCGGAACGGGCCCGGACCGGACCGAGGCCGGTCGCCATTCGCACAGTCCGCCGAGCAGCACCGACAATACCGGCGGATCGGTGGTACGCCCGAACCAGAGGCGTGCAGAGGCTCCGCCGCTAGGATTCGAACCCAGACAAAGGCCTCCAAAGGGCCCTGTGCTGCCATTACACCACGGCGGATAGTTGCTCAGACCCTACCCGAGTCGACGCTGCCGTGGGTATCAACTGCCCCGATCCGCAGGCCCCGATCCGCCGGAGATTCTCGAACGGACCGGGCCGGGGGTTCATCCATCCAGTCGGGTGAATTCACTCAAGCGCCGCGCGGCAGTGTGTTCCCTTCGCCACGGAGCGCAACCTACGATGCCGTAGGTTACGCCAACGTAGCCTCCGCTCCTCTCCCGCACAGGGACGCCGCAAAGGGACGCCCATGACCATCCAGGACGGCGAGCCGAGCGCGGGGACCGCCGCGCTTCCCACCGATTCCCCCGACTCCGCCACCCCGCCGTCCGCCACCCGCGGCGGGGAGCGGCAGGGCGTCGCCGAGCGGCTCGCGCTCGGGCTGTTCATCGTCCTGCCGTTCGCCGCACTGCTGGCCGCCGTGCCGGTGGCCTGGGGGTGGGGGCTGGGGTGGACGGACGCGGCGATCACCGTCGCGATGTACTTCCTCACCTGCCACGGCATCACCGTCGGTTACCACCGCTACTTCACCCACGGCGCCTTCAAGGCCAACCGCCCGATGCGGCTCGCCCTCGCGGTCGCCGGCAGCCTGGCGGTCGAGGGCCCGCTGGTGCGCTGGGTGGCCGACCACCGCAAGCACCACCGGTTCAGCGACAAGGACGGCGACCCGCACTCGCCGTGGCGCTACGGGGAGAGCCTCCCGGCGCTGCTCAAGGGCCTGTGGTGGGCGCACATGGGCTGGATGTTCGACGAGGAGCAGACCCCGCAGCTCGCGTACGCGCCGGACCTCGTCCGCGACCCGGCCATAAGGCGGATCTCCCGGCTGTTCTGGCTCTGGACCATGATCTCGCTGCTGCTGCCCCCGCTGGTCGGCGGGCTGGTCACACTGTCCTGGTCGGGTGCGCTGTCCGCCTTCTTCTGGGGATCGCTGGTCCGGGTGGCGCTGCTGCACCACGTCACCTGGTCGATCAACTCGATCTGCCACGCCGTCGGCCGGCGCCCGTTCCGCTCCCGGGACCGCTCGGGCAACGTCTGGTGGCTGGCGGTGCTCTCCTGCGGCGAGTCCTGGCACAACCTGCACCACGCGGACCCGACCGCGGCCCGGCACGGGGTGCTGCGCGGACAGATCGACTCCTCGGCCCGGCTGATCCGCTGGTTCGAGCTGGCGGGCTGGGTCCGGGACGTCCGGTGGCCGGACGCACAACGGATCGCCGCCCGCCGCGCCGCATGAGGCGTCGCTTCCAGCATGATGTAGGGGTGAACGGGAGCAGCGCAGACAGCACAGGCGGCCACCAGAGCACGCGGACGGACGCGGCACCCGACGCGGAGCCGGCCCGTCCGCGAACCGCTGCACCGGCGGGCGGGGGCGCCTCGGGGGGTGCGACTGCTCCGGCGACGCGCCGCCGGGGCGGCCGGGTCCGGATGACCGGCAAGCAGCGGCGGGAACAGCTGCTGGAGATCGGCCGGACGGTGTTCGCGGAGCGCGGCTACGACGGCACCTCGGTCGAGGAGATCGCCGAACGGGCCGGTGTCTCGAAGCCGGTGGTGTACGAGCACTTCGGCGGCAAGGAGGGGCTGTACGCGGTGGTGGTGGACCGCGAGATGCAGCTGCTGCTGGACATGGTGACGGGGGCACTGACCGGCGGGCACTCGCGGGAACTGCTGGAGCAGGCCGCGTTCGCGCTGATGGACTACATCGACACGTCGACGGACGGCTTCCGGATCCTGGTCCGGGACTCCCCGGTGGCCCAGTCGACCGGCACCTTCGCCTCGCTGATCAGCGACATCGCGACGCAGGTGGAGGACATCCTCGGCCTGGAGTTCAAGTCCCGGGGCTTCGACGCCCGACTGGCCCCGATGTACTCGCAGATGCTGGTCGGCATGGTGGCCCTGACCGGGCAGTGGTGGCTGGAGGTCCGCAAGCCGGACAAGGCGCAGGTCGCGGCGCACCTGGTGAATCTGGCCTGGCACGGGCTGGAGGGACTGGAGCGGCACCCGAAGCTGGTCGGCGACCGGAAGGGCTGACCGGCTTTCGGGTCCCGACCGCGCTCCGGGTTCGGCTTACTCCCTGATCTACTCCCTGATCCCGACGGCGAAGATCCGCCGGAACGGGAACACGGTGCCGTGCGGTCCGGCCGGGTAGGCCTCGCGCAGGAGCGCTCCGTACTCGGCGAGGAAGGCGGCCCGGCGGTCGGGGTCGGCGAGCCGGGTGAGGACGGGGCGCAGCGCGGTGCCCTTGACCCAGTCGAGGACCGGGTCCGGGCCGGGGAGCAGGGTGCGGTAGGTGGTCTCCCAGACATCGGGGGTGCAACCGGCGGCGACGAGGGCGTCGAGGTAGCGCTCGGGCGGGTGGACTCCGGCCCGGACGGCGTCGTCGCCGAGGAGGTCGCGCCAGCGGGGGCTGCGGCGCAGTTCCGCGAGCAGGGTGTGGCTGGGGGCGTCGAAGTTGCCGGGGACCTGGAAGGCGACGGTTCCCCCGGGCCGCAGGGCGGCGGCCCAGCGCGGGACGAGGTCGAGATGACCGCCGATCCACTGCAGGGTGGCGTTGGAGACGATCAGGTCGGGTTCGGCCGGGGCCGGGTCGTAGTCGCGGGCGTCGGCGAGCAGGTAGTCAGCGGTGGGCTCGCCCTCGGTGCGGGCGGTGGCCAGCATCGGGGCGGAGTTGTCGACGCCGGTGAGGCGGGCGTGCGGCCAGCGTTCGCGCAGCACGGCGGTGGAGTTGCCGGGGCCGCAGCCGATGTCGAGGATCACGGGATCGATCGGGTGCGGAAGGGCGGGGACGCGGGCGAGCAGGTCGCGCAGCGGGCGGGTGCGTTCGTCGGCGAAGCGCAGGTACTGCGCCGGGTCCCAGACGGGGGTGGTCATGGTTCACCTCACAGGTATCTCGACATCAAGATATCTCGATGTAGCCTTGCTGGCACATTTCTCGATGTCAAGAGACTTCACATCGACACATCCACCGATACACTGATCGTCATGGAGGACGAGGTCGACAGGCTGGTCGCAGCGTGGCGCCGGGAGCGCCCCGACCTCGACGTGGGGCCGCTGGAGGTCCTCAGCCGGGTCAGCCGGCTCGCCCGGCACCTCGACCGCGCCCGCCGCACCGCCTTCGCCGAGCACGGGCTGGAGCCCTGGGAGTTCGACGTCCTGACCGCCCTGCGACGGGCCGGCTCTCCGTACCAACTCTCCCCCGGCCAGCTGCTCACCCAGACCCTGGTCACCTCCGGCACCATGACCAACCGCATCGACCGCCTCACCGGCAAGGGCCTGGTCAAGCGCCTGCCCGACCCGGACGACCGGCGCGGCGTGCTCGTCCGACTCACCGAAGACGGCCGCGACCGCGCCGACCAGGCGCTCGCCGGACTGCTCGCGCACGAGCGCGAACTGCTCGCCCAGCTCACCGCCGGTCAGCAGGGCGAACTCGCCGCGCTGCTGCGGCAGCTGGTCGCCCCGTTCGACAACATCCCGGGCTGAACGGCCGACTTGAACGGCCAGGCTGAACGGCCGGGCTGAACGGCCGGCTTGAACAACGGGCCCGAACAACCGGGTTGAACGTCCCGGCCGAACCGGCTCCTACGGCCGGTCCACCGTGGCCGCGATGGACGGCGGCGCGGGCACGACCGGCTCGGCGGGGCTGACCCCGGCCCGGCGGGCCACCGCGACGGCCGCCAGCGTGGAGTGCACCCCGAGCTTGCCGAGCACGTTCTGCATGTGCGTCCGGACGGTGTGCGGCGACAGGTAGAGCCGCTCCGCGACGGCCTGCCGGCCCAGGCCCGCGACCATGCAGCGCAGGATCTGCTTCTCCCGCGGGGTGAGGGTGTCGACCAGCCGCTCGCTCTCGGTGCGGTCCCGGCGGGCGGTGGTCAGCTCGCGGATGACGCCGGTCAGCAGCGCGGGCGGCAGGTGCGTCTCGTCCCGCAACACGCCCCGGACCACGGCGAGCAGCCGGGCCAGCGAACTCTCCTTGGCCACCCAGCCGGTGGCGCCCGCGTGCAGGGCCCGGGCCGCGCGGTGCGGGTCGTCGACGGCGGCCAGGACGACGGCCCGCAGCCCCGGGTGGGCGCGGCGGAGCCGGGCGAGCAGGGTGATGCCGTCGGGCGCCGGGGGCGCGGCTCTGAGCTGGTCGGCCCGGTACGGGTCCGGGCGGGTCGAGCCCGTGCCGCGCGCGTCCGGGCGGAGCAGGTCCACCGGGCGGCCGCCGGACGGCGCCACCGGCGGGGCGGCCGGGTGGCGGGGCGGCGGCACGGGCGGGGCCAGACGCCGCCGGGCCTCGTCGGCCGGGTCCTGGCCCGGCCGGGTACGGGCGCCGGACGCCCCCGCTCCCTCCGCGCCGAGATCGGCGTCGATCAGGACCACGTCGAAGGCCCGTCCCTCGACGGCGGCGCGCTCCAGCGCCCGCTCGGCGGCGGCCGCGCTGCCGGCCGCGCCCACCTCCACGTCGGGCTCGGCGGCGAGTGCCGCGGCCAGTGCCTCGGCGAAGATCCGGTGGTCGTCGACCACCAGGACGCGGATCCGCCCCATCGTCACTACCCCCCTGCTCAGAGCGGCCCGAGCCCGGGGTCGGGGACCGGCCCCGGCACCCGCGCTCCTGGCCCGCCGCTCCGCCCGCCCACCGGTGACCGGTGCGGCCGAAGAAGAGCGCCGACCCCCACCGGTACCGCACTCAGCGTACGGGCCGGAAAACCCTCTCGTGGCGGTTTGGTGAAGTTTCGTCAGGAGGTGCGTGAGTGGCGGGATGTGCGTCGCCGGCCGGCGCCCCGGACAACACCGATGGCCCGGACGACACCGAGGCGCCGCCCCCGAACCGTCCGGGAGCGGCGCCTGCGGCGGTCGTGCGGCCTACTGGGCGTTCTTCTCCAGGGTGAACTTCCAGGCGTCGGCGACGATGTCGTCCAGGTTCGGGCGGCGCGGCGTCCAGCCCAGCGCCTCGTGGGCGCGGGCGGCCGAGGCCACCAGCACGGCCGGGTCGCCGGCCCGGCGGCCGGCCACCTGCACCGGGATCTCCCGGCCGGTGACGCGCCGGACCGACTCGATCACCTCGCGCACCGAGAAGCCGCTGCCGTTGCCCAGGTTGCAGATCAGGTGCTCGCCCGGCTTGGCCGCGTCCAGCGCCAGCAGGTGGGCGTCGGCCAGGTCCGCGACGTGGATGTAGTCGCGGATGCAGGTGCCGTCCGGGGTCGGGTAGTCCTCGCCGTACACCGCGATGTGCGGACGCTGGCCCAGCGCAGCCTGGAAGACCAGCGGGATCAGGTGCGACTCGGGGTCGTGGCGCTCCCCGTGGGCACCGTACGCGCCGGCCACGTTGAAGTAGCGCAGCGAGACGGCGGCCAGGCCGTGTGCGACGGCCTCGCTGGTGATCAGGTGGTCCACGGCGAGCTTGGTGGCACCGTAGGTGTTGGTCGGCGAGGTGCGGGCGGTCTCGGCGATCGGCACGACCTCCGGCTCGCCGTAGACGGCGGCGGTGGAGGAGAACACCAGCTTGCGCACGCCCGCCGCGCGCATCGCGGAGACCAGCTCCAGCGAACCGGCCACGTTGTTGCGCCAGTACTTCTCCGGGTCCACGACCGACTCGCCGACCTGCGAGGAGGCCGCGAAGTGCAGCACCCCGTCGAAGGAGGAGTCCAGCACCCGGCCAGCCTCCTGGATCCGGCCCTCGACGAACTCGGCACCGGCCGGGACACCCTCACGGAAACCGGTGGAGAGATCGTCCAGGACGGTCACCTGGTGCCCCGCCTCCAGCAGGTGGGCGGCCACCACGCTGCCGACGTAGCCGGCGCCACCCGTGACCAGGTACTTACTCATGATGAGACCTCCAGCGGGCGATGGTCCGCCGGATCAGCGGCGGCCATCGACGACGTGCGTACGACTGGGGATATTCTCCCTGCCCGCCGGGGGTGCTCAGGACCACCCGAACGGACCGCGCGACCACCCGTTGACGACCCGTGCGGCCACCGCTCCCGACCTGTGCGGCCACGGCTGTCGCCCCGTGCGGCCACCGCTCCCGCCCCGTGCGGCCGCCCCGGCTCAGCCGCCGGCCATCCGCTCCAGCAGCCCGGTCCGGGCGGCCACCGCGGCGGCCTCCAGCCGGGTCCGCGCGCCGAGCTTCATCAGCACCCGCTGGACGTGCGTCCGGGCGGTGCTCGCGGCGATCCGCATCCCGGCGGCGATCGCCGCGGTGTCCTCGCCGTCCGCGATCCGGGCCAGCACCTGCACCTCACGGCGGGTCAGCAGCCGCAGCAGCCGCACCGCTTCGTCGTCCGGCTCGGCGACCGGCCGCAGCAGCTGGTCGAAGGCCCCGCGCAGCACGTCCACGGCCACCGCCGCCTCGCCCGCCCGAGCCCGCCCGATCGCCCGCTCGACCACCCCGATCCGCTCGTCACTGGGCACGTACCCGGCTGCCCCGGCCGCGAACGCGCCCGCCACGCCGCGTAGTTCACCCACCGGTCCGAGCACGATCACGGCCACCTCGGGGCGCTCCCGGCGAATCCGGCGCAGCCCGTCGAAGGCCCCCGGCTCGCTCGGCGCGGCCACCCCCAGCAGGCACACCTCCGGCCGCCGTCCGACCACCAGATCGGCCGCGACCCCGGCCGGGCAGCCGACCGCGAGCACCCGGTGGCCGCGCAGCTGAAGCGCCGTGGCCAGTGCCTCGGCCAGCAGCCGGTGGTCGTCGACCACCACGAGTCGAACGCCCATGACGCCCTCCCGGTCGGGGTCCGGCTCGCGCCCGCACCCCATGGGCGGGCGGCCGATGACGCACCATCACAGCGCATTCCGTACCCGACCCGCTAGGCCGCCGCGCACTGCCCGGCGAGCTGATCGGGAAACAGCAAAAGGCCCTCGCCGTGAAGCGAGGGCCTTCCGTATGGAGCCCCCATGCGGAATCGAACCGCAGACCTTCTCCTTACCATGGAGACGCTCTACCGACTGAGCTATAGGGGCTTGCCGGGCTTTCACCGGGCCGGTCGAACAAGGAAGACATTACACGGCTCGCGACCCGGAAGGGAAATCGGATCCACGGTCTCGGCGCATGCCGGAGCGCACCGGGCCGGTCGCCGGCGCACGGCGGGCCAGCCCTCGATGTGCCGCGGGTCAGCCCTCGGTGTACTGCGGCTCAGCCCTCGGCGTGCGCCTGGTCGAACTCCTCGCGGGCGGCCAGCATCTGCCCGGTGTGCTGCTCCGTCCACCGGCCGAGCGGCGCCAGCAGCACGGCCAGCTCCCGGCCGAGCGGCAGCAGGTCGTAGACCACGCGCGGTGGCGTCTCCGGGAACACCGTGCGACGCACCAGACCGCTGCGCTCCAGGGTCCGCAGCGACTGGGTGAGCATCTTGCGGCTGACCCCGCTGATCCCGCGCTGCAGCTCGGAGAACCGCTGCGGCCCGCACCCGGCGAGGCTCATCAGGATCAGCATCGACCACTTGTCGGCCAGCTCGGCGAACATCGCGCGGCTGGGACAGAGCTGGGCGAAGACGTCGAGCTCCTGCTCCTCGCCCTTCCCCTGCCCACTCCCCCACTCCTGCCCGTGCCGCCCGACGCAGACCTGCGCCTGGGCCACTTCCTCCGTCGTCATGCCGTCCAGGGTAGCCCTGCGGTCTCCAATCCACTCCTGGTAACTAATGGAGACCTGGTCTATATTGGAGACCGATCGGCCGACGGGCCCAGCACGGTGCTTCTGCCCCTGCCCTCACCCGTTCCTGGTTCCGTTCCCGCTTCCGTTCCGGTTTCCGTTCCCGTCCCCGTACAGGAGTGCCCCGCATGACCGCCATCCGCCCGACCGTCGCCCTCGCCTACCACTCCGGCTACGGCCACACCGCCGTCATAGCCGAGGCCGTCGCCCGCGGCGCGGCCGCCGCCGGCGCCGAGGTCGTCTCGATCGCCGTCGACACCATCACCGACGAGCAGTGGGCCCAGCTCGACGCCGCGGACGCGATCGTCTTCGGCTCCCCCACCTACATGGGCACCGCCTCCGGCGCCTTCCACGTCTTCGCGGAGGCCACCAGCAAGCGCTGGTTCTCGGACGCCTGGCGGGACAAGGTCGCCGCCGGCTTCACCAACTCCGCCTCCAAGAGCGGCGACAAGGCCGGCACCCTCGCCTTCTTCCAGACCCTCGCCGCCCAGCACTCCATGAGCTGGGTCAACCTCGGCCTCAAGCCCGGCTGGAACTCCACCACCGCCACCGAGAACGACCTCAACCGCCTCGGCTTCTTCAACGGCGCCGCCGCCTCCAGCCCGTCCGACGCCGGCCCCGAGGCCGTGCACAAGGCCGACATCGCGACCGCCGAGCACCTCGGCGAGCGGGTCGCCAAGCACACCGCCGTCGTGCTGGCCGGCCGCGCCGCCCTCGCCGGCTGACCACCCCGCACGGTCGGCACCTACGCCGCCGGGTCCGTCCCCAGGAGGGGCACCCGGCGGCGTCCGCCGTCCACCGCCCCCAGCTCCGCGCCACCGGTCTCCGGCAGCAGCCACAGACACCCCAGCGCCACCGCGCCCAACCCCGCCAGGTACCAGCCGACCGGCTGCGCCGTCCCGTACGCCGCGGTCAGCCTCGTCGCCGCCAGCGGCGTCGTCGCACCGCCCACCACCCCGCCCAGGTTGTACGTCAGCGCGGCGCCCGTGTACCGCACCCGGGTCGGGAACAGCTCCGGCAGGAACGCCGCCACCGGCCCCATCAGGCACCCGAGCACCACCAGCGCACCCGCCAGCGCCAGGAACATCAACGGCCGGCGCACCGTCTCCAACAGCGGGAACAACACCAGCGACCACCCCGCCGCCAGACCCGTCGCCCAGCACAACGTCCGCCGCCGCCCCCACCCGTCACTGCGCGACGCGCTCACCCACACCGTCGCAGCCATGCCCGCCGCGCCCACCAGCAGCATCGACAGCACCAGCGAACTCGCCACCCCCAGCCCGGACGTGGCATACGCCAACGCATAGGTCGTGGTCAGGTAGAACAGCGCGTACCCCACGGTGATCGCCCCGCAGCCCAACAGCACCGTGCGCCAATGCCCGCGCAGCACCTCCACCACCGGCGCCCGGTCCCTCGGTTCGTCCGGCCGGAACAGCGGCGTCTCCTCCAACCGCAGCCGTACGAACAACCCCACCGCTACCAGCCCCAGCGACGCCAGGAACGGCACCCGCCAGCCCCACTCCCGGAACGCCCTTTCGTCCAGGCCGAGTTGGACCGCCAGGAAGACCCCGTTCGCCAACACGAACCCGATCGTCGGCCCCAGCTGAAGGAACGCCCCGTACCGCCCCCGCCGCCCGGCCGGCGCGTTCTCCGCGATCAGCAGCGCCGCCCCACCCCACTCCCCGCCCAACCCCACGCCCTGGCACACCCGCAGCGCCACCAACGCCGCCGGCGCCCACCACCCCCACGAGCCGAACCCCGGCAACACCCCCACCGCCGCCGTCGACAAGCCCATCGACAACAGCGACACCACCAGCGTCGCCTTCCGCCCCACCCGATCCCCGAAGTGCCCGAACACCACCGCACCCAGCGGCCGGGCCAGAAACGCCACCGCGTACACCGAGAACGCCGCCAACAGCGCCCCCATCGTGCCCAGTTCAGGAAAGAACACCGACCCGAACACCAAGGCCGCAGCCGTTCCGTACAAAAAGAAGTCGTAGAACTCGATCGCCGTACCGATCAGCGCCGCAGCCGCCGCACGCCGCAACTGCCCCACCCGCCGGGCTTCCTCCGCATCCATACCACCACCCTGGCCACCCACCCACCCCTCCCACCAGCCCCCACCCGAGTGACCCTGGCGCACGACCTGAACGCGCGTACTCATGCGCACCACGCGCGCCCCCGGCAGACTCCCGGCATCAGCGACTCGGACCGAACAGCACCGACCGGCGGCAAGGCACTGACGGGCGGCGAACCTTGGGAGAGGGCGTCACATGCGGACGCGCGTGGGGGTCCAGTGGTTGATCTCGACTTCGGGCACGTGGTGGCCTCGCACATGGGCGATGTCCAGACCGCGGTCGACCACAACAACCACGCTCTTCCGCGGCCCTTCGGGGGCCGCCGTTGCCTACGGTCGGCCCTCGAAGTCTCTGTGGCGGTCGAACCCGCCGTACGGACGATGACCACCTGAACCGCTTCGCCCCCACTGAAACCTCCGGGCACGCAACTGCCCGACCGGTCGGACTCAACACCCAACGGCCGGGCAGTCAAAGCGACATGCGACTACCTCGTGTACGGATTGTCTCCCGGCGGCACCGGCGGCTCGTACGACGGCGGAGGCGGCGGAGTCACCGAGCCCACCTGCGACACATACGCCTCAGGCTGTCCCGCTCCCTTCCGCCGCCGAACCACGACGAACACCACACCCGCGACCAGCAGCAACCCGACCACCACGCCGACCACGATCGACAGCGCACTACCGGAACCGGACGACTTCTCCGCCTTCGGCTCCACCGTCGGTGCGCCCACCGCCACATCACTCGGGCTCGGGGTCGCAGAGCCCGGTGCCGACGACGCAGCCGACGGGCTCACCGAGGTCGACGGAGCAACCGGCGCCGAGGCCTCTGAAACCGGGATCGGCGACACGTCCGCCGGACCGGGATCACCAGGATCCGTTAGCGCGATCCGCGGCCGAACCGCGCCATAACCGGCATCGTCGGTGCGAGCGGAACCATCCTTCGGTTTACCCGCTGTATTGACAAGCACTCGCAGTATCTGGTTCGCCGTCCAGTTCGGATGGACCGACCAAACCAAAGCAGCCGAAGCAGAAACCAGAGCCGCTGAATCCGATGTTCCATGGCTCTTGCAGTACTCAGTCGAGGAGGTACAAGCCGCAAACATGTCCGCACCGGGCGCAACAAGAGCGACCTGCGGCCCATACTCCGATTCAGTGGTCACGGTGCCGTTTCGATCAACGGCCCCAACGCCGACTACATTGGGCAATCCACCCGGATACGACACCAGATTCCCGGACTGTGCTTCATTCCCCACGCTGGCCACAACCAGAACACCCTTGGCCCGTGCAGTCGCGAGGACGCGGTCCAACTTGGCCACGTCGTCCGGAGAAGTCCTTGCCGCTGCCATACCCTGCGAGATGTTGACAACCTTTGCGCCTTGGTCGACCGCATAGTTCACGGCCTGCCCAATCTGCCCCAGGAAATCGGCCGAAGTGACAGATCCAGCAGATCCGTTGTTGATCTTGAGCGGCAGAACCTTGGCCTCAGGCGCCAAACCGTAGGCGCCCGTCCCCCCAACCCCTCTGCCGGTTCCCGCGATCAAGCTGGACATCTCTGTACCGTGCCCGTCATTGAACGACCCGACGCCACCAGGGCTGTCGCTGAAGTCCTTGCCCGGAAGGAACTGCCCCACCAGGTCGGGGTGATCCAGCCTGAAGCCACCGTCAATCACCGCGACGGTGATCCCTTGGCCCTTGGTGATCTTCCACATCTCCGGCGCATGCATGGCATCCAAATGCCATTGCCGCTCACGGACCGTGTCATCCGCAACTGCCGGTGCTGCAACTGGGCCAACCACGACTCCCGCTGCCAGAAGCGCAGCCGCAACTACCCGCCATCGCGCTCGCGCGTTCGTCCGCCCCATCACAACTCCTCGTCAATCTCTCCGTCGACCGGGGAGCGTGCCCCGAACAGGTCTGCCCGGCCACCGGAAGAGCCCAGTGGCCGGGCAGTCGTTGCCGTCCTACTCAATCACGTCGGGGTTGCTGTGCGGCGTACCGCTGGTCCAGGTCTCCTCGTCCTCATGGAGGTAGTCGGCCCGCTTGCGGCGATCGCGCTCATTCCGCCCAGAGTGACCCGCCGTTCCAGGAGCCATCATGCCGTTCTGCCCGGAGCGGGCTTCGCCCTCGGCGACTCCCGCAGCCACCGCACGGTTGCGGAGGCCCGTCCCTCCTGGCGTGAACTCCCCACCAGCGGCTGGCCCCTTGCGGCCGCCGACCGTCCCGCCGCCGGTTGAAGTCAGTCCTCGACCCCGTGAGCTACCGCCCGAGCCGCCGACTCCGTGACCTCCACCCATGCCCGGGTGCACGCCACCCTGCCCGCCGGCTACTCCGGCTCGGCCCGCCTGGGCATCTCGGGCGCCGAAGACCGTTCCGCTCGGCAGGCCCTGAGCGCCGCTTGACTTCCCCGGTACCGAGCCACCGCCGAACGGAACCGTACGGGCAGGAATCGAGCCGCCTCCCTTGCCCGAGATGGAACCGCCGCCACCACCCTTGGCCGGGATCGAGCCACCCCCACCACCGGTCGGGAAGCCTGTCACCGGGCCACCACCCGGGAAGCCCGGGTACCCGGCGGTGCCACTAGGCCCACCTGGGTACCCGGGGGTGCCGCTCGGGACGTCCGGTGGGACGTTACCGCCACCGCCAGGACCGAGCGGGCCGGTCTGGCCAGGAAGGGCCGGCACGGTCGGCAGGCTGTCGAGCCCGGTACCGGGACGGTGAATGGGGTCTGACGGAACAGAGGGAGAGGTCGAGGAACCCGGGTCCACGGGCGGCGGTGACACCTGCCCGCCACCGTGCGGCGGAATCGCTTCGGTGTGACCCGGAACAGATGGTTCCCGCGAACCCGCTCCTGGGCTACGGAGCGTGACGGATCCGCCACCATAGTTGCCACTGGACGGACGGTAGCTCCCATCCGAGTTACCGCCGCTCGTGCGGGGGCTTCGAAGAGCACCGCCGTAACCTCCACCGCCTCCACCCCCACCGCCTCGAGACGCTCCGGAGGAGTCGTTCTGGTTGGTCGGCCCCGGCGTACCCGGCAGAGCCACGTCCCCGAGCCCGGCCAGCTTCGTCGTCGCCGCGTCGTACGCCTGCGCCAGCTTCTCCATCTGGAGAACGGCTTCCTGGTGCTCCTTCTGGACCTTCGTCTGGGCCTGGGCGGCCTCTGTCCCGGTCACCCAGCCCTTGTTGACCGTTTTCATGTAGTCGTCGACGGACTGTCCGACGGCGAGCTGCACGCTTGGGGACAGGTAGACCGTCTGGCTGTTGCGCTTGGCGACCGTCGCGATTTCCGTGTGCGGCGGTTCGGGCACAGCAGACTTGGCGGTGCTGAGCGCCTCACCGGCCTGGTGCATCGCGTCGCCGGCGGTTGTGGAGTAGTCACCGAGCAACGCAGCCGACTGCTGCAGGTTGCCGGCCCAGGTCTTGAAGCTCTCGGCGGCCGGGCCTTCCCAGGTGACGTTGCCGATATGCGATTTGAGTGCCGCGCCCAGTTCCTTCAGAACACGGCCGGCCGACTGCAGCTGGGTGCCGCGGCTCAGGACCAGCGTGGGGTCCGCGCTGTCGACCATCTTCCTCAGCTTGGCGTGATCGATGCCCTCGAAGTTCGTTCCATCTGCCACTACTTGCTCCCCCGTCTCCCCGTATGCCTCTTCCCGGACCGCTATCAGAGGTCGACGTCGGTCCGCTTCGACGTCGTTCCAGCCGGCGTGGTGCCGCCTGCGTTCTTCGCGACGGCGTTCTGGTCGGCCGTCGTGTTGTCCTCGTTGGTCGAGTAGTTGCCCGCCGTCTGTGCGACCGCTGTCTTCATCGCCTCGATCTGCGACACGAAGTCCTTGTGCAGCTTGACGAGCTGGGTGTGCACCTTGCCGTAGGCCGCCGTCAGGGCCGTCGCCTCGGCGAACTGCGCGCTGGCGAAGCTCCCTCCGGTCAGCTTCTGCTCCTGGAGCTTGTACGGTGCCGCCGGGGAGCCCTCCATCGCCTGGAGCAGGGCCTCGATCTTCTTCGCGAACGAGGTGAGCGTGTCGAGTTCGACCTTGACGTCCTGCTTGCCGAAGGCGGACACCAGGTCGCCGGCGCTGACGTACGTCTGCACGGTGCTGATCACGGGGCCGATCCCCATGTAATGGCTGAGCGTAAAAGGCGTGACGTCACCGGACGGATCCGGATTGGCCCCCGTGTTCGGTGGAACCTCTCCTGCCACAGCAGTTCACCTCTTCCCCCGTACGGGCGGCGGTTCGGGGTAACCCCGGGGCCGCCGCTCCGCAACATACCGTCAACTTCTCGGTCGTACAGTCCTGGTCGGTGCACCGCCCGCCCTGGGGGCGGTTTCAACCTCCACAATCGTAGCCACCGCCCCTGTCGGACCGGCAGGGCCCTTGGCCCGCCTGTGCGCGATCGGTACGAACTTGACACGTGCAACCCGCCGGGGCACCTGGACAAGCCCCCGCTAGACTGGCCTCGCCCGGTTGGACCGGGTACGCCCCCATCTGCCGCGCAATGTCGCACAGCAGCGACCCTTGGCCGCAGAACGGACGTGATCGCATGCCTTCGGACGAGCCCGCCCCCTCCTGGTGGGCGCGCGCCGCGCGCCCCTCCCGGCCTCCGCTGCCGGTCGCGTTGATGGTCCGCGCCGCCGTGGGCATGGCGGTGCCGCTGACCGTCGGCCTGCTGGCGCACCGGCTGGATCTGGGGGTGTTCGCCGGCCTGGGTGCGATGCACGCGACGATGAACGACCGGGCCGAGCCGGCGGGGCTGCGGGCCTCCCGGATCGCGTCGGCGGTGCTGGCCTCGGCGCTCGGCATGCTGATCGGTACCGCCCTTCAGCATGCGGACGTCTCGGCGGCCGTGCTCGGCGCGGCGCTCACGCTCACCGCCTTCGCGTCCGGCGCGCTGAGTGCGACGGGCCCGCGCGGTTCGGCGGCCGGGATGCTGCTGCTGGTGTCGGCCGCGCTGGGCAGCGGGATGCCGTTGCCGGATCCGTGGTGGGCGGCGGCGCCGATGATGCCGGCGGGCGCCGCGTTCGTCGTACTGCTGGGTCTGCCCGGGAGCGCGCACCTCCGGCCCGCCTCCGATCCGCGCAACCGCGCGTTGGCGGCCGCGTACGAGGCGTTCGGCCGTACGCTCGCCGACCTGGGCACGCCGCAGGGCGCGGCCTCGCGCCAGGTGTTGACGGCCCGGTTGAACCAGCTCCAGGACCTCCTCCCGAGGCCGCGCCGCCCGGGGGCGGAGTCCGCCCGCACGGCCCGGCTGCGCCGGATGTACGAGGCGGCGCTGGCCGCCACCGAGGCGGCGACCGGCCTGCTGTGGGCCTGGCGGCCCGTGCCGCCGGAGATCGCGGAGGTGCCGGGCCGGCTGGCGGCCGCCGTCCGGCGGGGCGGCGGCGAGGTCGTCGTCCCGGACTGGCAGCCGGACACCCCGTCCCGGCAGGCCCTGGACGTGGCGCTGCGGGCCGCCGCCGACACCGTGGCCGGCCGGGACGCGGAGATCGGCACCGCCCCGGCGCCCCCGCCCGATCCGTGGCGGCTCCGGGTGAAGCTGCTGTCACGCGGTTCGGTCCGGTACGGGCTGCGGGTGGCGCTGTGCATCGCGGTGGGTTCGGCGGTGACCGCCAACTACCCGCTCAGCAAGAGCTACTGGGTGCCGATGACGATCGCCTTCGTGCTGAAGCCGGATCTCGGGTCGGTGTTCCTGCGTGCGGTGAGCCGTTCGATCGGCACGGTGCTCGGGGTGGCGGTCACCGCGGCCGTGGTCTCCCTCACGACCGACGAGTGGGTGCTGACGGCGATCGCCGCGTTCTGCGTGGCCCTGCTGCCGTACGCGACGGCGGCGCACTACGGGCTGAACACGGTGGCGATGACGCCGATGGCACTGATCCTGCTCCAGCTGGGCGGGCAGAGCAGCGCGGCCGAGTTCTGGCCGCGGGTGCTGGACACGGTGCTCGCCAGCGCGATCGTGCTGCTCTTCGGCTACCTGCTGTGGCCGGAGCGTCCGCGCCACCGGATCGAGCCGCGGCTGGTGGACGCGGCCACCGCGCTGCGGGCCTACCTGGACGCGGTCACCGGGGACGCCGGCCGGGCCGAGGTGTGGCTGCGCCGTACGGCCTACCGGGCGCTGGCGGACGCCCGCCAGGAGGTGCGGCAGGGGCTGGCCGAGCCGCCGCCGACCGGTCGGCTGGCGGAGCAGTGGCTGCCTGCGACGGCGGCCTTGGAGCGGCTGGGCGGCGCGGTGGCGGCGTTCGCGGCGCAGCTCCGGTACGGCGGCCGGGTGCCGGACCCGACGGAGGTCGGACGGGTGTGCCGGGCGCTGGACGAGCTGACCGCCGCAGCCCGCGAGCACCGCCCGCCGACCGGGGCGGCGGCCCGCCCGACGGCGCCGCACGACCCGACGCGCAGTGCGCTGGGCCGTGCGGCGGACGAGCTGGAGGCCCTGCTCGCCCGGTAGCCACCCCGGTAGCCACCCCGGGAGGAATCCTCAGGAGACGACCCCGACGGAGGCCCCTTCAGCGAGCTCAGACCTGCTCGGCCAGCTCCAGCCAGCTCATCTCCAGCTCCTCCTTCTCCTCCCGGACGCCGCGCAGCTGCGCGTCCAGCTCCGCGACCTTGGAGAAGTCGGCGGCGTGCTCGGCGAGTTGGGCGTGCAGCTTGGACTCCTTCTCGTCCAGCTTGGCGATCTGCCGCTCCAGCTTCTGCATCTCCTTCTTCGCCGCCCGCAGATCGCCGCCCGACAGCGCCGATGTTGCGGCCTCGGCACCCGAGGCGCCCGAGGCCCCCGAGGTGCCCGCCGCGCCCGAGGCCCCCGACGTGACGGAAGCGGCCGAAGCGGCGGCGGCGATCGAGGCGGCCATCCGCGCCCGCCGCTCCAGGTACTCGTCGACGCCGCCGGGCAGCATCCGCATCTTCTTGTCGCCCAGCAGCGCGTGGACGACGTCGGTGGTGCGCTCGATGAAGAAGCGGTCGTGGCTGATGACGATCATCGAGCCGGGCCAGCCGTCGAGCAGGTCCTCCAGCTGGTTGAGGGTCTCGATGTCGAGGTCGTTGGTGGGCTCGTCGAGGAACAGCACGTTGGGCTCGTCCATGAGCAGGCGCAGCAGCTGGAGCCGCCGCCGCTCGCCGCCGGACAGGTCGCCGACCGGCGTCCACTGCTTGTCCTTGCCGAAGCCGAACTGCTCGCACAGCTGGCCGGCGCTCATCTCCCGGCCCTTGCCGAGGTCGACGCGCGAGCGGATCTGCTCGACGGCCTGGAGCACCCGGATGGCCGGGTCCAGCTCGGCGACCTCCTGCGACAGGTAGGCGAGCCGCACCGTCTTGCCGACCTTGATCAGGCCCGACGCGGGCTGCACGTCGCCTTCGGAGGCGTACGCGTCGCGCAGGGCGCGCAGCAGCGAGGTCTTGCCGGCGCCGTTGACGCCGAGCAGGCCGATCCGGTCGCCGGGGCCGAGCTGCCAGGTGAGGTTCTCCAGCAGCAGCTTGGGGCCGGCCTTGACGGTGACGCCCTCCAGGTCGAAGACGGTCTTGCCCAGGCGCGCGTTGGCGAAGTTCATCAGCTCGGAGCTGTCCCGCGGCTCCGGCACGTCGGCGATCAGGGCGTTGGCGGCCTCGATCCGGTAGCGCGGCTTGGAGGTGCGGGCGGGGGCGCCGCGGCGCAGCCAGGCGAGTTCCTTGCGGGCGAGGTTCTGCCGCTTCTGCTCCTCGACGGCCTCGATCCGGGAGCGCTCGGCGCGGGCGAAGACGTAGTCGGAGTAGCCGCCCTCGTACTCGTGGACGGCGCCGCCCTGGACGTCCCACATCCGGGTGCAGACCTGGTCGAGGAACCAGCGGTCGTGGGTGACGCAGACCAGCGCGGAGCGGCGCTTCTGCAGGTGCTGGGCGAGCCAGTTGATGCCCTCGACGTCGAGGTGGTTGGTGGGCTCGTCGAGGACGATCAGGTCGGGCGAGCCGAGGAGCAGCTTGGCGAGGGCGATCCGGCGGCGCTCGCCACCGGAGAGCGGGCCGATGACGGTGTCGAGGCCGTCGGCGAAGCCGGGCAGGTCGAGGCCGCCGAAGAGGCCTTCGATGATGTCGCGGATGCGGGCGTCGCCGAGCCACTCGTGGTCGGCCCGGTCGGCGATCACCTCGTGCCGGATGGTGGCCTTGGGGTCGAGCGAGTCGTGCTGGGTGAGGATGGCCATCTCCACCCCGCCGGCGTGGGTGATCCGCCCGCCGTCCGGCTCCTCCAGCTTGGCGAGCATCCGGATCAGGGTGGTCTTGCCGTCGCCGTTGCGTCCGACGACACCGATCCGGTCACCCTCGCTGACACCGAGGCTGACCCCGTCCAGGAGGGCGCGGGTGCCGTAGACCTTCGTGACGGACTCGATGGTGGCGAGGTTGACGGCCACGTGTGCTGCGCTCCTGGGTTGGCGGTCTCGGGGCGGCCCGCCGCTCGCGGCCGGGCGCCCCTGTCGGGGACACCCCGATCTCCCCAGCCTAATGGGCCCGCCGAAGCGCCCTCACCGCCTGCACCGGCGGGGCCCCGGGCGCCCCCACCTGCGGGGGCCCAGCACCGGCGGGAGCCCCCACCTGCGGGGGCCCAGCACCGGCGGGGGCCCTGCACCGGCGGAGGAGCTACGGCACCAGCCCGGCCCCTGGCACCGGCCCGTACGTGGCGTGCGCGGTCCGGCAGGTGCCGGAGGCCCGCAGTGCCTCGGCGACGGCGGCCGCCGCGTCGGCGTCCTTGGCGAGGAACGCGCAGGTCGGCCCGGAGCCGGAGACCAGGGCGCCGAGCGCGCCGGCCTCGGTGCCGGCCCGCAGGGTGGCCGCGAGCGAGGGGCGCAGCGAGAGGGCGGCGGGCTGGAGGTCGTTGGTGAGGGCGGCGGCCAGGGCGACGGCGTCGCCGGCGGCGAGCGCGGCGAGCAGCTCCGGGTCGGCGTCGGGGGTGGGCACCTGCACCTCGCTGGAGCCGGTGCCGGCCTCCTCGCGCAGGCGGTCGCACTCGCGGAAGACGGCGGGGGTGGAGAGGCCGCCGTCGGCGACCGCGAACACCCAGTGGAAGGTGCCCTCGACGGTGAGCGGCTGCAGGATCTCGCCCCGGCCGCGGCCCAGCGCGACGCCACCGAGCAGGGCGAACGGCACGTCGGAGCCGAGTTCGGCGGCCAGCTCCAGGAGCGTGTCGAGGGGGGTGTCGAGCTGCCAGAGCGCGTCACAGGCGACCAGCGCGGCCGCCCCGTCGGCGCTGCCGCCGGCCATGCCGCCGGCGACCGGGATGGCCTTGGCGATGTGCAGGTGCACGCCGGGCTCGGCGATGCCGTGGTGGGCGGCGAGCAGGCGGGCGGCACGGGCGGCGAGGTTGCTCTCGTCGAGCGGTACGGCGTGGGCGTCCGGCCCGGTGCAGGACAGCGTGACGCCCTCCCCGGCCGTGGCCGTGACCTCGTCGCCGAGGGCGACGGCGAAGAACACGTTGGCCAGGTCGTGGAACCCGTCGGCACGCAGTCCGCCCACTCCGAGCTGGACGTTGACCTTGGCCGGAACCCGTACGGTGATCACTCGGACTCGACCTCGTCGCTCTGCTTCGGCCGGTGCCCGCCGGTCGCCTTGGGCTGGTGCCCGCCGGTCGCCTTGGGCTGGTGCCCGCCGGTCGCCTCCGGCCGGTGCCCGGCGGCCGCCTCGGGCTTGTGCTCGGCGATCGCGGCGAACTGCTCCACCGTCAGCATCTCGCCGCGCAGCTTGTGGTCGATCCCGGCGGCGGCGAGCGCCTGCTCGGCCCCGGCCGGGGAGCCGGCCCAGCCGGCCAGGGCGGCCCGCAGGGTCTTGCGCCGCTGGGCGAACGCGGCGTCGACGACGGCGAACACCTCCTGACGGCTGGCGGTGGTCTTCGGCGGCTCGCGGCGGATCAGCGAGACCAGCCCGGAGTCGACGTTCGGCGCGGGCCAGAACACGTTCCGCCCGATGGCGCCGGACCGCTTCACGTCGGCGTACCAGTTGGCCTTGACCGACGGGACGCCGTACACCTTGTTGCCGGGCTTGGCGGCGAGCCGGTCCGCGACCTCGCTCTGCACCATCACCAGGGTCCGCTCGATGCTGGGGAAGGTCGCCAGCATGTGCAGCAGGACGGGCACGGCCACGTTGTACGGGAGGTTGGCGACCAGCGCGGTGGGCGCCGGCCCGGGCAGCTCGGTGACCTCCATGGCGTCGCTGAACACCAGGTCGAAGGCGTCCGCCTTGCCGGGCAGCCGGGCGGCGACGGTGTCCGGCAGGTGCTGCGCGAGCACCGGGTCGATCTCGACCGCGGTCACGTGCCGCGCCACCTCCAGCAGCGCCAGCGTCAGCGACCCGAGCCCGGGCCCGACCTCGACCACGGAGTCCTCGGCCGTCACCCCACCCGCCCGGACGATCCGCCGCACGGTGTTGCCGTCGATGACGAAGTTCTGCCCGCGCTGCTTGGTCGGCTTCACGCCGAACGCGGCCGCCAGCTCCCGGATGTCGGCGGCGCCCAGCAGGTGGCTGTCAGAGGTGGGATCGGTGGTGCTCACGCGCCAAGGATACGGGCGCGGAAGCCACTCAGAGTTCGACGACCGCGGCGAGGTCGATCTCCACGGCGGGCACTCATGCTCACCAGCATCACAGCGCCACGAGAGTGCCGAACCGTTTCCCCGCGATCCGATGTCCGTTCGATCGACTCAGTACCCGAAGGCCCGCGCCGTGTTCGCGGCGATGGCGGCGGACAGCTCGCCCTCGGGCAGCCCCAGGGTGGCGGCCATCGACCGGACCGTGACCGGGATGAGGTACGGGGCGTTGGGGCGGCCCCGGTAAGGGTGGGGGGTGAGGAAGGGGGCGTCGGTCTCGACCAGGATCCGGTCGAGGGGGGTGACGGCGAGGGCGTCGCGCAGCGGCTGGTTGGCCTTGAAGGTGACCGGTCCCGCGAAGGACAGGTACCAGCCGTGCTCGGCGCAGACCTTGGCCATCTCGGCGTCGCCGGAGTAGCAGTGGAAGACGGTCCGCTCGGGGGCGCCTTCCGCCAGCAGCACGGCGATGACGTCCTCGTGGGCGTCGCGGTCGTGGATGACCAGCGCCTTGTCGTGCCGCTTGGCCATCTCGATGTGGCGGCGGAACGACTCCTTCTGGATCTCCACGCCCTCGGGCCCGGTGCGGAAGTAGTCGAGGCCGGTCTCGCCGACGGCGAGGACCTGCGGGAGGGCGGCGAGCCGGTCGATCTCGGCGAGGGCCTCGTCGAGCGCGGCGGCGCCGCCCGCGGCGCGCTGCCGGCCGGACCAGCCGTCGGGGTCGCCGAGGAAGATCCGCGGCGCCTCGTTGGGGTGCAGGGCGACGGCCGCGTGCACCTGCTCGTACTGGGCCGCCAGGTCGGCGGCCCAGCGCGAGCCGGGCACGTCGCAGCCCACCTGGACGACCGTGGTGACCCCGACCGAGGCGGCCCGGGCCAGGCCTTCGGCCGGGGTGCCGGACTGCATGTCGAGGTGGGTGTGCGAGTCCGCCACCGCCACCGCCAGGGGTTCCGGCAGCGGCGGCGGCGTGGCGCGATCGTCCTTGGGAGACATCAGGCGGCGGGCTTCTCTTCGAGGCGCGGGAACAGGATCTCGCCCTTGGTGACGGTGCTGCCGACGGGCAGTCGGCCCCAGTCGGCCGCGGTGGCGACGGTCTGCGCGGCGAGCGCGCCGAGACCGGCCTCGGCCCCGAGCGAGACCCACAGCTTCTCGGCGGTGGACGGCATCACCGGGTTGAGCAGGACGGCGGTGCCGCGCAGCGCCTCGGCGGCGGTGTAGAGGATGGTGGCGAGGCGGGCGCGCCCCTCCTCCGAGTCGTCCTTGGCGACCTTCCACGGCTCCTGCTCGGTGAGGTAGCCGTTGACCTGCTTGACGAACTCGAAGATCGCCGCGAGGCCGCCGGCGAAGTCCAGCTCCTCGCCGATCTTCCGGTCGGCGGTGGCGACGGCGGCGGCGAGGCCGTCGGCGACGGCCTGCTCGGCCTCGCCGTGGGCGGTCGCCTCCGGCAGCGCACCGTCGAAGTACTTGCCGACCATGGCGGCGACCCGGGAGGCCAGGTTGCCGAAGTCGTTGGCGAGTTCGGAGGTGTACCGGGCGGTGAAGTCCTCCCAGGAGAACGAGCCGTCGGTGCCGAACGGGATCGCCCGCAGGAAGTAGTAGCGGTAGGCGTCCACGCCGAAGTGCGAGGTGAGGTCGGTGGGCGCGATGCCGGTCAGGTTGGACTTGGACATCTTCTCGCCGCCGACCATCAGCCAGCCGTTGGCGACGACCCGCTTGGGCAGCGGCAGCCCGGCGGCCATCAGCATGGCGGGCCAGATGACGGCGTGGAAGCGGAGGATGTCCTTGCCGACGAGGTGAACGGAGGCGGGCCACAGCTCGGCGAAGCGCTCCGGGTCGCTGCCGTAGCCGGCCGCGGTGATGTAGTTCTGCAGCGCGTCCACCCACACGTAGAGGACGTGCTTCTCGTCCCAGGGCAGCGGGACGCCCCAGTTGAAGGTGGAGCGGGAGATGGAGAGGTCCTGCAGGCCCTGCTCGACGAAGCGCAGCACCTCGTTGCGGGCGGACTCGGGGGCGATGAAGCCGGGGTTCTCGGCGTAGAACTCCAGCAGCTTCTCGCCGTACGCGGAGAGGCGGAAGAAGTAGTTCTCCTCCTCCAGCCACTCGACGGGCTTCTTGTGGATGGCGCAGAGCTTCTCGTCCTCGGCGGCGCCGTCGAGCAGGTCGGCCGGGAGTTTGTACTCCTCGCAGCCGACGCAGTACGGGCCGGAGTAGCCGCCCTTGTAGATCTCACCCTTGTCGTACAGGTCCTGGACGAACTCCTGCACCCGGTCGGTGTGACGCTGCTGGGTGGTGCGGATGAAGTCGTCGTTGGCGATCTCCAGGTGCTCCCAGAGCGGCTTCCACGCCTCCTCGACCAGCTTGTCGCACCATTCCTGCGGGCTGACGCCGTTGGCCTCGGCGGTCCGCATGATCTTCTGACCGTGCTCGTCGGTGCCGGTCAGGTACCACACCTTCTCGCCGCGCTGGCGGTGCCAGCGGGTGAGGACGTCGCCCGCCACGGTGGTGTACGCGTGGCCCAGGTGCGGGCGATCGTTGACGTAGTAGATCGGGGTGGAAACGTAGTACGCCGGGGTGTTCGCCCCGGTGGTGCTGTGGTCTGCAGTGGCCGCCATGGTCGGAAAGCTTAGTCGGGCCCGAACGCACCCCTCCACCGCGTGACCGCCCGAGCGATCGCGTCACCGACCGGACACGGGTGCCCGTGCACGGACGGCGGGGGCCGCCCGCCGCACTGCTCGCGGCGGGCGGCCCCCGGGTGCGCTCCCGACGTCGACGGTCAGCCCAGCAGCCGCGACCAGAACCGGGCCCAGCGTCCGCGCGGCTTCACGGAGCCGTCCACCGGGGGCGCCCCGGCCGGCTCGGCGTGGGCCGGGTAGCCGGGGGCGTGGTGCCAGGACTGGTCGGCGGTGGCGACCCGGCCCTCGCGCATGATCCGGACGGTGTGTCCACCACACCCCGGGCAGGTCGGCTTGAGCAGCGGGGACGGTACCCGGACACCGTTGGCGTGGTACTCGAAGACGACGTGCCCGTCCTTGCCCACGTGGTGCTCGATGTCGTACGCCTGCTCCCAGCCGTACCCGCACTTCAGGCACGCGAAGGAGTAGGCCTCCCGTACGGTCTCGACGGGAGTGTGCGGCCTTCCGGCCAGGCCGGGGGCGCTCAGCGCGTTGCCACCGAGGGGGCTACCGATCATCTCGCTCATAGCCGTCTCCCAGCGCCCGCCGGGCGCTCGCCCGGCTGGGTCTTTCCATTCCAGGAAATGCCCGGACCGCCTCGGCCGATGCCCTGCTTGTGAAGACTTGGACGCGGATTGGGAAGCCCTATACGAAGGGCCTGGTCCGTTCCGGAAACCGCGGCCGAAGCTTCAGCTCCGTGGGCGTTTACCGGGGCCTTCTCTCCACGGTACGACTCCCCAGGAGTCCCGCAACCCCCCGGAGTACACCCCCGTTCCACGGCCCCGTCCGACCGCGCCCGGGGCTGTCTCCGAACCGGCCGAGCCCTGGTCAGAGCCCTGATCACGGCCCTGACCACGGCCCTGCGCGCCGCCCTACTTCGCAGCCTTCCCGGCCTCGCTCCCGGCCGCGCTCTTGGCCGCCACCACCGCGTCGAACACCTCCCGCTTCGGCAGCGACAGCTCCACCGCGACCGCCGCGATGGCCTCCTTGCGGCGCTCCCCGGCCTCCTCCCGGACGGCCACCAGCCGGGCCAGCTCGGCGGGGGTGAGCTCCTGCGGCGCGGCCGGCGGGGCACCCGCGACGACGACGGTGATCTCGCCCTTGACGCCCTCGGCCGCCCAGCTCGCCAGGTCGCCGAGCGGCCCGCGCTTCACCTCCTCGTACGTCTTGGTGAGCTCGCGGCAAACGGCCGCGGGCCGCTCGGCGCCGAACGCCTCGGCCATCGCGGCGAGCGCCTCGGCGATCCGGTGCGGCGCCTCGAAGAAGACCATGGTGCGCGGCTCGGCCGCGATCGAGGCGAGCTGCCGGGCCCGGTCGCCGGTCTTGCGCGGCAGGAAGCCCTCGAAGGTGAAGCGGTCGACGGGCAGGCCGGACAGCGCGAGCGCGGTGAGCACGGCGGACGGTCCGGGCACCGCGGTGACCTTGACGTCGGCGGCGACGGCGGCGGCGACCAGCCGGTAGCCGGGGTCGGAGACGGAGGGCATGCCGGCGTCGGTGACCAGCAGCACCCGGGCTCCGCCGAGCAGCGCCTCGACCAGTTCGGGGGTGCGGCCGACTTCGTTGCCCTCGAAGTAGGAGACCACCCGCCCGGCCGGGGTCACCCCGAGCGCCTGGGTGAGCCGGCGCAGCCGCCGGGTGTCCTCGGCGGCGATGACGTCCGCCGTGGCGAGTTCGGTGAGCAGCCGGGGCGGGGCGTCCGAGACGTCGCCGATGGGGGTGCCTGCGAGAACGAGTACTCCTGTCACGGGCCCCATCCTTGCAGCTACCGGCCGCCCGGGGCTTTTGGTGACGATTCGGGCAGCTTCCGAGGGAGCGCTCACACGTACGAAGAGCGCCCCTACGATGTGGCGGATGAACGGCGACACGGCGGCTCGGACGCCCACCGGTACAGACCACACCGCGCAGGATGGCGCCGGCGTGGCCGGCCTGCCGACCCCCGCCGTCCCTGGCCCCCGCCCGTCCGAGCCGGCTTCCCTGCCGTCCGAGCAGGCTGCACAGCCCTCCGACGAGGCCCCCCGGCGGCCGTCCGAGCAGGCTCCCCCGCCGTCCGAGCAGGCTTCGCGCAGCTGGCGGGAGCGGCTGGCCGGGTTCGGCTACGCCGCCCGCCCGACGGCCCCGCTGGCCGAGCGCCTGGTCCCGCCGATGCCGGACGGCCGCGGGGTGACCCCGGCGGTGGTGCCCCCGTCGCCGCTGTTGCTGCGGCTGGGCGTGTCCGTGCCGGCCGGCCTGTGGTCGTGGCTGTGCCGCTGGGCCGGCTGGCTGGGCCCGCTGGCGGTGGCGGTGTTCGCCGGGATCCTGCGGTTCACCAACCTCGGCCAGCCGCACGCGATCATCTTCGACGAGACGTACTACGCCAAGGACGCCTACGCGCTCTGGCACGGCGGCTACGAGATCAGCTGGCCGGACGGCGCCAACGACCAGATCATGACGCCGGGCGCGGCGGTCCCCTACCGCTCGGCGGCCTCCTACGTGGTCCACCCGCCGGTGGGCAAGTGGATCATCGGCGCGGGCGAGTGGCTGTTCGGCATGAACCCCTTCGGCTGGCGGTTCGCGGTGGCCCTGCTCGGCACGCTGTCGGTGCTGATGGTGGCCCGGATCGCCCGCCGGCTGTTCCGCTCGACCCTGCTGGGCTGCGTGGCCGGCCTGCTGCTCTCGGTGGACGGCCTGCACCTGGTGCTCAGCCGCGCCGCGCTGCTGGACCTGGTGGTGATGTTCTGGATCCTCGCCGCCTTCGGTTTCCTGCTGCTGGACCGCGACCGCACCCGGGGCCGGCTGGCGGCGAAGCTCGGCGGGGTGCCGGACGCGGTCCTGGCGCAGCGGATGAACCTGGGCTGGCGCCCGTACCGGATCGCGGCCGGCGTCTGCGTCGGCCTGACCTGCGCCACCAAGTGGAGCGGCCTGTACGTGGCGGCGGCCTTCGGCGTGCTGACGGTCCTGTGGGACGTCGGCGCCCGCCGCCTGGCCGGGGCCCCGCGCCCGTACCTGGCGACGCTCGCCCGGGACGTGGTGCCGGCCTTCGTGTCGATCGTGGTGGTGTCGCTGGTCGTCTACCTCACGTCCTGGTGGGGCTGGTTCGCCAGCAGCAACGCCCCCGGGCAGGGCGGCTGGGGCCGGGACTGGGCGGTCGGCCGCTCGACCGACTACCCGTGGATACCCGAGGGGCTGCGCGCCCTGTGGCACTACCACTCGACGGTCTACGACTTCCACACCCACCTGAGCGACCCGCACACCTACCAGTCGAACCCGTGGTCCTGGCTGGTGCTGGGCCGGCCGGTCTCGTTCTTCTACGAGTCCCCCAAGCAGGGCCAGAGCGGCTGCACGGCCGCCGAGTGCGCCCGCGAGGTGCTGGGCATCGGCACCCCGCTGCTGTGGTGGGCGGCCGTGGTGGCACTGGTGTACTGCCTGTGGCGCTGGGTGGCGCGGCGGGACTGGCGGGCCGGCGCGGTGCTGTGCGGCCTGGCCGCCAGCTACCTGCCGTGGTTCGCCTACCAGCAGCGCACGATCTTCCTCTTCTACGCGGTGGTGTTCGTCCCGTTCCTGGTGCTCGCGGTGACGATGCTGGTCGGCGCGCTGATCGGGCCGCCCGGCGCGTCCCGGGACCGCCGGATCATCGGCTCGGCGGCGGCCGGACTGCTGGTGCTGCTGATCGTGTGGAACTTCCTCTTCTTCTTCCCGCTGTTCACCGGGCAGACGATCCCGATGGACGACTGGCGCCAGCGGATGTGGTTCAACAGCTGGATCTGACGTCCACCGTCCATCCCCCAATCGTCCGTATGCGGTGCACGACACGTACCAGATCCGTCACAACTCCCGGGCGTTTCGTCGGCGCACCGATCGGCGCTGCCTAGGGTGGGGGGCGAATAGCGTTTCCGGCCCCGGTCGGTTGCGCCCGGCCGGCAGACCCATGGGGGAGCAGCACCATGCGCAGAGGCGCGAAGATCGGCATCATCACCGGCGTGTCCGTCGCGGTCCTCGCAGGCGGCGGCTACGGGGCGTACAGCCTGATGGGCGGCTCGGACTCCGGGACGTCCTCGGCGAAGAAGCCCCGCACGGTGGTCGCCGAACCGCCCTCGGCCGAGCAGGCGACCAACGGTGCGAAGGACTTCCTGGCGGCCTGGGCGGCCGGGGACCTGGACAAGGCGGCCTCGCTGACCGACGACCCCACCTCGGCCACCACCGCGCTGGCGGCCTTCCGGGACCAGGTCAAGCCGAGCGCGCTGACCCTGACCCCGGCCGGCCCGGCCACCCCGCAGGCCTTCGCCTCGGCCACCGGCACCCCCGCCCCGGCCGCCAAGCCCTCCGCCGGCGCCTCGGCCACGCCGTCGGCGGGCGCGACGCCCGGTGCCACCGACTCCCCGTCGGCCTCCGCCTCGGCCGGGCCCGCCGGCGTGCTGATGGGCTTCAAGGCGCGCGCCGAGTTCGCCGGCACCAACCGGGTCTGGGACTACAACGGCTTCCTGAACGTCGTGAAGATGAGCGACGACACCCCGGCCGTGCACTGGGCTCCGACGGTGATCCACCCGCACCTGTCCGGCAGCGAGACGATCGCCGTCCAGCAGGTCTTCGCCCCGCCGTCCAACGTGGTGGACCGCAACGGCAAGCCGCTGCAGGGCGCCTCGATCACCCCGGCGCTGCTGTCCACCCTGCAGGACAACGCCCACAAGCTGCTGCCGCCGGACCCGAACAAGGACCAGGACGCGGGCAGCGCGGTGGTGATCAGCGACCCGGCCGGCAAGACCGCCGCCGACAAGCTGTTCACGATCGTCGAGCCCAAGCCCGGCAAGCCGTTCAAGGTGACCATCGACAACAACGTCCAGGCCGCGGCCGAGAAGGCGATGACGGACCTGGGCGGCAAGTCCGGGTCGATCGTCGCGATCGAGCCGAGCACCGGCCAGGTGCTGGCCTTCGCCAACGCGCCGACCAACGGCCAGAACCGGGCCTTCACCGGCCTGCTCGCGCCGGGCTCGACGATGAAGATCGTCACCTCGACGGCGCTGCTGGAGGCCGGGGTCAACCCGGACACCGTGGTGGCCTGCCCGGAGAAGAGCAGCAACGCGCAGGCGATCCCGAACTCCTTCCCGGGCGCCTTCCCGAACAACACGCTGCAGCAGGACTTCATGGTGTCCTGCAACACGGCCTTCATCAACCAGGGCCTGACCAGCCTGAAGCCGAACACCCTGTCCAGCACCGCCAAGGACGTCTTCGGCCTCGGCCCGGAGTGGAAGACCGGCCTGCCGAACGCCGACGGCCGGGTGCCGGACCCGGGTGCCAACAAGGACGAGCAGGCGATGAACTACATCGGCCAGGGCAAGGTCCAGATGAACCCGCTGGCCATCGCCTCGGTCACCGCCACGGTGCAGAGCGGCGAGTTCAAGCAGCCGATCCTGGTCGCCGACCTGCCCCAGCAGAAGGCCGCCCGCAACCTCTCCCCCGACGTGGCGGGCAAGCTGAGGGCGATGATGGCGGCCACCGCGCAGGGCGGCACCGCCAAGGACGTGATGGCCGGGATCACCGACAACGCGGGCGCCAAGACCGGCTCCGCCGAGGTGGCCGGGGTGGCCGTGACCAACAGCTGGTTCACCGCCTACCGCGGCAACATCGCGGTCGCCGCCGAGGTGCAGGGCGGCGGCCACGGCGTGGACGCGGCCGGCCCCGCGGTCGCCGCCCTGCTCAAGGCGGCCGCCGGGCGCTGAGCACGGTCGTACGACACGGCCTTCGGACGGAGCCCGCTCAGCCTCGTGGCAGGGCGGGCTCCGCTCTGCCCGGCAGCCGGCGCGGCGGGATCGGGCGCCGGCTGCTCCAGCGCCGGGCCGCCAGCCGGGGCCAGATCACCAGGACGACCGGCAGCGCGAGGTAGCCGAACCGCCCGGCCGGGGCGAGCATGAACGCGATGGCCAGCCCGGCGGCCAGCAGGTCGGCGGCCGCGATCGCGGACACCGGCGGCCGGGCCAGCAGCCAGATGGCCACCCCGACCCCGCCCATGGTCATCAGCGCCAGCGAGATGGAGTGCCCGGTCGGCCCGAAGCCGGCCAGCACCTTGCCGGGCAGCGGGCTGCCGGCCGGGGTGTGGATGGCGGTGAGTCCGAGCGGGAAGCGCACCACCTGTTCGCGCAGCGCGTCCGCCCGGGTCAGCACGGAGGGCAGCAGCACGGCCAGGCCCGTGCCGAGCGCGATCAGCGTGGTCCGGGCGGCGGGCCGGCGACCGTACAGCCGCCACAGCAGCAGCGCGGCGACCGGCAGCGCCGGCCAGGACGTCCACTTGAGGGTGCAGGCGAGGGCGAGCACCAGTCCGGCGGCGACGGTGCGGTCCCGCTCCGCGAGCGCCATGGCGAGGCAGCAGAGACCGATCAGCGGCAGGTCCACCCCGCCGACCACCAGGGCCAGCGCGATCAGCGGCGAGGCGGTGAGCACGGCGAGCGGCAGCAGCGGGGCGCGGTCCCGGGACGGCCGCAGCAGCCGCCAGCTGGCCAGCAGGCAGGCGACGAAGGCCAGCGCGAACCAGATCCGGGCGTCCCCCGCGACCCGGGCGAAGGCGGTGCCGTCGCCGAGCAGTTGGCGCGGCATCCCGAACAGGGTCATGGCCGGCAGGTACGGGTTGTAGTCGGTGACCACCACCGGGTGCGGCAGGTACGGGCTGCCGGTGGTGAGCAGCAGGTGGGCCGAGCGTTCGACCACCATCACCTCGGACTGGTGGCGGCCCTGCAGGGCCAGCAGGGCGAGCGGCGCGAGGACGGCCCCGACGAGGGCGACCGCGGCGGCGGAGCGGGCCGCGAAGCGGCGCGGCAGGGTGAGGCAGAGCAGACCGGCCAGGGCGTAGGCGGGGGCCGCGACGAGGCCCCACAGCCGCTGGTTGGGCAGGTCGGAGACGAGCGGGAAGGCGGCCGCCCAGCCGGCCGCGACCAGGCAGCCGAGCAGTTGGACGGTGCGCATCGAGGCGAGTCCGGCGGGATTCAGCCGATCGGGCGTGGGCGGGAACGTGCTCTCGCCACGCTGGCGGGGGAACGGTCGGGTGGAGTAGCCGACGGGCGGCCGTCCGGGCTCGGACGGCGCCGCGGTGGAGGTCTGCGGGGCCGGCGTTCTGGAACGGCCGGTGAAGCGGCCGCGCGGGCGGGAGAAGCCGGGCGTGCGGGTGCTCACCATGGTGGAAGGTTATGGGTGGGGGCAAGGCCCTGTCGCCATGCCCTGGGACACGGTTCGGGAGCGGACACCCGAGGGGCCGCCGGGTGTCCCGCCCGGCGGCCCCGCGGGGCCGGATGTGCCCGGTTCAACCGGTCTTGCTGTCGGCGGCGTTGTCCGCCGCGGCGGCCTGCGGCTGCTCCAGCTTGGAGTGCTTGATGCTGTACCCGAAGTAGACGACCACGGCGACGGCGACGGCGATCCCGCCGGCCCGGAAGGTGTCGGCGTGCAGGCCGGTGATCAGGTAGACGCAGAAGGCGACGCTGAGCAGCGGCACGACCGGGTAGCCGGGGACCTTGAAGCCGCGCGGCAGGTCGGGCTGGGTGCGGCGCAGGATGATCACACCGATCGAGACGACCGAGAAGGCGATGAGCGTCCCGAGGCTGGTGATGTCGGCCAGGATGTTCAGCGGGGTGAACGCGGCCAGCGCACCGACGCCGAGGCCCACCACCAGGGTGTTCCAGACCGGGGTGCCGGTGCGCGGGGAGAGCTCGGCGAAGCGCTTGGGCAGCATGCCGTCGCGGCCCATCGAGTAGAGGATGCGGGTCTGGCCGTAGATCACCACGAGGGTGATGCTGAAGATCGAGATGATCGCGCCCATCGCGAAGACGATCGCGGGCCAGCTCTGGCCGGTGATGTCCTGCAGGATCTGGGCGAGGCCGGCCTCCTGGCCGTCGAACTTCTGCCACGGCTGGGCGCCGATGCCGGCCAGGGCGACCAGGATGTAGAGCAGGGTCACCACGACCAGCGAGATGATGATCGCCAGCGGCAGGGTGCGGCGCGGGTTCTTGACCTCCTCACCGGCGGTGGACACGGCGTCCAGGCCGATGAAGGAGAAGAAGATGCTGGAGGCGGCGACCTGCACGCCGCCGATGCCGAGCGGCATGAACGGGGTCAGGTTGCCGGAGTGGAAGCCGGTGAGCGCGATGCCGACGAACAGCAGCAGGATGAGGATCTTGATCGCGACCATGACCGCGTTGACCTTCACCGACTCGCTGACGCCGCGGATGAGCAGGACGCAGACCATGGCGACCAGCAGCAGCGCCGGCAGGTTGAACCAGTGGGTGCTGTCCGGAGCGCCGGAGAGCTGCTCGGGGATGGTGAAGCCGAAGGTCAGGTCGAGGAACTTGTTCAGGTACTCGGCCCAGCTCACCGCGATCGCGGAGGCGGAGACGCCGTACTCCATCAGCAGGCAGATGCCGACGCCGAACGCGACGCCCTCGCCGAGGGTCGCGTAGGCGTAGGAGTACGAGGAGCCGGAGACCGGGATCGCGGAGGCCATCTCGGCGTAGCAGAGCGCGGTGAGTCCGGCGGTGACCGCGGCGAGCACGAAGGACAGGATGACGGCCGGGCCGGCCGAGGGCACCGCGGTGCTGAGCACGAAGAAGATGCCGGTGCCGATGGTGGCGCCGATGCCGATCGAGGACAACTGCCAGAGGCCGATCGAGCGGCGCAGGTGGATGCCGGAGCGGCCGCCCTCCTCGGGCGCGCCGGCCGGAGGGCCGTCCCGGCCCTCGCTCTCGGCGATGAGGGACGAGACTGGCTTGCGGCGCAGCAGACGCGCACCGAGGGAGTTGCTGGCCAAAACTGCGGTCCTTCTGGGCGGGGGGAGGGTGTCCTGGCGGCCGGTCACTCGACGCGCCATGGGGTGCCATCGGGGACCAACCGAACAAAGATGGGACAGTACCCCGCGAAAGCACCAGTGTCGCAAACGAACAGTCCCGATCGGCGCATTGGACGAATTGGCGCATAAGGCTATACAAACCGGACACTTCGTAAACGGCGCATCTGCCATTCGGCGACTAAACGGCAGCTCAGCGGCGGTCGGCCGGTCAGCGGCCGAGCACCGCCCGCATCACCGAGCGGGCGATCGGCGCCGCCAGCCCGCCACCGGTGACGTCCGTGGCGTCACTGTCCGCGATCACCACGGCCACCGCCACCGGCGGCACCGCGTCGGAGCCGGCGGGCCCGGCCCAGGAGATGAACCAGGCGTACGGCGTCCCGCTGTTGCCCACCCCGTGCTGCGCGGTGCCGGTCTTCCCGCCGACCACCGCACCGCCGATCCGGGCGTTGCCGCCGGTGCCGTTCTCCACCACGTCGGTCATCAGCTGCTGGATCTGCCCGGCCACCGCCGGGGTCATCGCCTGCCGGTACACGGCGGGCTTGGTCAGCTGCACCGTGGTGCCGTCGCTCCTCGTCAGCTTGTCCACAAGCTGTGGACGCATCACCGTCCCGTTGTTCGCGACCCCGGCCGCGACCATCGCCATCACCAGCGGGGTGGCCGCGGTGTCGAACTGCCCGATCGAGGAGAGCGCGACCTGCGACTGGTTCATCTTCGTGTCGAAGTTGGACCGGGCCGGGCGCACCGGCATGTCCAGCCTGGCGTCGTTGAAGCCGAAGTTCTCGGCCATCGCCACCATCCGGTCCAGCCCGGTCTGCACCCCGAGGTAGCCCAGCACGCTGTTGCAGCTGTAGACCATCGCGGTGTCCAGCGACAGTTCGGGCTCGTCGCACGCCGAGCTGTCGTTGACCAGCGGCGTGGTCGTCCCGGGCAGCACGTACGGGTACGGCGCGGAGGTCGGCGCGTCGATGTCGGTCACCACCCCGTCCGCGAGCGCGGCCGCCGCCGTGACCACCTTGAAGGTCGAGCCCGGCGGGTAGGTCTGGCGCAGCGCCCGGTTGAGCATCGGCTGGTCGGTGTCGGCCTGCAGCCGGTTCCAGGCGGCCTGGTCGGCCGAGGAGGAGCCGGCGAAGCTGCCCGGGTCGTAGGACGGCGTGCTGGCCAGGGCCAGGATCCGGCCGGTGGCCGGTTCGATCGCGGCCACCGCGCCCTTCTGGCTGCCGAGCCCGCGCACCGCGGCCTCCTGGGCCGCCCGGTTCAGCGTGGTGTAGACGTCCCCGCCGGGGTTCTGCCTGCGGGCGACGGCGTCCCAGACCGCCCAGCCGGACAGCCGGCTGTCGGTGCCGGACAGCAGGTCGTCCTCGACCCCCTCCAGCTGGGTGTTGCCGTACGCCTGCGAGGCGAAGCCGGTGGCGGCCGCGTACATCGGGCCGTCGGTGTAGGTGCGCTTGTAGTCGTACCGGCCGCCGGTGGGCTCGGAGCCGGTCACGGTGTCCGCGCCGACCAGGATGTTGCCCCGCGGCTGCGAGTACCGCTCGATGGTGAGCCGCTGGTTGGCGGCGTTGTGGTCGAGGTCGTCGGACTGGAACACCTGCACCCGGGTGGCCTGGACGCACAGCGCCGCGATCAGCAGCAGGCAGAAGGTGCCCGCGCGGCGCCCGGTGACGGAGATGCCGGGCAGGCCCTGCGGCCCGTTGCCCCGGGGACGCGGACGGGGACGGTTGCGCGCCATCAGGACTCCTCCGACGCCAAGGGCGCCGGCCGGCGGGCGATGTCGCTCATCCGCACCAGCAGCGCCACGATGATCCAGTTGGTGACCACCGAGGAGCCGCCCTGGGCGACGAACGGCAGGGTCATCCCGGTCAGCGGGATGAGGCCGAGCACCCCGCCGGCCACCACGAACACCTGCAGGCCGACGATCGCGGCCAGCCCGATCGCCAGCAGCCGCCCGAACGGGTCGCGCAGCGCGATGCCCGTCCGGAACCCCCGGGAGACCAGCAGCGCGTACAGCAGGAACACCGCGATCAGCCCGGTCAGGCCGAGCTCCTCGCCGATGGTGGCGAGGATGAAGTCCGACTTGGCGGCGAAGCCGATCAGCACCGAGTGCCCGTTGCCGAGCCCGGTGCCCAGTTCCCCGCCCCAGGCGAAGGCGAACAGCGACTGGGCGATCTGGTTGGCGCCCTTGCCGGCCGCGATCGAGCCCAGCGGGTCCAGCCAGTCCGTCACCCGGCTGTGCACGTGCGGCGAGAGCCAGCCCACCGTGACCGCCCCGACCGCCGCCAGCACCAGCCCGATCGCGATCCAGCCGGTGCGCGCGGTGGCCACGTACAGCATCACCACGAACAGGCCGAAGAACAGCAGCGAGGTGCCGAGGTCCGTCTCCAGCACCAGGACGCCGACGAACGCGGCCCAGATCAGCAGCACCGGCCCGAGCACCCGGCCGCGCGGCAGCTGCCAGCGCCAGACCCGGCGGCCGGTGAGCGCCAGCGCGTCCCGGTGCACCGCCAGGTAGGCGGCGAAGAAGACGGCCAGCAGGACCTTGGCGAACTCCCCCGGCTGGAAGGACAGCGGCCCGATCACGATCCAGATCCGCGAGCCGTACACCGGTGGGAAGAAGATCGGCAGCACCAGCAGGACCAGCGCCACCAGAGCCCCGAGGTAGGCGTACCGCTGCAGCCGCCGGTGGTCGCGCACCAGCAGCACGACCAGGATGAACAGTGCCACCCCCAGGCTCGACCAGAGCAGCTGGGTGGAGGCCGCGCCGGCGCCCGAGGAGGCCCGGTCGAGCCGGTAGATCACCACCAGGCCGATCCCGTTGAGCAGCACCGCGATCGGCAGCAGCAGCGGGTCCGCGTACCGGGCCCGCCAGCGGACCACGGCGTGCGCCAGCAGGGCGAGCACGCCGAGCGCGGCACCGTACTGGGCCGCGTCGGCGGGCACCTTGCCGTCCAGGTTGACGCCGACCTCGACGTAGCCGAACACGGCGGTCAGCACGGCGGCCAGGACCAGCGCGAGCTCGGTGCCGCGCCTGGTCGGCACCGGCCGGCTCGGCCGGGCGGCGGCTCTCGTCACGGCGGGGGGTGTCGCCACGGACCGTCCTGGGGGTCGCGGGGTACCGGGAACGCCTCTCCGGAACGCTCTCCGGGGGTGCCGATCGGGGCGGACCGGCGGTACGGGGCCGGTCCGCCCCGACGTGAGCGGCTGTCGGGTGGTGCGGGGGTCAGGCGGAGGGGGGAGAGGCCTGCGCCCGGGACGCCTCGACGGTCGCCTTCAGCTCGGCCTCGGCGGCGGCGGACAGCGAGGTCTGGATGATCTGGCCGCCGTGGCGGGCCAGCGCCGGGACGACCTTGTCGGCGGTGGCCTTGCGGACCAGCAGGAAGACCGCCGCGGTGCCCGGCCGGAGGTGCTGCCCGACCTCGCGCATGAAGTCGTCGTCCACCCCGATGTCCGTGGAGGCGCCGACGGCGGCTCCGGTCGCGCCGCCGAGCGCCGCGCCGAGGAAGGGCATGAAGAACAGCAACCCGATGACGCCGCCCCACAGCGCGCCCGTCGCGGCGCCCGCGCCGGTGGTGCTGACCTGCTGGTGCAGCTTGATCCTGCCGTCGTCGCGGCGCTCCACGACGACCACGTCCTCCAGGTCGATCAGCTGCTGCTTCTGCAGGCCGATCGCTTCGTTGCGTACCGCCTGGGCGGTGGCGAGGTCCGGGTAGGCGATCGCGAAGAGGTTGCTCACTGCGGGTCCTTCCAACGAATCGGACGTGCCGGCCGGGTCCGGGCGCCGGTACGGCGGGCCCCCGCGCCCCGGTTCGTCACCCTAACGAGCTTTATCCATATTTATTCGCTCTTCGCTACGGTGTGTCCGCTATTGCCGGGAATCCTCCAGGCCTCCTACTCGGGCCGCCGACCGGCCAGCGCCGCCGTCCCGGCCACCGCCGCGGCCAGCAGGGCGGCGGCGAGCGGCAGTTCGCCCCACGGCACGGCCACCCGGCCGGTCCGGGCGGCGGAGACCAGGACGCGGACCGCCGCGTTGGCCGGGGAGGCGGGCGCCACCAGCGCCACCGTGGCGAGCGCCAGCGCCAGTGCGATGCCGTACTGCGGCCGCATCAGCACCGGCCGGTTGGCCGGCACCCCGGCCAGCACCCCCAGCAGCACGCACACCACCGCCGTCAGCAGCCCGGCCACCAGCGCCGATCCGGCCGGCGGCTGCCGCTCCACCCCCGGGTTGGCCACCGTCCCGCTCAGCCACCACAGCGCCGCCACCTCGGCCACCGCCAGCACCAGCCCGGCCGTCAGCGCCGCCAGCAGCGCGCCCAGGTGCACCCGCAGCGGCCCCGCCGCCGCCACCAGGCAGGCCCGCGCGGCCGGCGGCTCCGCACCGAGCACGCTGCGCACGTACCAGGCGCTCACCGGCAGCAGCACCGCCGCGCCGTAGCCGAGGTCGCCCAGCAGCGGGTTGCCCGCCGTCACACCCACCACCAGCAGCAACGCGTACGTCAGGAACGGCGGCAGCCAGGCGTGCGAGCGCACCAGCAGCTCCAGGTGGTACCGGGTCAGCGCCCCGACCTGCCTCATCGCTCCTCCTCCCGGCGCCGCACCGCCAGCACCCGGACGGCCGGGCGGCCGAGCAGCAACCGGCGCAGCAGCGCGTCCGAGTGCGCGGCCGGCACGGTCAGCCGCACGGCCGTGCCGGCCAGCGGGGTCGGCCGCGGCGCCCCGGGCAGCCGGGGCGGCAGCGGCGAGCCGCCCGGGACGTCCACCTCGATCTCCATCACCGGGCCGCCGCCGTCCGGCACGGGCTCCACCTGCTCGGCGGGCCGCAGCGCGCCGTCCGCGCCGACCCGGTAGGCCGCGCTGGTCAGCCCGGCCAGCCGGGCCGGGTCGTGGTCGACGAACAGCACCGTGCCACCGTCCGCCGCCCGCTCGGCGGCCGCCTCGTCCAGCACCGCCCTGGCCTCGGGGTCGAGCCCGGTCCAGGCCTCGTCCAGCAGCAGCACCCGGGCCTCGGCGAGCAGCGCCTGCGCGACCGCGACCTTCTGGCAGGTGCCCTTCGACAGCCGGCTCAGCGGTGTGCCCGCCCGGTCCGCGATGCCGAAGCGGTCCAGCCACTCCCCGGCCCGCCGCCGCGCCGACTCCGCCGACAGCCCGTGCACCCGGCCCACCCGCTGCAGGTACGAGGCGGCGTCGAACGGCAGCGCGGGCGGGAAGCGTTCGGGTACGTACGCGGCGGCGCCCGGGCGGACCACCCGCCCGGCGGTCGGCCGCTCGATCCCGGCCACCAGTCGCAGCAGCGTCGACTTGCCGCTCCCGTTCGCCCCGGCGATCCGCACCAACTCCCCCGGCCCGACGGCGAGATCGACCCCGCGCAGGATCCACCGCCCGCGCCGCCCGTACCGCTTGCCGACCGCCGCCAGCTCCATCCCGACCCCGCCCCCGTCCACTCCCACCCGGCTCGGCGAACCCGCACGGGTTCAGGCGAGTTCGCACGGAAGGCTATCCAGCACGGGTAGGGCCCGCGTAAATCCCGGCCGTCCCGCCCGGCTCCGACCGCCCGTCCACGCGCCGGAGTTCACGCCGGGGCGGGGTGGGGCACGATCCGGACTCGTTTGGCCATGGCGAACTGATGATCCCTAGGATCTCCCGGGTGACTACCGGACGACGACCAAAGACCAGGCTCGGCGGCCTGCTGGCCGCCCTGGCGATAACGGGCGCCTCGCTGCTCCTCGGCCTGCCCGCCCACGCCGACGAACCATCAGCCGGCGCCGCCGCCGCGCCCCAGGAGGCCCCCCGGGTCGACCTTGTCCTGGACGTCAGCGGCTCCATGAACGAGCGGGACATCCAGGGCAAGAGCCGCATCTCGGTGGCCCAGCAGTCGCTGAACGACGTGATCGACGCGCTGCCCGCGGAGACCGAGTTCGGCATCCGCACCCTGGGCGCGACCTACCCCGGCAACGACAAGAACCAGGGCTGCCAGGACACCAAGCAGCTGTTCCCGGTCGGCAAGACCAACAAGGTCGAGGCCAAGACGGCGGTCGCCACCCTGCGCCCCACCGGCTGGACCCCGATCGGCCTGGCCCTGCGCGGCGCGGCCCAGGACCTCGGCAAGGGCGAGACCACCCGCCGGGTGGTGCTGATCACCGACGGCGAGGACACCTGCACCCCGCCCGACCCCTGCGACGTGGCCCGCGAACTCGCCTCCCAGGGCATCCACCTGGTCGTCGACACCCTCGGCCTGGCCCACGACGACAAGACCCGTCAGCAGCTGCTCTGCATCGCCAACGCGACCGGCGGCACCTACACCGACGTCCGCACCCAGGAGCAGCTCACCGACAAGGTGAAGCAGCTGGTCGACCGCTCCAACGACACCTACGCGGTGACCCCGGTGAAGACCGTCGGCACCGACAAGTGCGAGAACGCCCCCGTCCTCGCCCCGGGCGTGTACAGCGACCGCGAGAAGTTCTCCGAGCACCGCGTCTACAAGGTCCCGGTCAAGTCCGGCCAGGAGCTGCGTGCCTCGGTCAGCGTGGGCCTGGACCGCGCGGTGGCCCGGGACTACGGCGTCCTGCTGCAGGCCACCAGCGCGACCGGCCAGGAGCTGGTCCGCGGTACCGACGCCGGCAGCAGCCGCACCGACGTGATCTCCACCGGCCTGCGCTGGTCCACCGGCGACTCCAAGGGCTACGTCACGGCCAGTCCGACCTCCTCGCCGAGCGCCAAGCCGGAGACGGCCGTCTGCCTGGTCGTCAGCAACTCGCTGGCCCCGCAGGCCGGTGTCCAGGCCGACCCGGGCCTGCCGCTGGAGCTGACCGTCGACCTGGCCACCGCCTCGTCCGCCCCCGAGGGCGCGGCGATGGGGCTGGGCCGCGGCTGGATCCTGCTGCTCACCCTCACCCTCGCCGGTCTGGTGTTCGGCCTGGTGTTCGGCTGGATCGCGCGCTGGCGGATCTCTGTCTGGCGGGAGAACTGACCATGCGTACGACCCTTCGCGGCGCCCTCGCCGCCCTCACCCTGCTGCCCGCCCTCGCGCTGGCCGCGCCGGCCGCCTCGGCCGCCTCGCCGTCCCCCTCGGCGAGCGCGAGCGGCACCCCGGCCCCGGCCACCAAGGCCGGCACGTCCTTCCTGACCGCGACCAACCTCTCCCCCGGCCAGGACGCCAACGTCGCCGCCTCCACCGGCGACTACCTGTACTGGGCGTTCGGCGCCTCGGAGGGCCAGACCCCGACGATCGGCCTGACCGTCAACCTGGCCCCCGCGACCGACCGGCACGGCCCGCAGACCTGGTCCGTCGAGGTCTTCGACGGGCTGCGCCGGCGCCAGTCCTGCACGGCCGGCACCCAGAACGCCACCGGCGACCAGAACACCGCCACGCTCGCGCTCAGCTGCACCCTGCGCGAGATCCGCTCCTGGGCCGAGCCGTGGTCCGGCGACCCGCTGCCCGGCACCTACTACGTGCGGCTCTCGGTCAGCGACGTCCCGCAGCCGGACCTCGGCCTCGCCACCTCCGTCCAGTTGCACGTCAGCGCCAAGGGCAACGCCGACAACGCGCAGCCGGAGGGCGGCGAGCTCAAGGCCCCGCTGGTCCCGCCGGCCGGCGGCGGCGCCAGCACCGCCAAGGCGGCCGCCCCGGTGGAGCCCGAGGAGCACTGGTACACCGGCTGGTTCTCCGGCTGGAACAGCCGCTGGTACTGGAGCATCGGCGGCGGCGCCCTGGCCGCCCTGGCGGGCGTCCTGGGCTACAACCTGACCCGGCACCCGCGCGGCCACCGCCCGGGCCGCTACGGCGCCGTCCCGCCGCAGTCCGGCGCCCCCCAGCCCGGCCCCTACGCCGGCTCCCAGCGCCCCTGACCCACCCCGCCCCACCCCGAGGGCCGGCCGGACTCGCTCCGGCCGGCCCTCGGCCGTTCCCGCCCCGGCCCCGCGGGCCTAGGCTCGAAGCATGGCCCCGCAGCCGGACGGCAGGATCGTGGTCGGCGTGGACGGCTCCCCGCCCTCCCGCGCCGCCGTCCGCTGGGCGGCCCGCCAGGCCGTCCTCACCGGCGGACCGCTGGAGGCGGTGGCCGTCTGGGACTTCCCCTGCCTCTACGGCGAGCACGGCCTCGTCCCGCCCGCCCTGGACGGCTTCGGGCGCGAGCACCGCGCGGCCGAGATCCTCGACGAGGCGCTGGCCTCCTGCGCCCCACCCGGCCCCCCGCCACCGCCCGGCCGCCCACCGTCCGTGCACCGCCGCCTCACGGCCGGCCCGCCCGGCCCCGCCCTGGTCGCCGCCGCGGCCGGCGCCGCCCTGCTCGTCCTCGGCAACCGCGGCCGCTCCACCCCGCCCGACGCCCCGCTCGGCACCGTCGCCCAGTACTGCCTCGACCACGCCCCCTGTCCGGTGGTGATCGTCCGCGACTGACCGTCAGTTCACCGCCCCACCCCGACCATGACGGCCATCACACGGCCAACTCCCGCGCCCCCGCACCGGATTGCCCCGGGCAACGCAGAAGCCCCGCCCGGTCTCACGACCGGGCGGGGCTTCTGTTGGGTGGAGCTGAGGGGATTCGAACCCCTGACCCCCTCGATGCGAACGAGGTGCGCTACCGGACTGCGCCACAGCCCCAACGAGAAGAAACTCTAGCACCTTTCGGAGGGGGTCCGTGACCACCCCCGGGGACGCGGTGCTGGTCGGGGGCCGGAGCTGTCACTCGTTGGCCGCGCGGGGGCGGCTCTCCGGGGCCAGGGGTTCGGCGTACTGGTCGAAGAGCGGGGTCTTGCGGGGAGACTCGGCGGGACGCCCTGCGGTCCAGGTGCCGGGGGCCGACAGGTCGAGGCCGCGCGAGACCCGGGGGGCGACCGGCGCGGTGACGTACGTCGGCAGCGGGACGGGCACCGGCTCCCAGGAGTCCGGGCCGGCCGCGCCGCGCTCGCGCATGCCGTCGACCCACTCCTCGTGCTCGGTCGCCTCGGCCACCGCGGAGGCGGACGGCGCGGAGACGGACGGGGCGGAGACGGACGGCGCGAAGACGGTGGCCTCGCCGGCGTCGGTGGCCAGCCGCAGGTGCGGACGGCGCCCGGCCCGCTCCCCGGCGCCCGGGGCCTGGGCCCGGACCTGAGCCTGGGCCTGCGCTTGGCCTTGGGCCTGGGTCTGGGTCTGGGTGGCGGGGGCCGCGACGGGGGCGCTCCGGGCCGCGGCACGCTGCTGCTCGCGCTTGCGCAGCCGCTCGGCCGCCTGGGCGGCCCGCGCGCGGTCGAGCTTCACCTCGTAGCGCTCGCGCTCCAGCTTGCGCAGGTGGCCGATGTAGAGCGTGAGGAGGATCGCCGGGACGGCCGGGACCCAGAGGAAGGCCAGTCCGGCCACCGCCGCGACCACGGCGCCGAGCGCGAAGGCCAGGAAGAGCAGGGTGACCATCCGGCGCCGACGGGCCAGCAGCCGGGCCCGGCGCTGCGCACCGCCGTGCGGTTCGGCCGGCGGACGCTCCCCCCGAACGTCCCGCTCGGGCGAGGGCTCGGCGACGGACGCCGGCTCGACGGCGGGGGGCTCGACGGGACGCGAAGGCTCGGCGGCGGACGGCTCGGCGGAGGGCGCGGAGTCCGCCGCGGGGTCGCCGACGGCGGCCTCGTCCCGTCCGGGAGTGCCGTCGCTGCCGTGCTCGTCTTCACGCGGTTCGTCGCCCAGGGCCCGGGCTGCCCGCCGCTCCAGCCCCGAACGCCCGGCCAGCAGGCGAATGGCGGTGCTGAAGCGTTCCGTCGGGCGCGCCTCGTTGAGTTCGTCCTGCCTGCGGAGCCACATCGGCACCAGATAGGCGGCCCAGGCCCCTACGATGACGGCGTAGATAAGGCCACTACTGCTCACGATTCACACCGTACGGGCGCCGGGAAGGCCTGGCAGCAATTTGGCTCGGCGTGTCGTGTGATCAAGCTGATTCTCCGACTATTTTGCCGGTATTTGTGCCAGTCCACCGCCACGCCGATGCCATATCGATATTTGTTTCGAACATATATTCAATTAGTTGACTCGCGGCCGGAACTGATCGCCCGCCAGCGTTCCAGCATCCCCTCCGGGACCTCCTCGGCGGTCAGCGCGTACACCAGGTGGTCCCGCCAGTCGCCGTCGATGTGGAGATAGCGTGGGCGGATTCCCTCCGAGCGGAAGCCGAGCTTTTCCACCACCCGGCGGCTCGGGGCGTTCTCCGGGCGGATGCAGACCTCGATCCGGTGCAGCCCGAGGGTGCGGAAACAGTGGTTGACCGAAAGCGCCACGGCGGTCGGCATGATGCCCCGGCCGGCCACCGCCTCGTCGATCCAGTACCCGACGTTCGCCGAGCACATCGAGCCCCAGGTGATGCCGCCGACGGTCAGCTGGCCGACCAGCTGCCCCTTGTGGAGCACGACGAAGGGCAGCATCCGCCCGGCCGAGGCCTCGCCGCGCAGGAAGCGGACCATCTGCCGGTACGTCGGGCGCGGCCCGGCGGCCTGCCCGGCCGGACCGGGCGGGACGGTCGCCTCCCAGCGGCGCAGCCAGTCCCGGTTGCGGCGGCTGACCTCCTGCCACTCACGCTGGTCGCGGGCCCGGATCGGGCGCAGCACGACCTCCCCCTCGTGGAGTTCGACCGGCCAGCCGGCGTTCAGTGCGCCCTCCCGGAAGCTGGGGCGTCCGGCCGGGGGTGGTCCCCGCCGCCGAGCTGGTCGACGGCGTGGGCGAGCAGCGGTTCGAGGACGGCCAGGCCGTCCCGGACGCCGCCGGTCGATCCCGGCAGGTTGACGATCAGGGTACGTCCGGCGAGGCCGGCCAGCCCCCGGGAGAGCGCCGAGGTCGGGACCTTCTCCCGGCCGTACGCGCGGATGGACTCGGCGATGCCGGGGACCTGCCGGTCGATCACCCGGGCGGTCATCTCGGGGGTGAGGTCCATCGGCGAGATGCCGGTGCCGCCGGTGGTGAGGACGACGTCGTAGCCGGCCGCGACGGCCTCGCGCAGGACGGCCTCCACCGGCTCGCCGTCCGGGACGACCCGGGGGCCGTCGGCGCTGAAGCCCATCGCGGTCAGGCCGGCCACCAGCAGCGGGCCGCCCTTGTCCTCGTAGACGCCGGCCGAGGCCCGGTTGGAGACCGTCACCGCGAGGGCCCTCACGCGCCGGCCTCCGGCGCGAACCAGTCACCGCTCTTGCCGCCGGTCTTGCTGAGCACCCGGACGGACTCGATGGTGGCGCCCTTGTCGACGGCCTTGACCATGTCGATCACCGTGAGGCCGGCCACCGCGACGGCGGTCAGCGCCTCCATCTCGACGCCGGTGCGGTCGGCGGTCTTCACGGTGGCGGTGATCTCGACGGCGTCGTCCACCACCGTGAGGTCGACCTTGACGCCGGAGACGGCGATCGGGTGGCAGAGCGGGACCAGCTCGGGGGTCTTCTTGGCGCCCATGATCCCGGCGATCCGGGCCACCGCGAGGGCGTCACCCTTGGGCACCCCCTCGCCGCGCAACAGCTCGACCACCGTCGGGGAGACCCGGACCCGGCCGGTCGCGACGGCGGTGCGCGCGGTGGTGGCCTTCTCGGAGACGTCGACCATCCGGGCCGCGCCCTGGTCGTCGACATGGGTGAGGCGGTCGCCAGGGGCAGGTGTCGTCACGGGTGGCTCCAGGGGCGCGCAGATCGAATACCGCGCTACCGTACAGCTCCCCCGGCCCGCCCCGTGGGAGGGGCCGGGTGGCAGGACGCGCCCCGCGGCCTCGTGCGACCGGGGTCAGGAGCCGAGCAGCACCACGTCGACCTCGCTGCCGGCGGACAGCGCGGTGACGTCCTCGGGGACGGTGATCAGGCAGTTCGCCCGGGCCAGGGCGCCGACCAGGTGCGACTCGGCGCCGCCCACCGGCTCGACGGTGCCGTCCGCCGCCGAGTAGCGCCCGCGCAGGAACTGCCGGCGGCCGGCCGGCGAGCGCAGTGCCGCCGGGCAGAGCGCCCGGACCACCGGGCGGTGGACGTCAGCGGCGCCGAGCATGGTGCGGATCACCGGGCGGACGAACAGCTCGAAGGAGATGTAGGCGCTGACCGGGTTGCCGGGCAGGGCGAGCAGCGGGACGCCGACCGCGCCGCCGATCCGGCCGAAGCCCTGCGGCTTGCCGGGCTGCATCCGCAGCCTGCGGAAGTCGACGCCGCCGTAGGACTCGAAGACCTCCTTGACCACGTCGTACGCGCCGACGCTGACCCCGCCGCTGGTGACGATCAGGTCGGCCCGGCCGAGCTGGTCCTCCAGGACGGCGCGCAGGCGCTCGGCCCGGTCCGGGACGGCGCCGACCCGGTAGGCGATGGCACCGGCCTCCTGGGCGGCCGCGGTGAGGGTGAAGCTGTTGGAGTCGGAGATCTGCCCGGGGCCGACCGGTTCGCCGGGCTGGACCAGCTCGCTGCCGGTGGAGAGCACCACGACCCGCGGGCGCGGGCGGACCTTCACGGTGCCGCGGCCGATCGCGGCGAGCAGGCCGAGCTGGGTCGGGCCGAGCCGGGTGCCGGCCTCCAGGACGGTGGCTCCGGCCGCGACGTCGCTGCCGCGGCGGCGGATGTGCGCGCCCTCGGCGACCGGGCGCAGGACGCGGACCTCCTCGTCCTCGACGGGCGCGGTCATCGCGTCGGCGGGCGCGCCGGTACCGGTGCCGCCGTCGGTCCATTCGACCGGGGCGACGGCCTGGGCGCCGGGTGGGACGGGGGCGCCGGTCATGATCCGGGCGGCCTGGCCGGGCCCGACCCGGGGCAGTTCGTCCGCGCCGGCGGCGATGTCGCCGACGACCGCGAGCACCGAGGGGTAGCGGTCGGTGGCGCCGGCCGTGTCGGCGGTGCGGACGGCGTAGCCGTCCATCGAGCTGTTGTCGAAGGGCGGCAGGTCGCCGTCGGCGCGGACGTCCTCGTCGAGCCGGCAGCCCTGGGCGTCGAGCAGTTGCAGCTCGATGGCGGGCAGCGGGCCGACCGCGGCCAGCACGTCGGCGAGGTGCTCGTCCACCGTCCAGAGGCGGGGGGCCGCCGGTGCCGGGTCCGCGGACCCGTCGCAGCAGGCTGCGGCGGACCCAGTGGTGTGTTCGGTGGACCCGGTCATCGGCGGCTCACTCTCTGTCGTCGTGTCAGTCCTGCAGCTCGGTGGCGACGAACTCCCGCAGCCAGGAGCGGAACTCCGGGCCCAGGTCCGCGCGCTCGGCGGCCAGCCGGACGATAGCGCGCAGGTAGTCCGCGCGGTCGCCGGTGTCGTAGCGGCGGCCCTTGAAGAGCACGCCGTGCACCTGGCCGCCGGCCTCCGGCTCGCGGGTGGTCAACTCACGCAGGGCGTCGGTGAGCTGGATCTCGCCGCCGCGGCCGGGCGGGGTCTCGCGCAGCACGTCGAAGACCAGCGGGTCGAGGACGTAGCGGCCGATGACGGCGTAGTTCGACGGGGCCTCGTGCGTCTCGGGCTTCTCGACCAGGTCGGTCACCTGGAAGACGTCCTCGCCGAAGCCGTTCGCCTTGACGGCGGCGCAGCCGTAGAGGTGGATCTGCGAGGGGTCGACCTCCATGAGGGCGACGACCGAGCCGCCGAGCTCCTGCTGCACCTCGATCATGCGGGAGAGCAGCGGGTCGCGCGGGTCGATCAGGTCGTCGCCGAGCAGGACGGCGAAGGGCTGGCCGGCCACGTGCTGCTCGGCGACCGAGACGGCGTGGCCGAGGCCCTTCGGGTCGCCCTGGCGGACGTAGTGCATGTTGGCCAGGTCGACGGACTCGCGGACCCGGCGCAGGCGGTCCTCGTCCCCCTTGCGGGAGAGCAGCTCCTCCAGCTCGTAGGCGCGGTCGAAGTGGTCCTCCAGCGCGCGCTTGTTACGGCCGGTGACCATCAGTATGTCGGACAGCCCGGCGGAAGCGGCCTCCTCGACGACGTACTGGATGGCCGGCTTGTCGACGACGGGCAGCATCTCCTTCGGAGTGGCCTTGGTTGCCGGCAGGAAGCGGGTGCCCAGTCCGGCCGCGGGTACCACAGCCTTGGTTACCGGGATTCGGGAGTTGGTCGTCGTCATGCGTTTACCTTACTCAGGCACGTTTTCGCCCGGCCGAGCGCGGTCGACGGCTATGACAGCACGTCGCGGGGCCCGGCCACGGTGGCAGGCGTATGGGAATCGACCGGCTGGGCGAGGGGGGCCCCTCCGGCACAGGGCGACACACTACCCGGCTTTCCCAAACGGTCACGCTCGGCTGTCGTCCGGTGCTCCGGAGGGCAGGCGGGCGGGGCGTTCAGCTCCGCCGCGGGCCGGTCCCCGGGGCACGGGCGGACCCGCCAGCAGTCGCCGCCGGCCGCCCTGGCCTCGGCGAGCGCGCGGTCGGCGGCGCGCAGCAGCACGGCGGCGTGGGTGCCGTCCTCGGGCAGCACGGCGATGCCGATCGCGGCGGTGAGTCCGTTGCCGTGGGCCGGGCGGGGCTCGCGCGGGCCGGAGGACCAGTCGAGCAGCAGGTGCCGGCGGACCGACCAGACCAGCCGTTCGGCGACCTGCGCGGCGCCCTCGGCGCCGGTGTCCGGCAGCACCACCAGGAACTCCTCCCCGCTGTACCGGCCGAGGGTGTCGGCCCGGCGGATCTCCATCGCCAGCCGCTGGGCGAGGTCGCGCAGTATCGTGCCGGCGCGGCCGCGCCCGTGCTCGGCGACGACCGCGTCGAAGCCGGCGATCTCCAGCAGCAGCACGGCCAGCGGGCGCGGTCCTTCGGGCTGGTCGGTCCGCTCGGCCCGGCGGGCGCGCTCGATCTCGCGGTCCAGGGTGAGCTGCAGGTGGCGGTAGTTCCACACGCCGGTGAGCGGGTCGCAGGAGGCGGTGCGCTCCAGGTCGGCGCAGTGCGCCTCCAGCTCGGCGATCCGCTCGCGCAGCCGGTCCTGCCGGGCGGCGGCTGCGGCACCGCCCCGGCGCAGCCGCAGCCCGAGCACGGTGGCGCCGGCCAGCGCGGGGGCGCTCAGCACGGCCAGGGCCTGGACCAGCAGCGGGGTGGACAATCGCGACGCCCTTTCGCGTGTCAGGCTCTGCGCGTCGACGACACCGGCCGGCGGCACAGAGTTGCGGAGGATCCGATGCACAACGAGAAGAGCGATCTGAGGACACGGCTGTTGACGGAGCGCCGCGCACTCTCCCCCGAGGGACGCGCGGAGGCGGCACGCGCGCTGGCCGGGCACGCCGGGGAGCTGGCGGCGCCGGGCACCACCGTGGCCGCGTACGTCTCGGTGGGCGCCGAGCCCGGGACCAGGCCGCTGCTGGACGCGCTGCGGGCGCGCGGGGTGCGGGTGCTGCTGCCGGTGCTGCTGCCCGACAACGACCTGGACTGGGCCGCGTACGAGGGTCCGCAGGCGCTGGCCCCGGCGGGGCGCGGGCTGCTGGAGCCGGTCGGCCCGCGGCTGGGCCCGGAGGCCGTCACGCAGGCCTCGGTGGTGCTGCTGCCGGGCCTGGCGGTGGACCGGCAGGGGCTGCGGCTGGGCCGCGGCGGCGGCAGTTACGACCGGGTGCTGGCCCGACTGGCGCGGGCGGGCGCACGGCCGGTGCTGGCGGTGCTGCTGTACGAGCACGAGCTGGTGGAGCAGGTGCCGGCCGAGCCGCACGACCGGCCGGTGGACCTGGCGGTCACGCCGTCCGGGCCGCAGCGGCTGGGGTGAGACGGCGGCGGCCCCACTCCGGGCAGGGAGCGGGGCCGCCGGGGTCGCGCGGGGTCAGCCGTTGGTGAGCACCAGTTTGTGCTTGGTGGCCTTCTCGACCGCGTCCGGCGTGTAGGCCCAGGTCAGCAGCTTGCCCTTGAGCCAGAGGTCGGTCTGGTCGTTGTAGTTGTCGTGGAAGGCGTGGCCGGAGGCGCCGCCGACGTTGATCCAGCGCGAGGAGTCGAGGTCGCTCAGGTCGACCACCATCCGCATCGACGGGATCCAGTCCACCTGGTAGCCGGCCGCCGCGTTCCAGCCGGCCGCGTCGACGGCCGCCGAGCCGCCGGAGAGCCGGTACGGGCCACGGTTGAGCAGCCGGTGGACCAGGCCGGAGGCGATCGAGGAGTCGTCCGTGCCGAGGGTCTGCTCGCGCAGGGTCAGCTTGTGCAGGCGGCCCCAGCTCCAGGTGGAGACGTCCTTGCTGAGCAGCGAGGTGAGGTCCTGCCGGGCGTTCTTCATCGCCTCCTTGAGCAGGTTGTTCAGGCCCTTCTGCTCCTTGTGGTCGGAGTCGATGTACGTCCACCAGGTGCTGTCGGGCTTGTCCAGCTGCTGGCGCACCACCTCGGTCCAGCGGTCGCCGCCGTCCGGCTGGGCCTTGCCCGGGTCGCGGGTGCCGCACTCGGTGACGATCCGGCTGGAGCTGTCCGGCTTGGTCGGGTCGTCCTGCTGGCGGACCAGCAGGCAGCTGTTCTTGGCCCGCAGGTCGGCCGGGAACTTCTGGCCGAAGGCGAGGTTGAGCAGCTGGCGCCAGACGCCGTTGTAGTAGGCGGCGGCGGCCGAATCGGCGTCCTGGTGGTAGTTCCAGTCCTTCAGCAGGTCCTGGGCCTCGCGCACGTACGGGTCGTCGATCTGCTGCTGGAGCAGCAGCGGGACGAGCGTCTTGGCCATGATGTTGGTGTTGTCCAGCTGCATGGTCTGCATGTCGTCCGGCGAGATCTTGCCGTTGTTCTTGAGCAGGCCCTCGATCTGGTCGGTGATCTCCTTGGCCCGGGTGCCGTACTCCCAGTCCTTGGTGAGCGGGTACTTGTAGCTCGGGTCCACCACGGCCTGGTTGGCGGTGACGATGTAGCCCGCGCTCGGGTCCAGGCTGTACGGCAGGGCGTTGAAGGGGATCGAGCCCTTCCACTGGTAGGAGGAGTCCCAGCCCGGAGCCGGGTAGGTGCCGTCGCCCTTGCTGCGGATCGGGATGTCGCCGGGGGCCTGGTAGCCGATGTGCTTGGCGTCGGCGTAGACCAGGTTCTGCGCGGGGACGGCGAAGTCCTTGGCGGCGTTGCGGAAGTCGTCCCAGTTGCGGGCCCGGTCCAGCTCGAACACCGCGTCCATGGTCTTGCCGGGGCTGAGCGCGGTCCACTGCAGGGCGACGCCGTAGCCGCCGGTGCCGCGGTCGGGGGCGGCAGTGCCGTTCGGGGCGTACTTGCCGACGTTCTGCTGTTCGGTGCTCTGGTCGGAGATGAGCGGGGCGCCGGTCTGGGTGGTGCGGACGGTGATGGTGCGGTCCTCGCCGCCGGCGACCTTGATGGTCTCCTTGCGGAGGTCGAACTTCACGTCCTTGCCGTCGACCTGGTAGGTGTCCGGACTGGTGACCTTCTCCAGGTAGAGGTCAGTGACGTCGGCGCCGAGGTTGGTGAAGCCCCAGGCGACGTCCTTGTTGTGGCCGATTATCACGCCGGGCATGCCCGCGAAGGTGAAGCCGGAGACGTCGTACTGGCAGGCCGGCGAGGTGGTGCGGCAGTGCAGGCCCATCTGGTACCAGACCGAGGGCAGGCCGGGGCCGAGGTGCGGGTCGTTGGCCAGCAGCGGCTTGCCGGTGGTGGTGTGGGTGCCGGCGACCACCCAGGAGTTGGAGCCGATGCCCTGGCCCGGGCGGCCGAGCATCTGCGGCAGGCCGTCGACCCGGTCGGTGAGGCCCTGCAGCAGCGCCTTGGTGGTGGCCGCGCCCTGGGTGGTGGCGGTGCCGGTGCCCGACTGGGGGGAGCCGTCGGCGGGGCGGTAGGTGTCGCCGGCCACCGTGCCGGTCTTCACGATCGTGCCGTTGCGGGCGTACGGGTACTCGGGGTACAGCTCGGCGATCTTGTCCGGGCCGAAGTCCTGGGCCAGCAGCGAGCGGTCGATCTCCTCCTGGAGGTTCCCGGAGAGGTTCCAGGCCATCGCCTTGAGCCAGGCCACCGAGTCGACCGGGCTCCACTGCTCGGGCTTGTAGTCGCCGTTGACGGTGCCGAGCAGGGCGTACTCCAGCGAGGCCTTCTCGCCGCCGGGGTGCTCGGCGAGCCAGGCGTTCACGCCGTCCGCGTAGGCCTGGAGGTTCTTCTTGGACTCGGGCGACAGCTTGGTGTCCCACTCCTTCTGCGCCACCTGGCGCCAGCCCATGGTGCGGATGAAGGCGTCGGTGTCGACCTGGCCGTCGCCGAACATCTCGGCCAGCCGGCCGGCGGTGATGTGCCGGCGGACATCCATCTCCCAGAAGCGATCCTGCGCCTGGACGTAGCCCTGGGCGCGGAAGAGGTCCTCGGAGGTGTCGGCGTAGAGCTGGGGGATGCCGTTGGCGTCCCGCTTGACGTCGACCGGCGCGCTCATGCCCGCCACCTTGACGCTGCCGTCGACCTCCGGGAAGGACGCGCGGACCGCGGTGACCCCGCGGTAGCCGCCGTAGCCGACGCCGGCCACCAGCAGCACGACCAGCATGATCACGATCAGACGGGCGCGCCGGAACTTCTTCGAGCGGGGCATCTGGGTCCTTGCGGTCCTGACTTCGGGGCGGGCGGGCGTGTCCAGGGCCGGGGGCCGTGGCAGGGCACCACATTAGGCCGAGTCGGCCGAGCGCCGTGCACGGGGGACGCTCACCGTGGGTTCGGGGGAGATCAACAAGGAGGCCCGGACGGGGCGGTGGGGGCCTGAGAGGACAAGGAAGCTAAAGATATGGCAAAATGTTAGACTGAGTAACGATCCGCAAGGGGAGCATTGACGCCTTCTTAACGGGTCACCCTCTTCAGCACCACCAGACACCCCGCCCGCCCCTGCCTGCCCGAGGTGCCACTGCGTGAACATCGACCACCTGAACCAGCTGCTCCTCGAGTTCTCCGTGATCCTGCTGGTCGCGGTGGTCGCCGTGCGGATCTCCACCCGATCAGGGCTACCCAGCCTGCTGATCTACCTCGGGATCGGCGTCGCGCTCGGCCAGAACGGCATCGGCGTCAACTTCAACAACGCCGAGCTGACCCAGGTCCTCGGCTACACGGCGCTCGTGGTGATCCTCGCCGAGGGCGGCCTCAAGACCAGCTGGCGCGAGGTCAGACCGGTGATGCCGGCCGCCACCGTGCTCGCCACCGTCGGCGTCGGGGTCAGCGTGTTCGTCACCGCGGCCGGCGCGCACTGGCTGGTCGGCCTGGACTGGCGGACCTCGATGCTGCTCGGCGCGATCGTCTCCTCGACCGACGCCGCCGCCGTCTTCTCCGTCCTGCGCATGGTCCCGCTGCCGCACCGGCTCACCGGCCTGCTGGAGGCCGAGTCCGGCTTCAACGACGCGCCCGTGGTCATCCTGGTCGTCGCCTTCGCCACCACCGGCGAGCTGGACTCCTGGTACGTCCTGGTCGGCACGATCGTCGCCGAGCTGGCGATCGGCGCGGCGATCGGCTTCGCGATCGGCAAGCTCGGCGCGTACGGGATCAAGCACGTCGCGCTGCCCTCCTCCGGCCTCTACCCGATCGCCGTGATGGCGCTGACCGTGCTCGCCTACGCGGGCGGCGCGCTGCTGCACGGCTCCGGCTTCCTCGCCGTCTACATCTGCGCGGTGGTCCTCGGGAACTCCAAGCTGCCGCACGGCCCGGCCGTCCGGGGCTTCGCCGACGGCCTGGCGTGGATCGGGCAGATCGGCATGTTCGTCCTGCTCGGCCTGCTCTGCACGCCCGAGACGATGGGCGACGCCGTGGTGCCCGCGCTGGTGATCGGCGGCGTGCTGGTCTTCCTGGCCCGGCCGCTGTCCGTGGTGTTCACCCTGACCCCGTTCAAGGTGCCGGGCCGGGAGCAGGCACTGCTCAGCTGGGCCGGGCTGCGCGGGGCGGTCCCCATCGTGCTGGCCACCATCCCGCTGGTGTCGGGCGCACCGAAGGCCCAGGACGTCTTCAACATCGTGTTCATCCTGGTCGTCGTCTTCACCCTGATCCAGGGCCCGACCCTGCCGTGGGTGGCCAAGCAGCTACGGATCGGCGAGGGCGCGATGGGCCAGGACCTGGACATCGAGTCCGCCCCGCTGGAGAAGCTGCACGGGCACCTGCTGTCGGTCACGCTCGCCCCGGGCTCGCGGATGTCCGGCGTGGAGGTCAGCGAGCTGCGACTGCCCAAGGGGGCCGCGGTCACCCTGGTGGTACGGGAGGGCAGCTCCTTCGTGCCGGACAAGGCGACGGTGCTGCGCGGCGGGGACGAGCTGCTGGTGGTCACCACGGACGAGGTCGGCGAGGCGGCCGAGCGGCGGCTGCGGGCCGTGGACAAGGGCGGCAAGCTCGCAGGGTGGCTGCACGGGCGGTGAGGCCCGTCGGCGCCGGGAGGTCCCGCCGTCCGGCGCCGGGAGGCTCGCCCCGTCGGCGCCGGAAGGCCTCATCCGCTGTTCACCTTCGATTGGCAGGACAAGGGCGGAGGCGCGCTGTCATGTCGGGGAAAGCGCGACAATCTACGCGCGTATATGTATGATGGTTTGATCACACCCAGCATCTGCATCTGCCTGACGCAGAGTTGGCGCGACCGCTCGGCGGCCGCGGTCCGGACCCCGGCCACCACGCCGGGCCGACCCGGTATCTACCCCGGTCGACGCGCGAGAGGACGACTCTCGGCGCCGTCGGGGCCACCCCATGCCCTGCCGCGCTACCAGGCAGCAGGAAGGACCGACCGTGACGGCCCGCCGAACGGTCGACAACCCCGCGGACAGCGCGACCCCGCGTGACACCGCCGACACCACCGCCGCTGACGCCGGCGCCACCACCGACACCACTGCCACCGCGCCCGCGCGCGTCGGCTACGGCACACTGCTGCGCACACCCGGCGTCTGGACGTTCCTGGCGCCGGCGTTCCTCGCGCGTTTGCCCTACGCGATGCTCAGCACCGGCATCCTGCTGCTCGTCAAGGAGACCCACGGCTCCTACGGCACGGCCAGCACGGTCGCGGCCGTGGCGGCCGTCGCCCAGGCCCTGATCGGCCCGCAGACCGGGCGGCTGGCCGACCGTTACGGCCAGGCCGCGGTGCTGGTGCCGGCCGTGATCGTGCACGCGCTCTCGGTCGGCGCGCTGATCGCGCTGGCACTCGGCCACGCACCGGCCTGGAGCCTGTTCCTGGCCGCCGTCCCGGCCGGTGCGAGCGTTCCGCAGATCGGCGCGATGGTCCGGGCCCGCTGGATCGCCAAGTTCACCGCGGACGGCGCCTCCGGCTCGTCCACGGCCAAGGTGAGCACCGCGTTCGCCTTCGAGTCCGTCACGGACGAGTTCACCTTCGTGATCGGCCCGATCCTGACCGCCGCCATCGCGACCACCATCAGCCCCTCGACCGGGCTGATCGTCGAGGCCGCGCTGACCGTCGTCGGCGGTCTGGCCTTCGCCGCCCAGCGGAACACCGCGCCCGCCCGCCAGGCCCACCGCCCCGGCGCCAAGCGCGCCTCCGCGCTCGCCTCGCCCGGCGTCCGGCTGCTGGCCGGGACGTTCCTCGGCGTCGGCGCCGTGTTCGGCGGCCTGCAGGTCTCGGTGTACGCCTTCGCCGACTCGGTCGGGCAGCACGGCGCCGGCGGCACCGTGTACGGGATCTTCGCGGGCGGCTCGATGGTGGCCGGCGTGCTGTACGGCGTGATCGCCTGGCGGCGGGTCGTGCAGCAGCGGATGATCATGAGCTACACCCTGCTGGTGCTGGGCTGCTCGACGCTGTGGGCGATGCCCAACCTGATCGCGCTCACCGTCGCCGGGCTGGTCTGCGGCCTGGCCATCGCGCCGACCCTGATCAGCGGCTACACCCTGGTCGAGACGCTCGTCGCGGACGGCGCCAAGACCGAGGCCTTCACCTGGCTGACCGGTGCCATCGGCCTCGGCCTGGCGGTCGGCTCGATGGCGGCCGGGCGGCTGATCGACGGCCACGGGCCGTCCGTCGGGTTCCTGGTGCCGCTGGCGGGCGCCGGCCTGGGCCTGGTCGCGCTGGTCTCGCTGCGGCACCTGCTGACCGCGTCGGGGCCGGCGAACGCGGCGGTCACGGCCTCGCCGGAGCGCGCCGCGGCGCCGCAGCTGGTGGGTGCGGCCAAGGGCTGAGCGGGCACGCGACGACGGTGGTGCCCGGGTGGGCCGGAGGGCCGCTCCCGGCTCGACCCCGGCTCATCTCACATCGGAGTCGCTGGACTGATTCAGCGGAATGCCGCATCATTGACCATCGTTAGCACTCATCAGGCGAGAGTGCCAGGAGGAAGACAAGTGCCCACGTACCAGTACCAGTGCACCGAGTGCGGCAACGGCCTGGAGGCGGTGCAGAAGTTCACCGACGAGGCGCTGACCACGTGCCCCGACTGCCAGGGACGGCTCCGCAAGGTCTTCTCGGCCGTGGGCGTCGTGTTCAAGGGCTCCGGCTTCTACCGGACCGACAGCCGCTCGTCCTCCAGCAGCACGGTGGGCACCGGCACCTCCGGCGGCGCCACGTCGTCGTCCAGCTCGACCCCGGCGTCGTCGCCCTCCACTTCTTCGAGCTCCTCCGGCTCCTCGACCTCTTCGAGCCCGGCTCCGGCCGCGAGCTGACCTCGCCGCCGGGCGCGGCGGGCGGCATTCGGCCCGGCCCGGGCGGCAGGTAGAGAGCATCGACAAGGCCCGTCGGCCCCGCACTTCGCGGGGCGGCGGGCCTTGTCGTCATCCCGGGCGGGCCGGAGTCCCTCGTGCGGGTGTACGAAGTTGTCCACAGGGTCGAGTTGTCCACAGGCTGCGGATAAGGGCTTTCCGGGACGGCGCGGGGCACGCATCGTGTGGGTCACCAGAGACCGACCGGCCCGGAAAGGGGCGGTCCCCGACGACCCCGGTGGTGACCATGACGTCCATGAGCCTCTCCGTCCCGCTGCCCGCCCCCACCGTGCCGCCCCGGCGGGAGGTGCCGCGCTTCCCTCCGATCCGGCGCGGGGCCGGCGGGTGGCACCGCTGGCGGCACGCCGTACGGCGGCGGGCCGGGGTGCCCTTGCTGGTGCTGCTCGCGGTGGCCGCAGCGCTCGCGGTCGGGCCCGCGCGGGCCGGGCTGCCGCCGCCCTCGGGCGGCGCGATGGGCCGGACGGGTTGTCAATCCGGCTCCATCGAAGATCATCCGTGACCAGGAAACGACTTCGTCGTTCACGGCGGCATGAAAGGCTTCAAGGAATTCCTGCTGCGTGGAAACGTCGTCGAACTCGCCGTCGCGGTCGTCATCGGTGCGGCCTTCACCACCATCGTCAACGCCTTCGTCAAGGGCGTGATCAATCCGATCGTCGGTGTCTTCGGGACGAAGGACCTGGCGTCCTACAGTTCCTGCCTCAAGGGGCCCTGCGAGGCGAGCGCCACCGGCGAGGTCACGTCCGGAATCCTCATCCTGTGGGGATCGGTGCTCAGTGCCGCCCTGCAGTTCCTGATCACCGCGGCCGTCGTCTACTTCGTCCTGATCGTGCCCATGAACAAGCTGGCCGCCAGAAGGAAGAGCCCCCTCGAAGAGACGGCGGAGGCCGAGGCCAACGAGATCCAACTGCTCACCGAGATCCGCGACGCGCTGGTCACGCCGCAGCGCTGAGCACGTTCCCGTTCAGTCCCCGTGGTGCGGCGGGCGCTGGCTCAGGTACCAGTCCAGCCCCCGCCCACCGCTCTCCCCCGCTCCGGGGCGCTCGCCCCAGCCGGTGTCGGTGTCGTCCCGGGACGGCTGGTCCAGCGGGTCCCGGAAGACCAGCCGGGCCTTCGGCGCCGCCGGCTGCTCACCCTGCCCCTGCTGCTCCTGCTGCTGTGCCTGCGGCCGCTCCCGGCCCTGTCCCTGCTCGCTCACCCTGCTCACTCCGCTGTTCGCCCGGATCGTCCTGTCCCCCCTCCAGCCTATGAGCCCTGCGGCGTCCAGCCTATGAGCCCCGTGGCGCACCACGAGCCCCGGTGCGGAGCGCTCCGCATCAGGGCGCGGGTGACGGCCTCAAGCGGCCGGCCGTGACGCCACCTCACGGGCGGCCGCCCGGAGCGCCTCGCAGGCCCGCAGGCACTCCCTCGGACGAGTCCCCCGGGCGGCCCCTCAGGCGGCCTCGAAGCCCGCGTGGTCGGCGATCTTCTTCAGCTCGGCCAGCGCGTGCTTCTCGATCTGGCGGATCCGCTCGCGGGTGAGGCCGTGCTGCTTGCCCACCTCGGTGAGGGTGCGCTCGCGGCCGTCCTCCATCCCGTAGCGGGAGCGGATGATCGAGGCCGTACGGTCGTCCAGCCGCCCGATCAGGTCGTCCAGCTCCTCACGGCGGAGCATGACCATCACGGCGTCCTCGGGGGACGTCGCCCCGGTGTCCTCGACCAGGTCGCCGAACTGGGTCTCGCCCTCGTCGTCGACCGCCATGTTGAGGCTGACCGGATCCCGGGCCCAGTCCAGCACGTCCTTGATCCGGGCCTCGGTGGTGTCCAACTCGGCCGCGATCTCGGCCGGCTCGGCCTCGCGGCCCAGCTCCTTGGACTTCTCCCGCTGCACCCGCCGGATCCGCCCCAGCTCCTCGACCAGGTGCACGGGCAGCCGGATGGTGCGGGACTGGTCGGCGATCGACCGGGTGATCGCCTGCCGGATCCACCAGGTGGCATAGGTGGAGAACTTGAAACCCTTGGCGTAGTCGAACTTCTCGACGGCGCGCACCAGACCCGCGTTGCCCTCCTGGATGAGGTCCAGGAGCGGGAGGCCGCTGCGCGGGTACCGGCGGGCGACCGCCACCACGAGCCGGAGGTTGGAGCGGATGAAGACGTCCTTGGCGCGCTCGGCGTCCTCGGCTATCGCCTCCAGTTCCTCGCGGGTGACACCGTCGGGGAACTCGCCCTCCGCCAGCAGGTGCTGGGCGTACACGCCGGCCTCGATCCGCAGCGAGAGCTCGACCTCCTCGGCGGCATCGAGCAGGGGTGTCCTGGCGATCTCGTCGAGGTACATGCCGACCAGGTCACGGTCGGCCTCGAAGTTGGTCGGGCGGGCCGCGCGAGTCCGGTCGGCCCTGTCGCGAACGACGGCACGGGTGGCCATGCTTGCTCCCTTTGCTGGAATTGCCGAGGTCTGCCTGCCTGCCCCCCGAGAGGGCAAGAAGTGCGGGCCCCTCGGGGCTCACACGTAACGATCCAACGAACAGAATCCGGACAACATTCCCAAGTCACTCAGATTCTTCCCGACTATGCAGTATCCTGCCGGTTTTCACTCCGGATATGGACACTGGGTGACCTACCGAGCACTTTCAGTGCCAATTCCCCGACCACTTCGGAGCGTTTCCTTCACTTGCCGCACACGCGTCCGCCGCCGCACTGGATGAACCCGCGAACGAACGCGCGCGTTCCCGCGCGCCCCCGGCGCCCGCCCGCGCCCGCACCCCGGCGCACGCAGGTTCTCCCCACAAACGATGCCGAATCGCTATCACTCCGGCTCCCGATCGACCCGGGACACTGGGAAGGTGTCAGCCATGCACCTGACCAACAGCTCGCCCTCCATCACTGCGCGTCACCGCCGCCTTCTGCGGGATTCGGCGCTCGCGGTGGTCTGTGCCGTGCTGTTCGGCCTCCTGGCCGCACTGGTGACCCGGCACTGGCACCCGCTGGAACAGCTCGACCAGAGCTGGATCGGCGAACTGCACACCTTCGCCCGGCAGCACCGGATCTGGACCGCCTCGGTGCAGACGCTCTCCGACATCGGCGGCACGGTCACGATGCGTACACTGCTCGGCATCGCGGCCGTCTGGCTCTGGCTGATCGGCGCCCGGGTGCTGGCCGGCTGGGTGGCCGCCCAGACCCTGGTCGGCTGGGGCGCTCTGTGGGCGCTGAAGCTGGCCATCGGCCGCCAGCGCCCCTCCTTCACCGACCCGGTCTCGCACGCCGGCGGCCCGGCCTTCCCCTCCGGGCACGCCATGGCCTCGGCGATCACCTGCGCGGTGCTGGTCGGCCTGGTCTGGTACCGGGTCCACCGACGCGGCCGGATCGCCGCCTGCGCGGTGGCCACGGCGACGGTGCTGACCATCGGTTGGACCCGGATCGCCCTCGGGGTCCACTGGCCGAGCGACGTGCTCGCCGGCTGGCTGGCCGCCGGGATGGTGCTGGGCGCCGTCACCGCCGTCGTCGAACTCTGGCGGCCGGGCGCGCTGGCCCGTGACGTACGGCGGGTCAACTGGCGCACCAGACCCAGGGTTCAGCGGATCACCGTGCCGTCGGTCCGGTCGTCGCGCGGCACCGAGCCGCTGGGCGACACCGCCACCGACCACCCGGACGAGGCCGTCCACTGAGGTCCTCCGCGGCCGCCGGGAGCCGTCCGATAGCGTGACGGCCATGCCTCTCACCACGGCTCCCGCCGCCGCCCGTTACCCCGAGCGCCCGCTGCGGATCGCCACCGTCCAGGCCCAGGCCGTGGCCGGCGACGTGGCCGCCAACGCCGCCCAGGCCGCCGAGTTGATCCGCGAGGCCGCCGAGGCCGACGCCCGCCTGGTGCTGTTCGCCGAGAAGTTCCTCTCCGGCTACGAGCCCGAGCTGATCCGCACCGACCCGCTCAAGTGCGCCGTCCAGCCCGGCGATCCGCGCCTCGCACCGATCGCCGAAGCCTGCCGCGAGACCGGCACCGCCGCGATCGTCGGCGCCGCCGTACAGGACGGCGACGACCTGCGCGTCTCCGCCCTCGTCCTCGGCCCGGACGGCGGCTTCGTCACCCGCTACGACAAGCAGTACCTGTTCAAGACCGAACGCGCCTACTACCGCCCCGGGACGGCCGGTTGCACCCTGGAGCTGGACGGCTGGCGGCTCGGCCTCGGCATCTGCTACGACTCGGGCTTCCCCGAGCACGCCCGCGCCGCCGCACTCGACGGCTGCCACGCCTACCTGGTCGGCGCGCTGTTCAGCATGGGCCACGGCCACCACGAGTCCCGCACCTGGTTCCCGGCCCGCGCGCTCGACAACACCCTCTACACGGTGCTCGCCAACCACATCGGTCACACCGGCGGCTGGCACACCTGTGGCGGCAGCGCGGTGTGGGCCCCGGACGGACGCCTGCTCGCCGAGGCGGGCGAGGACCGGCGCGAACTCGTCGTCGTCGACCTCGACCCGGCCGTGCTGCGCACCGCCCGGGAGACCGAGACCCTGCTCGCCGACCTGGCCGAGGCCGGCGCCCGCCCGGTCGCCCCGCGCACGCGCTTCACCCTGGGCTGAACCATCCGACCTCCGGCCCGGCCGCTCCTCCGCACCCGGAAGCTGATCTTCGCCGGCGTGTCCCTGGAGGTCTGCGCGGCCCTGCCCGCCCTCTCCGCACCCGAGGCCGCCCCCGTGTACGCCGCACCGGACATGCCGTTCGCGGTCCTGGCGGGTCAGATCTCGGCCGCCTACCAGCGGTAGCACACAGCCCGCGACGCACAGGACCAACCAGACAGCGGCCGAGCCGCTTGACACCGGAGAAGAGTGGACGGATGAACACCCACACACAGCAGACCGACGCCCCCGGATTCCGCCTCGACGCGTATCTCGCGCGCATCGGGCATCCGGGACCGGTCGGTGCCGACCTCGAGACGCTGTGCAGCGTGCACCGGGCCCATGTCATGTCGATCCCGTTCGAGAACCTCGACCCGGTGCGCGGCATCGTGCCGTCCCTGGCCCTCGACGACCTCCAGAAGAAGCTCGTCGAGGACCGCCGGGGCGGCTACTGCTACGAGCAGAACCTCCTGCTGGCCGCCGCCCTGCGGGCGACCGGCCTGACGCTCCGCTACCTGACCGGCCGGGTCGTCCTGGGCACCGGCGATCCCGCGACCCGCCCCCGCACGCACATGGCCCTCCTGGTGGACGTGCCCGGCCGTCCCGCCCCCTACCTCGCCGACGTCGGCTTCGGCGCGATCGGCGCGCTCACCCGGCCCGTCCCGCTCACCCCCGACGCGGAGCACTGGGCCGACAACCGCGGCCACCGCCTGCTGCGCACCGGCGACGACCGGGCCGGGCGACTGGAGACCTGGACCCTGCAAGCGCACGGCCCCGACGGCTGGGCCTCCCAGTACGCCTTCACCACCGAACCGGCCGAGCACTCCGACATCACCGTGGCCAACTGGTACATCGCCACCTACCCCAACTCCCCCTTCCACAGCCGCATCCAGGTCCAGCGCACCAGCCCCGACGCGCACCGGTCACTCAGCGGCGAGGAGCTGACCGTGACCCGCGCGGACGGCACCACCGTCACGCGCACCCTCGCCGACGACGAGATCCAGCAGATCCTCGTGGCGGAGATGGGGCTTCCGCACTCAGGGGTGTTGCACGATCCGGCGAGCGGGCGTGCAGGTTCGATGTGATGGCCCGGCATCCGATTGCGCCGGAGCGCCGACGGTCCGGCTATCTCGGCGGCCGCGCAAAACCCTTCGAGGGTCCGACCACCCGGAAGCTGCCCACCACGCCGTGGAGCACCGAGATGCCCTCGATGGGCGGCGGGATCACGCCGTCGCTGGACCCGCCCGGCCCGACGGTGGCGATGGGGGCGCCGCTGTCGCAGACCGCGCCGGGGTAGAGCTCGACGGTGCGGCGGCTGTCGTTGCGGATGTTCAGGCTCTTGGCGCCCAGGCCGCTGATCACGGTGATGCAGTCGCCCGGGTAGGCGGAGTACGACCTCTCGTTGATGCGGACCCTGCCCTGCTCGGGGAACCTTCGGCCCCCGTCACCCCTGCTCTCGTACCCGTCGCCCTTGTCATCCCATCCGAGGATGCCGTCGGAGAGCGCCTCGACCAAAGCGTCCGGCTGCTGTGCCGAAGCCGGTTGAGCCATCGGCCGGGAGGCCGCCGCCGAGGCGTAGGTGATGCCGGTCGCGGCCAGGGCCGCGGCCGCCGCGATGGCCGCGGTGACCGCCGCGGAGCAGGTCATCGTCATGCAACTTCTCCCGTCTCGGAGAGGCCGACCGGGCAGCCGGCGCACGACTGAACGTACTGACCGCCCCCGCGACCTCCATGGCAGACATATCGAATGATTGGCTTCAAAGAGCCGAACGGGGTACCCGCCACACCCGCGCGCCGTCGGACCCGGAGGGGTGGCGAATGACCACGATAGGTGAACCGCAGACAGGTTGACGGTCCGACTAGCCCTTAAGGGTGATCATCTGACATATCCTCACTCCTTCGGCCCCCGGCGGACCGCTCCCGCACCGGCCCTGCGGCGGATCGCACGCATCGGGCCCGCAGCCGCTCCGGGGAGCGCGAGCTGCGGGCCGGCCGGGAAAAGACCTACCAGGGCCCGGTGACCGGAGCCCTGGCAGCGTCTGCGCATCGTGTTGGATCTATCGGATACTGGTCGGGAGGGCGCCCCGCCCGGTGGCGGGGGCCGGACTGGAGCCCCGAGCTGACCCCTCGGGGCTCCACGTCATTCAGTCGACGCAGCTGGCCAGTCGACTCAGCGGTAGTGCTCGACCACGCGGAAGCTGCCCACGACGCCGTCCTTGACCCGGATGCCCTTGGTGTGGTGGACCTTCACGCCGTCGCTGGTGCTGCGCGGCCCGACGGTGGCGATGGGGGCGCCGTTGTCGCAGACCGCCCCGCGGAACACCTCGACGGTCTTGTGGCTGTCGTTGCGGATGTTCAGGGTCTTGGCACCCAGGCCGCTGACCACGGTGATGCAGCCGCCCGAGTGCGCGGAGTAGGTCCGCTCGTTGATGTGGATGCGGCCCTCCTCGTGGCGCTTCTCGCCGTGCCCCTCGTTGCGCCCCTCGTTGCGCCCCTCGTTGCCCTTCCCGCCGGCGGCGCCGCCGTCGGCGGGCAGCTCGGCCGGAGCAGCGACCTGCTGCCCACCACCGGCGGGGAGCTGGGCGGGAGCGGCAGCCACCTGGGGAGCGGCAGCCACCTGCCGCACGGAAGCCTGCGGGGCCATCGGCTCGGAGGCAGCCGACGCGTACGTCACGCCGGTCACGGCCAGGGCCGCGACTCCGATGGCGGCGGCGGTGGCGGCAACGCGGTTGATCTTCATGGAACTTCTCCTACATTTCAGGTGATGTGTCGACTGAGCAGCCGACCCGAGATTGAACGTACTTACCGCCCCAATCGGTGTCATTTCGGGCATATCGAAAGAGGGCCAAACGGGGTGCATCGGCCCGTCACATCGACCCCCGGACCGGGCCGCAACTCCATCAAGTCGCGTGAAAAAAAGGCCAGTTGACGAACACTGGGGCCATTAGTGTGATTATCTGACGCAGGCCCATCCCTTTGGCGGCAGGACGCCCGGCGCCGCCGACGCGACGAGACGGGTCGACCCCGCCCACGACAAGGCCGCCGCCGCGCCGGCAGCCACGGAAGCGGCCTTCGAGCGCCACGTCGTCCGCCCGGCGGGGCCCGGCGGGGCCCGGCGGGGCCCGGCGGGGCCGAGGAGGACGGGGACCTGCGGGGGGGGCGACCTACGGCCGGCGGGGCTGCCGGGAGCGCCCGCCATCGGGCCGACCCCGTCGGCCGGGGTGACGAAGCCCGCCGCGCCGCCGGAACCTCGCCGGATGCGGATCGCGGCCGGGCGCACTGCGCCGGGCCGGCCTGATCCACTGCGGGGATCACCGACCGTCGGCCCCGGCCTGCGCCGCTCGACCCCGCAGGCCGCCTTAGGCGTGAACACCGCATCGAGGCATGCCGGTTGGGATATCCGGGGCCGATGGCACCCGGCCGAGGAAACCGACCCCAGGTGCCCCGTGCCCTGCCGCGAGGCAGTGGCGGCCGCTGCGCGGTGCCGGTCACCGAACATCCGACGCCGGGCTCGTCGCCTCGATCGGCACCGCAGAGGCCTGGCCGATGCCGTCGGCGCCGACGAGGGTGCCAACGGCCACCCGGGACGGGCAGGTGATCCGCCCGGCGGCGGGTCGTCGGCTCGTGGACGGGCGGCCGCCCCTGCCCAGCCGGCCGCGCCGGAGCACGCCGCCCTGCCCACGGCGGCCCGACCCCCGCCGAATCCGCGCCGGAAGCCGCAGGGGCCCCTCGCCGACTCCGGCGAGGGGCCCCTGACCTGCAGGTTCTCTGTGCCCCAGGCAGGATTCGAACCTGCGACACCGGCTTTAGGAGAGCCGTGCTCTATCCCCTGAGCTACTGAGGCGGGGCTTGTCCGAAACCCTGCGCGGAACTCGCGTGAGCGAGCCGGTCGCAAGGCTGCCGACAAGGCGGTGAGCATCGGGACGGCGGGGAGGCCTGCGTTCGCCTGTTGGGCGTACTGAGACGCCCGCCTGGACGCTCGATCCACAGAGTACCGGATCGGGGATCTGGCGGGCGCTGAGGTTGTGAGGCCGGCCGATCCGGGCCGGTCAGCCGGTGAGCGGGAACGCGGCGAGTTCCTCCGTGGGCGGGCGGAAGCAGCAGCCGGCACCGGGCCCGTGTCTCGGGGTCGGGGTCGGGGTCGGGGTCGACCGTTCCGGCGGGCGGCTCGGGATCGGTCCATGCGGGCAGCGGTCGCGCCGCACTCGCCGTTCACCGCGAGTGCGGCCGACGGAGGCCACGCTCAGCTGCGGGAGACGACCATCTGGGCGCCGCCGTCCTTCATGCCGGCGATGGCGGCCTTCTGCCCGCCGGAGGAGGTGTTCCACCCTCCCTGCCAACTTCCGGAGGCATAAAGGGCGTTGTGGTACACCATGCCATCGTCGCCCACCGCTGTGAGCTGCGCGTCGCCGTTCGGCATGCCGGCGATCGCCTCGGCCCGGGCCGCGAACCGCGCCGAGCCGGCGTAGCCGTCCAGCGGACTGAAGGACGTCCGGTTCCCGTCCACCAGGCGCGTCGCGTGGAAGAGGTCGCCGGCCTTGCTCACCGGCACGGTCGGCGACGGGTACGGGTCGGCGTGGTCGGTGCTCAGGCCGGCGCCGCCTGTCGCCCAGGCTGGCTGGCTGTAGGAAGCCGGCTCCAACAGGCCTGGTGGCGAGGGTGGCGGTTGGGGGTGCGGGTGCCGACGGGGGGTCAGGGGAGGTCCAGTAGCCTGCCGGGAAGTGTTCGACCCGCCCTGTCCCGCCGCGCGAAGGAGACGAAGGACCCGATGAGACCTGCTGGGCACCCGGTGGTGCGACTGCTGGGGCAGGTGTGGGTGTGGCCCGCGGTGGTGATGCTGGCGGTGGGCGGGTACCGGCTGGGGACGCCGGAGCTGTGGCGGGACGAGATGGCGACCTGGACGGCGGCCACCCGGTCGCTGGGCGACCTGCTGAGCCTGCTGCAGCACATAGACGCCAGCAACGGCGCGTACTACCTGCTGATGCACGGCTGGACCGCGGTGTTCGGCGACTCCGTGATGGCGCTGCGAATACCGTCCGTGCTGGCGATGGCGGGGGCGGCCGCGTTCGTGGCGCTGACCGCCGAGCGGCTGTTCGGCAACCGGGTGGCGGCGGTCGGCGCGGGGCTGCTGTTCGCGGTGCCGCCGGAGGTGTCCCGGTACGCGCAGGAGGCGCGCGCGTACGCGCTGGTGACCTGCGCGATCGCGGCGGCCACCTGGTTCCTGCTGCGGGCGCTGGAGCGGCCGACGTGGCGGCGGTGGGCGCCGTACTGCGCGGCGATGGCGGTGGCCGGCGCCGGGCACCTGATCTCGTTCAGCACGGTGGCCGGGCAGGTCCCGCTGGTGCTGCTGCACCTGTGGCGCACGCGCGGGGCGGTGGAGCGGCGGCTGCTGTGGCAGTACCCGGTGGCGGTGGGGGTGGCGGCACTGCCGGTGCTGCCGGTGGTGCTGCTGGGCAGCCGGCAGTCGGACCGACAGCTGGGCTGGATCGATACGCCGTCCCTCTGGGACCTGAGGCACTTCGGCGAGCACCTGTTCGGCTCGGATCAGGCCTTCCACGCCTTCGCCCTGCTGGCGCTGCCGGCGCTGCTGCTGCCGGGTCGGCGGGTGCAGGCCTGGCAGGCGCTGATGCTCGCGGAGCTGCCGGTGGTGGGCGTGTGGGTGGTGTCGCAGGGCGGCACCTCGTACTTCATAGAGCGGTACCTGCTGTTCACGGTGCCCGCGTGGGCGGTGCTGGCCGGGGGCGGGGTCGGCGCGGTGTACGGCGTGGCGGCGGCCTGGGCGAAACGTTTCCGTGCCTCGGGACCGGCCCGGGCGGCGGCGGGGCTGCTGGCGCTGGGGCTGCTCGCCGTCCCGGCCGTGGCGGCGCTGCCGGAGCAGCCCGCGGTGCGCTACGTGGGCTCGCACAACGACTCGGAGGAGCCGTTCCGGGCGGCGGCCGGGGTGATCGCGGCCGGCTACCGGTCCGGGGACGGGATGGCGGCCCCACTGGGCAACCAGGCCTGGGCGATGGTGTGGCCGGGCGTCAGCTACTACCTGCCGGAGGACGTCCGCCCGTACCCGGTCTTCGTCGCGCAGAGTGCCGATGACGCGGAGGACCTGTCACCGGCGCCGTGCCCGCAGCCGGAGTCCTGCCTGGGGCAGGGGGAACGGATCTGGCTCCTGGTCCTCGGGGACATCGAGGACCCGCTGACCGCCATGCCGGAGGAGCAGGCGCAGGCACTCCGCACGCGGTACGGGACGCCCGACCAGGTGACGCCGCTCGGCGGGCTCACGGTCGCGCTGCTCGACCGCGACAACTGACGCGGGGCCCGGAGAACGGCGACGGACGGGCCCGGAGAACGACGGAGGGGGAGCCGGGCGAACCGGCTCCCCCTCCGTCGTTGCGGGTTCAGAGCGTGCGGGTCAGCCGGGACTGGATGGACGGCGGGTTCAGGTCGGACTGAAGGGCCACCGGGACCGTCGCCCGGTTCTCGCCCTCGCCCACCCACAGCGTGCCGACCTCCTGGCCGGCCTTCGCGGTGTGGCCGAGCTTCGCCGCGTCCAGGCTGAGCGTGCCGGTGACGCCGGGGAAACCGGCCACCACGAGGTCCTTGGTCGCGACGACCGGGACCTTGCCGCCGAGACCGTCCTCGACGGAGCCGACGACGTCGCCCTTCTTGGCGAGGGTCTGGCCGGTCAGGCCGTTCTGCGCGGCCTGGATCTGCTTGCCGCTGACCTTCAGCACCGTCGGGAGGATGCCGTCGGCGGGGGCCGAGGAGGTGGCCTGCTGCCCCAGGGTGACACCCAGGATCAGCCGCTTCACACCGCCGATCTCCTTGTAGGCGGCCCACATCAGGCAGCCGCCGGCCGGAGTGCTGGAGCCGGTCTTGACCCCGATGATCCCGGCCTTCGGGTTGATCAGGGTGTTGGTGTTGAAGACCTTCTGGGTGCCGAGGGTGGTGTCCGGGGTGGAGACGATCTGGCGGAAGATCTCGTCCTGCATGACCTGCTCGGCCAGCTTCAGCTGGTCCTTGGCGGTGCTCTTGGTGTCCGCGTTGAAGCCGGCCGGGTCCGCGTACGTGGTGTTGCCCATCCCGAACTTGGCCGCGGTCTCGTTCATCAGCTTGACGAACGCCTCCTCGGAGCCGGAGTGGAAGCGGGCGAGCAGCCGGGCCACGTTGTTGGCCGACGGCAGCATCAGCATCTCCAGCGCCTGGTACTCGGTGAGCACCTGGTTCTCGGTGAGCGGCACCTTCGACTCGTCGACGTTGCCGGACTCCTGCGCGGCCTGCTTGTCGACGGTGATCTTCGGGCCGCTCTCCCCCTTCTTCAGCGGGAACTTCTGCAGGATCAGGTAGGCGTTCATCACCTTGGTGACGCTGGCGATCGAGGCCGGCGTCTCCGGGCCGGAGCTGCCCAGGCTGCCCACGCCGACCACCTCGGCCGCGGACTGGCCCTTGGCCGGCCAGGCGAGGTCGAGCTGGTCACCGCCGAAGCTGAAGCCGCTCGCGGCGGTCAGCCGCACCTTGGCGTCCGGCAGCGGGCGCAGCAACTGGGCCACCACCGCCGCGCCGAGCACCACGGCCAGGAAGACCGTCCAGATGGTGACCCGCTTGAGCGCGCGGCGCAGCGGTGAGACCGGGCGGGCGTTGAGGGTCGCCAGGACATCCATCGCCTCGGCGGTGTTCTCCGGCGAGGTCAGCGGCTCCGGGGCGGGCAGCGGCTCGGGCTTCGGCAGCGGCGGGACGGGCGGCACCGGCCGCGGGTCGGGGGTGGGCAGCGGCTCGGGGGCCGGGGCGGGGCCGGGCTCGGGCACGGGGGCCGGCTTCGGCAGCGGCTCCGGGCCCGGCTGCGGCTCGGGTTCGGGGATGGGCTTGGGCGCCGGGTGCGGCTCGGGCACCGGATCCGGGACGGGGGACGGCTCGGGCACCGGGCTCGGCACCGGGGGCTCGGGAACGGTACCGGCCGCGGGGGCGGCGGGGGCGCGCAGCGGCCCGAGCTTCTCCAGCTTCTCGGACGCGACCGACTTCACCGGCTTCACCGGCGCGGGGTCCTCGGCAGCCGAATCGGCCTCAGCCGACCCGTCCGACTCGGCGGACTCGGCGGGGGCGGCGGGGACGGCGGGGGCGGCGGGGGCGGCGGACTCGGCCGCGGCCTCCTTCGGCGCGTCAGTCTTCGGTGCGTCAGTCCCGAGCGCGTCGGCCTCCGGCACATCCGCCCCGGGCTCGTCGGACTCGGGCTCGTCGGACTCGGGCTCGTCGGACTCGGGCTCGTCGGACTCAGGCACGTCCGCCTCGCGTGCGTCGCCCTCGGCGGGCGCGGACGCCCCCGGCGTGTCGCCCTCGGCCGCGCTCTTCCCACCGGCCGCCGCCGTGCTCTCCGCCGCACCCTTCCCCGCGACTGCCGCGCCCTCCGCGGCCGTCCGCATAGCGAGACGCGGGTCGGCGCCGACGGGCCGCTCGGGCACTGCGTCCGCGGCGGCGGAAGCCTCCGCAGTCTCTGCGACCTCCGCTGCATCCTCGGAATTCCTGGCAGCGGCGGGCTTCGTCAGCTCCTCGGGCAGCCGCAGCGCGGTGGTCGCGCTGTCCACCGGCAGCCGCAGCATCGTGGTCTTGCTGTCCACATCCCGGACACGGAGCTGTACGGTCGAGCCGCGCTTGGCCCCCTTCTCCGGCGCGTCGCCGGGGGCGGCATCGGCCTCCGGGCCCGCGGTGCCGTCGGGGTCCGCACCGGCACCGGCGGCCGTCCCGGTCCGTTCGCGTTCGCGCTCCTGCGCCCGCTCGCCGTCCCTCAGCACCCTGTCGGGGGACTCGCCCACGTATCCCAGCCTCCTCAACGCCCGGCGGGGCACCGGCAGACCCGATTTCGGGAAGCCGACGCCCCGCCCCGTGTACCTGTACAGTCTCCGCCACCGACGGCCGATCCGGCCGCGCACACCCCGCCCGACCGGCGCTTATTGCCGTCGCACGGCCGCGCTGCGGCCCGTTCACCGGTCAGACGCCCGGCCCACCGCCCCTGGTTCCCCGCCTTCACCGCAAGGTCACGATTCGGAGGCGTACTCGACAAGCCCGTGTGAGAGGCGTCACCCTGTCTCTCATCCACGCGGGGAGGCTTGGATGGGCAAGAGCCGCAGAACTGTTCCCGAGGAACTCTTGCTGCTCGCTTTGGACCCGACCACGGGTACCACGGCGCAGCCGCAGACCCTCGACCTCGGACTCGCCGGGGCGCAGCTCGTCGAGCTGTCCCTGGCCGGACGGATCGTACCGGAGGGAGACCGGATCGCTGTCGTGCTCGCACGGCCGACCGGCGACCCGACTCTGGACCACGCACTGGAACTGCTGCGCCGACGCGGCAGTCCGGTCCGCGCGGCGCACTGGATCGGCGGGCCCCGACTGGGGCTGCGGCAGACCTACCTGGCGCACTTGGAGCGCTGCGGCATGGTCACGGCCGTGCCGGGCCAGGTGTGCGGGGTGCTGCCGACGACCCGCTACCAGGCGTCGGACGACTGCACCAACGCCGCGATCAAACAGCGGCTGGACACCGCCATCCGCACCGGCGTGCCGCCGGACCCGCGGACGGCGGCGCTGGCGGCCCTGGCCCACTCGGTGGGCCTGGGCAAGCACCTGTACCCGGGCAACGAGGGCCGGTCCTCACGGTCGCGGTTGCGCGACCTGATCCGGTACGACCCGCTGGGCGGGATGGTCGCGCACGCCGTGATGGACGTGCAGAACGGCCTGCCGGCGCAGCAGAACCGTTCACCCCAGGGGTCCGCGACCGGCGCCTCCGGCACCGGCCGCTCCGGCGCCCGTGCGGCGGGCCGGGGTTCCGGGCGGGTCGCCGCCTCACGGGTCGGCGTCCGCTGACCGGGGCCGCCCCGGCGCACGGAACGCCGTCCCGAACCCCGTACCGACCGCCGTGCGGCACGCACGGCCCGTACGGCACGCACGGCCTGCATGACGCACACGGCCTGCACGGCACGCCTGGCGACACGCCCGACGGCGCGCGCCACCTCGCTCACGCCGCCCGACGGCGCTGAGCGACCCGACGCACCACCAACGCACCAGCCGGCACGACGTGCACCACCCGCACCACCCGCACCACCAGAAGCACGGAGGGGCGGTCGCCCCGCGACGGAAGTCGCCCGGCGACCGCCCCTCTGCCGTCCCCGAGGACCCGCCGAGGCCCGCCCGGGGAACCCGGCGGACCCTGTCCTCGCATGTGCCACCGGCACCTGCACCGCCGGGGAGCGCAACTCACAGCACGTACCGGTACGAGCCGCTGAGCCGCATTACCACCTGGGGACCTTCGGCGTCTCACAGAAGTGCTTTTCCGACGATCTGTTCTACTGCGCTCCTGTGATTCCCTGACGCCGACCTGGCCCAAGATGACATGCTGCTCCAAGTCAGGGGGGTTGGTCCCAATGTCCGAAGTGTTCCGAGGGCTGCCGTTCCAACGATCACCAGAGGTCCGGCCGGAGGTCGACGTGTCCGCCAACATCAATCCCACCGTGCGCCGCCGGCGCCTCGGCTCGGAGCTGCGCAAGCTCCGCGAAGGCCTCGGGATGACCGCGGAGGAGGTGGCCGGCCGGCTGATGGTCTCCCAGTCGAAGATCAGCCGACTGGAGAACGGCCGCCGCAGCATCAGCCAGCGCGACGTGCGCGACCTCTGCGACGTCTACCTCGTGAACGACGAGCAGCTGCGCGCCAGCCTCATGGAGATGGCCAAGGAGTCGCGCCAGCGCGGCTGGTGGCACGACTTCAACGACATGCCGACCCCGTACAGCGTCTACATCGGGCTGGAGGCCGAAGCCTCCTCGATCCGCGCGTACGAGTCCTCGTTCGTCCCGGGCCTGCTGCAGACCGAGCAGTACGCGCAGGCCGTCGTCGAGGGCACCCAGCCGGACACCGACGCGCTCGCCGTGCAGCGCCGGGTGCAGGTCCGGATGAAGCGCCAGGACCGCATCCAGGGCGAGAACCAGCTGGGCAGCCTGTGGACCGTCATAGACGAGGCGGTGCTGCGCCGCGAGGTCGGCAGCCGCGAGGTGATGGCCCAGCAGCTGAAGCACATGATGGAGCTGAGCCAGCGGCCGAACATCACGATCCAGGTGATCCCGTTCTCGGCCGGTGCCCACCCCGGCATGACCGGGACATTCTCCCTGCTGGAGTTCCCCGAGTCAGCCGATTCCACGGTTGTCTACTTCGAAGGGGTGACGAGCGATCTCTACCTGGAGAAGGACGCGGACGTGCGCCGCTATACCGGTCTGTACGACTACCTGAGGGCGGCAGCGCTCGGCGTGGCGGAGAGCCGGACACTGATAGCTGAGATTGAAGAGGGATACCACTGATGAGCACCACCTCCGAGCACGGAACCCGCTGGCGCAAGAGCAGTCACAGCGGCGGCAACGGCGCTTGTGTGGAGATCGCCAGGCCGGCCGCCGGGGCGGTGGCGGTACGGGACTCGAAGGACCCTCAGGGACCGCAGCTCCGCTTCTCCGCCGAGGCCTGGAACGCGTTCGCGAGCGCCACGGCCGCGGGGGCGTTCGGCGGCCCCTGATCCGGCCCCTCGTCAGGCCCCGATCCAGCCCCCGGTCCGGCCCCCCGATCCGGTCCCTCAGCAAGGCCGCGGGACCCCGATCCGGCTCCGTGCTCGGTCCAGTTGCCCGTAGCGGTGGCCGTCGCCCTCTCCGGCGGCGGCCGACGCTACGGGCAACTGTCGTTCGCACCGCTCCCGTTCGGCGCACCACCTGATGGTCTCAGCGCACCACCGGGTACCGGCCGGACCAGATCAGCCCCTCCGGGGTCCGCGGGTCGTGCAGTTCGGCGCCGTGCATCAGCTCCAGCACGAAGTCGTCGGCCAGTTCGAGGATCGCGCCGCGCCCCTCCAGCCCGGCCACCAGCCCGGACGGCAGCGCGGTGTCACCGTGCAGCACCCCGAGCAGGTTCCCGCAGATCGCGCCGGTGGAGTCGCTGTCCCCGGAGTGGTTGACCGCGAGCAGCAGGCCCGAGCGCACGTCGTGCGCGACGAGTGCGCAGTAGACCCCGATCGCCAGTGCCTCCTCGGCGACCCAGCCCTCCCCCAGCGCCTCGACCCGGTCGGCGGACGGCTCGCCGGCCCGGACGGCGTCCAGCGCGGCCCGCAGCGCGGCGGTGGTCTCCTCGTGCGCCTGCCGCTCGGAGAGCAGGGCCAGGGCGAGGTGGACGCCCTCCTCCAGGGTGCCGCCGCGGGCCACGCTGTGGACGATCACCGCGAACGCGCCGGCCGCGAGGTAGCCGGTCGGGTGGCCGTGGGTGAGCACCGCGCACTCCACCGCGAGTTGGAACACCAGGCCCGGCTCCCAGGTGGTGAGCAGCCCGAACGGCGCCGCCCGCACCACCGTGCCGCAGGCCTTGGAGTGCGGGTTCTTGGGCCGCTCCAGGGTGCCGAGACGCTCGCCCTCGGCACCGGAGAGGCCGGACAGGCAGCCCTGGCCGGGGGCGCGCTGGGCGTACAGCCACTCCTCGCGGCCGAGCCAGCCGAGGTCGGGGCGGCGCTCGTCGGGGCCCCAGTCGCGCTGGCTGGCGGCCCAGCGCAGGTAGGCCAGGTGCAGGTCGGTGGGCGGGTGCCAGCTGCCGGTGTCGCGCCGGATGTGGGCGCGGATCAGGCCGTCGACGGTGAACAGGGTGAGCTGGGTGTCGTCGGTGACGGCGCCGGTGCGCCCGTACGCGGGGACGTACCCGGTGACGCCCTGCGGGCCGTGCTGGGCGCGGATCTTCTCCAGCGGCTCGAACTCGACGCCGGCACCGAGCGCGTCGCCGATGGCACCGCCGAGCAGACAGCCCCGCACCCGGCTGCGGAAGTCCTGCTGCTGGGCGCGTGACCACAGTGGCATCACGACGGGGCGCCTTTCCTCGGGGCAGGGGGCCGCGCGACGCTCGGCCGGTCGCGCGCCCTGGCACTGTATTCGAAGGTTCGAACGTATCGACGAGCCACCTCGAACACCAGCACTTCAACACACTGTTGCAACCCCGCCGTCCGGCGCCCCGGGCGGCCACGCCGCCGGGATCAGTCCACGACCGGCAGCAGCTCCGGCAGGTGCCCGTCCGAGGCCAGCGCCGCCGCCCGGCGCTCGGCCGGCACCTCGCCGTAGGTGGTGGTGCGCTGGCGGTGCGGGCGGCCCGCCGCCTCGGCGATCGCCTGGAGGTCCCGCACCGACTTGTAACTCCCGTACGCCGAACCGGCCATCCGCGAGATGGTCTCCTCCATCAGCGTGCCGCCCAGGTCGTTGGCGCCCGAGCGGAGCATCTCGGCGGCGCCCTCCGCGCCCAGCTTGACCCAGCTGGTCTGGATGTTGGGGATGTGCGGGTGCAGCAGCAGCCGGGCCATCGCGACCACCGCGCGGTTGTCCCGGGCGGTCGGGCCGGGCCGGGCGATGCCGGCCAGGTAGACCGGCGCGTTGGTGTGGATGAACGGCAGGGTCACGAACTCGGTGAAGCCACCGGTGCGCTGCTGGATCCCGGCGAGCAGCCGCAGGTGCCCGAGCCAGTGCGCCGGGGTGTCCACGTGCCCGTACATCATCGTGGACGAGGAGCGGATGCCCAGCTCGTGCGCGGTGGTGACCACCTCGACCCAGGTGGCGGCCGGCAGCTTGCCCTTGGTGAGCACCCAGCGGACCTCGTCGTCCAGGATCTCGGCGGCGGTGCCCGGGATGCTGTCCAGGCCGTTCTCCTTGGCCCGCTGGAGCCAGTCGCGGATGGACAGGCCGGTGCGGGTCGCGCCGTTGACCACCTCCATCGGGGAGAAGGCGTGCACGTGGATGCCGGGCACCCGCTCCTTCACCGCGCGGGCGATGTCGAAGTAGGCGGTGCCGGGCAGGTCCGGGTGGATTCCGCCCTGCATGCAGACCTCGGTGGCGCCCACCTCCCAGGCCTGCGCGGCGCGGTCGGCGACCTGCTGCAGCGACAGGGTGTAGGCGTCGGCGTCGGTGCGGCGCTGGGCGAAGGCGCAGAAGCGGCAGCCGGTGTAGCAGACGTTGGTGAAGTTGATGTTCCGGGTGACGCAGTAGGTGACGTCCTCCCCGACGGCGTCCCGGCGGACGTCGTCGGCGATCCGGCAGAGCGCGTCCAGAGCCGGGCCGTCCGCGTGGAACAGCGCCAGCGCCTGGTCGTCGGTCAGCCGCGTCGGGTCGTCGGCGGCCACCGCCAGGGCCTCGCGCAGGTCGCCCGCGAGCCGCTCCGGCGCGCCGGCGGCGAGCACCTGCTCGCGCAGCACCTCCCAGTCGCCGTAGACGTCCTCGAAGTCGGCCCGGCGGTCGCCGGTGCGCCCCTCGGTGTCGATGGTGGCGTGCAGGTCGGTCCGCCCGTACGCGTCGGGCAGGTCCTCGGGCTCCTGCCAGGGCAGGCCGCGGACCACCGCGTCCGGGTTCGCCAGCCCGGTCTGCGGGTCGGCCAGGGCGCGCACGTGCGGCAGCACCCGCGGGTCCAGCCAGGGCTCGCCGCGCCGCACGTACTCGGGGTAGACGGCCAGGCGCTCGCGCAGCTCGAAGCCGGCCGCCGCAGAGCGCTCGGCGAGCCGCTCGATCTGCGGCCACGGGCGCTCGGGGTTGACGTGGTCGGGGGTCAGCGGGGAGACGCCGCCCCAGTCGTCGACGCCGGCCGCGATCAGCCGCCCGTACTCACCGTCCACCAGGTTCGGCGGCGCCTGCAGGCAGGCGGCCGGGCCCATCAGGTGCCGGGCCACCGCCACGGTGGCGACCAGCTCGTCCAGTTCGGCGTCGGGCATGCCGCGCATCGCCGTGTCCGGCTTGGCGCGGAAGTTCTGCAGGATCAGCTCCTGGACGCCGTGGTAGGCGCGGGAGACCTTGCGCAGCGCGAACAGCGACTCGGCGCGCTCCTGGTAGGTCTCGCCGATGCCGATCAGCAGGCCGCTGGTGAACGGGACGGAGCTGCGCCCGGCGTCCTCCAGCACCCGTAGCCGGACGGCCGGCTCCTTGTCCGGCGAGCCGAAGTGCGGGCCGCCGGGCTCGCTCCACAGCCGGGTGGCGGTGGTCTCCAGCATCATGCCCATCGAGGCGGAGACGGGCTTGAGCCGCTGGAAGTCCGTCCAGCTCAGCACCCCGGGGTTGAGGTGCGGGAGCAGGCCGGTCTCCTCCAGGATCCGGATCGACATCGCCCGCACGTAGGCGATGGTGTCGTCGTAGCCGTGCGCGTCGAGCCACTCGCGGGCCTCGGGCCAGCGGTCCTCCGGCTTGTCGCCGAGGGTGATCAGGGCTTCCTTGCAGCCGAGTTCGGCGCCGCGCCGGGCGACGTCCAGCACCTCGTCGGGGGACATGAACATCCCGTGGCCGGCGCGGCGCAGCTTGCCGGGGACGGTGACGAAGGTGCAGTAGTGGCACTTGTCGCGGCAGAGCCGGGTGAGCGGGATGAAGACGCTCTTGGAGTAGGTGATGACGCCGGGCCGCCCGGCCGCCGCCAGCCCGGCGTCTCGGACCCGGGCGGCGCCGGCACAGAGGTCGCTCAGGTCCTCGCCTCTGGCCTGGAGCAGCACGGCGGCCTCGGTCACGTCGAGGGCGACGCCGTCCCGGGCGCGGCGCAGGGCGCGCCGCATCGCGTTAGCGGTCGGGGGGGTGCTTGCGTCCATGGCGGTTCCGTCCATGGCGCGACCCTACGCCAGGTGTCGTACGTTCGGAGGAGTCAACCCTGAGGCCTTCTCAGGGTCGGTGTACCCGGGAGGTTTACCCCGAACTGGCCCTGCAGGGCGATGACGGGGGCGGTCGGCGGGCCTCTAATGGAGGAGCACAGCCAATCGCTCGTGTTCACAGAGGAGTTGAGGACGCCATGACCATTGACACGGCGGCGGGGGACAGCGTGGACGGCGGTGTGCCGTACCGTTCGCGACGGCGCACCCTGGTACGGGCCGGGGTGCCGCTGGCGGTGGCCGCGGTGATCGCCACCGGGATCGGGCTGGTGCCCGCGCTGGCGGCCGACTCCCCGCCCGACCTTCCGACCCTGACGGCCGAGCAGGTGGTGGCCAAGGCGCTCGGCTCCGACGCGCAGAGCCTCTCCGGCACGGTGTCCGTCTCCACCGACCTCGGCCTGCCCAGCCAGCTGCTCGGCGCCGCGGCCGGCGGGCTCGGCGCGGCGGCCGGCCGCGGCGGGGGCCAGGACGGCGGCTCCTCGGCGGCGGACCCGCAGTCCAAGCTGCTCGGCCTGCTCGGCGGCGACCAGACCCTGCGGGTCGCGGTGGACGGCCCGGACCGCCAGCGGGTGGACCTGCTGGAGAACATGGCCGGCTACACCGTCGTCCACAACGGCGACCAGGCCTGGGCCTGGGACAGCTCGACCAACACCGCCGTGCACCTGACCGGCCCGGCGGCGGCCGCCGCCCAGCACACCGGCAAGCACCCGGGCGCTCCGCTGACCGGGGTGCCGACGACCCCGCAGGAGGCCGCCCGGCAGTTCCTGGACGCGAGCGCGGGCACCACCTCGGTCACCGTGGCGGGCACCGCCAACGTGGCCGGGCAGAAGGCGTACCAGCTGAGCGTCAAGCCCACCCAGTCCGGTTCGACCGTCGCCGAGGTCCGGATCGCGGTCGCCGCCGACAACGGGGTGCCGCTCTCGGTCGTGGTCAAGGGCGTCGACGCTTCCACCGTCCTGGACGTGCACTTCACCGACGTGTCCTTCGCCAAGCCGGCCGGCAAGACCTTCGACTTCACCGTGCCCAAGGGCGCCAAGGTGACGGAGCAGAAGGCGGACGGCGCCGCGGGACGGCACGACGCGGCGGGGCAGGACGCGGCCGGCCAGGGCGCACCGGGCAAGGGCCAGGCGGGCAAGGGCCAGGCGGGCACGGGAGCGGACGGCCGGGGCCACGACGGCGTGAACGTGATCGGCGAGGGCTGGACGACCGTGGTCTCGGCGCAGCTGCCCGCCGGCACCGTCGGCGCACCGCAGGACGGCGGGAAGAGCGGCAAGCACGGCGGCCGGGGCCAGGCCCTGAACCCGCAGGCGCTGCTGAAGTCGCTCGGCAAGCCGGTCGGCGGCGGCACGCTGATCAGCACCAAGGTGGTGAACGTCCTGGTCACCGACGACGGCCGGGTCTTCGCCGGCGCGGTGACCCTGCCGGTGCTGCAGCACGCCGCCGGGGTGAACTGACGGATGACCAAGGCTCCCGTAACGGGGGACGTTACGGAGTCGGCCGGGGGTCCGGGCGCCGAGCAGCGCCCGGCCCCCGCGCCTTCCACCACCACCTCCCCCTCCTCCCCCTCCCCTGCCTCCGTTGTTTCCGGCACCGACGACGTGATCAGGACCCGCGGCCTGACCAAGCGCTTCCGGGGCGGCCAGCTCGCCGTGGACGGCCTGGACCTGAGCGTGCCGCGCGGCTCCGTCTTCGGCTTCCTCGGCCCGAACGGCTCCGGCAAGACCACCACCATCCGGATGCTGATGGGCCTGATCTCCCCCACCTCCGGCGTGGCCACCGTCCTCGGCGAGCCGATGCCGCAGTCCGTCGCCGGCGTGCTGCCCCGGGTGGGCGCGCTGATCGAGGGCCCGGCGCTGTACGGCTTCCTCTCCGGGCGGGACAACCTGATCCGGTTCGACGCCGCCGATCCGACCGCCGACCCCCGCACCCGGCGCCACCGCGTCGAGACGGCGCTGGAGCGGGTCGGGCTGAGCGCGGCGGCGGGCAAGAAGGCCCGCGCCTACTCGCTGGGCATGAAGCAGCGGCTCGGCCTGGCCTCGGCGCTGCTGCAGCCGCGCGAGCTGCTGGTGCTGGACGAGCCCACCAACGGGCTGGACCCGCAGGGCATGCGTGAGATCCGGGCGCTGGTGCGGGAGGTCGCGGGGGAGGGCACCACGGTGTTCCTCTCCTCGCACCTGCTGGACGAGATCGAGCAGGTCTGCTCGCACGCGGCGGTGATGTCCCGGGGCCGGCTGGTGGTGCAGGGCACCGTCGCCGAGCTGGCCGCCCGGGCGCAGGGCCGGCTGGTGGTCCGCACACCGGACGTCGCCCAGGCCGTGGAGGTGCTGGCGGCCCACCAGGTCGGTTCGCTGCTGCCCGGCGACGGGCGGGTGGACGGCGAGCTCGGCGCGCTCGGGTCGTCGGCCGGCACGTCGGGCGGCACGTCGGGCGGCACGTCGGGCGGCACGTCGGGCGGCACGTCGGGCGGCACGTCGGCCGAGGAGGCGCTGCCGAAGCTGTGCGCGGCGCTGGTCGAGGCCGGCGTGCGGGTGCACGGGTTCGGGCTGGAGCGGGGCACGTTGGAGGACGCCTTCGTGGCGCTGACCGGGGAGGGCTTCGATGTCGCAGGCTGAGACGGCGGGGCCCGCGGCACCGCCCGTCCGGATCGGGCGGCGGCCGCAGACGGCGGCCGGGTTCCTGGCGCTGTTCCGCAACGAGCTGCACCTGACCTTCCGCCGGATGCGCACCAAGGTGCTGCTGGGGATCCTGGCGGTGCTGCCGATCCTGATCGGCGTGGTCGTCAAGCTCAACACGGACAGCCCGCACGAGGGCGGCGGCGGCGTGAACTTCATCGCGCAGACCACCCAGAACGGCCTGTTCCTGGTGTTCACCGCGCTCGCGGTCGCGCTGCCGGTGTTCCTGCCGATGACGGTCGGCGTGGTCGCCGGGGACTCGGTCGCCGGCGAGGCGGCCACCGGGACGCTGCGCTACCTGCTGGTCGCGCCGGCCGGACGGACCAGGCTGCTGGCCGCCAAGTTCACCGCCGGGCTGGTGTTCTGCCTGGCCGCCACCGCGGCGGTCGCGGCGGCGGCGCTGGCCACCGGCGCCGCGCTGTTCCCGCTCGGCGAGGTGACGCTGATCTCCGGGGACACCATCGGCTTCGGCGACGCGCTGTTGCGGGCGGTCCTGGTGGCCGGGGTGGTGGCGGCCTCGCTGGCCGGGCTGGTGGCCATCGGGCTGTTCGTCTCCACGCTCACCGGCAGCGGCATCGCGGCGATGGCCGCGACCGTCGGGCTGGTGATCACCGTGCAGATCCTGGACGCCTTCCCGCAGCTGGACGCCGTCCGGCCGTTCCTGTTCACCCACTACTGGCTCAGCTTCGCGGACCTGCTGCGCCAGCCGATGTACTGGGACGGCGTGTGGAAGGACCTCGGCCTGCAGGCCGCCTACGTCGCCGTGTTCGGCGCGGCGGCCTGGTCCCGCTTCGCCAGCCGGGACATCAGCGCCTGACCGCCGCCTCGGCGGGGGCGGGCTGCGGCACGGCCGCGGCCCGCCCCGCGCGGTCGGCCCGCAGCTGGCGCAGCGCGTCCCAGGTGAGCACCACGAGGGCCGCCCAGACCAGGGCGAACCCGGCCCAGCGGGAGGGCGGCATCGACTCGTGGAACACCGCCACGCCGATCAGGAACTGGAACACCGGCGCCAGGTACTGCAGCAGCCCGAGCACGGTCAGCGGCACCCGCACGGCCGCCGCGCCGAAGAACAGCAGCGGGATCGCCGTGACCACCCCGCTGATCATCAGCAGCCCGGAGTGCCCCCAGCCGTACGAGCCGGCCACCGTGTGCCCGAAGGTGCCGCGCCCGCTGACCTCCAGGTAGACCAGGTAGCCGAGCGCGAACGGGAACATGAAGGCGCTCTCCGCCGCCAGGCTCTCCAGCCCGCTCAGCCCGACCTTCTTCTTCAGCAGGCCGTACGTGGCGAAGGACAGCGCCAGGGTGAGCGCGATCCACGGCAGCCGCCCGTACGCGACGCTCAGCACCACGACGGCGGCCGCGCCGATGCCGACCGCCGTCCACTGCGCCACGCGCAGCCGCTCCTTGAGCATCAGGACGCCGAAGGCGATGGTGACCAGCGGGTTGATGAAGTAGCCGAGGCTGGTCTCGACCACGTGCCCGGCGTTGACGCCCCAGATGTAGACGCCCCAGTTGATCGAGATCACCACGGCCGCGCCGGCCAGCATGGCGACCCGGCGGGGCTGGCGCAGCAGCGGGCGTATCCAGCCCCAGTGCCGCTGGGCGACCAGCAGCAGCACCACGGCGACCAGGGACCAGACCATCCGGTTGGCCAGGATGTCGTCGGCGGCGCCGGGCTCCAGCAGTGGCCAGAACAGGGGGAAGAGGCCCCAGATTCCGTAGGCCGCGAAGCCGTACCAGAGGCCTCGGCCGCTGTCCTGCTGGGTTGTCTCTGGCATGGCCGCCTGCCCTCCGCGCGCGTGTGTCGAGGTGACGGTAGCGGGCGGAAGGGCAGGCTGTCATCTCCGTTTCCGCATTTTGGTCATGACATCGCTGACCTGGGGAAACCTCGGGCCCCGGGCGTCGGGCCCCGAGGCGTCCGGGGAGACGTCGGGCCTTGGCGTCCTGGGCGTCAGACCGCGAGCGCGGCGCGGACCGACCGCGCGTGGTCAGCGGCGCCCGCGCGTGACCGGCGCCGTCAGCCCTGCCCGCGCGTGACCAGCGCCGCCAGGCCGTCCAGGATGCGGGCCAGGCCGAAGGCGTACGCGTGGTCCGGGTCGTACGCGCCGCCGTGGGCCTCGCCGGCGGCGGCGCCCACCCGGGCGGCGACCGGGTAGCGCTCGGCGTCGAAGACCTTGGCGAGCAGGTCGGCGTTGGCGGCCCACCACTGCGCGTCGGTCATCGCGCTGTCCTGCCGGGCGGCGCGCTCGTCGGCGGCCATCCGGGCGCAGGTCTGGACGAAGCCGAGCAGGTGGGTGAGCGCGGCGTCCAGCTCGACGTCGGGCAGGCCGGTGCCCTCGAAGGCGCGCAGCTCGTACTCGTACTTGGCCATCAGGCCCGGGCCGAGCGGCGGCCGGCTGGTGGAGACGGCCGCGACCCAGGGGTGGGCGCGGTAGAGCGCCCGGTTGTCGTCGGCGACGGCGGTGACCCTGGCCCGCCAGCCGTCGCCGGCGGGGGTGCTGCGGGGCATCGCCGCGTAGGCCGTGTCCAGCATCAGGTCGAGCAGTTCGGCCTTGCCGGGGACGTAGGTGTACAGCGCCATCGGGGACAGCCCCAGCTCCTGCGCCACCCGGCGCATGGTGACGGCCTCCACGCCCTCGGCGTCGGCGAGGGCGATGGCCGCGGCGGCGATCTCACCGGTCGACCGGGCCTGCTTCGGGCCGCGCCGCCCGGGCTTCTCCTCGGCGGTCAGCCCCCAGAGCAGGGCGAGGGTGCTCGCCGGGTCTCCTGCGCTGCTGCGGTCCGTGGCCATGGGGGGATCTTTTCACGGGCCGCCCGGCTACCGTCTCCCCATGACCAGCGCCCCGACCAGCAGCCCGGACCCGGCCGGCCCCGTGCCGCTCCCGGGCACCGACACCCGCGAGGCCGTCCGACCCCGCGTCACCTGCCGCCGCTGCCACCGCCCGCTGCACGACCCGGAGTCGCGGATCCTCCGGCTCGGCCCGGAGTGCCGTGATCCGGCGGAGCGGGTCGCGCGCTTCGACGTCGACCAGGATCCGCTGCCGGGCGTCGGCTAGGGCGTCCGGCCCTAGGACTGCGGGCCGCGCCCGAAGAGGCGGCGGAGGAAGCCGGGGCGGGGTTCCGGCTGCCGCTCCTCGGCCGGCTCCTCACGTTCCGCACTGTCCTCGGCCTCCTCCGCCCCCGCGGCCTCCCGGGTCTCCTGGGCCTCGACCCGCTCGATCAGCCGCCGGGCCAGGTCGGCGTCGCCCTCGGGCAGCCAGGGTGCGGCGAGCGCCAGCGCGGCCAGCGACCGCAGGACGGTCACCACCCGGGTGCGGCGCGCCCGGGCGCTGTAGTGCAGGCGCTGCCGGAGCCGCTCGGCGATGTCGGCGCGGGTCTCGGGGTGCGTCCAGCCGATCGCGACGAGGGCGAAGCCGGCCGCCTCGACCACCCAGTCCTCGGGCCCGAGCAGCAGGTCGACCAGCACGCGGCGGCGGTCGGAGTCCTCCCACGGCTGGTCGGTGCGGTGGTGCGCGATGCCGAGGCAGGCGAAGACCTGGACGGCCCGCACCCACAGTTCGGGCTGGTGGGCGAGCAGGGCCCGGCCGAGCTCGTCCTCCCGGGGCATCGGCGGGTGGACGAGCGTGCCGAGCAGGTCGTCCAGCGGCAGCCCGGCCAGCCGGACGGCGTGGTCGTAGGCGGCGGGGACGGTCGGCCAGACGATCTCGGCGGTGGACCGGACGAGTTCGGCGCTCTCCGGCGCGGGCGGGGCGACGGCCGGGCGCGGGTCGGTGCCGTCCCAGGCCCAGATCCGGGTGGTGGGTTCGACCAGCGGAAGCCGGGGGTCGGGCTCGGCGACCGACTGGTAGTCGACGGTGGCGAGCGGCAGCGCGAGGCGGACGGCCAGCAGCGAGCTGGGCGGCTCGACGGCGGAGGCCCTGCACCCGATCTCGCTGTCGCGGGTGGTGCCGGGGGCGGCGAGCACCTGGTGCAGCACGTTGACGGTCGCCTCGGTGGCGCCGGAGACCATGCCGAGCCAGGGCTCCCGGTGGCTGAGCCGCTCCAGCAGGTCCTGGGCGTACTCGTGGTCGGGGTGGGCGCGGTGGTGGTCGGCCAGGGCGAGCAGGTGGGCGGGGTCGCCGTCGACGGCGTGGCGCAGGCCGTACCGGGCGGGGGCCGCCTTGGGGTGGTCGGGTTCGGTGGCGAGCACGCGGTCCAGCCAGGGCAGGCCGTCGGCGGGGCGGCCGAGGGTGCCGTACAGCTCGGCGACGTCGACGGCGAGGTAGCTGCTGGTGTTGTCCCGCTCCGGTTCGACCCGGGCCAGTTCGGCCTCCCAGACGGCGAGCGCCCGTTCGGGCCGGCCGTGGGCGCGCAGGGCGTTGCCGAGCATCACGGAGGGCATGTAGCCGGGGGCCAAGCGGTGGGCCAGTTCGGCGAGTTCGACGGCGCGGGCGGTGGCACCGAGGCGGCGGGTGAGGCCGGAGGCCATCGCCAGCAGCAACGCGTGGTCGCCGTGGCGGGCCACCACGGCCTGCACGAAGCCGTCGAACGGCTGGACGGCGGCGGCGAGTTCGGCCGGTAGCGGGTCGGGCAGCCCGCCGGTCGCCCGGGCCACCGCCTGGGCGACGGCGTCCGGGTCGACGAGGGCGGGCAGGTCCTCGCGGGCGAGCCAGGCGGTGTGCGCCCAGGGTCTCGCGGGCTCGTACTGGATCGCGGAGGCGAGCAGGCCGACGGCGGTGTCCCAGTCCCCGGCGGCGGCCTCGACGTGGGCCCGGCAGGCGACGGTGCCCAGGTAGACCTGGCCGTCCAGCGGGAACAGCTCGCGGGCCGCGGCCGGCCCTCCGGCGGCGGCGCACAACTCGGCCAGCGCCTCGTGCAGTTCGGGCAGCTGGGGGTCGGCGAGGATCGCGTCGGCCAGGTGGTCGGCGGCGTGCGGGAGGTCCCCGGAGTCGATCGCCAGCCGGGCCACCGCCACCTCGCCCTCCGCCGCGAGCCGCTCGTCGCCTTCGTCGTCGGTCTGGCCCATGTGTTCGTCCCCCGCTCGCGGTGTCTCCGATGTGCGCGGATGAGGTTATCCCGCGTATACGACGACCGGATGATCACCCTGTCGGCGTGTCGGACGAGCTGGAGATGGCCTGAATCCCTCTCACCTCCTCGATCGGATACGACCCGAACGAGTGGTTTGGGCACCGGCGAACCGCTTGCTCTGAAATGCGCCCACCACGATGGACCCCGGCGCTTCGCCCCCGAAGCAACCCGCCCCGATTCCGAGCGAGTAGTGACGATGAAGCTCTCCCGCACCCTGTCCGCAGTGGCCTCGGCCGCCGTCCTGAGCACCATCGCCCTGACCGGGCAGGCCACGCCGGCGACCGCCGCCGGCTCGTTCGTGGTCAGCGAGTCCCAGTTCAACCAGATGTTCCCGAGCCGGAACGCCTTCTACACCTACCAGGGCCTGGTCGACGCCCTCAGCGCCTATCCGAAGTTCACCACCACCGGCAACGACGCCACCCGCAAGCGCGAGGCGGCGGCGTTCCTCGCCAACGTCAGCCACGAGACCGGCGGGCTGAAGTACGTCGTCGAGCAGAACACCGCCAACTACAGCCACTACTGCGACGCCTCCCAGCCGTACGGCTGTCCGGCCGGCCAGGCCGCCTACTACGGGCGCGGGCCGCTGCAGATCAGCTGGAACTTCAACTACAAGGCCGCCGGCGACGCCCTGCACATCGACCTGCTGCACGACCCCTACCAGGTCGAGCGGAACTCCGCCGTCTCCTGGAAGACCGCCCTCTGGTTCTGGGACACCCAGAGCGGCGCCGGGTCGATGACCCCGCACGACGCCATCGTCAACAACAAGGGCTTCGGCGAGACCATCCGCAGCATCAACGGCGCGCTGGAGTGCGACGGCAAGAACCCGGACGAGCGCAACGACCGCATCAACCTGTACAAGAAGTTCGTCGGTGTCCTCGGCACCGACGTCGGCGGCGGCAACATCTCCTGCTGACCCGTCCGACGGTGCGCAGGAAGTCGGCCCGGCCGACGTCCTGCGCACAGCTGTGTGGCGGGACCGCCGCTTCGGCGGGGGGCGTCGGTGATGGGTGTGCGGCGGATGACGGGGGCGAGGGGAGGGCGTCACCCTTCGCCGTGATCAACATACGGCCCGGTGGGGGGCTTGCGGCAAGGCCCCGGTCGTGCCGCAGAATCTCCGGGTCGGCCACTCGCCCGACGAACCGTCAGATCTCCTCGTTGCCTACGGAAGCACTTCGCGATGCCACCTGTTCCCGCCGACCCGACCGTGATCCATCCGATGCCCGAGCAGCCGCGGGTGGTGCTGCTGAAACCGCTGGTCACCTCGCCGCTGATCGAGGTCGGAGAGTTCACCTACTACGACGATCCCGATGACCCGACCGCCTTCGAGACCCGCAACGTGCTGTACCACTACGGGCCGGAGAAGCTGGTCATCGGGAAGTTCTGCGCGCTGGGCACGGGCGTGCGGTTCATCATGAACGGCGCCAACCACCGCATGGACGGCCCCTCGACGTTCCCGTTCCCGATCATGGGCGGCTCCTGGGCCGAGCACTTCGACCTCGTCACCGGCCTGACCGGACGGGGCGACACGGTGGTGGGCAACGACGTCTGGTTCGGCTACGGGGCCATGGTGATGCCCGGCGTCCGCATCGGTCACGGGGCGATCATCGCCTCCGGCTCCGTCGTCGTCGACGACGTCCCCGACTACGGCATCGTGGGCGGCAACCCCGCCCGTCTCATCCGCCGCCGCTACGGCGATGCGGACGTCGACCGCCTCCTGGCCCTGGCCTGGTGGGACTGGCCGCTCCAGCGGATCACCGAACACATCCGCACGATCATGTCCGGCAGCGTCGACGACCTGGCGAAGGCGGCGGCCGCCCGGGCGGCGGAGTAGCGTCCCAAGACCCGCCGCCGGGCGGCAGGACTCCGAGCCGAGCCGAGCGGCGGCGTGGCGCAGGAAGTCGGCCCAGCCGACGTCCTGCGCCACCGGGGGCTCAGCGCTTGGGGGCGGTGAGGCGGGTGCCGGACCAGTCCTTGGCGACGCTGACCGACCTGGCCTGGGACAGGCCCGCGGTCTGGGCGGCGTCGCTGATGTCGCTGGGCTCGATGTAGCCGTCCCGGCCGGCCTTCGGGGTGAGTAGCCAGATCGTGCCGCCTTCTTCGAGGAGGCCGATGGCGTCCACCAGGGCGTCGGTGAGGTCCCCGTCCTCGTCGCGGAACCAGAGCAGGACGACGTTGGCCACGTCGTCGTAGTCCTCGTCGACGAGGTCCTGGCCGATGACCGACTCGATGCCCTCGCGAAGGTCCTGGTCGACATCGTCGTCGTAGCCGATCTCCTGGACGACCTGGCCGGGCTCGAACCCGAGCCGGGCCGCCGGGTTGGTGCGCTCTGTCGTCATGACGGTCTTCCCTTGGGTCGGAGGCGCCTGCCGCCTCGCTCACGGGTAGCCAATCAGACACGTACGGTGGCGAGCCGGAACACGCCCGGCCGTTGACGCAGGTCAGACCTCGCGGCAGGAGACGACCGTGGAGGCGCTGACGGTGAGCAGGAGCTGTGTGCAGCCGGTGGCGTCGGCCCGGGCGATGGTGGCACCCAGGTCGCCGGGCGGCAGCGTGAAGGCGTGCGGGCGGAGGTCGGCGTCGTGGGCCACGACGGTGCCGTTCTCCACGTAGAGCATCAGGTATTCGGCGACGTCGGACACGTCGGCTCCCCTCCCCCGGGATGGCTGGCGTTCGGCCCTGCCCACGCTAGGGGCCGCGCGGGGCCCGGCCGGCGGCATTCACCGGGCACCACCCCCACGGGTGAATCCCACCGAGGGCGTGCAGGGGTTGAGGCGGGCCGGGTGGCCCGTGGAGTTGCGGCCGGCGGCCTCGCGGTAGGCGATCCGCTGGACGGCGGCGAGCAGGCGGTAGAGGTTGAGGGCGGCGTCGGACTCGTCGGCGGCGAAGCCCAGGTGGTAGATGACGGCTTCGAGTTCACGCCAGTCGAAGTCATCGGGGACGGGCGGGGCGGTGCCGGGGAGGAGGGCGTTGAAGGCGGTCGCGACGGCGTAGTGGGTCGCGGCGAGGGCGTTGGCCAGGGGGTCCGGTGCAGGGCAGGGGTCGGGGTCGGGCATGGGGCCGGGCATGTCAGGGGTCCTCCTCGTCGGGCTTTGCAACGTTGAGTGCGGTGATGACACCCAGGACGACGGTGGCGATCGCCAGGGCGAGGAGGACAGCGAAGGCCGCCGCGATCAGAAATCGCACGAGGCGTCTCGTTCGGCGTCGAGGAGCAGGTTCAGGAGGTTGAGGAGGGTCGACGCGGGCGCGGTGTTGAAGCGGACGAGCACGCGGCCGTCGATGGTCGTGTCGGTGGTGGCGGAGGGCCAGACCAGGCCGAACCGGCGGCCCCGCTCGTGGACTTCGGCGAGGAGCGTACGGATCTGGGCCTCGGTGTAGTGGCGAATCCGGGGGTCCGTGGGCTTCATGGGGTGGCGGCGGTTCATCATCAGGCGGCGTCCAGCTGCAGCTCGAACCAGACGGCCTTGCCCTGCTTGCGCAGGTCGGTGCCGAAGCGGTGGGTGAGGGAACGGACAAGGTGCAGGCCTCGGCCGGAGAGCGCGTAGGGGTCGGCGGGGGCGCGCGGCTCGGGCGGGAGGGTCTGGCTGTCGTCGCAGACCGAGACACGGAGCCTGCGGTCCAGGAGGGCGACGACGACGAGGGGCGCGGGGCTTCCGGCGTGCTTCCACGCGTTGAAGAAGAGTTCGTGGAGGGCGAGTTCGGCGTCGGAGATGGTGGAGGGCGGCCACCCGGCGGAGGTGAGGAGGTCGCACAGCTCGGTGCGGGCGGCGGTCCAGTCGGGAGGGTTGAAGGCACACATGAGAAGCCCCAGGAAAGAGGAGGGGGGAACCACTGACGATCCGTCATGTGATCGGTGCAACACTGAGAGTAGGGCCTCATGGCTCACGCGTGCAACCTCATCGCGAAGAAGGCCCACCCAGCTTGGATAAGCTCACTCGTGTGGGTGGAGACTGGCCCGACACGGAAGGAACCCCCCTTGGCGCTCAGGACCCAAATCAGCGAACGGCAGCGGCGATTCGGCGCTGAGCTGAGGCGGCTACGCGAGGCCGCAGGCCTGGCGGTCAAGGATGCCGGCGCCCTCATCGGCATCCTCGGCCCGCAGCTCAGCCACATCGAGGCCGCGCGCACGGCACTCGACTCGGAACGGCTCGCAGTTCTGCTTGATGGCTACGGGTGCACGGATAACACCTATGCCGAGCTGCTGCAGGGTCTCGGCGCCAGCAACGGCAAGGGCTGGTGGAGCAAGTACAAGAGCAAGGTGCCAGACCTCTCGCTCGATCTGGCAGAGGTCGAAGACCGCGCAACCCGTCTCGACAACTACGAGACTCTCTACATCCCCGGACTACTCCAACTGCCCCAATATGCCGAGGCCCTCTACAACGGAGGCACCAGGAACGGGAAGTGGGACACGACAACGCAGGTTCAGTTCCGCATGGACCGGCAACGGATCCTGACTGACGAGAAGCAGCGACAGTTCCGCTTCGTTATCCACGAGGCCGCGCTACGCATGCGATTCGCCGGAGATGAGGTCATGCGAGCCCAACTCGTGCATCTGCTTGAGATTGCCGAGCTTCCCAACGTCGACATGCAGGTGCTGCCGTTCACCGCTCCGAAGCATGCACCCTTCTCGCGCTCTTTCCTGCTCTGTGATCCCAGCTGCCGAGAACTCGCAACCGTCATTCTGGATGGTCCGAAGAGGGCCGAGCATATTGGCGACCCTGTTGAGCTGGCGGCCTACGGCCAGATGTTCCAGCAGCTCAGCGCACACGCTTTGCCGAGAGCGGATCGGGAAACGGCGCTGCGCGGACTCCCCAACCGCGAGTCGTGGGGAGTCCTGCATCATCTTCTCTATCTACTCCAGTCGTGAAAGGCGCACGATGTCCAACTTCTCCTGGCAGAAGTCGTCATACAGCAATGCCGAGGGAGGCAATAACTGCCTTGAGCTTGCCGCTAGCGCCGACGACATCCGCCACCTCCGCGAATCCGACGACCCCTCCATCGTCATCACCACCACCGCCACCAAGCTCCGCGCCTTCATCCTCGGCGCCAAGGCCGGCGAGTTCGACCACCTCCTCTGACCCCCTCCCCGCCCGCTCGTTGGAGCCCAACGAGCGGGCGGGGCGCTGCCGCCTCGTCCGCCCATGAGCTAAGCGGTTGTCTCACGTGGCACGTTTCGCGAGCTTCTTGTAGCAGGTCAGGGCGGCGGCCAGGCCGAGGAAGGCGAGGAAGTGCGAGCCCTTTCGTTCGTATCGGACGGTGAGGCGGCGGTAGCCGAAGAGCCAGGCGATCGACCGTTCGATCTTCCGGCGGTGCCGACCGAGGCGTTCGCCGGACTCGATGCCGGGCCGCGCGATGCGCGCGACGAGCCCGCGCTCGCGCAGCCAGGCCAGATGTTCGGCGGAGAAGTACGCCTTGTCCGCGCGGAGTTCGACGGGTCGGCGCCGCCGTGGTCCCCGGCGGGACCGGACGGCGGGTATGCCGCGGATGAGCGGCTTGAGGGCGAGGCTGTCGTGCATGTTCGCGCCGTACACGGCGACGGCAAGCGGGATGCCCTGGGCATCGGACAACACGTGCAGCTTGCTGCCCTTCTTGCCGCGATCGACCGGGTTCGGCCCGGTCAGCGATCCCCCCTTTTGGCGCGAACGGAGGCCGCGTCGACGATCGCCGAGGTCCAGTCCACCTCTCCGCGGGCCCCGAGTTCGTCCAGCACCGCCCGGTGCAGCCGACGCCACAGGCCGGCCTCGGGTCCATACCGTGAAGCGACGATGCGCGGTGGCGGGCGACGTGCCGAACGTCGGCGGCAGATGCCGCCAGGCACAGCCGCTGGTCAGCGCGTACACCACTGCCGTGAACACGGCCCGCTCGTCACACGGAGCGGTCCCACCACCTTGCGGACGAGCAGCGAACGACGGCAGCAACCGGGCGGCCAGCTCCCAGAGTTCATCAGGAACCAGACGCTTCGATAGATCAGCACCCACGACCGGCATCATGCCGCACGAACATCAAGTCACGTGAGACGACCTCTAAGCCTTGATTGGTGCGGCCGACCTGGCGGCCTGCTCGATCTTCGCGCAGTACGCTGCACGGGCTTGCTCGTCGATCTGCTTCTCGTGTTCGGCGCGCAACCCGGTCCGGCCGTCGAGGCCCTCGCGCAGGATATCGGCGTGCCCGGCATGCCGGATGGACTCGCCGAGGACATGGACCATGACGGCGAACAGGTTCGTGTCGGCATGAGGCTCCGGCCACCACGGCACGTGGCCGGGGGCGTCGAGGGGAAGCTCGTTGATCGTCGCGTCCGAGTGTTCCCACGTGCGCCGGTAGAACCCGATGATCTGATCGCGGGTCTCGTCCTCGGTCGCCCACAGATCGCTGCCGTTGGAGTCCTGCCACCGGGGCAGCGGTTCCGGGGCAGGGCGGTCGAAGACCTCGCCGAAGTACCTGGCCTCGACGGTGGCCACGTGTTTGACCAGGCCGAGGAGGTTGGTCCCGGTCGCTGTCAAAGGCCGGCGGGCGTCGTATTCGGACAAGCCGTCGAGTTTCCAGAGCAGCGCCTTGCGGTCCCGCCGCAGTCTCCCGTGCAGGTTGTCTTTCGCGAATTCATCGATCATGCGGTATCAGCCTGCCATGGGCTGCTCGTGGTCTCAAGATCCCGTACGTGGTCCGCAACGACTGGCAGAGCCGAGGCCTGGCCATGGCCACCGCCCTGACCTCCTACAAGAAGCTCGCGAAACTTGCCACGTGAGACGACCTCTAAGCCGGGTGCGTGCGGTCCCCGATGCGCGGGAGATCGTCGAGGTGCTCGCGTGCCCACGCGCAGGCAACGTCCATCGGGCCGAGCAGCGACCGCCCGAGCTCGGTGAGGGCGTACTCCACTCGCGGCGGGTTCTCGTCGTACGCGGTCCGGGTCAGCCAACCGTCGCGCTCCATCGCACGCAGCGTCTCGGTCAGCACCTTCGGGGCGACCCCTTTGAGCGGCACCTTCAACTCGGTGAACCGGCGCGGGCCGTCCTCAAGGCAGCGCAGGATCATGCCGCTCCACTTGTCGCCGACCCGGATCGGCATGCGGTGGCTGCAAAACGGGTCGAACAGGTCGGCGTTCAGGGGCGCGCTCATACCCCGACGATAGAGCCGGTTCCGTTGCAGTAACCGGCCACCTCCCGCCTACCGTCTCGCACACCAGGCCCGAACGGGCAATCCAGAGGAGGACCCATGAGCAGGATCGTGATCTTCGGGGCGGGCGGACGCGTGGGCCGCGCGGCAGTGGCTGAAGCCGTACGGCGCGGACACTCGGTGACCGCAGTGGTGCGGGACCCCGGCAAGTACGCGGAGCTTGGCACTTCGGATGCTGTCACCGTGGTACGGGGCGACGCGACCGACGCCGAGTCGGTGGCCGTGGTCGCGGCGGGGCACGATGCCGCCGTGAATGCCTCGGCCCGGTTGGACCTGCCCGCCGAGGAGTACTTCACGGCGGCCGCGCGGGCTCTGGTCGACGGGCTCGGGCGGACGGGGGTGAAGCGGCTCCTGGTCCTGGGCATCGCGACGACGCTGGAAACCTCGCCAGGCGTGCGGGTGATGGACGATCCGCAGTTCCCCGACGAGTACCGGCTGTTCTCCCAGGGGCACGTGGCGGAGTTCGAGCTGCTGCGGACGGCCGCGACCGAGCTCGACTGGCTGATGGTGGTCCCCCCGCTGGACCTGAACGCGCAGGCCGAGGCCACCGGGCACTACACGAGCGCGGTCGGTGCCGTGGTGGGGCAGGGGCGCATCTCGCACCAGGACCTCGCGGTGGCACTGCTGGACGAGATCGAGACGCCGAAGCATCGCGGGGTGCAGTGGGCGGTTTCGCACTGACGGCGTGACCGGCATGGTGGGCAGGACGGCGGATCAACGGGGGCGTTCATCGTTTGTCTACCGCCTTGGTCCATGGTCAGTTCCACGGGGCGCCCCGAACGTTCACGGGCGCGAACATGGATGAGGAAGGCACACGGGGATGAAGGCAATACGGCACATGGCGCTGGCCGCAGCAACCGGCGCACTGGCCCTGGCCGGGACGATGGCGACGGCGGGCACCGCGCAGGCCGCGTACGACCCGACCAGCCACAGCATCTGGGACGACGAGCCGCTCTACGCGGGCTGGCACGTCGACTCGTACACCACCCGGCTGATCATGCAGGCGGACGGCGACCTGGTCATCTACCAGGACTTCAACACCGCCAGTCCGAAGGTCCCGTTCAGGTCCGGTACCACGAACTGCGGCTACAAGACCGTCATGCAGTCCGACGGGAACCTCGTCGTCTACTCCGCCTCCGGCGGCGTCTGCTGGGCCCTCGGCACGGACGGCCACCCGCACGCCAAGCTGGTGGTGAACGACTCGGGCGCCGTCGGCGTCACCTGGGGCAGCGGTCGGCTCCCCAGGGCCAACACGGGCGACCCCTACTCGCGCTTCCTGTCGTCGGACCTGTACTGACGGGCACCGCCCGCTCCGGCGTGACCTCGCGCATCGTGGCCCCGACCGGCGGTTCTCCGTCGGCCGGGGCCACACGCGCGCGCCCGCACCCCCGTGCCCACCCCTCACCCCCGCTCGGCGAGCCACCTGACCAGGTCGGCCACCGACCACTGCGGCCGGGCCGCGAGCCGCGTCGCCGCCGTCCGCAGCAGGACGGGCAGGTAGCCGCAGATCTCGGCCAGCTCGGCCGCCGGGCCCGGCTCCCGGCGGATCCGGTCGGCGCCGACGATCCGGGCCAGCAGCTCCTGCGCATCGTGCTGCTCCAGCGGCCCCAGCGCCACCCTCACCGCGTCCCCCGGCAGGACCCCCGGCTCCGCCCCCGCGACGACGGCCGCGCAGCCAGCCACCGCCGGCAGCAGCGGCGCCACCTCGCCGACCCCGTCGAGCACGACCAGCACCCGCCGCCCGTCCAGCGCGGACCGGTAGCGCGCGGACATCTCCTCGACCGTCGCCCCGTACGGGGGCCGCTCCCCCAGCGCCCGCAGGAACGCCGCCAGCGCGGCACCCGGGTCCGCCGCCCCTCCCGCCGCGTACAGCTGCCCGTCCGGAAAGGCGTCCTGAACGGCATGCGCCACATGCACCGCGAGCGCCGAAGTGCCGCTGCCGGCCGGACCGGACAGCCCCAGCACCGGTGCGGCGCCACCGACCCCCGGCTCCCGCAGCACCCGCCCGGCCTGCCGCAGCTGCGCCGAGCGCCCCACCAGGTCGGGGATGTCCGGCGGCAGCTGGCAGGGCCGGGGCGGCCGGCGCGGCGGCACCGGGACGTCCGGCGCCGCCAGCGAAGCGTCCCCCCGCCGGATGCGGGCGTGCAGGTCCACCACCGCCGGCGCCGGTTCGAGCCCCAGCTCCCGGTCCAGCCGCGCGCGCAGCGCCTCGAAGGCGGCCAGCGCCTCGGCCGTCCGCCCACAGCGGTGCAGGGCCAGCAGGTACAGGCGCTGCACCTCCTCGTCGCGCGGGTGCTCGGCGGCCAGCGCGTCCAGCGCGGACAGCGCCTCGGCGTGCCGGCCGAGCGCGAGGTCGAGGTCGTGCAGCACCTTCACCGCCGCGTGGCGCCCGGCGGCCAGCCGCTCCCGGGCGCGTTCGGCGAAGCCGCCGGGCACGCCGTCCAGCGCACGCCCCCGCCACACCGCGAGCGCCCCGGCGAGCAGTTCACGGGCCCGCGCCGGGTCGTCGTGGCGCAGCGTGGCCGCCTCGCCCACCCCGGCCTCGTAGCGGAACAGGTCGACGGCGGCACGCTCCACCGCCAGCCGGTAGCCACCGGCCGTGGCGACCAGCAGTCCGGGGGTGTCGAGGGCGCGGCGCAGCCGGTGGGCGTGGGTGCCGATCTGGCCGACCGGGTCCTTGGGCCAGCGGCCGTCGTCCTCGCCCCACAGGCCCTCGACCAGTCGCTCCGTGGGCACGAGTTGGCCGGGGGCGAGCAGCAGGGCGGCGAGGACGGCGCGCTGCTGCGGCCGGCCCAGGTCGATCTCGCGGCCGTCGCACGAGGCGCGCAGCGCTCCCAACACACGGAAATCGAGCCCCATGTCCCCATCCCCGAAGCCATGAGTTTCAGTACACAATCTGTGGCAGATCATAGGTGCCCGGATCGTGGGGGCGTCACCGTCCGTACGGAAGTGGCGTGATCCGGACACACGGCGACATTCGGGGACGGGACATGGTTGACATGGGGGAATCCGGGCTGCGGTTCGGACTGCTGGGACCACTGCGGGCCTGGTACGGGGAGCGGGAGATCGAGCTGGGCCGACCGCAGCAGCGGGCCGTCCTGGCGGTGCTGCTGAGCGCCGCCGGACGGACGGTGGCGACGCCAGTGCTGGTGGAAGGGGTGTGGGGCGGAGCCGCGCCGGCCGATCCGCGCAAGGCCGTCCAGGTGGCCGTCTCCCGGCTGCGCGTGGCGTTCAAGCCGTACACGGGGCCGGATCCGGAGCGGATGCCGCTGGTGCGGGTCGGCGACGGGTACGCGCTGCGGGTGCCCGGGGCGGAGGTGGACTCGGCCCGCTGGGAGGCGCTGCTGGCCGAGGCCGGACGGCTGCGCGACCGGCAGGCGCCCCCGGCGGAGGTCCGGGAGGTGCTGCAGGCGGCGCAGCGGCTGTGGGTCGGCGAGCCGCTGGCCGGGCTGCCCGGGCCGCACGCCGAGGCCGTCCGGGCCGTCCTCACCGAGCAGCGACTTTCCGCCAAGGAGGCGCAGCTGGAGCTTGACGCGGAGATCGGCGACCGCACCGGCCTGACGGCGGAGGCCGCCGCGCTGGCCCTGGAGCACCCGGGCCGGCCCCGGCTGACCGCCGCCCTGATGCGCGCCCTCTACCAGGCGGGCCGCAAGGCCGAGGCGCTCGCCGTGTACGAGGACGCCCGCCGCTGGCTGCCGCCGGGCGAGGACGGCCCGGCCGCGCTGCAGCTGCGGATCCTGCGCGAGGACCCGGCGCTGCTGCCCGCCTCCGCCGCCGCCACCCGCGCCGAACCCGCCGCCGGCTGGCAGCCGCCCGACCAACTGCCCTCCGGTCTGGCCGACTTCACCGGCCGCACCGAGGAGGTCGAGACGCTCGTGGACCGCCTCGCCGGCGCCGGCGGGCGGGCCGTGGTGGTCTCCGCGCTGGACGGCATGGGCGGGGTCGGCAAGACCACGCTGGCCGTGCACGTCGCCCGGCAGGTGCCCGAGCGCTACCCCGACGGGCGGCTCTTCGCGGACCTGCGCGGCGCCGACCGGACGCCCCCGGCCCCGGGCGCGGTACTCGCCGGCTTCCTGCGCGCCCTCGGCGTGGCCGCCGAGGAGATCCCGCCGGACACCGGGGAGCGCTCCGCCCTCTACCGCTCGGCGCTGGCCGGGCGGCGGGTCCTCGTCGTCCTCGACAACGCCGCCACCCTCGACCAGGTCGAGCCGCTGCTGCCCGGCTCGTCCGGCTGCGCCGTCCTCGTCACCAGCCGCGTCCGGCTGGCCGGCCTCGCCGGGGCGCACCACCTGCGCCTGGACACCCTGCCGCCCGGGCAGGCACTGGAACTGCTGACCCGGATCGTCGGCGCCGAGCGCGTCGCCGCCGAACCCGCGGCCGCCGAGGAGGTCGTCCGGGCCTGCGGGCTGCTGCCGCTCGCGGTCCGGATCGCCGCCTCGCGGCTGACCGCCGACCCCGCGCTCACCCTGGCGGCGCTCGCCGAGGGGCTGCGCCAGGAGCACCGGCTGGCCGAACTGAGCGACGGCGAACGGACGGTGGAGGCCACCTTCGCCCTCTCCTACCACCGCCTCGACGCCGAGACGGCCCGCGCCTTCCGCCTGCTGTCCCTGCCCGACGCCCCCGACATCCCGCTGCCCTGCGCCGCCGCACTGCTCGACCGCACCGAGACCGAGGCCGACGAACTCCTCGAAGCCCTCGTCGACCTCAACCTGCTGCACTCCCCCGGCTTCGGCCGCTACGGCTTCCACGACCTGGTCCGCGACTACGCGCGCGGCCGGCTCGCCACCGAGGAACCCGCCGCCGAGCGCACCGCCGCCGCCGACCGGCTGGTCGACTACTGCCTGGCCACCGCCCGCAACGCCGACCTCGCCGCCCGCAAGGCCGACCCGGTCGAGCTCAGCCTGCTCGGCGCGACCGTCCGCTCCCCGGGCCGGACGCTGCCGGACGGGCCGGCCGCGGTGCGCTGGATGCGCGAACAGGCCGGCGTGCACGCCGCCGCCATCGCCCTGAGCTGCGCGGACCCGGCGCTGCCGCTCGACCGGGCGGCCGAACTCGCCGACCGGATGAGCGCGGTGCTCGCCGAACGCACCCAGACCAGCGACATCGCCGACCTCGCCGACCGCATCGCCCGGGAGGCCGCCGCCCGCGACGACCACGGCCCGCTCGCCCTCGCCCGCTACGTGCGCGGCAGCATGCTCTGGCACATCAACCGCTACGCCGAGTCCGAGCAGGAGATCCGCCAGGCGGTGGCCCTGTGCGACGGCGACGACGCCCTCGGCGGCGGGGGCCCCACCCTCCGCGTCCTCGCCAAGGCCCTGCTCACCCTCGGCGGCAACGCCCGCATCCGCGGCCGCTACGCCGACGCCGCCGAGCACGCCGGCCGCGCCGCCGACCTGTTCCACCGCCTCGGCGCCGAACGCTCCGAGGGCAGCGCGCTCGGCGAGTTCGCGTTCAGCTGCGCCCACACCGGCCGGCTCGCCGAGGCCCGGGACGCGGCCGAGCGCTGCGCCCGCCTGATGAGCGGCTCCGGTCCGGTGTCCGCCGCCACCGGCCGCTACTACCTGGCCCGGGTGCTGCGGCTGTGCGGCGACCCGGAGGCGGCGCTCGCCCACGCGCTCGGCGCCCGGGACGAGTTCGCCGCGCTCCAGGTGACGGTGTTCGAGGCGGCGGCCGGCGACCTCGCCGCCCGGATCCACGCCGAGGCCGGCCGCTGGCTGCTCGCCGCCGACGCCGCCGAGGCGGCGCTGCCGCTCGCCCGCCGCACCAGCGCCGTCCTGGAGGCCGCACTGCTGCGCACCCTGGGCACCGCGCTCACCGGCCTCGGCCGCCCCCGCCAGGCCCGGGCCTGCCTGGCCGACGCGCTGGAGGTGTACGAGCGGCTCGGGCTCGGCGAGGACGCCGACCGGACCAGGACGCTGCTGGAGGCCCTGCCGCAGCCCTGACGCCGTCGTTCCGGGCCAGGCGTGCACCAAGCGTTGACGGCTTGTCTACCGCGGTCCGCGACCTTCTCTCCCGTCAGGTCGCGAACCGCGGCCGTGCGAAGGAGAACCCAGATGAGAGCCCTCACCCGTACCCGCAGGATCCTCGCCGGACTCGGCGCCGCCACGGCCGTCGCGGGGGCGGTCGTGGTCGTCGCCCCGGCCGCGCACGCCGCCGGCTGCGAGCTGCCGCCGAACGTGGCGACCTTCACCTCCGTCTACAACGGCGCCGGCGGCGCCCTCGACCTGCCGTCCGACGACGAGGCCAACGGCCGGCGGGTCGGCGTCTACACCGCCAACCAGAGCCCCGCGCAGACCTGGTCCTTCTGGGGCTACTGCGACGGCACCACCGCCATCTCCCACGGGAGCAAGGTCGTCGACCTCGACACCGGCTCGGGCGCCGTCCAGCTCTGGGACACCCCCGGCGGCCTGGACGGTCTCAACCGCCCGGCCGGCGACTGGATGGCGGCCAATCAGAAGTGGCGCCGGACCGCCGAGGACCGCGGCTGGTACCTGATCCAGAACGCGGCCACCGGCCAGTGCCTCAAGTCCAACGGCGTCGCCCAGTACACCTCGGTGACCGCCTGCGACGGCAACGACCCGGCCCAGCGCTGGCGGCTCGGCTGATCCACGGCCCCCGACCCCGGTCCGCTCGTCGGCGCCGACGAGCGGACCGGCCCTCCACCGGCCGCGCCCCCGACGCTGTGTCACAGTCCCGTATCCGTCGTCACGGTGGCACGTGGGACTCGTCACGGCAGGGTCAAGAGGCCGCCAAAAAGTGGTGCCGGACCCCCGCCCTACGCTAGGAACATCCCTCGGAAGGGCCGCCCGTCCGGCGGCCCGAAGATACGGGGGACACCACATGAAGCTCATCGGCACGAGCAAGAACGCGGCGGTACTGGCCGGACTGGTCGCGGTCGGCGCGCTCACCCTGACCGCCTGCAACGACGACGCGGCGTCGTCCGACACGGCGAAGACCCCGCCGCCGGCGACCACCGCGCCCACCACTGCGGCCGCCGCGCCGACCAGCCCGGCCACCACCCCGGCCGCGCCCACCACCCCCGCCGCCCCGGCCACCACCCCGGCGGCCGGCGCGCCCCCGGCAGCCGGCGGCGGGGCGACCGCGGCGCCCGGGACGACCGTCAAGCTCGGCGAGGCCGTCCAGCTGCCGTTCACCTCGGGCAGCACCAAGGGCACCATCTCACTGGCCGTCACCTCGATCGAGCAGGGCGACCCGGGCGACCTCACCGCCCTCAAGCTCGGCGACAAGGCGAAGGGCCTGGTGCCGTACTACATCCACTACAAGATCACCAACGCCGGCACCACCGACCTGTCGTACACCAGCGTCGGCCACATGAAGGGCCTGCTCGCGGACGGCACCGAGGCGCAGGACCTGCTGATCATCGGCAGCTTCGCCAAGTGCCCGAGCAGCTCGCTGCCGACGGGCTTCACCAACGGCCAGTCCGCCACCGCCTGTGCGGTGGCGCTCTCCCCGGCAGCCTCGAAGGTCGCGGGCGCCGAGTACTGGGGCGAGCCGTACACCATCGGCAAGGGCATCGACTGGAAGTGATCCGCACGGACGCCGGGCGGGAAGGGCGGCCGCACGCCGCCTTCCCGCCCGGCGTCCGGGTTCACCCGGCCGCCGCCCTCGGGCGCCCGGAAATCGGAGGCGTGGACCACCCTCACCCTGATAGACAATGTGACATGCTACAGGGCTCCCACATCACCCTCCGTGCCCGGCGACAGGACGACATCCCCGTCCTCCAGTCCGAGCTGTACGACGACGTCGCCACCCGCACCCGCGCCGACAACCGGCCGTGGCGCCCCCTCCCGCCCGACTCCCCGCACTCCCCCTACACCGTCACCGCACCGACCGACGACGCCGCCTGCTTCTCCGTCACCGAACAGGCCACCGGCGAACTCGCGGGCGAGGCGCTGCTCTGGGGCATCGACACCCACAACCGCTGCGCCCACCTCGGCCTCGCGCTGCGCCCCGCGCACCGCGGCCGCGGCCTCGCCACCGACACCCTGCGCACCCTCTGCCGCTACGGCTTCCGAACGCTCGGCCTCCAGCGGCTCCAACTGGAGACGCTCGCCGACAACGCGCCGATGCTGGGAGCCGCCCGCCGCGCCGGCTTCACCGTCGAGGGCACCCTGCGCGCCTGCCACTGGACCGACGAGGGCTTCGCGGACCAGACCGTCCTCGGCCTGCTCGCCCACGAATGGACGCCCTGACCCGGCCGACCTCCCCGGCGTCCGGGTTCACCCGGCCGCCGGCGCCCGGTAGATCCGCAGGAAGGCGTCGACGCCTTCCTGCGCGATCCGCACGACGTCCTCGTCCGTCACCGGGAGCGCGCCCCAGAACGAGCGCTCGGCGACGCCGTGGAAGGTCAGCAGGGTGAACCGCTCGGCGGCCTGCGCGGGGTCGTCGACGGCCAGCAGCCCCCGGCCCGCGATCGCCTCGAAGTGCTCCGCGAGGTCGCGGTGGGAGGCGATCGGGCCGGCCTCCAGCCACGCCTCCAGGACGTCGGCCGGGATGTTGGCCACCTCGGCGCGGATGGCCCGGCCGAGCGCGCCGTGGTCCCCCGCCGACAGGACGGCCCGGGCCCGCTCGACCGCGAAGTCGGTGAGGTCCTGGCGCAGGTCCACCACCCGGTCGAGGTGCTTCTCCATCAACTCCCGGATGGCCTCGGTCAGTTCGGCCGAGTTCAGGAGCGCGACGGAGAGGAAGAGGGTCTCCTTGTCGGCGAAGTGGTTGTAGACCGTCCGCTTGGACACCCCGGCCTCCGCGGCGATCGCGTCCATGCTGGCCCGGACGTAGCCCTCGCGCCCGAACACCGCCGTCGCGGCCCGCGTGATCGCCTTGCGCTTCTCCGGCCGCCCCGCTCCGCCCGTCGTCGCCACGGCGCCACTTCCCATCTGCTGAAACCGTCGAAAACTACCCGGTGTAGTCTATCCCGGGCCCGTCGGACCCGAGCTTGCCATCGAACAAGGGTGCTCTATGCTGCCTACAACCTCTACACCCGTGTAGAGGGAATTCAACAGCACGCCTGCCCCCGACCGGAAAGCCGATGCCGCGCGCGGGAACCGGCCGGCCGAACACCAGCGTCCAGTAGTGGCAGCGCATCCGCTCTTCACACGACGACCGGGCGCGGGCGCCACAGTGGCGCGCAAGCACGGGAACACCGGGGGTGAGTGCGTGGCGGGGCGGCGAGGACGGACGTCCGAGCAGGAGACACGACGGCGGGCGAACAAGCCCCCCGCGCGGACCCTCCCCGGCGGAGCGGCCCTGCCCGCAGCACTGGCCGTCGGGCTGCCCGCCGTGGGCGCCGGGATAGACGAGCTCTCCGGCCCCGGCATGGGGCTGGCCTTCGCGGTGGGCGCGGTGTTCGGAACCGGCCTGTCGGCCGCCCTCAGCAGCCGCAACGGCTGGTGGTGGGTCGTAGCATCCTCGCCGCTGCTGGTCCTGGGGGTGACGGCCGGCGCCGAACTGCTGGCCAACGGCGACGCCTACCAGGGCAAGAGCCTGGCCACCGGCTCCGCGAAGTGGGTGGTCCACGGCTTTCCCGTGATGGCCGCGGCCGCCGCAGTGGCCGCGCTGGTGATCGTGGTCCGGCTGGTCCGGGACCGGAGGAGGGACCATGGCTGAGAACCCGGAGACCCGCAAGACCGGCCGCGCCGCCGCCACGGCGGCCCGCAGGCGCTCCCCGCTGCTGATCGCGGGCCGCACGGTCGCCTGCTCGGTCGCGCTCGCGGTGTTCGCCGCCAGCGGGGTGGTCTGGTACGAGTACCGGACCCTCACCGACGGGATGACCACGTCCAACGTCATCGCCGAGACGAAGAAGGACGCGCCCAAGCACCTGGACAACTCGGTCAACCTGCTGCTGATCGGCCTCGACAGCCGCAAGAACATGGACGGCACCGACCTGCCGCCGGAGTTCGTCCAGGACGAGCTGCACGCCGGGCACAGCTCCGACATCGGCGGCTACAACACCAACTCCCTGATCCTGCTGCACATCCCCGCCGGCGGCGGCAAGGTGCAGGCCGTCTCCATCCCCCGCGACGACTACGTCATGACGTACGGCGCCGACGGCAAGCAGGCCGGCATGCGCAAGATCAAGGAGGCCTACGGCGAGGCCAAGGACAAGGCCACCCCGGCCCTCCAGGCCAAGGGGCTCAAGGGCGCGGACCTGGAGAAGGCCGGCCGCGACGCCGGCCGCGCGGCCACCATCCAGACCGTGCAGAAGTTCCTCGACCAGCCCATCGACCACATAGCCGAGGTCAACCTCATGGGCTTCTACGACATCGCCAAGGCGGTCGAGCCGATCGAGGTCTGCCTCACCCACGACACCAAGGACCCGGCCATGGAGGGCCAGGGCTCCGGCGCCGACTTCCACAAGGGCGTCAACAAGCTCAACGCCTCCCAGGCGCTCGCCTTCGTCCGCCAGCGCCACAACCTGGACGGCCCGGACGGCAACAGCGGTGACTTCGCCCGCACCCACCGCCAGCAGGCCTTCATCTCCTCCGTCGTGCACAAGCTCAAGCAGGACGGCATCGTCAGCGACCTCGGCAAGCTGCAGAAGCTGTTCGGCGTCGTCCAGAAGGACCTCGTCATCGACAACGAGTGGAACGTCCTCGACTTCGCCCAGCAGGCCCCGAACCTGACCGGCGGCAACGTCGAGTTCAACACCCTGACCTTCGACGACTTCGGCAAGCGCAACGGCCAGGACGTCAACCTCGTCACCCCGGCGAAGGTCCAGAAGGTCGTCAAGCAGATCTTCGGCTACGCCGACTCCGCCCCGGCCACCCCCGACGCGGCGGGCGACCCGACCACTCCGCCGGCCGCCACCCCCACCCCGACCCCGACGCCCACCAAGGCCGCCACCCCCGCCACGGTGGACGTCTACAACGCCTCCACCGCCGCCGGGGTCTCCTCCACCGCCGAGTCCAAGGCCCTGGTCGCGATGGGCTTCAAGGCCGGCCGGACCGGCGGCTCCGCCTCCAAGTCGAAGACCAGCACGGTGATCTACGGCAAGGGCGCCAAGGACGCGGCCGACCAGATCGCCGCCCGCTACGGCGTCACCGCCACCGAGTCCGCCTCGGCCTCCGCCGACCGCGTGATCGTCACCCTCGGCACCGCCTTCACCGGGCCCGCCGACGACAAGACCGCCGCCCCGAGCACCGGCGCCACCCAGGGCCCGGCCGACCCGACCGCCAACCTGCCCGTGCAGGGCCCCTCGGTCGACGCCCAGAGCGACGGCGGCATCCCCTGCGTCTACTGACGCGCCCCCGCACCACCGTTCGAGGGAGGCTCCTGCCCGGGGGCCTCCCTCGCGCCTTTCCCGCACCGGCCCCCCGGACCCGGGCCGACCCCTGGCAAGATTCTCCGTACTATGTATAGTGTACTGCGTACGGGATAGCCGTGCGCGCCGCCCGCCGAGAGGACCCCACCATGCGGATCACCGCCTCCGCCGTCTCCCTGACCGTCGAGGACGTCACCGCCTCCGCCGCCTTCCTCCAGCGGCACTTCGGCTACACCGAGGAGATGTCCGCCGACGGCTTCGTCTCGCTCAAGCACCCGGGCGCCGGGGTCAACGTCGTCTACCTGCGGCGCGGCCTCGAGGTGCTGCCCGAGAGCCACCGCGACCGGATCGCGGACGGGGTGATCCTGGCGTTCGTCGTCGCGGACGTCGCCGGCGAGGAGCGGCGGCTGCGCGGCGAAGGGGTCGAGGCCACCCTGCCGCTGCGCGAGGAGCCGTGGGGGGAGAAGCTGTTCCAGGTCACCGACCCGAACGGGGTCGTGATCGAGCTGGTCGAGTGGGTCAAGCAGTAGCCGGGCGGCCAACCGGCGGCGCCCCCTCGGCCGATGGCCGAGGGGGCGCCGCACGTACCGGACCGGGCCGGTCAGTCCACCGTCCAGGTGTCGTTGCCCGCGAGCAGCGTGGCCAGGTCGCCCGGCCCGCGGTGCGCGGCGGCGGTGGCCAGCTGGCTCGCCATCAGCTCGCCGTAGACGGGCCGCCGCACGTCGCGCAGGACACCGATCGGGGTGTGGTGCAGGGTGTCGGCGTCGGCGATCCGGGAGAGCGCGAAGGCCGTCGCCGGGCTGGCCGCGTGGGCGTCGTGGACCAGCACGTCCGCCTCGTTGTCCGCCGTCACCGGGGCGGTGAACAGCTCGCCGTCCGGGCCGCGGAAGACGCCGCCGGCGAGGTCGGTGCCGTAGCGGATCGGCTGCCCGTGCTCCAGCCGGATCAGCGCCTCGTCCCGGGTGCCGGGCTCCTTCAACGCCTCGAACGCGCCGTCGTTGAAGATGTTGCAGTTCTGGTAGATCTCCACCAGCGCGGTGCCCTCGTGCGCGGCCGCCGCCCGCAGCACCGACTGCAGGTGCTGGCGGTCCGAGTCGATCGTCCGGGCGACGAAGGACGCCTCGGCGCCGATCGCCAGCGACAGCGGGTTGAACGGCGCGTCCAGCGAGCCCATCGGCGTCGACTTGGTGATCTTCCCCAGCTCGCTGGTCGGCGAGTACTGGCCCTTGGTCAGGCCGTAGATCCGGTTGTTGAACAGCAGGATCTTCAGGTTGACGTTGCGCCGCAGCGCGTGGATCAGGTGGTTGCCGCCGATGGACAGCGCGTCGCCGTCCCCGGTCACCACCCACACGCTCAGGTCCTGCCGCGCGGAGGCCAGGCCGGTCGCGATCGCCGGCGCCCGCCCGTGGATCGAGTGCACCCCGTAGGTGTTCATGTAGTACGGGAAGCGCGAGGAGCAGCCGATCCCGGAGACGAACACGGTGTTCTCGCGCTTGATGCCGAGCTCCGGCATGAAGCCCTGCACCGCCGCCAGGACCGCGTAGTCCCCGCAGCCGGGGCACCAGCGCACCTCCTGGTCGGTCTTGAAGTCCCGTGCGCTCTGCGGCCCTTCGGCCTTGGGCACCAGGTGCAGGGACGGGAAGCCGCTCTCGCTCATCGGTGGTCCTCCTCGTCCAGGGTGCCGATCGCCGCCGACAACACGTCCGCCAACTGTGCCGCCTTGAACGGCAGTCCGCGCACCTGGTTGTAGGACTCCGCGTCCACCAGGTACTTCGCCCGCAGCAGCAGCGCGAGCTGGCCGAGGTTCATCTCGGGCACGACGACCTTCTCGTAGCTCCGGAGCACCGCGCCCAGGTTGGCCGGGAAGGGGTTCAGGTTGCGCAGGTGTGCCTGGGCCACCTCCCCGCCGTCCGCCCGGACCCGCCGCACGGCCGCGGTGATCGGCCCGTACGTCGAGCCCCAGCCGAGCACCAGGACCCGCGCCTCGCCGCTCGGGTCGTCGACCTCGACCTCGGGGACGGCGATCCCGTCCACCTTCGCCTGCCGGGTGCGGACCATGAAGTCGTGGTTCGCCGGGTCGTAGGAGATGTTCCCCGTCCCGTCCTGCTTCTCGATCCCGCCGATCCGGTGCTCCAGCCCGGGCGTGCCGGGCAGCGCCCACGGCCTGGCCAGGGTCTTCGGATCCCGCAGGTACGGCCAGAACGCGCCGTCCTCACGGTTCGGGCCGGTCGCGAAGTCCGGGTCGATCTCCGGGAGTCCGTCCACCTCGGGGATCCGCCACGGCTCCGAACCGTTCGCCAGGTAGCCGTCCGAGAGCAGGAACACCGGTGTCCGGTACGTCACCGCGATCCGGGCCGCCTCCAGCGCCGCGTCGAAGCACTCCGCCGGCGTCGCCGGGGCGACGATCGGCACCGGCGCCTCGCCGTTGCGCCCGAACATCGCCTGCAGCAGGTCCGCCTGCTCCGTCTTGGTCGGCAGACCGGTGGACGGGCCGCCGCGCTGGATGTCCACGATCAGCAGCGGCAGTTCCAGCGACACCGCCAGGCCGATCGTCTCGCTCTTCAGCGCCACCCCGGGGCCCGAGGTCGTGGTCACCCCGAGCGCGCCGCCGAAGGCCGCGCCCAGTGCGGCACCGATCCCGGCGATCTCGTCCTCCGCCTGGAAGGTGCGCACCCCGAAGTTCTTGTGCCGGCTCAGCTCGTGCAGGATGTCCGAGGCTGGCGTGATCGGGTACGAGCCCAGGTACAGCGGCAGCCCGGAGCGCTCCGCGGCGGCGATCAGGCCGTAGGAGAGCGCCAGGTTCCCCGAGATGTTGCGGTAGCGCCCGGCCGGGAGCTTCGCCGGCGGCACCTCGTAGGAGACCGCGAAGGTCTCCGTCGTCTCCCCGAAGTTCCAGCCCGCCTTGAACGCGCTGATGTTCGCCTCCGCGATCTGCGGCTTCTTCGCGAACTTGCTGCGCAGGAAGGTCTCCGTCCCGCGGGTGGGGCGGTGGTACATCCAGGACAGCAGCCCCAGGGCGAACATGTTCTTGGCCCGCTCGGCGTCCTTGCGCGCCAGCCCGCTGTCCTTCAGCGCCTCCAGGGTCAGCGTCGTCAGCGGCACCTTGTGCAGGTGGTAGGCCTCCAATGAGCCGTCCGCCAGCGGATCCGCCGCGTACCCGACCTTCGTCAGCGCCCGCTTGGTGAACTCGTCCGTGTTCACGATGATCTCCGCGCCGCGCGGCAGATCCGCCAGATTCGCCTTCAGTGCCGCCGGGTTCATCGCCACCAGCACGTTCGGCGCGTCCCCCGGGGTGAGGATGTCGTGGTCCGCGAAGTGCAGTTGGAAGCTCGACACCCCCGGCAGCGTCCCGGCGGGCGCCCGGATCTCGGCCGGGAAGTTCGGCAGCGTGGAGAGGTCGTTGCCGAACGACGCCGTCTCCGAGGTGAACCGGTCACCGGTGAGCTGCATCCCGTCACCCGAGTCGCCGGCGAAACGGATGATCACCCGGTCGAGTCGGCGAATGGGCTTGCTCCGCCTCGGTGGTGAGCCGCCCGGGGCGGCGGGGCCGGCGGGCACGGCCGCGCCGGGGCGTCCGTCACCGCTCCCGGGACGGCTCTCGTCGCCGTCCGGGCCGTCCACTGCCTCTGACTGATCGACCTGACTGGTCACTGCCGCGGACCTCCTCGTGGGCACACCACCGCGGGCGCGACCCCGTGCCCCGTCCGCTTGGTGCACCTCCCGCATCCTATGCGGGTGAACTCGACCCCGGATGGAAGTGGCGCACGAATCGCACCGGTCCGCGCCCGGGCCGCACAGCAGGTACAACGTCCGGCCGCCGGAGATCATTCCGCGTCCGGCGGCCGCCCTCGATCCGACGGGTTTTCGCCCGACGACGGGTCGGGGCTACGAGTTGAGGTAGGTGAGCACCGCGAGCACCCGGCGGTGGTCCTCCGGGCTCTGTGCCAGGCCCAGCTTCAGGAAGATGTTGCTGACGTGCTTCTCCACCGCGCCGTCCGAGACCACCAGTTGCCTGGCCACCGCGCTGTTGGTACGGCCCTCCGCCATCAGCCCGAGCACCTCCCGCTCCCGCGGCGTGAGGTTGGCCAGCACGTCGCCCTTGCGGCTGCGGCTGAGCAGCTGCTGCACCACCTCGGGGTCCAGCGCGGTGCCGCCCTCGGCGACCCGGACCACCGCGTCCGCGAACTCGCGCACCTCGGCGACCCGGTCCTTCAGCAGGTAGCCGACGCCCCGGGTGGAGCCGGCCAGCAGCTCGGAGGCGTACCGCTCCTCCACGAACTGCGACAGCACCAGCACGCCCAGGCCCGGGTAGTGGCCGCGCAGCTCGACGCAGGCGCGCAGCCCCTCGTCGGTGTGGGTGGGCGGCATCCGCACGTCGGAGACCACGACGTCCGGCAGCTCGCCGGCCGCGGCCAGGTCGTGGATGGTCTTCAGCAGTGCCGCGCCGTCCCCGACCCCCGCGACGACCTCCAGGCCCCGGTCGGTGAGCAGCCGGGTCAGGCCCTCCCGCAGCAGTACGGAGTCCTCGGCGATGACGACGCGGCGCATGGTGACCTTCCCGGCAGGTGAGCTGACACGGCCAGTCTCCCCCATCCGCGCGGCCGCCCGCTGGGGGGTTCGCGGCTCCCGCGCCCCGCTCGCCGCCCCGGTCACATGGTCCGCATCGCCACCGAGTCGCAGAGCGCCTCCAGGGCCGCCTTCGCCGGGCAGTCCGGCAGCGGGGCGAGCAGCGCCCGGGCGTCCTCGCCCTGGCGCAGCGTCTCGCGGCGGGCGCGCTCCAGCGCCGGGTGGCGGCGCAGCAGGTGCAGCGCCTCGGCGTGCAGCTCGTCGTCGGCGAGGTCCTGGGTGAGCAGTTCGCGCAGCCGGGTGTCGGCCGGGTCGGCGGGGTCGGCCGGCATCTGCTGGAGCAGCAGGGTCGGCAGCGTCGGCACGCCCTCGCGCAGGTCGGTGCCGGGGGTCTTGCCGGACTCGTGGCCGTCGCTGGCGATGTCCAGCACGTCGTCGGCCAGCTGGAAGGCGATGCCGATCCGCTCGCCGAACTCGCTGAGGGTCTCCACCATCCACGGCTCGGCGCCGGCCATCTGCGCTCCTATCCGGCAGGAGACGGCGATCAGCGAACCGGTCTTGCCGGACAGCACGTCGAGGTAGTGCAGCAGCGGGTCGCCGTCCGGGCCGGGGCCGCGGGTCTCCAGGATCTGACCGGTGACCAGCCGCTCGAAGGCGTCGGCCTGCATCCGGACCGCCTCGGGGCCGAGGTCGGCGAGCACCTGGGAGGCGCGGGAGAACAGGAAGTCGCCGGTGAGGATGGCCACCGAGTTGTCCCAGCGGGAGTTGGCGCTGGGGGCGCCGCGGCGCACCAGGGCCTCGTCCATGACGTCGTCGTGGTACAGGGTGGCCAGGTGGGTCAGCTCGACGACGACGGCCGCCGGCACCACGCCGGGCGCGCCCGGGTCGCCGAACTGGGCGGCCAGCAGCAGGAGCAGCGGGCGGAAGCGCTTGCCGCCAGCCTCGATGAGGTGACTGGCGGTGATGGTGATGAACGGGACGTCGCTCTTGACGGCGTCGGCGAGTGCCGTCTCCACCGCGTCCAGTCCGGCCTGGACGTCCCGGGTCAGGTCGCGGTCCTGCACGCTGAGCCCGAAGGGTCCCACGACGGTCACGAAGACCACTCCTCTGTCCCTGGTCGATCTAGCGGCCTGGTCCCTGAGTGCCGCCGCTGGCCATACAGGCAGGGTATCCGGTCACGAGTGGATCACTGCACGGGCGTGCGGATCCTGTCATGATCGGGCTGGATGCCCTGGTCAGGGCGGCTGTGGGGGCAGTACTGCGGTGGGGGCGAATTCAGCTGTGGAACACGGGCCGAAGCCGGCCCGCCGACCGGTCGGCGGCACACGCGCGTCCGGGCCGCGCGCGGAGGGCGCGGCCCGGACGGTTCCGGGGCGGCGGCGCCGCCCCGGCGGCGGTCAGCGGACGAACAGCGCGGCCTTCGACGCCAGGTCCAGGAAGTACTGCGGCAGCAGGCCGAGACCCAGCGTGACCAGCACCCCCGCCCCGATCGCGGTCGCCGTGAAGGCGCTCGGGATCGCCACCGTCGGGCCGCCCGGCTTCGGGTCGGAGAAGAACATCAGCACGATGACCCGGATGTAGAAGAACGCGGCCACCGCCGAGCTCAGCACACCGACCACCACCAGCGGTGTGGCCCCGCCGGCCGCCGCCGCCTGGAACACCGCGAACTTCCCGGTGAACCCGGAGGTCAGCGGGATCCCGGCGAAGGCCAGCAGGAACAGCGCGAACACCGCCGCCACCAGCGGCGAGCGCCGGCCCAGCCCGGCCCAGCTGGACAGGTGGGTGGCCTCGCCCTTGGAGTCGCGCACCAGGGTGACCACGGCGAAGGCGCCGAGCGTCACGAAGGAGTACGACAGCAGGTAGAACAGCACCGAGGACAGGCCCTGCTTGTTGGTGGCGATCACCCCGGTGAGGATGAACCCGGCGTGCGCGATCGAGGAGTAGGCCAGCAGCCGCTTCACGTCCTGCTGGGTCACCGCCAGCACCGCGCCCACCACCATGGTGAGGATCGCCACCCCCCACAGCACCGGCCGCCAGTCCAGTCGCAGGCCCGGGAAGGCCACGTAGAACAGCCGCAGGAACGCCCCGAACGCCGCGACCTTCGTCGCCGCCGCCATGAAACCCGTCACCGGGGTCGGCGCGCCCTGGTACACGTCCGGGATCCAGGAGTGGAAGGGCACCGCGCCGACCTTGAACAGCAGGCCGACCGCGAGCATCGCCAGGCCGATCAGCAGCAGCGCGTCGTTCTGGGTGGTGCTCAGCAGCGCCGGGGTGGTCATCGCCTTGCCGGAGATCACGTCCGAGATGTCACCGAGCTTCACGCTGCCCGCGTAGCCGTACAGCAGCGCCGTGCCGAACAGGAAGAACGCCGAGGCGAAGGCGCCCAGCAGGAAGTACTTGACCGCCGCCTCCTGGGAGAGCAGCCGGCGGCGCCGGGCCAGGGCGCAGAGCAGGTACAGCGGGAGGGAGAAGACCTCCAGCGCCACGAACATGGTCAGCAGGTCGTTGGCGGCGGGGAACAGCAGCATGCCGCCGACCGCGAACATGGTGAGCGGGAAGACCTCGCTGGTGGCGAAGCCGGCCCGGAGCGCGGCCCGCTCCTGCTCGCCGCCGGGGGTGGCGGCGGCCTGGGCGGCGAACGCGTCGGCCGGCAGGCCGCCCGCCTTGGGCTCCAGCTTCCGCTCGGCGTAGGTGAGCACGGCCACCACGGCGGCCAGCAGGATCACGCCCTGCAGGAACAGCGCCGGGCCGTCCAGCGCGACCGACTCCATGGCCAGCAGGTCGACCTTGGTGGAGCCGTAGCCCTGCGCGGCCAGCACCACCACGGCGACGAAGGAACCGATCAGCCCGGCCAGGGCGAGCGACACCTGGGTCCAGTGCCGGTACCGGCGGGGCACGAAGGCCTCCACCAGGATGCCGGCCACGGCGGCGCCGAACACCACCAGCATCGGGGAGAGCTGGCCGTACTCGATGTGCGGCGCCGGGATGCTGGGGGTGCTGCCGCCGGCGGCGGCGAGCATGCCGGTGGTGCTCACTTCTGCTCACCTCCTGAGGTGGCGGCGACCGGGTGGGCCGGCGCCGGGTCGGTCTCGTGGACCTGCGAGAGCGTCGCGTTCACCGAGGGGTTGACCAGGTCGGTGAGCGGCTTGGGGTAGACGCCGAGCAGGATGGTCAGCGCCACCAGCGGGGCGACCACGGCGAGTTCGCGGACCTTGAGGTCGGGCATCGTGCTGACCTCGGCCTTCACCGGGCCGGTCATGGTGCGCTGGTACAGCAGCAGGGCGTACAGCGCGGCCAGCACGATGCCGAAGGTCGCCACGATGCCGATCGCCGGGTAGCGGGTGAACGTGCCCACCAGCACCAGGAACTCGCTGACGAACGGCGCCAGCCCCGGCAGCGACAGGGTGGCCAGGCCACCGACCAGGAACGTCCCGGCGAGCACCGGGGCGACCTTCTGCACGCCGCCGTAGTCGGCGATCAGCCGCGAGCCGCGACGGGAGATCAGGAAGCCCGCCACCAGCATCCACGCGGCGGTGGAGATGCCGTGGTTGACCATGTAGAGGGTGGCTCCGCTCTGACCCTGGCTGGTCAGCGCGAAGATGCCCATGATGATGAAGCCGAAGTGCGAGATCGAGGCGTAGGCGACCAGCCGCTTGATGTCCTTCTGACCGACCGCCAGCAGCGCGCCGTAGATGATCCCGATCACCGAGAGGACCAGGATCGCCGGGGCGAAGGTCTTCGAGGCATCCGGGAACAGGCCGAGGCAGAAGCGCAGCATCGCGAAGGTGCCGACCTTGTCCACCACGGCGGTGATCAGCACGGCGGTGCCAGCGGTGGCCTCGCCCATCGCGTTCGGCAGCCAGGTGTGCAGCGGCCACAGCGGGGCCTTCACCGCGAAGGCGAAGAAGAAGCCCAGGAACAGCGCCTTCTCGGCGGTGCCGGTCAGCTGCAGCTTGCCGTCGGCGATCGCCGAGGTGAGGGTCTGCAGGTCGAAGGTGCCCAGGCCCTGGTCCTGCGCGATCACGTACAGGCCGATCACGGCGGCCAGCATCACCAGGCCGCCGAGCAGGTTGTAGAGCAGGAATTTCACGGCCGCGTACGAGCGCTGGCGCGCCGCCTCGGGGCCGCCGGCCCGGTCGCCGAAGCCGCCGATCAGGAAGTACATCGGGATCAGCATGGCTTCGAAGAACACGTAGAACAGGAAGACGTCGGTGGCGTAGAAGGAGACGATCACCATCGCCTCCACCGCCAGGATCAGGGCGAAGAAGCCCTGGGTGCGGCGCCGGTTCTCGAACGTCCCGTCGGGCGCGACCGGGGCCGGGTCGGCGTCGTGCCAGGAGGCCAGCATCACCACCGGCACCAGGACGGCGGTGAGCAGGGCGAGGACGGCGCCGATGCCGTCCACGCCGAGCGAGAAGGTGATCCCGAAGGAGCGGATCCAGCTGTACGACTCGGTCAGCTGGTAGCGGGCGCCGTGCGGGTCGAACCGCGTCGCCACCACGGCGGCCAGCACCAGGGTGACGGCCGAGACGCCCAGGGCGACGGCCTTGGTGGTCGAGCGCCGGGCCTCGGTCGACCCGGCGGGCAGGGCGGCGGTCAGCACCGCGCCGGCCGCCGGGACGGCACAGGTGACGGTCAGCAGCGCACTCATGCCAGACCTCCCCGACGGATTTCGTGATCCCTATCCATCAGACGGACCTCATCAGGAGAGTCGTGGCGACCAGCACCAGCGTGCCGCCGAACATGGAGAGCGCGTACGAGCGGACGAAGCCGTTCTGGACCCTGCGCAGCCGACCGGAGATGCCGCCGATGGTGGCGGCCAGACCGTTGACGAAGCCGTCCAGGCCGCGGCTGTCGAAGTAGACCAGCGCCGCGGTGAGCGCCGAGCCCGGGCGGACCAGGACGGCGTGGTTGAAGTCGTCCTGGAGCAGGTCGCGGCGGGCGGCCCGGGTGAGCGGGGAGCCGACCGGCGGCACCACGGGGACGGCGGAGCGCCCGTACATCAGGTACGAGACGGCGACGCCGGCCAGCATGCAGGCCGTGGTGAGCAGGGTGACCACCAGCGGGGCGAGCGGCGAGTCGCCCTCGGAATGGCCGGTGACCGGCTCCAGCCAGGTCAGGAACGAGCCGTTGTAGGCGAACAGCCCGCCCGCGAAGACCGAGCCGAAGGCCAGCAGGACCATCGGGATCGTCATGGTCTTCGGCGACTCGTGCGGGTGCGGGGCGTTGCCGTCGGCGTCGGGCTGCCAGCGCTTCTCGCCGAAGAAGGTCAGGAGCATCACCCGGGTCATGTAGAACGCGGTGACGGCGGCGCCGACCAGCGCGCACAGGCCGAGGATCCAGCCCTCGGTGCCGCCCTTGGCGAAGGCCGCCTCGATGATCTTGTCCTTGGAGAAGAAGCCGGACAGGCCGGGGAAGCCGATGATCGCCAGGTAGCCGAGGCCGAAGGTGACGAAGGTGACCGGCATGTGCTTGCGCAGGCCACCGTAGTGACGCATGTCCACCTCGTCGTTCATGCCGTGCATGACCGACCCGGCGCCGAGGAACAGCCCGGCCTTGAAGAAGCCGTGCGTCACCAGGTGCATGATCGCGAAGGCGTAGCCGATCGGGCCGAGCCCGGCCGCCAGCACCATGTAGCCGATCTGCGACATGGTCGACCCGGCCAGCGCCTTCTTGATGTCGTCCTTGGCGCAACCGACGATCGCACCGAACAGCAGCGTGACCGCGCCGACCACCACCACGGCGGTCTGCGCGTCCGGCGCCAGGTCGAAGATCGCGGACGAGCGGGTGATCAGGTAGACGCCAGCGGTCACCATGGTGGCCGCGTGGATCAGCGCCGACACCGGGGTCGGGCCCTCCATGGCGTCGCCGAGCCAGGACTGCAGCGGCACCTGCGCGGACTTGCCGCAGGCCGCCAGCAGCAGCATCAGGCCGATCGCCGTCAGCTTGCCCTCGCTCGCCTGGGCCGCCCCGCCGACGGTGCCCGCCGAACCGAGGATGGGTTCGAAGGAGAAGGAGCCGAACTCGACGAACATCAGCATGATCGCGATCGACAGGCCCATGTCGCCGACCCGGTTGACGATGAAGGCCTTCTTCGCCGCCGTCGCCGCGCTCGGCTTGTGCTGCCAGAAGCCGATCAGCAGGTACGAGGCGAGGCCCACGCCCTCCCAACCGAAGTACAGCAGCAGGTAGTTGTCGGCGACCACCAGCAGCAGCATGGCGGCCAGGAACAGGTTCAGGTACGCGAAGAAGCGGCGTCGGCGCTCGTCGTGCGCCATGTAGCCCACCGAGTACAGGTGGATCAGCGTGCCGACGCCGGTGATCAACAGGACGAAGGTCATCGACAACTGGTCGAGCCGGAACGAGATGTCGGCCTGGAAGCCGTTCACCGGGATCCAGCTGAACAGGTGCTTGGTGATGGCCCGGTGCTCGGCCTCGCGGCCCAGCATGTCCGAGAACAGCGCCAGGCCGAAGCCGAACGAGAGCGCCGCGAGGGCGGTGGCCAGCCAGTGGCCGAAGCGGTCCAGTGCCCGGCCGCCGAGCAGGAGCAGGGCGGCGCCGGCCAGCGGGGCCGCCACCAGCAGCGGAATGAGAGAGTTCACCGAGGCCCTCCGCCTACAGCTTCATCAGATTGCTGTCGTCGACCGAAGCGGAGTGCCTGGTCCGGAAGATGGAGACGATGATGGCGAGGCCGACCACGACCTCGGCCGCCGCGACCACCATCGTGAAGAACGCGATGATCTGGCCGTCCAGGGTGCCGTGCAGCCGGGAGAAGGTCACCAGGGCGAGGTTCGAGGCGTTCAGCATCAGCTCCACGCACATGAACAGCACGATCGCGTTGCGCCGGATGAGCACCCCGGCGGCCCCGATGGTGAACAACAGGGCGGAGAGGTACAGGTAGTTGACCGGGTTCACTCCGCGCCCTCCTGGTCGGCCTTCGGAACGTCCGTCTGCGCGTCCGGCTGCTGGGCCGGCACCGGCTCCAGGGACTTGCGCGGCCCGGCGACCGTCGGCCGCTCGGACGACGGCCGGCCCAGCCAGTCGGCCGTGGTGTTCTCCAGCTCGGCCATCCGCCGCAGCATCTCCTGGCTGACGTCCCGGATCTGGCCGCGCTCGCGCAGCGTCTCCATCACCGAGTCCTCCGCGATCGTGCCGTCCGGCAGCAGCGCCGGGATGTCCACCGCGTTGTGCCGCGCGTACACGCCCGGCGCCGGCAGCGGCGGCAGCTGGATGTTGTCCTTGACCCGCTGCGCGGCCAGCTCGCGCTGCGTCTTCGGGGCCTTCACGTGCTCGCGGTGGGTCAGCACCATCGCGCCGATCGCCGCGGTGATCAGCAGCGCGCCGGTGACCTCGAAGGCCCACACGTAGCGGGTGAAGATCAGCCGGGCCAGGCCCGGCACGTTGCCCTCGGCGTTCGCCTCGGACAGGCCGGTGAAGTGGTTCAGCCTGGCGTCGGCGATCCCGGCGATCAGCAGCACGCCGAAGCCCAGCCCGCACAGCACCGCGGCGAACCGCTGGCCCTTCAGCTGCTCCTTCAAGGAGTCCTCGCTGGTGACGCCGACCAGCATCACCACGAACAGGAAGAGCATCATGATCGCGCCGGTGTAGACGACGATCTGCACCACGCCCAGGAACACCGCGCCCTGGGCCATGTAACAGACCGCCAGCGCCAGCATCGTGGCGGCCAGGCACAACGCGCTGTGCACGGCCTTGCGCATCAGCACCATGCCGAGCGCGCCGCCGACCGCGACCACCGCGAGCACCCAGAACTGGACGGCCTCCCCGAGGGAGGTCGTCCCGGTGGCGGCCAGGTTCAGGGCAGTCACTGCTGGACCTCCCTCTCCCGGTCGGTGCGCTCCTGCTGGACCGTCCCGGGCGCCGCCGCGGTGATCTCGCCCCGGTAGTACGCGCCCTCGTCGGCGCCCGGGAAGATCGTGTGCGGGGAGTCCACCATGCCCTCGGACAGGCCCACCAGCAGTTGCTCCTTGGTGAAGATCAGGTCCTTGCGCGAGGAGTCGGCCAGCTCGTACTCGTTGGTCATGGTGAGCGCCCGGGTCGGGCAGGCCTCGATACACAGCCCGCACAGGATGCAGCGGGCGTAGTTGATCTGGTAGACCGCGCCGTAGCGCTCGCCGGGCGAGTAGCGCTCCTCGTCCCGGTTGTCGGCGCCCTCCACGTAGATGGCGTCGGCCGGGCAGGCCCACGCGCACAGCTCGCAGCCGACGCACTTCTCCAGGCCGTCCGGGTGCCGGTTCAGCTGGTGGCGGCCGTGGAAGCGCGGAGCGGTGGGCTTCTTCTGCTCCGGGTACTGCTCGGTGAGCCGCTTCTTGAACATGGCCTTGAAGGTCACGCCGAAGCCGGCGGCCGGGCCGAGGATCGACGGCTTGTCGGGCCGCTCGGCCCGGTCCGTCTGGTCGGACGACATCTCGGTTCAGCTCCCTTCGGAATGGTCGGCCCCGTTGAGGGCGTCCTGGAGTTGCTTCGGGGCACGGCTGCGCCGGCGCGGCACCGGCGGGAGCTCCTGGCCGGGCAGCGGCGGCACCGGGTAGCCGCCCGCCATCGGATCGAACCCGCCCTCGGGAGACTCGGGTTCGGGCTCGGACTCGGGGGCCTTCTTCAGGAAGTCCCGCAGCAGGGCGAGCAGCAGGATCACCCCGACCGGGGCACCGACGTACAGCACCACCTCGCCGAAGCCGTAGCCCTCGTTGCGCAGCGCCCGCACGCTGGCGATCAGCACCAGCCACACCAGCGAGACCGGGATCAGCACCTTCCAGCCCAGCTTCATGAACTGGTCGTAGCGGAACCGGGGCAGCGTGCCGCGCAGCCAGATGAAGAAGAACAGCAGCAGCTGGATCTTCAGCGTGATCCACAGCATCGGCCACCAGCCGTGGTTGGCGCCCGCCCAGAAGGTCGACACCGGCCACGGGGCCCGCCAGCCGCCCAGGAACAGGGTGGAGGCGACGGCCGAGACGGTCACCATGTTGACGTACTCGGCCAGCATGAACATCGCGAACTTCAGCGAGGAGTACTCGGTGTTGAAGCCGCCGACCAGCTCGCCCTCGGCCTCCGGGAGGTCGAACGGCGCCCGGTTGGTCTCGCCGACCATCGCGACGATGTAGACGATGAACGACACCGGCAGCAGCGCCGCGAACCAGGTCGGCTGCTGGTGCGCCACGATCTCCGAGGTCGACATCGACCCCGAGTAGATGAACACCGCCGCGAACGACAGGCCCATCGCGATCTCGTAGCTGATCATCTGCGCGGCCGAGCGCACCCCGCCCAGCAGCGGGTACGTCGAACCGGACGACCAGCCGGCCAGCACGATGCCGTAGATGCCGATCGAGGCCGTCGCCAGGATGTACAGCAGCGCCACCGGGAAGTCGGTCAGCTGCATCGCCGTCCGGGTGCCGAAGATCGACACCTCGTTGCCGGCCGGGCCGAACGGGATCACCGCGAAGGCCATGAACGCCGGGATGGCGCAGACGATCGGGGCCAGGATGTAGACCACCTTGTCCGCACCCTTGACCACCAGGTCTTCCTTGAGCGCCAGCTTCACGCCGTCCGCCAGGGACTGCAGCATCCCCCAGGGGCCGTGCCGGTTCGGCCCGATGCGCAACTGCATCCAGGCCACCACCTTGCGCTCCCAGACGATCGCGATCAGCACCGTCAGGACCAGGAAGCCGAAGCAGAACACCGCCTTCAGCAGCACCAGCCACCACGGGTCCTGGCCGAAGAAGTGGAGCGTCTCGTACGGCTGCGGAGTCATCGGTCCTCCCCTTCGCTGCCCGCGTCGTCGGCCTGGGCGCCGGCCGGGGCCCCGGTCTCGGCCGAGGTCTTGGCGGGCGGTTCGGCCGCCGCCGCGGCGATCGTGACCAGGTGGCCGACGGTGGTGCCGAGCGCGCGCTGGGCGCCGCCCGGTGTGGAGTTGAGCGGGATCCAGACCGTGCGGTCCGGGATCGAGTCGGTGACCTCCAGCGGCAGGGTCAGCGAGCCCGCCGGGCCGGTCAGCCGCAGCGCCGCACCCGCCTCGGCGCCGGCCTGCCCGGCACCGATCTCCTTCGCGGTGACCGGCGAGACCCGGGCCACCGCCCGGTGCCGGGTGCCCGCCAGGTGCGGATCGCCCTGCTGCAGCGTGCCGTTGTCCAGCAGCTGACGCCAACCCGCCAGCACCGCCTGGCCGGTGGCCGGGCGGGGCAGCAGGCCGGGGTGCGCGGCCGGGTCGGCGGACCGGTCACCCGTCCACGGGGTGAAGTGGTCCAGCTCCAGCCGGGCCGCCCGGACGTCCGGCAGGCCGAGCCGGTGGCCCAGCGCGTCCGCCAGCATGGTCAGCACCCGCAGGTCCGAGTACAGGTGGCGGCCCATCTGCTGGTCGGGCTTGAGCGCCGCCTCGAACATCCGCACCCGGCCCTCCCAGTCCAGGAAGGTGCCGGCCTTCTCCGCCACCGCCGCCACCGGCAGCACCACGTCGGCGCGCGCCGTCACCGCGGAGGGCCGCAGCTCCAGCGACACCACGAACGGCACCGCCGCCAGCGCCTCGTCGGCCAGCGCCGGATCCGGCAGGTCGTCCGGGTCGACGCCGCCGACCAGCAGCGCGTCCAGGTCGCCGTGCGCGGCCGCCGCGAGAATCTGGTCGGTGTCCCGGCCCAGCCGGGACGGCAGCTCCGCCACGCCCCACAGCGCGGCGGCCTCCGCCCGGGCCGCCGGGGCCGCCACCGGACGGCCGCCCGGCAGCAGCCCCGGCAGCGCACCCGCCTCGACCGCGCCCCGCTCACCGGCCCGGCGCGGCACCCAGGCCAGCCGCGCGCCGGTCGCGTGCGCCAGCCGCAGCAGCGCCGTCAGCGCGCCCGGGGTGGCGGCCAGCCGCTCGCCCGCCAGGATCACCGCGCCCGGGCTGCGCAGCAGCTCCGCGGCCCGCCCGGCCTCGTCGTTCAGCGGCTCGTCGGCGGCCAGCGCGGCGAACCACTCCGCCTCCGTGCCCGGGGCGGCCGGCAGCAGCGTGCCGTTCAGCTTGGCCAGGCCCCGGGAGGCGAACGCCGCCACCGAGTACACCTTCAGGCCCCGGTCGCGGGCGGCCTTGCGCAGCCGCAGGAAGACGATCGGCGACTCCTCCTCCGGCTCGAAGCCCGCCAGCAGCACCGCCGGCGCCTGCTCCAGCTGCTCGTAGGTCAGGCCCTCGCCGTCCACGTCCACCCCGCGCCCGGCGACGGCCGCGGCCAGGAAGTCCGCCTCCTCGCCGCTGTGCGGGCGGGCCCGGAAGTCCACGTCGTTGGTGCCGAGCACCACCCGCGCGAACTTGGCGTACGCGTAGGCGTCCTCGACGGTCACCCGTCCGCCGGTCAGCACCCCGGTCCGGGCGCCGCGCAGACCCTCGGCCGCCCGGGCCAGCGCCTCCGGCCAGGAGGCGGGCACCAGTTCGCCGTCCACCCGCACCAGCGGGGTGGTGATCCGGTCCCGCTGCTGGGCGTAGCGGAACGCGAACCGCCCCTTGTCGCAGTTCCACTCCTCGTTGACCGCCGGGTCCTCACCCGCCAGCCGGCGCAGCACCTTGCCGCGCCGGTGGTCGGTGCGCTGGGCGCAGCCGGCGGAGCAGTGCTCGCACACGCTGGGCGAGGAGACCAGGTCGAACGGGCGCGAGCGGAAACGATAAGCCGCCGACGTCAGCGCACCCACCGGGCAGATCTGGATGGTGTTCCCGGAGAAGTACGAGTCGAGCGGCTCGGCGTCCCCGATGCCGACCTGCTGCAGCGCCCCGCGCTCCAGCAGGTCGATGAACGGGTCCCCGGCGATCTGCTGCGAGAAGCGGGTGCAGCGCGCGCACAGCACGCAGCGCTCCCGGTCCAGCAGCACCTGCGTACTGAGCGGGATCGGCTTCTCGTAGGTGCGCTTCATCCCCTCGAAGCGGCTGTCGGCGTCGCCGGTGGACATCGCCTGGTTCTGCAGCGGACACTCGCCGCCCTTGTCGCAGACCGGGCAGTCCAGCGGGTGGTTGATCAGCAGCAGCTCCATCACGCCGCGCTGCGCCTTCTCGGCCACCGGCGAGCTCACCTGCGTGCGCACCACCATGCCCTCGGCGACCGGGATGGTGCACGAGGCGACGGGCTTGCGCTGCCCCTCGATCTCGACGATGCACTGCCGGCAGGCGCCGGCCGGGTCGAGCAGCGGGTGGTCGCAGAAGCGCGGGATCTGGGTGCCGATCTGTTCGGCGGCCCGGATCACCAACGTCCCCTTGGGGACCTGCACTTCGACGCCGTCGATGGTGAGCGTGACCAGTTCGACCGCGGCCTTGTCGCCCGTGGAGGTGGATGGCTCTGTGATCGTCACGCGTGCACCTCCCTTTCGGTGGCGGACTGGTGGCCGGGGCGGGGGCCGTCGGCCCAGACGGTGGAGGCGGCCGGGTCGAACGGGCAGCGGCGCTCGGCCAGGTGCTGCTCGTACTCGGCCCGGAAGTACTGGAGGGAGGAGACGATCGGGCTGGCGGCACCGTCACCCAGTGCGCAGAAGGACTTGCCGTTGATGTTGTCGGCGATGTCGAGGAGTTTCTCCAGATCCCCCTCGACGCCCTCGCCCGCCTCGATCCGCTTGAGCAGCTGGACCAGCCAGTAGGTGCCCTCGCGGCAGGGGGTGCACTTGCCGCAGGACTCGTGGGCGTAGAACTCCGTCCAGCGGGTGACCGCCCGCACCACGCAGGTGGTCTCGTCGAAGACCTGCAGCGCCTTGGTGCCGAGCATCGAGCCGGCCGCGGCGACGCCCTCGTAGTCCAGCGGGACGTCCAGGTACTCGTCGGTGAACATCGGGGTGGACGAGCCGCCCGGGGTCCAGAACTTCAGCCGGTGGCCGGACCGGACGCCGCCGCTCATGTCCAGCAGCTGGCGCAGCGTGATGCCCAGCGGCGCCTCGTACTGGCCGGGGTTGGTGACGTGGCCGGAGAGCGAGTAGAGCGTGAAGCCGGGGGACTTCTCGGTGCCCAGGCCCTTGAACCACTCCTTGCCGCGGGCCAGGATCGGCGGCACCGAGGCGATCGACTCCACGTTGTTGACCACCGTCGGGCACGCGTACAGGCCGGCGATCGCCGGGAACGGCGGGCGCAGCCGGGGCTGGCCTCGGCGGCCCTCCAGCGAGTCCAGCAGCGCCGTCTCCTCGCCGCAGATGTAGGCGCCGGCGCCGGCGTGCACGGTGATGTCGAGGTTCGCGCCCGAGCCGAGGATGTCCCGGCCCAGCAGCCCGGCCTGGTACGCCTCGGCGACGGCCGCGTGCAGGCGGCGCAGCACCGGGACGACCTCGCCGCGCAGGTAGATGAACGCGTGGTCGCAGCGGATCGCGTAGGAGGCGATGATCATGCCCTCGATCAGCGCGTGCGGGTTGGCGAACAGCAGCGGGATGTCCTTGCAGGTGCCCGGCTCGGACTCGTCCGCGTTGACCACCAGGTAGTGCGGCTTGCCGTCGTTCTGCGGGATGAACTGCCACTTCATCCCGGTGGGGAAGCCGGCGCCGCCGCGGCCGCGCAGCCCGGCGTCCTTGACCAGGGCGATCACGTCGTCCGGCGGCATGGCCAGGGCCGCCTTGAGGCCCTCGTAGCCCTGGTGGCGACGGTAGGTGGCGAGCGTCCAGGGGCGGCTGTCGTCCCAGGAGGCCGACAGGACGGGGGTGAGCAGCTTCTCGGCCGGCTCGGCGGAGGTCATCACGCTTCGGTCCCTTCGTGACCGGTTCCCTCGTGGCGGGGAGCGACGACCCGGGTGCCGCCGGTGCCGGGCAGCGCCTCGCCCTTGGCCAGCCGCAGGCCGGCCAGCGAGGGCGCGCCGCCGGCACCGGACTCGTCGTTGGCGCCCGGGCGCTCGTCGGGGAAGCCGGCCAGGATCCGGGCGGTCTCCTTGAAGTCGCACAGCCGGGCGCCGCGGGTCGGCCGGACCTCGCGGCCGGCCCGCAGGTCGTCCACCAGCTGCCGGGCGCTGTCCGGGGTCTGGTCGTCGAAGAACTCCCAGTTGACCATCACCACGGGGGCGTAGTCGCAGGCCGCGTTGCACTCGATGTGCTCGATCGAGATCTCGCCGTCCTCGGTGGTCTCGTTGTTGCGCACGCCGAGGTGCTGCTGGAGCTCGGCGAAGATCTGGTCGCCGCCGAGCACCGCGCACAGGGTGTTGGTGCAGACCCCGACGTGGTACTTACCGGCCGGGCGCCGCCGGTACATGGTGTAGAAGGTGGCGACCGCAGTGACCTCGGCGGTGGTGAGGTCCAACTGCTCGGCGCAGAACCGGATGCCGGTCGGGCTGACGAAGCCCTCCTCGGCCTGCACCAGGTGCAGCAGCGGCAGCAGCGCCGACCGGGCCTGCGGGTAGCGGGAGATCAGCTCGGCGGCGTCGGCGGCCAGCCGGGCGTGCACCTCCTCGGGGTACGGTGTGGCCGGCAGCGCCGGCATCCCCAACTGGACGTCTGTCACCGGTCCACGCCTCCCATCACCGGGTCGATCCCGGCCACCGCGACGATCACGTCGGCGACCTGGCCGCCCTCGCACATCGCCGCCATCGTCTGCAGATTGGTGAACGACGGATCCCGGAAGTGGACCCGGTACGGGCGCGTCCCGCCGTCGCTGACCACGTGCACGCCCAGCTCGCCCTTGGGCGACTCGACCGCCGCGTACGCCTGGCCGACCGGGACCCGGAAGCCCTCGGTGACCAGCTTGAAGTGGTGGATCAGGGCCTCCATCGAGGTGCCCATGATCTTGCGGATGTGGTCGAGCGAGTTGCCCATCCCGTCGGGGCCGACGGAGAGTTGGGCGGGCCAGGCGATCTTCTTGTCGGCCACCATGACCGGGCCCGGGCGTAGCCGGTCCAGGCACTGCTCGACGATCCGCAGCGACTGCCGCATCTCCTCCAGACGGATCAGGAAGCGGCCGTAGGAGTCGGCGCTGTCGGCGGTCACGACCTCGAAGTCGTAGTCCTCGTAGCCGCAGTACGGGTCGGTCTTGCGCAGGTCGTGCGGCAGGCCGGTGGCGCGCAGGATCGGGCCGGTGGCGCCGAGGGCCAGGCAGCCGGGCAGGTCGAGGAAGCCGACGTCGACCAGGCGGGCCTTGAACACCGGGTTGCCGGTGGCGAGTTTGTCGTACTCGTGCATCCGGGAGCGGAGCGTCTTCACGCACTCGCGGATCTGGTCGACGGCGCCGGGCGGGAGGTCCTGGGCGAGTCCGCCGGGGCGCACGTACGCGTGGTTCATGCGCAGGCCGGTGACCAGCTCGAAGACGTCCAGGATCAGCTCGCGGTCGCGGAAGCCGTAGATCATCAGGGTGGTGGAGCCGATCTCCATGCCACCGGTGGCCAGGCAGACCAGGTGCGAGGCGATCCGGTTGAGCTCCATCATCAGGACCCGGATGACGTTGGCCCGGTCCGGGACGTCGCCGGTGATGCCGAGCAGCTTCTCCACGGCCAGGCAGTACGCGGTCTCGTTGAACAGCGGGGTCAGGTAGTCCATCCGGGTCACGAAGGTGGTGCCCTGGACCCAGTTGCGGAACTCCATGTTCTTCTCGATGCCGGTGTGGAGGTAGCCGATGCCGCAGCGGGCCTCCTTCACCGTCTCGCCGTCGATCTCCAGGATCAGCCGCAGCACGCCGTGGGTGGACGGGTGCTGGGGGCCCATGTTGACGATGATGCGCTCGTCGTCGGCCCGGCCGACCGCCTCGACCACCTCGCCCCAGTCGCCGCCGGTGACCGTGAAGACCCGGCCCTCGGTGGTGTCCCGGGCCTCCGCCCGCTCGGCCTCCGCCTGCTCGGCCCCTGTCCGCTCGGCGTCTGTCCGCTCGGTCTCTTCGTGATGCTGAGTAGTCATCAGCTGTACGACCTCCGCTGGTCGGGTGCCGGGATCTGGGCGCCCTTGTACTCGACGGGGATGCCGCCGAGCGGGTAGTCCTTGCGCTGCGGGTGGCCCAGCCAGTCGTCCGGCATCATGATCCGGGTGAGCGCCGGGTGGCCGTCGAAGACCAGGCCGAAGAAGTCGTAGGCCTCGCGCTCGTGCCAGTCGTTGGTCGGGTAGACGCTCACCACCGAGGGGATCCGCGGGTCGGCGTCCGGCGCGGTGACCTCCACCCGGATCAGCCGTCCGTGGGTGATCGAGCGCAGGTGGTAGACCGCGTGCAGTTCGCGGCCCTGGTCGGCGGGGTAGTGCACGCCGCTCACGCCCAGGCACAGCTCGAAGCGCAGCGCCGGGTCGTCGCGCAGGGTGCGGGCGGTCCTGAGCAGGTGGGCGCGGTCAATGTGGAAGGTGAGCTCGCCGCGGTCGACGACGGTCTTCTCGATCACCTCGGCCGGGTCCAGGCCCTGCTCCTCCAGGGCGCCCTCCAGCTCGTCGGCGACCTCGTCGAACCAGCCGCCGTACGGCCGGGCGCTCGGGCCGGGCAGCACGATCGGCGCGGCCAGGCCGCCGAAGCCGGAGGTGTCGCCGCTGCCCTGGGCGCCGAACATGCCCTGCCGGCGGCCGACCACCTCGACCGGGATCTCGCGGACCGGCCGCTCGGGGACCGACTCCTCGCCGCGGGTCTCGGGTAGCTGTTCGCTCATCGCAGCTGCCCCCGCATCTCGCTGACCGGGGTGGCCCGGAGGGCGAGCGCCTCGCCGAGCTCCTCGGCCCGGCGCCGGTTCGCGCCCAGCGGCTCGTGCTGGATCTTGTCGTGCAGCTTCAGGATGGCGTCCATCAGCATCTCCGGGCGGGGCGGGCAGCCGGGCAGGTAGATGTCCACCGGGACGATGTGGTCGACGCCCTGCACGATCGCGTAGTTGTTGAACATCCCGCCCGAGGAGGCGCAGACGCCCATCGAGATGACCCACTTCGGGTTGGCCATCTGGTCGTACACCTGGCGCAGCACCGGGGCCATCTTTTGGCTCACCCGCCCCGCCACGATCATCAGATCGGCCTGCCGGGGGGAGCCCCGGAACACCTCCATGCCGAACCGGGCCAGGTCGTAGCGGCCGGCGCCGGTGGTCATCATCTCGATCGCGCAGCAGGCCAGACCGAAGGTGGCCGGGAAGAGTGACGCCTTGCGCACCCAGCCGGCGGCCGTCTCCACGGTCGTGAGCAGAAAGCCGCTCGGCAGCTTCTCCTCGATTCCCATCAGATCCCTCTCAATGCCCTCAAGAAGCCCTCAAGTCCTGTGGTGCGGCCGGCCCGTTCGGGCTTGTCCGCTCGTTCACAAAGGCGGCGGCCACCCCGCGTTCAGTCCCACTCCAGACCGCCGCGGCGCCACACGTAGGCGTACGCGACGAAGACGGTGGCGATGAACAGGAGCATCTCGACCAACCCGAAGATCCCCAGGGCGTCGAAGGTCACCGCCCAGGGGTAGAGAAAGACGATCTCGATGTCGAAGACGATGAAGAGCATCGCCGTCAGGTAGTACTTGATCGGGAACCGACCGCCGCCCACGGGCTGCGGGGTCGGCTCGATGCCGCACTCGTACGCCTCCAACTTGGCCCGGTTGTAGCGCTTGGGGCCGGTGAGTGAGGCCATCACGACGGAGCCGACCGCGAACGCCGCCGCGATGGCACCGAGTACGAGGATCGGCGCGTAGGCATTCATAGCCCCCGCTCCCTCCGTCCAGTCGTCCTTGACTGCAGATCGGAACCGGCGGGTCACGCTGAGGTGAACCCGCGTTCCGGTTCCCGGGATCCACCTCATGTGAGGCAGTTCACAAAGCCTGGAACGAGCGCATCCTATGCCCGTCGGCTTGTGATCTGCGACACGCAGTTCAACGTCATCTTTGTGATCTACGACACGATGAGAACCGTGTCGAATATGAACATGCCCATAATTGTCAACGCAAAGAAGTCAAATGGTCACAACCGGTCGCATTTACTTGTGAAGCGGCTGGTCAGAGCCGCGCTCTTATATCAACTATGCTTCGCCGGGAGCAAATTTTCTGGCGTCATGTTGACGTGTTATAGCGGCTCACCCTGAGGGGTGGCGCGGTTCCGAACGCCCGCTTGACCCTTCGTTCACAAGCGCGCGAGGTGCTGCTCGGAGGGGGTCTCCCCCCTCCCCCTCCCCCTCCCCACCCCCCACCCGCCACCCGCCGCCCGCCGCCCGCCGCCCGCCCGACCTTCTCCGGTGCTGGGTCATGCCTGACCCAGGGCGGGGCGCCCCGATCTCCGTGCGCTGGGGCCGGTTACCGGCTACCAGCCGCCTTCTCCCAGACCCAGGCCGCGATGCCCACCCGGTTACGGGCACCGAGCTTGCGCTGGACGTTGGCGAGGTGGTTCTTCACCGTCCCCGGTGAGATGAACAGCCCCGCTCCGATCTCGGCGTTCGTCGCGCCGTCCGCCACCAGTTCGGCGATCTCCCTTTCTCGCGCGGTCAGCTCCTCAACCGGGCCGGCCTTCAGCGGCGCCGGTGCCACAGGTCCGGCGCCGGTCCTCCGGTCGCCCGCCGGCGCCGCCATGTGCCGCAGCAACCTGACGGTGACCTGCGGGCTGATCAACGCGTCCCCCGCCATCGCCGCGCGGACCGCCTCGACCAGCAGCACCGGCCCAGAACGCTTCAGCAGGAACCCGGCCGCACCGTGCCACAGGGCCGTGTGCACGTACTCGTCCAGGTCGAAGGTGGTCACCACGATCACCTTGCACTCCCCGGCCAACTGTCTTGTGACCTCCAGACCGTCGAGCCGTGGCATCCGGATGTCCGCGAGCACGACGTCCGGTCGAAGCCGTCGGGCCTCCTCCACCGCTGCGACTCCGTCCGCTGCCTCCGCCACCACGGCCATGTCCGGCTGGACGTCCAAGATCATCCGGAACGCGCTGCGGACATCCGCCTGGTCGTCGGCGACCAGGATCCGAATCGGGCCCGTGCTGCCCCTCATCTCCACCCTTCCCCTGTGCTGGTCCTCACCGGACCGGTCTCCCCTGCATCTCCCGTTCCTCCCCTGCCTCCTCCACCCGCTGCGCTTCTCGCGTCTCGTTTCCCTCCTGCCGCTCCAACGGCAGCCTCACCGTCACCTGCCAGGCATCCTGGCCGTCCGCACCCGCTGCCAACGTGCCCCCGAGCGCCTCCACCCGGGCCGCCAGCCCCGGTAGTCCGCTGCCGCCGCCCCGGCGCGGGCGCCCACCTACACCAGGGGCGAGGCCGTCATTCACCACCAGCAACTCCAGCCACCCGCCGGTGCAGCGCGCCCTGACCTCGACCTGCCGTACGCCCGGGGCGTGACGCCGGACGTTGGTCAGGGCCTCGACAACGACCCGGTGAACCGTGCCCTCCACCTCCCGAGGTACTGGCTCCTCCGGGAGCTCCAGCCGGACCTCGGCGGCGCCCGAGGCGGTGAACCGCTCGACCAACTCGACGAGTTCGGCCAGCCCCTGCTGCGGTCCGCGCCCAGTCCCCTCCTCTGTGCGCAGCAGTTGAACCGTCCGGTCCAGCGAGGCCAGGGCCCGCTGCCCGGCCTGCTCTATCCGCTCGAACATCTCGACCGCCCGGGCCGGGTCGATGGCTGCCAGATAGGCCCCGGCCTGGGCCTGGGCGACCATGCCGCTGACGTCATGCGCCACGAAGTCGTGCAGGTCGTGGGCCAGTTCGAGCCGCTGGGCACGCCGTGCCTCGGCGACCGCCCTGTGCCGCCCCGCGTCCAGGCCGCGCAGATAAAGCCCGATCAGAACGGCCGGCAGGGCCAGCATCGACCCGAAACCGAAGAGGGTGAGCACGTCTCCGGGCCCGTCGATCGCCTGGAAGCGGGACGGCCAGAGCGCGACCGCACCACAGGCCGTCCAGGCCGCCGCCGCGCACCGCGGGCCGTCCTCCGCGCGCAGCAGGAGGACCACCGCCAGCAGCAGCGCGGCCAGTTCGGCCAGGCCGAGCACCCCGGGCCATCGGTCCGACTCCGTCCAGCGGCCGGCGAGCCAGACGGCGATCGTGACCGCCGACGACATCGCCCCGACCGCCGCGGTCGCGACCGCGGCCCCTCGGCGCCTGCGCGCCATGGGCACCAGCAGGAGGGTGGCCGGAACGACCACCGCCAGCAGCTGACTCATCGCCATCTCCTCCTTTCGACTGCCGCCACGTTACGACGGGTCGCCGACTGCTCGCTTGTGCCGATCGGCATATTTCAGAGGCCTGTTGAGCAGGGAGAACAGCCCGATCGGCAGCTGTCGCGGATCGGCCGCAGCGGTCAGGCTTGAGCCATCGAAGCGGCCGGATGGGCCGACCGCGAAGGGAGTTCACCCCCATGTCGAAGATCATGATCAAGGCCCGGACCACCACTCGTCCGACCCCCTCGGCCGTCCCGGCCGTCCCGCCCGCGCCGCGATGGGCCGAGCTCGCCGCCAGGGCCACCGTCCTGACGACCGTGCCCTCGGGGCTGTGGCGGATCGCGTTCGGCTTCGGCGTCCCGGTCGGTTTCACTGGCGCCACGGCCGCGCGGTACGCCGAGCACCAGCCGGGCTGGGGCACGGTCTACGTCGTGGTGCTGAGCGCCCTGGCCGAGGCGTTGGCCTTCCTGACCGTCGGGCTGGTCCGGCCCTGGGGGCGGGTGGCGCCTCGCTGGATCCCGCTGATCGGCGGCCGGGCGGTCCGGCCGCTCGCGGCGATCGTTCCGGCCGCACTGGGCTCGGCGATTCTGACCACGCTCGGGATAGCCGCGCTGACCGGCGGCTGGAGCCGGAACATGGCGGAGGCGGACTCCCCGCACGGCATCGCCGGCCTGGTGATGACCCTCGCCTACCTGCCGCTGGTCGCCTGGGGTCCGCTGCTCGGCGTGGTCACCGTCGACTACGCCCGACGCACCCTGCGGCGCAGGTGACCACCGTGGCGTGTCACGCCGGGGCGGGCTCCGACTCCCGGTCCGCGGCTTCGGCCTCGGCCTCGGCCTGGCACGGAGCCGGGGCGGTGCGGCGGCCCCACTCGGTCGCGACCAGCACCAGGGCTCCGCCGACCAGGGCGAGCGGGCCCATCCGGTTCCCGGCGATGGTGATGCCGAAGACGGCAGCCCACAGCGGCTCGGTGCCGAGCAGCAGGCTCACCCGGGACGGCGAGGTGGCGCGGACGGCCCACATCTGGACGAAGAAGGCGAACAGCGTGCAGAACAGGGACAGATGCAGCAGCCAGGCCCACTGGCCGGGCCCATACGAGCTGGCGAGAGTCCACGGCGACGGCCCCACGACCGCCGCGACGACCGCGAACACGGCGGTGGCAACAGCGAGTTGGACCCAGGTCAGAGCAAGCATGCCGGTGTCGCGGACGGCCCGGACGCGGGCCGTCGCCAGGACGAAGGCCGAACGGACCAGGGCGGCACCCAGGACCAGCAGGTCCCCGAGGGAAGGAGGACGCAGCCCGCCGTCCCCGGTGAGCAGGGCGACGCCGAGCACGGCCAGCCCCGCGGCCGCGAGGAAGGCCCGCGGCGGCGCCGTCCGGCCGAGGGCGCTCTCGCCGAGCGGTGTGAACACCATCGCCAGGCTGATGATCAGCCCCGCATTGGTGGCGGAGGTGTGCACGGCGCCGTAGGTCTCCAGCAGGAAGATCCCGCTGAGCACCAGCCCCAGCGCGCCGCCGCCGAGCCACTCGGCACGGCTCAGCCGCCGGAGCGCCGGCCAGGCGACCGCCCCCAGCAGCGGCAGCACCAGCCGGAACCGCAGGACCAGCATCGCCACGGCCGTCCCGGGCCCTGCCACCCGCTGGACGGCGAGGAAGCTCGATCCCCACACCACCGCCACGAGCAGGACCGGCAGATCGCGAAGGACCGAGGAGGACGAGGACATGGACAACGGGGCACGCATGGGTCAGATCCCTCCGAGCGTACGGAACCGGCGGGCGCGAGTACCGTACGGCGTCGGACGGACCCTGGAGCCGGGCGGAAGGCCCGGCTGTCGACGGGGCGGAGCGTGGAGCAGGAGGGCGCCATCTTCGCGCACCGGCCCGTCCGCGATCAATGCCCTTCCGGGTCCGGCGGTCAGCCGCCGAGCAGGCCGTTCGCCGCAGCGATCTCCTCGATGTCCGCCGGGGTCCCGGACATGATGGCGCGGACGTGCTCGGTGACGAGTTCCACCGGCCAGTCCCACCAGGCCGCGCGGAGCAGTCGCTCGACGTCGGCGTCCTCGAAGCGGCGCCGGATCGGGCGGGCAGGGTTGCCACCGACGATGGTGTACGGATCGACGTCGGCGGAGACCATCGCGCCGGCCGCAATGATCGCGCCGTCGCCGATCCGGACACCGGGCAGGACGGTGGCGCCGTGGCCGAACCAGACGTCGTTGCCGATCACGGTGTCGCCCCGGCTGGGCAGGCCCGTGACGATGTCGAGGGTCCGCTCGGTCCAGTCGCCGCCGAACATCGTGAACGGGAAGGTGGACACACCGATGCTCGGGTGGGCGGCGCCGGCCATCAGGAAGCGGGTCCCGGTGGCGATCGCGCAGTACTTGCCGATCACCAGCCGCTCGGGCCCGTAGGCGTAGAGGACGTTGCGCTGCTCGAAGCGGGTGGCCCCGTCGGGGTCGTCGAAGTAGGTGTACGCGCCGACCTCGATCCGCGGGTCGGTGACGAGCGGGCGCAGCAGGACCACCCGGTCGTGGCCGGCGAGCGGGTGCAGGGCGGTGGGATCGGGAATGGCGGTGGCGGTCATGCGGACTCCTCTCGTAACGCGACTAAAGTCGCATTACGATGAGCATGGCACGGCCACCTCGCCACAGCAAGCATTAATGCGACTGGAGTCGACTTTGAACGGGAACACTTCCGCGAACACCTCCGAGAACGCCCGCACGCACACCTTCGAAAACCCCCACCCCGAGCCCCGCACCCCGACCCCGCGCCCCGGCGGCCGCAGCGCCCGGGTCAGGGCAGAGGTGGTCGCCGCCACCCTCGCCGAGGTCGCCGAGAAGGGGTACGACGGCCTCACCGTCGAGGCGGTCGCGACCCGCTCCGGCGTCCACAAGGCGACGTTGTACCGGCGGTGGACCGGGGTGGACGGCTTGGTCGCGGACGCCCTGACCGCCTCGGCCGACCAGTCCTGGCCGCTGCCCGATACCGGCGACCTCCGCGAGGACCTGCGCCGGATCACCCGGGAGGTGTTCACCGTCTTCACCGATCCCGACCTGGGCGCCACCCCCACCGCGCTGATCCTCGCCGCCCAGCGCTCCGACGCCGGCGCGGCCGCCCTGCGCGCCTTCTTCACCGCCCGTCACCGCCAGGCCGCCGAGGTGTCCGAACGAGCGGTCGCCCGCGGCGAGTTGCCCGCCGGGACGGACGGCGCCGAGGTAGTCCGGGCCGCCACCGCCCCGCTCTACTACCGACTGTTCGTCACCGGCGAGCCGCTGGACGCCCACACCGCCGAACGCGCCGCCGACGCCGCCGCGCTGGCCGCCCGCGCCGGACTCTTCACCACCGCACCGCCCGCCGACCCCGCACCGACCGCCAACCCCGCACCGACCGCCAACCCCGGCCCCCGGAAAGCCTCCTGACGCTCCCGCCCCTCCGCCCGCCCGATGGAACCCGATCCCCACCGCCCCCTACCGGATCGCCGCCCCGGCGTGGATGATGGCGCCATGCCAACCCCGCCGTCCACCACCCCTCGGAAGGCAAGTCACGTGAAGCGCGCACCCTGGGCGGCCCTGCTCGCCGTCGCCACCGTCCTCCCGCTCACGGCGAGCGCCGGCACCGCCGTCGCGGACACCCCGCCCCCCGCGCCCGCCTGCACCTACACCCCCGCGGTGCCGGCCGACAACTTCAAGGGCATCCCGGTCTTCGACGCCAAGAAGGCCGCCCAGCCCTACCGCGCCACCCTGCGCACCAGCCAGGGCGCGATCACCTTCCAGGCGTTGACCGACAAGGCACCCTGCACCACCTTCTCGTTCCGCTTCCTCGCCGAGCACGACTACTTCGACCGCAGCCACTGCCACCGCCTCACCACCCAGCGGCTCTACGTCCTGCAGTGCGGCGACCCGACCGGCACCGGCAGCGGCGGCCCCGGCTACTCCTTCCCGGACGAGAACCTGACCGGCGCCACCTACCCGGCCGGGACCGTGGCGATGGCCAACGCCGGTCCGAACACCAACGGCAGCCAGTTCTTCTTCGTCTGGAAGGACACCAAGCTCTCCCCCGCCTACACCCCGTTCGGCCGGGTCACGGCGGGCCTGGACGTGCTGCAGAAGATCGCCGCCGGCGGCGAGGACGACCAGAACAACCCCGGCGACGGCTTCCCCAACCTCCCCGTGAACATCCGCCACGTGAAGATCAGCACCCACTGACCGAAGGCCCACCCCGTCGGCCGGGCTCCCGCGCCCACTGACCGGCCGACCGCCGCCCGCCGCTGCTCCCGTACGGTGACAGCACCAACGACACCGCACGGGAGCAGCGCACATGGACAGCCGGATCTGGGAGAGCGTCGACCACCTGGTCGCGTGGCTCGACGAGGAGAGCACGCAGTCGCCCCGGGAGAAACGCCTGCTGCGGATCCTCAAGCTCTCCGAGGAGGTCGGCGAGGTCGGCGCCGCGGTGATCGGCGCCACCGGCCAGAACCCGCGCAAGGGCGTCACCCACAGCTGGGAGGACGTCCAGCACGAGCTCTGCGACGTCGTCTTCTCCGCCCTCGTCGCCCTCCGGACGCTCACCCCCGACGCGGCCCGGGTCTTCGCCGACCGCCTCGCCTACGTCGAACAGCGCTCCGCCGCCTCCCGCCACCCCGTGGACCGGGAGCGGAAGACGGCGGAGGAAAAGGAGGAGACAGAGAAGACGAAGGAGACGGAGCAGAAGCCCTAGGCGTTCGGCGCGACCTTCGCGAGGCCGTTGATGATGCGGTCCATCGCGTCGCCGCCCTGCGGGTCGGTGAGGTTGGCGAGCATCTTGAGGGTGAAGCGCATCAGCATCGGGTGGGTGAGGCCCCGCTGGGTGGCGAGCTGCATCACCTTGGGGTTGCCGATGAGCTTCACGAAGGCGCGGCCCATCGTGTAGTAGCCGCCGTAGACGTCCTTGAGGATGCGCGGGTAGCCCTGCAGGGCGCGCTCGCGTCCGGTCGCGGTGACCCGGGCGTGGGCCTGGACGATGACGCCGGCGACGATCTGACCGGATTCCATCGCGTAGGCGATGCCCTCGCCGTTGAACGGGTTGACCATGCCGCCCGCGTCGCCGACGAGCAGCAGGCCGCGGGTGTAGTGCGGCTGCCGGTTGAAGGCCATCGGCAGCGCGGCGCCGCGGATCGGGTCGGTCATGTTCTCGGGGGTGTAGCCCCACTCCTCCGGCATGCCGGCGCACCAGGCCTTGAGCACCTCGCGCCAGTCGAGTTCGCCGAACGCGGGCGAGGAGTTGAGGATGCCGAGGCCGACGTTGGAGGTGCCGTCGCCCATGCCGAAGACCCAGCCGTACCCGGGCAGCTGCCTGCGCTGGCCACCGCGGGTGTCCCACAGCTCCAGCCAGGACTCCAGGTAGTCGTCGTCGTGGCGCGGCGAGGTGAAGTACGTCCGGTAGGCGACGCCCATCGGGCGGTCCTCGCGGCGGTGCAGGCCCATGGCGAGGGAGAGCCGGGTGGAGTTGCCGTCGGCGGCGACCACCAGCGGGGCGCGGAAGGTGACCGGCCGCTTCTCGTCACCGAGCTTGGCGGTGACGCCGACGATCCGGCCGGTGCGGTCGTCCAGGACCGGCCCGCTGACGTTGCAGCGCTCGTAGAGCCGGGCGCCGGCCTTCTCGGCCTGACGGGCCAGCAGCTCGTCGAAGTCGGCGCGCTTGCGGACCAGGCCGTAGTCGGGGAAGGCGGACAGCTCGGGCCAGTCCAGCTCCAGCCGGACGCCGCCGCCGATGATGCGCAGGCCCTTGTTGTGCAGCCAGCCGTTCTCGGTGGAGACGTCGATGCCCATGTCCACCAGCTGCTTGGTGGCGCGCGGGGTCAGGCCGTCACCGCAGACCTTCTCGCGCGGGAACGCGGTCTTCTCCAGCAGCAGCACGTCCAGCCCGGCCTGGGCGAGGTAGTACGCGGTGGTGGACCCGGCCGGGCCCGCGCCGACCACGATGACGTCGGCCGTGCTCTCGATCGGGCTGTCCGGCTTCGTCAGATCGGCTGCGGTCTCGGACACGGTGGACACTCTCCTGGAGCTGCGGCTGGGGGACGGCTGCTTTTGTCTCCGGCAGTCTAGTTCCGTCCCCGCCGCCGGAAACGACCGCGCCCCCACCCCACCGGTCCCCCACCGCACCGGCCGCACCGGCCGCACCCGCGCCCCCCACCGCACCGGCCGCCCCCGCGCGCCCGCCGCCCGGGCCTGTCCGCCCGCTACCCGAGCTTGTACGCCCGGTGCAGCGCGACGATGCCGCCGGTGAGGTTGCGCCAGGCGACCTTGGACCAGCCGCTCTCCTGCAGCCGGGCGGCCAGCGCGGCCTGGTCGGGCCAGGCCCGGATGGACTCGGCGAGGTACACGTACGCGTCCGGGTTGCTGCTGACCGCGGTGGCGACCGGCGGCAGGGCGCGCATCAGGTACTCGGTGTAGACCGTCCGGAACGGCGTCCAGGTCGGGGTGGAGAACTCGCAGATCACCAGCTTGCCGCCGGGCTTGGTGACCCGCTGCATCTCGCGCAGCGCCGCGTCGGTGTCCTGGACGTTGCGCAGCGCGAAGGAGATCGTCACCGAGTCGAAGGTGTCGTCCGCGAACGGCAGCCGGGTGGCGTCGCCGGCGGTGAGCGCCAGTTCGGGGTGGCGGCTCTTGCCCTCGACGAGCATGCCGACGGAGAAGTCGCACGGGACGACCTGCGCGCCGGCCTCGGCGAAGGGCAGCGAGGAGGTGCCGGTACCGGCCCCGAGGTCGAGCACGAGGTCCCCCGGTCCGGCGGCCACCGCCTCGGCCACCGCCCGGCGCCAGGCACGGGCCTGGCCGAGGGACAGCACGTCGTTGGTGCGGTCGTACTTGGCCGCGACGTCGTCGAACATGGCGGCGACTTCGTGCGGCTGCTTGTCCAGAGAGGCTCGGGTCACGCCCCCATTGTTCACCCTCGCGCCGGCGCCCGGACCAAGGGGGCACGCCGGGCACGTCCGGCACCCGCCGGACGGGCCGGCCGGCCCGGGTGGGCCCACCCGTCCGAACGGGCCCGCCAGCCCGGCCGCCCCCGTCAGTGCTGCGCGCGCCGACCGCCCGCGCGCCGTCGGCGCCGGGAGCGCTTGCCGTGGGTTATCGCGGGCATCCCGTCGGCCAGCGCCCCGGTCGCCAGCGCGACGGTGGCGGCCAGCCGGCCCTGCCCGGCGCGGACCGCCAGGGCCCGCCGGTGCCGCCGGATCCGCAGCACGCAGATCACGAACATCCCGACCGCGACCGGCACGCTGAAGCGGGCCAGGCCGATACCGACCGGCTGCGGGTAGGTGTCGCCGCAGATCCGCACCGCGCCCGGGTCGTCGGCAGCGTGCTCCAGGCAGACCTGGTCGCCGATCTTGGCGCCGTCGGCGAGCGGCAGCGCGGCGGCGGTGTGGGACTGGCCGCCGGCCCGGTAGCTGACGGCGCTGTAGGAGCCGCCGCCGGTGGGGAGCTGGGTGACGACGCCCTCGGCTCTCACCGGGTGGGCGCCGATCCGGTCGGCCTGGTCGGCCTGGCGCCAACCGAGCAGGCACATGCCGACGGCCAGCACGGCGCTGAGCACGGCGGCGAGGTACCAACCACGGCCCATCCGCGGGGATCGCGGCGGGGGAACGGTCGCGGATCGCATGGTTCCTGTCCTGGCTTGCCGTCGGGGCCTGGGACGTGGCCCCGCCACCCGCGGGCACGGGCGGTGATGTGGTGAGGGTACGGAGTGAGCTGTCCGGGATCGTATCCGCTGGCGGGCCCTCAGGTCACGGCGAAGGGGGAATCACCCCGCCGGGTGGACACCGGAGTTCGGCGGCACACGAAGGAAGTCGCGTACGCCGCAAGGAAGTCCGGCTACCGGCGAGTACGCCGCACCCGCGCCGGTCCCGCTCAGCGCCGCCGGTACACCAGCCGCCCGCCCAGCACGGCGGCCAGGCAGCCGCCCGGCAGCGGCACGGCGAAGCCCTCCCCAACAGCGGGGAACACCACGAAGTCGGCCCGGCCGCCCGCCGCCACCCGCCCGTGCACGGCCGCCGCGAACGGCAGCACCGCCAACGGGTCCAGCGGGCCGTCCCCGGCGTCCCCCTCGTCCGGGGCGCCCGGCAGCACGACCAGCCCGGAGCGCGCCACCGCCGTCCGCACCGCTGCCCGCTCGAACGGCCCGGCCACCGCCGTCACCCCGAAGCCGAGCATCCGCTGCAGCCCGCGCCGGGCGCTCGCCCCGCACCGGGCGTCATCAACCGAGCCGACCAGCCCGCCCGCCACCGGCTCGACGCCGACCTCCTCGCGCGGGTCCGGGTGGTAGTCGCGCTCCAACAGCCGGTGCCCGTACGGGTTGCGCAGCCCGGGGGTGAGCACGGCGGCACCCCAGTCCCGCAGCCGCGCCTGCGGGTGCGCGGCGGCCAGCTCCCGGTACGGCCCGACGGCCTCGATCCGGTCGCCGCGCACCAGCACCGCCCCGTCCGGGAGGGACGGGGCGGCGGGGTCGGCCGGGTCGGGCAGCACCAGGGCCGCCCGGTGCAGGGTCAGCACGGCGGTGGCCCTGGCCTCAGTTGTCCAGGATCTTCAGCTCGGGGTGCGCGGTGCCGCCCTCGATCGCGGTGGAGGCGATGTGCGAGGCGACCCGCGGGTCCACCGGGTCGTTCGCCGGGTCGTCCAGCACCCGCAGGTGCTCGTACGTGGTCGAGCGCTGCGCCGGGACGCGGTCGGCGGCCCGGATGAGGTGGATCAGCTCGGTGAGGTTGGAGCGGTGCTTGGCGCCAGCCGCCGAGACCACGTTCTCCTCCAGCATGACCGAGCCGAGGTCGTCCGCGCCGTAGTGCAGCGACAGCTGGCCGGCCTCCTTGCCGGTGGTGAGCCAGGAGCCCTGGATGTGGGCGACGTTGTCGAGGAACAGGCGGGCGATCGCGATCATCCGCAGGTACTCGAAGACGGTGGCCTGCGTCGAGCCCTTCAGGTGGTTGTTCTGCGGCTGGTAGGTGTACGGGATGAAGGCCCGGAAGCCGCCGGTGCGGTCCTGCACGTCGCGGATCATCCGCAGGTGCTCGATCCGCTCGGCGTTGGTCTCGCCGGTGCCCATCAGCATGGTGGAGGTGGACTCCACGCCGAGGCCGTGCGAGACCTCCATGATCTCCAGCCAGCGCTCGCCGGACTCCTTGAGCGGGGCGATCGCCTTGCGCGGCCGCTCGGGCAGCAGTTCGGCGCCGGCGCCGGCGAAGGAGTCCAGGCCGGCCCGGTGGATCCGGGTGATGGCCTCCTCGATCGAGACGCCCGAGATCCGGGACATGTGCTCGACCTCGGAGGCGCCCAGGGAGTGGATCACCAGCTGCGGGAAGTCCGCCTTGATCGCCGCGAACGCGCGCTCGTAGTACTCCACCCCGTAGTCCGGGTGGTGGCCGCCCTGGAACATGATCTGGGTGCCGCCCAGTTCGACGGTCTCGGCGCAGCGGCGCAGGATCTCGTCGAGCTCGCGGGACCAGCCCTTGTCACTCTTCGGCGGCACGTAGAAGGCGCAGAACTTGCACGCCGTCACGCACACGTTGGTGTAGTTGATGTTGCGCTCGATGATGTACGTCGCGATGTGCTCGGTACCGGCGTAGCGGCGGCGGCGCACCGCGTCGGCGGCGGAGCCGAGCGCGTGCAGCGGCGCCGAGCGGTACAGCTCCAGCGCCTCCTCCGGGGTGATCCGGCCACCGCCGGCGGCCCGGTCGAGCACGGCCTGCAGGTCGGTGCTGGGCGCATCGAGGGTGGTCGCTGCGAGCTCGGTCACCTGGCGGCCTTCTCTCTCTCGGATACTGCTGTTCTCGGCGCTGCCGGACCCCGGACGACGGGCGCCCGGGTACGGCCGAACCAGCCTACGCCAGGCCTTTCCGGCGTCCGCGTCAGCCCGCTGCCCCGTCGACTTTGCGCAGGGTGCCGACCGGGTTTCCGGCCGCCGGGTCGGCGGAGCTGAAGCGGATCGTGCCGTCGCCCTGCAGGGTGAGCGTCTCCGCGTTCGCGCCGCCGGTGCAGGCGCCGGGCAGCGAGGAGCGGACCAGCCGGGAGGCGAACACGAGCTTGGTGTCGGACACCGACCTGAGCGTCCAGGCGCCCTCGCAGCTCAGCGGGATCAGGCCGGTGAGGGCGTTGCGGCTGGTGGTGTTCTCCTGGCCGATCGCGGCCGGGCCGATGGTGAGCGTGGTGGTGCCGGCGGGCACGCCCTTGTCCGTGACCATGTCCCCGCGCCAGGTGCCCAGGAACCCGGCCGGCACCACGCTCGGCCCGCCCGTCCCGCTGCCCGTCCCGGGCGACGGGGCGGCGGAGGTGCGGTCGGCGGCGGTCGGGGACGGCGCCGGCCTCGGCCCCGCGCTCCCGGAACCGCCGTCCCCTGTGGGCGCCGTCGGCCCGGCGACCACCCCCGGTCCCGGATCCGCCCGGTGCAGCCACGCGTACACCCCGTACCCGCCGCCCCCGAGCGCCAGCAGCGCGAGCACCACCGCCACCACGAGCCCGGCCCGCCCCGGCCGCCGCCGCCCGGGCTTCACAGCCTCGCCCGTACCTCCGCCCGCGCCCGCGCCCACACCCGGCACCAGCGTCGGCGTCCGCACCACCGGCGTCTCCTCGGCCGCCGCCCCGATCAGCGGCTGTGCCCCGACCACCGGCGAAGCCCCGCCCGCCACCGGAACCCCGACCGACGAAGCCCCGTCCCCCTCCAGATCCAGCAGCCCCACCGCACCGCGCCCCACCGCCGCCGCCAGTGCCGGCGGCAGCCAACCGCCCTGCCCCAGCCGGGCGGTGGCCGTGCCGTCCGGGTCCAGCGCGGCCCGGAGCGCACCCGGGGTGGGGCGGGCGGCCGGGTCCTTGGCCAGGCAGTCGAGGACGAGCGTGCGCAGCGGCCCGGCCAGGTCGGCGACGTCCGGTTCCTCGTGCAGCACCCGGTAGAGCAGGACGGCGGCGCTCACCCCCTCGCCGAAGGGGTGCACCCCGGTGGCGGCGAAGGCGAGGACGGCGCCGAGCGAGAAGACGTCGCCGGCCGGCCCGACGGTCTGCCCGTTCGCCTGCTCGGGCGGCATGAAGCCGGGCGAGCCGACCACGTACCCGGACCGGGTGAAGCCGCTGGTCGCGTCGAGCGCGCGGGCGATCCCGAAGTCGATCAGCCGCGGACCGTCCAGGGTCAGCAGCACGTTGGACGGTTTGACGTCGCGGTGCACCAGGCCGAGCCCGTGGACGTGGGCGAGCGCCTCGGCGAGCCCGACGCCGAGGGCGCGCACGGCCGGCTCGGGCAGCGGCCCGAAGTCCCGGACGGCGTCGCCGAGCGCCGGACCGGCCACGTAGCCGGTGGCGACCCAGGGGTGCTCGCCCTCGGTGTCCGCGTCCAGGACGGGTGCGGTCCAGGCGCCGCCGACCCGCCGGGCGGCGGCCACCTCCTGCCGGAAGCGGGCGCGGAACTCGGCGTCGTCCGCGAGTTCGCCGCGCACCACCTTGACGGCCACGGTGCGCCCGCCCGCCGTCCGGCCGAGGTAGACGCGGCCCATGCCGCCCGCGCCGAGCCGCCGCAGCAGCCGGTAGGCGCCCACTTGCCGCGGGTCGTCCGACCCCAGTGCCCGCATGCCCGCCACGCTCCCCTCGCGCCGTGGGCGCGCGGCCGTCCGGCCGCGTCCGCCGCCCCGGGCGCGTCCGGCGGTCGGCCCGCACGACGTGCCCGGGAGCAGACCGTACCGGGCGGGGGCCGCCCCGCGCTCAGCCGACCGGCAGCACCGCCGGCTCCAGCACCGGCTCCAGCACCGGCTCCAGCACCGGCTCCGGCCCCGGCGACCCCGGAACCACCGACCCCGGAACCACCGACCCCGGCGCCGCCGACTCCAGCAGCCGCACCGCGACGTCGGGCGCGAAGCCGCTGTCGTGCGCCACCCGCCGGGCGAACTCGGCGACGCCGGCCAACTGCCGCTCGCCGAGCGAGAAGTCGAGGGCCTCGCTGAAGTACCGCTCCAGCACGTCCGCCCCGAAGGCCTCCCAGCGGGCGGCCTGTTCGGCGACCTTGGCGGCCTCGACCAGCGACAGGTCGCGGGACTCCAGGAAGGCCCGGTGCACGGCCGCCGTCAGGTCCGGCCGGCGCTCGGCGAACTCGCGGCGCACGGCCCAGACGGCGAAGACGAACGGCAGGCCGGTCCACTCCTTCCACATCTCGCCGAGGTCGTGGACGGTCAGCCCGAGGTCGGCGGCCTGCCCGAGGTAGGCGCGCAGCGCCGGGTCGCCGATCAGGACGGCGGCGTCGGCCTCGGCGAGCATCGAGCTCAGGTCGGGCGGGCAGCTGAAGTAGTCCGGGCGGACGCCCTCACGCTCCTCCAGCAGCAGTCGGGCGAGCCGGACGGAGGTGCGGCTGGTGGAGCCGAGGGCGACCCGGCGGCCGTCCAGCTCGGCGAGCGGCACCTTGCTGACGATGAGGCAGGACATCACCGGGCCGTCGCTGCCGACCGCGATGCCGGGCAGGACCAGCAGGTCGTCGGCGTTGCGCAGGTACTCCACGCAGGTGATCGGCCCGATGTCCAGCGAGCCGTCGACGAGCTGGTCGCTCAGCTTCTCCGGGGTGTCCTTGGTGAGGTCGAGATCCAGCAGATTGCCGGTCCTGGCGAGGCCCCAATAAAGGGGGACGCAGTTCAGGAACTGAATGTGGCCGACCCGCGGCCTGACCGGGGCGGCCTCCTGGGGCTCCCGCGTTTGTCCGTCCGGTGCTGCCACTGCGCCGCTCCCTCGTGCCGTTCGTGCGCCTTCCCGCAGCGTATGCCCGGTGCCCGGAAAGGCCCGCACCGGGCACCTGACACGCGGGCCCGGGGCCTTGCGACACGCGCCGTCCGGGCCGCAGTTCACCCCTGGTCGTCACAGCGACCGCATGCTAGCGTTGCCCTCAGTTGCAGTTTGATTCCCCTTGCAGTACTTGAAGCCTGCGGAGCATGTAACCGCAGGCTTTTTGTAGTTTTTCAGCAATATCGAAAAACTTCGGACTCGTCCGGAGGCAGGGCGATCAGCGCAGCGGACCGGGTGCCACACGGTGTGGCCCCGATACGTCCCTCGCAAGGAGAACGGCATGGCCACGGGAACCGTCAAGTGGTTCAACGCTGAGAAGGGCTTCGGCTTCATCGCCCAGGAGGGCGGCGGCCCCGACGTCTTCGTCCACTACTCCGCCATCAACGCGAGCGGCTTCCGCTCGCTGGAGGAGAACCAGGCGGTGAGCTTTGACGTCACCCAGGGCCCGAAGGGCCCGCAGGCGGAGAACGTCGTCGCTATCTGACCATCTTCTGATGTTCTGATCGCTCGGGACCCCACCGGGTCCGTCGACGGCCCCCGACGGCCGTCACCCACGAGCACAAGAGCAACACCCAAGGGGGCCCGCCCGACCGGCGGGCCCCCTGCCTTTTCCGGCCTAGGCGGCCGGTGGCAGAACGAGGCCCGCCCCCCGCACCGAGTGGTGCGGGGGGCGGGCCTCGTCGTGTGCCGGGCCGGCGGGGGTCAGGCGGCCGCCGGGGCCGCCTCCTTGTCCGCCTGTGCCGGGATGACGGCCGACGGGGCGTCGTCGTACAGGTCGCCGGAGGGGTGGTTGTAGGCGGCGACGTCGAGGATCTTCTCCCGCGAGGCCACCAGGACCGGCACCAGCACCTGGCCCGCGACGTTGGTCGCGGTGCGCATCATGTCGAGGATCGGGTCGATGGCGAGCAGCAGGCCGACGCCCTCCAGGGGCAGGCCCAGGGTGGAGAGGGTGAGCGTCAGCATGATGATCGCGCCGGTGAGGCCCGCGGTGGCGGCCGAGCCGACGACCGAGACGAAGGCGATCAGCAGGTAGTCCCGGATGCCGAGGTCGATGTTGTAGACCTGGGCGACGAAGATCGCGGCGATCGCCGGGTAGATCGAGGCGCAGCCGTCCATCTTGGTGGTGGCGCCGAACGGGACGGAGAAGGACGCGTACTCGCTGGGGACCCCGAGGCGCTCGGTGACGCGACGGGTGACCGGCAGGGTGCCGACCGAGGAGCGCGAGACGAAGGCCAGCTGGATGGCGGGCCAGGCGCCCTTGAAGAAGTTCACCGGGTTGAGGCCGGCGGCGAACTTGAGCAGCAGCGAGTAGACCACGAACAGGACCAGCGCGCAGCCGACGTAGATGTCGAGGGTCAGCGTGGCGAAGGGCTTGAGCAGGTCCCAGCCGTACTTGGCGACGGACTTGCCGATCAGGCCGAGGGTGCCGAGCGGGGAGAGCCGGATGACCCACCACAGGGCGGTCTGGGTCAGCTCCAGGACGGACTCGCTGAGCTTGAGCACCGGCTCGGCCTTGCTGCCGAGCTTGATGATCGCCGCGCCGACCACGACCGCCATGAAGACGATCTGCAGCACGTTCACCTTGGCGAAGGCGTCGACGATGTTGGTCGGGAAGATCCCGGTCAGGAAGTCGATCCAGGTGCCCTTGGAGTCGAGCGCCTTGAGCCCCTCGGTCTTGAGGTTGGTGCCCTGGCCGGGGTTGGTCAGCAGGCCGAGGCCCAGGCCGACGGCGACCGCGATCAGCGAGGTGACCATGAACCAGAGCAGCGTGCGGGTGGCCAGGCGGGCCGCGTTGGTGACGTTGCGCAGGTTGGCGACGCTCACCACGATCGCGGTGAACACCAGCGGCGGGACGGCCAGCTTGAGCAGCTGGACGAAGATCTTGCCGATGGTCTCCAGGGTGGTGGCCAGCCAGGAGATGTCGGCGGCGCGGGCCAGGTAGCCGAGGCCGATGCCGAGCAGCAGACCGGCGACGATCTGGACCCAGAACGGGGTCTTGCGGATTCTCGCGAGCACGGACGGCGACGGGGTCGCCTCGGGCGCTGTGGACATGACGGTGCGGCTCCGGGGGAGGGTGGTGCTGACGGTGGGGTGTGGCGGAGGAGGCGGCACGGCGCGCGGGCCGGGCGGGGAGGTCCCGGCCCCCGGTCAGGGGCGTGCCGCCGGGATACAGCTCATGGCGCGACAACGGCGCGGGCTGTCCACAGCACCGGTCAGAGCGCACGGGCGGGCGGCGCCGGGCAGCGAGCCCTGGCCGTGCTTCCGCGATGCGTCTGAGGTGGTCATGGCCGACACATTAGCAGCAAAGGTTTGAGATGTTCAAAGTAGTTGTTTGAGGTTGAGGCGAGATCCGGACACGAACGAAGCTGACGCACCATCAGTTCACTCCGATCGGCCCAATTGACCGCTCAACGGTTATACGTATAACTTGGGCGTCCTCCCCGCCCCCGCCTGCCCAGACCGGAGACGACGCCGATGGGCTATCTCGCCCTGCTCCGCGCCCCCCACGTCAGCCGCCTGCTCCTCGGCACCCTGCTCGGCCGCCTGCCCGCCGGCATGACCGCCCTGGTGATCGCCCTCGCCCTGCGCGAGGCCGGCACGCCGTACGGGCGGATCGGGCTGGCCACCGCCGCGTACGCGATCGCCGCCGCCGTCGGCGGGCCGGTGCTCGGGCGGATCGTGGACCGCACCGGGCAGCCGCGCGTCCTGCTCGCCTCCGCCGTGCTGGCCGGCGGCGGGTACGCGCTGCTCGCCCTCGCCCCCGGCTCCGCGCTCGCCGCCCCGCTCGGCGCCGCGATCGCCGGGCTCGCCATGCCCCCGCTCGAACCCTGCCTGCGCTCGCTCTGGCCGGAGGTGGTGGAGGAGGAGCAGCTCGACACCGCCTACGCCTTCGACTCCGCATCCCAGCAGATCCTCTACGTCGCCGGGCCGCTGGCCGTGGCTGGGATCGCGGGCCTGTTCAGCCCGGTCGCCGCGCTCTGGGTGGCCGCCGGGCTGGGGCTGGCCGGCGCACTGATCGTCGCCACCACCGCCCCGGCCCGGGCCTGGCGCGCCCCGGCCCGGGCGCACTCCGCCGGACTGCTCGGACCGCTGCGCTCCCCCGGCCTGGTGCTGCTGCTGGTCGGGCTGGCCGGGGCCGGCTGGGCGGTCGGCGCGCAGAACGTGCTGTTCATCGCCTACGCCGAGCGCCACGCCGGCGCCCTGCCGGGCGGCGCGGGCACCCTGCTGGCGCTGGCGGCGCTCGGCGGCCTGCTCGGCGCGCTCGCCTACGGTGCGGTGAAGTGGCGCAGCAGTACGGCCACCCGCACCTGGGTGATGGCGCTCGCGATGGCCGCCTCCTACCTGCCGCTGGTGCTGCTGCCCGGGCCGTACCCGATGGCCGCGCTGGCCTTCCTGTCCGGGATCGTGCTGGCGCCGCTGCTGGCGGCGGCGTTCGTGCTGGTCGCCGAGCTGGCGCCGACCGGGACGGTGACCGAGGCGTTCGCCTGGCTGGTGACGCTGTTCGCGACCGGCAACTCGCTCGGCTACGCGGTCTCCGGCAACCTCGCCGAGGACTCGCTGCGACCGGTGGCGCTGTGCGCGGCGGGCGGGATCGCGCTCGGCGGCCTGCTGCTGTTCGGCGCCCGGCGCTGGTTCCGGGCGGCGCCGCTCGCGCCGATGGCGCAGCCGGTCCCGGTGGGCTGAGGCCCCCACGGACGACCGCGCCCACCGGGGTCTGGCCGGTGGGCGCGGTCTTTTCGCGTTCCCCTGCTCCTCCGAGGCTCCGGCTACTCGCGCCACTCCTGCCACGGCGGCGCCCCGGCCGCCGGCGCCGTGGAGGAGCGCAGCACCAGCGAGGTGGCCAGCGGCGGGACCGGCGACACCCGCTCCCCGCGCAGCAGGCCCGCCAGGGCCGCCGCGCCGGCCCGGCCCAGCTCCTCGCCGGGCAGGTCGACGGTGGTCAGCGGCGGGGCCAGCAGCGCCGCCACCGGGACGTTGTCCATGCCGACCACCGACAGGTCGGCCGGCACCCGCAACCCCAGCTCGGCGGCGGCCTGGTAGACCCCGGAGGCGACCACGTCGTCGTCGCAGATCACCGCGCGCGGGTGGTCCGCACGCTCCAGCAGGCGGTGTGCCACGCTCCGCGCGGCCGGCTGGCCCTCGTTCAGGCTGACGCCCAACTCCACGACGTCCAGGCCGAGTTCGGCGGCAGCCTGCTCGAACGCGGCCTGCCGGACCCGGAACGTGTACGCGGAGTGGGTGGAGCGCAGCCGCCCGATCCGGCGGTGGCCGAGCCCGGCCAGGTGCTCGACGGCGGCGCGCATCCCGCCCGCCACGTCGAGCTCGACGGTCGGCCGGGCCCGGTCGGTGCCCGGGTCGGCGTCCAGGAAGACGGCGGGGGTGTCGGCGGGCAGTTCGCCGAGCTGGCTGTCGTCCGGGGAGCAGATCAGCAGGCCGTCGAAACGGCTGGTGGTGGCGGCCTCGGCGAGGGTGGCACTGCCCCAGCCGGAGCTGACCACGACCGCCAGGCCGTGCCGGCCGGCCTCCTCGTGGACGCCCTCCAGCACCCGGCCGAAGAACGGGCCGAGGATGTTCGGCACCGCCAGCAGGATCATCCCGCTGCGGCCGAGCCGCAGTTGCCGGCCGGCCGCCTGCGGGCGGTAGCCGAGGCTGCGGGCGGCCTCCCGGACCCGTTCCCGGGTGGCGCCGGAGACCCGGCGGCCGGCCTCGGCGCCGGAGAAGACCAGCGAGACGGTGGCCTGGGAGACCCCGGCGAGCCTGGCCACGTCCCGGCCGGTGGGCCGGCGGACCGGAGCCGGCCAGGTGCCGGCCTCGCGCTCGGCGGGCGCCTCGGGCGCCTCGGGCGACTCAGGCGACGGGCCGGACGGCCCGGGCGATCCGGACGGCCCAGGCGACCCGGGCGCTCCGGAACCGGAGGCCGAAGCGACGGAGTCGGAGTCGGAGTCGGCGGCGGCGGATGCGGGCACGGCGGCTGCGGTCGCGGGTCCGGCCGGGGTCAGCTCTGCCCGGCGGCGGCCGTCCGGACGGCCTCGTCGACGGCGTCCTCCTCGGCGTTCTGCGCGGCGATCCGCTCGGCGGTACGGCTGCGCAGGCCGGAGACCTTGGTGGTGATCTGGGCGGACATCTCGTCGCGCTGCCGGCTCAGCAGCACGTAGCTGAGCGGCGCGGAGGCGATCGCGGCCAGCAGGAACAGGAAGATGACGCCGACCTGGCCGCTGACCGGGATGATCCCGAAGTGCCCGAGCAGCAGGGCGACCAGCAGGCAGCCGAGGAAGATGCTGACCCGCAGGGAGGTGTAGCGAAGCGTGGCGTGCGACTTCTCCGGGCCGGTGCTGCTCACGGGGACACGTCCTTCTCACTGGTCTGGGTGGGGGCCGGTCTCCCAGTGAAGCATGCCTGACGGGCGGCGTGGGGAAGGGGGCGCCAGTCCCCCGCCCACCGCCGCCCACCCGGTGTCCGGATCAACGCAGGTCTGGGGCTCGTCTGACGATTCCCGCCGCGCGACGCGCATGGTCAGACGAGCCCCCGCCATATGGTGATGTCGTCGCGGTCGTCCCCGGGCGCCACCCGGATCGCGGCCGGCACCCGGCCGACCTCCCGGTAGCCGCAGCGGGTGTAGAAGCGCTCCAGGCCCTGGCCGCCGCGCGCCGTCAGCCGCAGGCCCTCCAGCCCCCACTCCCGGGCGATCCGCTCGGCCTCGGCGAGCAGCCGGACGCCGTAGCCCCGGCCCTGGCAGTCGGGGTGCACCATGACCCGCTTGAGCATCCGCCAGTGCTCCATGAGGTCGAAGCGCATCGACTCGAAGAAGAGCACGCCGACCAGTCGGCCGGTCTCGCTCTCGTGGGCGACCAGCAGCCGGTCCGGACCGTCCGGGTGGACCCCGGCGAACTGGTGGTCGGCGGTGTCCCAGACCTCGTCCTCGGTGACCGGCGCCACGAAGCCGACCGCGCCGCCGGCGTTGGTGACGTCGGCCCACAGCCGGACGACGGCGGTGCGCAGGTCGGGGTCGGGCTTCGGGTCGAGGGTGAAGGTGAGCGCCATGGTTGCGGAGCCTAGCTTTCCGCTACGACACCGGGGCGTCCGGTCCGGCACCCGGTCCGGCACCCGGTCCGCCGACGGGCCTGCCACCCCGGCCGCCGGCTGACCGAGCACCCCGGCCGCCGGCTGACCTACGACAGCGCCGGGACCGCCCGGTCCGTCCGCCCGGTGCGCAGCGCCAGGCAGAGCCCGACCGCGATCGCGCACAGCGCGCCGGCGCCGTACCAGGTGAGGTCGTAGTTCCCGAGCGCGTCACGGGCCAGGCCCGCCAGCCCGGCGACGACGGCCGCGCCGATCTGGTGGCTGGCCAGCACCCAGCCGAAGACGATCGGGGCGTCCTCGCCGAAGTGCCGGCGGCACAGCGCGACGGTCGGCGGCACGGTGGCCACCCAGTCCAGGCCGTAGAAGACGACGAAGGCCAGGATCGGCGGCTCCAGCGAGCCGGCGAGCAGCTGCGGCAGCAGGAGCAGCGAGAGTCCGCGCAGCCCGTAGTAGACGACCAGCAGGAGCCGGGAGTCGACCCGGTCGGTGAGCCAGCCGCTGAAGATGGTGCCGGCCACGTCGAACAGGCCGATCAGGGCGAGCAGGCTGGCCGCCGTGGTCACCGGCATGCCGTGGTCGTGCGCGGCCGGGATGAAGTGGGTGCCGACCAGGCCTGCCGTGGTGGCGCCGCAGATCGCGAAGGAGCCGGCCAGCAGCCAGAACGCCCGGCTGCGGGCGGCGTCCCGCAGCACCCGCAGCGAGCGGGCCAGCGCGCGGGTGTCGGCGGCGGGGGCCGGTGGCTCCTCGGTCGCGCCGTACGGGAACAGGCCGAGGTCGGCGGGCCGTTCGCGCATCAGCAGCAGGACCGGGACGGCGACCGCACTGGCCGCGAGCGAGACCACGACCACCGCCGAGCGCCAGCCGTGGTGCTCGACCAGCCAGGCGCCGACCGGCAGGAAGACCAGGTTTCCCGCCGCCCCGGCGGCCGTCAGCACGCCGGTGACCAGGCCCTGGCGGGCCTGGAACCAGCGGCCGGTGATGGTGGTGGCGAAGGCGCCGGCCATCGAACCGCTGCCCAGGCCCACCAACACGCCCCAGCAGAGCACCAGTTGCCAGGGCTCGCGCATCAGCATGGTGAGCCCGGAGCCGACCGAGATGGTCAGCAGCGCGCAGACCACCACCAGGCGCACGCCGAAACGGTCCATCAGGGCGGCGGCGAAGGGGGCGGTGAGGCCGTAGAGGGTCAGGTTGACGGAGGTGGCGCTGGATATCGTCCCGAGCGACCAGCCGAACTCGTTGTGCAGGGCGTCCATCATCAGGCTGGGCGTGGACCGGAAGCCGGCCGAGCCGAGCAGGACCAGCAGCGAGACGCCGGCCACCACCCAGGCGTAGTGCACCCGGGGGCGCCTGGTGGGGGCGGGTCCGTCGGACGTGGGTGTGGGGGCGAGGGCGTTGCGTTCGGTCACACGGACGAGTGTCCCGGGGCGCCGGAACCGCGACGAGTGGCCTGAATGACAGCTTTCGCAAGAATCGGGCCAAGGCCCGGCGTACCCTGGCCCGGACCGCCAACGGCACCGGAGGGGAACGTCATGGCACACCTGGTCGCGGTACTCGCCCTCGACGGCGTGATCGCCTTCGAACTCGGCATCCCCGCCCGCATCTTCGGCGGCGCCAAGGACCCGGCCGGTCGGCCGCTCTACGAGGTCGCCACCTGCACACTGGACGGCCGGCCGATCGCCACCAGCGCCGACTTCCGGATCGCCGTCGACCACGGCCCCGAACTCCTGGAGCGGGCCGACACGGTGGTGATCCCGGCCTCCGCCGACTCCAGCCCGGCCACCGTCGACGCCTCCTTCACCCCCGACCTGGCCGCCGCGCTGGCCCGGATCCGGCCCGGCACCCGACTGATGTCGATCTGCACCGGTTCCTTCCTGCTGGCCGCCGCCGGGCTGCTGGACGGCCGCCCGGCCACCACCCACTGGCGCTACACCCGGCGCTTCGCCGAGCTGTACCCGAAGGTGCGCCTCGACCCCGACGTGCTCTACACCGACGACGGCGACGTCCTCACCTCCGGCGGGGTGGCCGCCGGGGTGGACCTGTGCCTGCACGTGGTCCGCCGCGACCACGGCAGCGCGGTGGCCAACGCGGTGGCCCGCAACTGCCTGGTGCCGCCGTGGCGCGAGGGCGGACAGAAGCAGTACGTCGAGGCCCCGAGCCCGGTGGACCCGAGCGGCCCCGGCACCGCCGCCGTCCGCGCCTGGGCGCTGGAACGCCTGGACCAGCCGCTGGCGCTGCGCCAACTCGCCGACCGGGCGGGCATGAGCGTGCGGACCTTCACCCGGCGCTTCCGCGAGGAGACCGGGGCCAGCCCCGGCCAATGGCTCACCGTGCAGCGCACCGAGCGGGCCCGCCAGTTGCTGGAGCGCACCGACCTGACGATCGACCAGGTGGCCCGGGAGTCCGGATTCGGCACCGCCGCCTCGCTCCGGCTCCAGCTGCGCGGCCGACTGGACGTCGCACCCAGCGCCTACCGGCGCACCTTCCGCGCGGTTCCCGGGTGACGTCCGGACGACTCCCGCGCGGTTCCCCGGCGGTTCCGGACGACTCCCGGGCGAACTCCCGGCGATCCTCGGCCAGGTGGCCGGAAAGTGCCGCAGTACGGCGGCGGATCGGATGGCGGCGAGCCGCGTGCACCCCGAGCACGGCGCGGCAGGCCGCCATCCAATCGCGACGCACGGGCCCTGAACCCGCGCCGCGCACTCCGTACTCGCCAAGGAGCGCCCGCAACCGGCGTCCACGGCCCCCCTGCTGACGCGGTCCCCCTGGACAACAGCACCGCGGCGGCGTTCGGGCGTCCCCTCGGCGTCCCCTCACAACGGAGAGCCGCACCCAAGCGTGATCAGTCGGATACGTCACGTCAATGGGTAGTCCGAAATTCGGAATGGTTGCGTCAACTTTCGGCCGGTGATCTCCGCCGACGATCTCCACCATCGATCACCGGCGGAATCGGCCGGGATCAGCCGGGCCCGTCCGGGACCGGCCGCAGGAGCAGCCCCGGACCCGCCGCTACTGCGCCAGCGCCGCCCAGTCCACGCCCGCCAGCGGCTCCGCCGACCGGGCCTCGGCCCCGATCTCGCACCACACCCGCTTGCCCGAGCCGTCCGGGTACCAGCCCCAGCGCTCGCAGAGCAGCTCGACCAGCTCCAGGCCGCGCCCGTTGGTCGCGTCCTCGTCCGCCCCGGCGTGCCGCGGGGCGGGGGCCGCCTGACTCGCGTCGGCGACCTCCACCCGCAACGGGCCCGGCGGCTCACCGGCCGCCGGGTCCTCATCCACCGGCAGGCAGAGCCGCAGCACGGCCGGACACCCGGTGTGCACCACGGCGTTGGTCACCAGCTCGGAGACCACCAGCACCACCGTCTCGGCGACCGGCGCGTCCGGGTCCACCCCGTGGTTCAGCAGCCGCGAGAGCACCCACCGGCGGGCCCGGCCGACCTCTGCGGGGTCAGCCTGCACCGCCAGCTGTACCTGAAGAACCTGCACCGCTCCACCACCCGCACTCGCAGTTCGGCCATCGTCCCGATCGGGCCGGATCGTCCAGCCGGCGGGCGCTCGCACGTCGCCCGGTGCCACCCGAGCCCTCACCCGGGCTCCCGAGCGGCGCTCACCCGGCCTGTCCCGCCCGAGCCGACTCGTCCGTCGCACCCTGGCCTCGACTCGAATACGCCTCAGGATGAGTGGGCGGACGGGCCGCAGCAAGCGCTTCGGGCATATTCCAGCGATCGGGGGACAGGGCAGTGCATACTGTCCCGCTCACTCTCGCGAGCCTCGTACCGGCACTCGTCCGGCCCGGGCCGACCGGCCGGTCCCGCCGTGGCGAACCTACCGCCGGACGCCCCGGAGGCCCGGCCCGCCACTCGCGAACCACCCGTGCGACATATGTCCAACGGACTTCGAACATCATCATCGACGGACCGTCCCACGAGCGGACCGTCCCACCGGCGGACCGTCGAACCGTCGAACCGGTCGAACCGGTCGAACCATGTGACGATCCGCAAGCCCGGGTTCCGTTCTTCGGGGAATCGTCCCACCGCCGCGCGGCCGCAAGATACCGTTGGGTACGCCAGCGAACCCGGGCAGGAGGGTGGTTCCCGATGGCCACCCCCGACGGCGCGCCGCGCTGGGACGAACAGCTCCAACGCCGCCTCGCCCGCGGCGAGGAGACCGCGCTCGGCGAACTCTACGACCAGCTCGCGCCGATGGTGCACGGCCTGGCCGGGCGGATACTCGCCGACCAGGCCGCCGCCGCCCAGCTCACCCGGGAGATATTCGCCCACGTCTGGGAGCACCCCGAGGACTTCGACCCCGCCCAGGGCTCGCTGCGCTCCTGGCTCGGCGCGCTCACCCACCGCCGCGCGGTCGAGCGGCTGCGGGTGCGGCGGGCCGCCGAGCGGGCACCGAGCGGCGGCCCGAGCAGCGGCCTCGGCGCCGGCCTGGGCGGAGGACGGGACGGCGGCGAGGGCGCGGCCGAGGCGGAGATCCGCGCCGTGGCCACCGCCGCGCGCATGCAGTACGTGGTCGACTCCCTGCCCCAACCCCTGCGTGAGACCATCGCGGTGACGTACTACGACGGCCGCACCTACCAGGAGACGGCCCGGCTGCTCGGCATCAGCGAGCAGGCCGCCAAGCAGCGGATGCGGCTCGGCCTGGAACTGCTGGCCACCGAACTGGCCGACGAGCGCGCCCGACACGACGAGCGGCACGACGACCCGCACGGCGACCGGCACGACGACCCGCACGGCAATCGGCACGACGACGGGGACGGGGGCACGTGAGCACCACCGAGGAGCGGCACGACGCCCTGCGCTCCCTGCTCGGCGCCTGGGCCCTCGGCGCCTGCCCGAGCCGCGAGGCCGCCGAACTCGAACGGCACCTGCGCGCCTGCCCGGAGTGCGCCGAGGAGGCCGCCCGGCTGCGCGAGGCGGCCGGCTGGCTCGCCCTGGACGAGCCGCTCGACCAGCCCGGCTCGCTGCGCCAGCAGGTGCTCGACTGGTGCCTGGCCCGCCGCCCGGCCGAACTGCCCGTCCCCGCCTGGGGCGTGCCGTACACCGCGGAGACCGCCAAGCTCGACGCGCTGCTGCGCGACCTCGGCCCGGAGGAGTGGCAGGAGGTGGCCGACCTGCCGTGGCACGGCGGCACCGGGCACCTGCGCCCGGCCGAGGTGCTGTGCCATCTCGCCGCCGTGGACGGCTACCTGGCGCTCGCCCTCGGCCTGCCCGACCCGGTGCCGGCCGGCCCGGGCGCCACGCCCGCCCCGGCCGAGCGGCGGGTGCCGCCGCAGGAGCCGGCCGCGCACCCACCGACGCCCCGGGTCCCGCCGCAGGGCGGACCGTACGCCGGGATCACCGCGCGCACCGCCCGGCTGACCGCCGACCAGGCCGACCTCCCACCGCAGTCGGTCCGCGCCCGGTGGCGGCGGCAGACCCACGACCTGGTACGCAGCGCCGCGCTCGCCCCGCAGGGCAACACCCCCGTCGACTACGGCTTCGCCGTGCTGCCGCTGCGCGACGCCTTCGTGGACCGCGCCTTCGAGTGCTACGTGCACGGCGAGGACGTGGCCCGCGCGGTCGCCTACCCGTACTCCCCGCCGGCGCCGCAGCACCTGCGGCAGATGGTGGACCTGGCGGTCCGGATGCTCCCGCGGGCACTGGCCGAGCTGCGCGCCGCCCGCGCCGCCGCCGCGCCCGCCGGGGCGCCGGCCCTCCCGCCCGGTGCGGGGCAGGGCGGCCGACGGCTGCGGCTGGTGATCGACGGCCCGGCGAGCGGCGAGTGGCTGATACCGCTGGACGGGCCGGAGTCGGGGCCGTCCGGCGGCGAGCCGGTGGCCTCGATGGTGCTGGACGGCCTGGAGCTCTGCCAGTTGGCCGCCGCGCACCGCGACCCGGACCGGCTGCCGGTCGGCGAGCACGGCGACCGGGCCGCGATCCGCGAGGTGCTGCACGCCCTGCCGCTGCTCTCGCGGCCTTAGGGCCGGTCCAGGCCCTAAGGCTTGCGCACCCTCGGGACCTACCCGAAGACCACCGTGCGGGTGCCGTTCAGCAGCACCCGGTGCTCGCTGTGCCACTTCACCGCGCGGGCCAGCGCCTGGCACTCGACGTCCCGGCCGAGCGCGACCAGCTGGTCCGGGGTGATGTCGTGGGTCACCCGGGCCACCTCCTGCTCGATGATCGGGCCCTCGTCGAGGTCGGCGGTGACGTAGTGCGCGGTGGCGCCGATCAGCTTCACACCCCGGGCGTGCGCCTGGTGGTAGGGCTTGGCGCCCTTGAAGCTCGGCAGGAAGGAGTGGTGGATGTTGATCACCCGGCCGGACAGCGCGGTGCACAGCTGGTCCGAGAGCACCTGCATGTAGCGGGCCAGCACGACCAGTTCGACGTTCTCCTTGGCGACCAGGTCCAGCAGCTGCTGCTCGGCGTCGGCCTTGGTGTCCCGGGTGACCGGGATGTGGTGGAACGGGACGCCGTAGCTCTCGGTCAGGTCGCGCAGGTCGGTGTGGTTGGACACCACCGCGGCGATCTCCACCGGCAGGGCCCCGATCCGGGTGCGGTAGAGCAGGTCGTTCAGGCAGTGCCCGAACTTGCTGACCATGAGGACGATCCGCATCCGCTGCTCGGTCGGGTGGATCTGCCAGTCCATCCCGAACGAGGCGCCGACCGCGGCGAAACTGGCCCGCAGCTTGTCGGCGGTGACCGGCTCGGTGGCGGAGAAGTGCACCCGCATGAAGAACAGCCCGCTGTCGCCGTCCCCGAACTGCTGGCTGTCGATGATGTTGCAGCCGGTCATGAAGAGGTAGCTGGAGACGGCGTGGACGATGCCCTGCTTGTCGGGGCAGGACAGCGTGAGGACGTACTGGGCGCTGGCCGGCTGCTGGTCCACTGGGGGTATCCCGTCCTGAGGTCGTGGCGTTTCTGGGTGGTCCAGCGTGTCACATCCTGGACGGCCGCCGCCCCGCTGCCCGTACTGCGGGACGGCGCCGCTCAGCACTGTGACCAGGCGTCCGACCGACCGTCCGTCCGGCCGACCGACCGGGCGCCCCGGCTCAGACCTGGGTGAGGATGCGCAGCACGTCCAGCGACTTGGGCGCCGCGTCCGGGTCGTCCCCGTCGTTCACCGCCAGCGCGACGTGCGCCTCGCGCGTGGCCCGGACCGCCTCCGGCCACCCTGGGTGGCCGAGGTAGGCGGAGGCCGGGGCGTCCGCGCCGACCTCGTGCAGCAACTGGACGACCCGCAGCACCGCCACGTCGACCAGGGCGGCCTCGGCGGAGTCGCGGAAGATCGTGCCCACGTACTTCTCGGCGGACCAGCGGTCCAGCCAGGTGTCCTCGACCAGCCGGTAGACGGCGTCGGTGACGTCGCCGTACCCCTCCCGGCCGATCAGCCAGGTCTCCTGCTGGAAGCCGGGGTCGGACAGCATGTGCAGCGCCGAGCGCAGTCGGGCTCGCCAGCGCCACCAGGGCAGGTCGTTGAGCGGCATGCCGCCCATGGTGCTGGAGCGGTGGCCCGGACGAGAAGGGTTTCGGGCAGACCGGTGCGAAGAATCTGTGCTGGCGGACATGAAGAACGATCGTACGTTCCCCGTCCGTTCGTGCTCCACTCCCGATCTACACGCGTACCGCCCCGGATTTCGGCTCGCATTTTCCGACCGTTCACACTTCGGCCCTCTCGACGTGTGGCACCGGGGCTTGGCTTGCTCCGGTGCGCCGGATGGCGCCCCAGAGAGGGAAGACCGATGACCCGCCGAAGGGACTCGCTCCAGGCCCGGCACCAGCTCGCGCGGCGACGCCGCCCGATCGCCGCGGCCGCCACCGCCGCGGCCCTGCTCCCCACCCTCTTCTCGGCCTCCGCGTGCGGCGGACCGGCCGATGCCTCCACCAACGGCGGCGACCTCACCGTGATGACCTGGGCCCCGTCCGGTACCGGCTCCGCCGACCGGCCCGGCATGACCGCGCTCGCCGAGGCGATCGGCCGGGACGCCAACCTCAAGGGCGGACTGAACGGCCGCCGGCTGAACGTCCTCACCTGCAACGAGCACAACACCGCCGAGGGCGCCAAGACCTGCGCCCAGCAGGCGGTGGACGCCAAGGCGGTCGCCGTGATCGGCTCCTACAGCCAGTACGGCGACGACTTCATGCCGGTCCTGGAGCGCGCCGGCATCCCCCTGATCGGCGGCTACGGGCTCTCCCAGCCGGAGTTCAGCAGCCCGCTGTCGTACCCGGTGGACGGCGGCATGCCCGCGCTGATCGGCGGCAGCGGCCGCCAGCTGGTCGAGGCCGGCTGCAAGGCCGTCGCACTGGTCCGCCCGGACACCCCGGCCGGCGACAACCTGCTCGGGTACCTGGCCAACGCGCTCAAGCCGGCCGGGATCAAGCTGCTCGACGTCAAGGCGCCCGAGCAGTCCTCCGACTACACGGCGGTGGCCCGCAAGGCGATCGGCAAGGACGAGTCGGCGAACTGCCTCACCAGCGCCCTCGCCGCCGAGCCGACCGGCAACCTGCTGGACTCCTACCGCCGGCTGAACCCGAAGAACACCCGGATCGCCTCGGTGATCGGCAGCGTGCAGCAGTCGGTGGTCGACTCCACCGGCGGCGACTCCGGCCCGCTGGCCGGCGCCTACGTCACCAGCTGGTACCCGCCGGAGTCGGCCAAGGTCTGGGACGGGCTGCGCGCCGTGGCCCACTCCGACGCCGCCGGCGGTCGGAGCATCGACGTCTCCGACCCCGGTGTGCAGACCACCTGGGTCGCGTACGAGGTGTTCCGCCAGGCCGCCGAGAAGGTGGCGGCGGCCGGCCGGCAGGTCACCGCGAAGACCGTCACCGGGCTGCTGGACAGCGGCGAGGGCATCGACGTCGGCCTCACCCCGCCGCTGAGCTGGGGCACCACCAACATGCTGCCCAGCACCGAGTCCCCGCGACTGGTGAACACCTGGGTCACCTACCAGGTGGTCAAGAGCGGCCGGCTGGCCCTGCAGCAGCCGGGCTTCGTGGACGTCCGCTGGGTGCTCACCGGGAGCCGCCCGCCGGCGTGACCGCACGGACCCGGCGAAGGGGCGGGCCAGGTGCCCGCCCCTTCGCCTTCCTAGAGGTCGCCGTCGCTGCGGTTGGGCAGGCCGGTCTGGGCGGCGATCGCGTTCCAGAGGGTGGCGGCCTGCTTCTTCGCGGTGGTCGCCGTGCCACTGGCCTGGACGGCGTTCTTGTAGTGCTGGTTGTCCAGCTTCTTCGGGTCGCAGGCGCCCGGGGCCTGGGAGTCCGAGGCCCAGGCCGCGTACTCGTCGTCGGCCTGCGCGGAGGCGGTCCACGCCGCGTTGAGCTGCTCGACCAGCTGCGGGCCGCCGGGCAGCTTGTCCGTCTTCAGCTGGCCGAGCTTGGCCTGCAGTTCGCGCCGCTTGCCGGCCGCGCCGGTGAGCGCCTGCTGCGACTCGGGCAGCTTGTCGCACTTCTGCACCGAGGAGACCGCGCCGACCACCGCCGAGCGGCTGTCGCTCGCGGTGCCGATCAGGTCCGACAGCGGCTGGGCCTGGGCCTTGACCGCCGGGTCGACGGCGGCCGCCGAGCCGCTCGCGCTCGCCGTGCCGGTGCCGGTGGCGGCGGCGCTGCCGGTGGCGGCCACCGGGGTGGTCTTCCGGTCGGCGCCGGAGGTGGTGTCGTCCCCGTTCATCAGGACCGCGACCAGGATGCCGGCCGCCGCGACGCCGGCCACCACGCCGCCGATGACCAGCTTGTTGGAGGGACGGCCGCCGCGGACGCGCTCCGGCGCGGTCACCTGGGTGTTGTCGAAGCCCTGGCCGTAGCTCTGGCCGTAGTCCTGGCCGGGCTGGCCGGGGTTCTGCCCGTAGTCCTGGCCGGGGTAGGCCGGCTGCGGCTGCGCGGCCTGCGGGTAGCCCTGGTAGCCGGCCTGGCCGGGCTGCTGCGGGTACCCGGGCCGGGCCTGGGCCGCGGGGTAGCCGCCCGTGTGCGGGTCCCCGGCCGGGTACGGCGGCAGGTGCTGCGTCTCCGGGGCCGGGTCGTGCTGCGGGACGCCGTAGCCGGGCTGCGGCGCGCCGGCCCACGGGGCGGGCTGGGCCGGCATGGCCTGGGTCGGCAGCGCGTGCCCGCCCTCGCCGAGGTACTCCGGCTGCCCGGACGGCTGTCCCACCGGCGGCACGGCCGCCTGGCCCTGCTGGTGGCCCGGCGCGCCCTGGGGCTGGCCGGGCTCGGGGCGGAACAGGTCGTCCAGGTTGAAGTCACCCGAGTTGGGATACGAGCGGCGCTGGCTCAACGCGATTCCTCACCTGTGCACGACCGCGCGCTGACGGCGGACCACATCTCGTCGTTTCTTGGGAGCATCACAGTTCCTTGGACGTCGCGCCCACGCTACCGGTTCACCGAACCGGGTGACCACGTGGGCGGGACAACATCCCTCACGCTCCCCTCACACCGCCCTGCCGGGGCTCAGGCTGCCTCCGCATCCGCCCTGGCGTGGAACTCGCGGACCACCCGCTGCTCCCGGTACGGCTCCAGCCGGCGCCGGAACTCGTCCAGGTACTCCACGCCGCGGTTGGACCGCAGCCCGCTCAGCAGCCGGACCGCCTGCGCGCCCGTCTCACAGGCGCGTTCGAGGTCCCGCTGTTGCAGCTGGGCGGTGGCGAGCAGGACGAGGTCCACCGCGCGGCGGCGGACCCGGGTCGGCGGGTGCAGGTCGAGCGCCCGGCGGGCGTAGTGCTCGGCCTGGCCGGCCTGTTCCAGGTCGCGGTGACAGTGGGCCAGCTCGTCCGCCAGGTAGGCGTCGTCGAAGTGGACGATCCAGTCCGGGTCGTCCTCCGGGTGGCGCTTCTCCATCATCTCCAGCGCCTTGGCCGCCACCGCCTCGCAGGAGCGGGCGTCCCCGAGCAGGGCGTGTCCGCGGGCCTCGGCGGCGTAGAACATCGCCATCGCCGTCGGGGTGGCGACCGTCCGGGCGCCCTCCTGCGCGGCGCGGGCGAGCTGGGCGATCTCCCGCGGATTGCCGAGCGTCGCCGCCAGGTGGCTCATCGAGGCCGCCAGCACGTAGCCGCCGTAGCCGCGGTCGTCGGCGGCCTGGGCGAGCCGGAGCGCCTGGATGTAGTAACGCTGGGCCAGACCGGGTTGGCCGGTGTCCACCGCCATGTAGCCGGCCAGTTCGGTCAACCTGGCCACCGCGGCGAAGAGTTGGCGCCCGGTCTCCTCCCGGTACGCCCCGCCGAGCAGGCTGGAGACCACCGAGTTGAGGTAGTGCACGACCACCGGGCGCACGTGCCCGCTGCCGAAGCGGTGGTCCAGGTCCACCAGCATCGTGGTGGTGGCCTTGATCGCGGCCACGTCGGTCGGGCCGACCCGGGGGCCGCCGGCGCGTGCCACCACCGGGTCGGGCGGGGTGATCAGCCAGTCCCGGCTGGGCTCCACCAGCGCCGAGGCCGCGACCGTGGCCCCGGTCAGGAAGTCCCGCCGGCCGACGTCGCTGCGCCAGAGCTCGCAGACCTGCTCCAGGGCGGCGTTCAGGGTCGGCGCGAACTGCAGCCCGATGCCGGAGCTGAGGTTCTTGCCGTCGGCCATGCCGATCTCCTCGACCGACACGCTGCGGCCGAGCTTGCGGCCGAGGGCCTCGGCGATCACGGCCGGCGCTTGTCCGCGCGGCTGCTGACCGCGCAGCCAGCGGGCGACGGAGGTCTTGTCGTACCGCAGGTCCAGACCGTGCTCGGCGCCGCAGAGGTTGACCCTCCGGGCCAGGCCGGCGTTGGAGCAGCTGGCCTCCTGGATCAGTTGCTGCAGACGCTCGTTGGGCTGTCGTGCGACGAGTGGTCTCGCGGCCATTGGGCTTCGCCTCCCCACACCCTCCGGTCCCGGCCGGCGGGCGACGATTCTGCTGATCTGTTGCCGACTGTCCGACCGTCCAAGGAATCTGACACCAGGTTAGCGATCAGCAACGCCAGCGGGATACCCACGGTGACGAACCGCACCCCCCACGCGCCCTGGGAAATGCTCCCGTGCGCCCCCACTGCGCCTGCCTCCACCCGCCTCAACTCGCTTGAGTAACCGGATCGGGTGACATTGCCGGAATGCGTCCAACCGGCCCCCGCCGGGCCGTAACCAGCCTCACACACGGTAGTTGAGCAGCGCGTGGAAGACATCCCCGACTCCCCCGACCAGGGCAAGAACGCCGGACTGCCCCCGCTGCTCATCGAAGCCGTCGGCTACGCCGAGAACCGCCACTGGGAGGTCGCTCCCGGTGCCTGGCTGATCGACGGCGACGGGCCCGCCCGCTGCTCCTGCGGCGACCCGCGCTGCCTGCTGCCGGGGGCCCACCCGCTCGACGCGGACTGGGCCCGCAAGGCGAGCGCCGGGCCGGGGGCGGTACGGCGCTGGTGGACCGAGCGGCCGCAGGCCTCGATCCTGCTGCCCACCGGCCGGTCCTTCGACGTCCTGGACGTCCCGGAGACGGCCGGATGCCTGGCGCTGGCCCGGATGGAGCGGATGGACCTCCAGCTGGGCCCGGTCGCGGTGCTGCCCGCCTCGCCCGGGCGGGTCGGCCGGCGGCTGCACTTCCTGGTGCTGCCCGGGGTGGCGGCCAAGCTGCCGGAGATGCTCCGCAAGCTCGGCTGGCCGCCCGGCCGGCTGGACCTGGTCGCCCGCGGCGAGGGGGACTGGACGGTCGCCCCGCCGTCCCGGATCGGCGGCACCGGCTACGCCCAGTGGGCCCGCTCCCCCTCGGCGCTCAACCGCTGGCTGCCCGACGCCGCCGAGCTGATCAGTCCGCTCGCCTACGCGTGCGGACGCGAGGCGCCCGCCGCCGTCCGCCCCGAACCCGCGCAGCCGGCGGCGGTGCGCTGAACGGGCGCGGCGACGATTCACCGCCCCGCGCAAGGCCGCCCTGGACCGATCGGGTGAGGGCGCACGGCGCGCGACACCCCTGCGCGCGACTGACGGGCCTTGTCTCCCACCGGAGACGGGGCCCGTCACACGCATGTGCGGATAAGGCCTCGGTCTACCCGCTGATCATGGGCGAAAGCCCCCCGGACGAGTGACAACGCTCAAGGATTGCCATGATCGGCCGAGGGGAGGAATTGCGGTGCGAGGGGACGCCGGAGGGAGCGCTCGGACGGGGAAGCCGGGCGAGGCGGTGGAGGGGACCGGGAGGGACGGGAGGGACGGGAGGGACGGGAGGGAACGGGGAGGGTACGGGGAGGCGAAAGGGCCCGCTGCACGGGAAGCAGCGGGCCCTTCTCGTCGTTCCGGGGAGGCCCCGGTGGACGCCCGCTCAGGCCTGGGCGACGAAGACGTGCTGGGCGATGTCCTTGCCCAGCTCCGCCGCGTTCTCCCCGGTGCCGACCAGCACGCCGCCGACGCCGACGCCGGCGCTCACCTGCACGGTGGAGCCCGGCCGGATCCCGGCCCGGCGCAGCGTGCGCATCAGCTCGCCGTCGGTCTGGATCGGCTCGCCGATCCGGCGGACCACCACGCTGGCGCCGCCGTCGCCCGGCCTGACGGTGTCCAGCGGGACGAGCGCGGCGTCGAAGCCCTCGCCCTCCGCCTTGGCGTCGCCCAGCTCGTCCAGGCCCGGGATCGGGTTGCCGTACGGGGACTGGGTCGGGTGGCCGAGCATGGCGAGCACCTTGCGCTCGACCGTCTCGCTCATCACGTGCTCCCAGCGGCAGGCCTCCTCGTGGACCTGCTCCCACTCCAGGCCGATCACGTCGACCAGCAGGCACTCGGCGATGCGGTGCTTGCGCATGACGCGCACCGCCAGCCGGCGCCCGTCGTCGGTGAGTTCGAGGTGGCGGTCCCCCGCGACCTGCAACAGCCCGTCGCGCTCCATCCGGCCGACCGTCTGGCTGACCGTGGGGCCGCTCTGCTCCAGTCGCTCGGCGATCCGGGCGCGCATCGGGACGATGCCTTCCTCCTCCAGCTCCAGGATGGTGCGAAGGTACATCTCAGTGGTGTCGATCAGCCCAGACATCGCCGCTGGCTCCGTTCTTCGGTGTCCTCACCGCCAATTCTGACGTACTGCGCGGACAACCGGGCCCGCGCAGGGGCCCGGGGGACCGGTTTTCGTTCCTGTTGACAGCGGTGCCGCCGGGGCGCCACCGTGCTCGCCGTAGCTTTCTCCACTGGCGGTCTGGACCACCCGGACCACCCCACCCGGCCGGCTCCCCCACCGGCAGAGAGCGAAGGCAACAGATGAACGACCTGGTCGGCCGGTACTTCGACGCCGCGATCGCCCACCTCCAGCGGGTCCGGGAGGAGGAGGCCGACACCATCGAGGCCGCTGCGGCGCTGCTCGCCGAGGCGATCACCGAGGGACGCCGGGTGTTCACCTTCGGTGCCGGACACTCCGCGCTGCCGGCCCAGGACGTGGTCTACCGGGCCGGCGGGTTGGTCCCGATGAACCTGCTGAACGTCCCCGGGATGGCCGGGGTGACGGTGATGCCCGCGCCGCTGGCCAGCGCGCTGGAGCGGGTCTCCGGCCTGGCCACCACCACCCTGGACCTGACCCCGGCCACCGCCGGGGACCTGCTGTTCCTGATCTCGCTGTCCGGCCGTCAGGTCATGCCGGTCGAGCTGGCCCGGTACGCCCGGGACCGCGGCCTGAAGGTGATCGGCGTGACCTCGCTCGCCTACCCGGGCGAGGTGCCCTCGGCGCACCCGTCCGGCACGTACCTGAAGGACCACTGCGACGTGGTGCTGGACAGCAAGATCGCGGTCGGGGACGGCGAGCTGACCCACCCGGCCGCCGAGACCACCTTCGGCCCGGTCTCCACCATCGTGACCAGCGCGCTGATGCAGGCCGTGGTCGCCTCGGCGGTCGGCCGGCTGGCCGACGCGGCGGCCGCCGGCACCGCCGCGGCCCCGCCGCTGTTCCGCTCCGGCAACGTCCCCGGCGGCACCGAGTGGAACGCCAAGCAGATGGCCGACAACGCCGACCGGATCCTCTACACCTACTGAAGCCCCCGGGTGCCACGCACGGTGCCGGACCACCCACCGAACGTACCCGGCCCGGACAATCCACCGGGGCATCCCGGCCATTGCGGGCGGCCCCGGGGCGGGCCAGGCGTACCGGGAAGCCGCCCGGGGCAGGAGAGCGGTGCGACCGGAGCGACGGGTGGGGGCCGACCATGGCGTCTGGGACTGGACGGACGGGGTGGGTGCGCGAGCGGGACCTGCTGCCGGAGTTCTTCTGGACCGCCGACGCGGCCTCGCTGCGCGGCCAGCGGCGCTCGGTGCTCCTGTCCGCCTGGGAACTGCTGCTGCTGGTCCTCGCCGCCGCGACCGGCTCGGCCGACGGCGAGCCGTGGGCCTGGGCGGCGGCCGCCGCCTACCTCGGCGCGATCGCCCTCGCGGTGGTGATCAGCCGGCAGAACCCGCAGGGCCTCTGGTACGAGGGCCGGGCCGCCGCCGAGTCGGTCAAGACGCTGGCCTGGAAGTTCGCCGTCCGGGCGGACGCCTACCAGCCGCCGCCGCGCACCCTGCCGGACGCCGAGGGCCTGTACCGCTTCCAGCTCGGCGGGGTGCTGGGCGCCTTCCCGGGCGGCCGGGTGGTCGCGCCGGGCACCGGGGTGGAGATCACCGCGGCGATGCGCGACCTGCGCGAGCAGCCGCTCGCGGTGCGGCGCGAGGTGTACCTGCGGGAGCGGATCCAGGTGCAGCACGACTGGTACCGCGCCAAGTCCCGCTACTGCGCCCGGGCGGGCGACCTGGCCGGGGTGCTGGGCGTGGTCCTGCCGGCGCTCGGGCTGGTGCTGGCGGTGCTGCGGGCGCTCGGCGCGTTCACCTACGACGCGCTGGGCACGGTCTCGGCGGTGGCCGCCTCGGTCACCGCCTGGGCGCAGCTGCGCCAGTACCGCCCGCTGGCCGCCGCGTACGGGCTGGCCGCCGACGAGCTGGAGCTCATCCGGCGCCAACTGGCCGGGCTGGACCTGGAGTCGGCGGACGCCGAGGAGCTCTGGGCCCGGTTGGCCCGGGACGCCGAGGACGCGGTCTCGCGCGAGCACACCACCTGGCAGGCCCGCCGGGAGATCCGCACCACCACCGACCGGGACCACTGAGGAGGCCGCAGGTGTCGTTACGGATGGTCAAGGCCGCGGACGGCCGGGCCCTCGCCGTCGAGTCCCTGGGCGACCCGCGCGGCCGGCCGGTGTTCCTGCTGCACGGCATGCCCGGCAGCCGGGTGGGCCCGCACCCGCGCAGCACCGTCCTGTACCGGCTGGGGGTGCGGCTGATCTCCTACGACCGGCCCGGCTACGGCGACTCGACCCGGCAGTTCGGCCGCCGGGTGAGCGCGGCGGCGGCCGACGTCCGGACCATCGCGGACGACCTGGGGCTGGACGGCTTCGCGGTGCTCGGCCGTTCCGGCGGCGGCCCGCACGCGCTGGCCTGCGCGGCGCTGCTGCCGCAGCGGGTCAGCCGGGTGGCGGTGCTGGTCGGCCTGGCGCCGCGCGACGCGGCCGGCCTGGACTGGTACGCCGGGATGACCCCGTCCAACGTGCACGCCTACCAGGAGGCGGAGCGCGGGCACGGCCGGATCACCGACGCGATGGAGTTCCGTTCCCTGCAGATCAAGGACGACCCGGTCCGGCTGCTGAACGGGCTGCGGCCCGAACTGTCGCCCGCCGACCGGGAGGTGGTGGCCGACAGCGGACTGCGGCGGATGCTGCAGAGCAACTACCGGGAGGCGTTCCGGCACGGCGCGGACGGCTGGATCGACGACGTGCTGGCGTTCACCGCCGACTGGGGGTTCCGGGTCGAGGACATCGCGGTGCCGAGCTGGCTGTGGCACGGCGCCGACGACCAGTTCTCCCCGGTCGAGCACTCCCGCTGGCTGGCCGACCACATCCCCGGCGCCGAGCTCTTCCTGGAGCCCGGCGCCGCGCACTTCGGGGCGTTCCGGGTGCTGACCACCGCCCTGGCCTGGGCGGCGGGTTAGGGCGTGTCCGTCAGGCCGTCACCGGGGTGACCGGCGCTCCCCCGCCCAGCACGGCCAGGATGTTGTCCACCGCCAGCCCGCCCATCGCCTGCCGGGTGCGGACGGTGGCGCTGCCCAGGTGCGGGGCCAGCACCGCGCGCTCCTGGGCGAGCAGCGCGGCCGGGACGGCCGGCTCGTGCTCGAAGTTGTCCACGGCGGCGGCGAACAGCGCACCGGACTCCAGCGCGGCGGCCAGCGCCTCCTCGTCCACCACCCCGGCGGTCATGCTGACCACCACCGCCCCGCGCGGCAGCAGGGCGAGCCGGCGGGCGTCCAGCAGGTGCCGGGTGGCGGCGCTGAGCGGGGCGGTGACGACCAGCACCGTGGAGGTGGCGAGCAGCTCCTCCAGCGGCCGCCAGGTGGCGCCGTCGGCCTGCTCGGGCGCCAGCTCGCGGCGGTTGTGGTAGCTGACCGGCATGTCGAAGGCGCGGGCCCGGCGGGCCACCGCCTGACCGATCCGGCCCATGCCGAGCACGCCGAGCGGGGTGCCGGCCAGCTCCAGGCCGAGCAGGAAGTTCGGCGCCCAGGTCCAGGGGCGGCCGGAGCGCAGCAGCCGCTCGCCCTCGCCGAGTCGGCGGGTGGCGGCCAGCAGCAGTGCCCAGGCCATGTCGGCGGTGGCGGTGGTGAGCACGCCGGGGGTGTGGGAGACCAGTACGCCGCGCTCGGCGCAGGCGGCCAGGTCGATGTTGTGGTGCCCCACCGCGTGGTTGGCGACGATGGCGAGGCCGGGGCCGGCCGCGTCCAGGAACTCGCCGTCCACCCGGTCGTCCAGGGTGGTGAGCACGGCCCGGCGGCCGCGGACGGCGGCCAGCAGGTCGGCCCGGTCCATCGCCTGGTCGGAGTCGTGGCAGGTGACGGCGTGGTGCGCGGTGAGCCCCTCGATCACCCCGGGCGCGAGGCGTCGGGTGACCAGCACCGGGGGCTGGGCCGGGGACGGGGACGGAGCCGGGGGCGGGGTGCTCATGAGCCCGCAGCGTACCCGCCCCCGGCGCGCCCCCGCCGTACCGTCCCCTTCGCCGTACCCGCCTCCGCCGTGCCCTCCCCGGCCCCTCCCCCGCCCGGCCGCCCGGCTACACCGGCTGCGGCTCCAGGTCCCGGTTGATCCGCTTCCAGCCGCGCGCCGCCACCGTGTTGGGGTGTTCCTCCCCGAACTGCCGGATCAGCTCGCCGATCGCGCGCGCCCGCAGCTCGGCGGCCTGGGTGTGCCGGCCGGCCGAGCGCAGGGTGATCGCCAGATTGGCCTCGCAGGCGACGGCATCCGGGTGCCGGGGCGTGTAGCGGTCGCACAGGCCCTGGTAGGCGGTCCGGCCGAGTTCCTCGGCGAGGCCGATCTGGCCGTCGTCGCCGTAGGCGTTGGCCAGGTTGATCATCGCGTTGAGGGTGTAGGGGTGCTCCGGTCCGACCGAGCCGGTCAGCCCCTCGACGGTGGCCCGGCCGCGGTCGATGGCGCCCTGGACGTCGCCGCTGCCGCGCAGGTAGATGCCGAGGTTGTTGGCGCAGGCCAGGGTGAAGGGGTGCTCGTCGCCGAACAGCCGCCGGTGGCCTTCGAAGACGGTGGAGCAGAGGTCCCGGGCGGCCTCCTTGTCGCCCGAGGCGCTGTGGTCGGCGGCCAGGTTGAGCGCGCAGGCGAGCGCGTCGGGGGCGTCGGCGCCGTACCGCTCCAGGTAGCGCTCGTAGGTCTCCTTGGTGATCCGGCGGGCCTCGGCGAGCTGGCCCATCCGGCGCAGCGAGACGGCCAGCGACTTGGCGTTGCGCAGGCTTTCCGGAAGCCCCGGGTCCAGCCCGTCGCCGAAGTCCGTGGTGACTTCCCGGAGCAGGTCCGCCGAGCCGCCGTAGTCGCCGAGTTCGCGCAGGTCCCGGGCGAGGGCGGACTTGGTGATGAGGGTGTACGGGTGCTTGGGGCCGAGCACGGCGATGCGCCGGTCCAGGGTCTCCTGGTCGAGTTCGCGGGCGGCCTCGCTCTCGCCGACCAGCCGGTAGTCGATCGCCAGGTTGTTCGCCATGGAGAGCGTGCGCGGGTTGTCGTCCCCGAACAACTCCCGGAACTGGTCGAGGATTTCCCGGTCGAGGTCGAGCGCGGCCTGGAACCGGCCGAGCGCCCGGCGGTCGGCGCCGAGGGAACCGGCCGTCATCAGGGTGTACGGGTGGTGCTCGCCGAGCAGCGCCCGCTGGCGCTCCAGGGTGTCCTCGTCCAGGGCCAGCGCCTCGGCGTAACTTCCCTGCGAGCGCAGCACGTTGGCGAGCTGGAAGCGCAGCAGCAGGGTCTGCCGGTCGTCCTCGCCGAGCTTGCCGGTCCACTCGGCGTCCAGGGCGTGGCCGAGGTCCCGGGCGCGGTCGAGTTCACCGCGCTTCCAGAGGTAGCGGACGCGGTCGATGAGCAGCTGGCGGGTGTCCGCCTCGTCGCAGTTGTGCGCCCTGGAGGGCGACAGGTGCGGCCAGATCTCGTCGAAGGCGGGCCAGTTGGCGGGGTCGTCGGTGTCGCCGAGGACGGGCCGGGCGCCGGTGAGGATGCGATGCACCTCGTGGACGGCGACCTCCTGCTCGTCGTCGGTCATCTCGGCCCGGATCACCGCCTGGACGAGGCGGTGCACCTGGAAGCTGTTGCTGCCCGCGTCCACCTTCGCCAGCGCGTACCGGCCGATCGCCTGGATCACCTTGCCCAGCATGAACTTGTCGCTGAGGTCGGCGTCGTACTTCACCAGCGCCCGGATCATCTGGTCGCTGTAGAACAGGTTCATCGAGATCGGCTCGGGCGCGAAGAACGCACACAGCTGCAACAGCCGTACGGCGGCCGGGGACTGCTGGCGCAGCCGGCCGATCGAGACGTTCCAGGTGGCACCGACCGGGGTCGGGTAGTCGGCGGGGCGGGAGACGGCCAGCGCGCGGGCCGCCTCGGCGTGCAGCTGGGCGACGTAGGTCTCCACCGGGGTGCCGGTGGTGTCCAGCCAGGCGGCCGCGACCTCGACGGCGAGCGGCAGGTCGCCGACCGCCTCGGCGACCCGGTCGGCGTCCGGGCGGGACAGGCCGCGGGCCCGCCGGCACAGGTGCTCGACGCTCTCGCCGCGGGTGAAGACGTCCACCTCCAGCGCCTCGGCGTGCCCGGTCCAGGCCTGGTTGCGGGAGGTGACCAGGATGTGGCCGGAGCCGCCGGGGAAGAAGCGGCGGATCTCGGCCGGTTCGTCGGCGTTGTCGAAGATCAGCAGCCAGCGCTGGGTCGGCACGCCGCGGCGCAGCGCCTCCCGGGCGGCCTCGGCGGCCTCGGTCACCGAGTCGCCGACCCGCAGGCCGAGTCGGCGGGCCAGGTCGGCCAGCGCCGGGGCGACCAGTTCGGTCTGCTCGGCGTCGATCCACCACACCAGGTCGTAGTCGGACATGAAGCGGTGCGCGTACTCCAGCGCCACCTGCGTCTTGCCGACGCCGCCGAGCCCGTACAGCGTCTGCGGGGTGGGCAGGACGGCCGCCATGCCGCCGCGCAGCTGGTTGCGCAGCTGCTCCAGGACGGCGGCGCGGCCGGTGAAGGAGGGGTTGCGCGGCGGCACGTCCCACACCGCCGGCTTGCTGCCGGGAAAGCGCGGTCCGCCGCCGTTGGCCTCGGTCAGCACGACGTCGCCGCGGCCGAGGGCGCGCAGCAGGGTCTGTACGGACTGCACCTCGTCGCGGCCGACCAGGTCGACCGGGTTGCGGTTGCTGAACGGCGCGGTGAGCCGCACGTCCCCGACCCGGACCGGGACGAGCTGGCGCCGGGTGCCGGACGGGTCGGAGCTGACCACCGACTCCCACAGCGCCCTGGCCTGCGGGGAGCGCTGGTAGGCGGGCGAGAGGACGGCGACGGTCCGGTAGGCGGCGTCGATGCCGCGCTCGGTCTCCTCGCGCGGGTCGGTGCCGGCGCTGAGGTCACGGGGCAGCACCCGGAAGCCGGCCCGGGTGAGCACGGCCTCGATCCAGTCGGCCCACATCCGGTCCTCGGGCACGTAGGAGAGGTAGAGGTCGGCGGGGACGGACGGGCGGCGGCGGGTGAACGCGTCCACGTAGCGCAGCCGCAGTTCCTCGTCCAGCGGCGGCAGCGAGGCGACCCTGCCCTCGGTGATCATCGAGGTGAGCCGCTCGCAGGCGGCCAGCATCGAGGTGGGGGTGCCGGTCTGGTCGCCGAAGGTGGCCAGGATCTCCTCGTAGGCGTAGAACGGCCGGTACGGGATCTCCACCGAGCCCCAGTACTGGGCGAGTTCGTCGCCGTTCAGGCCGGACGGCAGCCCGTCGAAGCGGACCCGGGCGAGCGCCCGGCCGGCGTCCGCCTTCTCCTTCTCGCCTTCGTCGATGCGCATCGGGACGGGCAGGATGCGGATGCCGCGCTCGCGGTAGCGGTCGTGGATGTGCTGGGCGATCCGGGAGGCACCGTCGATCGACTGGTCGCTCAGGGTGAAGCAGACCACCAGGTCGTCGGGCATCTGGACGGTGCAGATCTCGGCGATGTCGGACAGGCCGGTGCGCGAGTCGATGAGCACGTAGTCGTACCGCTTGCTCATGTCGGCCTTGAGGGCGTCGAAGAACTGCCCGCCGTCGAAGCGGTCGTAGAAGATGTCCCAGTCCAGGTGGGTGACGGCCTCGGAGTAGTCCCGGTTGAACTGGCCCGCGGACAGGAAGTCCAGGCTGCCGCCGGCCGGGAACAGCGGCCAGGACAGCGACAGCGCGTGCGGGTGCACCCGGGCGAAGTCCAGGTGCCAGCCCTCGGCGTGCTCGACCGGGCGCAGCGCCTCCTCGCGGTACTCGGCGATCAGGTCCATCATCCCGGTCGTGCCGGCCAGCGAGGCCGGATCGAGGAAGGGGTGGAAGAACTTGGCCAGGCCCGGCGCCTCCAGGTCCCAGTCCACGGTGAGCACCCGGAAGCCGTTGGCCGCCAGGATCCAGGCGGTGTTGGCGAGCGCCATGGTGCGCCCGGTGCCGCCCTTGTAGGAGTAGAAGGTGATGATCCGGCCGTTGCGGTCCTGCTCCGCGGAGCGCCGCTCGGCGTCGCGCTGGGCGGTCAGTTCGGCCGCGGTGAGGCCCCCGATGCGGAGGTTCCTGGTGCGGTTCTCGCTCATCTGGGTCCTCCTACGGGCGCCGTCCGGCCATCGGGGTCATCGCCGTCGTCGCGGTCTGGGTGGTCGTCGTGGCCGAAGGGGTCTGATCTGCTCCCGTCCGCACCGAAGCCGCCCGGTCCGCGCCGGAACGCGTCCCGCAGGTTCGGCCGGGGCGGCGACGGGTCCTCCGGCTCGGCCCTGGTGCGGCCCTCGAAGGCGTACTTGGCCTTCATGGCGGCCCGGGGCAGCGCGTCGTCGAAGTCCTCCAGGGTGTTCAGCCCGGTCGGGCCGGTCACGCCGAGGAAGCTGGGGCGGCTCGCCCGCCGGGTCTTGCGCAGTGCCTGGTCACTCAACTCGCCGAGTTCGCCCGCGCGTTCCTCGCACTCCGGGTCGTCGGTGTTCCACGGTTCCAGGACGCTCACCCAGGTGGCGTCGGAGCGGTCGAAGCGGCGGACGAGTTCGCGGCGGTTGGGGTCGCGCAGCGCCCACCGGTCGAGCAGCAGCAGGCCGGGGGCCTCGGCATTGCCGTCGATGATCGAGTCGACCTCGTCGTCGAACTCGTGCACGGTCGGCTGGAACCCCAACTGCCGGGCCAGCCGCACCGCGTGCTGCGCGATCGGCGAGCCGGCCGGGCGGTACGGGTGCCAGTCGGTGCGCCGGGTGCCGTAGAAGTCGGGGTTGCGGTCCGCCGGCAACTCGCCCTGGTGGTACGAGAGCACCGAGATCCGCAGCTGCTTGGTCGGCGCGCTCACGTTGAAGGCGCTGGGCAGCCCGTTGAAGTCCAGCTGCCGCCCGACCGGGATCACCGTCTCCTCCGCCACCTGCACGATCCGCGCCGCCAGTCGGTGCACGGCCAGCTCGTAGGCGGAGCGGAAGTAGGTCAGCTTCATCAGCGCGTACAGGCCCTCGGTGGCGTAGTCCGGCCCGAAACTCGCGTGGTTGAACTGCAGTTCGCTGGCCACGGCGGGCAGCCGGTAGCGGCTCATCGGCGCCCAGAGCACCGGCACGATGCCGCTGGTGCGCTCCGCGTCGATGGTCGCCGGGTAGACCGGTCGGCGGGTGAAGGCGTGCCACTCCTGACCGCACGGCACGCTGTTGAAGTAGCGCGGCGAGTACAGCGGTACGAACACCCGGCAGCTCGCCAGCTCCTCGGACAGCCGATCGGCCCACAACTCGCCCTGGTGCATGGACTCGTCCATGAATCCGACCGGCACCCCGGCCGGCACCGTGGTCAGCTGCAGCACCGCCTCGCAGAGGTCCCGGTACAGCTGCCGAACCCAGTGGTTCGGATCGCCGGCGCCCCGTGCACCGGCCTTCGGGGTGTGCGCGTAGGAGAGGAAGAAGTACGGCCGGGCGTCGTCCTCGTCCCAGCCACGGTCGTTCACACGTGCCTCCCCCGGGCCCGTCGGCAACCTGGTTCCCGCAGCCCCCGTGCGGCGGGGTCTCAGTGTAGGAACGACTGAGGGCCCAATGGAATAGCACAACGGGTCGTACGAATTGACATGACCGAAACGACGACCACGAAGGCCGGACAGGCACGGGCCCCGATCACCGAACGGGGCCCGTGTGCCATGCATGGCACCTATGTCCGGTCGCGACGGTCCCGCCGGTGACGCAGCCGCTCGGAACGGGCCTGGCAGACGCCACCGACGGCGGCGGCCACCAGGATGAGGACCAGCAGGCCCGTCACGGCCGGCCCCGGTGGCGCTTGAACTCGCGGATCAGCGCGAGGAGGTTGATCAGAGTGCTCGCCGGGATGTTGCCGATGTTGACGAGGAAGCGGCCGTCCAGGATGACCTCGCCGGGATCGGCGGAGGGCCAGAGGAGGCCGAACTCGCGACCTTCGGATCGGAGTTCGACGATCAGACCGGAGATCTGCCGGCTGGTGAGGTGGCGGATCGCCGGGTCGGCCGGGCGGATGGGGTGGAGGGCGTTCACGCGGCGCCGTCCAGCTCGAACCAGACCCGCTTGCCGAGCTTCTGCGGCTCCGCACCCCAGCGGTGGGTGAGCCCCTCGACCAACTGGAGCCCGCGGCCGGACTGGGCGAGGGCATTGGGCTTGCACTGCTCGGGCAGCACCGAGCTCCGGTCGGCGACGGTGACGCGGAGGGTGCCGTCAGCGATGACGACCAGGACCATCGGCGCGGCGGTCGCCCCGTGCCGCCAGGCGTTCACGATCAGCTCCACGAGCGCGAGTTCGGCATCCACGATCGCAGAATGCGCGTACCCGGCGCGCGCCATGGCGTCGCACAACGCCTCGCGGGACACGGTGAGGGAGGGGGAGTTGAGGTTGGGGTCACACATGGGGAATCTCCCAGCGGTGCAGAGGAATGCCTTACGGGCGAGCACTACTGACGACCCGTCCGATGGCGGTGTTATTGAACTGTAGAGGAATCTCCCTCAACTCTGCAACACTCTCCGCACATGACCCTACACTTTGCGTAGGCTCAGATCAGCGGAAGGGCACGCTCATGGGATTCAGGACTGGGATCAGCGAACGACAGCGCCGTTTCGGCGAGGAGCTCCGGCGCGTTCGTGATGCCGCAGGCATCTCGGCCCTGGAGATCGGCGAGGCCCTGGGTGTCAAAGGTCCAAACATCAGCCACACCGAAGCTGGCAGGCTTGGCCTCAATCTTGAGCGTTTGAACTCCTGGCTCGACATCTGCAACGTCACGGACCCGGAGTACCGAGCCGGCCTCATCGCCATGAGCGAGAGCTCGGGGAAGGGCTGGTGGACCGAGTTCAAGCACCATGTGACGCGCAGCGCACTCGACCTGGCCGAGGCAGAGGCCAGCGCCACAGCCCTGGACAACTACGAGTCCCTACTGATCCCCGGTCTCTTGCAGACCAAGGCCTACGGCGAGGTCATCCAGGGCTACAACGAGAAGAAGGTCGAGTTCCGCCACGAACGCCATAGGGTGCTGGCGGGCAAGAACGCGCCTCCGTTCCGCGCTGTGATCCACGAGGCCGCCTTGCACATGATGTACGGAGGACCAACGGTCATGCGGGACCAGCTGAATCATCTGATCGAGATGAGCAGTCTGCCGAACGTGACGATTCAGATCCTCCCGTTCGACTGCACCACATACGCTTCGAACGACACTCCGTTCATGCTCATCCGTGGCGCTCACAACCGGCTTGACACCGTTCTGCTCGAACATCCTCATGGGTCTGACTTCGTGGGAGATCCCGAGGTCGTGACAACATTTGATCGGAAGTTCGACCGACTCAGGGGTTTGGCTCTTCCGCCCCTGCTTGCCGCGACGTCCGCGCCATCGTCAGCCCATCGCGACTCATTGGGCTTGATCCAGCACATCCGCTACAAGGTCCAGGGAAGATAGCCATGCACCAGCTCAACTGGCAGAAGTCCAGCTTCAGCAGCGACCAAGCCAACTGTGTCGAAATCGCTTCTGTAGGTGAGCTGGTCTACATCCGCGAGTCCGACGACCCCGCCCACGTCGTCACCACCACCCGCACCAAGCTCGACGCCTGGCTCCGCGGCGCCAAGGCCGGCGAGTTCGATCACTTCACCGCCTGACCGCACAGAACAGACGGGCGGCGCCGTCACACTGCGGCGGGCGTCGGGACGATCCAGAGCTCGGACGGGCCGCTGACGATGACGGACTCCAGCCGGGTCGGCGCCGGGCTGGCCGGGTCCAGGACGCTGCCGGGGTAGGCGCCGAAGAGGCCGTCCAGGGCCACTTCGGCCTCCAGCCGGGCCAGGGGTGCGCCGAGGCAGAAGTGCGGGCCGTAGCCGAAGGACAGGTGCTCCTTGTCGGGGCGGGTCGGGTCGAAGGAGTCCGGCCGGTCCGGGTGGACCTCCGGGTCCCGGCCGGCCGCGCCGAATCCGAGCAGGATCGGCTCGCCCTGCCGGATGATCACGCCCTCGCCGAGGTCGATGTCCTCCAGGGGGGTAGCGGAGCGGGATGTGCATCACCGGGCTCTCGTGGCGCAGGGTCTCCTCGATGACGTCCTCCCAGCCGAGCGTGCCCTCGCGGACCTGGGCCAGGTAGCGGGGGTGGGTGAGGAGCGCCTGGACGGCGCTGGTGATGAGGTTGACCGCGGTCTCGTACCCGGCGCCGAGCAGCAGGAAGAGCTCGTCGCGGGACTCCTCCTCGGTGCGTCCCGTCTCCCCTCCGGTGCTGACGGCTGCCACGTCGCTGGCGAGGTCGGGCCCGGGGTCGCGTCGTTTGAGCTCCAGCAGTTCGGCCAGCACCACGTTGATCTCCGCCCGCGAGACCGTCATCTGCTCGGTCGTCGCCGTCGTCGTCAGCAGGGTGTCCATCGACCGGCCGATCTGCGGCCGCATGTCGGCGGGTACGCCGAAGAGGTCGCAGATCACCGTCATGGTGAGCGGGAGCGAGAGGGCCCGGCGGATGTCCACGGCCTCGCCGGGGGCGAGTTCACGGAACGCGCCGACCAGGGCGGCGGTCGTCGCCTCGATCCCGGGCCGCAGCGCGGACACCCGGCGGGGTGAGAACGAGGGTGCCATCCGTCGTCGTGCCGAGCGGTGTTCGCCGCCGTAGCGGTTGAAGAAGTTCTGCTGGAACGCGATCGGCCCCATCGGCCATCCCTCGGGCACCGAGGCCAGGCCGGGCCAGTGCTTGCGCGCGTCGCGGGAGACCCGCGGATCGCCGGTCAGGGCGCGGATCACCGAACTCCGGGTCACGGACCAGGCGATGATGCCGCCGGGGAGTTCGACCCGCACGGCGGGCCCGGCGGAGCGGAGCTCCGCGTTCTGCTGGTGCGGGGCCCGGGCGGTCATGTCCAGCACCGGGCAGCCGCTGTCGTCTGGAGCCATGGCATTGCTCCTCAGGATCTCTCGGGGGGGGTGCCCCGGTGTCTGTGCTCCGTTGTAGAGGGACCCGGTGCGGTCGTCAACGGGCAGCGACGGTGTTACCAGGACCATCCAGCCAGACGCACTGTGCACCGTCTATGCCGATGCTCAGGTCGAACCGGCAGGGGCCCGGCCTCCCCGCTTCCACCCGCCACCGGCGAGCACCCCCGATCTCGTTCGACCGTGCCCTCACCGACGACTCGCGATATGTTCCGGCGGCTCCTTGCACCTCGTAAGGAGCCGCCGGCCAACAGTTCCTCGGAGCGTCAGAGCGGGAGACCCCGGGCAGGATTCTTATTCCAGATCAGGAATATGCCTGCTGCGGCGTGGACAGGTGCCGAAGGCGGCCCCAGCCTCGGGCTTTCATGAGATCGCAGCACCCGGTGGCGCGCCAGGATCCGCTCCGCAATTTCGGCCCGAACCGGCCGGGAGAGTGGAATCATGGGTCGAGCCAGCATAACCGAGAGTGATGGGATGGATACGCATGCCACTCAAGGGTGAGTACGAGCCCAGCCCAGCCGACTGGGTACGGAACCAGGTCGAGGCCTACGAGTCGTCCGGCGGGACGGAGGGCACGACGCTGCGGGGGATGCCCGTCATCCTGCTGACCTCCGTCGGGGCCAAGTCCGGCAAGCTGCGCAAGACCCCGCTGATGCGGGTCGAGCACGACGGGCTCTACGCCGTGGTCGCCTCGCAAGGCGGCGCGCCGAAGCACCCCGTCTGGTACTGGAACCTGAAGGCAGATCCCCGGGTCGAGCTGCAGGACGGGCCGGTGCGGCAGGACATGATGGCGCGAGAGGTCACCGGCGCGGAGAAGGACGAGTGGTGGCAGCGGGCCGTCGCCGCCTACCCGGACTACGCCGAGTACCAGACCAAGACCGGCCGTGCGATCCCGCTGTTCGTGCTGGAGCCGGTGCCGACCGCGCACTGACCGGGCGTGGTTCCAACAGGTGCCCGAGCCCGAGGCCACCAAGAACCGGCTCCACCTCGACCTCGGCGTGAGCGGAGGGCGCGGCGTACCGTTCGCAACCCGGAAGGTGCGCGCGCTTGCCGAGGTGGCCCACCTGGAGCGCGCCGGTGCGTCCCGTCCACGCGTCGAGGGCTCGGGCTCCTGTTCTGTCGTGATGCAGGATCCGGAGGGCGACGAGTTCTGCGTTCACTGAGCTCGGCATCGTCGGTCGCCCGCCGCGACACACCCTGTCGGGAGCCCTTGGGACCGCTCGTAGCCGTCGGGCTCGCGCAGCCTCACATCCGGGACCTCAGCACGTCGACCTCGCAGCCCGGCGCGAAGGGGTCGAAGCCGTGCTCGATCAGCCAGCGAACCACCAGCAGGCTTCGCAACGACCACCACGCGTGGATCACGTCGAGGTCGATGTCGGTGCCGTAGCCGGCGATGACGTCGTCGAGCTGCTCCTCGTGTCCGAGCGTGAAGGTGGCGAGGTCGTACAGGGCATCACCCTGGCCCGCCTCGGACCAGTCGATGATGCCGGTGACCTCGTCGCCGTCGACGAACACGTGCGCGATCTGCAGGTCGCCGTGCGTGAACGCCGGAGTCCACGGCCGGAGCGCCGCCTCGGCGACCTGACGGTTGCGGGTGACCAGGTCGGCGGGCAGGAGGCCGTTCGTCACGAGCAACTCGCACTCGTCATCGAGTTCGGCCGCCAGCGCGACGATGCTCCGGCCGGCCCGGCCGGGCCGGGGCGGCAGCGGCGCGTCGTGCAGCTTCCGGATGGCGGCGCCCGCTGCGGCCCACGCCGCCGGTGACCCGGTCGACGGCCCGCCGAGGCGGCCGAGTGCCGTGCCCGGGAGGGCGGCGAGCGCGAGCACGGGCGGCTTGCGCCACAGGACCGCCGGCGTCGGGATCGGCGCCATCGCCATCGCCTCGACCTCGACGTCGATGCGCGCCTGATCGGCGTCCACCTTCAGGAACACGTCGCCGACGCGCAGGGTCGCGCGCTCGGAATGGGCGACGACGACCTCGACCTCATCCATGTCGACCAGTATCGAGGGGCGACCGCCGCCGTGGCCGGGGTTTTCGCGGGCGCGGCGGGGGCGTCGCAGCCGTCCCGCCACGCACCGCCTCAAGTGACCGATCTGCCGCTCGGTCCTACTGCCCGGCCGTACCGGGTTTCCCGCTGACGGACTCCTGATAGACATCCGCGTAGGTGCGCGAGTCCTTGACCAGGTCGTCGCAGAAGGCGGCGACGTCGTTGCCGATGAGTTCCAGGACTCCCTTGCCGGCCGCGACGCCCTCCTCGAAGAAATCGACGATCCCTGAGAGCAGGGTCCCGTCAGCCAGGTCGATCGGTCCGATCTTGAAGAAGTACTTCTGCATCTCCTTGTAGACGATCCGATAGTCCGGCGGGAGCGCCTTGACCCGCGCCGTGTGCGCTCGCCACTGCTTCTTGCCCTCGATGATGTCCTGAATGCCCATGTCAGCCTCCTAGCCGGCCCAACTTCCTTGCGACGTTCCTGTTCAACTGCTCGCGCCACCGGTCGCGATAGCTCCGGGCCCCTTCCCCGCCGGCCAGCGCCGCACAGAAGCCCTCGACGTCGTCGCCCAGCACGTCGTGAACGCTCTGCCCGTCCGCCGCCGTCTCTTCGAGCAGCCCCAGAGCGCCGTCGAGGATCGGCATCAGGTTGCGACCCGTGAAGCCCGAGTAGGGAGAGAGGTGAACCTTGATCTGCTCCCACGCCGCCCGGTGGTCGGGCGGCAATGCCTCGGCCCGGGCTTCGAACGCCTTCCATTCCCTGGTGAGGTCGCTGCCGGTCATGCTCTCCCAGACGTTCATCTCCCACCCTCCTTGAGCTTGTCGATTCGTGACGAGAGGTACTCCCATTTCACCCAGAACCTCCCGAGCTCTTCGCGCCCCGCGTCGTTGAGCGCGTAGAACTTGCGCGGCGGACCCATCCCGGACGGTCGCTTCGTCACCTGGACGAGCCCGTTCCTCTCCAGCCGCAGCAAGATGGTGTAGACGGTCCCCTCGACGACGTCGGCGAAGCCGAGTTCGTTCAGCCGACGCGTGATGGCGTACCCGTAGGTCTCCTCGCCGCCGATGATCTCGAGCACGCAACCCTCGAGCGTGCCCTTCAACATCTCCGTCAGGTCGTCCATCGCGGCCCTCCTCTTCGACCCTCCCAGTACCCCGTATCACCGAGTACCACTACACGGTATCACCGAGTAGCCCACACGTCGAGGTCTGTGGCGGCGAGGCCGTCCATGTCGGCATCCCGGGCCACCCTGAGCACCGAAAGAGGTGCCCGGAGGCGCAGCGGAGGCGTTCGCCGACAAGTTCGGGTGGGATCCCCGTGCGGAGGAGGGTTCCTCCCTGTACGTACGCGTGGTCCCGAGGACTGTGCGCGCTTGGCACGGAGAGCCGGAACTACGCGGGAGAGTCATCATGCGCGACGGGATGTGGCTGGAATAGCGGCCGTCCCTCGCCGACACGCCGCTCTCGGATCACGATCCACGGCTGGAGCAGTAACCCCCCGCGGTGCGTGGGAAGTCGGCGCTTCCGACTTCCCACGCACAGCGGCCGAAGTGGCGACGAAGGTAACCGGGGGCCGGGTGGCGGGCGGTCAGGGGCGTAGGAGTCGGGTGGCGAGGTCGACGGCCTCCCGTACCGGGACGAGGCGGCAGCCGGCGGCGCCGAGGTGGGCGGAGGTGACGCCGGTGGCGGCGGCCAGGACCCGGGTGCCGAGCTCGGCGAAGTGGAGGTCGTCCAGGTCCGGCGCCTGGAAGGTGAGCCAGCCGTCGGGGCCGGCACAGCGGTACTCGCGCACCCGGACGTCCGGCTGGCGCAGGTCGGCGAGGTGGAAGGCGGTGAAGCGGGCCATCGGGACGCCGAGCATCAGCACCCGGGCGTCGAGGTCGTAGAGGCGCCCGAGCGGCGACTCCGGGCCCAGGTGGGAGGTGAGCGGGTGGTGGGCGGTGATCTCCGCCGCCCGGCGGCCCAGCGCGGCCCAGGAGGTCTGGGGGTGGCGACTGCGCAGCGCGCCGGGCCGGGTGCGGATCTCCTCGGAGAGCGCGCCCATGGTCGGCGAGCAGGGCGTGGTGGCCGGGTCGAAGCGCGGCATCCGGGACTGGTACGCGGTCACCTCCGCCGGTGACAGGCCGGCGGTGGCGGTCTTGTGGATGCGCGAGGTGGCCGAGTTCTCGGGGGTGGCGGTGTAGGCGACCAGGGTGCCGTCCGGGCCGAGGGCTTCGAGCAGCGCGTCGACGACGCCGGCGGCGCCCCCGGCCACCGGGCCGAGGGCGCGCAGGGACGCCTGGACGTGCAGCACCATGCCCGGACGGACGCCGAGCTCTGCGAGGTCATGGACGAGTTGACGGGGGGAGAGCGCCGTGGCGACGCTGCCGGCGCGGGATTCGGTGAGGATGACGGTTCCCCGGAGTTGGGGCCCCGGGTGAGGGTGTCCCGAGGCCGGGTGAATGAGGTCAGGCCAGGGCGCGTTCCTGCCGGGCCCGGGCGGCGGCCTGTTCGGCGGCGGGGGGCAGGGGCACGGCGAGCCACGGGGTGACGGTCGCACGCATGCCGTCGGCGAAGCGCAAGCCGGCCGAGGTCAGCGAACCGGATTCGGCCAGCCGTTCGACCGCTTCTGCGGTGTACTGCCGCCAGAGCGCGAACTCCCGCCGCGCCCGGTCGGCGGCCTCGCCCGGCAGACCGTCGTACGCGAGGCTGCGGGTTCCCCAGTACTCGGTGACGGCCAGGTGGGCGTAGGTGCCCTGGAGCAGCCCTTCGAGCGGCCGGGGGTCGGGCCGCCAGGGGGCAAAGTAGCGCGTGTCGTCGCTGCGGTCGTACAGGTCCAGCAGGTCCAGTACGGCGCCGAGCTTCACGTGCTGGAACTCGTGGGCCAGCAGCAGCGCCAGGGTCGGCGCCGTGGCGGGTCGGGCGATGCCGACCGCGCCGAAGGCCTGGCGCGCGGCCGAGCTGATGTCCCGGCCCGCCGGGCCCGGCCGCAACGGGGTCACCGTCGTGAGGCCGGCCCGCATCCCGTCCGCGTACCCGGGCAGGTCCCGCCCGAGCAGTTCCCCGGCTTCGCGCAACGCGCCCGTCCAGTCGAGCAGTTCGCCGGTGGACAGCCGCTCGGACACGGCGTGGTCGTGGCTGTCCCGCAGCGGGTCGACGTCCTCCAGGGAGACCGTCCACCCCGGGGCGAGCCGGATCCGGCGCAGCGGCTCGTCCAGGGTCGTGCGGACCGAACCGTCGGCCGCCCGCACGCTGAACCCGCCCGCCAGGCCCGTGACGACCGCCTCCCCGGCGGGTACGGCGATCCGCCCGAGCGTCGGCAGGTGCAGCCACCCGCCGCGCACCGGCACCGCCACCGCGTCCCCCCGCCCGGCCCGCACCGCCGCGGCCGCGGCGAGGGCGGCCAGCGGCCCGAGGTCGGTGCCGAGGTCCCCGGCCAGCCGGCGGGCGGCCCAGGCCCGCGCGTACGGGTGGGCGAGGACGGCGTCGACGGCGGCCGGCGCTGCGACGTCGAGCTCCGCGAGCAGCGACCACGCTTCGGCCCGCCCCTGCCCGGAGGCGTCCCAGGCGGCGGCCAGCATCGCCCGGGTGAGGGCGAGTTGGGAGCGGGTGAGGGCTCGGACGGTGTCCGCACCGCCGTACCCCCGGGCGAGCTCGTCGAGTTGCGGCGAGGTGAGTGCGGCGGGCACCACCGGTTCGCCGCCCTGTGCGGGCACCACCACCGGACTGCCGTGTGCCGCGATGCCGTTGATGAGCGTCATGAGGTCCCCGCAGTAGACGGAGGGGTGGTCGAAGCCGCCTCCCCCATCGTCGCTCCGATAGCGGTGGGCGTACAGGCCGCCTCCGCAGGAGCGCACGACGGGGCAGGATCGGCAGGTGGGGCTGAGCCCCGGCAGGCCCGACTGGCGGGCGGCGATGCCCGGGTGGCGGGCGAGGTCGTCGAGGCTGTGGTCGAAGACGTTCAGACCGGTGGCGGGCGCGCCGTCGTACGCGGTCTTCAGGCTGTCCGCCTGCTCGAAGGTCCCGTCCGTCTCCAGCACCGCGAGGTCGGAGGGTTCCAGTCCGAGCGACTCGGTGAGGCTGGAGAACCCGCGCAGGGTCCGGTGGACGGATTCGAAGGTCCGCACGGCGAACGGCCGGCCGTCCGCCTCCCACAGCCCGTGGACGGCGAGCAGCCAGTCCGCGTACGGGGTGTCCCCCTGCCCGGCGGGACGTTTCGGCGGCTCGTCCCAGGTGGCGTGCGGGAGCAGGAAGTCGACCGCGGGGGGTTCGAGTTCGGCCAGCGCCCGGTACACCCGGACCGGATCGTTCTCGACGTCGATGGTGCACAGCAGCCCGGCGTACAGGTGCCGGTACGCGGGCTCGCGCAGCAGCGCCACCGCCCGCAGGACCTGAGGGTGGCTGCTGCGCCCGTCGGCGTAGCGCCGGTGGCGGTCGTTGGCGGCCTTGTCGCCGTCGAGCGAGATGCCGACCTTGATGCCCGTCTCGGCGAACAGGTCGCAGAAGGCGCGGCTCAACAGCACGCCGTTGGTGTGGATGCGCAGGTCGAGGGCGCAGCCGGACGGGAGGGCCGCCCGGAGCGTCCGCGCGGCACGGCGCAGCCGGTCCGGGCCGGCGAGCAGGGGTTCTCCCCCGTGCAGGACGACCCGGATGGCGGTCAGCCGGTGGGCGACCGCGTGCTCGCCGATGCGTTCGGCGGCCCTGGTCAGGATCTCGTCGCCGATGACTTTCGGCCGGGCGCGCCAGCTGCTGTCCGCGTGCTCGTAGACGTAGCAGTGGTCGCAGGCGAGATCACACCGGCTGTGCATCTTGACCACGAATTGCGTGAGAGGCAGCGGAATTCGCGTCGTCATGGATCTGATGGGGTTGGGGCTCGGCCTGGGGATTCCGTTCGGGGTGACGGAGCGTGTCAGATCGAGGAGTTGAAGGCCGCGACCGGCACGAGGCCGGATTCCGCGCCGGGGAGCGCGCGCTGCAGACGGTCGGCGAGCTCCTCCGCGCCCAGTGCGGCCAGATCGGCGAGGGAGAGGCGATCCGACGCGTCCTGAGGCTCTGTCAGGTCGGTGGTCGGCCGGGTGCTGGTTACCGGTGTCATCTTCGTTTCCTTAGGCGCGGTTAGGACCGGTCGAGGGTGGGAAAGCCACCCAAGTTCGAGACTGCGACCACGATAGACCCAGCCGGGCCTTTGCAAGACGGCTTGCGGTCTCGACTTGGCGCCCCTTGCCGGTCGAAGCCGTGCAACGGCGGCCGCAGCCCCAAAAATTCACCCGTTCAGCGGTCGCGCGCTTCGCCCTGGCGCACGCCGAAGCGTGGACGCCAGGCCGGGGCGCGACCGGCGCGACCGGCGCCACCGCGACGGGGTCTCCCGCGACCGGCGGCCCCGCACGCACACGCCGTCCGGCCGCACACCCCGCGAGCACACGCCCCACGACCGCACGCCCCGACCGACCTGCCGAACCACGACCGCCCTCAGGCGCCGCCCGGACCTCGCCCCGGCTCGCCCAGTCCGCGCACGGCCCGGTCCAGCTCCCGCGTGAACTCCATCCCCGCGCCAGTGAGTTCACCGCTCGCCAGCAGCGTTCCGGCCGCCGCGCCGGTGTGCGCCCGCCAGCGCGCGAACTCCCGCTCCGCCCGGGCCCGGTCGCCCTCGCCGGCGGCCGCCTCGGCCCGCCAGAAGTCCGCGACGCCCAGGTGCGCGTACGTCCCCTGCAACAGCGCGCCGACCGGGCGGAGGTCGGGCCGCCAGGGGGCGTGGTAGACGGCGGCACCGTTGGGCCGGTGCAACGGCACGAGGTCGAGCAGGGCGCCCAGTTGGACGTGCAGGAACTCGTGCACCAGGGCCAGCGCCAGCAGCACCGGATCGCCCGGCAGCGAGGCCGCCACCCCGCCGTACGCCCGGCGGGCGGCGGCGCTGACGGCCTCCCCGCCCGGGGCGGGCCGCAGCGGGACGACGGTGGTGACGCAGGCCGCGACCGCCTCCGCGTGCCGCCGGTGGCGGCGCACCAGGATCTGCCACGCCTGCGCCAACCGTTCCTCCCACCGGCCGAGTTCGACGGAATCGAGCGGCCCGGCCGGGGGTCTCCCGTAGTCCACCCGGCGCGGCCCGAGGTGGTCGATCACCGGCCCCCACCGCAGCCCGTCGCACTCAAGCGCGAGCGCCGGTCCGAACCCGGAGCCGGAGCTGGCCCCGGCTCCGGCTCCGGCTCCGGCCCGCACGAACTCGCCCAGCCCGCCCAGCGAGACGGTCTCGCCGGCCGCGAGGCCACGCAGGCAGCCGGCCGCCCAGGCATCCAACTCCGGCCGCAGCAGCACCTCTTCCCACCGCGCCCGGTCCGCCCGGTGCAGCGCCCACACCTCGGCGCACGCCTCGCGGTAGCCCTCGTCGTCCGGGGCCGCCCGCCGCAGCGCCAGCAGCAGCAGCACCCGTTTGCTCAACTGCCCGGCGCGCAGCAGCCGGACGGCCTCCGGTCCGCCGCGTGCGCCCGCGATCGCCCGGAAGGTCGCCCGGTCCACCCCGTGCCGGGGCAGTCCGTCCGCCCCGCGCGCGCCGGGCACCCCGGCCGCCACCACTTCGCCCGTACCTGCCACCGGTCATCCTCCTCGCCCAGAGCCGGTCACACCGGCCAGTCCGGCCATGTCCGCCCGCAGTCTCCCCGCGATGTGGCGGATCAGCCGGTCCAGGTCCGCGCAGTACACGGACGGGTGAGCGAAACCCCCGGCGGCGCCCCCGGCGGCGCCCTCAGCGACACCCCCGGCGGCGCCCCCACCAGCACCCCCCGCCGCGTACCGGTGCGCGTAGAGCCCGCCGCCGCAGACCCGGGCCAGCGGGCAGGCCGCGCAGACCGGCCCGAGCCCGCCGAGGCCGCGCTGGCGGGCCCGGAAGGCCGGGTGCGCGGCGGCCTCGGCGAAGCCGTGCCGCCAGACGTCCAGACCGGTCCCGGCGGCGCCGTCGAAGGCCACCTTGAGGCTGTCCGCCTGTTCGATCGTGCCGTCCGCCTCGACCACGACCAGGTCGACCGGCGCCAGGCCCACCGCCTCGCTGGCCGCCCGGCCGCCGAGCAGCAGGACGGCCAGCTCCTCGAACAGCCGCACGCCGGTCTCCCGCCGGGGGGCGTCGTACCAGCGGTCGAACGCGGCGATCAGCCACTCCCCGTACGGCGCGGGCTCCCCGCCGCGGGGCGGCGCGAGGGGCACCGTCCGCCGCACCCCGGCCGGCTGGGTCTGCCAGGTCGCGTGCGGCAGCAGCAGGTCGAGCCGGGGCGGGGAGAACTCCAGCAGCGCCTCGTAGGTGGCCACCGGGTCCGCCCGCAGGTCGACGACGCAGAGCAGCCCGGCGAACAGGTCGCGGTGCTCGGCCGAGCCGAGCAGCCGTACGGCCTCGGCCGCCCGCGCCCAGCTGCCCGCGCCGGAGGGCAGCAGCCGGTGCCGGTCGTGGTCGGCCCGTGTGCCGTCCAGCGACACCCCGACCGCGACCCGGTAGCGGTGCAGCACGTCGAGCAGGGCGGGTTCGTCCAGCAGCCGCAGCCCGTTGGTCTGCAGGCTGAACCGGATTCGCGGGCCGGCCGAGGCCAACTCGCCCAGCAACGCGTCCAGGTGGGCCGCACCGACGAGCAGCGGCTCGCCGCCGTGGAGCACGACGGCCACCTCGTCGAGCCGGTGCTCGGCCGCGTGCTCGGCGATCCGCCGGGCGGTCCGGCCGGCCGTCGGCAGCGCCATCAGCCGCGGCCGGTCGCGCCAACTCTGGTCCGCGCCCTCGTACATGTAGCAGTAGTCGCAGGCCAGGTTGCACCGGCTGTGGATCTTCAGCAGGAACTGCCGGAACGGCACCATGCGCGCGAGCCTAGCGCCGTCCGCCCGGCCCGGGCCCTCCCCGCCCCGCGCCCCGCCGTCACACGTGCGGCGGCTCGACGTCGGAGTCCAGCCGCTGGCCGGCCTTCACCGCCACCGTCGTCGGGTGCTCCTCCCCCAGGGTCACCCGGGCCCGGCGGATGCAGTCCGCCCGCAACTCGGCGGCCCGCTCGGTCTCCCCCACCGTGGCCAGCGACAGCGAGAGGTTGGAGTTGATGCCGATGGAGTCGTAGTGGTCCGGGCCGAGGGTCGCCGTCATCAACGGCGCCGCCTCCAGCTCCAGCGCGAGCGCCGCCGGTGTCTCCCCGGCCAGGGCGAGGTCGTTGGCGTGGTTCATCATCGCGATCGGGATGTAGAGGTGGTGGTCGCCGAGGACGGTCCGGAACTGCGCCAGCGTCCGCCCGGACAGTTCGCGCGCCTCCGTGGCCCGGCCGGCCAGTCGCAGGTAGACTGAGAGGTTGTTGGCGCCGGCCAGCGTCACCGGGTGGTTCTCGCCCAGGTAGTCGCGGTAGCGCCCGAGCGCCCGCTCGGCGAGCGGGATGGCCCGGTCGGTGTCGCCGAGGGCGTTGAGGTCGCTGGCGAGGTTGGTGGCGGCGGCCAGGGTGTCGGGGTGCTCGGCCCCGTTGATGTCCAGGTAGCGCTGGTAGATGTCCTCGTCGATCTCCAGTGCCTCGTTGTACCGGCCGGCCCGGCGCAGCGCCACGGCGAGGTTCTTGCGGGCGCGCAGGGTGTCGGTGTGGCCGTCGCCGATGGTCTGCTGGTAGATCCGGACGGTCTCCTCCAGCAGGTCCAGCGCCTCCCGCAGCCGCCCGGTCTCGCGCAGGTCGCGGGCGTAGTTGGAGGCGGAGGAGAGCGCGTAGAGGCTGTGCGCGCCGAGCGCGTCGCGCTGCTGGAGGTAGTTGCTGCGGTGCCGTTCGAGGGCGGCCTGTCGGTCGCCGGCCAGGTAGTCGGAGACGGCCAGGTTGTTGGTGATCATCAGGGTGCGCGGGTGGTCCGGGCCGAGGGTGCGCCGGGCGGCGTCCAGGGTCCGCCGGTCCAGCGCCCGGGCCTCGTCGTAGCGGCCGAGGAAGCGCAGGTCCGCGCCGAGGCTGTTGGCGACGGCGAGGGTGTGCGAGTGCTCGGGGCCGAGGGTGGCGGTGAACCGCTCCAGGATGTCCCGGTCCATCTCGTACGCCTCCTGGAGGGCGCCCTGGGAGCGGCGGATGTTGCTCAGCTGGGTCCGCAGCATGAGGGTCTGGGCGTCGTTGTCGGCGTCGAAGTCGGGCCCGCCGTAGCCGTCCTGGCGCCAGTGCTCCAGGGTGCGCTCGGCGAGTTCCCGGCCGGACTCGTGCAGGCTGCGCTTCCACTGGTAGCGGACCGAGTCGATGATCCACTGCCGGACGTCCTCGTCGGCGCTGTCGACGGCACCGGACGGCCAGAGGTGGGGCAGGAGTTCGGCGTACTCGGACCAGTTGGCGGGGATGTCCGGGTCGCCGGGGTTGGCGGTGGCGAGCGCGGCGTGCACGACGGCGCGCAGTTCGGCCCGCCGCTCCTCCTCGACCTGGTCCCGGAGCACGGCCTGGACCAGCCGGTGCACGGTGATCGTCTCACTGCCCTGGTCGGTGCGGGCGAGCCCGAACCGGTTGATGGCGCGCAGGAACTCGCCGATCGCGAGCTTGTCGCGGGGAGCGCGCGGGGGCAGCCGCAGGGCGCGGGTGACGGCCCGGCTGTAGAGCAGCCGCATCGGGATGGCGTCGGGCCCGAAGAAGGCGCAGATCTCCAGGATCTGGGCGGCCGGAGCGTTCATCCGGCGCAGTTCCTCGACCGAGATGCGCCAGGTCGCGGCGGCCGAGTGCGGGTAGTCGGCGGTGCGCAGCCGGGTGCGCTCCAGCATCTCGGTGAGCTCTTCGTCGAGCAGTTCGAGGTAGGTGGCGATCGGCATCGACGTCTCCTGGAGCCAGACCGCGGCCTGGCCGACGGCGAGCGGCAGGTCGCCGAGCCGGTGCGCGACCTGATCGGCGTCCTCCGGGGAGAGGCCGCTGTTGAAGCGGCGCAGCAGCCGGACGCTCTCCTCCCGGAGGAAGACGTCGACCTCGACGAGGCCGGCGTGCCGGGCCCAGCCCTGGTTGCGGGAGGTGATCAGCACGTGCCCGCCGGAGGATCCGGCCGGCTGCCAGGGGGCGAGTTCCTCGGGGGTGCCGGCGTTGTCGAAGACCAGCAGCCAGCGGCGGTACGGCTGACCGCGGCGCAGCGCGTCGAGCACCGCGGCGGCGGTGTGCGCGACGTCGTCGCTGCTCGGTACGCCGAGCCGGGGGGCGAGTTCGGCGAGCTTCTGCGGGATGTTGGCGGGCTCCTCGGCGGGGACCCACCAGACCACGTCGTAGGCGGCCTTGAAACGGTGCGCGTACTCGGCGGCGATCTGCGACTTGCCGGCGCCGCCGAAGCCGTAGAGGACCTGGCTGAGCACCGCGGCGGGCCCGCCGGTGAAACGGTTGCGGAGCAGTTCGAGCAGCTTGCCGCGACCGATGAAGGAGGCGTTGCGCGAGGGCGCCTCCTGGACCTGCGGGGCGGTGCCGGGGAAGCGGGCCGGGGCGGCGAACTCGCCGCTGTCGGAGTCGCTTTGGCGGTGGCCGCCGGGCGGCGGGCCGAGCTCGCCGTACAGCTGGGACTCGGCGGCCACCGCCGAGGAACGGACCAGGTCGGGCGCGGCCCGGCCGACGAAGGGCCGGGGCACCGGCTCGTCCGAGTCCTGCAGCCGCAGGGCGACCAGCGCCGGTGAGCCGGAGGCGAGTTCGCGCCCGTTCAGGAGCTGCCAGACCTCGGTGGCGCGGGGCAGCGCGGTGTACTCGGGCGAGAGCAGCGCGAGCAGCCGGCCCTGCCCGTCGAGCGGCCCGACGACCTCCGGCGGACGGCTGCCGCCGTAGGGCTCGGCCGCGTTGTGCAGGGAGGCCTGGTAGCCGAAGCGGGTGAGGGTGCCGGCTGCCCACTCGGCCCACATCCGGTCCTCGGGCGCGTAACTGACGAAGACCTGGCGGGGCACCGCGCGGGCGGAGCGCAGGTAGGCGCCGTAGAGCCGGCGGCGGGTCTCGGCGCTGAGCGGGCGCAGGGTGCGGACCTGTCCGTCGGTGATCCACCCGGCCAGCCGCTCGAAGGCGTTGAGCAGGCTGCGGGCCTCCTGCGGCCGGTCGGCGACGGTGGCGGGCACCTCCTCGTAGGCGTAGAACGGCTTGTACGGCACCTCGACGTCGGCCCAGTAGCCGGCCCGCCGCTCGGCGGCCAGCCAGCGGCCGAGGTAGGGCGCGAAGGACTCGCGGGCGTAGTCGCGGCCGGCTTCGAGGCGCTCCTGCTCGGCGTCCTCGACCCGCATCGGCACCGGCAGGACCCGGATGGCCCGCTCCTCGGCCTCGGCGATGGCCCGGGCCGCGTCGACGCCGCCGCGGATGTTCTGGGCGCTGAAGGTGAAGCAGTCGACGACGGTGTCGGGCATCAGGACGGTGCAGATGCCGGAGGTGTCGCTGACGCCGGTGCGGCTGTCGATGAGCACGTAGTCGTAGGCGCTCGCCCAGCGTTCGCGCAGTTCGCGCAGGAACTCGCCGCCGCGGATGTCCCGGCCGTGGTAGAAGCTGCGCCAGTTGAAGCTGGTGACGGCGGCGGCGTAGGCGGCGTTCTGCCGGCCGGCGGGCAGGAAGTCGAGCCGGCCGCCCGGGGGCAGGTCGAGGGCGAGGCCGCAGATGTAGCCGTCGAGTCGCCCGGGCTGGTCCAGCCAGGCGGCCGGGGGCAGGCCGTCCGGTCCGACGGCGGAGGGCAGCGCCTGCCGGACGTAGGAGCGCAGCAGGTCGATCAGGCCCTCGGTGGAGTGCAGTTCGGGGTCGACCAGCAGCGGGTGGTAGTAGCGGTGCAGGCCGGGCGCCTCCAGGTCCCAGTCGACCACCAGCACGCGCAGGCCCCGGCTGGCGAGGATCCAGCCGACGTTGGCGAGCGCCATGGTCCGGCCGGTGCCGCCCTTGAACGAGTAGAACGTGACGACCGATCCCGGTCCGCCGCGCCCCGGCTCTGCGCCGGACTCAGTGATCATCGTCCTGGTCTCCCCTCAGCGGCGCCGTGTCGTCCTGGCTGTGGCGCGGATTGGGCACGTCTCCCGGGCCCGGTTCCGGATCGGGCCGCGTGGACGGGCTGCGGCGCGGGCCTGGCGGTCCGGCCGGGATGGCCAGCCCGGGCATCGCCGGGCCGTTCGCGCCGTCGAGGCCGAAGCCGAACGCGGCACCGCCGCCATCGTCCCCCCAATCGAAGTTGTCGTCCATGAGCTTGTTCTGAGCGACCGTCACCATGATGGTGAGATCGGAGTCGAAGCTCTCCCGGTTCACTTTGACCCGGAACAAGTGCTCCGGATCGCTCCGGCGCAGCCAGTTGCGCCGGAACACACCGCGCACGCCGGCCCACAGCGCGTCGCGCTCCGGTCCGCGGGCCGGATCACCGCTCCCGTCCGGGACCATGACGCCGGTGACCGGGTGGTTGTGGTCGTCGTACTCGCGCAGCGCGGACCGGTAGCGGTCGGTGCCGGCCATCCACGGGTCCACCAGCAGGACGCTGACCTGGCTGTCCTCGCGGGCCTGGTCGAGCTTCTCGCCGAGGCCGGTGCCGACCTCCTCCAGCGTGGTGGTGTGCCCGGCGGCGGTGATCACCTGCTGGGCGCGCACCGCCAGGGACGGCTGGGTCGGCGGGTGGTAGGGCGCCCAGTGCCACGGCTTGGCCCCGTACCAGCCGCCGGCCTGCGAGCCTCCCGCCACGGCGGCGTCGGAGGCCTTGCCCGCCGCGATGAACAGCCGGACCATCCCCGCGGCGCGCGGGGGCTCCATGGCCGCCGGCCCCGGGAAGTAGCCGCGCACCGCGCCGAGGTCGAAGTCGGCCAGCTCGGTGAGCCGACGGGCGGCCGCGTCCCGGACCCGCTCGGCGACCACCCGGACGACCTGCAGGTAGGCCTCGCCCTGCGGTCCGGTGCGCAGCAGGGCACGCAGGCCGTAGCGGGCGTAGGCCTCGCCCATGTCCGGCTGGGCCCACTGGATCTTGGTGACCTCCTCGGCCAGCTCGCCCGGCACGACGGGCTCCCAGAGCACCGGGACCAGGGCCGGGATGAGCTCGCCCTGGTCCTCCTGGTGGCGCCGGACCCGGCCGCGGAAGGCCGTCCACTCCTTGCCGCAGTAGAGGCTGGCGAAGTAGGCGGGCGAGTAGAGCGCGACCATGGTCCGGCTGCGGCCCAGCATCCTGGCCAGCTGCTCGGCCCACTCGTCGCCGAGGCGCAGCTGCTCGGTGTCCCGGTAGGCGATCTCGTCGGCGCGGGCGGCCGGCTCGATCCGGCCGAGCTCGTCCCTCAGGTCGTTGAAGAACTGGTCCACGAAGGCGTCCTCGGCCTCGTAGTCCCGGCGCGCGTAGCTGAAGAAGAAGTAGGGCTTGCGCTGGTCCTGCTGATGCTCCAACACCTGTGTCCCCCCGAGCCCGACGGTGCCGCGACGGCGCCGGTTTCATACCCAGCATGTCGTGAACTCCACCAACCGCGCCGGAAGTTGCCGAGTTCGACGGCGGCCCGGGGGTTTAACCGGCGGTCAGCCGCCCGGTCGAGGGCCGGCCGTCGAGCGGCGGGTCAGCGGTCGAGTGCGGACTGGAAGGCGGCGAGCGGCTCCGCGCCGGGGGCCAGGGCGTCCGCGACCACCCGGCGCAGCAGATCGCCGAGGACGGTGTCGGGCAGGGCGTCGAGCTCGTCGAGCGGCAGGGCGGCGACATCGACCAGGTCGGAGCCGAGTCCAGCAGGGGTTTCCGTACCGGTGACGCCCATCAGTCCCTCACTCGATCGTGCCGGCACAGCGGGTCACTGGCCGGAAGAGACTCGACCCAGGGTCCGCGACGGGCAGCATCCTACACCTGGACGGTGACGGGCCGTCAGCTTCGCGCGCTCGCCGCGCCCGGGCCGTTCCCAAGACCGACACCGACGACGGCGCCGACGCCGAGACGGACGACGGCGCCGAACGGCTACGGGCAGAGCCGCTCCACCCGCCACCCGGTGGGGTCGGCCGGCTCGGCGAGGTAGCGGAGCCGGTCGTGCAGCCGGTTCTCCCGCCCCTGCCAGAACTCGACGCTCTCCGGGATCACCCGGTACCCGCCCCAGAACGGCGGCACGGGCACGCCCTCGCCCTCCGGGTAGCGGCGTTCCAGTTCGGCGTAGCGCTGTTCGAGGACGGCACGCCCGCCGACCGGGCTGGACTGCTCGCTGGCCCAGGCGCCGAGCTGGGAGCCGTGCGGCCGGGTGCGGAAGTAGGCGGCGGTCTCGTCCCGGCCGACCTTCTCCACCCGGCCCTGGACGATCACCTGGCGGGCCAGCTCGATCCACGGGAACAGCAGTGCGGCGTACGGGTTGACGGCGAGCTCGGAGCCCTTGCGGGAGCCGTAGTTGGTGAAGAACACGAAGCCGCGCGCGTCGTAGCCCTTGAGCAGGACGGTGCGCGAGCTGGGCCGCCCCTGGGCGTCGGCGGTGGAGAGCACCATCGCGTTGGGCTCGACCACGCCGGCGTCGGCCGCCTCGTGGAACCAGCGGGCGAACTGGCCGATCGGCTCGGGCGCGAGCTGCTCCTCGACCAGGCCCTCATGGCTGTAGTGCTTGCGCATCACGGTGAGGTCCGGTCCGGGCCGGGCCTCGTCGGCCAGGTTCCGGGTGGCGGGGCTCAGGGGCGTCGACTGGGCGCGTTCCGGGGTCTGCACGTCAACATCATCCCGTACGACAAGCAACCGGCACCGCTACCTCCGGACAAACCCCGGTGGGAGTTAAGGTGTCTCGCCACCGCTCGGCCACCCGCCGTACGGTGAATTGTCCGGAACACGGCGTTTGGTTCCGGAGATTCCCGGGCACGACCGACCCTCGGCGAAAAAGTCAAGCGGGCCCAGGGGCAACATCACCGCGGTGGTGTATGGCGTAATGCACCCCGTGCCTGCCACTCTGGCACCGAGTGCCAACCACCATTCGGTCACTGGCGCGCCGCCCCACCACGGCGCAGCGCCGATCGCAGAACTGAAGGAGCCGTCGTATGTCCGACTTCGTACCCGGGCTTGAGGGAGTCGTCGCGTTCGAGAGCGAGATCGCCGAACCCGACCGTGAAGGCGGCGCGCTGCGGTACCGCGGTGTCGACATCGACGACCTGGTGGGGAAGGTCTCCTTCGGCCACGTGTGGGGCCTGCTGGTGGACGGCAAGTTCAACCCCGGCCTGCCGGCCGCCGAGCCGTTCCCGATCCCGGTGCACTCCGGTGACATCCGGGTCGACGTGCAGTCCGCGCTCGCCATGCTCGCCCCGGTCTGGGGCCTCAAGCCGCTGCTGGACATCTCCGCCGAACAGGCCCGCGACGACCTCGCCCGCGCCGCCGTGATGGCGCTGTCCTACGTGGCCCAGTCGGCCCGCGGCCAGGGCCTGCCGATGGTCCCGCAGAGCGAGATCGACAAGGCCGAGACGGTCGTCGAGCGGTTCATGATCCGCTGGCGCGGCGAGCCGGACCCGAAGCACGTCAAGGCCATCGACGCCTACTGGACCTCCGCCGCCGAGCACGGCATGAACGCCTCCACCTTCACCGCCCGCGTCATCGCCTCCACCGGCGCCGACGTGGCGGCCGCGCTCTCCGGCGCGGTCGGCGCGATGTCCGGACCGCTGCACGGCGGCGCGCCGTCCCGCGTGCTCGGCATGATCGAGGAGATCGAGCGCACCGGCGACGCCACCGCCTGGGTCAAGAACGCGCTGGACAAGGGCGAGCGCCTGATGGGCTTCGGCCACCGCGTCTACCGCGCCGAGGACCCGCGCGCCCGGGTGCTGCGCCGCACCGCCAAGGAGCTCGGCGCGCCCCGCTTCGAGGTCGCCGAGGCGCTGGAGAAGGCCGCGCTGGAGGAGCTGCACAACCGCCGCCCCGACCGCGTGCTGGCCACCAACGTCGAGTTCTGGGCCGCCATCATGCTGGACTTCGCCGAGGTGCCGGCGCACATGTTCACCTCGATGTTCACCTGCGCGCGCACGGCCGGCTGGTCGGCGCACATCCTGGAGCAGAAGCGCACGGGCCGGCTCGTGCGCCCGGCCGCGCGCTACATCGGCCCGGGCCCGCGCCGCCCCGAGGAGATCGAGGGCTGGGAAGCCATCGCCCACTGACCACCTCGGTACCGTCCTGAGCAGCGGGTCCGGCCTCGTCCGGGCCCGCTGTTTCCGCAGCTGGGAGCCGCGAAGATCACATCTCACCGGGCGGACGACCGTACCCCGGCCGGGTCCGCGGCCGGTAGGCTGCGCGCGTGGCTCAGATCCAGATCCCCGCTGACATCAAGCCCGCAGACGGCCGTTTCGGCTGCGGACCGTCCAAGGTGCGCCCCGAGGCCCTGAGTGCCCTCGCCGCCACCCAGACCTCCCTGCTCGGCACCTCGCACCGCCAGGCCCCGGTCAAGAACCTGGTCAAGCGCGTACGCGAGGGCGTGAGCAGCCTCTTCTCGCTCCCCGAGGGCTACCAGGTCGTCCTCGGCAACGGCGGCTCCACCGCCTTCTGGGACATCGCCGCCTTCGGCCTGGTGCGGGAGAAGTCCCAGCACCTGGACTTCGGCGAGTTCTCCTCCAAGTTCGCCTCCTCGGTCAAGGCCGCGCCGTGGCTCGCCGAGCCGACCGTGATCAAGACCGCCCCGGGCACCCACCCGCTGCCGGTCGCCGAGGCCGGCGTGGACGTCTACGGGCTCACCCACAACGAGACCTCGACCGGCGTCGCGATGCCGATCAAGCGCCCGGTGGGCGCGGACGAGGGCTCGCTGGTCCTGGTGGACGCCACCTCGGGCGCCGGCGGCCTGCCGGTGGACATCACCGAGACCGACGTCTACTACTTCGCCCCGCAGAAGTCCTTCGCCTCCGAGGGCGGCCTGTGGCTGGCCGCGTTCTCCCCGGCCGCCCTGGAGCGCGCCGCCGGGATCGCCGGCTCCGGCCGCTACATCCCGCCGTTCTTCGACCTGCCGACGGCCATCGACAACTCGTCGAAGGACCAGACGTACAACACCCCGTCGATCGCCACCCTGTTCCTGCTGGCCGACCAGCTGGAGTGGCTGAACGGCAACGGCGGGCTCGACTGGGCCGTCGCCCGTACGGCTGACTCCTCGTCCCGGCTGTACGCGTGGGCCGAGAAGTCCGGCTACGCCACCCCCTTCGTGGCGAACCCGGCCGAGCGCTCCCAGGTGGTCGGCACCATCGACTTCGACGCGTCGGTGGACGCCGCCGCGGTCGCCGAGGCACTGCGTGCCAACGGCATCGTCGACACCGAGCCGTACCGCAAGCTGGGCCGCAACCAGCTGCGCATCGCGATGTTCCCGGCGATCGACCCGGCGGACGTCGAGGCGCTCACCCACTGCATCGACTACGTGGTCGAGCAGCTCTGAGCACCGACCCCACGCACGGCTGAGGGCCACCGCCTCCGGGCGGTGGCCCTCGCGCCGTTCCGGCCCATCCGCCCTTTCGGGCCTACTTGCCGACCATCGAGCTGATCAGCACGACGACCAGCAGCAACACCAGGGTGCCGGTCACGATACGCATACGAGTCTTGGGATCCACGGTCAACGAGCGTACCTCCGCCTCACCCCCGACCGAACGCCGAGGCCCGCGCCGCACCCCGGGACCTGCCCCGACGCCGAGTCCCGCCCCGACGCCGAGTCCCGCCCGCCCCCGGGGCCCGCACCCCGGGCGTCAGCTCCAGTGGGCCAGCGGCCAGGCGTGCAGCGAGGCGTAGTGCGCGGAGACACCGTCCGGCTCGCTCCGCATCAGGTGCAGTTCGGTGGCCTCCCACATCGGCCCCCGGTATTCGGCCAGTGCGGCCGCCAGGGCCTCCAGCTCGGCCGCCGCGACGCGCTGGGCGGCCCGCCGGCGGCCGCGGGAGGAACCGGCCCGGGCCAGGGTGAGGTGCGGATGGAAGGTGAAGGTGTCGAGTTCCCCGGTCAGCTCGGCGGTGGCGTCGCCGACGGCCTCGGCGAGCCGGCGCAGCGCCCAGGTCTGCCCCTCCAGCCCGGCCCAGAGCACCCGGTCGCCGAACCGGCCGGCGCCGGACACCCGCAGCCGGTGCGCCGGGTGGACCTCGGCGACGGCGGCCAGGTCCGCCTCCAGCTCCGGCAGCCGCTCGGGCGCCACCGCGCCGAGGAAGGCCAGCGTCAGGTGCCAGCCCTCGACGGTGGTCCAGCGCAGCCGGTCGGCCCCGGGCAGCCCGCGCACCGGCGCCACCGCATCGGACAAGCCCTGCAGCACGTGGACCGGCGGGAGGACCGCCACGAAGAGCCTCACACCGCCATCTTCCCTCGAACGTCGGTTTGGGCTAGAACGGCCTCTGTGATTCGTTCCAGCAACATCAAGATCCGCACCGGTGGTCCCGAGGACGTTCCCGCCATCCTCGCCCTGCTCGACGGCGCCGTGGGCTGGCTGGCCGGCCAGGGCCGCACCGGCCAGTGGGGCGACCAGTCGTTCAGCACCGTCCCGGCCAGGGTCGAGCAGATCGCCCAGTACGGCACCGAGCCGTTCCTGATCCGCCTCGCCGAGGACGACGAGGGCCGCGCGGTCGGCTCCTGCGTGCTGTCCGAGCAGCGGGGGAAGTACATCCCCGCAGTGGACGAGCGCGAGCTGTTCATCCGCAACCTGGTCACCGACCGCAGCCGCAAGGGCTCGGGGATCGGCGCCGCACTGATCGCCGACGCGGTCGAGGAGGCCCGTCGGCGCGGCATCGGCCTGCTGCGGGTGGACTGTTACGGGGGCGCCGACCGCAAGCTGGTCGGCCAGTACCGGGCGCTCGGGTTCACCGAGACGGAGTCGTTCGAGGTCGAGCAGCCGAGCGGGATCTGGCCCGGCCAGGTCCTCGCCATCCGCCTCTGACACCGCTGCCCAACCCCTGCGTCACACACCCCGGGGGCGGCCACCGCCCCCGGGGTTTGACGCACCGTCAGCAGGCCGGAGCCAGCCCCGACTTGGCGGTGGCGACGGCGCGCGGCACGAAGGCCACCACCCGGCCGCCACGACCCGGGTGCAGGTCGAACCGCACCCGCAGGTCCGCGCTGCGGGCCAGCACCAGGCCGACCACGCCGGCCGCCAGCGCGGACACCAGCCCGCAGGCCAGCAGGCCCAGCCGGGGCCCGTACGAGGCGGTCACCCAGCCGACGATCGGGGCGCCGATCGGCGTGCCGCCGGTGAAGACCAGCACCAGCAGGCCCATCACGCGCCCGCGCATCGCGGGGTCGGTGGCCAGCTGCAGCGAGGCGTTGACGGAGGTGTTGAAGCTGAGTCCGAACACGCCGACCAGCATCAGCAGCACCGCGAAGGTCCAGTAGTCGGGCGCGAACGCGGCCACCACCTCCAGCGCGCCGAAGGCCAGCGCCGCCCCCACGAGCCGGCGCAGCCTGGGCACGCCCCGGCGGGCCGCGAGCAGCGCGCCGGTCAGCGAACCGACCGCCATCGCGGTGTTCAGCAGGCCGTACTGCCCGGCGCCGACCTTGAAGGTGTCGTAGGCGAACCCGGAGAGCAGCGTCGGGAAGTTGAAGCCGAAGGTGCCGATGAACCCGGCCAGGACCATCGGCCAGAGCAGTTCGGGCCGCTCCTTCACGTACCGCAGGCCCTCCCGCAGCTGGCCCTTCTCGCGGGCGATCGGCTCGGTCGGGCGCAGTTCGCTCTCCCGCATGGCGAGCAGCCCGCCGATGACGGCGACGAAGGACAGCGCGTTGACCGCGAACGCCCAGCCACTGCCGACCGCGGCGATCAGCAGGCCCGCGACGGCGGGGCCGACCAGCCGGGCGGTCTGGAAGTTGGCGGCGTTCAGGCTGACCGCGTTGGCGAGGTCCTTGGGCCCGACCATCTCGGACACGAAGGCCTGCCGGGTCGGGTTGTCGACCACGGTGACCAGGCCGAGCAGCAGCGCGAAGGCGTACACGTAGTACGGCGTCACCACGCCACCGAAGGTCAGGGCGGCCAGGCCGGCGGCCAGCAGGCCCATCGTGCCCTGGGTGTAGATCAGCAACCGGCGCTTGGGCATCCGGTCGGCGAGCACGCCGCCGAACAGGCCGAGCAGGAGCATCGGCAGGAACTGCATGGCGGTGGTGATGCCGACCGCGAGCGGGCTGCCGGTGAGGCTGAGCACCAGCCAGTCCTGGGCGATCCGCTGCATCCAGGTGCCGGTGTTGGACACCACCTGGCCGGCGAAGAAGTAGCGGTAGTTGCGGACGCGCAGGGAGGAGAACATCCCTCCGGGCCGGGTGAAGCGGGCGCCGGCGGCGGACGAGCCGCTGGACGACGAGCCGGTGGCGGACGACGGCGTGGCCGAGTGGGTTCGGCCGGGAGCGGCGGGGTCGTCCGCCGCGGTGCGTTCGTCGGGGTCGTCGTCGCCGCTGCCGGGCAGCCCCGTGGGGGCGGGTGCCTGGAGGTCGGCGGCCGCGGCGCCCGCCGCGGTGGGGTCGGTGGTCTGGTCGTCGGTACGGATGGCGGCGGCGCTGGCTGCGGCCGGCGGTGTCACGGTGGTCTCCCCTCGCGGCGCGACGGCCCGGACGAAGGCCGTCGCGCTCCTGGTTTCGGTGGTCGGTCCTGCGGTGATGCGGTACTCCTTCTTCTCCCGGCGGCCGGCCGGGGTCGGTGTGCCTAGAGGTGTGCGAGCTTGTAGAGCACGGGCGCGGCCTCCCGGAGGACGGCCCATTCCTCCTCGTCGAGCCCCTCGGCGAGCTCGGCGAGCCAGACGTTGCGACGCCGACGGCTCTCCGCGAGGATCGCCTCGGCCTGCTCGGTGCTGCTGACGACCACCTGGCGGCGGTCCTCGGGGTGCGGCTCCCGCCGCACCAGGCCCTTCTCCTCCAGCATCGCGACGATCCTGGTCATGGAGGGAGGCTGCACGTGCTCCTTCCGGGCGAGCTCACCCGGTGTGGCCTTTCCGCATCGGGCGAGGGTGCCGAGCACCCCCATCTCGGTGGGGCTCAGCGACTCCTCGACCCTCTGGTGTTTGAGTCGACGGGAGAGGCGCATCACGGACGACCGCAGCTGATTGACCGCTGCGAGGTCCTGCTCGGACATCTCGGGCATGTTCTTTAGCTTACGTCATTACTCTCCCTAAGGAAAATGCGTTCACTTCGCGCCCCATCAGCCTCACCGACCCTCGCCCCGCCCGCCCGTCCACCCGCCACCCCGTTAGCCCGACCAGCCCTCCGGCACCACCGCGCCGGCCCGCCCGACACCACCGCACCAGCCCCTCCGGCACCACCGCGCCGGAAGATCGGCCCGGTGCGATGCTGGTCGTAGGCCTCGATCCGACGCGCCGCCGGGCGCCCGCTCCCCCTTCCAGAAGGGCCGACACCACTCCCAGAAGGGCCGACCAGACATGTCCGACCTCGCCGCCGAGCAGAACGACACCGGGTTCGCCCGCCTCGCCATGGTCACCATCGACTGCGCCGACCCGGTCGCGCTGGCCGGCTTCTACGGCGAGCTGCTGGGCTGGGAGACCCGTCACACGGACGAGCAGTTCGCGATCCTGGACAACCCGGAGGGCGGCAGCCCGCTGGGCTTCGGCCGGGTCACCGGCTACCGGCCGGAGGCGTGGACGGAGCCGGACGGCGGCAAGCACTTCCACCTGGACTTCTACGTGGACGACCTGGACGAGGCCATCGCGAAGGCGCTCGCGCTCGGCGCGACCGAGCCGACGTACCAGCACGGCCGGACGCTCAAGGTGCTGATCGACCCGGCCGGCCACCCGTTCGGGCTAGCCCCGTTGGAGTAGCCCTGCGCAGGCGTTGTCAGGAATTGGTGCCAAGATCATGTAGGCCCCGTAAATGCCCATCCTGACCTGGGATTTCACGAAAAGCACGAACATTGTGCGACTGCCGGGTAGTGGTTACTGTCCCGGTTGTCAGGGGCACCACTACGCCAGGTCTCCCTTCGGCGGGACCATTCTCCCGTGCCCACCTCCGCACGCGTTCCCCCGGCCTTCCCCTCCTCGGCCACCCGCGTCCGCCCGAGTCCTGGCGCCCTTATCCCCGCATCCCTCCAGGGAGCTCTCTTGGGTGAGATCCATCATGCCGACCACGGCTGGGTGACACCGGCGGTCTCGTACTTCGTCGCCTGCCTCGGCGCCTTCGTCGCCCTGCGCAGCGCCCGCTGGGCTCTCGTCTCCCAGGGCCGCACCCGGGTGGTCTGGCTCCTCTTCGCCTCGACCTCGCTCGGCGCCGGGATCTGGTCCATGCACTTCATCGCGATGCTCGGATTCTCCGTCTCCGGGGTCGAGATCAGCTACCAGCCCTGGCTGACCGTGCTCAGCCTGCTGGTCGCCGTCGCCGTGGTCGGGATCGGCCTGTTCACCGTCGGGTACAGCCGCCGTCCGGTCCTGTCGCTGCTGGCCGGCGGGCTGACCACCGGCCTCGGGGTCGCGGCGATGCACTACCTCGGCATGGCCGCGATGGTCCTGCCCGGCCACCTCCAGTACGACCACGTCACGGTGGGGCTGTCCGTCGCCATCGCGGTGTTCGCGGCGACGGCCGCGCTCTGGGCCACGCTGAACATCCGCGGCACGCTCGCCGTCCTCGCGGCGGCGCCGGTGATGGGCGTGGCGGTCTGCGCGATGCACTACACCGGCATGGCGGCGCTCTCGGTGCAGCTCGACTTCTCCCACTCCACTCAAGACGGGGTGATGGCCCTGCAGTTCATCTTCCCGCTCGGGGTCGGACTCGGCTGCTACATCTTCTTCGGCTCGCTGGCCTTCGCCGTCTCGCCGAGCCGCGCGAGCTCTCAGCCGCTGCTGGTCGGCCCGGCGGCCCCGCTGGTCCCGCGCCCGCGGCGGCCGCTGAACCAGGCCGGCGCCAGGCGCTGAGCCGGCCGACCGAAGCTCCGGAGGCGTCCGGCCGGGTCCCCCACCCCGGCCGGACGCCTCCGGCTCGTTCCGAACACCCTCAGCTCACGCGGGACACCCTCAGCTCACCCGGGACGCCCCCCGCTCGCACCGGACGCCCCGCTCACGCGGGACGTCCCCGCCTCACTCCGGCCGCCCGAGCAGCCCGGTCAGGTGCTCGGGCGTGGCCACCGGGCAGACCTTGTGCACGAAGTCCCGCCGCAGCGCGTGGTACGGCTCGCCCACCCGGTAGAAGTTGGCGTGCATCCGCCGCAGTTCCTCCGCCCGGTACTCGGCCAGCGGCTGCGCCTCCTCGTCGGCGGACCGGCGGCGCTTCTTGTCGACCAGTCGGCCGGTGAGCTCCGGCGAGGCGCCGAGCCCGGCGGCCTCCCGGGCCACCCGGCGGCGGAAGGCGGCCGCGTCCCCGCCGAAGGTGCGGTCCACCAGGCCGATCCGGCGCGCGTGTTCGGCGCCGACCGGCAGCGCCTCGGTGGTCAGCCGATCGGCCTGCTCGGCACCGACCCGGCGCGGCAGGGTGTACGTCCAGTACTCGGAGCCGTACAGGCCCATCAGCCGGTAGTGCGGGTTGAGCACCGCCGACTCCCGGCACCACACCTCGTCGGCGGCGAGCGCCAGCATCAGGCCGCCGGCCGCCGCGTTCCCCGCCAGCGCGGCGACGGTGAGCTTGTCGGTCGTGGCGAGGATCGCGTGGACGAGGTCGTCCATCGCGTTGATGTTCTCCCAGGACTCCAGCGCCGGGAAGGCCGCGCCCTCGATGACGTTGAGGTGGATCCCGTTGGAGTAGAAGTCCCGGGGCGCCCCGAGCACCAGCACCGAGGTGGGCCGGTCGGCGGCCTGGCGGTAGGCGGCGAGCAGCCGGCGGCACTGCCCGGTGCTCATCGCCCCGCCGGCGTAGGCGAATTCGAGGTAGCCGACGTCGCCGTCCTCGCGGTAGCGCAGCTCCGACCAGGTGTCCCGGCGGGCCGCCGAGGCCGGTGTCACCGGCACTTCGCGGACCCGGTGCAGCCGGTCGGCGAGCACCGTCGCGGCGGGGAGCTTGTAGGTGGCCGGCCCGCCCGGGGTGCGGCGCGGGCGCAGTTGCGGAATCCAGACCGCGCCGTCCACGGTGGCCCGGCAGATCGCGCCGTCGCGGGTGGCGAGCACGGCACCGGGCACCGGGCCACGCAGCTCGTCCTCGGGGTGGCCGCCGTGCAGGAAGTACTCGCGCCCGAACAACTCGTCGAGCACGCCGGGTTGGGAGTCGGCGGCGCGGAGCTTGCGGAGCACGGTGGCGGTGTCGTCGGCGGCCCAGTCGATCCGGCGCGCCTCCTGCCGCAGGAGCGGGCGGAGCCTGCCGTGGACGTCCGGCCGGTCGTAGTCGAGCGGTTCGGGGGTGAACAGGCCACCCTCGTAGCGCTGGACGGCGAGCAGGACGGCCTCGACGGCGGCGTCGGCGACCTCGCCCCGGTACAGCTCGCTCTTGCCGCAGTCGGCGACGGGGAACTCGACGGACGCCCAGATGTCGCCGGCGTCCATCTCCTCGACGGCCTGCAGGACGGTCACGCCCCAGCGCTCCGCCCCTTCGGTGATCGCCCAGTCGAGCGAGGAGGGCCCGCGGTCGCCCTTGGGACCGGGGTGCACGATCAGGACGGTTCGGGTGGACCAGATGTCCTCCGGGACAGCCTTGGTGAGCATCGGGCAGATGATCAGCTCGGGGTCGGTACGGGCCACCGCCGCCCTCATCGGCTCGTCACCGAGGGCGAGTTGGACGGCGACCTGGTGGCCGCGCTCGCGCAGCTCGGTGTGGACGCGCTGGGTCAGGCTGTTGAACGCGCTGGCGATCAGGAGAATGCGCAAGGGGGCCTCCGGCAAGGAACTGGGGTCGCGCGCAGGCGATGAAACCAGGGCATGGACACGCAATGATTACGTTTTACGCCTTCCCGCCCGACCCTCACGCATCCCGCACACCTGTGTCCCCGGAGTGGCCCGCACGCGCCGGATCTCCCCAGCGCCTCCCCGGAGTTGACGTACGGCGCTCGCCTTCGTCCGCTAGGGCCCGTCCGGCCGGTCCTGCCGGACCGGCCCTGGCGCGGCGGGCTACCTCGGGAACGCCCGGCGGGCCCGCCAGGTGGTGTGCTCGCGGGACACGGCGTCCTCCGCCTCGGCGGCCAGCCGGGCCCACCGCGCCTCGGCGTCCGGCGCCTTGAGGTCGAGGTCGGAGAGCTGGTTGCCGACGTTCTCCAGCTCGCGCGCGGCCAGCTGGTAGGCGGCGGCCAGCGGGCGCAGCTGCTTGAGCTGGGTCCAGGCGATGATGGCGGCGGCCGCGGCCGAGCTGGCCCCGAAGACGTGCACCTGCAGGGCGCCCGTCGCCTGGGCGATGGCCGCCGCCGCGCCGATGATGATCATCGCCGCGATGCCGAGCCCCCAGGACACCCCCTGCGTCTCGCACGCCTCGGCCCGGGCGCGGTACCAGGTGCGCTGGCCCTCGACGCGGGTGCGCAGGTAGAGCGTGCGGCGGGCGGTCAGGCTGCCGGCCCGCATCCGCCGCATCTCCGGGGTGATCTCGGGGACGGTGCCGGGCGGCACGATCTCCGGGTCCTCGAAGGCCCGCAGCACGTCCTCGACCTGGAGCAGGTAGCCGCGGTCCACGTCCGCGGACTCAGCCTCGCCGTCGAACGGCCGGGCTCGGACGGTGTACTTCCAGGCCAGCGTCTTGACCGACTCGGCCGCCGCCCGGGCCTCGTACCAGCGGCCCTGCGGGTTGCTGCGGCGCAGCCGGGACCAGAAGTAGCCGGCGATCAGGAAGGCGGCCACCGAGTACAGCGGCGTGGTGTCGAAGGCGCCGCGTTTGTCCGGCCCGGGGAACGAGCCGATCAGGGCGGCGATCACCAGCATCGCGATCAGTCCGCGGTACCAGCGCAGCGTCTCGCGCTGGCCGTCCAGCGAGGCCTTGTCCGCCGTCCAGAACAGCTCCGGCAGCAGCTTCGCCTCGTCTCCCCCGGGCGGATCCTGTTGCACCATCGGTCGAGCCCCCTCCCCGTGTCCGTCCAGGCAGTATTCCCTCCGCCAACTGCCCTACACAGACCGATTTTTGACATATTCCAGCCGACGATGACTGCCCCCGCCGTCCGGAAACCGCTACAACCGGTCACATGCCGCTGCACTGGAAGCTCGTCATCGACTGCGCCGACCCGAACCGCCAGGCCGCCTTCTGGGCCGCCGCCCTCGACTACACCCTGGAGGAGCACGGCGCCCTGATCACCCGCCTGCTCGACGCCGGCGCCGTCACCCCGGACGCCGTCACCGAGGTCGACGGCCACCCCGCCTGGCGCACCCTCGCCGCCGTCCGCCACCCCGAGGACCCGTACGACCCCGCCACCGGCACCGGCCTCGGCCGCCGCCTGCTCTTCCAGGCCGTCCCCGAGCCGAAGCCCGACAAGAACCGCCTCCACCTCGACGTGCACCCGGGCCCGGGCGAGCGGGAGTCGACCGTCGCCCGCCTCCGGACCCTCGGCGCCACCCTCCTGCGCGACGTCAAGGAGCCGGGCGGCGCGTGGACGATCATGGCCGACCCCGAGGGGCAACGAGTTCTGCGTCCACTGACCGGCGGCCGGAAAACGACGGCGGCCCCGCGCTCCGAGGAGGAGTGCGGGGCCGCCGTCGTGGCCGGGCCGAGGAGTCAGAGCAGACCGAGGGCCGGCATCAGGTAGTAGAAGGCGAACACCGCCGCCACCGCGTACAGCGGGACCGGCACGCTGCGCCCGCGCCCGGCGGCCAGCCGCAGGATGCAGAAGGCGATGAAGCCGAAGCCGATGCCGTTGGTGATGCTGTAGGTGAACGGCATCATCACGATGGTCAGGAAGGCCGGGATCGCGATGGTGTGGTCCGCCCAGTCGATCTCCTTGATCGAGCCGGCCAGGATCAGGAAGCCGACGGTGACCAGGGCCGGGGTGGCCGCCTGGGCCGGGACCATGGTGGCGAGCGGGGTGAGGAAGAGCGCCACCACGAAGAGCAGGCCGGTGACGATCGAGGCGAAGCCGGTACGGGCGCCCTCGCCGACGCCGGCGGTCGACTCGACGAAGCAGGTGTTCGCGGAGGCGGAGGTGGCGCCGCCGGCCGCGGTGGCGATGCCGTCGACCATCAGGATCTTGTTGATGCCGGGCAGGTCGCCCTTCTCGTCCAGCAGGTGCGCCTCGTCGGCGACGCCGAGGATGGTGCCCATCGCGTCGAAGAAGCAGGACATCAGCACGGTGAAGACGAACAGCACGCCGGTCAGCACGCCGACCTTCTCGAAGCCGCCGAACAGGCTGACCTTGCCGACCAGGCCGAAGTCCGGGGCGGCGACCGGGTTGCCCGGCCAGACCGGGACGGTCAGGCCCCACTTGAGCGCCGGGATGTCGACGAACTTGTCGACCAGCACGGCGAGCGCGGTGCTGGCCGCGATGCTGATCAGGATCGCCCCGGGCACCTTGCGGATCACCAGGACCAGGGTGAGCACCAGGCCGAACACGAAGATCAGCACCGGCCAGCCGAGCAGGTGCCCGCTGCCGCCGAGCTGCAGCGGGACGGTGGTGTGCGCGGCGTCCGGCATGCGGCTGACGAAGCCGGAGTCGACCAGGCCGACGAGGCAGATGAACAGGCCGATCCCGATCGCGATGGCCTTGCGCAGGCCGAGCGGCACGGCGCTCATGACCCGCTCGCGCAGGCCGGTGGCGACCAGCAGCATGATCGCGAAGCCGGCCAGCACGACCATGCCCATGGCGTCCGGCCAGGTCATCTTGGGGGCGAGCTGGAGCGCCACGATGGTGTTGACGCCGAGGCCCGCGGCCAGGCCGATCGGCACGTTGCCGATGACGCCCATCAGCAGGGTGGTGAGACCGGCGGTGAGGGCGGTGGCGGTGACCAGCTGGGCGCTGTCCAGGTGGGCCCCGGTCAGGTCCGTGCCGCTGGCCAGGATGATCGGGTTCAGCACCAGGATGTAGGCCATGGTGAAGAAGGTGGCGATGCCGCCGCGGATCTCGCGCGGCAGGCTGGAGCCGCGCTCGCTGATCCGGAAGTAGCGGTCCAGGGCACCGGAGGGGGGCTCGGGTGCGCTGGAGGCGGGTTCGGGCGACTCGGTGGTCGGCTGGACCACAGGCATGCGTGCGTCCTCTATGGGGGAGCTGAGGAGGGGACGCCCAGGGCTACGGTGGCCGGGCGGGGGGTTTTCAGTATGGTTTCCCGATCGCACACGCGCTATCTTCGCGCGTAGAACCCCGTGGGCCCCTGCGGGCCACCCGCCGCACCGTACGCTAGGCCCCATGCCCAAGACCCCGCTGCACCCCTCGCCCCCTCCGCTGGAGGCCAACGACGTCGCCATCGTCGGCGGCGGCACGGTGCTGTGGTTCGTCGCCTTTCTGGCCCTGCTCCCCTTCCAGGGCACCCTCTCCGACCACGGCCACGGCACCTGGCCGTGGATCTGCCTCTCCGGCGGCCTACTCGGCTTGATCGGCCTCTGGTACTGCCGCGCCCGGCGGGACGCCATCGCCCGCGACCGCGCCGCCGAGGCCGCGAACCGGACGACCAACGACGCGCAGCGGGCACCCGGCGACGACGGCCAGGGCCCGGCCACCCGGTCGGACTGAATAGTCCTTTAGTAGCACGCATCGGACATAAGGCGCCCGTAGAGTCGGTGCCATGACGCAGCCTGCCCACCCCGCGGAAGAGCAGCCCGGCGACGGCGACCGCCCCGAAGGTGCGCACCCCCTCGGGCTGCTGCCCGGCCGACGCGGCGGGCTGACCGCCGCCGAGGTGGCCGACCGGGTCGCGAACGGGCAGGTCAACGACGTCCCGGTACGGTCCAGCCGCTCCGCCAAGGAGATCGTCCGGGCCAACGTCTTCACCCGCTTCAACGCGATCATCGGCGTGATGTTCGGGATCATCCTGATCGTCGGCCCGATCCAGGACGGCCTGTTCGGCCTGGTCATCGTCGCCAACACCGCGATCGGCATCATCCAGGAGCTGCGCGCCAAGAAGACCCTGGACAGCCTGGCCCTGATCGGCGAGGCCCGCCCGCAGGTCCGCCGGGACGGCAGCGTCGAGGCGATCGCCGTCGCCGAGATCGTGCTGGACGACACGGTGCTGCTCGGCATCGGCGACAAGGTGATCGTCGACGGCGAGGTCACCGAGGCGGACGGCCTGGAGATCGACGAGTCGCTGCTCACCGGCGAGCCCGACCCCGTCCTCAAGCAGCCCGGCGACCAGGTGATGTCCGGCAGCTTCGTGGTGGCCGGCGCGGGCGCGTTCACCGCCACCAGGGTCGGCCGCGAGGCGTACGCGGCGCAGCTCGCCGAGGAGGCCAGCCGGTTCACCCTGGTGAAGTCGGAGCTGCGCAGCGGCATCAACAGCATCCTGCGCTTCATCACCTACCTGCTGATCCCCACCGCCCTCGGCCTGATCATCAGCCAGCTGGCCGTCGAGGGCCGCGACTGGCGCGAGGCCGTGCGCCGCATGGTGGCCGGCATCGTGCCGATGGTCCCCGAGGGGCTGGTCCTGCTGACCTCGGTCGCCTTCGCGATCGGCGTGATCCGGCTGGGCCGCAAGCAGTGCCTGGTCCAGGAGCTCCCGGCGATCGAGGGCCTGGCCCGGGTCGACACCGTCTGCCTGGACAAGACCGGCACCCTCACCGAGGGCGGCATGGACGTCGTCGACCTGCGCGTCCTGTCCGACGGGGAGCCCGGCGCCGTCACCCCGGACACCATCAAGCACGCGCTCGGCGTGATGGCCGGCGCCGACGCCCGCCCCAACCCCTCCATACAGGCCGTCATCGCCGCGTACGGCGACGGCTCCCCGGGCGACGGCTCCACCGGCGACGGGAGCAGCCCCGGGGGCGGCGCCGGCGGCAACGGCTGGCGGGTGATCGAGGCGATGCCCTTCTCCTCCGCCCGCAAGTGGAGCGGCGTGCAGCTGCTGGAGCCGCAGGGCGGCGAGGCCAGCTGGCTGCTCGGCGCCCCCGACGTGCTGCTGCCGGCCGGGCACCCGGCGCTCGCCGAGGTCGACGAGCTGGGCGCCAAGGGCCTGCGGGTGCTGCTGCTCGGCCGCACCCCCGTCCCGCTGGACTCCCCCGACCCGGCGGCCGGGCTCACCCCGCTCGCCCTGGTGGTGCTCCAGCAGCGGCTGCGCCACGACGCCGCCGAGACCCTGCGCTACTTCGAGGGCCAGCAGGTGCAGGCCAAGGTCATCTCCGGCGACGCCGCGGTCTCGGTCGGCGCGGTCGCCGGCCACCTCGGCCTGCCCGGCGCCGACCACCCGCTGGACGCCCGGACCCTGCCCGCCGAACCGGACGCCCTCGCCGACACGGCCGAGCGGACCACCGTCTTCGGCCGGGTCACCCCGCAGCAGAAGCGCCAGCTGGTCGCCGCCCTGCAGTCCCGCGGGCACACCGTGGCGATGACCGGCGACGGCGTCAACGACGTGCTCGCGCTCAAGGACGCCGACATCGGCGTGGCGATGGGCACCGGCAGCGACGCCACCAAGGCGGTCGCCCAGATCGTGCTGCTGAACGACTCCTTCGCCACCCTGCCCTCGGTGGTCGCCGAGGGCCGCCGGGTGATCGGCAACATCGAACGGGTCGCCGGGTTGTTCCTGGTGAAGACGGTCTACTCGGTTCTGCTCGCGCTGCTGGTGATCTTCACCCACTCGCCGTACCCGTTCCTGCCCCGGCACTCCACCGTGCTCTCCACCCTCACCATCGGCGTGCCGGCCTTCTTCCTCGCCCTCGCCCCCAACAACGAGCGGGCCCGCACCGGCTTCGTGAAGCGCGTCCTGCGGCTCGCCGTCCCGGGCGGCGTCATCGCTGGCACGGGGACGTTCGTGGCCTACGCACTGGCCCGCGCCGACCACGTCACCGACCTCAAGGCCGACACCAGCGTGGCCACCCTGACGCTCTTCCTGATCGCCATCTGGGTGCTCGCCATCGTCGCCCGCCCGTACAACTGGTGGCGCCTGCTGCTGATCGGCACCATGGGCGGCGCCTTCGCCCTGGTCCTGCTGGTGCCCTGGCTGTCGGACTTCTTCCAGCTCCGCCTGGTCGGCATCCGCGATCCCTGGGTCGGCGTCGGCATCGCGGTGATCTGCGGTCTGGCCCTGGAGGTCGCCTGGCGCTTCATGAAGCGCCGCGGGATGGAGTGAGGCCCTGGCACCCCCGGCCCGCAGGCTGGATGATGGACCCCGAGAGGGGGTGCCGACATGGCCCGCACGGGTGGGGAAGCCGAGCGCGAGACCGGACAGGTGGAGGCGTTCGCCGCCTTCCTGGCCGGCCTGCTGGCGGCCGGGCTGACGGTCCTGGCCCTGGTGGGCGGCCGCTGGCTGATGACCGCCGACGGGATGACCGCCCTGGCGCTGCCGCGGACGCCGACGGCCCTGAAGGCCCTGGTGGCGGCCGTCTGGCTGGCCACCACCGTCGGCGTCTACCTGCGGCTCAAGCGCCGTGGGCGGGACCGCTGAGGGCTCAGCCCTCGAAGTCCCGCGCCGCGGACAGCTCGTAGGCCCGGTCCGGCTCGCTGAGCGCGGCCAGCACCTCGAACCGCCGGTGCCACTGCCCGACCGACCAGGCGAGCCCGGCCGCCAGGCCCTCCGGAGTGGCGGCGTGCAGCAGCCCGGGCACCGGCGGGAGCTCGAACTCGTCGTCCTCGTCGGCGGCTTCGGCCGCGTCCGGGTCGTAGGGCGCCTCCGGGGCGTCCGCCTCGACGTCCCACCGCCAGTCCACCGCGGCCTCGCCGCCGTCCGGACCGACCACGAGCAGCTCCTCGTGCTCCTCGTAGGCGACCGGGCAGCCGGGCAGCAGCTCCCTGACCACCGCGGGGACCCGGTGTAGCACGCCCTCGGAGAGCACCCGCCCTCCGGCCACCTCGCTGGCGAGCGAGACGTGCAGCCGCTCGGCGAGGTCGGCGGCGAGCGCCGGGGCGACCGGCAGTAGCGGGTACGGGTGCAACAGCTGGACCAGGTCGGGGGCGTCGGCGACGACCGCCTCGGTGGCGTCGACGATCACCGTGTGGGCCGGCCGGCGGCCGGTGTCCGGGTCGAGCGGCGGCAGCGCCCGCACCACGTCGAGCGGATCGATCCGCTCGATCTCGACCCGGGCCAACGCGCTGTGGACGCCGTGCAGTTGACGGTGGCCGATCGCGGAGGCCGGGTCGGTGAGCCGGTCCAGCACCTCGTCCGGGCCGTGCGGTTCGGCGAGCAGCGCGGCCAGCGTGGTGCGCACCCCGAGCGCGTGCAGGAACTGCTCGTCCAGGGTTGTCCGGGCCTCGTCGTAGAGGCCGCGCAGCAGCGGGTCGGCCCCGGCGGCGCGCAGCCCGGCGGGCTCGCGGCCGTCCAGCACCGGGTGGTCGCGCAGCCACCAGGCGGTGTACGGCGGCAGGTCGGCGTAGGAGCCGTCCGGCAGCAGGGTGCGGACGGGGTTGACCACGGCGTCCCGGTACGGCGGGCGGGCGAGCGCGGCCAGCGCCTCCGGCCAGGCGTCGTCGTCGACCAGGTCGAGGTCGCGGACGGCCAGCAGTTCGGCGGCCACCGGCGGGACGCCCGAAACGTCGTCGGCGTGCAGGGTTTCGAGCGCGTCCTCGGCCCATTCGGCGAGGCCGTCGGGCGCCTCGTCGAGCAGGCCGGTGGGCAGGCCGCCGGCCGCGCGGTCGGCGGGCGCGGTGGGGTCGAGCCGCTCCAGGTCGTCCGGGTCGAGCACCACGTCCTCGGCGCGGACCAGGACGAAGTCGGCGAGCACGCCGACGGCGGTGAGCACGTCGGGGCCCCAGCGCTCCAGCAGTTCGTCGTCCACCCAGCCGGCGTCCTCCTCGCGGGCGAGGGCCGCGAGCGGGCTGCCGGGGAGCAGGAGTTCGCCGGCGCGGGCGGGCTCGCCCTCGTCGTCGAGCAGGGCCAGCCGGGCCAGCCACGGGTGCTCGCCGACGGCCGGGGCGGCGGCCTTGACCAACGCCAGGACGGCATCGCCCAGTTCGAGCGCGGCGTCCGGGTCGTCCTCGGCCACCTCGTAGGAGCGGGCGACGGCGGCCCGCACCTCGGGGGTGTCGAGCACCCCGGCCGGGGTGGCGGTGCCGGCGCCGAGCTTGGCGAGCAGCGGGTGGGCGGCCTCGGGGTGGGCGAGCCGCAGGTCGAGGGCGGCGAGCGCGTCGGCCAGCGACTCGGGGTAGCCGGGGAAGGCCGCCCAGTCGGCGTCCTCGGAGGGCAGCAGGACGCGCCGGGGCCCGGTGACGGTCCGGCCGTCGGCGAGCGGGACGGGCAACGCGCCGAGCGCCTCCGGGTCGGCGGCGCCGAGCGCCGCGTACAGGTTGCGCCACCAGGCGGGTTCCCGGTCGAGGCCGCCGAGCTGGTCGACGACCTCGGCCAGCGGCACCCGGCGCACGTTCAGCACCCGCAGCTCGGTGCGGCGTTCCAGGCCGGCCGGCAGCAGCCCGGGGAAGATCGGCGCGAGCGCCTCGACCACCGAGCCGTCGGCGCCCTCCAGCAGGGTGGCGTCCCGGGGCCGCAGCGCGGGCGTGCCCTCCTCGACCGGCGCCGGGTGCGGCAGGAACGGCGTGCCGGGCAGCCGGGAGAGCACGGCCGCGCGCAGGGCGTTGTCGAGCGCGCCCTGGCCGAGCGGCCCGGGGACGAGCCCGAGCGAGCCGAGGTCGGCGCCGCGGGCCCGCAGCAGGTCGGCGTAGCTGTCGGCGGCGCGCTCGGTGAGGAAGTCGGCGAGCGGGCCGGGGGCGACGTGCCGGCGGGTGGAGTCCAGCGGGTAGGAGGCGATGAGCAGCGCGGGCAGCCCGATCGGCTCGTCGCTGGGGGTGGGCGCGTGCAGCACGGGGGCGATGCCGGGCGGCTGCGGGGCGCCGTCGGCGGCGACCGGGACGGCCCAGGTGACGGTCCAGTACGGGCGGGCGCGCTCCTCGGTGGGTCGGTCGGCGAGCAGGTCGGCGTCCAGGGTGCCGGTGGCCCCCGCGGTCTGCCAGACGGTCCGCCGCGGCTGCCCGTCCCCGTCGTCGGTGACGGCGACCTCGGTGACGCCGTCCGGGCGGGGCTCGGCGGCGGCGCGGGTGAGCGTCCGGGTGCCCTCCGGGGTCTCCACCACGACCTCGGCGAGGCCGGGCAGGGTGAGCAGCAGCGCGTCGTCGATGCCGGCCAGCAGACGGCGGGTCAGGTCCTCGGCGGCGGCGTCCCGCAGCGGCAGCACGACCACCGTGTCGTAACCGGCGGGGGCCGGGCCCTCGGCGGCGAACGGCAGCCGCAGCAGCGGCACGTGGCCGTCCCGGCGGCGCAGTTCCTCGGCCAGCGCGGGCTGCGCGGCGGCCAGCGAGCGGGCCTCGCCGAGTGACCAGCGCACCCCGCCGGCGGCGCCGAGCACGGCGGGCTCGTCGGTGACGGCGAGGACGGCGGCGAAGCCGACGCCGAACCGGCCGACGGCGGGCGTCTCGCCGCGCTTGGAGGAGGCGCGCAGGGTGGACAGCGACTCGACGGCGGCCGCGTCCAACGGGGCGCCGGTGTTGGCGGCCGCGAGGACGCCGTCGGCGAGGGTGAGCCGCAGCCGCCCGGGCCCGTGGCCGGCCCGGACCGCCGCGTCGGCCGCGTTCTGCGCCAACTCGACGACCAGGCGGTCGCGGTAGCCGCCGAGCGCGAGTTCCTCCTCGGCGTTGGCGTCCTCCCGGAACCGGGCCGGCGAGGCGGCCCAGGCGTCGAGCACCCGCCGGCGCAGCGCGGCGCTCCCGAAGGGGTCCGCGAGGTGCTCGTCCGTGCCGCTGCCGATGATCCGAGGTTCCACTGGACCTGCCGCCTTCCGCCGCCCTGTACTTCGTACGGTGGGCATTCTCCCCCGCCCCGGCCGCTGCTCCGGACCGCGCCCCCGTCCTGGGGTCCGTCTGCACGAACGCCGCGGCCCGCTCCACCGGTTCGGTGGAGCGGGCCCCGGGCCCGAACGATCAGGAGTGGCCGAGCTCCTCGGCCGGGGCGTCCGGCTCGACCGAGCCGGAGGTGCGGTCGGGGTGCAGCTGCAGCGGCTCGACCACCAGCTCGTCCAGGATCAGCTCGGACGGCGCCGGCGGGGCCGGGATGACGGCCGCCTCGGAGTGCCCCCCGCAGCCGTACGCGAAGGAGACGATCTGCCCGTCCGCCGGGCCGAACTCGTTGCCGCACACGCCGAAGGCCTGCCCGAGCGAGCCGCCGATCGGGATCAGGAAGCCGCAGCTGCCGCACGCGGCGGGCGCGGCCTGCGCCATCGGGGTCTGCGGGCCGTGGGACTTCTCCCAGCGGTCGGCGGCCAGGTGCAGGCCGAGCCTGGAGAGCACCCGGCTGCGGCCCATGCCGAGTTCCTCGGCGACGGCGTTGATCTGGGCGCGGGCCGGGGCGGGCTGGACGCCCGGGTCGGAGACGACCACGTCCTCCTCGGCGGCGAGGGCGACCGCGGAGTTCGGGGCGAGCTCGTCGTCGCCGCTCCAGCCGGGCTCCAGGCGCTCGTCGTCGGCGCCGGTGGGCAGCAGGTCACCGGGGCCCATGTCGCCGGGGCGCAGCCGCTCGCTCCACGGCACCCACTCGGGGGCGAGGACGGCGTCGGGGCCGGGCAGCAGGACGACCTCGTCGAGGGTGACGTTCTTGGCGCGCGGGGCGCGGGCGACGGTGACCGCCCAGTGCCAGCCGCGGTAGGCGGCGTCCAGGCACTCGAAGGTGTGGGTGACGACGCGGTCGGCGTCCGCCTGGGCACCGAGATGTGGACCGACGGTCTCCGGCCCGACGGCCTCCTCGGCCGCTTTCCGTGCGAGTTCGACGGCCTCGGCACAGAGCCGATCAGGGGTACGGCTTCGCATCGCAGCACTCACGGCGTCGATTCTCTCCCAGTTCTTCTGTCGCCCACGGCGTGTTGCCTGTTCCGTCGCGGATCGGTAGTCCCTTGTCCATTCTGCGCGACCGGGGGCCGTCGCGGATACCGGCCGCGCCGCTCGTCCGGACCTGCCCGGCGCCCCGGCGCTCGGCGCACGGCCTCCGGGCAGGCTACCCGCCGGTCGGCGCCCCAGCACAGTCCGGGGCGGCAGCAGCCGTTCCAGGGCCGCGCCGAGCGGGGTCGAATCCCGCGTCACTGTGGCGATTCTGGGGCAGGATGGGCATGTGGCGGACGAGAACCCGTCGCAGCACGCACTGCGCCCCTCGCAGGCCGGCAGCCCCGACGAGGCGGATGCCGCGCCGCGACAGCAGTCTCCGGTCCCCGCTGCGGGCGAACCGCAGCCGGTGGGCGATCCCGGGCCGCCCGCCTCCCCGGTGAGCCTCATGAAAGCCGACCCCGAACCCGGCCTCCTGGACGAGGACGACGAGGACCTCGCCGAGGAGCCCCCCGAGCCGAGCCGCAACCTCCTGGTCCGCACCGCCTCCGCCGCCGGCGCCCGGACCGGCCGGGTGGTGCACGGCACCGGCCGCCGGATCCGCAAGGCCACCTCCGCGGAGGGCGCGGGCGAGTCCGGCCTGGCGAAGCTGATCGAGCTGCACGCGCTGAACTCCTTCGGCGACATGCTGATCACCATCGCGCTGGCCTCGACCATCTTCTTCTCCGTGCCCACCGGCGAGGCCCGCGGCCGGGTGTCGCTCTACCTGCTGATCACGATGGCCCCGTTCGCCCTCCTGGCCCCGGTCATCGGCCCGCTGCTGGACCGCCTGCCGCACGGCCGCCGGGCGGCGATGGCGATGTCGATGCTGGCCCGGGCAGTGCTGGCCTGGACGATGGCCGGGGTGATCGCGGGCGGCGGCCTGGCGCTCTACCCGGAGGCGCTGGGCGTGCTGGTGGCGTCCAAGGCGTACGGGGTGGTGCGCAGCGTGGTGGTGCCGCGGCTGCTGCCGAGCCGGCTGTCGCTGGTGAAGGCGAACTCGCGGGTCACCCTGGCCGGGCTGCTGGCCACCGGGGTGGCGGCCGGGGTGGGCGGCCTCCTGCACCTGATCGGGCCGGGCTGGCCGCTGCGCGGCGCGTTCCTGGTCTTCGTGATCGGCACCCTGATGGCCTTCCACCTGCCGCACGCGGTGGACTCCGCGAAGGGCGAGCAGCGGGCCGTCCTGCACGCCGAGGTGCACGGCGGGCCGGCGCGGGAGGGCACCAGGACGCCGAAGGCCTCGCTGCGCACGGTCGGCCCGTCGGTGATCCTGGCGCTGCGGGCGATGTCGGCGCTGCGCTGGCTGGTCGGCTTCCTGGTGATGTTCCTGGCGTTCCTGCTGCGGGACGAGCCGATCGGGGGCCTGCGGCCGACGCTGGCGCTGGGCCTGGTGGCGCTGGCGGCGGGGACGGGCAACGCGCTGGGTTCGGTGCTGGGCTCCTGGCTGCGCACCCGGGGCCCGGAGGCGACGGTCACCGCGATGCTGCTGCTGGCGACGGGCGTGACGGCGGCCGCGGCGCTCTGGTACGGCGTGGTGACGGTGGTCCTGGTCGCGGGCGCGGCCGGGGTGGCGGCCTCGCTGGGCAAGCTGGCGCTGGACGCGCTGATCCAGCGGGACGTCCCGGAGGCGGTGCGGACGTCGGCGTTCGCCCGCTCCGAGACGCTGCTCCAGCTGTCCTGGGTGGCCGGCGGCGCGGTCGGCATCCTGCTGCCGCTGAACGGGGTGCTGGGGCTGTCGGTGGCCGCCGCAGTGGTGGGCCTGATGCTGCTGTGGACGGTCCGCACGCTGTTCCGGGTGGGTTGGCGGCGGCGCACGGCGGCGCCCCGGGTGGCGTGAGCGGGCGACGGGCAACACGCGGTGGCCGACCCCCGCGTAGCGTGATCGGCGAAGCCCGGTAGATTCTGACGCATGAGCCTCAATACCCGTGCCATCGCCGCCCTCGGCGCCGTCGTCGTGGTCGGTGTCGCCACGGTCGGCACGTCCGTCGCCATCGCGAGCGGCCAGACCGAGCACAGCTCCCACCGGGCGACCCTCACGGTCGGCAACTCCTCGATCGTCGCGGACCCGCTGTGCTTCAACGGCGGCAGCCCGATCACCGAGGACCTGCAGCAGGAGTGCCAGGACAAGGCCACCCAGGCCCTCAAGGACGGCACCCTGCCGACCTCGGACGTCGTGGTGAGCGACCAGGTCGGCGTCGGCGTCAGCCCGAACGTGGCCGACAAGGGCTGGTGGGCCTTCACCAACGGCGGCTCGCAGGGCCAGGGCGGGCGCTACAGCCTGTTCTCCTACGCCAAGGGCCCGAGCTACTCCGGCTCCCAGTCGGCGAGCAAGCTGCTGAACGCCTCCGGCAAGACCCTGCTCACCGTGGTCGAGGGCGACAAGAACTCGGACAACCCGGTCGCCGTCTGGTACTTCCAGCTGAACACCCAGGACAACTGACGGTCCTGCGATGACCGCGCACGCCGTCTCCGACGGGCGGAACGAGCAGTCGGGCCCCGACCGGGCCCGGCTGCTCGTCGTCGTCGCGGTGCCCGCCGAGGCCGAGGCGGTCCTGCGCGGCCTGCCGGGCCCGGCCGCCGTGCTGCCGCTGCCCGGCGGTGAGCTGCACCGCGCCGAACACGTCCCGGTGGACGTCCTGGCGGGCGGGGTCGGCCCGGCCGCCGCGGCGGCCGCCACCTCCGCCGCGCTCGGCGCGTCGGGGGCCCGGGGAGAGCGCTACGGCCTGGTCGTCTCGGCCGGGATCGCCGGCGGGTTCGCCCCGCACGCCCCGGTCGGCGCCACCGTGCTGGCCGACGCGATCGTCACCGCCGACCTCGGCGCCGAGACCCCGGAGGGCTTCGCCGACGTCACCGAGCTGGGCTTCGGCACCGTCCGGCACACCCCTCCCCCGGCCGCCGTCGCCCTGGCCGCCGAGGCCGTGGGGGCCGTCACCGGCCCGGTGCTGACCGTCTCCACCGTCACCGGCAGCGCCGAGCGGGCCGCCGCGCTGGCCGCCCGCCACCCGGGCGCGCTGGCCGAGGCGATGGAGGGCTTCGGCGTGGCCGAGGCCGCCGCCCGGTACGGCGTGCCGGTGCTGGAACTGCGGACCGTCTCCAACCCGGTGGGCCCGCGCGACCGGGCCGCCTGGCGGATCGGCGAGGCACTGACCGCCCTGGCGCGGGCCTTCGCCGCGCTGCCCGTCCCCGAACTGATCGAGGAGGCCGGCCGTGGCTGAACGGCTGAGCATCGCGTACTCGCCCTGCCCGAACGACACCTTCGTCTTCCACGCCTGGGCGCACGGCCTGGTGCCCGGGGCGGACGCCCCCGAGGTGACCTTCGCGGACATCGACGTCACCAACGGCCTGGCCGAGCGCGGCGAGCTGGACGTCCTGAAGATCAGCTACGGCGCGCTGCCCTGGGTCCTGGACGAGTACACCCTGCTGCCCTGCGGCGGCGCGCTCGGGCGCGGCTGCGGCCCGCTGGTGCTCACCCGGCCCGGCACGGAGGCCCCCGCGGACCTCACCGGGAAGACGGTCGCGGTGCCGTCCGAGCGCTCCACCGCCTACCTGCTGTTCCGGCTCTGGGCGGCGAAGGCGGTGCCGGGCGGCTTCGGCGAGATCGTCGTACTGCCGTTCCACGAGATCATGCCCGCCGTGCGGGACGGCCGGGTGGACGCCGGCCTGGTGATCCACGAGGCCCGGTTCACCTACCGGCAGTACGGCCTGCACAGCCTGGCCGACATGGGCGAGGCCTGGGAGCGCGAGACCGGCCTGCCGATCCCGCTCGGCGCGATCGTCGCCCGGCGTTCGCTCGGCGCCGAACGGCTGCGCGCGCTGACCGACGCCGTCCGCGCCTCCGTCCGGCAGGCCTGGGCGGACCCCGCGGCCAGCCGGGAGTACGTGCTGGCGCACGCCCAGGAGATGGACCCCGCCGTCGCGGACCAGCACATCGGCCTGTACGTGAACGAGTTCACCGCGGACCTCGGTGAGGAGGGCTACGCGGCCGTGCGCGCGCTGCTCACCCGGGCCGCCGCGGAGGGGCTGGTGCCCCCGCTCGACCCGGGTGCGCTCGACTTCTAGACCCTTCCGGACCCTTCCTGACCTCAGATGTCGAACTGGTCGGCCACCGCGCGCAGCAGGCCGGCCAGCTTCTGACCGGTCGCCTTGGCCGGGTAACGGCCGTGCTGGAGGCCCGGCAGCACCGCGTCCAGCGTGGTGATCAGGTCCTGGACGATCGGCGCCATGTCGTCGGCGCTCTTGCGCTGGGCGGCGGCCACCGACGGCAGTGCGTCCAGCAGCTGCACGGCCATCGCCTGGTCGCCGCGGTGGCCGGCGACCACGCCGAACTCGACCCGCTGGCCCGGCTTCAGCACGGTGACACCGGCGGGCAGCGCCTTGGTGTGGACGAAGACGTCGCCGCCGTCGTCGCGCGACAGGAAGCCGAAGCCCTTCGTCTCGTTGAACCACTTGACCTGGCCGGTGGGCATCTCGAACAGTCCTCGAATGGGTGTGAGGGATCCCGGCCCTGGCCGGGGATCACTGGGTGGTGGGAAAGGCGGCCGACCTCGGCTCGGCGCCCGCGGGCGCTCATGGTCAGCACGCTGCCAGGAGCAGACTAACGGTCCGTCACTGCCTCATCCGCGTTCCGCGAAAGATCCGCGTTCCAGGGCCCGTTGGGGGCGGTACGGGCGCGGCGTTCTCGCGGTCCGGAGCGACCCGGTACTGGCACGACCGGGGCGCGACTCGGCGCGGTCCATCGGCTCACACCCCCGGGTCTGAGGACACGGGGCGCACCTGTCGCACCCCTCGGCACCCCCTGCATACCCCCGCCCAGCAGGGATCAAAACGTTCAGCTTCCGAGAAACTGCGCAACGTGACCGAACCGCTCCGGTGACGGGGCCCGGCGGCCGCTCTGCCAGACTGGGGGGACCGCCGGACAGCCCCGAGGAGCGAGCAGTCGTGAGCAGCCAGAGCGCCGATCCCGGCGACGTGTACGTCAAGGCCGGAACGGTCGTCTTCGGTCTGGGCGCGCTCGCCACCCTGGTGACCTTCGTCCCGCTGTTCCTGCACCTGACGCCGCTGCCGACGGCCGCGTACTGGCTGAGCATGCTGATGCCGGCGGGCTTCCTGGCCGCGCTGGTCGGGCTGCTGCGCAACGCCCGGGCCCAGCGCCGCCGGGTGGAGGCCCAGTCCTAGGGCCTGGGCTCAGCCCGCCAGGTGGACGGCGAGCCAGGCCGGGAACTCGGTGAGGTCCGCGAGCACCACGTCGGCCCCGGCCGCGCGCAGCTCGTCCGCGTCGTACGGGCCGGTGGCCACGCCCACGGCGACGGCGTCCGCGTGCCGGGCGCCCCGGATGTCGCCGAGGTGGTCGCCGACGTAGACGCTCGCGCCGTGCTCGCGCAGCGCTTCGCCCTTGGTCTCCGCCCACAGGTCGCCGACCAGCGCGTCCGCGTGCAGCCCGGCGTGCTCCAGGTGGAGGCGGGCGTTCGGCTCGTACTTGCCGGTGATCACCGCGACCCGGCCGCCGTGGCTGCGGACGGCCTCGATGGCGGCGTGCGCGCCGGGGAGGGGGACGGTCGGGGCGAAGGCGTGGGCGCGGTAGAGCTCGCGGTAGCGGGTGGCGACCCGCTCCACCTCGTCCTCCGGGAACCAGTTGCGGATCTCGTCCAGCAGCGGCGGGCCGAGCCGGGTGACGACCAGGTCGACGTCGATGTGGGCGCCGGTCTCGGCCGAGAGCGCCAGATAGGTGGCGCGGATACCCGGCCGGGTGTCCAGCAGCGTCATGTCCAGGTCGAAGCCGACGGTGAGCGGGGCGAAGGAGGTCGCGGGCATACCGCCAGGTTATCCAACGAGCGGTACGGGCACCGGGGTAATTTGCCCCGGCTTCCGGCGGGAACTTAGGTTGACCTGAGTTGTCTGCGGAGAGGGCTCATGACCGACACCACCGCGCCGCCCGGCGCGAGACGGACACCGCGCCACCGAATAGCGTGGCTCGCCGCCGCACTGGCCGTGCTGGCCGTCGCGGTGCTGCTGAGCCTGGCGGTCGGCAGCCGCACCATCCCCTTCGGCGACACCCTGAACGCCCTGCTGCACGGCGGCGACAGCGCCAACGCCGTCGTCGTCCGCGAGCTGCGGGTGCCGCGCACCGTCGTCGGGCTGGCCGTCGGCGCGGCCCTCGGCCTCGCCGGCGCCGTCATGCAGGGCCTCACCCGCAACCCGATCGCCGACCCCGGCATCCTCGGCGTCTCGCAGGGCGCGGCGGCCGGCGTGGTCGTCGCGATCTCCGGCTTCGGCATCTCCACCCTGACCGGCTACGTCTGGTTCGGCTTCGTGGGCGCCGTGATCGCCACCGTGCTCGTGTACGGCCTCGCCGGGCGCGGCCGGGGCGGGGCCACGCCGATCAAGCTGGCGCTGGCCGGCTCGGCGATGTCCGCGTTCATCGCCTCGCTCAACACCCTGGTGCTGACGACCGACGCGGCCACCATGGACCAGTTCCGCTTCTGGCACGTCGGCTCGCTCTCCGGCCGGACCTCGGACGTGGCCTGGCAGCTGCTGCCGTTCCTCGCGGTCGGCACGGTGCTGGTGGTCGCGGTGGCGCGCGGCCTGGACGCGCTCGCGCTCGGCGAGGACACCGCCAAGGGCCTCGGCGCCAAGACCGGCCTGGTCCGGGCCGTCGGCGCGCTCGGCGCGACGGTGCTGACCGGCTCGGCCGTCGCGGCCGCCGGGCCGATCGCCTTCGTCGGCCTCGCCGTCCCGCACGCGGCGCGGGCCGTCGCGGGGGCGGACCACCGCTGGATCCTCGCTTTCTCCGCCGTCCTCGGCCCGGCCCTGCTGCTGCTCGCCGACACCCTCGGGCGGGTCCTCTTCCCGCCCTCGGAGGTCCCGGCGGGCGTGATGACCGCGCTCGTCGGCGTCCCGGTGCTGGTCGCCCTGGTCCGCCGCCGGAAGGTGGTCGCGGCATGAGTGAGCTCGTCGTCGAGCGGGGCGCCGTCTCCCTGCGCGGGTACACCGTGCTGCGGGCCGGGCGGGCGTCCGTGCTGCTGCACCGTCGGTCGGCCGCGGTGGTGCTGGGCCTGCTGGTCGCGCTGGCCGGGACGGTCGTCGCCTCGCTGTGCCTGGGCGAGTCGGCCGTGTCTCCGGTCGAGGTGGTGAAGGTGGTGCTGGGGCAGCCCAGTCCGCACGAGCTGGTGGTCGGCGAGTTCCGGCTGCCCCGGGTGGTCGTGGGCCTGCTGGTCGGGACGGCGCTGGGGCTGGCCGGCGCGCTGATCCAGACCGTCGCCCGCAATCCGCTGGCCAGCCCCGACGTGGTGGGCGTGACCTGGGGCGCGACCGCCACCGTCGTCGGCCTGACGGCGTACGGCGTGGTCGGCTCGACCGGTCAGGCGCCGTACGCGGCGGTGGCGGGCGGGCTGGTGGCCGGGCTGCTGGTGTACGCGCTGGCGTGGCGGCGCGGCCTGCACGCGCAGCGCTTCGTGCTGATCGGGATCGGGATCAGCGTGGCCCTGTCCTCGCTCACCTCCGTGTTCCTGACCAAGGGCGACGGCTTCCAGGCGCAGGCCGCGAAGGTCTGGATGACGGGCAGCCTGAACGGCGCCGGCTACGACCGGGCCGGCTGGCTGGCCTGGGTGCTGCTGGCCGCCGTGCCCGTCGTCCTGTGGGCGGCGCGGGCGCAGCGCTCGATCTCCTTCGACGACGCGACGGCCGTCGGCCTGGGCCTGCGGCTGGACCGGATCCGGCTGGGCACGGCGCTGCTGGGCATCGTGCTGGCCTCGTGCGCGGCGGGCGCCGCCGGGCCGGTGGACTTCGTGGCGCTGATGGCCCCGCAGATCGCGCTGCGGCTGGCCCGCTCGGCGCAGGTCCCGTTGTTCTGCTCGGCGCTGACGGGCGCGCTGGTGGTCGTGCTGGCCGATCTGATCGCCCGGCGGCTGCTGGCGCCGACCGAACTGCCGGTGGGCGTGGTGACCGGCATGGTCGGCGCGCCGTACTTGATGTGGCTGCTGATTCGTTCCCGTCGTGGAGGTTCCTGATGTCCGCACACCGGATGTCCGCACACCGGCTGGAGGCCCGGGGCCTCACCCTGGCCTACGAGGCGCGCACGGTCGTCGAGGGCCTGGACGTCGGCATCCCGGACGGGCGGGTGACGGTGATCGTCGGCCCGAACGCCTGCGGCAAGTCGACGCTGCTGCGGGCGCTGGGCCGCCTGCTGAAGCCGGTCCGGGGCGCGGTGCTGCTGGACGGCGAGGAGCTGGCGCGGATCCCGACGAAGCGGATCGCCCAGCGGCTGGGCCTGCTGCCGCAGTCACCGACGGCCCCGGAGGGCATCTCGGTGGCGGACCTGGTCTCGCGGGGCCGCCAGCCGCACCAGAGCTGGTGGCAGCAGTGGTCACCGGAGGACGAGAAGGCCGTCGCGGAGGCGCTGGAGCGGACGTCCACGGCGGAGCTGGCCGAGCGCAGCATGGACGAGCTGTCGGGCGGCCAGCGCCAGCGCGCGTGGATCGCGATGGCCCTGGCGCAGGGCACCGACATCCTGCTGCTGGACGAGCCGACCACGTACCTGGACATCGCGCACCAGGTGGAGGTGCTGGACCTGGTCCGGCGGCTGAACGTCGAGCGCGGCCGGACGGTGGTGGCGGTGCTGCACGACCTCAACCAGGCGGCGCGGTACGCGGACCACCTGGTGGCCATGCGGGACGGCCGGGTGGTGGTGCAGGGCCCGCCGGAGGAGGTCGTGACGGCGGAGCTGGTGCGGGAGGTGTTCGGGCTGGAGTCGGTGGTGGTGCCGGATCCGGTGACGGGCACGCCGTTGGTCGTTCCGGGCGCTCCGTGGGCGGCGGTCGTGGACGCCTGACGGCGATTCCGACACCAAACCGGACATAATCGACGGACCCCTGAAGCCTCATCGCCTGAGGACCGCCGATGCACCGGATCGCCCGCCGTTCGTTCCTCGCCGGTCTCGGTGGGGCCGCGCTCACGGCCTGTACGACGCGCAGGCCGGAGCCGTCGACCGCGGACGGCCTGGGCGCCTCCGCCTCACCCACCCCGGCGCCGCCGGTCACGGTGAACACGGCCGCCGGGCCGGTGCTGGTGCCGGGCGCGCCGCTGCGGGTGATCGTCCTGGACACGGACGTGCTGGACTCGGCGCTGACCCTCGGCATCACCCCGATCGGCGCCGCGCTCCCGGCCCTCGACACCCGGTTCCCGGAGTACTGGCCGGCCTCCCGGGTGATCGGGATCCGCCGGGTCGGCCAGGCCGGCGCACCGGACCTGGCCTCGGTCCGGGCGCTGCGGCCGGATCTGATCCTCTCCAACCAGACGCGCGACGGCGACCGCTACGACCAGCTGCGGGAGATCGCGCCGACCGTGCTCACCCAGACCAGCGGGGCGCCGTGGAAGGCGAACGTCCAGCTGCACGCCCAGGCCCTGAGCCGGGTGGACGCGGGGGTGGCCTTCCTCGGCGCGTACCAGAAGCACGCCAACCAGGTGGCGCAGGCGCTGTCGGCGGCGAAGCTGTCGGGCCGGAAGGTCAGCCTGGTGCGGTTCGTGGAAGGCGGCGGGATCCGGATGTTCGGCAAGCAGAGCTTCCCCGGGATCGTGCTGTCGGACGCCCAGGTGGGGCGGCCGGACGCGCAGAACGTCGACCAGTCCGACGTCGAGATCCCGCTGGACCAGATCGCGAAGGCGGACGGCGACCTGCTGCTGTACGCCACCTACGGCGACCCCGGCCGGGCCGGCACCGACGCGGCGCTGGCGAGCCCGGGCTGGCAGGCACTGGGGGCGGTCCGGGCGCACCGGGCGTTCCCGGTGGACGACCAGCTGTGGTTCCAGGGGATCGGGTACACGGGCGCCAACTTCATGCTGGACGAACTGCAGCGCTTCCTGGGGGCTTGATCCCTCCTGGGGGCGTGACCGCGGGCGTGCCCCGGCGCGCGGCGCCGGCGTAGCGGGCCGGGGAGGTGCCGACGGCGGCCGTGAAGTCGCGGGTGAGGTGCGCCTGGTCCGCGTAGCCGAGTTCGGCGGCGAGCGCGGCCAGGTCCAACGCGCCTCCGGTGTCGGCGCGTTCGGCGGCCTCGTGGAGCCGGGCACGGCGCAGCACCCACTTCGGGGAGGCGCCGACGTACTCGGCGAACAGTCGCTGGAGCCGGCGGACGGTCAGGCCCAGCTCCCGGGCCAGGTCGTCGACCCGGCACAGGTCGGGGGTGCCGGTGATGCGCTCCACCATGGCGGCGACCTCCTCCGCGAGCGGATCGGGCGCGGGCAGCCGGGGCAGCAGGAAGGCGTCCACGCGGGCGGCGGGGTCCTCGGGTGAGCGGTGCAGCTGGTCGTTGAGCCGGTCCGCCCCGGGGCCGAAGTACTCGGCGGCGGGCACCGACCGGTCGGCGATCGCGGCCACCGGGTGCCCGGCGAAGGGGCGGAACGCGCCCGGCCGGAACTTCACGCCCAGCGCGAACCCCGCACCCTCCAGGCGGCGGACGAAGAGCGAGCGGTCGACCCCGTGGACGCGGGCCTGCGGGGCCTCGAAGACCAGGTGGACGTTCGGGTGGGCGAGCACCTTCTGCTCGTGCGGGGGGAGGCCGCGCCGGTCCCAGCGGACCAGCCAGTAGAACTCGACGAAGCGCGCCACGGCGGGCGCGGGTTCGAGCCGGTCCACGGTGATGGCCTCCGCCGCGCGGGCGGGGTGGAGCACGCCGCGGCCGAGGTCGGGAGAGTCCATACGGCCAGGTTAGGGTGCGGGCCGTCGCGTTTGTTCAAGACCGGGTGACGGCGCCCGGCGCAGGATCGGGGCATGAACGATCACCCGATGCTGCCCTTCCTGATCCGCGCCACGACGGCCGCCGCCCGCGTCGCCGACGCCGTTCCGGCGGACCGGCCGCTGGACGGTCCGACGCCCTGCCCGGAGTTCGACACCCGCGCGCTGGTCAACCACTGGGTGCTCTACACCTCGCACGGCCTGGAGCACCGGGCCCGCCGCACCGAACTGCCCGAGGAACTGGTCGACCACGACTTCGCCGCCGGCCCCGGCTGGGCCGCCGACTACGCGGCGCAGCTGGACCGGGCGGTCGCGGCCTGGGCCGACCCGGCCGCCTGGGAGGGGGACGTCGACCTCGGCGGCTCCCCGGTCCCGGCGGCGGGCATCGCCCGGATGCTGATCGCGGAGCTCGTGCTGCACGGCTGGGACGTCGCCCGGGCGGTCGGCGGGCGGATCGACGTCGACGAGGAGCTCGCCCTGCTGGTGCTGGCGATCGTCGAGGAGAACGCCGAGCTGTACCGCCAGTACGGGGGCTTCGCCGAGGCGGTGACGGTACCGGACAGCGCGCCGGCGCTGGACCGTGCACTGGCCGCCTCGGGGCGCGATCCGCGCTGGGGCGGCTGAGCGGTCAGCGGGGGCCGAGCAGGGACGTCCGCAGGCGGGAGCGGAGCAGGCGTACGGCGGGCGAGTGCTGGTCGGGGCGGGCGACCAGGCCGAGGCGGGCGCGGGCGGGCGCGTCGCTGATCGGGACGGCCCGCAGGCCCTCCCCGGCGGCGGAGGACGGGCTGAGGACGGCGACGCCCGCGCCGCGTTCGGCGAGGCGGAGGAGGGTGGCCGGGGAGCTGGCGTCGATGTCCACGCGCGGGTCGAGGCCGAGCTGGAGGCAGGAGCGGTCGTAGGCGGCGCGGATGCCGGTGCCCGGGGAGAGGCAGAGGATCTTCGACGAGCGGAGGTCGGCGAGCCGGAGGGACGGCCGGTCGAGGGGGTGTCCGGCGGGGACGACGGCGGCGATCGGCTCGTCGACGACGAGCGTGACGTCCAGGCCGGGGCCGGGCTCGCCGGTGAAGCCGATCAGGGCCAGGTCGAGGGAACCGGAGACGATCTGCGCCTGGAGGAGGTCGGAATCGCCCTCGTGCAGGCTCAGTTCGATGCCGGGGTGGGTGCGGCCGAGGTCGGCGACGACGTCGAGGAAGGGCGGGATCGAGCAGCCCATGATCATGCCGAGCCGGACACGGCCACGGACGGCGTCGGCGAACTCGGCGGCGGTGTGCTGGATGGCTTCGAGGGTGGCGAGGGCATCCTTGGCGAGCGGCAGGACGGCCTCGCCGGCGGGGGTGAGGTGGACGCGGCGGCCGGAGCGGTCGAGGAGCTGCTGGCCCAACTCCCGTTCGAGCTTGGCGACCTGGGTGCTGATGCCGGACTGGCTGACGTGCAGCCGGGCTGCGGCAGCGGTGAAGGAGCCCTCGTCGACGACGGCGGCGAAGTAGCGCAGCTGGTGCATCTCCATAACTCAGGATGATAGTTGGCATCGGATCCATCTGTTGGACGGATGAACGAGGTCGCCGGGAGGATGGAGGCATGACGACGAACACCGCGCGTGAGATTGCCGAGACGTACTTCAAGGCTTGGGAGGCGGGCGACTTCGAGACCATGCGGGGGCTGCTGGCCGAGGACGTCGACTTCGTCGGGGCCATGGGTACGGCTTCGGGGGTGGAGGAGGCACTGGCCGGGCTGAAGGGGCTCGGGCAGGTGCTGGAAAGGATCGAGGTGAAGGTCCGGGTCGCCGAGGGCGACGACGTGATCACCTGGTTCGACCTGTGCACCAGCATCGCGCCGCCGGCGCCGACGGCGAACTGGATGCACGTGGAGAACGGGAAGATCGCTCGGATCCGGGTGACCTTCGACCCGCGCGGGCTGCTGGCGGGGTTCGGCCGCTGAGCGGGCTCAGGCATGCGCAGGGGGCAGGAGGGCCGTGACCGCCGGGGGCGGCGACGGCCCTCTTGGCTGCCCTCTTCGGCTTGTGCGGTCAGGCGTCCTCGTCGGGCGGGTCGTCCTCCTGGAGCTCCTCGGGCGGCGGCGCGAGGACGATTGGCCAGTCCTCCGCCGAGGTGAGAACGTCGTCGAGCGTGGTACCGGGCCGTGCGCAGGTGAAGACGGCCGTGCCCTCGGAGAGTTGGACGTCCGACTCCGGGTCGACCGTCGTCTCGGCGTGCAGGACCAGGACGGCCCGTGGGTCGACGGTCGAGCGGAGTGGGAAGTCGGCCGGGTCGACGTCCACCGCCTTCAGCGCGGCCGGGTAGACCGCGATGTCGACCGCCAGCCGGCCGCCCTCGCGTGCGCGCTCGGCCCAACCGTCGGTCTGCACCAGGTAGAACACCCCGTCGCCCTCGTAGCAGTACGCGCCGAGCCGCTCCATGGCGCGCTCCCCGGGGGAGCCGTCCGGGTCGACCAGCAGGACGGCCACGGGCGTGTCCGGCTCGTCGGGGTCGAGGCCGGGACGGACGTACAGGCGGGCCATCGGCACCTCCGGGTCGCGGGCGGGTCGGGCACCAGTACACACCGCGCCAACGACAATGTGGCGCCGAGGGTTTGTCGCGTACGGGCGCCAGGCGCCGGACATCGGGCGCCGGACATTGGACGTCAGGCCTCGGGCGTCGGGCGATGCCGCCGTCTCATGCGAAACGGCCCCGGGCGCCGCCACCGCCTGGTCGTCCAGGTCGTGGCCGCGTCCAGGGCCGGGGCACCTGCGGCGAGCGGTGTCAGGCCGTCGAGCCGTCAGGCCGTCAGGCCGTCCGCTCGGCCGCCGGACGGGTCAGCCGGCGGCGGGCCGCCCAGGCCACCGCACCGAGGGCGAAGCCGTACACCGCCACCAGGCCGTGGCCGTTGTCCTGGGCGAGCCACATGGCCAGGCCCAGCACCGGGACGCCGATCGCCAGGGCGAGCTCCTTGGGGAGGCGGGTGCGGGTGAGGAAGGCGATGGCCAGGGTGGCGCCGAGGAAGTAGGTGGCGCCGGAGCTGCCGGCGAAGTTGCGGGGGTCGGTGCTGGGGCCGTCGCCGAAGCCGAGCAGGCTGTCGATCCGGCCCGGCAGCAGGATGCCGGCGAGGAAGAAGCCGAGGGTGAGCGGGCCGCCCCAGTACCACTGGGCGAGCGCGGCGACGGCCGCGAGGGTGGCGAGGTTCCACAGGCCGCCGCCGAGGCCGCCGTTCTGCATGAACACCGAGGTGAACTCGCGCCACCAGCCGGACTTGGCGGGGTCGGCGTCGAGCGCGTCCATCGCGCCGGACCAGAGCAGCTGGAGCAGGACGCCGCCGACGGCGATCGCGGTCAGCGCGACGGCCGCCCACGGGATCGGCCGCCCGCGCAGGGTGTCCCGGCCGACCACGCCGAGCCCGCAGTTGACCATCATGACCATCAGCGCGGCCGTGGTCACGTTGAACAGGATCGCCCCCATGCTGCCTTCCCCCATCTAAGTATTCCAACACCGTTCGAAAGACCGGCGAGGCAAAGCTAGCACAGTTTTCGAACGGTGTTGGAAAACGTTGTACGGTGGTGGCCATGAAGCTCACCAAGGAGCGCATCGTGGACGCGGGCATGGCCGTGTTCGCCCAGGTCGGGTACCACAACCTGTCCATGCGCCAGGTCGCCGACCGCCTCGACGCCCACGCCGGCAGCCTCTACTACCACGTACGCGGCAAGGACGAGTTGCTCACGCTGATGGCCGACCGGGTCTGCCGCCAGGCCTACGACGCCGGCACCGAAGCCCTCGCCGCCCTCCCCCCCACCGCCACCTGGCAGGACCGGATCGACGTCCAGGCCGCCACCCTGCGCCACAGCATCCGCCAGCACCCCGGCGGAGCCCTGCTGCTCGCCGAGAGCCCCGGAGTGCTCAGCCCCGGCGGGCTCTCCCTGATGGAACGCCTCCTGCGCACCCTCCTCGACGCCGGCCTGCCCGCCGCCCACTGCGGCACCGCCGCCGACACCCTGCTCAGCCACGCCACCGGCTTCGTGCTCCAGGAACAGAACCAGCCGCCGACACCGGCGGTCTCCGCCGAGCTCTACGCCGAGCTGTGCGCCCAGTTCCCGCTGATCATGGGCGGGTTGATCCCCCGACTCGGCCAGGACGAGAAGTACGCGCAGAGCATCCGCCTGCTCTGCACCGGCTTCGCCGCCCTCATCCCGGGCGGTGAGCCGAGCGCGGGGCAGTAGGCCGTCCGCCGGCCGCTGCCTGCCGCCGGCCGGCCGCCGCCCGGGCCTCAGCCCTGCGGCGGCGGCTGGCGGCGCAGGCTCAGCAGCAGCAGGACCACGGCCGACAGCACCGCCGACAGACGCAGCACGCCCGGGGCCGCCGACCAGCTGATCTGGGTCAGCTGTGAGCCGGCCTGCAGGCCGGCGCCGCCCTGGGCGCCCGGCTTGGCCTGCATGGCGTGCAGGGTGGCCGCGCTCATCGTGATCAGCGGAACCCCGAGGATAGCGAACTTGCGCATCAGGTCGGAGAGTTGGCGGGAAAGGTAGCCGAGGCCCCAGCCGATCAGCATGGCCGGGAAGAAGCTCATCGCGGCGCCGCCGACCAGCAGGGCGCAGGAGAGCAGGACCAGCAGGGACGGCCTGCGGGCTCCGGCGCCTGCACCCGCGCCCGCGCCCGCACCGGCCTGGGCGGCCGGGGCGGACGGCTGCGCCTTGGCCTTCCCGGCGGCGGCCGCCTTCGCCTTGGCCTTGCGCTGCTTTCTGCCCTTCCCCGGGGGCGCCGCCCCCGCCGGCCCGGCGGCCTTCGCGCCCTCCGCCCCGGCCGCCGCCCCGTCCCCGGCGCGCTGCTCGGGGATCTGCTTCGGTGGGGCCTGCGGCGAGTCGGAGAAGTTGAGCAGCACCAGGTCCCAGCCGTTCGCACCCGAGCTGTACACCTGCGGCGGCGGAAGCGGGCGATCGTCCTCGACCCCGTCGATCGGGCCACCGACGGGCCCGCCGACGGGCGGCTTGTCCAGCGCTACGGGCGGAGCGCCGGCCGTAGGGGCGCGCGTCGGCCGGGGCGGGTCCAGCGGTACGGAGGGAGTCCCCCCGGCCGGCGGGGCCGAGTCGTACACGCTGTCCGCGTCGGAGGCACCAGAAGGAGCGGAAGCACCGGAGCCGCCGCCGTCACCGGACGCGCCAGACCGCCCGGCGGACCCGCCCGACGAACCCGACCCACCCCCCGAACGGTCGCTCCACGGCCCGCTCTTGCGCCACCACTCGCCGTCCGTCATCACCGACACCCCGCCTCGCGCCCGAACCCCGGCCCACCGAACCACCCTCGGCCGTGACGCTACCCACCCCGCCCCCGCCCACGCGAGTCCAGGGCCCGTCGTCAAACCCCCGTTGTCGCCCGGAGGGCGGGCGTGGCGGCGTCGGGGTGCGTCCATCGCAAGGCGGAGAAGGGACGCGATGCGGTGGGGGCACCTCCCGGCCGAAGGCTGGGAGAGCGTCGGCGCGCAGGCGGGGGTTTCGAAGACGGGCCCTCCGAGCACACCACCGCACGCCGCCGGACGGACACCCCACCGTCCGCACACCCGACTAACCTAGGTCGAATGACCACACAGCAGGGCCCTCAACGCCAGGGCAGGTCCGCCGCCGGCCCCCGCACCCTCGCCGAGGAGCTGCGCGCGCGCCCCGACGACGCGCTCGCCGCCCTGCTCCGTTCCCGCCCCGACCTGCTCAACCCCGTCCCCGGTGACCTCACCCAGCTGTCCGCCCGGCTCTCCTCCCGCGCCTCGGCGCTGCGCGCCCTGGAGCGCCTGGACCGCTTCACCCTCCAGGTCGCCGAGGCCCTGGCCACCGCCCCGGACGGCACCGGCCTCGCCACCGTCCGCACCCTGCTGACCGGTCCGGCCAAGGTCAAGCCGCACCCCGGCGCGACCCCGCTGACGCCCGCCGACCGCTCCGCCGTCGCCGCCGCCCTCCCCCGGGCGATCGCCACCCTGCGTGACCGGGCGCTGGTCTGGGGCCCGGACAACGGCCTGCGGCTGGTCCTCGCCGTCCGCGAGGCGCTCGCCCCGACGGCCGCGAACCCCGGCCGCACCGGTCTCGGCCCGACCCTCGCCGACGCGACCATCGGTATGTCCCCGGCCCGGCTGCAGCAGCTGCTCACCTCCGCCGGGCAGCCCGCCACGCCGGACCCGGTCACCGCCGTCGCCGCGCTCACCGCCCTGCTGAACGACCGCGCCCGCTGCACGGCGCTGCTCGACACCGCCCCCGAGGCCGCGCTGCGGCTGCTGGAGCGGCTGGTCTGGGGCCCGCCCACCGGCACCGTCCCGGACGCCACCCGCCCGGTCACCGCCGAGGACGCGCAGAGCCCGGTCGAGTGGCTGCTCGCCCGCGGCCTGCTGCTGCCCAGCGGGCCGGGCAGCGTCGTCCTGCCCCGCGAACTCGCCCTGCACCTGCGCGGCGGCCGCACCCACCGCACCGTCGAACCCGTCCAGCCCGAGCCCGCCCCGGCCGCCGCCCCGCGCGATCCACAGGCTGTGGACGGCGCGGCGGCCGGCCAGGCCCACACCGCCGTCAAGACCGTCGAGGAACTCCTCGACCTCTGGGGCCTCACCCCGCCGCTCACCCTGCGCGCCGGCGGCCTCGGCGTCCGCGACCTCAAGCGCACCGCCCAGGCCCTGGAGACCACCGAGCAGCAGGCCGCCTTCTGGCTCGAACTCGCCTACGCCGCCGGGCTACTGGCCCCCGACGGCGAGGCCGACGAACGCTGGGCCCCGACCCCGGCCTACGACACCTGGCTCCAGCAGGACACCGCCGAGCGCTGGTCCGCCCTCGCCCGCGCCTGGCTCGCCGCCACCCGCGTCCCCGCCCTCACCGGCACCCCGGACGGCAAGGGCAAGCCGCGCGCCGCCCTCGGCCCCGAACTCGACCGCACCCTGGCCCCGTCCGTCCGCCGCGCCACCCTCGCACTGCTCGCCGAACTCCCGCCCGGCACCCCGGCCACCGCCGCCGAACTCCTGCCCACCCTGCGCTGGCAGCGCCCGCTGCGCGGCGGGCCGACCGGCCCGGACGGCCACGAGCTGCGCGACGACCTCACCACCTGGACCCTCGCCGAGGCCGAACTCCTCGGCGTCACCGGCCGCGGCGCCCTCGCCGCCCCCGCCCGCGCCCTGCTCACCGCCGAGTCCGACCCGGCCGAGGTGCTCGCCCCGCTGCTGCCGCAGCCGCTCGACCACGTGATCCTGCAGCCGGACCTCACCGCGATCGCCCCCGGCCCGCTGCTCACCCCGCTCGCCCAGGCCCTCGCCCTGTGCGCCGACATCGAGTCCAAGGGCGGCGCCACCGTCTACCGCTTCACCCCGGTGTCCGTCCGCCGCGCCCTCGACGCCGGACGCACCGCCGCCGACCTGCGGACCTTCCTGGAGCAGCACTCCCGTACGCCCGTCCCGCAGCCGCTCGCCTACCTGATCGACGACGTCGCCCGCCGGCACGGCATCCTGCGGGTCGGCGCCGCGTCCTCCTACCTGCGCTGCGACGACCCGGCCCTGCTGAACGAGGTCCTCGCCGACCGCCGCTCCGCCGACCTGCGACTGCGGCTGCTCGCCCCCACCGTCCTCGCCGCCCAGGCCGCCCCGGACGTCCTGCTCGCCGCCCTGCGCACCATGGGCTACGCCCCGGCCGCCGAGTCCGCCGAGGGCGACGTCCTGATCACCCGCCCGGACAGCCACCGCACCCCGCCCCGCACGGCGCCCACGCCCGTCCCGGACGGCCCGCCCACCCCCGACGACACCCTGCTCGCCGCCGCCATCAAGGCCATCCGGGCCGGCGACCGCGCCGCCACCGCCAGCCGCCGCGACCCCGCCCCCGACCCGCGCCAACTGCCCCGCACCGCCGCCGCCGAGACCCTCGCGGCCCTGCAGACCGCCGTCCTGCTCGGCGAACGCATGTGGATCGGCTACCTCAACGCCGAGGGCATCGCCAGCCAGCGCATCATCGACCCGGTCAAGGTCGAAGGCGGCTTCGTCACCGCCTTCGACCACCACGCCGACGAGCTCCGCACCTTCGCCCTGCACCGCATCACCGGCGTCGCGGAGCTCGACGAGTAACCCCGGCGGCAGGACCGGGCTCAGTGCCCCTGCGACTCCTTCATCTTCTCCTTGACCGCCTTGTCCGCCAGGCTGCCGATCTCCCCCTGCCCGACCGGCAGCGAGCCGCCACCGACCTGGTCGGCGATCAGGAATCCGGGCGCCGCGAGCAGCCCGCCGGGCCCCTCCCCGATCCCCGCGAGGGCGTGCGCGGAACCGGCGGACGAGGCGGTGGCCGCGAAGGCCGTACCCATCAGGGCGAGAGCGGTGAGAACGCGCTTCGACTTCTTCATGCCCGGCTCAACGAGCGACCCGCACCACGGTCACCCACCACCACGGCCCGCCCACCCACCGTACGAATGACCGGAGCCCGCTCACGTTCGCCGCGGAATGCGCGACACTGGAGGGTCTGCGTCAATCCAGCAAGTCAGCCAGTGGAGGGCTTCCCCGCGTGAACGACGGACCGCTCATCGTCCAGAGCGACAAAACTCTTCTTCTGGAGATCGATCACCCCAAGGCCGCCGACTGCCGTCGCGTCATCGCGCCGTTCGCCGAGTTGGAGCGCGCGCCCGAGCACGTGCACACGTACCGGGTGACGCCGCTCGGGCTGTGGAACGCGCGGGCGGCGGGGCACGACGCCGAGCAGGTGGTGGACGCCCTGGTGACGTACTCGCGCTACCCGGTGCCGCACGCGCTGCTGGTGGACGTGGCCGACACCATGGGCCGGTACGGGCGGCTCCAGTTGCTCAAGCACCCGACGCACGGGCTGGTGCTCACCACCACCGACCGGCCGGTGCTGGAGGAGGTGCTGCGCTCCAAGAAGATCGTCCCGCTGGTCGGCGCCCGGGTCGACCCGGACACGGTGGTGGTGCACCCCTCCGAGCGCGGCCAGATCAAGCAGGTGCTGCTCAAGCTCGGCTGGCCGGCCGAGGACTTCGCCGGGTACGTGGACGGCGAGGCGCACCCGATCGAGCTGGACGAGGACGGCTGGCGGCTGCGCCCGTACCAGGCGCAGGCCGTCGAGGGCTTCTGGCACGGCGGCTCGGGCGTCGTGGTGCTGCCCTGCGGCGCCGGCAAGACGCTGGTCGGCGCGGCCGCGATGGCGCACGCCAAGTCGACGACGCTGATCCTGGTCACCAACACCGTCTCGGCCCGCCAGTGGAAGCACGAGCTGGTCAAGCGCACCTCGCTCACCGAGGACGAGATCGGCGAGTACAGCGGGACGCGCAAGGAGATCCGCCCGGTCACCATCGCCACCTACCAGGTGATGACCACCAAGCGGAAGGGCGTCTACGCGCACCTGGAGCTGTTCGACGCCCGCAACTGGGGCCTGGTGGTCTACGACGAGGTGCACCTGCTGCCGGCGCCGGTGTTCAAGTTCACCGCCGACCTGCAGGCCCGCCGCCGCCTGGGCCTGACCGCGACGCTGGTGCGCGAGGACGGCCGCGAGGGCGACGTGTTCAGCCTGATCGGGCCCAAGCGCTTCGACGCGCCGTGGAAGGAGATCGAGGCGCAGGGCTACATCGCGCCCGCCGACTGCTGCGAGGTGCGGGTCACCCTGACCGACTCGGAGCGCCTGTCCTACGCCACCGCCGAGCCCGAGGAGCGCTACCGCTTCTGCGCCACGACGGCGACCAAGCGGCGGGTGGTGGAGGCGCTGGTGAAGAAGCACGAGAAGGACCAGACGCTGATCATCGGCCAGTACATCGACCAGCTGGACGAGCTCGGCGAGGCACTGGACGCGCCCGTGATCAAGGGCGAGACCAGCAACGCTCAGCGCGAGAAGCTGTTCGACGCGTTCCGCAACAAGGAGATCGGCGTCCTGGTGGTCTCCAAGGTCGCGAACTTCTCGATCGACCTGCCCGAGGCCACCGTGGCCATCCAGGTCTCCGGGACGTTCGGCTCCCGCCAGGAGGAGGCCCAGCGCCTGGGCCGCGTCCTGCGCCCCAAGGCGGACGGCCACTCGGCGCACTTCTACTCGGTGGTCGCCCGGGACACCGTCGACCAGGACTTCGCCGCCCACCGGCAGCGCTTCCTGGCGGAGCAGGGCTACGCGTACCGCATCATCGACGCGGACGACGTGCTGTAGTCGGGCTCACCATCGGCCGGCAGGCCGGTGAGCAGGCTCAGTACCGGACACCGTCGCGCCCGAGGAAGACCACGCGCGCGGCGGTGTCCAGGGCGATGCCGAGGTTGCGGACGGCGGTGACCAGGGGGCCCCGGCGGCGGCCACCGGGCGCAGTGACGGCGGTGGAGCCGGCGGGGGCGGTCGGGACGGACGGGACGGTCAGGACGGACTTCTGGATCGGCACTCGCGGCGCCGCGTGTACGGTGCTCATGTCTCCAACGGTAGGCACCGGACACGCCGGACACATCACCCCAAAGGCCGTACCCGCCGAGCCGGAGGTCGTCCTCCCGGTGTACGGAGAACCCCGAGACCTGCGGGGCTGGAACCCTGAGGCACGCGGGTCTAAGATCGTCGGTCTGCCCCCTCCCGAACCGTGGTACCTGCTGAAGTCGCGCAGGCAGCCGGGGGAGGCGCCGACCGCACGGCAACCGGTCGGCTGTACCCACTGTGAGCTCCATCGATCCGCTGCGCCCGGTTCCGGGGCAGCCGGGAAGGTTCGCTGTGCCCGCCACCCCCACCACCGACCCCCTCCAGCGCGAACGCGACCACCTGGCCGCCTCCAGGTCCGCGCTGCGGGCGATGCGCGAGGACGTCCAGTCGCTGGACCTGCGCGACGTGACCGGCACCTGGGTGTCCGCCGCCGTCCTCCAGAACCAGATCGAGGCCCGGATCGCCGCCCTCGCCGACCTCTCGCACACCCCGCTGTTCTTCGGCCGCCTGGACTACCTGCACGCGATCAGCGAGGAGCTGAGCGAAAGGGAAGGTGCCGCGCGAAGCGCGCCGGGCAAGGGCGGTGGCGGGCGACGGGCGGGCGGGGGCGAGAGCTTCTACATCGGCCGCCGGCACGTCCACGACGCCGACGGCGACCCGATGGTGATCGACTGGCGCGCGCCGGTCTCCCAGCCGTTCTACCGGGCCAGCCGCACCGAACCGCTGGACGTCGAGCGCCGCCGCCGCTTCGGCTACACCGGCGGCGAGCTCACCGCCTACGAGGACGAGCACCTCAGCGACCCGGCCGAGACGGACACCGCCTCCGCCCTGCTCGCCGCCGAGATCGAGAAGCCCCGCGTCGGCCCGATGCGCGACATCGTCGCCACCATCCAGCCCGAGCAGGACGAGATCGTCCGCTCCGACGTGACGGGCACCATCTGCGTCCAGGGCGCCCCCGGCACCGGGAAGACGGCCGTGGGCCTGCACCGCGTCGCGTACCTGCTGTACGCGCACCGCGAGCGGCTGGCCCGGACCGGCACGCTGGTGATCGGGCCGAACAACGCCTTCCTCTCCTACATCGAGCAGGTGCTCCCGGCCCTGGGCGAGTTGGACGTCGCCCAGGCCACCGTGCAGCAGCTGGTCGGGCACGTCGAGGTGCGCGGCGAGGACGACCCGCAGGCGGCCCGGCTGAAGGGCGACGCGCGGATGGCCGAGGTGCTGCGCCGGGCGGTGCGGGCGGGCATCGTGCTGCCCACCGAGCCCTGCGTGGTGGTCCGCGGCTCCCGCCGCTGGCGCGTCCCGGTGTACGAACTCGTGGAGATCATCGAGGAGTTGAAGGGCCGCGAGATCCGCTACGGCGCTGCCAGGGACGCCCTGCCGCAGCGGATCGCGCACGCCGTGCTGCTGAAGATGGAGCAGGGCGGCGAGGCCCCGGACGACCGGGTGCAGGACGCGGTGGCCCGCAACGCCGCGGTCAAGGCGGTGGTCAAGGAGTGCTGGCCGGCGGTCGATCCGGCCAAGCTGGTGCTGCGACTGCTCTCCGATCCGCAGTTCCTGGCCGCCTGCGCGGAGGGCGTGCTGACCGCGCAGGAGCAGCAGGCGGTGCTCTGGCCCAAGCCGGGGCGCTCGGTGAAGACGGCCCGCTGGACGCAGGCCGACGCCGTCCTGGTCGACGAGGTGACGGACCTGGTGCAGCGCACCCCCTCGCTCGGGCACGTGGTGCTGGACGAGGCGCAGGATCTCTCCCCGATGCAGTACCGCGCGGTCGGCCGCCGCTGCACCACCGGCTCGGCGACCGTCCTCGGCGACCTCGCCCAGGGCACCACCCCGTGGGCGGCGGCGAGTTGGCCGGACGCGCTGCACCACCTGGGCAAGCCGGACGCCCATGTCGAGGAGCTGACCAAGGGCTTCCGGGTGCCGGAGGAGGTCATCGCGTACGCCTCCCGGCTGCTCCCGGCGATCGCCCCGGGCCTGGCCCCGGCGACCTCCGTCCGCGACGCCCCGGGCTCGCTGACGATCCGTCACATCGCGGACGGGGAGTCGGTGGCCGCCGTCCTCGCGGCCTGCCACGAGGCACTGGAGCACGAGGGCTCGACCGGGCTGATCGCCGCCGACGCCCGGATCCCGGTGCTCGCCGAGGCGCTGACCGCGGCCGGCCTGCCGTACCTGTCCCCCGGCACCGAGACCAGCGCCGAGGCCCGGCTGACGCTCGTCCCGGCCTCGCTGGCCAAGGGCCTGGAGTACGACTACGTGGTGCTGGACGAGCCGGCCGCGGTGATCGCCGGCGAACCGGACGAGCGGACCGGCCTGCGGCGGCTGTACGTGGCGCTCACCCGGGCCGTCTCCGGCCTGACGGTGCTGCACGGCGAACCGCTGCCCGAGCAGCTGCGCCGGTAGACGGCGGGGCCGGCCCCGCGACCGGGACCGGCCCCTCCCGGGACACGCTCAGGCGTCGATCAGCGCCCGCCACTCGGCCACCTTGGCCGCGTCCACCGGAGTCCGCCAGCCGTCGGCCCGCACCGCGCCGCCGACGTGGAAGGCGTCGAAGCCCTCGGCCCGCAGCCCCTTCAGGTGTTCGGCCCGCAGGCCACCGCCGATCAGGATCCGCTGCCCGTACCCGGGCTCGCCCGCACGGGCCAGCTCCGCCAGCAGCACCTCGCGCCCGGCGTCGACCCCGGCGGCCGTGCCCGAGGTGAGGAAGGTGTCCAGCCCGGGCAGCGCGCCGACGGCGGTCCGCAGGGCGGCCCGGTCGGCACTGTGGTCGATCGCCCGGTGGAAGGTCCAGCGGCAGCCGGCCACCGCCTCGGCGACGGCGGTGGTGGCGGCCAGGTCGACCGCGCCGTCGGCGCCGAGGAAGCCGAGGACGAACTCCTCGGCGCCCTCGGCCCGCAGCGCGGCGGCGCGGGCCGCCAGGTCGTCCAGGTCGCCGGGGACGAAGCCGTCCCGGATCCGGAGCATGACGCGCAGCGGGATGCCGACGGCGGCCCTGATCCGGGCGAAATCCTCGACGGACGGGGTGAGCCCGTCCGAGGCCATGTCGGTGACCAGTTCGAGCCGGTCGGCGCCGCCCGACTCGGCGGCCCGGGCATCCTGGGGCGTCAACGCGATGACTTCGAAAATTGGTCTAGACATATCAGACAGCCTGCCACATCCGACCCGCCCCGGCGAGCCCCTGCGTCGCCTTCCGGTCACGCCAGGCTGCGCCCGCTCCCAGAGCCCCCTTCGGCGTCTCCGCCGACTCCGCCGCCGGTCCCCCCACCGACCCCGCCGCCGGTCCCGATCCGGCGCACGGCCTTCGCGGCCGCCACCAGGAGCAGCACCACCGGCACCGACATCAGCAGCGTCATCGAGATCCCGCCGGACGTGCGCCAGACGTTGAACAGGCCGGCGAAGGTCGTCAGCGACAGCATCGCGACCCCCACGGCCGCCGGCGCCACCCGCCCGCGCAGCGCGCTGAAGGTCAGCAGCACCGGCGCGATCAGCAGCACCACGAACCACTGGACGTCCAGCGGGAAGCTGGAGTCGTCCCAGCGCAGGAGCGCCACCAGCGCCCCGCCGCCGACCACCGAGGCCAGCACCAGCCCCGCGGCCCGCCAACCGGCCCTGGGCAGCAACTCCGTCGGCGCCGCGAACAGCAACAGCGCGGCGGCCACGGCGGGCAGGGTGGTCATGCCGGTGTACCCCACCCACCAGACGTCGAAGAAGCCCGGCACCACGGCGGCCTTCGCCAGGGTGGCCAGCGCGAAGAGGGCCTGAATCCCCGTGATGACCCGCACCGCCGTCCAGCGCCCCAGCAGGGCGGCGACCCCGAGCAGCAGCGCGAGCACCGGCGGCGCGATGGTCATGGCGTACGTGTTGTACGAGTGGTCCCAGGTCAGCCGCCAGGCGGCCTGGTCCGGATCGGTGACCCACGGCAGCAGCCCCGCGCCGGCCAGCGCCCCGGCGGCCATCGGCGCGGCCAGCGCGAGCACCCGCCCGCCCATCGAGGAGCCGGTCAGCCCGAGCCGCACCCGCAGCCCGTACAGGGCCAGGTCGAACACCTCGCGGGCGACGGTCGACCGGTTCGCCTCCGCCGTGGTGTCGGCGAACACCGCGGCCATCTCCTCGCCCCGCTCCCGGCGGTAGTACTCCGGGTAGAGCTGCAGCACGGCCCGCAGCGCGGCGGCCGGCGTCCCCATCGTCGGCGTGGTCATGCGAAGAACCCCCTCCTCGTGAACAGCCCCTTCGGCCCCGCCTTCGCCTGCATCGCCAACCGGACGTTGGCGAGCCGGCGCTCGGCCTCGGTGGCGACGGCCCGCAGCCGCTCGGCCTCGGTGGCCAGCGCGGTCCGGCCGGCGTCGGTCAGCGCGTAGCTGCGCCGCGCCCGCCCGTCCACGACCTCCTCTGCGGCGACCTCGATCAGCCCCTGCTGGAGCAGCCGGTCGAGGGCGCCGTACAGGGTGCCGGTGCGCATCTTGACGCGACCGTCGGAAATCGCGGCGATCTCCTGGATGAGGGCGTAGCCGTGTCTGGGGGCGTCCGCCAGTGCGGTGAGCAGCAGCAGCGTCGGCTCCTGCATCGAGCGTTCTGTCATACGACTACATATATCGTCAACCTACCTATAGGTCCAGTGCCCGGCCCGCCCGCCACAATGTCCCCCATGCCCACCACCGAGGACCTCACCGCCGGACCGCTCCCCGGACCGCCCCCCGGACCGCTCGCCGAACTGCTCGCCGAGTGGACGGCGCTGCTGCACCGCTGCGCCGCCACGACCGACCCCGAGCCGTACGGCCGCGAGCTGCTGCGCCGCTGGTCGGAGCCGCAGCGCCGCTACCACACCCCCGGGCACCTGCACGCGGTCCTGCGGCACGTCGACGGCCTCGCCGGGCACGCCGGCGACCCGGACACCGTCCGGCTCGCCGCCTGGTTCCACGACGCCGTCTACCGGCCCGACCGCTCCGAGAACGAGGAGCGCAGCGCCGCCCTGGCCGTCCGCGCGCTGACCGCCGCGGGCCTGCCCGCCGCCCGGGTGGCCGAGGTCGAGCGGCTGGTCCTGCTCACCGTCGACCACCACCCCGAGCCCGGCGACCGCGACGGCGAGGTGCTCTGCGACGCGGACCTCGCCGTCCTCGGCGGCGCCCCCGAGGCGTACGCGGCGTACGCGGCCGCCGTCCGCGCGGAGTACGCGTTCGTCCCGGAGCCGGACTTCCGCGCCGGGCGCGCGGCGATCCTGCGACAGCTGCTCGCGCTCCCCGCGCTCTACCGCACCCCGGCCGCCCACGCGCGCTTCGACGCCCCCGCCCGCGCCAACCTGACGGCCGAACTCGACGGCCTCTAGGGCAGCTTCCCCACCGGCGCCACCACCGCGCCCTGCTGGCCGCACACCCAGTGCGGCTCCGGCCCCAGCTCCGGCTCCACGCCCAGCGCGTGCGGGTCACCGTCGGCCGCGCACTCGGCGCACAGCGGCCAGCGCCCGTACGCCTCCAGCAGCGCGTCCTGGACGTCCTGGGCGACGAGCCCGAGCACGTAGTCGGTGCCGTCCGGCCACTGTTCCAGCCACCAGCGCCGGTGCGTCACGGCCTGCTCCACCAGCGACACCACGGCGGCGTCCGCCACGTCCCGGGCGGTCAGGTCGGCCAGGATCAGTGCCCGGGCGTTGTGCAGAGCGGTCTCGATGTCGTCAGCAGCCATCCGCCCATTCTCCCAAACACGCGAAGGCTCCCGAACGCGCGAAGGCTCCCGAACGCCGCGAGGGCGGCCTCCCCGTCGGGGAGACCGCCCTCGCGAACGATCCGAACCGTCCGATCCCAGCGGGATCAGAAGTCCATGTCACCGCCCGGCATGCCGCCGCCGGCGGCCGCAGCGGCCTTCTCCGGCTTGTCGGCGATGACGGCCTCGGTGGTGAGGAACAGCGCCGCGATGGAGGCGGCGTTCTGCAGCGCGGAGCGGGTGACCTTGGCCGGGTCGATGATGCCCGCGGCGACCAGGTCGACGTACTCGTTGGTGGCGGCGTTCAGGCCGTGACCGGCGGGGAGGTTGCGCACCTTCTCCACCACGACGCCACCCTCCAGGCCGGCGTTGGTCGCGATCTGCTTGATCGGGGCCTCCAGCGCGACCTTGACGATGTTGGCACCGGTGGCCTCGTCGCCGTCCAGCTCCAGCTTGTCGAAGGCGACACCGGCCTGCAGCAGCGCGACGCCACCACCGGCGACGATGCCCTCCTCGACGGCGGCCTTGGCGTTGCGGACGGCGTCCTCGATGCGGTGCTTGCGCTCCTTGAGCTCCACCTCGGTGGCCGCGCCGGCCTTGATGACGGCCACGCCGCCGGCCAGCTTGGCGAGGCGCTCCTGGAGCTTCTCGCGGTCGTAGTCCGAGTCGCTGTTCTCGATCTCGGCACGGATCTGGTTCACGCGACCGGCGACCTGGTCGGCGTCACCGGCACCATCGATGATGGTGGTCTCGTCCTTGGTGATGACCACCTTGCGGGCGCGGCCCAGCAGGTCGATGCCGGCGTTCTCCAGCTTGAGGCCGACCTCCTCGGAGATCACGGTGCCACCGGTGAGGATGGCGATGTCGCCGAGCATGGCCTTGCGGCGGTCGCCGAAGCCCGGGGCCTTGACGGCGACGGACTTGAAGGTGCCGCGGATCTTGTTCACGACCAGGGTCGACAGGGCCTCGCCCTCGACGTCCTCGGCGATGATGACGAGCGACTTGCCGCTCTGCATGACCTTCTCCAGCAGCGGCAGCAGGTCCTTGACCGAGCCGATCTTGGAGTTGGCGATGAGGATGTACGGGTCCTCGAAGGACGCCTCCATCCGCTCCAGGTCGGTGGCGAAGTAGGCGGAGATGTAGCCCTTGTCGAAGCGCATGCCCTCGGTGAGCTCAAGCTCCAGGCCGAAGGTGTTGCTCTCCTCGACGGTGATGACGCCTTCCTTGCCGACCTTGTCCATGGCCTCGGCGATGAGCTCGCCGATCTGGGTGTCGGCGGCCGAGATGGAGGCGGTGGAGGCGATCTGCTCCTTGGTCTCCACGTCCTTGGCCTGGGCCAGCAGCTGGTCGGAGACGGCGGCGACGGCCTTCTCGATGCCGCGCTTCAGGGCCATCGGGTTGGCGCCGGCGGCGACGTTGCGCAGACCCTCGCGAACCAGGGCCTGGGCCAGCACGGTGGCGGTGGTGGTGCCGTCACCCGCGACGTCGTCGGTCTTCTTGGCGACCTCCTTGACGAGCTCCGCGCCGATCTTCTCGTAGGGGTCCTCGAGCTCGATCTCCTTGGCGATGGAGACACCGTCGTTGGTGATCGTGGGGGCGCCCCACTTCTTCTCCAGCACGACGTTGCGACCCTTGGGGCCGAGCGTGACCTTCACTGCGTCGGCGAGCTGGTTCATGCCACGCTCAAGGCCGCGGCGAGCTTCCTCATCAAAGGCGATGATCTTGGCCATCAGAAGTGGTCCTCCGGGACACGGTCGACTGCTCGGACCAAGGGGTGCCCGCGACGGACGGCCCTGGTGTGCGGGGGTCCTTTCCCCTACCGCTCCCGGGGGCCTCACCGACCCGGTCCGCTGTCACTCTCACGCTGTGAGTGCTAACGCCAATGATTAGCACTCCGGGTGGTCGAGTGCAAGCCCAATCGCGATCCCGCGAGCCGTCCGGCGCGCCCCCGCCGCGCCCCGCAACTCCCCGCCGGGGAACGCCGACGGGCCCGTACGACGCGTGTCGTACGGGCCCGCCGAGAAGCGAGTGGTCACCAGCCGTGGGCCGTGCCGAGCTCCTGGAGGAGAAGGAAGGTCAGACCGCCGCGCGGACCATGTCCGCCTGCGGGCCCTTCTGTCCCTGGGAGATCTCGAACTCGACCCGCTGGCCCTCCTCGAGGGTGCGGTAGCCGTCCATCTGGATCGCGCTGTAGTGGACGAAGACGTCCGCACCACCGTCGACCGCGATGAAGCCGTAGCCCTTCTCCGCGTTGAACCACTTGACGGTGCCCTGAGCCATTCCGAACTCCCCTAGTGCTGTGCTGGCCCTTCACGCGCCCGCAGGTCGCGGGCCCGGGTCTGGTTTGAAGGCCGGCCCGGGGAACCCCCCCTGGGCGCAGCCGTGCACGCCGCAATCCTCCGCAGGGGCACCTGACGGCGCCCCGTGAGCGGGTGATTACGTCGACCGCGGCTGAATGTATCCGGATCGACGCCCTCTGCAACAGGGTCAGCTGCGGGGAATTCCGGCACCACATCAAAGGACAGGACGGGCCAAACCGGGAGGAATTCGGCATTTCACGCCGGACATAGCGGACGGATTACAACAAATCCCCGCGGGAATTCTGACATCTGCCTGACATGTTTCACGGTCCCGCACCCGGTCGGTCTCAACAGCCGGTCTCAACGGCCGATCCCAGCAGCCGGACGAACTCCGGCGATTCACGGGTGGGGATGAGGGGAAGCCCTGTTCCCAACCGAGCCACACTCTACTCCGACTCGACCCCGAAATATTCCCGCCGAAATGCGACCGGCCGCCCGCGCGCACGGGGAACGGAATTCCGTACGCGGGACGGCCGGTCGAACCAGGGCCGGTCCGGTCGACGCGGGCGGGCGCCGCCGGGGCGGGGTCTCGGCTCAGCAGCCGCCGGCCACCGCCGGGATGATCGAGACGCTGGCGCCGTCCGCGATGCCGGTCGCGAGGCCCTCGGCGAAGCGCACGTCGTCGTCGTTCACGTAGACGTTGACGAAGCGGCGCAGCTTGCCGGCGTCGTCCAGGATGCGGGCCGAGATGCCCGCGTGGTTCTTCTCCAGGTCGGCGATGACCTCGCCCAGGGTGGCGCCCTCGGCGGCCACCTCGGCGGAGCCGCCGGTGTAGGTGCGCAGGATGGTGGGGATACGGACGTTGGCGCTCATGGCTCTCCTAGCGGGTGCGACCCAGCGGGGTGGGGGGTTCAGGCGGACGCGAGGCCGGCGTCGCGGAAGGACGCCAGCGTCGGGCGGATCACGGCGGTCATCCCGGAGTCGGCCACGGCGTCCAGGGTCTTCAGGCCGTCGCCGGTGTTGATCGCGACGGTCTCCTTGGCCGGATCCAGCCGGCCGGTCTCGACCAGCTTCTTCAGCACGCCGACGGTCACCCCGCCCGCGGTCTCGGCGAAGATGCCCTCGGTCCGGGCCAGCAGCCGGATCGCGTCCACCACCTCGGCGTCGGTGACGTCCTCGACCGCGCCGCCGGTGCGCCGGGCGATGTCCAGCACGTACGGGCCGTCCGCCGGGTTGCCGATCGCCAGCGACTTGGCGATGGTGTCCGGCTTGACCGGGCGGATCACGTCCTGGCCGGCCTTGAAGGCGGCCGACACCGGCGAGCACCCCGCCGCCTGGGCGCCGAAGACCTTGTACGGCCGATCCTCGACCAGGCCGAGCTTGATCAGCTCCTGCAGCCCCTTGTCGATCTTGGTCAGCTGGGAGCCGGAGGCGATCGGGATGACGATCTGCTCCGGCAGCCGCCAGCCGAGCTGCTCGCAGATCTCGTAGGCCAGCGTCTTGGAGCCCTCGCCGTAGTACGGGCGCAGGTTGACGTTGACGAAGCCCCAGCCCTCGCCGGCCGGGTCGCCGATCAGCTCCGAGCAGAAGCGGTTCACGTCGTCGTAGTTGCCCTCGATGCCGACCAGCTCGCCGCCGTACACCCCGGCCATGACGACCTTGCCCTGCTCCAGGTCGTGCGGGATGAACACGCAGGACTTGAAACCGGCCCGGGCGGCCGCCGCGCCGACCGCGCCGGCCAGGTTGCCGGTGGAGGAGCAGGAGAGCGTCGTGAAGTCGAACGCCCGCGCGGCCTCGATGGCGCAGGCCACCACGCGGTCCTTGAACGAGTGGGTCGGGTTGCCCGAGTCGTCCTTGATGTGCAGCTGGGCGGTGAAGCCGAGCTCGCGGCCCAGGTTGTCCGCCTTGACCAGCGGGGTCCACCCCGGGTTCAGGTTCGGCTTGGTGGCGACGTCGGCCGGGACGGGCAGCAGCGGCGCGTAGCGCCAGATCGAGGACGGACCGGCCTCGATCCGCCGGCGCAGCGCCTCGGCGTCCTCGCCACCGAACTCGTACGCGATCTCCAGCGGGCCGAAGCACTCCAGGCAGGCGAAGCTCGGACCGAGCGGGAAGCGGGTGCCGCACTCGCGACAGGACAGCGCGGCGGCGGGGCCGAGGTCAACGGAAGCGGGTGCGACGGTGTCGATAGCCATGATGGCGGAGGCCTCTCTCCTCATCTTCCCCGTGGCACGGTCGCGCCACAGGCCGGAATTGGCACCTGTCCCGCGGGGGGCCTGTCGACGGACAGCCGCGCGAGAAGGTTGCCGGGACGTCAACGGGCCGTTCCCTCAGTCCCTCTGGATGAGCTTGTGAAATTGTGGTGGTGCTGAACGGCGACCCCGGCGTGCAAAGGTCCGACCGCTGTACGAAGACTGTATCCGAAGGCGTCAACCCCGAAAGGGATCGTCCGCCACGCGAGATGGCGCGTCCCGCCCGACCCCGCCGAGGAGAGTCCAGTGCCCGCCGAACCGACCCCCGCGCTGCTCCCCCAGGCGGCGTCCTGGCTGCGCCGCCGCTCGTGGAGCGCGGCCGACCGGCCGGTGCACGCCCTCCTGGAGGCCAAGCGCCGGACCGGCCAGACGGTCAGCGTGGTGCTGCCCGCGCTGGACGAGGAGGCCACCGTCGGCGACATCGTCCGCACCATCCGCCGCGAGCTGATGGAGCGCCTCCCGCTGGTCGACGAACTCGTCGTGGTCGACTCCGGCTCGGCCGACGCCACCGCCGCCGTCGCCGCCGGGGCCGGCGCCCGGGTGGAGCACCGCGACGCGATCCTGCCCCGGCTGCCCGCCGCCCCCGGCAAGGGCGAGGTGCTCTGGCGCTCGCTGCTGGTCACCCGCGGCGACATCGTCTGCTTCGTCGACGCCGACCTGCGCGAGTTCGACCCGACCTTCGTCTCCGGCATCCTCGGCCCGCTGCTCACCGAACCGGACATCCAGCTGGTCAAGGCCATGTACGACCGGCCGCTCGAAGTGTCGGTCGGCGGCTCCGGCGCGGGCGACGGCGCGGTCGTCCCGTCCGGCGGCGGCCGGGTCACCGAACTGGTGGCCCGCCCGCTGCTCAACCTGCACTGGCCGGAACTCGCCGGTTTCGTCCAGCCGCTCGGCGGCGAGTACGCGGCCCGCCGCGCGCTGCTCGAACGGCTCCCCTTCCCCACCGGCTACGGCGTCGAACTCGGCCTGCTGGTCGACGCGTTGGAGACGGTCGGGCTGGACGCCCTGGCCCAGGTGGACGTCGGCGTCCGGCACCACCGGCACCAGGACGGCCAGGCCCTCGGCCGAATGGCGGCGACCATCTACCGCACCGCCCTGGAACGCCTCGACCGCACCCACCGGCTGAAGGCCTCCGCCGACCTGGTCCACCCGCTGCTCACCCAGTTCACCCGCGACCCGCAGACCCGGGAGTTCACCGCCCACACCCACCCGGTGACCGCCCTCGAACGCCCCCCGATGCACACCGTGCCCGAGTACGCGACCCGGCACTGAACGCCCGCCGAAAGGGTTTGCCGCACCGGAGCCACGGCAACGTACCAACCATGGGCGATCTCACGACCGAACGTTCGAGTGCGACCGGCACCGCCCCCGTCCTGGTGGCATCCAATCGGGGACCGGTGTCGTTCAGCACCTCGGACGACGGCACGCTGACCCTCCGACGCGGCGGCGGAGGCCTGGTCTCGGGCCTCTCCGCCATCGACGACCCCGACGCCGTCTGGGTCTGCGCCGCTCTCGGCGCCGCCGACCGGCAGGCCGCCGGACAGGCCCCGCACGGCCGGCTCGACCTCGCCGGGCACGACGTCGGCGGCCAGGCCGTCCGCATGCTGGACATCGACCCCGAAACCTTCGCCCTCGCCTACAACGGCGTCGCCAACTCCACCCTCTGGTTCGTCCACCACCTGCTCTACGCCACCCCCACCGCCCCCGTCTTCGACGCCGGGTTCCGCACCGAGTGGGCCGCCTACCGCGCCTACAACACCGCCTTCGCCGAGGCGCTGGCCGCCGAGGCCGCGCCCGGGGCCGCCGTGCTGGTCCAGGACTACCACCTCTCGCTGACCCCGGCCCTGCTCCGCGCCCTCCGCCCCGACCTGCGGATCGGCCACTTCTCGCACACTCCGTGGGCCCCGCCCACGTACTTCCGGCTGCTGCCCGACGACGTCGCCGAGGCCGTCCTCACCGGCATCCTGGGCGCCGACCGGGCCGGCTTCCTCACCCGCCGCTGGGCCCTGGCCTTCGCCGACTGCTGCGCCGACCTGCTCGGCGCCGAGGTCGACCGCGAGACGATGACCGTCACCCACGCCGGCCGCACCACCCACCTCGGCGTCCACGCGCTCGGCGCCGACGCCGACTTCCTGCGCGAACGCTCCCACCGCCCGGACGTCGACGAGCGTCTCGCCACCCTCCGCGAGGCCGTCGGCGGACGCCGCACCATCGTCCGGGTCGACCGCACCGAGCTGAGCAAGAACATCGTCCGCGGCCTCCAGGCCTACCGGCACCTGCTGCGCACCCGCCCCGAGTGGCACGACCGGGTGGTGCACATCGCCTTCGCCTACCCCTCCCGCACCGACCTCGCCGAGTACCGCGCCTACACCGACGAGGTGCGCCGGCTCGCCCGGGAGATCGACGAGGAGTTCGCCACCCCCGGCTGGCAGCCGCTGATCCTGCACGTCGACGACGACTTCCCGCGCTCCCTGGCCGCCTACCGGCTTGCCGACGTGGCCCTGGTCAACCCGATCCGGGACGGCATGAACCTGGTCGCCAAGGAGGTCCCGGTGGTCTCCGACCACGGCTGCGCCCTGGTGCTCTCCCGGGAGGCCGGCGCGTACGCCGAACTCGCCGAGGACGCGCTCATCGTCAACCCGTACGACGTCATCGCCACCGCCGACGCCCTGCACGCGGGCCTCACCATGCCGACGGAGGAGCGCGCCGACCGCACCAAGCGCCTCGCCGCGGCGGCCACCGCGCTGCCCCCGCAGCAGTGGTTCCTCGACCAGCTCAACGCACTGTGAACCAGCCCGACACGCGGTGATCCGGCTCGACGCGCAGTGATCCGGCCCGACGCGCCGTGCCCCGGCTCAACCCGAGCTGAGGGCCTCCCCCAGCGCCGCCAGCAGCCCCACCACGCCGGCCGGGCCCGGGACCACCAGGTCCGCCCGGTCGGCGAGTTCGCGCACCGGCGCGTCCCCCACCGCGCCACTGCACACCAGCAGCCCCGCCACCCCCGCACCGCGCAGCTTCTCCACCGCCGCGAAGGCCGCCACGTCCCCGAGGTCGTCCCCCGCGTACAGCACCGAACGGGCCCCGCGCTCGCGCAAGAAGCCGGTCAGCGCCGCGCCCTTGTCCACCCCCGGCGGCCGCAGCTCCAGCACCAGCCGCCCGGGCTCCACCACCAGCCCGTGCCCGGCCGCCAGCTCGCCGACCGGCGCCCGCAGCAGCTCCAGCGTCTCCTCCGGTGCTGCCGTACGCCGGGTGTGCACCGCCAGCGAGCGCCCCTTGTCCTCCACCCACGTCCCCTCGGGCGCCCCCGCCGCCGCCAGGAGGCCCGGCAGCGCCGCCCGTGCCCCGGCCACCCCGGGGTGCACCGGCGGCGCGGTCACCTCGCCGCCCTCCCAGCGCTCGGCGCCGTAGTGCCCGAGCACCACGACCCCGGGCAGCCCGGCCAAGGCGCCGTACTCCGCCGCCAGCGCGGCCGGCCGCCCGGTCACCACCACCACGGCCCGCACCAGTGGCGCCAGCGCCCGCAGCGCGGCCGCCGCCCCCGGATGCGCCCTGGCCCGGTCCGGATCGGGGACGATCGGCGCCAGCGTCCCGTCGAAGTCCAGCGCGATCACCGCGTCACCCGGCCCGGCCAGGATCGCCCGGAGGCCGTCCCGGCCGGCGTCGGTGGTCGGCGTCACCATCTCCTCGAAACCCATGCCCGAGCCCATACCCCGTGGCCCCGGCCCGCTACCGCGCGGCCCGCCGGGCCTCCCGGATCCGCCGGAGCCGGTTCACCAGCACCGGGGCGTGCGCCAGTGCCTCCGGCCGGTCCAGCAGCGCGTTCAGCAGCTGGTAGTACCGGGTGGAGGAGAGCCCCAGCTCCTCCCGGATCGCCCGCTCCTTGGCCCCGGCCGTCCGCCACTGCCGCCCCTCCAGGGCCAGCACCGCCAGGTCCCGCTCACTCAGCTCGCCCACCAGGCCACCTCCGCCGTCACTACGGAGTGTCATTCTCGCGCGTGAGCCCGACACACTCTGCGTCCCCCGGCGCCCGGCCGCCCCGGCTAGCGTCGGCGGTATGACCACGCCCAGCTTCGCCGTGCACATCCCCACCGCCGACCTCGAACCCGACCCGCTCGACCCGGCCCAGATCGTCTCCGGCACCCCGGAGGTCTCCGGCCGGGTCCTGTCCGAGTCCCCCGACGGCCGCCAGCTGCGCGGCATCTGGCAGATCACCCCGGGCGTGGTCACCGACACCGAGGCGGACGAGATGTTCGTGGTGCTCAGCGGCCGGGCCACCATCGAGATCGAGGGCGGCCCGACCCTGGAGGTCGGCCCGGGCGACTGCGCCGTGCTGCGCGAGGGCGACCGGACCACCTGGACCGTCCACGAGACGCTCCGCAAGGCCTACGCCATCACCCTCCGCTGAGAGCCCCGAAACCCCTCAGCCCCCTCGGACGCCTCAGCCCCCCGGCCCGGGTTCACTTGCGGACCCGGGCCGCCTCCTTGACCGCCGCGTCCTGCAGCCCGGTGAGCACCTGCTTCGGGTCCCCGGTGACGGACTCGCCGATCCCGGCCTTGATCCGGTTGCTGACCTCGCCCCAGGCCGGGTCCCCGAACGGGTAGAAGCTGGCGTTGGAGAGCCCGACCGCGAACTGCTTGAGGTCCTCGTGCTTCGGGTCCGAGGTCATCTGGGTGAACGCGTCCTGGGTGACCGGCAGCAGGTTGTACTGCTCGTCGAACTTCAGCTGGTAATCGCGGGTGTAGACGAAGGACAGGAACTTCTTGATCTCGTTCTTGTGCCCGTTGGCCTTGAACGCCATCATCCAGTCCGCGACGCCGAGGCTGCCGGTCTTGCCCACGCCGTCCTTCTTCGGGATCGCCGCCGTCCCGAAGTCGATCTTCCCGGCGGTGGCCATCCGCAGCAGCGTCGGGTGCCCGTTCAGCATCGCGACCTTCCCGGCCGCGAAGTCCTGGAACACCGGGGTGCGGTTCATCTTGCCCGGGTCCGGATAGGTCAGCCCGGTGCTCACCAGGTTGCTCTTCAGCCAGCCGAAGGTGGCCTGGTTCTGGGCGCTGTCGATGGTGTAGTTGCCGACGTCGTCGGAGAGGCTGCCGCCGCCGCTCAGCGTCCACAGCATGGACTCGGCCGGGGCCTCCTCCGGCCCGAGCGGCAGCCCGTACGGGGTCACGCCCGGCACCTTGGCCTTGATCTTCTCGGCGTCCTGGCGCAGCTCGTTCCAGGTGGTCGGCGGCTGGGTGATGCCGGCCTGGCGGAAGATCGCCTTGTTGTAGAAGAGCACCCGGGAGGAGGACACGAACGGGATGCCGTACTGGGTGCCGATCACCTGGCCGGCGTGCGCGAAGGTGTCCAGGAACTTGGCCTGGGTGTCCATCGAGAGCACGTCGGCGGCCGGGTACAACCGGTCCGCGGCGACCTGGTCGGCAAAGCCGCCGGTCTGCAGCAGGTCGGGCGACTTGCCGGCCGCGATCATGTCGTCGACCTTCTTGCCGATGTCGGTCCAGCTGTCCACCTCGACGTCGACCTTGATGCCGGGGTTGGCGGCCTCGAAGCCGCGCACGACCTCGTCCCAGTACAGCTTGGAGCTGGTCTCGGCGCTTTCCCCGTAGTCGGCGGCGACCAGCTTGAGGGTGACCGGCCCGCCGTCCTGCCCGCCGCACGCGCTGACGGCGGTGAGCACCAGTGCTCCGGCCAGCGCGGCACCGAGGACGCGGGTGGGAACGTGGGCGCGCCTGTTCAACGCGGGTACCGCCTTCAGGGAGAACTGCGTCCGGACGGGGAAATCCGGGAGGGGGACGCGCAACACTGCCAAATCCACCGGGCAGTGGTCCACACCACTCCGCCGCGCCCGCCGAGTAGTTATCGAAGTGCGGAGGTCATTGCACGATGCGCAACAGAAAGTGAACGTACGGCGTCCGGTGCAAAGCCCCGCACACCGCACTCATCTGCGACAAAGCTCACCTCGTTTGGACCAGACCAATCCCACAACTGGACTAGACCTCTTCTACCCGACCAAGGGAAACTGTCCTCCGTGAAGCACGTCATCGCACTCGATGTAGGCGGCACCGGCATGAAGGCCGCGCTGCTCGCCCAGGACGGCTCCGTGCTGTTCGAAGCACGCCGACCGACCGGGCGGGAGCACGGCACGGACGCCGTGGTCGCCGCCATCCTCGACTTCGCCGCCGACCTGGCGGACGAGGGCCGAAGCCGCTTCGGCGTCGCTCCGCTCGCGGCCGGCGTGGCCGTCCCGGGCACGATCGACGAGAAGAACGGCATCGCGGTCTACTCGGCCAACCTCGGCTGGCGGGACCTCCCGCTGCGCAAGCTGCTGGGCGAGCGCCTGGCCGGCCCCGACGGCACCGCCATCCCCGTCGCGCTCGGCCACGACGTGCGCTCGGGCGGCCTGGCCGAGGGCCGGCTCGGCGCCGGCCGGGGCGTCGACCGCTTTCTGTTCATCGCGCTGGGCACCGGCATCGCCGGCGCCATCGGCATCAGCGGCCGGATCGAGGCCGGCGCCCACGGCTACGGCGGCGAGATCGGCCACGTCGTGGTCCGCCCGGGCGGGCCGCAGTGCGGCTGCGGCGCCCGCGGCTGCCTGGAGACGCTCGCCTCGGCCTCCGCCGTGTCGCGCGCCTGGGCCGCGGCCAGCGGCGACCCCGACGCCGACGCGGCATCCTGCGCCGCCGCGGTGGACGCCGGGGACGACCGCGCGCTCGCGGTCTGGCAGGGCGCCGTCGACGCCCTGGCCGACGGGATCGTGCTCGCCCAGAGCCTGCTCGACCCGTCCACGGTGATCGTCGGCGGCGGGCTGGCCGAGGCCGGCGACACGCTCTTCACTCCGCTGCGCACGGCGGTCACCGAGCGCCTGACCTTCCAGATGCCCCCGAAGGTCGTACCCGCCATGCTCAAAGACACCGCCGCGTCCCTGGGCGCGGGCCTGCTCGCCTGGGATCTGCTCTCCATGGAGGTGACCGCGTGACCACCGCGGACCGTGACCGTACCGCGCTGACCGGGGCCCGGCTGGTCCTGCCCGGCGCCGTCGTCGAGGGCGACCGCCTGGCCGTCGAGGGCGACCGCATCGCCGGCCTCGGCGGCGAGAGCGAA